>NZ_MJIB01000021.1:809528-1049027 GCF_003697865.1 Rahnella sp. Larv3_ips | reverse complement strand
TGGTCACAGCCTGCCAGCAGTAAACCCGCCAGCAAAACCAGGGCTCCGGCCCGAAAATGAGAGGTTGTCAGTTTCACTCTTTATCCTTAAAAAATAAGCGCTAATGTGCAAAGACACTGACTATAACAGGAGGACCGACGGTGATTTAAAAACCAAAAAAGTATCGATAAGAAGAAAAAAGTATAAACACAGAACTGCGGCCGGCAGGGGTATCCAGACGTTTTACTTATACCTGTCAAAAACAGTTTGCCTTCGGGCCCTGTTTACGCAAAAAGTAGTGATTTGGCACCCTCTGCGGAGCAGTAAGAATGGAAATTATTGAAGCGGATGAACAACATGTTCCCGCGATGCAAAAAATTTATGCCTGGCACGTCATTCACGGAACGGCCTCGTTCGAGACTCAACCGCCTGAGCAAAGTGAAATCTCCGCCCGTCTGAAAAAAATCAAAGAGGCCGGTCTGCTTTGGCTGGTGGTGCTGCATGAAGGGGAAGTGAAAGGATTTTGCTATCTTGGCCGTTATCGCGAGCGTTTCGCGTACCGGTTCACGCTGGAAGATTCTATTTATATTGATCCCGGTTTTCAGAAACGGGGAGCGGGTAAGGCGCTGCTTCGCCGCGCCATCGACTGGGCGGAAACTCACGGCTTTCGTCAGTTGATTGGAAACGTCGGCGACAGCGACAATACCGCGTCGATCAACCTGCATCTCGCGGCCGGTTTTCAGATAAAAGGGACACTGCACTCGGTGGGGTTCAAGCATGGCCGCTGGCTGGATACCGTATTTATGCAGCGCGCACTGGGAGACGGAAATCAGACCTTGCCCGCGCAGTAGCCATGAGCGGGCAGCCGCGCTGCCCGCCTTTTGACGCTACCCTGCCACTTCACTGCGTAGCACTTTTCCCCTGGCACTTGCGCCCCAGACTTCACTGTACTCATAGCCGGTCAGGTCTTTGATCACTTTCTGGCACTCCGGCGTGCAGTCTGCAAGATCGCCGCCCAGTTTCAGACGCGCCACCTCTTTGATCAGCGTTTTGTGGGTGTCACGCGTCAGTTTAAATTTGAACGTCATATAAAAACTGACGGCCAGCAGTGCGGCGGTGGCGAATATCATTAGCCCGATAATCGCATGCAGCGCGCTGACCGGTTGCATACCCTGCCCTTTGACGAAACCGCTCTCCTGCAACACGATGCCGATCAGCATAATTGCCAGCGCCACGGTGCTTTTGCGGGTCAGTACCATCACACCGGCGAATATCCCTTCGCGACGTTTTTTGGTGACGATTTCATCCACGTCGGGAATAAAGCTGTAGATGTTCCACGGGATGTAATACAGCCCGGCGCGGGCAAAACCGAACACCGCGAACACTGCCGAGAACAGCAAAACAGACACCGTCATTTCGGTGATATACACATAAAACAGGAATGCCAGCACGCAGAAAATAATGCCATAAGCCAGCCGTAATGCGCCGGAAGGTGACATATTTATTTTTTCCAGCAGCATCATAAAAATAAAGGTGGAAGGCACGGAGGCTAATGCCGCGACGGTTAAATATCCTGATACCGCCGACGCACTCAGATGTAATCCGTACACCACGTAATAAGTAAAGACGGCACCAAATACGTCCAGCGCGGTAAAAGAGAAAATATAGATAATAATATGCTGGCGGAACATACGTATTTTAAAGGAGGAAAGAAGATCCAGCGCCAGGCTTTTTAAATGGTGCAGCAATCCGCCGCTGTTTGCGCCCAGCGGTTCCGGCTCAAACTCTTCCCGCACGTCTTTAGCTTCCCAGGTACACATCCAGGTGGTAAAGACCGCGACGCAGAAAATACAGGCGAAAATAATACCGGTATACGTGTACGTCATCGGATTATCTTTACCGGTGAATTGCATAATCACACCGGGGATCGACACCGCCAGCAGGCCACCGAGCTGGGAGCAGATCATGCGTACGCCAGACAGGCGGGTGCGTTCGCTGAAGCGGTTGGTCATTTCAGAAGAGAGCGTCTCCCACGGCACCAGCACCATGGCCGAAAGCAATTCGATAGACAGATAGGTGCCGAGATAATACCAGTAGCTCATGTCGGTTACCCAGACCAGCGCATACAGGAACATCAGCGGGGAACTGATCAGCAGGAAAAACCGGCGGCGGCCAAACTTTTTCCCAAGCCAGGTGTTGGCGAAATTATCGGTGATGTAGCCCATAATCGGGCTTAGTATGGCGTCGATGACGCGGGCAATGGCGAATATTGACCCGGCCTCTAATACGGATAATCCACAATAGGTCGTATAAAAGAATAAAAGCCAGGTACCAATAACGGCGAATGCACCGCCACCAAATAAATCCGTCACGCCATAACCTATGGCCGTGCCGTAACCGACTCTGCGTTCAGTAGGCTTCATTTTTATTATCCTGTGAATGTAGGGTTATTATTAATATTATTTATTCAAGCGTGATCCATTGTCTTAATTGTGAGGAACGATAAATCGCCTCAACCATCTTGAGGGAAATATCTGCCTCATCCAGAGAGGTATAATTGTCATCTTCAAGGTTTCTGTTCTCGAAAGACCGGACAGAGTGCGTGAAATTATTAATGGCCTGACGATGGCTGTCGCCCCAGTAACTTTTTCCCTGCCCTGCCGGGCTGTGATCGCTGACCAGCAGCGTTTTATTTTCTCCTGAGATCAGCCACAGCGCGTTATGGTGCAGTTGCAGCAGCCCGTTTTCACAGTGGATTTCCAGCAGCAGCGGGGAATCGGTGCTGTGACAGTTGCTGGCATAAAACAGCCCGCGTGCACCATTCGCCAGTATCAGGCTGGCCATGGCGGTGTCTTCGTTCTCGGTCACCTCCCCCAGAAAATGGCTGTCCACCACCCCTTTTATCGCCCGAACGCCGCCGCCAAACCACTGCATCAGATCCAGTGTGTGGATCGCCTGATTGATCAGCAGACTGCCGCCTTCGGTCGCGAAATGCCCGCGCCACGGGCTCTGGCTGTAGTAGGTTCCGCCGCGTGACCAGGTCAGCACGGCTTTAATGCTCAGCATTTTGCCCAGCGCGCCGCTTGCCAGCAGCGCGTGGATCTTCTGGCTCGACGGGTTAAGCCGGTTCTGATAACACACCCCGAGCAGCCTTCCCGAGTCGGTCAGCGCTTTTTTAACCGCCTTGATTTCGCCGGGATTGAGTACCGCCGGTTTCTCGGTAAACACGTGTTTTCCCGCCGCCAGTGCGGCGAGAATGGCTTCCTGATGCAGATAATGCGGCAGGCAAATATGCACCACGTCAATGTGCGGATCGCGCAGCATTTCGGCGTAATCGGCGTAAAACGCACACTGATACTGCTGCGCCAGCGCCTGGCCTTTTTCAACATCGCATTCGGCAATGGCCTGTAAACGGCTGGCCGGATTTTGCAGGATCGCCCCGGCATGGCAGGTGTGAATCGCCCCGCAACCGATGATGGCCGCATTAATGGTTTTCATGACGCGCCTCCGGATTACACCGATTGTCCCGCCTGATTTGCCAGCATCTGCGCCCGCACGCACAACTCGGCGGCTTTAAACGCATGCTCCTGGGTCATGGCGTTTTCGGTGCGATTCAGGCAATCGAGAATCAGCTGGCCGAAGAACGGGAAGCCCACTTTTCCTGATACCGGATAGCGGAACTCGCCCTGCTGATTCACCAGATACACCACATCCTGCTCGCCGCGCGTGATATCGACATATTTGCGCATCTCGATGTAGCCTTCGGTACCCAGCAGCGTCAGACGTCCGTCGCCCCAGGTGCTCAGACCGTCTGGCGTGAACCAGTCGCAGCGGAAATAACCGCGTGCGCCGTTGTCGCCTTCCAGCATCGCGTCGCCGAAATCTTCAAAACGCGGGGATGCCGGATGGTTAAAATTCATCGCCTGCGCGGCGACCACGCGGGCGTTGCGGTTGCCGGTATAAAACAGGAACTGTTCGATCTGATGGCTGCCGATATCACACAGAATGCCGCCGAATTTTTCACGTTCGTAAAACCAGTCCGGGCGGCCTTCGCCTTCGCGGTGTGGCCCGGTACCCAGCGTCTGGATAACCCGCCCGATCGCCCCTTCCTGCACCAGTTGTCCGGCGAAAACCGCGCTCTCAACGTGCAGCCGCTCGCTGTAATAAACTGCATATTTTCGCCCGGTGGCGGCCACTTTGGCTTTCGCCGCGGCCAGTTGTTCCAGCGTGGTCAGCGGTGCTTTATCGGTGAAATAATCTTTACCGGCCTCCATCACTTTCAGCCCAAGGGCGCAGCGTTCAGAAGGCACGCCCGCGCCCGCCACCAGCTGAACTTCTCTGTCGGCGAGGATCGTTTCCAGCGAATCCGCCACCGCCACCTGCGGATACTGGCTGACAAATTTTTGCACCTTTTCCGGATCCGGATCGTAAACCCATTTCAGGCTGGCACCGGCTTCAATCAGCCCGTTACACATGCCGTAAATATGCCCGTGATCCAGCGCCGCCGCCGCGATCACAAACTCGCCCGGCTTCACTACCGGCTGCGGTTTCCCGACCGGCGCATAGTTCATCCCGTCTTGAATGCTCATCTTCAGGCTCCTTTATCCATGTTTTTGCCCAGCGGGATCGCCTCTTCATTGGCGAAGTTTTCCACGGAGGCGGATTTCTCATAAAAGTGCGGTGCCAGCGATACCAGCCCGCCGGTCTGATAGAAAGGATCCGACGGCAAAATCGGCAGCTTCACAATGCTGCGGGTGATGGCGGATTTATAAATCGCGGCAATCAGCTCCAGCGAGCGTTTGCCCTGCACGCCGTCGACCAGCGGTGCGCTTTTGGTTTCCAGCGCAGTGAGGAAATTGTCGATCTGACCGGTGTGCAGCGTGTACGTCAGCGCAGGAATGGACTGATAAATGTCATCAAGACGGTTTTCCCGCGCCGTATCACGTGCTTCGACAGGGAAACCGTTAGGTGCAGAAATGCTGGCGAAAGTGTCCCACGGCGCCGAGATCCGCGCGCGCTCGCCCTGGATCACCATCTTCTGATCTTCGCCATGATGCACCACCGAGGCAGTCAACTGGGTCAGCGCACCGGAGTCATATTTGAAAATCGCCGCCGAGAGATCTTCCACTTCGGCATTGTCGTGCGCGGCATTGGTGATCATCGAGACCACTTCCGACGGGAAACCCAGCATCCACTGAATCGCATCGATATGGTGAACAGCGTGATTGAGCGTGCAACCACCCGCCTCTTTTTCCCAGGTGCCGCGCCACCACAAATCGTAATACGAGTGGCCGCGCCACCAGAAAGAGTCCACCTGCGCATGGCAGACTTTGCCCGCTTCGCCGGAATCGATGACTTTTTTCAGCCGCCAGAACGCATCGGTAAAGCGGTTCTGGGCAATGATCGACAACGTTTTGCCGCTCGCCTGTGCAGCGCTTATCATCGCATCGCATTCCTGTAATGATGCCGCCATCGGCTTTTCACACAGCACATGTTTGCCCGCGGTCAGCGCATCAATTGAAATTTGCGCATGGACATACGGCGGCGTACAGATGTCAAAAACGTCAATGTCCGGGTCGCCGAGAATATCCTGATGGCTGGCATAGACTTTGGCCTCTGTCAGGCCGTAATGCCGTTTCTTCTCTTCGGCTTTCTCAGGATAAATATCCACCAGCGCGACAATCTGACAACGGTCAGCAAACTGCAAATATCCCTGAATATGGTTATGTGAAATATTACCGGTACCAACGATCGCTATTTTCAGCATTATTTTATTCCTGATTTCAGACTGATGGGCAGCCGTCACCTTGCTGATTTAATGACTGATTTTACGTGTTTCGTCATTTCATCTGGCGCGGATAAATACTTAAAATCTGCTGCAACACTTATTGCTGAGAGAATAGTAATGGCATTTTTTTCCAACAATCGGTATTTGTGACAGGAATTGCAGCGCGGCATTTCGGATTTGCTATGATGATGAATAGCTGATGAATTACAAACAGTTACACGTGGTAATAAGTCCATAAGCTAATGAGGCGTTGATCACAAAATGACAGGAAAATTAAAAATCAGGCAAATAGCCGAGTTAACAGGGCTTTCTCCCAGCACTGTTTCCCGGGTATTAGCTGGCAAAGCGAATGTCAGCCCGCAGGCAAAAGAAAAAGTATTTACCCATGCCAGAAATATGGGTATTTTGCGCGACATTCCCGCCAGCCGCCTGTTAATGAATACTCTGTTAATTTGCGCGCCACCGGCTGCATTCTCTCCCCATGAAGATCTCTATTATTATGAAGCCATTCAGGAAATAACGGCGGAGGTCAGCCGTTTCGACATTCACGTGCGAAAATGCGCGCTGACGGTGAATGATCCGGATATCGCCGGTTTCATGCAGGCGCTCAGCCAGTCGGATGTGGATGGCATTATTATTATCGGCATTGATGATGTGATGCTGTACCGGCTGGCGGCGGAATCCAATAAACCGGTGGTGATGATCAACGCGAAAGACAGCGAAATGCGCCTCGACTGTGTTTCCGCCGATCACTATTCCATCGGTTACAGCGCGGCACATTATTTATTCCAGAAGGGGCACAGGCCGGTATTGCTGTTCACCGATCTGCGGCGGGAAACCATGATGCAGCGTCTGGACGGTTTCAAACGCGCCTGTCTTGAACATCACATTGCTTTTGATGAAGCCACTCATCTGCTGATTAATAAAGGTAACGGCAAGGAGCAGGCGCGGGAAAGCATTGATAAATACCTGCGCGAACACAAACGGGAAACGCTGCCCTCGGCGATTGTCTGCGGCAGTACGCCGATTGCCCACGCCACGCTGGAAGCACTGACCGCAATGGGCATCCGGGTTCCGGAAGATATTTCACTGATGAGCATGGATTTCGCCCATGAGATGAAAACCGCGACGCCGATGAATTTCACCTCGATGCTGCTGCCCTGCCGCGAGCTCGGCACGGAGGCGGTGTATATTCTGCAAAGCCGCTTAATGCGTGCCACCAGTGCCAAATTTAATCTGCTGTTGCAGGGAAAAATCCACAGCGGCCAGTCGGTGGTCGATGTGAAATGGAAGCGCAAAGGCTTGTATCCGCAGCCGGTTGGGTTATGAGAGATTGCGGTGTAACATGTCGCCATTACAGTGACTTAATCACCCGGCGGCTTGTTGCCGCTGCCTCACCGGAAACTTCATGAACAAACTCACCGCTTCCGTTTCAGAATCCATTACCCGCGATTTAGCGCTGCGTATTATTCGTGGTGAGCTGGCCGTTGGCATGCCGATTGCGGGAGAAAATGAGCTGGCGCAGCAGTACGAGGCGTCGCGCACTTCGGTTCGCAACGCGCTTCAGGTGCTGGGAGCAAAAGGCATGTTACTGATCCAGGCCAAGCGCCGCAGTATTGTCACGCCGCGCGAGCAGTGGAGTTTTCTGGATGCCGACGTGCTCTCATGGCTGGAAGACGTCGGGATTGAATCCGAACTGGTTGAGCAACTGATGCTCACGCGCCTGATTTTCGAACCGGACGTCGCGGCCATGGCGGCGCTCAATGCCAACGGAAACGATCTCGCCGCCATCGAAAATGCGCTGCACGCCATGCAGTCCGGGCAGCAAAAGGGTTCTGCCGCCCAGTTTGAACAGGGCGATCTGGCTTTTCATACGGCGGTGCTCAAAGCCTGCCATAACCCGTTCCTCTCCTCCGTCGGCAGCGCGCTGTCTGCGGCGATGCTGCTCTCTTTTAAGCATACCCTCGAAGAGGATCTCACTCTGACGCAGGATGCCGTGCAGCAGCACCGGGATCTGTTCGAAGCCATTCGCCTCAAGCAAGTTGATCAGGCGCGCCAGTGCATGCGCCACATCTTACTCAGCGCCGCGCACAAACATATCTGGCGTGAGATCCCCGAAAAGTATCAGCACTTCTTTTAACGCTTTTCCCGCCTGATTCGCTAACTTCCGATCTCCCTCACAGTAATAAGGTTATTTCTCACCCATCATTCTTGTCATACAAGATTTATACTGTTGTAACTCAAGAATGAGAACACCATGCACAAACACTGGATTGCCATTGACTGGGGAACCTCGAATTTTCGGGCGTTCCTGATGAAGGATTCCCTCTGTGTTGCCACGACTCACGCCCCCTGCGGCCTGCTTAACGTACCCGACCAGCAGTTTGCGGCGGCGTTGCAGCCTCTGATTCAGCCGTGGCTGGACAAGTACCCCAGGCTGCCGCTGGTGATGGCGGGAATGGTCGGCTCACAGCAAGGCTGGCTGGAAGTGCCTTACGTCGCCCTGCCCGCCGGAGGTGAGCAGCTCGCCGCGCAGGTCGCCACGGTGAACACGCCGTGGGGAAGCCCGTGCCAGATAATCGCGGGCGTCAGCGGCCCAAACGCGTTCGGCCTGCCCGACGTGATGCGCGGAGAGGAAGTCCAGCTGACCGGGCTGGCGGCACTGCACCCGCAGGCGCAGCACTGTGTGATTTTACCGGGTACGCACAGCAAACATGCCTTCCTGCTGAACGGCCAGATCCGGCATTTCAGCACCTTTATGACCGGCGAAATCTACGCCGTGATGCTCAACCATTCGCTGCTGGGCCGGGATTTGCCTGAGCCGTCAGACGATGCCAGCGCCTTTGCGCTTGGCGTCAGTCATGCGCCCGCAGCGCCGTTTCTCAGCAATGCGCTGTTCTCGGCGCGCACCCTGCGGCTCGACGGCACGCTACCTCCCGCAGACGTTGCCAGCTACCTCTCCGGTTTACTCATTGGCGCAGAGCTGCTGGCCCTGCCGGAAACGCAGGCGTGGATCGTCGGCTCCCCGGCATTAACCGAACGCTACACCCGCGCTGCCAGCCAGATGGGCATCAGCCTGCAACCGGCTGACGGCAATGACTGTTTCATTGAAGGCATGGCCGCTATCTGCCGCAGCCTGAACGGAGAACGCACATGAATGCACAGAATTTTTCCACCCGCTGGCAGCAATGCCGGTTGCCGCTGATTGCCATTTTACGGGGTGTGACGCCCGCCGAAGCCGAAGGCGTGGCGCGTACCCTGCTGGAATGCGGATTTACCTGGCTGGAAGTGCCGCTGAACAGCCCGCAACCGCTGGAGTCGATCGCCATCATGGCGAAAACCGTCGGTGATAACGGTTTTGTCGGCGCGGGTACCGTGCTCAGCGAACGTCAGGTGCATCAGGTGGCGGAAGCCGGGGGGCAGCTGATTATCTCCCCGAACCCCGATCTTTCGGTTATCCGCGCCACCTGTGCGCTCGGTTTAGTCAGCCTGCCGGGCATCGCCACGCCGGGCGAAGCCTTTGCCGCACTGAATGCCGGTGCCAGCGCCCTGAAGCTGTTTCCGGCGGAGATGATCACCCCGGCTATCACCAAAGCGATGCTGGTGGTATTGCCGGAAAAAACCCTGTGCCTGCCGGTCGGCGGGATCAGCGCCGATGCCGCACAAATGCACAGGTATCTGCAATCTGGCGCACGCGGTTTCGGCCTGGGCGGCGGCCTCTATCAGCCGGGCATTTCCCTGACCGCACTGCGCGAACGCGCGCTGGCTTATCAGGGCGCGTGGCATCAGGCGCATGAAGCGCTGCTGAGCCGTAAAACTGCCTGACCGCGGGCCACTCTGCTTTCCCTACACATCCCTGTAAAAACATAAAATGACCTCCGAGGTTTCGTATGACGACACATGCAATTCCACACTCTGTTCCCCGCACCAACCGGCAAACGTTGCTGGTGTGTTTTTTAGCCGCGCTGGCCGGTCTGCTGTTCGGGCTGGATATGGGCGTGATCGCGGGCGCGTTACCGTTTCTGGCACAGGAATTCGGGCTGAGCAGTCATCAGCAGGAAATGGTGGTCAGCGTCATGATGGTCGGCGCGGCGCTGGGCGCACTGTGCAGCGGCCCGATGTGTACCCGTATCGGACGTAAAAAAACGCTGCTGATTGGCGCGGCGCTTTTTGTCGCAGGGTCAGTCGGTTGCGCCTTCGCCCCTGATTTGCAGACTCTGATCGTCTCGCGTTTCCTGCTCGGCGCGGCGGTCGGCGTCGCCTCGTTCGTCGCACCGCTGTATCTGTCTGAAATCGCGCCGGAACATATCCGTGGCAGCATGATTTCCATGTATCAGCTGATGATCACCATCGGGATCCTGGTGGCGTTTCTCTCCGACACGGCCTTCAGCCAAAGCGGCAACTGGCGCTGGATGCTGGGCATCATCACCTTTCCGGCGCTGGTGCTGTTTGCCGGGGTTCTCACCCTGCCGGAAAGCCCGCGCTGGCTGATGATGAAAAATAAACATGCGCTGGCGCAGAAAGTGTTGCTGCTGTTGCGCTCCAGCGAAAGGGAAGCGCACACCGAGCTGGACGCCATCCGCGAAAGCGTGAAGGTAAGCCAGCGTGGCTGGCAGCT
Organism: Rahnella sp. Larv3_ips; assembly: GCF_003697865.1. Classification (NCBI taxonomy): domain Bacteria; kingdom Pseudomonadati; phylum Pseudomonadota; class Gammaproteobacteria; order Enterobacterales; family Yersiniaceae; genus Rahnella; species Rahnella sp. Larv3_ips. The sequence continues at coordinate 1,038,642 of NZ_MJIB01000021.1, read as the reverse complement.
GTTTCGTGCCAGCAGTCATTTTCGCCGCTCCACCTGCCTCGGCGTGTTATTGCAGTTCATGCAGCAGTTCACCGGCATGACCGTCATCATGTATTACGCACCGAAAATCTTTGCCATTGCCGGTTTTGCCTCCACCCAACAGCAGATGTGGGGCACGGTGATCGCCGGTTTAACCAACGTGCTGGCGACGTTCATTGCGATCGGTCTGGTAGACCGCTGGGGACGCAAGCCGATCCTCAAACTCGGTTTCAGCGTGATGGCGATTTGCATGGCGTTACTGGGTTACATGTTCTTCATCGGCATCACCAGCCCGGTGCAGCAATACACCGCCGTCATCCTGTTGCTGATTTTCATCACCGGTTTTGCCATGAGCGCCGGGCCGCTGATCTGGGTGCTGTGTTCAGAGATCCAGCCGCTGGCCGGGCGCGATTTCGGCGTGACCTGCTCCACCATGGCGAACTGGATCGCCAACACCATTATCGGCGCGACCTTCCTGACGCTTATCGACTCGGTGGGCAGCGCGGGCACCTTCTGGCTCTACGCCGTGCTGAACGTCCTGTGCATCATCCTCACCCTGCTTTTCGTGCCTGAAACCAAAAACATCTCGCTGGAAAATATCGAGAAAAACCTGATGGCCGGCCTGCCTCTGAGAAGTATCGGCAGCTCTCTTTACTAACCCCGTTTTCCCCTTCCTGACGGCGGGGGAAATGAAGAGATCAGAACCCATGGCGATTATTCATTCTGAAAACAGAGCTGACGCGGTATACAGCAAAATCACCCGTCGCCTGATCCCGTTTTTAATTCTGTGCTACTTCTTCGCGTATCTGGATCGCGTCAATATCGGTTTTGCCAAACTGCATATGCAGGATGCGCTGAACTTCAGCGACACGGTGTACGGGCTGGGTGCCGGTATCTTTTTCATCGGCTATTTCCTGTTTGAACTGCCGAGCAACCTGATGATGCAACGCTACGGCCCGCGCTTCTGGATAGCGCGGATCATGATCAGCTGGGCGGTGCTGTCAGCGGCGATGATCTTTGTGACCACGCCGATGCAATTCTATGTGCTGCGCTTCCTGCTCGGCGTGGCCGAAGCCGGTTTCTTCCCCGGTATCGTCTTTTATCTCACGCTGTGGTTTCCGTCGTGGCGCTCGGCACGCACGCTCGGCCTGTTCATTCTGGTCACGCCGCTGTCCACCATCATTGGCAGCCCGCTGTCCGGTTTGATTTTGAAAACCTTTGAGGGCGTCGATGGCCTGCACAACTGGCAATGGCTGTTTGTGGTGGAGGCGATCCCCTCTTTCCTGCTGGCTTTTGTGGTACTGAAATATCTTGATAACGACGTCAACGCCGCCCGCTGGTTAAGTGCACAAGAGAAACAGATTGTCGCTGAGGATCTGGAAACAGACCGTCAGCGCAGCCTGATAGCCAACGCCGGTAAACCGCCGCAAAGCCTGAAAATGATGTTTAAAAATGGCTACGTCTGGCTGCTGGCGCTGATTTTCTTCAGCTTTAACATCGGTTACTACGGCATTAATTTCTGGCTGCCGTCGATCATCAAAACCTCCGGCGTGACCGATGATTTTCACATCGGCCTGCTCGCCGCCCTGCCTTACGTGTTCGGCGCCGTGTTTATGGTGTGGAACAGCCGCCACTCAGATTTACGCCGTGAACGCCGCTGGCATATCGCCATTCCCGCCATTATCGGCGCGGTCGGCCTGAGCCTGAGCGCCTATTGCAGCGGCTCAACGGTATGGATGATGGCGTGGATTTGCTTAGCCATGTCCGGCACGCTGGCGCTGATCCCCACCTACATCAGCCTGCCCGGCACGCTGCTTTCCGGCACCGCGGCGGCGGCCGGTATCGCGCTGGTCAACTCGGTCGGCAACCTGGCCGGATTCTTCGGCCCGACCGTTCTCGGCTGGCTGAAAGACAACACCGGCAGCACCAACATGGGTCTGTATATTCTCGCCGCCTTCCTGCTGCTGTGTGCGCCATTGATATTTTTGTTACCAGCACGGCTGGTTAATCCCCGTCGCAGCCCTGAACCAGCGGCTGAAAGCGGCGTTGAATCATCATTAAAAAGAGGCAGTGTATGAGCGGATGCAGTAACGGATGTGGAACCTGTGGTGACCACTTTAACCCGGTATTAAGCGGAGACGACGGCGCACTGAAACGCGCGCTGTACAAGTCGATGGGGCATACCGATGAGCAACTGCGCCGTCCGGTGATCGCCGTGGTGAACAGCTACACCAACGCCACCGCCGGTCATGTGAACCTCAATGAGCTGACCGCCGAAGTCCTCAAAGGCATTGACGAAGCCGGTGGCGTCGGCATGGTGTTTGGCACCATTGCGCCGTGCGACGGCATCGCCGAAGGCCATCTGGGCATGCGCTACATTCTGGCCGCCCGCGAAGTGATCGCAAGCTCCATCGAAGTGATGATGCGCGCCCACCGTTTCGACGGCATGGTGATGCTCGGCTCGTGCGACAAAATCGTGCCCGCCATGCTGATGGCGGCGGCTCGTCTGGATATTCCGGCGATTCTGGTCAACGGCGGGCCGATGTATCCGGCGCGCTATCACGGCAAAGACTGGGACGGCAACATCGTGACCGAAGCCATCGGCTGGAAAAAGCGCGGTGAAATCGACGAGGCAGAATTCCGTCACATCGAAGATATCGCCGAGCCCGGCCCCGGCTCCTGCACCATGTACGGCACCGCCAATACCATGTGCTGCATCGCCGAAGTGATGGGCATGAGTTTACCCGGCAGCAGCACCCTGCCCGCCATTTCGCCACAGCGCCGGGAATGCGCCTTCCGCACCGGTCAGACGGCGGTAGATCTGGTGAAACGCGGCGTAAATGCACGCCAGATCATCACGCCGGACGCTATCTGCAACGCCATGATTTACCTGCTGGCGACCGGCGGCTCCACCAACGCCATCCTGCATTTACAGGCGATTCATTACGAAGCCGAATACGGCCATCTGCCGCTGTCGGATTTCGACAAACTCAGCCATCACGTGCCGCTGGTCGCCGCACTGTATCCGGCGTCAGAGCACGACATGATCGACTTCTGGGAAGCCGGTGGCGTGACGGCGGTTGAGAAAGAAATCAGCGCGCTGATGCATCTGGATGCACTGACCGTCAGCGGCCAGACCAAGCGCCAGTGGCTGGAAACGCAGCCTGAAACCTCGCGCCCGGAAGTCATTCATACGCTGGCGATCCCGGTGCGCAATGAAGCCGGTGTCGCGGTGCTGCATGGCAATCTGTCGCCGCTCGGCTGCGTGGTGAAACCGGCGGCCGTGCCGGAAGACCTGATGATCTTCAGCGGCCCGGCGATGGTGTTTAACAGCGAACAGGAATCGGTGGACGCCATTCTTTCCGGCGACATCCCGCCGGGCAGTGCGCTGGTGCTGCGTTACGAAGGGCCGAAAGGCGGGCCGGGAATGCCGGAAATGTACAAGCCGATGAAATGCCTCGAAGGCATGGGGCTGTCTGACAGCTGCGCGCTGATCACCGACGGGCGTTTCTCCGGCTCCAACCGCGGGCTGTTTGTCGGCCATATTTCGCCGGAGGCCAGCGACGGCGGCGATCTGGCGCTGGTCGAAAACGGCGACATCATCACCATCAATATTCCGACCCGCGAGCTGACGCTTAACGTCAGCGCAGACGTACTGGCCGTGCGCCGCCAACATTGGGTGCCGGTCGAAAAACAGGTGCCACGCGGCTTCCTGCGTTTATACCGCCGCTGGGCATTACCGGCCGCACAGGGCGCGGTCTTAGCCGACCGTGACGAGGTGTAATGATGTATTCATCTTCACAGATTTGCGGCGTCAATCCGATTGCCGCGCTGCCATTCACCGCGCAGGGCGAGCCGGATTACGCGAGTGTTGACCGCCTGCTCGGCCACCTTGCCGACACCGGCATTCAGGGGCTGACGCTGTTTGGTATTGCCAGCGAATTCCCCAAACTCGAGGACAGCGAACGGCTGCGGCTCGCCGACCAGTTTATTTCCACACTGAGCGGCAGCGGCATTTTCCGCGCCCTGTCCGTCACCGATCACAGCACCGAAGTGGCGGTGAAACGGGCGCGGGATTATCAGAAACGCGGTGCCGATGCCCTGATGCTGCTGCCGCCGTTTTTCCTGCAACCGGATAACGCCGCGATTTCGCACCACATTTTCTCGGTGTTGGAAGCCGTGGAGATTCCGGTCATGGTGCAGTACGCGCCGGGGGAAACCGGTTTGTCGATTACGCCGGAGAAGCTCAGCGAGGTGGCCAGACGCTACCCGCACGCAGTGTTTAAAATCGAATGCAATCCGCCGGTGGATTACACCCGTGAGTTTCTGCAACGCGCGCCGAAGGCCTGTGTGCTCAACGGTTACGCGGGTTTATACATGCCGGAGATGCTCAGCGCGGGCGGCAAAGGCGTGATGCCGGGCTGTTCGTTCAGCGAGATTTACGTGCAGATTTACCGTTTGTGGCAGGCAGGCGAACACGATCAGGCGCGGGCACTGCACGCCCGGCTTTTACCGTGGATCCGCCGCTGGATGACGCACTGTGAATACATCATTCAGGTGGAGAAAACCATTTTGCACAAACGCGGGATCATCGCCACCGACTACTGCCGCCATCCGGGCTGGACACTGACGGCAGAAGACCATCAGTCGATCGACACCTTCATCAGCACTTTTTCCCTTTAATGTTGCGGAGTTCTTATGACTACCACGCTTACATTCCCGCGCGTTGTGATCGTCACCGGTGCCAGTCAGGGCATCGGTCACGCCATCGCACGCACCTTTCTGGATCACGGTGACATCGTGATTGGCTGCGCATTTTCTTCTGCGGATAACGCCCCGCACGCCATGAAATTGCAGGCGCAGTTCCCGGAGCAATTCTTTTATTATTCCGTCGATATCACCAAAACGGACGCCATCGCGAATTTCATCAGAGAGGTAGAAACACGCTTTGGCCGGCTGGATGTGCTGGTGTCGAATGCCGGTAAAAACGTTTTCAAAGGCATCGACTGCGAACCGGAAGACTGGCATCACAATCTGGATCTCAACCTGCGTTCGCACTGGTATATCGCCAAATGCTGCCGCGCATTGCTGGAAAAATCCAAAGGCGTGATCCTGATCATGACCTCGAATCACGCGTTTTCCACCATGCCCGGCTGTGCGCCCTACAACATCACCAAACGCGCCCTGCTTTCGCTGGTGCAAAGCCTGACCATCGAATGGGGTCCGGCGATCCGCACGGTAGGGATCGCACCCGGTTTTATTGATACGGCGGGCAATCAGCTGTGGTTTGACGCCCATGAAGACGGCGAAGCCTCGCGCGAGGAAACCATCAGGAAACATCCGGTCGGGCGCATCGGTACCTCTGAAGAAGTGGGCGAATTGTGCCTGTATTTAGCCAGTCAGGCTGCCGGGTTTATCGCCGGTACCACCATCGTCATGGACGGCGGGCGCAGCGCATTAATGCAGGATTAAGCCCTGTGCGTGCCCTGCATCCGGCAGGGCACATTCTCAGCGTCGCGCTTTTTCATCTCCTGCTAGACTTCTCTGTCCTAACCTAAAAAAAGATGCGGAGATTTCAATGTCAGAACAGTATCAGCCACCGAAAGTCTGGACCTGGAATAAAGACGAAGTCAGTAAATTCTCGAACATCAACCGCCCGATAGCGGGCCCGACTCATGAAAAAACATTGCCGGTCGGCAGGCATCCGTTGCAGCTCTATTCCCTCGGTACGCCGAACGGCCAGAAAGTGACTATTCTGCTGGAAGAGTTACTGGCGCTGGGCATCAGCGGCGCAGAGTACGATGCGTTTATCATCCGCATCAACGAAGGCGATCAGTTCTCCAGCGGCTTTGTAGACGTCAACCCGAACTCGAAAATCCCGGCGCTGCTGGATAACTCCACCACCCCGCCGATCCGCGTGTTTGAATCCGGCAACATCCTGCTATATCTGGCAGAGAAGTTCGGCAAGTTCCTGCCAAAAGACCTCGCCGGACGCACCGAAACCCTGAACTGGTTGTTCTGGCTGCAAGGCTCCGCGCCATATCTGGGCGGTGGTTTCGGCCACTTCTACCATTACGCACCGGTCAAAATCGAATACGCCATTAACCGCTTTACGATGGAAGCCAAACGCCAGCTCGACGTGTTAGACCGCCAATTGGCGGAGCACCGTTTTATTGCCGGTGAAGAGTACACCATTGCCGATATCGCCATTTTCACCTGGTACGGCAGTCTGGCGCAGGGCGGGCTGTATGAGTCTGCTGAGTTCCTCGACATTCAGTCCTACAAGCACTTCCAGCGCTGGGCCGAAGAAGTCGCCAGCCGTCCGGCGGTGAAACGCGGGCGCATTGTCAACCGCACCTGGGGCGATGAGCAGCTGGAAGAACGTCATGATGCATCAGATTTCGACGGCGTTCTGAAATCCTGACCGGCGTGTGAAACGTAAAAAAAGGGCGGGATTTTGCGATCCCGCCCTTTTGTTTTATGCACGTGCCGTCAGGCGGTTTCCGTCTGCGGATCAAGATACTTTTTAAACCAGGCCAGCGTTCTTTCCCACGCCAGATCCGCTGCCGCTTTGTCATAACGCGGCGTCGAATCATTATGGAACCCGTGATTTACGCCCGGATAGACATAGCCTTCATAAACCTTGTTATTGGCTTTGAGCGCGGCTTCATACGCGGGCCAGCCTTCGGTGATCGGCTTATCCAGCTCGGCGTAATGCAGCAGCAACGGCGCTTTGATGCGTGCCACGTCTTCTGCTTTTGACTGACGCCCGTAAAAAGGCACCGCCGCCGCCAGTTCGGGATAGGCCACCGCCGAGGCATTCGCCACCCCGCCGCCGTAACAGAAACCGGTGATGCCGACTTTGCCGGTGGCCGTGTCGTGGTGCATCAGAAATTCGATGGCGGCGAAGAAATCATTCATCAGCTTGGTCGGATCAACGCCTTTTTGCAGCTCGCGTCCCTTTTCATCGTTACCGGGATAACCGCCCACCGAGCTGAGGCCATCCGGTGCCAGCGCGATGTATCCGGCTTTCGCCACGCGGCGCGCCACGTCTTCGATGTAGGGGTTCAGCCCGCGATTTTCATGCACCACCACCACGCCCGGCACCTTGCCGGTGGCTTTTGCCGGACGCACCAGATACCCGCGCACGCTGCCGTGCCCCTGCGGCGACGGATACTGAATATATTCCGCCACAATGTCCGGATCGGTAAATTCGACCTGCTCGGCATAGGCATAATTCGGTGTCATCAGCGTGGTGAGCGCCGCCGCCGATAATCCGCCGACCACAAATTTTGCCGAGAGATCGAGAAATTCCCGTTTGGTCATCTTGCCATGCACGTAGAAATCAAAGTATTCGAGGAGTTCAGGGGGAAAATCTTTGGCCGTCATTCGCGTCATCTTGAGGCTCCGTTCAGTGCAAAAGAAGCCTGAATAATGACCTGATTCTGGCGATTTTGTAAACCAATTGTGAAATACCAGGCGAATCCGGGCGCCTTACACGCCCCCTTTGCGCACCGGAAATGGTAGACTGCGGGGTAAAAAAGGGGAGCGTAATGGGTAATCATCAAAGGAAAGCAGCCAACATACATTTCGTTGAGTGGAACTCAGAATACGAAAGGATGATGACGTCTGCCCTCAAAAAAGACTTCAACGTCAGTGAGATTTATCGCGTCAAACAGCATTTCAAGTCTGTGCAAAATCTCCTGCCTGGAAACACGCTCAGGCGCTGCCATGCCAGATGGCAAAGTGCGATAAAATTTCGGCATGTCGCTGATAACGATGTGATCATTTGCAATGGCTACAGCGCGTTTCTGTTGCTGGATCTGATTGCGCCGCTGCGTTGTAAAAAGATCCTGGTTTTGCGTGACGCCGTGTCGGCACTGACCTCTAAGCGCCGCCGCCTGAAATTGCTTTCCGACAATGAAAACTATCTGGACAGAGTGAAACCTGTTTTTGACGTTATCTACAGTTTCGACCCGGAAGATTGCCTGAAATATCAACTTGCCTATGTCGATCAGTTTTTACCCTTTACCCGCAACGACATCGCGGCGTGGCGGGCTGAACCGGCCAACGCCCCGTCTGCGCACTCATGCTTTTATGTCGGTGGCTATGATGATGGCCGGGCCAGTCTGATTAACCAACTGGCGCCGTTGTTGCAGGAAAATCAGTGCCAGCCGGACTTTTATCTGGTGGGAGGTGATGCGGAAAACCCCCATTACCCGGCCTTCTGCATCAATCAAAAACTCAGTTATCAGCAAAATATTGAAAAACTCAAAGGTTCCACCGTCGTGCTCGAAATCAATAAGCCCGGCCAACGCGGATTAACGCTGCGCGCGCTCGAAGCGATGGCATTCAACAAAAAGCTGATAACCAATAATGCCTCGATAAAAGATCATGCTTTTTATCATCCCGACAAAATCTTTATCTGGGGAGAAGACGACCACGACGCTATTGCCCGCTTTCTTTCCTCAGCGCATCAGGAAACCGATCTGGCATTGCTGGAGAAGTATTGCGCTGACGGCATGCTGAAAACCCTGGCCGGAACGGCAGCAGAATAAAGACAGTGCGGGACAACGTAACCATTCAGTTAAAGGAGACACCATGAACACATCACTCGCAGGGCTCAGTAAAGAAGAAATGGACAAAGTGAGTGCCGGGCTCGCGGCCGGAACTGTCGCGGTGCGCGAGCGCAATAATCTGCCGGTGAATGCCGATGAAGTGGAAATGGAGCAGCCGGAACATCTGCGCGCCTATTTTCGCGAGCGTCTGGAACATTACCGCCAGCAGCCAGCGAAAAAGTGATCCGCGCGGCTCAGCCCGCGTGCGCAAAGAAAGCGATAATCGCCTCTTTCAGATGCCTCGCCGCCTCGCCGGGCAGCGTCTCGCTCTGATGGAGGCTGATACCCACATCCCCCGCCGCAGGCAGTTCGCTCAGGCAATGTAGCGACGCCGGCAGACCGAAACCGGTACGCAACGTCACCCCCAGCCCCGCCGAGGTTGCCGCCCAAATTCCGCTCAGACTGCGGCTGGTAAAGGCGATCCGCCAGGGAATTCCGGCGCGATCCAGCGCCGCGGTTGCCGCACTGCGCATCAGGCATGGCGCGTCAAACACCAGCAGCGGCAGCGGTTCACCGGAGGCCAACATTTCGCTGACGGGGAAATTCGTCGGGCCAATCCAGCGCAAAGGCACCCGCCCCAGCGACTGGCTGGACGGGAAAAGCAGCGTCTCTTCGGCCTGCCAGCACAGGGCCAGATCGAATTCATTGTGCCGGATCCCCTCAAGCAACTGCCGGTTACGGGTAATGCTGGCCGAAATCTGCACCTGCGGATGGGTGCGGGTAAATTGCCCGAGAATGGCCGGTAACAGGATTTCGCCGAAATCTTCCTGCATGCCCACGCTGAGGCTACCACCCGGCACGCCCGCCCGCAGCGCCGCGCTGGCGTCGTCGTTCAGGCTGAGGATCCGTCGCGCATAGCTCAGCATCACTTCGCCGCGTTCGGTCAAAATCAGGTGTCGTCCGGATTTTTGCACCAGATCCGTCCCCGCCTGTTGCTCCAGCTTTTTCAGCTGTGCGCTGACGGCGGAGGTCGAACGCCCCAGCCGGTCGGCGGCCAGCACAAAACTTCCCAGCTCAATGCCGGTCACAAAACTGCGCAACGCCTCTGAATCAAAAGTCACTGGCCTTTTCGACACGCTAACCATCCCGTATTTATGAAGTCATGCTGCTGATATTTTCGATATTCAGGATAATCATAACGCCTTATGCTCCTTTTCACACCGACAAACATGGAGCCTGATATGAGCACAACGCCCCCTTCCCTGCGCCCGCCTGAAAACATGGCGCGCCTGACGCCAAAACTGGCAGAACTGACCGAACAGGTGCTGTTTGGCGATCTCTGGAACAGAGACGAACTTGCCCCGCGTGACCGCAGCCTGATCACCGTGGCCGCGCTGATTGCCCTGAACCGCAGTGAACAACTGCCCTTCCATCTGGATCTGGCCGTTAAAAACGGTGTCGGCCACGCCGAGCTGGCAGAAGTGATCACTCATCTGGCGTTTTATGCCGGATGGCCCGCCGCCGCGTCAGCCCTGACCCGCTTCGCCGCTCTCAACGATCAGTAACCGGAGGATCTGACAATGCCTTTCAGCCGAATTTCTTTACCCGCTCACCGTGCAGATGCGTGGCAGGACGCCATTTCTGCCATTTTACAGGAGACGCTGGTCGATCATTTCTCTGTCCCCAAAGAGGACTGTTTCCAGCTTTTCGAACCCGCCAGCCGCGGCCAGCGGGTGATCAACCCGACCTATTTAGCCGGAGAAAATGACCGGCGCTCGGACGATTTTTTGCTGTTTCACATCACCGCAGGCAAACCGCGCAACGGTTATCAGAAACAGCAGCTGTTCCGTCATCTGGCCGGTAAATTACATGCCGCGCTGGGCATTTCTGCGGCGGATGTGATGGTGGTGGTATGTTTTACCCAGCCGGAAGACTGGTCATTCAGCCACGGAGAGATGTTTCAGCTGGCAGGAAAATAACCGCAGCCACGCAGAAAAGGCTGCCCGAAGGCAGCCTGAGGAACAGTCAGCGTAAAATTATGCCTGCAGAATCACATCAGCCATTGGCGGGATGTAACCGTAATCGTACTCACCGACCACAAACGTCTGTTCGCCTTTGAGCTTGATTTTCACGGTCGGCGCTTCCGTGCCGCCGATGCGGTAATCCAGACCGGTGGTGGCTTTATCGACCGGGACGCTGTCGATAAACGACGTGACCAGACCGTTAGGCATCACATAGTGGGAATAGGTCTGGTAAGGCTGTGAAGGCGGGTTACCCAGCACCAGGCCGGAGCCGTTCAGCGGCACATACGGGCCGAAGAGTGCGTCACTGACAAAACCGTAAACCCCGTCCGGACCGGTCACCCCTTCGCCATAGGTGAATTTATGGCTGATGGTGAACAGGTAATATTTCCCGTCCTGGAACACAAAGTGCGGGCGTTCTGTCTGATCGTTTACCCCGACCGCCGTCAGCAACGGGGGCAGCAATGTCCAGCTGTCGCCGTTTTCATCAGCCGCTTGCGCGATACCGATGCACGCCGTCTGATAGCGCGAATTGCCCACGTCTTCATAGCCCGGTGGCACATCACCGATTTCATCCGGCCCGACCACGTGGGAACCGCGATCGCCCGCCACATTCCCTTCAAACAACATATACAGCTTGCCGCTTTTCGGGTCGCGGAACGGGAACGGGTCGCGAAAGCCCCAGTAAGGGTTTTGGGTTTCGGTCTGATAGATTTTCCCGTCGGCGTCAAACAGCGGTTTCACCGCAGTAAAATCTGCCACCTCAACACCCTGTTGAGTGGTGATCACGCGTCCGCGGACTTTTACAATCGTCGCACCCGGTGTGACCGCCGTATAATATAAATCCACTTCCCCTTTATTATTTAATAATACCGGTGAACCCGCCCATTCGCGCACTGTAGGAGAAACACCTTCAGCCATTACGCGGCCACCAAATACCCAGTCTTTTCCGGTTGCGGAATACCAGTAGCAGATTTTGGCGCGGCCATGTCGGTTATTCCAGTCGAGGGTAATATCGTAATTACCATTGGCATCAATATTTGCCGGATCATGTGGCTGACGGTCTGCCGTCAGGGTAAAGATGACTGACCAGCCATCGACCGACAGCACGTTACCGTCAATGTCGCGCAGCGGCATGGTGTCCCAGATAAACACCTCATCACTCATGACCGGGAAGTCACCGCTGACGCGTGGTTGCGTTGTGGTCGGGTCATTTTCATTCACTTTCAGGGCATCGGCACGGGTCCAGATACTCGGCTTTTTCGCCGCCTGTTCCTGTAAGCCTTTTTCGATTACGTTACTCATAAACCACCTCATCATTATAAAATTCAAAAGATTCAAATTAATTAATTTGCCGGTTTCGCTGCGCTCAATAATATTTATTCACGAAGCGTTGCCGGCAGAGTTAATACTGAACCCTGAGGATTTTCTGATAAAGCAGTTGGCGTCCGCTGGCGGCTCACAGGACGTACAAATAATTAAACCGTGGATTTAAAATAAAAAACCCTGAGGAGAAGTCAGGGTTTTTATCGGTATTTACATGCTTAGGATATTTATTATCTGGCGGCAATACCCAGCTTTTTCATCCGTGATAATAGCGTGGTGCGCTTTAGCCCGAGGCGCTGTGCGGCGCCACGCGGCCCGGCCACCACGCCATTGGTTTCTTTCAGCACGGCCAGGATGCGTTCCCTTTCATCCTGATCGCTGAGTTGCGCCACCGCGTCCGTCTTCACCTGCGGCGCGACCACCGGCAAGGTGGTCAGCGGGTAATTCAGCTCGGGAAGTTGCAGATCTAACACCGTGCCGCGCGTCAGCAGCACCGCGCGTTCAATGACATTTTCCAGCTCACGCACATTACCCGGCCACGGCATACGGCTCAGCAGGCGCAGGGTTTCCGCCGGAATACTGTCGATGGTGCGCTTCATGCGTTTAGCGATTTTATAAGTGAGGAATTTCACCAGTTGCGGAATATCTTCCGGGCGCTCGCGCAGCGGCGGAATAATGATCGGAAAAACGTTCAGCCGGTAAAACAGATCGCTGCGAAATTCTTTGTCAGCCACCATCTGCTGCAAATCCCGGTTGGTGGCGGCGATCATCCGCACGTTGACCGAAATCAGTTTGTTACCGCCTACCCGCTCAAACTCCTGTTCCTGGAGGATGCGCAAAAGTTTAGGTTGCAGCTCGAGAGGGATTTCTCCGACCTCATCCAGAAACAGCGTACCTTTATCCGCCAGTTCGAAGCGCCCCATCCGTTGTGCGGTCGCGCCGGTAAAAGAGCCTTTTTCATGGCCGAATAAATCACTTTCCATCAGCCCGGCGGGCATGGCCGCACAGTTCATTTTCACCATACGCTGGTCACGGCGATCGCCGAGATTGTGGATCGCTCTGGCGATAAGCTCCTTACCGGTGCCGGTTTCGCCGAGGATCAGCACCGAGCAGTCACTTTTCGCGACGATTTCCACCTGTTTCAGCACCGCTGACATACTTGAACTGCGCCCGACAATATCGCTGAAATCCGGGTTATTGCTGTTGATCTGCTCGGTGAGATACAGGTTTTCGTGTTGCAGTTTTTCTTTCAGGCTTTTGATTTCCTGATAGGCCAGTGCGTTGTCTACCGCGATGGCGATACGTTCTGCTATTTGTTGCAGCAGACGCAGATTCGCAGAATTAAAATTGTCCGGCTGGCACTGCGCCAGTTTCAGTACGCCCAGCGTTTTATGGCCGAAACGCAGCGGCAGAATACACAGCGTTTTGGTCTGCTCCCGCCACAGCAAATGGAACAGCGTGCTCTCTTCGCTTTCCCGCTCTGCATCTGGCCGCACGTTAGTCAGCAGCATCTCGCCGCTTTTCATCACCTGCTGTTCAAGGGTGCCCTCCAGCGCCATCCGTGATTGTTCACGTTCCGCCACGTGCGCCTGCACGTAATGCGTGGCATAGACGCTGGCCGGTTCCGTCTCTTTTTCGGCATCGCATAACACAATGCTGATGGCGTTGATGTGAAAGAAATGGTGGATGGTTTTGGCGATTTCGCCGGTCAGTTCATCGAGATCCAGCTTGGACAGCACCGCGTTGGTGATATCCACCAGAATGCGAAAATCGTCACGTTCATGACGCAGCAGGGAGTGCTGAAACTGTGCATTTTCACGCAACCGGATCTGTTCGACGGCGATAGCGGCCAGCATACAGAGTTCATGCAGGCCCGCGTTGTCTTCCTCGCTGAACGGACGATCGTGCTGGCGGGTAAACTCGCAGCCGCCGAGCAGGCCGGTGGAGGCCAGCAGCGGCACCAGACAATAATCGGTAAACGGCGGATAGAGATTCAGCGCGGCCAGTTGCGGATAGCGCAGGTTCAGCGCTTCGCTGCGCCAGACCTGCGTTTTAGGGTTGTTCAGCAGGCCGTGCACCGGCCCGGTGGCTAACAGGGTTTCATCTTCATAACTGACCGGCTGATGGTGCGGATCGATACCGTAAAAACTGACGCGATCGCTGTTGCTGTCAAACAGTACCAGCGTCACCGCTTCGGCGATACCGGCACTCTGGACCACCTGCGTCAGGGTTTCCAGCAGTGAGACCATGGTCTGTTGCAGCAACAGCGTGCGCGTCAGTTCCAGTAACCCTTTATGTTTTGTAATGCTCATTGTTGCACTCTGCATAGCGTTAGCTCTGGATACCTGTTCTTTCAGTTGCATAACTGGGTTGCAAAAATTTCTCCGAAGGGGCAGACCAAAAGTCTACCCCTTTCATGGCAGGCCACTCCCTGCCGAGATCAACAAATGCGGGGTAACGGCTCCGCATGGGGCAACATCAGCTGGCGGACGACGCCCAGCGCACCCCGTAAACAGACCTGCGGATGTTCCGTCACCTCGCCAATGGTCCGGGCATCAATGCCCAGAGGATGACTCTGCAGGATATCCAGCACCGCCTTTTCCACCTGCGGGGACACCACCAGCACCAGTTTGCCTTCGTTGGCAAAATTGAGCGGCTCCAACCCCAGCAGCTCGCAAATACCGCGCACCGCCGGTTTCACCGGCAGGGCATCTTCGTCGATGCAGATCCCGAAACCGCTGGCCTCGCAAAACTCATGCAAAATGGCATTGACCCCGCCGCGGGTGGCATCCCGCAGCGCGTGGACACCGGCCAGCGCACGCAGCGGCGCAATCATCGGGGCCAGCACCGCGCAGTCACTTTCCACCCCGAGATCCATACCGAGCTGTTCCCGCAGATTCAGGATCGCCGCACCGTGATCGCCGAGCGTGCCGCTGACAATCACTTTGTCTCCGGCCTCGAGGGTTTTCGCCGCCCACTTCACTGAGGTGGGGATCACGCCAATCCCGGCGGTATTGATAAAGATTTTGTCCGCCGCGCCGCGCTGCACCACTTTGGTGTCGCCGGTCACGATGGCAATGCCCGCATCGCGGGCGGTCTTCGCCATTGCGCCGACGATTTTCTGCAAATCCGCCAGCGGCAACCCCTCTTCGAGAATGAATCCGCAGGAGAGATAAGCCGGTGTTGCGCCGCTGACGGCCAGATCGTTCGCCGTGCCGCACACCGCCAGTTTGCCAATGTTGCCGCCGGGAAAGAAAATCGGATCGATAACGTAGCTGTCAGTGGTGAATGCCAGCCGGTCGCCCTGACGGGTGAGATCGGCCAGGTTCAGCCGCGCGCCGTCTTCACATTCGTTAAGCCAGGGGTTATCAAATGCGGCGCGAAACGTCCGTTCGATCATCTGCTGCATCGCCCGTCCGCCGCTGCCGTGCGCCATGGTCACCACGTCATTGCGGTTACTCATCCTGCCACCTTCTGTCGTTGATGCGTCTGCACGCGTTGCGTTTCCTGATGCCGGTACTGATACCACGCGGCGCAGGCCCCTTCGGACGACACCATCAGCGCACCGAATGCGTTATGCGGCGTGCAACCGGTGCCAAACAGCGGGCACTGATGCGGCTTGCAGCGTCCGGTCAGCACTTCGCCGCAGCGTGCACGCGGATCGTCGGCGACCGACTGCGCCTGCGGGTTAAAGCGCCGTTCGGCATCGAATGCCGCGTAGCCTGCCGTCAGCGAAATACCGGAATTTTCTATCAGCCCCAGACCGCGCCATTCGCTGCTGCCCGACAGCACAAACACCTCGCGCATGGCGTCCTGTGCCAGCAGGTTACCCTCTTCCGGCACCACGCGGCGGTACTGGTTTTCAGTTTTACACGATGCCTCGCAAACTTGTTCCACCAGCATCAGAACGCTTTGCAGCATATCCAGCGGTTCAAATCCGCTGATCACCAGCGGTTTACCAAATTGCGTATTGATAAAGTGATACGGCGACGTGCCGATCACCATGCTGACGTGGCCGGGCGCGAGGAACGCATCGATGCGCACGTCGTCTTGTTGCAGCAGGCTGCGCAAGGTGGGGATCAGGCTGATGTGCTGGCAGAACACGCTGAAGTTCATCAGACCTTCACGCCGTGCCTGTTGCAGCGTCACGGCGGTCACCGGCAGCGTGGTTTCAAAACCAAGGGCGAAAAACACCACCTGACGCGCCGGATTTTCCCGCGCCAGTTTCAGGGCATCGAGCGGCGAATAGACCACGCGCACGTCTGCGCCGCGTTCGCGCGCCTGTAACAGCGAACCCTGTTTACCCGGCACCCGCAGCGCATCGCCGAAGGTGCAGAAAATCACTTCAGGGTGCGCGGCGATTTCACAGCAGGCGTCGATGCGCCCCATCGGCAATACGCAGACCGGACACCCCGGCCCGTGG
This sequence comes from Rahnella sp. Larv3_ips, assembly GCF_003697865.1. Taxonomy (NCBI): domain Bacteria; kingdom Pseudomonadati; phylum Pseudomonadota; class Gammaproteobacteria; order Enterobacterales; family Yersiniaceae; genus Rahnella; species Rahnella sp. Larv3_ips. The sequence continues at coordinate 1,022,296 of NZ_MJIB01000021.1, read as the reverse complement.
ATAAACTCAAGCTGCGGTGGCAGCAGTTTATCCAGCCCGAATTTGAAAATAGCGTGGGTGTGGCCGCCGCAGACTTCCATAATCTGCATCGGTTTTGCGGCGCTGTAAGGCAGTTGCGCCGCCCGCTGATGCAGCCGTTCGATCAGCGTTTTGGCAAGTTTAGGATCGCGGAATTCATCGACAAATCGCATTATCTGACCTCCCCTCTGCCGAGGAACAGCGCGACGTCGGCTTCCACTTCCTCCATCGCGTGCAGCGCCGCCAGCGTTTCCTGCGCCTCCTGCTCGTCGAGTTTGCTCAGCGCGAAACCGACGTGGATCAATACCCAGCAGCCGATCAGCGCCTGCCGGTTCTCACCGCCGACCAGCGCGATATTCACCTCGCGGCGCATTCCGCACACCTGCGCCCAGGCGTGGTCGGGTTGCTGATCGTGCAGGGCAACGATTTGCCCCGGAATGCCTATGCACATCGCTGTTGCTCCAGCCACGCCAGCCAACGCGCCATCCCCTCACCGGTGGTCGCGGAGAGCTGAATCACCTCAATGTCCGGGTTCACCTGGCGCGCATTGGCAATGCAAACCTCAACGTCGAACGTGACGTAAGGCAGCAGATCGATTTTATTGAGGATCATCAGCCGGGAAGCGGCAAACATATGCGGATATTTCAGCGGCTTGTCTTCGCCTTCGGTGACGGAAAGCACCGCCACTTTATGACGCTCGCCGAGATCGAAACTGGCGGGGCACACCAGATTCCCGACGTTTTCGATAAACAGCAGGCTGCCGTTTTCAGGTGCCAGCTGGTGTACCGCGTCGTGCACCATTTGCGCGTCGAGATGGCAGCCTTTGCCGGTATTCACCTGAATCGCCGGCACCCCGGTGGCACGAATGCGGTCAGCATCATTGGTGGTTTGCTGATCGCCTTCCACCACCGCGCAGCTCACCTGCGATGCCAGACGGGTCAGCGTGCTGGTCAGCAACGTCGTTTTGCCGGATCCGGGGCTGGACACCAGATTCAGCGCCAGGATCGACGCACTGGCAAAGTGCTCGCGGTTATGCGCCGCAATGTGATTATTCTTCGCCAGCACGTCCATTTCGATATCAATCAGGCGGCGCGGCGCAAACGGCAGGCCGTGGGAATGATCATCATGAGAGTGGAAATGTGGCGACGCGTCGTGAGGGTGCTGATGGGAATGTTGATGGAGATGTTCACTGCTGACGCCTTCAATCCGAAGTTCGCCACTGGCACAACCGCAGGTACTGCACATAATTTTCTCCCGGGGCAAAACGCGCCCGTTATTCGATTTCAATACGTTTTAATTTCATGCCGTCGTCAGCAACAACGCGGACATGACGCCCGCCGCACAGCGGGCAAAGCAGTACGCCGGGGCTGAGAAGGCGGATGTCGAGCTGACAATCATGGCACCAGCACTCTGCCGCAGGCGTCGCGAGATGCAGCTCGCACCCTTCGGCCAGCGTTTCGCGGCAGGCCAGTTCAAAACAGAATGTCAGCGCGTCAGGCTCGACGCAGGAAAATGCCCCCACTTCCATCCACACGGCGGTGATCCGGCGGGCATTATTTTGCCGGGCAAATTGCTGCATTAATTCGACGGCATTCTGGCACAGGGTTATTTCGTGCATAGCGTCCGCTCTTTTAAAAATGATGACAGTGCGCTGCAATATTAATGCCAGAGTGTATTCAGGAACTGAGAAGGGAATATTTCAGCCGTTCTGTCATGCCGCAGTCAGCCCCCGTCATATATGTCGAAATAAGGTGTCATCGACATGTCATTTATTTTACCTTCCGCTTCCCTGTTAATACGAAAAATATCCAACAATCTGAATTTAAAGCAGTTAACAGAAAAATTCCGCAACTGGCACGCTTTATGCCAATACAGCCCTATGCGCCGTATTTTCGTCGTCATCTGACATTTCGAAATGGCACCCTTACAGAACTCAACAACGGGTAACCACCATGAGCACTCTCAGCGAACTGACCACTAAAGCGGATTACATTGCCAGCAAAAATAATCAGCTGAAATCACACTGGCACACCTATCAGAACAGCCTGATCCAGGCGATCACCACAACAAATAAGAAAATAAATCATGAGTTTACCTGTAGCGAAGAGCAGGACATTCGCTTCACGCTGTTTAACCATTTCTCGGTCAGCATTCATCTGAGCGATGATTTCTACAGTCAGGACGTGATTTACAGCCTGAACATGGCACCGGCCAGCGAAGAACCGGACTTTAAAGCGTTTGCCCACGCCAGACTGAGCGAAGACGGCCATCTCGACGATGTGGTGGATATCCGTGACAAACATGCGGTACAGGAACATTACCTGAATAAGATTTCCGCTATTTATCAGTGCCTGTTCGATTCCCTGCATAACAATCAGGCCGTTTTACCGCAATTAGAAAAATTGCTGATTCAGGAAAAATAATCCTGCGGAATTCATTTTCACGGCGTGGCGAAAATAAATACCCCCTCGCTGAACTGCCGTTTCTTTAATGGGATTAATTCCGACATAAGTGTCGAAATGTCATTTTTAGTGCCGATTTCGTCATCTTTGACGAAATAGAAAGGAGAGGTCATGAGCGTTAAAACGGCCATGAATCAATATGTGATAGCCGACCCGAAACGTTGTATCGGCTGCAATACCTGTATGGCCAGCTGCTCGCAGGAACATCAGCGCCACGGCTTACAGTCTGCTCCCCGTTTGCAGGTGATGCGTAACCGTCTGGATTCCGCGCCGGTCATGTGTCACCAGTGTGAAGATGCCCCCTGCGCGCAGGTGTGCCCGGTGAATGCCATCACCCGCGAGAATGACGCCATTCATCTGAATGAAAGTCTGTGCGTCAGCTGCAAACTGTGCGGTATCGCCTGCCCGTTTGGCGCGATCACCTTTTCCGGCAGTACGCCCGTGGACATTCCGCGCGACTGCAACACATGGAAAGCACAGCCCGCCCCGCGCGCACCCCGTGCGGTCAGCCCGTTTCTTGACTGCGTTCCCGGCATTCGCGCCGTGGCGGTGAAATGCGATTTGTGCAGCTTCAGCCCGCAAGGCCCGGCGTGCATCACCTCCTGCCCGACGCAGGCGATCACGCTGGTGACCGCCGGTCTGTCTGCCCGCGCCAGCCAGCAAAAACGCCTGAACGCCATGACCGTTTTCCCTGCCGATCTCCCGGTCGATTTAACCGCCTTCACCGCACCTGACGCGGAGACAAAATCATGACGTCTTTATTGGCTTTGACTCCGGCGTCCCTGCTGGCGCTGGCGCTGATGCTCTGGTTACTGAGCGGTGTTCTGAGCTGGCTGGTGGCGGTTTCTGCACGCCTGAGCAGCCTGATTTCCGGCCTCGGCGGCATGCTGGCCTCCCTCGCCGCCATGACGGCGGCGTTGCAGATAGTGCACGGCGGCCCTGCGCAGGCGATCACGCTGCCGCTGCTGCATTTCGCGGCGGAGTTCAGCGCGCTGAACGGCCTGCTGCTGCTGGCGATGTCCGTTCCGGCGCTGTTTTGCAGCCTGTATGCCTGCGCATGGCTCAACGCGGTGAATTCACGCACGCGCGCGCGCACCGGGCTGTTGTGCAATCTGCTGCTGGCCGCACTGGCCGCCGCGTCAGTGTCTGCCAATGCCGTTCAGCTGATTCTGATGATGGAGCTGGCGGCGCTGTGCGCCTATTTCCTGATCGTACAGAGCGACGATGTGAAAAGCCGTCGCGCCGGCCTGAACCAGTTTCTCTCGGGCCGTCTCGGCACGCTGTGCCTGATCCTGGCCTTTGCCCTGCTGCATCACACCAGCGGCAGCGTCAATTTTGAGGTGCTGCGCCAGGCAACGTTGACGCCGGGCATTAAATCGGCGGCGTTCCTGCTGGCGCTGGCAGGTTTCGGGCTGTACGCCGGAATTATCCCGCTGCACGCCTGGGTGCCGCAGTCACATTCCAGCGCGCCCGCTCACGCCGCCGCGCTGTTCTCCGCCGCGCTGATGAAAATCGGCATTATCGGCATCGTAAAAGTCGGTCTGGATCTGCTGGGCGCACCGCCACTCTGGTGGGGCCTGATGGTGTTGCTTCTGGCGATCCTGACCGCATTTATTGGCGGGCTGTACGCGCTGATGGAACATGATCTCCGCCGTCTGCTGGCTTATCACACGCTGGAAAACGTCGGGATTATCCTGCTCGGCGTGGGGGGCGCGATGGTGGGCGTGGCGCTGGATCTGCCGGTGCTGGCGTCGCTTGCGCTGCTGGCCGGGCTGTTCCATCTGTTCAACCACGGCCTGTTCAAAACCGCGCTGTTCCTCGGTGCCGGTGAAATCGAAATGCAGACCGGCATCAGGGATATGGAAAAACTCGGCGGTATTGCGCGGCTGATGCCGTGGACCGCCGTGGCGGTGCTGATTGCCCTGATGTCGATGGCGGCACTGCCGCCGCTCAACGGCTTTGCCAGCGAATGGCTGCTGTATCAGTCGCTGTTCCAGCTGAGCGCCAGCAAGGTGTTTATCGCGCGTCTGCTCGGGCCGCTGCTGGCGGTCGGTCTGGCGCTGACCGGGGCACTGGCGCTGATGTGTATTGCCAAAGTTTTCGGCGTCACCTTCCTTGGTGCACCGCGCAGTCAGGCGGCGGCAGATGCCACACCCGCCCCGCTGGCGATGACGCTCGGCAGTCTCTTACCGGCGCTGCTGTGCATTCTGTCTGGCGTCGCCTCCCCGTGGATCATTCCGCACTTTTCCGGCGTGGCCGCTGCCGTGCTGAATACGCCGCTCATGCCGTTTGCCCGAAACGGCGCGGCGGTGTCCGGCACCTCCGCCGTCTGTGCCCCGATGATTGCCCTGCTGCTTCTGGCGATGCCGTTACTGCCGTGGCTGATTGCCAGCCTGTTACGCGGAGCGCGTCTGCCGAACCGTGTGCGCGGCGACGCCTGGGCGTGCGGTTATGGACATTCCGCTGAAATGGTGGTCACCGCCACCGGTTTTGCCCAGCCGCTGCGCGTGATGTTTGCGCCGTTGTATCGCCTGCGCCAGCGCGCCACGCCTGCCGCGCTGGTGGCTGCCCTGCACCGGGGCTGGCTCGGGGCGTTCTGCCGTCGTCTGGCTTTCATCGAACTGGCCGTGTTGCTGGTTGTGGCTTTTGCCTGAGGAACTGAAGATGAATTTTCCCGTTTTGTTAAACACCGCCCTGTGGCCGCTGGCGCTGATCCAGGCGGTGGCCCTGCTGGCTGTCGCGCCGCTGTTTGCCGGTTTCAGCCGCGTGATGCGCGCCCGGATGCACAACCGGCAGGGGCCGGGCGTGTTACAGGAATATCGCGATATCGCCAAATTACTGACACGCCAGAGCGTGGCACCGGCGGCATCGGGGGCGGCGTTTCGCAGTATGCCGTATCTGCTGACCGGCGGATTGCTGGTCATCGCCACCGCCCTGCCAGCGGTGACGCTGGCATCACCTTTGGGAGCGGCGGGCGATCTGATCACCGTCATTTATCTTTTCGCCATCGTGCGCTTCGTGTTCGCCATCGCCGGGCTGGATACCGGCAGCCCGTTCACTGGCATGGGTGCCAGCCGCGAGGCGGTACTCGGCGTGCTGGTCGAGCCGATTCTGCTGCTCGGCCTGTGGGTCGCGGCGCTGGTGGCCGGTTCCACGTCACTCGGCGCGATTGCTGCCCGCGTGCTGCACTGGCCGGTGTCGTCTTCATTAACGCTGATTCTGGCCGCGCTGGCCTGCGCTTTTGCCACCTATATCGAAATGGGCAAGCTGCCGTTTGATATGGCCGAAGCCGAGCAGGAATTGCAGGAAGGCCCGCTCACCGAATACTCCGGCGCGGCGCTCGGCGTACTGAAACTGGGGATCAGTCTGAAGCAGCTGGTGGTGTTGCAACTGTTTCTCGGTCTGTTTTTCCCGTTCGGTCTGGCAGAACACATCACGCCACTGACGCTGCTGATGGCGGTGATCGTCTGCCTGCTGAAACTGCTGGTTGCCGTTTTTCTGGTGGCACTGATTGAAAACAGCGTCGCCCGTCTGCGCTTTCTTAAAACCTCCCGCACCACCTGGGCGGGCTTCGGGCTGGCGTTTCTGGCGCTGGTGTCCTGGCTGGTCGCAGGCTGACCTGACATTTTTCGTGTCCCGCTGCGGCGGGAAGAGGCTTTGTAATGAGTGATTTCAATACCGCGTTAAACCAAAATCCGGTGGGTAAGCATTATCTGGCGGCGCTGGCGAAGCAGTTTCCTTCGGCAATTTTAGGCAGCGAATGGCAGACCGATACGCAGGCCACCGTGACCATCAAACTCAATGCCCTGCCGGAAGTGGTCGAGTGGTTGTATTACCAGCAGGGCGGATGGCTGTCGGTTTTATTCGGCAATGACGAGCGCACGCTGTGCGGCAACTATGCGCTGTACTACGTGCTGTCGATGGAACAGGGCGTGAAATGCTGGATCACCGTACGCGCCGAAGTGGATCCCGTCTCGCTGGAATTTCCTTCCGTGACGCCCCGCGTACCGGCAGCCGTCTGGGGTGAACGCGAAGTGCGCGACATGTACGGTCTGCGTCCGGTGGGTTTGCCGGATGAACGCCGCCTGGTGCTGCCCGATGACTGGCCTGACGATTTATATCCGCTGCGCAAAGACGCCATGGATTACCGCCAGCGCCCTGCGCCGACCACGGACGAAGAAACCTATCCGTTTATTTCTGAGGCCAAAGAAGGCAGCAAAATTGTGCCGATCGGCCCGCTGCACGTCACCTCTGACGAACCCGGACATTTTCGTCTGTTCGTCGATGGCGAAGACATTATCGATGCCGATTACCGCCTGTTTTACGTGCATCGCGGCATGGAAAAACTGGCCGAAACCCGCATGGGTTACAACGAAGTGACGTTCCTGTCAGACCGCGTTTGCGGCATTTGCGGCTTTACGCACAGCGTCGCCTACACCTCGTCGGTGGAAAATGCGATGGGGATCGTCGTGCCGGAACGGGCGCAGATGATCCGCTCGATTCTGCTGGAAGTGGAACGCCTGCACAGCCATCTGCTGAACCTCGGCCTGGCCTGTCATTTCGTCGGTTTTGACTCCGGCTTTATGCAGTTCTTCCGCGTGCGCGAGCAATCCATGAAGATGGCGGAAATCCTCACCGGCGCACGGAAAACCTACGGCATGAACCTGATTGGCGGCATGCGTCGCGACATTTTAAAAGACGACATGATTGCCACCATTGCGCTGGCGGGCAGCATGCGCCGCGATCTCAACGAGCTGGTGGATATTCTGCTCAGCACGCCGAATACCGAACAGCGCAGCGTCGGCGTCGGCATTCTGGATCCGCAGGTGGCGCGTGATTTCAGCAACGTCGGCCCGATGGTGCGCGGCAGCGGCCATCGCCGCGATATGCGTCAGGATCACCCTTACGCCGGTTACGCCAAACTGCCGTTTGAGCTGTGCAGCGAAACCGGTAACGACGTCTATTCCCGCCTGAAAGTGCGCATCCACGAAGTTTTCAATTCCCTGAATATGATCGAGTTTGGCCTGCAAAGCCTGCCGGGCGGCCCGCTGGCCGTGGAAGGTTTTACCTATATTCCGCACCGCTTTGCGCTGGGTTTTGCCGAAGCGCCGCGCGGCGACGACATTCACTGGAGCATGACCGGCGATAACCAGAAGCTGTTCCGCTGGCGCTGCCGGGCGGCCACTTACGCCAACTGGCCGACGCTGCGCTACATGCTGCGCGGCAATACGGTGTCCGATGCGCCGCTGATCATCGGCAGTCTCGATCCCTGCTATTCCTGCACTGACCGCATGACGGTGGTCGATGTGCGTAAGAAAACGACCATTGTCGTGCCTTACAAAGAGATCGAACGTTACGGCATCGAACGCAAAAATTCGCCGCTTTAAGGAGCCGCTCACTCATGCTGAAACTGATAAAAAAAGTGCTGAAAACCGGCACGGCGACGGTGGCCTATCCGTTTAAACCGCTGGATCTGGCACCGAACTTTCGGGGTAAACCGCAGTACACCGCGCAGCAGTGCATCGCCTGCGGCGCCTGCGCCAACGCCTGTCCGTCCAACGCGCTGACCATGACCACGGCCGAAGACGGCGAAACGATCCGCTGGCAGTTGTTTTTAGGGCGCTGCATTTTCTGCGCCCGCTGCGAGGAGGTCTGCCCGACGGCGGCCATTACGCTCTCACAGGAATTTGAACTGGCGGTGTGGCGCAAAGAAGATCTGTTCGAAACCGCAGATTTCCCCGTCTGCCACTGCCGTGAATGTGGCAAAGCCTACGCCGTGCAGAAGGAAATCGACTTTGCACTCAGCCTGTTACAGGAAAACGGCGCGCTGAGCGAGCGGCAAATCGCCGACCGGCGCATCCAGTATGAAACCTGTCCGGAGTGCAAAAAAATGCACTGTCTTTCTTCCACCGACCGCATTGATATCGGCCGACATATGACCACGGAGGCGCAGTCATGAGCCAGACGCTGATCGGCCCACGTGACGAACATGGCCTGCCGGTGCCCGTCACCCTTGATGAAAGCATCGCCAAACTGAAATCCACCCTGCTCACCAGCATCCGCCGCTCTGCCTACGTCTACCGCGTGGACTGCGGCGGCTGCAACGGCTGTGAAATCGAGATTTTCGCCGCGATCTCCCCGCTGTTTGATGCCGAACGTTTTGGGATCAAAGTGGTGCCCTCACCGCGTCATGCCGACATTTTACTGTTTACCGGTGCCGTCACCCGCGCCATGCGCGTGCCTGCGCTGCGCGCCTGGGATTCTGCCCCTGATCCTAAAATCAGTATTTCCTACGGGGCCTGCGGCAACAGCGGCGGCATTTTCCACGACCTTTATTGTGTCTGGGGCGGTACTGACAAGATCGTGCCGGTGGATGTGTACATTCCCGGCTGCCCGCCCACGCCTGCCGCCACCATTTATGGTTTTGCGATGGCGCTTGGCCTGCTGGATCAGAAAATTAAAGGCCAGCAACACGACGAGGCCGCCCGCGAACCGGTGGCATTATTGCATCCCGACCTGCCGCAACCGCTGCGCGTATTGCTCGATCGCGAAGCCCGCCGCATGGCCGGTTACCGCTATGGCCGCCAGATTGCCGATCGCTTTATGGAGCTGGTCGCCGCGCCCGGCCTGCAACCGGTAGAACAGCGCATCTCGGCCTATCTGGATGAACAAGGGGATATGCGGCTTAACGAAATCGTCGGCAACCTGCAACAGATTTACCAGCAGGTGCTGCGCGGGGAGGTACGCCTGTGATGACCTCCGCCAACGATAACCGTTATGCCCGGCATCAGACCCCGGCGGGCATCACGCCCGAAAAGAACAAAGTGATTTTCTATTCGCTGAGCAGCAAGTTCGTCGATGAGAAGCGCGCGCAGAAACGCAGCGCGCAAAAAGTGCAGGAAGTCATTTATTACAGTCTGGCGATCGGCCATCACCTTGGGGTCATCGACTGCCTGAAATCCCGCCTCGAATGCCCGCTTGATGATTATCGCCGGTGGATAGACCTTCTGCCGGAGAACGGCGAGGCACACCGGAAACTGGCCGGAGTGCAACGCTTCGGCGAGATCAATATCGACAGCACACACACGCACTGCCTGGCGCTGGCGCTGCGCGCGGCCCGCCAGCAGATGACCCCGCAGCAACAGGGCTGGAGCGATGCGCTGGTCGCCCTGCTCCAGCAAATCGAAAACGACCCCGCCATGTACCTGATGGTCAGGAGATACGATGCCTGATTTACCTTCCCGCTACGCGCTGCTGTGCGTCGGCAACAGCATGATGGGTGACGATGGCGCAGGCCCGCGGCTGGCTGAACTGTGCGCCGAACGGCCACTGCCCGGCTGGACCGTCGTGGACGGCGGTGCCGCGCCCGAAAACGATATCGGTTTTTTACGCGAACTGCGCCCGCAGCATCTGGTGATTGTCGATGCCACCGACATGGGGCTGGCGCCCGGTGAAATGCGCATCATCAATGAAGAGGACATCGGTGAGATGTTCATGATGACCACCCACAACCTGCCGCTGACGTTTCTGATTCAGCAACTGCGTGAAGATATCCCGGACATCACGTTTGTTGGCATCCAGCCGGATGTGGTGGCGTTTTACTACCCGATGAGCGCGGTGGTGGAACAGGCGGTCAGGCATCTGCATCAGCGGCTGCCGGCACTGGAAACCGGCTTAGGTATCGCGCTTTATGCTGCCGGGGACGCCTGACATCGGCTATCGACACATCTGTCGAGGCAGTGACGAAGAGGGCATGACGTCAGCCCCCTGTTTCGTCACTGTCAACATTCGTTTCACTAACCCATTGAATCAAAAGCGTAAAAATTAACCCTCTGAACTGGCACGGTTTATGTATAGCCAGAGCAGCAATGTCGTCAGGCCGGTGTCATCCGGCTTCATAAGAAAATCCGGAATCAGGAGAGTTGAAGATGAACCGGTTTATTATCGCCGACCCTAAAAAATGTATCGGCTGCCGTACCTGTGAAATTGCCTGCGTCATGGCTCACAGTGAATCGCAGGATATCTCGCTGCTCAACGCCGCCACCTTTGCGCCGCGTCTGCACGTGATCAAAGGCGTTAATCTGAGCACCGCCGTCATGTGCCGCCAGTGTGAAGACGCGCCCTGCGCCAATGTCTGCCCGAACGGGGCTATCAGCCGCGTCGGCGACCGCGTTCAGGTGATGCAGGAGCGCTGCATCGGTTGTAAAACCTGTGTCGTTGCCTGCCCGTACGGCGCGATGGAAGTGGTCACCAAACCGATTTTCCGCCAGAACGGCGCGGCCATGACCGCCACCTCTGACAAAGCCGAAGCGCATAAATGCGATTTGTGCCACGCCCGTGCCGGTGGCCCGGCCTGTATGGAAATTTGCCCGACGAAGGCGCTGTACGCCATCGACCGCAATCACTTACAGGAAATGAACGCAGAAAAACGCCGCCGCGCTGCGCTCGATAGCACCTCCCCCCTGCTGTTTTAACCTCGGATAGAGGAAGGAAGATCATGAAAAAAGTCACCACTGTCTGCCCATACTGTGGGGCGGGATGCAAAATGAATCTGGTTGTGGATAACGGTAAAATTATCCGCGCAGAAGCTGCCAATGGCGTGACCAATCAGGGCGAACTGTGCCTGAAAGGCTATTACGGCTGGGATTTTCTCAATGACACTAAACTGCTGACGCCGCGCCTGACACAGCCGCTGATCCGCCGCCAGAAGGGCGGGAAATTCGAAGCAGTCAGCTGGGATGAAGCCATCCGTTACACCGCGCAGCGTCTGAAAGAGATCAAACAAAAACATGGCCCGCGTTCGATCATGCACACCGGCTCTTCCCGCGGAACCGGCAATGAAACCAACTATGTGATGCAGAAATTCGCCCGTGCGGTGATCGGCACCAACAACGTCGACTGCTGCGCCCGCGTGTGTCACGGCCCGTCGGTTGCCGGTTTGCAGGCCACGCTCGGCAACGGCGCGATGAGCAATTCCATCGGCGATATTGAGAATTCCAAATGCCTGCTGGTGATCGGCTATAACTGTGCCGATTCACACCCGATCGTTGCCCGCCGGGTGATCAAAGCCAAAGAGAAAGGCGCGCAGATCATTGTTTGCGATCCGCGTCGTATCGAAACCGCGCGCATCGCCGATCAACATCTGCAAATCAAAAACGGCTGCAACATGGCGCTGGTGAATGCGTTTGCCCATGTGCTGATCGAAGAAAATTTGTATGACCACGACTACGTCGCCAAATACACCGAAGGCTTCGAGGAGTACCGCAAAAACGTCGCGGATTATTCGCCGGAAAAAGTCGCGGAACAGACCGGCGTCAGTGCACAGCAAATCCGTCAGGCAATGCGCACGTACGCCGCCGCGCCGTCAGCCACCATCATGTGGGGCATGGGCGTCACGCAGTTTGGTCAGGCAGTGGATGTGGTGAAAGGGCTGGCCGGGCTGGCATTGCTGACCGGGAACCTTGGCCGGGCAAACGTCGGCGTCGGGCCGGTGCGCGGTCAGAATAATGTGCAGGGGGCCTGCGATATGGGCGTGCTGCCAAACGAATTCCCCGGCTATCAGTCAGTGACCGATGCCAAAGTCCGCGCAAAATTCGCCGATGCCTGGGGTATCGACGTGAATCAGATGGATGCACAAATTGGCCACCGCATCACCGAGATCCCCCATCTGGCGCTGGAAGGACAGGTAAAAGCCTATTACATCATGGGCGAAGATCCGTTGCAGACCGAAGCCGATTTAAGCCTGGTGCGTAAGGGCTTCGAAGCGCTGGAGTTTGTGGTTGTGCAGGACATCTTCATGACCAAAACCGCCGAGCAGGCCGATGTGATCCTGCCGGCCACCTCCTGGGGTGAGCACGGCGGCGTATTCTCCTGCGCCGACCGCGGTTTCCAGCGTTTCGAGAAAGCCATCGAACCGAAATACAACGTCAAGCGTGACTGGGAAATCATCAGCCTGCTGGCAACGGAACTGGGCTATCCGATGCATTACAACGATAACCAGGAAATCTGGGACGAAATGCGCGAGCTGTGCCCGCTGTTTTACGGCGCAACCTACGAAAAAATGGGCACGCTCGGGCATATCCAGTGGCCGTGCACCACGCTGGAAAGTCCGGGGACTCAGTACCTTTATCAGGACAATCATTTCGACACGCCAACCGGCAAAGGCCAGCTTTTCGCTGCACCGTGGCGCGCCCCTGCTGAAGTGCCGGACGGCAAGTATCCGCTGGTGTTATGTACCGTGCGCGAAGTCGGCCACTACTCCTGCCGTTCGATGACCGGTAACTGTGCCGCCCTGCAAACGCTGGCCGACGAGCCGGGCTTCGTGCAGATGCATCCGCAGGATGCGCAGGCGCTGGGGATCCGCGATCAGCAACTGGTCTGGGTTGCCTCCCGCCGTGGCAAAGTCATTTCCCGCGCCAACTTTAACGAGCGTATCAATATTGGCGCGGTGTACATGACCTATCAGTGGTGGATCGGTGCCTGTAATGAGCTGACGCAGGAAAATCTGGATCCGATCTCAAAAACGCCGGAAACCAAATACTGTGCGGTCAACGTGGAAAACATCGCCGATCAGCGCTGGGCGGAAGACTATGCACAGCAAAGCTACAGCGACATGAAAGCACGTCTGCGCCGTGCCGTTGAAGATGTGATCCCGGTGGTTGAAGTTTAGGTTAATGGAGATCCGCACCTCAAAGTGTGAGGTGTCGTTTTGCTCCCTCCCCTGCAACGGGGAGGGGTCGGGAGGGGGTATGAATGACAACGCGGGATCCGCCGTGGCCATGAATCCCTCTTCCCCGCCATTTAAAAAGGGTTTTTATGTCTGGCTTACTCATTCGCATCAGTGGCAAAGTCCAGGGCGTCGGTTTCCGGCCTTTTATCTGGCAACTGGCTGACCGTTTACAACTTCGCGGTGAAGTCTGTAACGACAGCGCGGGAGTGGAAATCAGACTGCTGAAGCCGGTCAATATCGACATTTTTGTCGAACAGTTACAACGCCACTGCCCGCCGCTGGCGCGCATTGACAGCATTACCTTGGGTCCTTTCGACTGGCAGGATCCGCCACACAGTTTCACGATCACCGGCAGTCGCAAAAGTCAGATGGACACTCAGGTGGTGCCGGATGCCGCGACCTGCCCGGCCTGTCTGAAGGATATTCAGCAGCCCGGCGATCGTCGCTTCGGCTATGCCTTTACCAACTGCACCCACTGCGGCCCGCGCTTTACGTTGATCCGTTCAATGCCCTACGACCGCCCTTCCACCAGCATGGCGGAATTTACGCTGTGCCCTGCGTGTTTACAGGAATATCACAACCCCGGAGACCGGCGGTTTCATGCGCAGCCGGTCGCCTGCCCTCACTGCGGGCCGGGGCTCAGCGCCACCGGACAAAATGGTGAGGTGCTGGCACAGGATCAGGCGGCCATCGCGCAGGCCGTGATTGCGCTGCGCGCCGGTAACATTGTCGCCATCAAAGGGCTGGGCGGTTTTCATCTGGCCTGTGACGCCACGCAGCAGGCTGCCGTGATGCGGCTGCGGGAACGAAAACATCGTCCGACAAAACCGCTGGCCGTGATGCTGCCGGACATCCGCTGGCTGGCGCGCTGCACGGATGACCCGGCGTCGCCCGCACTGCGGGAAGTGTTGCAGTCCCCCGCCGCGCCCATCGTGCTGACGCAGAAAAAAAACCGCTCTGTGCTGTGTGAGGCTATCGCCCCTGATTTAGATGAGGTCGGGCTGATGCTGCCGTTTACGCCGCTGCATCATTTACTGATGCAGGCCTACCCGACTCCGCTGGTCATGACCTCGGGAAATGCGGCGGGTTGCGCACCGGCGTTATCCAACACCGACGCGCTGCGCCAGCTCGACGGCATTGCCGATTTGTGGCTGCTGCACAACCGCGAAATCCTCCAGCGTGCCGATGATTCACTGGTACGCCTGACCCCGCAGGGCACTGAAATATTGCGTCGTGCCAGAGGTTATGTGCCGGACGCCCTGCCATTGCCGCCGGGTTTTCTGGTGCAGCCGACGTTGCTTGCGCTCGGAGGCGATCTGAAAAATACGTTTTGTCTGGTCCGCGGCGGGCAGGCAATACTCAGCGCGCACTTTGGTTCGCTGGCGCACCGCGATATTGCCCTGCAACAGCAGCAGGCGATTGAACATTTCCAGCATCTTTATGCCTGTACGCCCGTGACTCTCGCCCGCGATGCGCATCCCGCTTATGTCAGCCATGTTCAGGCGGACAAGCCCGGCACGCGGGTGGTGGATGTATTGCATCATCATGCCCACATCGCCGCCTGTCTGGCGGAACACCGCTGGCCGCTGGAGGGCGGAAACGTCATCGGGCTGGTGCTGGATGGCCTGGGATACGGTCAGAAAGGCCAGCTTTGGGGCGGCGAATGCCTGCTGGTGAATTATCGCCGGTGCGAACACCTGGGCGGATTACCGCCGGTGGCTCTGCCGGGCGGCGACCGCGCCGCGCGTGAACCCTGGCGAAATCTTCTGGCGCAGTGGATGGCATTTGTGCCGGACTGGCAACACCTTCCTGAAGCGCAAACGTTGCTTACTCAGCCATGGCAGCCGCTGTCGAAGGCGGTGGTGGCGGGCATCAATTCCCCGCTGGCCTCCTCCTGCGGGCGTTTATTCGATGCCGTGGCAGCCGCGACCGGCTGCGCGCCGGAAAGTCTGAGCTGGGAAGGTGAGGCCGCCTGCCGTCTGGAAGCGCTGGCACATCAGGCGTACGGCGTAAAACATCCTGTCACCCTGCCGCTCATTCACGCCGCGGACGGCACCTTTCTGGATTTGGCCGTTTTCTGGCAGCAATGGCTCGGCTGGCAGGCGACACCTGCCGAACGCGCGTTCGCTTTTCATGACGCACTGGCACAAGGTTTTGCCGCCCTGGCCCGCTATTACTGCGCGAAAAACGGCACCCGCACTGTCGCACTGAGCGGCGGCGTGCTGCATAACCGGCTGCTGCGCCAGCTTTTACATCAGGCTTTATCACCACTGCACGTTCTGTTGCCGCGGGAGTATCCGGCTGGTGACGGCGGGCTGGCTCTGGGTCAGGCGGTTGTCGCCTGCGCCCGTCTTCAGTCTGTTTCTGGTTTCAATCTGAATTAACAATAAGGATCCCCATGATTAACCGCGATTTTTTCCATACGCATCGCCGCGCCTTCTGGCTTTTTATCGGCCTGATTGCCGTCAATCTTCTGGCGTGGGGCTGGGCGCTGGCGGCGTTTCGTCACAATGCCGCGCTGATTGCAGCTACGCTGCTGGCGTACGGTTACGGGTTGCGTCATGCGGTGGATGCTGACCATATCGCGGCCATCGATAACGTCACCCGCAAGCTGATGCAGCAGGGTCAGCGGCCGGTGGCCGTCGGGGCTTTTTTCTCGCTGGGGCATTCGAGCATTGTGGTGCTGGCCTGCGTGGCGATTGCAGCCACCTCGCTGGTCTTTGGCAATAAAATCGGCTGGCTGCACGATTACGGCAGCACCCTCGGCACGCTGGTTTCCGCCCTGTTTTTACTGATGATGGCGCTGCTGAATGCGCTGATCCTGCGCGATGTTTACCGCCGTTTTCAGAAAGTAAAACGCGGTCAGACCTTCACCGGTAAAGAGGAACTGCATCAGGTTCAGGGCGGCGTCATGAGCCGGTTGTTCAGCTTCGCTTTCAATATGGTGAACAAAAGCTGGCAGATGTATCTGGTGGGATTTCTGTTCGGGCTGGGTTTCGACACCGCCACGGAGATCGGCCTGCTGGGCATCTCGGCGGCGGGTGCCTCTTCCGGGATGTCGGTGTGGAGCATTATGGTATTTCCGGCGCTGTTCGCCAGCGGCATGGCGCTGATTGATTCACTGGATAATTTTGTGATGGTTGGCGCGTATGGCTGGGCGTTCGACAAGCCGGTTCGCAAGCTTTATTACAACATGACCATTACCGCCACGAGCGTCTTCATTGCGCTGTTTATCGGCGGGCTGGAAGCGCTGGGGCTGATGGCCGACAAGCTGAATCTGCACGGCGGATTGTGGCGGGTAGTGGAACATCTCAACGACAACATGGGCAGCGTCGGTTACGCCGCGGTAGCGATTTTCATCCTGTTCTGGGGAGTTTCGGCGCTGAATTATCGCCGTAAAGGCTATGACTCCCTGACGGTCTGAAACCCCGGACCTGCGGTTACGCATCACCCGGCAACGTTATCTGCTTTTCCAGACGCAGCGTACCGCCGTCTGTCACCGTGATCATGATTTGGGTTTTACTGCCCGGCTGCACGGCAAAGCGCATCTGCCCGAGCGGCTGTGGCTGATTGGCAGAAAGATTGACGTTGCTGCTCTGACGGCTGGTGCTGTTGCCCGCGCTGCCTTGTTGCGAAACGGACACCGCCACCTGGCAGGCGCAGGCTTTGGTGAGGTTGACCATCGGGGTGATGACGTAATTCTGCGCCTCATTGTGCGTATCAAACCAAAGCTGATTGGACATGACGGCGGCGATCAGGAGTAAATGCATAGCCTTTATTCTCCGGGTTCAGTCGAAAAAAAACAGGGCTAGTGCCCTGTTCTGCTTTGCTCCTCCCCTTCGCAGGGGAGGAATGGTTAATCAGTTTTGACTGGCGTAGGCCAGGTTAGCTGTACCAAGCTGGGTGATGCTGGTCAGAGAACCGTTTGCGCCCTGTGAAGCCTGCGCGTAGTTACCTGAACCGTTTTGAGAAACAAGCACTTTACTGCCGTTAGCGGATTGCGACACGTTAGCCGTGTTGTATTCGCCTTTCTGCGCCACACTGATCAGGCTGCCGTCGCCAGTCTGATTCGTGCCAGAGGTGTTTCTGAACCCGTCCTGATTTACCGCAGTCAGCGATTTCTGCGCACCGGTTTGAGTGGCATTCGCCAGGTTAGCAGTACCCTGCTGGTAAATCTGAATTTCAGAATTCCACTGGGTGGCCGTGAATGTCGGCACTGTTGATGGAGGTGTAGAAGGACCACCACCGCCGCCGCCACCATGATTTTGACCCGTTGCAAATGCACTGCCACTAACGACTAAAGCGGAGACTGCCACAATTTTCCAAAGTTTCATGATGCTACCCCATTGGTTTAATATCGGATGTCATAAGAACGTATGTTTTTTAATGCTGTGTCACTCTAATCGCCATTCCTGACGAGTTTTGCACGACGCCGCTACTCTGGTTCGTTCCATTCTGGCGTATCTCAGTCACACTCCGGCCTTTTTGCAGAATGTAAGCTGTGTTACCAAAATTCTGTTGCGTAATGGATGAATTCCCGCCACCGGTTTGCGATATATAGGCAAAGTTATCGCTGCCGCTTTGAGAAATATCCGCATTATTTCCATTACCTCTTTGTTTTATCAGCGCAGTATTTTCTGAGCCAGACTGCCGGATAACGCTCGTACTGCCGTTACCTGTTTGATTGCTGTAGGCCATATTGCTACTGCCATTCTGATAAATCGCCGATGTATTCCCTGATGAATTTCCCGCACCTGCATAATAGATTTCAGCGCTGCCGGCACTTATCTCCGGGAAAGCCATATCATATTGTTGTGCGTTAACGACCCAGGATGCTGAAAGTAATGCCAGGGTCAGTAAAGTCTTTTTCATTTCGTCACCCTGTATTAAATCCGGAGAACAATTTCTTGCTGACCGGTTTTATTGCTGTTGACGAATTGATTATGGAGTTTAAGAAAAATAAGGAACTCACCCGCACGTCGTATTTTAATTTCCGGCTTCATCAAAAAGTATGAGTTGCCCCTTCTCATGCGGATTGACCAGTACATTCTGGTTAAAGGTCAATACGGCTAATCTGGTGCATGGCATTAATCCTAAAGTAACGGGAAAGAGTCATTTCATTAATCACACAAATGCAACTATTCTTAATGGCTCGGGAACGTTCCCTTCGGCAATAAAGCGATCTGCCGCACATTTCCGTTGCTTATAATTAGGCCAAAAACGCCGCCACACCGCCATTCCTGCCACTTCCTATACCTTTCCATAGGGTTCTGACCCCTGCCACCTAAGTTAAATCGATTATTAGAGCGGGTGGTATTTGAGTTATTAAAGCAGAATGATGAAGTGTATTGCAGAATTTGGAGAATATTTTCGGAGAGGGAATGATTAAAATCGCTGGGTTAACAACGGCAAACGTTAAGATTATGTAAACCCCGTTACTTTAATTTTATTGAACAGGATTTACATTGCGCATGGCAATACATTAGGAAAACTTTATACATTTTACGTTACATTTTGAAACACAAATAGGCCTTGCGTAAGAGAGGCCAAACGCTAAATTGAGTCAGTACCGCACATGAAACGACCTGAAAATATTATGTGCACCAGGTTGTGTTTATTTTCTCTTTTTAGATATACACAGCAAACATACAGCTATAGATTTAGCAAAATAAGTTAACGGCCTCATTATTGCCTTTCTTTAATCAGGCAACAGAAGGCCGTGGCTATAATAATCAAGGCAGGGTTTGATTATGCTTAATGAAGCGGCGATCAATAATAATATTCTTTTATTAGTGACGAAACCGTCATTACAGGCCAGTGCTTTATTGCAGCAATTAAAACAGCAACTTTGTGTCAGTACCCGACTCCATAACATTCATAAGTCCTTAGAGGATCAATATCTTCATCAGACATTAATTCTCTTCGACATGATGGAGGCAGATCGCCGCACCATTGAACAGTGGCAATCCGCATTACACCATTATCACGACAGCGTGAAACTGTTGTTACTCAATACGCCTGACGAATACCATTTTCGTGAAATAGAAACCTGGCCGCGGATAAGCGCCGTGTTTTATCTCTCAGCCGATGAAAGCAAT
Source organism: Rahnella sp. Larv3_ips (assembly GCF_003697865.1). Classification (NCBI taxonomy): domain Bacteria; kingdom Pseudomonadati; phylum Pseudomonadota; class Gammaproteobacteria; order Enterobacterales; family Yersiniaceae; genus Rahnella; species Rahnella sp. Larv3_ips. The sequence goes on along the minus strand of NZ_MJIB01000021.1, from coordinate 1,002,989 downwards.
CTGGTGGAAGGGATCAAAAGCGTGATCCGTGGCGAATGCTATTTCTCGCAGGGTTTTGCCAGCTACCTGATCAATCAGTCGGGTGCCTTTCGCCAGCTTCACTCGCAAGACACCGGACTGACCCATCGCGAGAAAGAGATCCTCAATAAATTACGTGTGGGGGCGTCGAACACGGAAATTGCGCGGCTGTTGTTTATCAGTGAAAACACCGTCAAGACGCATCTTTATAATTTATTTAGAAAAATCTCGGTAAAAAACCGCACTCAGGCGGCGTCCTGGGCCAACGACAATCTCAAGCGCTGACATCATGAGACTTTACAGCAAGACCTTGTGGCTGTGGCTGGCATTGCTTTGCGGCGCCTGCCTGCATGTTCATGCAGCGGAAATTAAAGATCCCGGCCTGGTCATCGATCACACGGTGACCTCGGTCGGCCATGATTTTTATCGCGGTTTTACCGATAAGTGGGACCGCAACTACCCGGAAAACATCACCATTTCAGAAAGGCCCAGCGCACGCTGGGGCAGCTGGATCAGCGTCAAAATAGGCCAGGACACGCTCTACCAGACGCTGTTGTTCCCAAATCGTCGCAATTTTAATAAGGACGTCGACACCGCCATAGATGGCGTCACCGAGGCGCTATCACGTCGCCAGTTAGACAAGGCGTTACTTGGCACCGGGGATCTTGCCCATGATGAATTTTAATGCACAGCCTCTTTTAAGGAGAGCATCGTGAATATTCCAGTCTCAGTCCCCCGCTCGGTGATGCTGCTGGCGTTACTGACGGCGTCCCCGCTTTCCTGGGGCGGCAGTATGGTCTTTCAGTTTGTTAACCCGAACTTCGGCGGCAACCCGAACAATGGCTCGTTTCTGCTCAATGAGGCGCAGGCGCAAAACTCGTATAAAGATCCGGACAGCTATGACTTTGGAACGTCCGGCACCTCGGCGCTGGATAACTTCACTGCCTCGATTCAGTCGCAACTGCTGGGCACGCTGATGGGCAACATCAATCAGGGTAAACCCGGCAGGCTGGTGACGCAGGACTTTATTGTGGATATCCAGAATACCGACGGGCAGCTGGTGATGAATGTCACCGACCGTCAGACCGGCAAAGTGTCCACCATTCAGGTTCAGGGTTTGTCAGCAACGACTAACTGATTCCGACGAACAAAATCCCCAAAAAATTCGATACGAAATCGAAATAAGAAGGGAAAAAACGGGAATGAGATCATGCGCAATTATTTATTACTCATCGCAGTTTTTGTGTTGAGCGGGTGCCTGACAGCAGCACCTAAAGAAGCCGCCAGACCGACATTATTACCGCGTGCGCCGAGCTACACCGACCTGACCCATCTGCCGCCTCCGCAGGGACGGATATTTGTGTCGGTGTACAACATTCAGGATGAAACCGGTCAGTTCAAGCCGTACCCGGCAAGTAACTTCTCGACGGCGGTGCCGCAGAGCGCCACGGCGATGCTGGTGTCCGCACTGAAAGATTCGAAATGGTTTATACCGCTGGAACGTCAGGGGCTGCAAAACCTGCTCAACGAACGCAAAATTATTCGCGCCGCGCAGGAAAATGGCAGCGTCGCCATCAACAACCAGCGGCCGCTCTCCTCGCTGGTGGCGGCGAATGTCCTGATTGAAGGCTCGATTATCGGCTATGAAAGCAATGTGAAATCAGGCGGGATTGGTGCGCGTTACTTCGGTATCGGCGCCAGCACGCAGTACCAGTTGGACCAGATAGCCGTGAACCTGCGTGCTGTCGACGTCAATACCGGGGAAGTTCTGTCGTCAGTGAATACCAGTAAGACGATATTGTCGTACGAAGTGCAGGCCGGGGTGTTCCGCTTTATCGACTATCAGCGTCTGCTGGAAGGCGAACTGGGCTATACCACCAACGAGCCCGTCATGCTGTGCCTGATGTCGGCCATTGAATCCGGGGTAATTTATCTGGTCAATGACGGTATCGACCGCAATCTGTGGCAGTTGCAGAATCCGTCGGATATCAATTCACCGATACTTCAACGCTACAAAAACACTATTGTCCCTGCCGAATCCTGATGAGAGGCAGTTGGCGAAGGGAAGTGGCGGGTTGAGGCCGCTTCCCTTCTTTTTTTAGGAACAACCTCAGGTTTTGTTCTCCTGAGTTTTCACGGCTTGCTGGTAATTATTAACGCGCTTTTTATCTTCAAGATTAAAATCGGGATCAAGATAAATGCTCAGCCGTTTGATCAGCAACGCGTCAAATTCAAACACCGTACAAAAATGATGACGCCCCGCCTGCGACGTTGGCCAGCGGTCGCCGTTTTGCATCACTCCGCGCATCTGCCCTTCCAGCACCAGGGTGTCGCCGTCGCTCAGAAAGCGAAATGCGTCCTGAATGTGCTGGATTTTATCGATCTCCAGCGCAAAACGTTTTCCCAGTTCTCCCAGTGAGGATTTGCCCTGTGCGGTGCCAAACTTAGGAAAGAACAGTTCGACGTCTTCCGTAAAAAGATCTAATAAGGAAGCATCGGCCTGATCCAGTTTGGCGTAAAAAGTCTTCACAACGTCAATGCGCTTTTCTTTCAATGGTTGTTCTGTCATTTTCCACCTCGAAATCACTCCCTCAGCCTCAAGCCTAGTGACTGTCGCTGAATTTGCCAGTTATGTGGCCGGGCTCACAAAAGCCAAACGCCGCCAGTTCAAAGAGATTTCTGCACTCTGCGGCGTAACCCATTACACTTGCAGGATTGTTTACGTTCATTTCCCCTTACATTTTGGAGAGTCACGGATGTCTCAGTTCACTCGCGCAGGCAGCGTTATGCCGCCTGTTCCGACTTCCGCCCGGGCGGTCATCATCGCCATTTGCGTGTTGCAGGGACTGCTGCTGTATTTCTTCCTCTCGCACCCTGCGTCTCCCGCGCTCGAATCCCTGAGCCATAATATTTACGGCCAGACTATGGCATTTACATTACCGGTCCTGATTTCGTTATCGGTCGTGCACCTGAATTCTCGCCGTTTCTGGGGCGGCATAGCCGTGCTGACGTTGCTGCTGGCGGGGATGGCGGCGTGGCTGAAAAGCAACATGACCGGCGCGCCGTCGGAGGCGGTGCTGTTTCCTTTCTGTCAGTCTTTGGTTCTGCTGGTTTACTTTGTGCTGCCGTGGTTGCAGGTGCAGTCTTTCCCGCCGGACACCCGTTACCGCTACGCAAATCTGGCGGCGTGCTATTCGCAAAATACGCTGTGCCTGATGCTCACCGTGCTGCTGATGTTGCTGACCCTGGGCGTGATGGCGCTGTGTGCGGCATTGTTCAGGCTGATTGGCATTGAGTATTTCCACACGCTGTTCTTCGATACGCCGCTGTTTATGTGGCTGGTTTACGGGCTGCTGCTGGGCATCAGTATCGTCACCTGCCGCACCCAGCCGTCGCTGATGAACACCACCAAAAACATTATTCGTTTTATTCTCAAAGGCTTACTGCCGCTGGTGGCGTTTGTGGCGCTGCTGTTCCTGTGCGCCCTGCCGTTCACCGGGCTGAAGGCGCTGTCCGATGCCTGGTCTGCGGCCAGCCTGCTGACCATCATGGCGATGAGTGTACTGGTGCTGGTGAACGTGGTGCGCGAAGCGGATAACGCCTCGAAGCCGTATCCGCGTTTCATCCGTCTGCTGGTCAATGCGGCCATTCTGCTGCTGCCGGTGTATGCCGCGCTGGCGATGTACGCGACCGGTTTACGTATTACGCAGTACGGCTGGACGCCTCAGCGTCTCTGGGCTGTGCTGACCATCGGGGTGACGCTGGTGGCCTCGTTGTGCTACAGCCTTTCGGTGATCGACAAACGTCCGGACTGGCTGCCGCGCATCACCCAGTTAAACAAACCGCTCTCGCTGCTGGTAGTTTTACTGGTGATCGCCGTTAACAGCCCGCTGCTCGACCCGTACCGTATCAGCGTGAACAATCAGATTGCCCGTTTAGACCAGGGTAAAACGCAGGCGAAAGATCTCGATTTGCATATGCTGCGTTTCGATACCGGCCGCCGGGGCAACGACGCGCTGAAGGCGTTGCAGCAAAATCCGGCGTTCGTGGCCGATCCCCATCTGCTGGTGCTGTTGAAAAACACCCTTTCACAGACGTCGCGCTGGGGTTCTTATGACGTGGAAGATGCCGCGCAGGCAGCTAAAGATTACCGGGCAGAAAATGCGAAGAAGATGATCCAGCTGGCGAAGGGATCGGTTCAGCCTGAAGATGCCTGGTGGAACAGCCTGCCTGAGCTGGAAAAATACCGCAGTACGCTGCGCGATTGCCTCAGCCTGCAAGGCGTGTGCATCGTCAACACTCTTGAACTGAACAACGACAAACAGAAAGAAGTTTTCCTGTGTAATACCCTGGATCCGAAATCGGTTAATTGCCGGGTGTACGCCCGAAAGGCAGGGAAATGGACTGAAGCCGGTGAGCTGTATCTGTATGAGGAAAAAAACAGAGAAGAGATCATTCAGGCATTGCGTAACGGGGAGGTCAAACCGGTAGCGCGCAGAGAGTCAGACGTGCAGATTAAGGGCAAACGGCGGGTGATTCATTACAACAATGATAGTGAGCAGTAAGTGACACATTCTGAATGACGCGTCGTGAATAACCCGCGTCTTTGTCCTTCACCGGCAGGCCACAGCGCCTGCCGGTTTAACATCATATCAACGCAACCTGTTACGGCGTGACGGTCGGATCCTGCTCCACGGGCGGTTCACCCGCGGTTTTCTTCGGCGGCAGCAAGCCGTCGGCGCGGAACATCGCTTTGATCCCACGAACCGCCTGACGAATACGATCCTGATTTTCGATCAGCGCGAAACGCACGTGCGTATCACCGTAATCGCCAAAACCAATCCCCGGAGAGACGCAGACTTTAGCATCGGCCAGCAGACGTTTGGCGAACTCCAGCGAGCCTAAATGGGCGTAAGCCGGAGGAATTTTCGCCCAGACGTACATGGAAGCCTTCGGATTTTCCACCATCCAGCCCGCTTCATGCAGGCCGCGCACCAGAACGTTACGGCGCTGGCGGTATTGCTCGGCGATGTCTTTCACACATTGCTGATCGCCTTCGAGTGCCGCGATGGCTGCGACCTGCAACGGCGTGAAGGTGCCGTAATCGTGATAGCTTTTGATGCGCGCTAACGCGCTGACCAGCTCCGGGTTACCGACCATAAAGCCGATGCGCCAGCCCGCCATGTTGTAGCTTTTTGACAGCGTGAAGAATTCCACCGCGATGTCTTTTGCGCCCGGCACCTGCATGATTGACGGCGCTTTCCAGCCGTCATACACGATATCGGCATACGCCAGATCGTGGATCACCAGCACGTCATATTGTTTTGCCAGGGCCACCACGCGCTCGAAGAAATCCAGTTCCACGCACTGCGCCGTCGGATTGGACGGGAAGCCGAGGATCATCATTTTCGGGCGCGGAATGGTTTCGCGGATGGCTTTTTCCAGCTCAGCGAAGAAATCCACACCTTCGGTCAGCGGCACGGAACGCACCTGCGCACCGGCGATCACTGCGCCATAAATGTGGATAGGATAACTTGGGTTGGGCACCAGAACGGTGTCACCGTGATCGAGCGTCGCCAGCATCAGATGCGCCAGCCCTTCTTTCGAGCCGATAGTGACGATGGCCTCACTTTCCGGATCAATCTCGACCTGATAGCGATCGGCATACCAGCGGGAAATCGCCCGGCGCAGACGCGGAATACCGCGTGACGTCGAATAGCCGTGGGTGTCTTCGCGCTGCGCCACCTGCACCAGTTTTTCAACGATGTGCGGCGGCGTCGGGCCGTCGGGGTTACCCATACTGAAATCAATGATGTCTTCGCCGCGATGGCGCGCCGCCATTTTCAGTTCAGCGGTGATATTGAAAACATAAGGGGGAAGACGATCAATACGTGAAAAACGACGTGGTGAACTGGAATCAGCCATAATTTCCTCGAGGATACGTAAGCGCCCGGACCGTCCGAGCGACGCTGGCCGCATTGCGGCCTTCCACGAACATAACGCAGACTCAAAAAACTGTCGAGAGTGTGAACACTCTTTTTTAGCGTTGCCCGGTTCTCAGCGTGGATCGTGCTTCAGCAATCCCAGCAGCCAGTCGTTCTTCCATTCATCGCCAATGCGATAACTGTCGCGCAACAGACCTTCCATCTGAAAACCACATTTCTCCAGTACGCGGCGTGAGGCGTGGTTGCCTTCGAGCACATTGGCTTGCAGCCGGTGAAAATCACAGTGGTCGAAAGCAAAATTCAGCACTTCACGCAGGGATTCCACCGCGTAGCCTTTGCCCTGATGCTCAGGTGCCAGAATAAATCCGACTTCCGCCTGCTGATAAGGCCGCCAGTCAGGGAAGAATCCGGTCAGCCCCACCGCAGCACCGGTCTGTTTTTCACGGATCAGCAGACACAACCAGAAATCGCTGTAACGATCCCAGTTACCGAGCCGTTGTTCAAAGCGACTGTGGATCTGAGCGGGGGTATCAAGGTTGCCAATAAAACGCATGACGTCAGGATCCTGATACAACCGCAGGAAAAAAGCCCAGTCATCGGCCTGGAGTGGTTGCATGTGAAGCCTTGCGGTCGAAAGCGAAATCATCATCCGAACTCCTTTGCTGTCAGCAAATTATCCCTGTTTTTATTGTGCCAAGACAGGCTGAACGCCGTCTGTCTGGTGGTCAATTACGGGTGTTTTACATATAATAAACCACGATTTAATTTAGCGTGATTATACAATGTCGCGCAGAGAACCTGCCATGCAACACATGTTCGATATGCTGCTGGCGGTCTTTGACCGCGCGGCACTGATGCTGATCTGCCTGTTCTTCCTCACGCGTACCCCGCTGTTCCGCAAACTGCTGCACAAAGAAAATGAAAACCACACGGCACTGGAACTGACCGCCGTGACGGCGATTTTCTCGTTGTTTGCCATTTTCGGTACGCTCTCGGGGATCAACGTGGAAGGGTCGCTCATCAACGTGCGAACCATTGCCATTATGTCCGGCGGGATCCTGTTCGGCCCGTGGGTCGGCATTATCACTGGCGTGATCTCCGGCACTCACCGCTTTTTGATCGACATCCACGGCCCGACGTCCCTTCCCTGTCTGATCACCAGTATTACCGCCGGTTTTTTCTCGGGCTATATCAATAAAAAAGTCAAAAAAGCGCTGCACTGGAAAGTCGGCATTCTGGCGGGGATGCTGTGCGAAACCCTGACGATGGTGCTGATCCTGCTGATGGCGCGGCCTTTTTCGCTCGGGCTGGATATCGTGATGAATATCGCCGCACCGCTGATCCTCGGGGCCAGTTCTATCGGCTTGATTGTCTTGCTGGTGCAAAGCGTCGAGGATGAAAAAGAGGTGATTGCCGCCCGGCAGGCGCGGCTGGCACTGGATATTGCCAATAAAACGCTCCCCTATTTTCGAAATATTAATGCAGAATCCCTGGCCAGCATTTGCAGCATTATACGTGATGATATCGATGCCGATGCGGTCGCCATCACCGATAACAAAAACATTCTGGCCTACGTCGGCGTGGGGGCAGAAGAATACAATATTGGCCATGAAACGCTCAGTGAGATGACCAAAGCCACGCTGGAAAGCGGTGAAATTACGGTGAAAAACAACGACGAAATGCACCGCACGCCGCAAATTCACTCGCTGATTATTATCCCGCTGTGGGAAAAGGGCGAAGTCACCGGCTCACTGAAAATCTATTATTGCGATCCGCACCGCATCACCTATTCGCTGAAAGTGATGGCGATTGGCCTGTCGCAAATTATGTCTACCCAGATGGAAGTGTCGCGCACCGAGCAGCTGCGCGAAATGGCCAATAAAGCGGAAATGCGGGCATTGCAAAGCAAGATAAACCCGCACTTTCTGTTTAATGCCCTCAATGCCATTTCCTCTTCGATCCGCGCCCGCCCTGACGTGGCGCGCCAGCTGGTGATCAATCTCTCCCGCTATTTGCGCTACAACCTGGAACTGAACGACGAGCTGATCGATCTGCGCAAAGAGTTGCATCAGGTGCAGGATTATATCGCCATCGAACAGGCCCGCTTTGGCAGTAAACTGACGGTAATCTACGATATTGATGATGACATTTCGGTAAAAATTCCCAGCCTGCTCATTCAGCCGCTGGTGGAAAATGCCATCGTGCATGGGATCCAAAAGTGCAGCGGTAAAGGCGTGGTGGTGATTTCAGTGAAGCACCATGCCAACGGCGTGTGGGTTTCGGTGAAAGATACCGGCCACGGCATTAATCAGGAAACCATCGATCGTGTGGCACGCAATGAAATGCCCGGCAATAAAATCGGCCTGCTGAATGTGCATCATCGCGTCTCTTTACTGTATGGTCAGGGGCTGGTGATCCGCCGCCTCGAACCCGGCACGGATATTTCGTTTTTGATCACTCAATCCCCGGCAAAAATCACGGCAGCCCCCGAGAGCACTATAGCCTGACCATGTTGAGGGAATTTCTCTGCTTTATTTCTGTCGCCCGCTTTTCGGGCGCTCGCACCGGGGGATAATTCCGTGAAAGCTATTATCGTCGAAGATGAAGTTCTGGCTCAGGAAGAGCTGAGTTATCTCATTAATACGCACAGCAGCATCAAAATTGAAGCCACCTTTGATGACGGGCTGGACGTGCTTAAATATCTGCAAGCCCATGAAGTGGATGCTATTTTTCTGGATATCAGCATCCCTTCGCTGGACGGCGTGTTACTGGCGCAAAACATCAGTAAGTTCGCGCATAAGCCTTACATCGTGTTCATTACGGCCTATAAAGAACACGCTGCCGAAGCCTTTGAAATCGAGGCTTTTGATTACATTCTCAAGCCGTATCATGAGTCACGCATTGTCACCATGCTGCAAAAGCTGGAGTCGCACTTTGCGAGGGATAAGCAGAGCGGCAGTAAGCCTGAAGATGTCCATCCGGCGCAGGGCAGCGCTAACCGCATCAGCCACAGCATTAATCTGATTAAAGATGAGCGGATTATCGTGACCGACATCAACGATATCTACTACGCCGCCGCGCAGGAAAAGGTGACGCAGGTGTATACCCGCAAAGAAGAGTTCACCATGCCGATGAACATCACCGAACTCTGCAACCGCCTGCCGGAAGAGCATTTTTTCCGCTGCCATCGTTCGTATTGCGTGAACTTGTCAAAGATCCGCGAGATCGTGCCGTGGTTTAACAACACCTATATTTTGCGGTTGAGTGATTTGGATTTTGAAGTGCCGGTAAGCCGGAGCAAGGTGAAAGAATTCAGACAGTTAATGCGGTTTTGATGACTCCCCCTTTACAGGGGGAGCTTTTTTTAGATCGTCATACCCATCGACTGACGCAAATACGCGCCTGCGCCAAGCAATCCTGGCTGATCGTGCGTGATCAGGAATACCGGGATATCCATCAGGTAATCTTTAAAGCGGCCTTTATCTTCAAACGCGGCACGAAAACCTGACGCTTTGAAGAATTCCAGGAAGCGCGGAACGATGCCACCAGCAATATAGACCCCGCCAAATGTGCCCATGTTCAGCGCCAGATTCCCGCCAAAGCGCCCCATGATCACGCAAAACAGCGACAGCGCGCGGCGACAGTCTACGTTTTCATCCGATAACGCCAGCTCGGTGACGTCTTTCGGTTTGAAGCTCTCCGGCACGCGGTTATCAGATTTCACGATCGCGCGGTACAGATTGACCAGCCCCGGCCCCGAGAGAATACGTTCGGCAGACACGTGGCCCATTTCAGTACGCAACTGCTCAAGAATGATGTCTTCTTCTTCGCTGTTAGGTGCGAAATCCACATGTCCGCCTTCGCCCGGCAGGCTCAGCCACTGTTTGTTGGCATGGATCAGATGAGCCACACCGAGGCCGGTGCCCGCACCGTAAATCACTGCCGGTTTGCCATCCAGCGCTTTCTTACCGCCGAACTGCAACAGATCAGCCTCTTTGAGCATCGGGATCGCCATGGAAACGGCGGTGAAATCATTGATCACTTCCAGATGCTGCAGGCCGAGACTTTGTTTCATTTCGGCAATGGAGAACGCCCAGGTGTGGTTGGTCATCGCCACCCAGTCGCCGGTGATCGGGCAGGCGATCGCAATACAGGCATCTTCAACCTCCTGATGCTGCTGCGCGAGATACTCACGTACCGCGGCTTCGAGGCTGTCGTAATCCAGCCCGGAAAAAGTCTGAGACTGTGAGATCTCGCCGCTGTCTAAGGCGCACAGCGCCAGACGACAGTTGGTGCCCCCGACATCGCCCACCAGGGAGTATTTAGTCATGTTATTCTCCGCAAAAGTAAATTCGTTATACTGCGCATCCACGCCAGAAATGCTGTGCTCATGAGTACGCTGCCAGACACCCTGATGTAAGTGGTGGTCATCAATAAAAGCGACTGGCGAATGCCTGCAATGGGGCAGAGCTGACAGATTCGTGTGGGCAAAATAGCGGTAATTGCTATACGCTGCAATGCAGTTTTGTACCAACGCACATTTATGCGGCATGTCACACAAAATAATGTCGGCCACCCGCAAACTGACCTTGCTGATATTCATCTAAGCTATCAGGGCAATCAAAATTATATAATAAGGAAATCATTGCATGTTTCATCCTCGCGCCAGAATCATGCTGGCTTTTGCCCTGCCCGCAATCGTTATTGGTGTCATGTCCAGCCTGATCCTGGTTTTGGTCATGATGATGTCAGGCGCGCTGCAAAACCTGCTGTGGCAGTACATTCCTGACGTTCTGCACGTCAATACCCAGTCAGCCACCTGGACACTGTTCATGCTGACGCTGACCGGGATTGGTGTCGGGGCGTTGATCAAGTATATGCCAGGCCACGCCGGGCCGGATCCGGCGACGGAATCGCTGATTGGCGCCCCGGTGGCGGTCAATGCGCTGCCGGGACTGGCACTGGCGCTGATGGTCGGGCTGGCCGGTGGCGTCAGCCTCGGGCCGGAACATCCGATCACGGTGATCAATATCGCGCTGGTCGTCGCGCTGGGTTCGCGTCTGTTGCCGAAAGTGCCGACCACCGACTGGGTCATTCTGGCCGCCGCTGGCACTATCGGCGCGCTGTTCGGCACGCCGGTGGCGGCGGCGCTGATTTTTTCGCAAACCCTCGGTACCAATAAAGATGTGCCTTTGTGGGATCGCCTGTTTGCACCTTTGCTCGCCGCCGGTGCGGGCGCGCTGACGACCGATCAGTTCTTCCAGCCTGATTTTTCACTCAGCATTCCGTCGTATGACAGCTCCCGTCTGATCGATATTTTTAGCGGTTCAGTGGTGGTGCTGATTGCCATTGCGCTGGGGATGATTGCCGTGTGGCTGTTCCCGCATCTGCACCGGATGTTTTACAGCATTCATGATCCGATTATCCGGCTTGGGGTTGGCGGGTTTGTTCTGGGATTGCTGGCGCTTATCGGCGGGGAAATCACGCTGTTCAAAGGGCTGGATGAAATGAAAGAGCTTGCCCACTCGAACCAGCTTTTTGAGATGGGGCCGCTGCTGGCGATCACCCTGACCAAACTCGCGGCGCTCGTGGTGGCGGCTGCCTGCGGTTTTCGCGGCGGGCGGATCTTCCCGGCGGTGTTCGTCGGCGTTTCGCTGGGGCTGATGCTGCACCAGTATGCGCCTGACGTACCGGCGGCGGTGACCGTGTCCTGCGCCGTGATGGGAATGGTTCTGGTGGTCACGCGCGACGGCTGGCTCAGTTTGTTTATGGCCGCCGCCGTGGTGCCGGGGCTGAAATTGCTGCCGCTGTTGTGCATTGTGATGCTGCCAGCCTGGCTGATGCTGGCAGGAAAACCGCTGATGCAGGTGGCTAAACAGCGGCTGGGGCGTCAGGATCCGGAAAAAGATTAATCCTGCGTTAAGGCAAACTCCGCCGCCGCCAGCGCATGAATGGCGGTGGTGTCGAAGACCGCGACGCGCGCGTCTTCCGCGCCCACCAGCAGGGTGATTTCCGTGCAGCCCAAAATAATGCCTTCAACGCCCTGCTGTTCTAATTTGCCAATAATCCGGCGATATTCCTCGCGGGAATCATCATTAATGATGCCCAGACACAGCTCGTCATAAATGATGCGATGAACGATCGCGCGGTCAGCGTCATCCGGCGTCACCACGTCAATCTGATGTTTTTCCTGCAAACGCCCGCGATAGAAATCCTGCTCCATGGTGAAACGTGTGCCGAGCAGCCCGATTTTACGCAGCCCCTGCCCTTTAATTTTTTCTGCGGTGGCGTCCGCGATATGCAGAAGCGGCAAACCGCCGATGCGTTCGATATCACCGGCCACTTTGTGCATGGTATTGGTACAGACCACAATCACTTCCGCCCCTGCGCGCGCCAGAGAACGGGCGGCATTGCCGAGGATTTCACCCGCCTGCTGCCAGTCGCCGGCCATTTGCAGTTTTTCGATCTCATAGAAATCGACGCTGTAAAGGAACAGTTTGGCCGAATGTAATCCGCCGAGCTGCTGTTTTACGTGTTCGTTGATCATGCGGTAGTACGGCACCGTGGATTCCCAGCTCATGCCACCAATCAGCCCTAACGTCTTCATTTTCGCCCCTGAGGTTACGTGTTGAGCAAAACCATAACTGAAAAAAGCCCGCAGACAAAGAAAATGTCTGCGGGCTTTTTCGGGCATTCAGCGATGTGAAATCAGTGTTTAGCCGCGCAACGCTCGGCCGCCAGACGGCGGTTCATCCAGCGCTGACGCAGGGTGTCGTAGATCCAGTTGTAGGCGACGGTATACGGCAGGAAGAACAGGAAGAACCCGACTTCCAGCATGAAGGCATCCAGCAGTCCGATACCCAGCCACAATGCGGCAATCGGCAGACCAATCATGATAAATCCGCCTTCAAAGCCCAGCGCATGCGCTACGCGGATTTTAAATGTCCGCACCACACGGGATACAGGCCAGAACCGGTCAAAAATGCTGTTATAAACGATGTTCCATACCATCGCCGTGGTAGACAGCATAATAGCCAGTGCGCCCATTTCCCAGACCGGTTTGTTGAGCAGCCACGCCGCGGCAGGGGCTGAAATCAGCACCGCCAGCGTTTCAAAGCCAACCGCATGAAAAATGCGCTCGCCGAACGTTTTCTGAGAGATATTCCGTGTTTGCTTAGACATAAAAACCTGCCTGATTCCTGAAATTAAAAAGGGGTGACGGTTGTCACCAGGCAGGCATTATCATTATAAAATGAGATAGGTAAAAGATAGAAAGTATTGATAAAATCGATAGATCGTCGTTCAAAGAGACTCACGGAGCCTGATTATGCGTTATTCACCCGAAGCCCTCATGGCCTTTGTGGAGGCTGCCGACGCGGGATCTTTTTCCGCTGCCGCCCGTAAACTGCGTAAAAGCCAGTCCACCGTCAGCACCGCGATTGCCAATCTGGAAGTGGATTTGGGCGTCACGCTGTTTGATCGCCAGAGCCGACATCCGGTGCTGACGCCTGCCGGGCAGCGCGTGCTGAGCCATGTTCAGGCCATTCTGGCTGCCAGTGAGCGTCTCGATGAACTGGCCGTCCGGTTATCCACTCAGGTGGAAACGCGCCTGACGTTTGTGCTTTCCGATACTTATCAGCCAACACACCACGAAGCGCTGCTGCGCCGGTTTGAGCGCCGCTATCCTGATATCGAATTTGAGTGTCAGATAGCGGAAGATCAGGACGTGATCGATCTGTTGCAATCGGGCCGCGCGCATATCGGCATGGTGGAAGTGCAGGATCACTATCCGCCGGATATTGGTGTGGCGCGTCTTCCGGAGCAAACGGATATGTCGATTTTTTGCAGTAAAGCACATCCGCTGGCGAGTATTTCCTCTCTGCAACCCGAACAGTTACACACCTTCCGCCAGCTGTGTCTGCAACCTTACAGCCGCCGGGAAATGCCACGGGCGCAGGGCCAGATCTGGTCTGCGCCGAGCTACCTGATGCTGCTGGAAATGGCAGAGCAAGGGTTTGGCTGGGCCACACTTCCCCACTGGCTGGTGAAGCAGTTCGGGCATGACAAGCTGGTCAGCCTGCCGCTGCGGGGCTGGCCGAAGAGAATTTCGGTGGATGCGGTGTGGAGTAAAAATAATCAGCCCGGCCCGGCGGGAAGCTGGTTCATCGACCAGCTGATTGACCCGCCGCCGCCGGACGCTGAATTACTCCCCTGAATTGCGTTTCGCCAGAGATCGGGTGACGGAATCCAGTAACGCGGGAATATCCATTTTAGGCAAAATCACTTCAATCCAGGCCATCCGCCGTTTGGCGCCGGCCTGTTCTATCGCCTCTTTCAACGCCTGCGGCGAATCCGCCCGCGCGCTGAACACTTCTTTGCCGCCAAACGCCGCCGGGAACTGCGTCCAGTTCCATTGCGCAATATCGTTATAGCGCTGAGTCTCACCGTGGATCGCCCTTTCCACGGTGTAGCCCTGATTATTAATGACGAAAATCACCGGCGGCAAACCATAGCGGATCGCCGCGCCCAGGCCCTGAAGGGTCAGCTGCGCAGATCCGTCGCCGATCAGCAAGACCACGCGGCGATCAGGTGCGGCGATCTGCACGCCAAATGCGGCGGGCAGCGTAAAGCCGATTGAGCCCCACAAAGGCTGGACCACGAACTGGCAATCCTGCGGCAAGTTCAGCGCCGCCGCACCAAAACAGGCGGTGCCCTGTTCTGCCACCAGCACGTCGCCAGGTTGCAGAAAGGCCTGAATTTGTTGCCAGAAGGCATATTGTTCCAGGCTGTCATCCGCAGGCTGCGGAAGTGTGGTGCGTTTAACCGCGTAAGGCGGCCATTGATCGGCCCGTTCCGCCGTAAGGCGATGCAACACGCTGACGGTTTTTTCCAGCGGAAGCTGATGGAATATCTGATTGCCGACGCGGGCGGAAAATGGCTGGAGATCGATACATTTTTCGGCAGGAAGTTGCTGGGTAAAACCGGCGGTGATGGTGTCGGTAAACTTCACACCGATGCTAATCACCACGTCAGCGCCCTCAATGGCCTCTTTGGTCGAGGCGGCGCTGGCGGCACCGGAATACGTCCCGGCAAAATTCGGCTGCTGCTCGTTGAACAATCCTTTGCCCATCAGCAGCGTTGAGTGCGCCAGCGGCACTTCCTCCATCCATTGCTCCAGCGCCGCCTTCACGCCAAAGCGATCCGCCAGAAAATCGGCCAGCAGGGAAACGCGTCCGGCGCTGCGCAGTTTGGCATCCGCCGCCGCCACAAAGGCTTCGAGAGACGAGGCGGAAAACGCCGATTGCCGCGCAGGAATCGCATGGGCGCGGGTACTGACGGGCAAGGCGGCCACGTCACTCGGCAGTAACAGGTAGCCGGGGCGCAAGGAATAGATGACGTCTTCAATGACGCGGTCAATTTCGGCCAGCGCATTTTCCGGCGTCAGTGACGCCTGCGCCACACTCACCGGCTGCGACATGCGCATGAAATGGCTGAAATCGCCATCGCCCAGGGTGTGATGGAGTAATTCGCCTTTGCGCTGTGCTGAGAGGGGCGGAGCGCCGACGATATGGATAACCGGCACATATTCGGCATAACTGCCCGCAATACCGTTCAGCGCACTGAGTTCACCGACGCCAAAGGTGGTCAGCAACGCGGCGATCCCTTTGGTGCGCGCGTACCCATCGGCACCATAGGCGGCATTGAGTTCGTTGGTACAACCGATCCAGGTAATTTGCTGATGGCTGATGACGCTGTCGAGGAATTTCAGGTTGTAATCGCCCGGCACGCCAAACAGCTCCGAGATCCCGCTAAATGATAAGCGGTCTAAGAGATAGTCCCCTACGGTATAGATATTATCCATGACGATCCTCTGTTAAATAGAAAATAAACAGTTAATCCCACTAGCGTAAGTATTACGCCAAACCGGGGAATAGGATATTTTTTATTCGAAAAAAGACGTGGCAACGCAGAGTTACAGTGCTGCACTGCGATCTCGCACGGGCAGCCCCTGAACAGTAAAAGTAATAGCGGGAGGGAATAGCCCTGTTTTTCAACGGTAACGCGCCGTAAGGATTGTTCTGGTTGTGATCGTGGTAGCTGGAATTGTTAGTGAAAGCGCATACACTAAAAGGGTTTTTATCTGATTCCTTACACGACACCTACCTCAAACAATAAAGGTTCCTATGCCGTATCTTGCTAGTTCAAACCGTTACGAAAAGATGGAATATCGTCGCTGCGGCCAAAGCGGCCTGAAACTGCCTGCCGTTTCTCTCGGCCTGTGGCATAACTTCGGCGATAACGCGCATTTTGAGAATGGCCGCAATCTTATCCGCCATGCTTTTGACCACGGGATCACCCACTTCGACCTCGCCAATAACTATGGGCCACCTCCTGGCTCGGCAGAACAGCATTTTGGCCGTATTTTGCAGGAAGATTTGCTGCCTTATCGCGACGAACTGATTATCTCCTCCAAAGCCGGTTACACCATGTGGGACGGCCCGTACGGAGACTGGGGTTCAAAAAAATATCTGGTTGCCAGCCTGAACCAGAGCCTGAAACGCATGGGGCTGGACTACGTCGATGTCTTCTATCATCACCGCCCGGATCCTGATACGCCGCTGGAAGAAACCATGGCCGCGCTGGATTTGATCGTGCGCCAGGGTAAGGCGTTGTATGTCGGGTTATCGAACTATCCGGCTGACCGCGCCAAAGCGGCATTCGACATTCTCAAACAGCTGGGAACGCCGTGCCTGATCCATCAGCCGAAATATTCCATGTTCGAGCGCTGGGTTGAAGCCGATTTGCTCGATACGCTGGCAGATAACGGCGTCGGCTCCATCGCCTTCTCACCGCTCGCCGGTGGCGTGCTGACTGACCGCTATCTGGCAGGTATTCCTGAGGATTCCCGCGCCGCCAGCGGCAGTAAATTCCTCACCACCGATCAGCTGACCGAAGAAAAGCTGGCGAAAGTCCGTAAGCTGAATGACATCGCGCAGGCCCGTGGACAAAAACTGTCGCAGATGGCGCTGGCGTGGGTGTTGCGCGGCGACCGCGTGACGTCAGTGCTGATTGGCGCCAGTAAAACCAGCCAGATTGACGATGCGGTGGGTATGGTGGCAAACCGTCACTTCACTCAGGAAGAGCTGGCTGCCATCGAAGCGATTTTAGTGTAAGCGTTTACCCTGACGGTGAAAAAACATCCCTTTATGGAGGCTGAGTAAGGATTCCGTTAAGGGTGGGTAAATCAATCAAAACAGGATTGCCCCCATAGAATAGCGGGTGCCTTCACCTTATAACTGTCAGCATAAATTATAAGGAATCTGGGGGCATCATGATTAAGCCTTTACTGTTCGGTACATTATTGTTCGCATTGCTTCCTGCCGCAGCGCCCGCTGTGCAGGCCAGCAGCTTTAGCCTGAGCACGCCTGGGCTTTCAATCAATATCGGTGACCGCGACCGTCGTGGTTATTACTGGGATGGGTATGACTGGCGTGATGCGGGCTGGTGGAACAATCACCGCGGGCGTTACTACGGTGAACGCAGCCATCGCGGCTATTACTGGGATGGCGGCCGCTGGCGCGATCGCGGCTGGTGGGATAACCGCTCTCATCATCGTCCGCCTCCGCCGCGCTATTACGGGCGTCCGCATTATGATCATCCTGGCCGCGGGCCGGATCGGGGTCATGGTCACGACAGAGGTCGCGGCCCGGACCGCGGACACGGTGACCACCGGGGTCATGGCGATCATCGCCATTAATCCGCGAAGATCACAGATAAAAAAAACGGGACAGTTTGCGCTGTCCCGTTTTTTTTGCGGCGATGCAGTGATTATTTCAGCATGCCGAACAGCAGATAGAGATTCAGGCTGACAACAATCAGGACGATCACCCGCCCTGCCCACTGCACGGTTTTGGTGTTGGTCATCTCACCCATCAGATGGCGGTTACCGGTAAACGCCAGCAGCGGCAACAGCGCCAGCGCAATCCCGAAACTCAGCAAGACCTGGCTCATCACCAGAATGCGTGTCGCATCCAGCCCCATCAGGATCACAATAAAGGAAGGCATCATGGTGACCACGCGACGCACCCAGATCGGAATGTAGAACTTCACGAAGCCCTGCATCACCACCTGCCCCGCCAGGGTACCCACTACCGTTGAAGACAAACCGGCAGCCACCAGGCTCAGGCCAAAAGTGGTGGCAGCGGCATGGCCGAGTAACGGTTGCAGTGTCAGATAAGCCTGATCCAGCTCGCTGATACCGCTGTGACCGCTGAAGTGGAACGCTGCTGCGGCGGTCGCCATCATCGCCAGATTCACAAAACCGGCGATGGTCATGGCGATCCCGACATCCAGCTTAGTGGCAGAGTAACGCTGTTCTTTCGATGCCTTACCGGCCCGCTGGGTCAGTGAGGAGTGTAAATAGATGACGTGCGGCATGATGGTTGCGCCAAGCACACCGGCAGCCAGATAAACAGAATCACTGGTGGGCAGAGAAGGGATCAGCATCCCTTTGCCGAGCGCCAGCATGCTGGGCTGCGAGAAGAAGAGTTCGACGATATACGCCGCAGCCACAAACAGCAGCAAACCGGCAATCACCAGCTCAAGCGGTTTTTGTCCACGCTTTTGCAGACCGAGGATAATAAAGGTGGCAATACCGGTAAGCACCGCGCCCTGCAACAGCGACACGCCGAGCAGTAATTTGAAACCGATCGCCGCGCCGATGAATTCCGCCAGATCGGTCGCCATGGCGATAATTTCAGCCTGCACCCAGTACGCCCAGACAGCCGGGCGGGGAAAACGATCGCGGATATGTTCAGCCAGGTTTTTGCCAGTGGCGATACCCAGCTTGGCAGAAAGAAGCTGGATCAACATCGCCATGACGTTAGCCCAGACCACGACCCACAGCAGCTGGTAACCGTAAGAAGCCCCGGCCTGGATGTTTGTCGCAAAGTTACCCGGATCGATGTAACCGATGGCGGCAATAAAGGCCGGTCCCATCAGCGAAAATTTCATCTTTCTGGATGCGCGGCCTGAAGATTCGGTCCGGCTGTTAAACATAATGGATTAACCCCTACAATTATTACGCTTACACAAATATCGTCTAAATGATAATGATTATCAAGTGCATTTAGAAAAATTTGAGCGATGATTCTGATAGGCAGTAAGCGACGACGTGATAACTGTGTGGTTATTCGCCCGCCCGGCTTTCTCAATCCAGGCGCGCGCGCTTTCCTAAAACAGAGGCTGTTTGACCAGATTTAGAACGCATTACGGCACATGATAAAGCTAGCACAAGAAAGCAAATTGTGCCTATTTTTCTTAACATCTTGATTTTTTGTGTGGTGGAATGGGATTTGTTGCAATTCATGTCTGCAATTTCTATATTTGCAAGCGACTTCACGTTTTAAATGTACGCGTTACATAGAATGTCCGTCGAAATATAGCCTGCCTCTAATTTGGAGCACCCATGTCTAACATTTTGCACTTTGTATTAGCGTTGGCCGTTGTCGCAGTACTCGCTTTACTGGTGAGCCGTGATCGTAAAAGCATCCGTTTACGTTTCATCGTTCAGCTGTTAGTGATCGAAGTCCTTTTAGCCTATTTCTTCCTGAATTCATCTATTGGTTTAGGTTTTGTGAAAGGCTTCTCAGATATGTTTGAGAAATTATTAGGATTCGCTGCGGAAGGAACCGGCTTCGTATTTGGGGGCATGAGCGATAAGGGATTAGCGTTCTTCTTCTTGAAAGTCTTGTGTCCGATCGTGTTTATTTCCGCACTGATCGGTATTTTGCAACACATCCGCGTACTGCCTTTCGTCATCCGTATCATCGGTACGGTACTGTCGAAAATTAATGGCATGGGAAAACTGGAATCTTTCAACGCCATCAGTTCCCTGATTTTGGGTCAGTCAGAAAACTTTATCGCGTATAAAGATATTCTGGGCAAAATGTCTGAAAAACGTATGTACACCATGGCCGCTACGGCAATGTCGACTGTTTCTATGTCGATTGTGGGTGCGTATATGACCATGCTGGAACCGCGTTTCGTCGTGGCTGCGCTGGTGCTCAACATGTTCAGTACCTTTATCGTACTGTCTCTTATCAACCCTTACAGAGTTGATTCGGAAGAAGACCTGCAGATCGGTAACACGCACCAGGGTCAGAGCTTCTTTGAAATGCTGGGTGAATATATCCTCGCCGGCTTCAAAGTGGCGATCATCGTTGCAGCCATGTTGATTGGTTTCATCGCACTGATTTCCTGCCTGAATGCGCTGTTCGACGTGGTATTCGGTATCACCTTCCAGGGCGTGCTGGGTTATGTCTTCTATCCGTTTGCATGGATGATGGGCGTGCCAAGCCACGAAGCCTTGCAGGTGGGCAGCATGATGGCAACCAAACTGGTTTCCAACGAGTTCGTGGCGATGCTGGATCTGCAGAAAGTGGCGGCTGAATTGTCACCACGCAGCGTCGGTATCCTGTCCGTGTTCCTGGTGTCCTTCGCTAACTTCTCCTCGATTGGTATCGTGGCAGGGGCTATCAAGGGCCTGAACGAACATCAGGGCAACGTGGTTTCACGCTTCGGCCTGAAATTGCTGTACGGCTCAACGCTGGTCAGCGTGTTGTCTGCTTCTATCGCGGGTCTGGTACTGGCGTAAGTAAGCAAACGACTGAACGACAAAGAAACCCGCTCCGGCGGGTTTTTTTATGGCGGCAATTTGGTGCTGCAAAACAGGAAGGAAAAATGACAACGCGCAGAAAGCAAAAAACCCGCCGAAGCGGGTTTCTTTAATATTTGGTGGAGATAAGCGGGATCGAACCGCTGACCTCTTGCATGCCATGCAAGCGCTCTCCCAGCTGAGCTATACCCCCACACGAGGTCGTACACATTTACTTTTTGTTTCCTCTGGAGGGAAACAGCCAACTTACTCTGGAAAGGAAGTTGGTGGAGATAAGCGGGATCGAACCGCTGACCTCTTGCATGCCATGCAAGCGCTCTCCCAGCTGAGCTATACCCCCAATTCAAACCAGTAAAAACCGGTGAACGGGGCGCATCATATGAAACCGTGTCTACCCTGTCAACGGCTAAATCGGTTTCTGCAATCAAGCGCTGAAAAAGCCGCCAAATACCCCATTTTGCAGGGAAATCCGCCCTGCCCTTAAACAAATTTTTAGCAGGATGCGTTGTTTTACGATCGCCCCTCCAGCCCGCATTTTCACTAGCTTTATGATCGGCCAACACATTTTATTAACAAGCAGGTTTGAATGATTAATGAAATGTTAGCAGACTATTAAAATCGTCTTGTTTTGAGATAACTCTCAGAATAGACTGCTCGCGCAATAATCATAATCCATTACGACGAGCAATCTCATGTCCTTGTATTCACCTAAAGAAATCGCATCCATCGCTGTCTCGGCAGGCGTGACGAAAAGTCATTCCTCCGTGTTGAATTTGTTAATTTTGGGTTTCCTGGCGGGCGCATTCATCGCCACCGGCTTCCTGCTGGATCTGCATGTAATAGGGACGTTACCTGCATCCTGGGGCTCTTTCAGTAACTTACTGGGTGCCGCTGTATTCCCGGTAGGCATCATTCTGACTGTGTTAGCAGGGGGAGAACTGCTGACCGGTAACATGATGACCTTACCTATTGCCTGGTTCGCGCGTCAGATCAGTCTGTTTGCCGTATTGCGTAACTGGTTCTGGGTCACGCTGGCCAACCTGTTAGGTAGCCTGGCGGTCGCGTACTTCTTCGGCCACGTGTTAGGGCTGACGGAAGGCGCATTCCTCAGCAAAACCGTCGCCACTGCCACCGCAAAAGTGAATGCTGACTTTATGCATGCCTTCATTTCAGGGATCGGCTGCAACTGGCTGGTGTGTCTGGCGATCTGGCTGGCATTCGCCAGTAAAGACGTCGGCGGCAAAGTGATCGGCATGTGGTTCCCGGTCATGGCATTCGTGGCAATCGGGTTCCAGCACGTGGTGGCGAACATGTTCATCGTGCCTGCGGCAATCTTTGCCGGTGCACTGAGCTGGTCCCAGTACTTCCCGAACTTCGTTGCCGTCTTCCTCGGTAACGCCGTGGGCGGTGCAGGCTTTGTCGGTCTGATGTACTTCCTGGCTTATCGCCCGACGGTAGCGACACCGGCGACCGAACAACGTTAATTCAGGCGTTTTTCACGCGTCGGATTTATAAATAGAAAAAAGCCAGCCGGTTTCCCGCGCTGGCTTTTTTTATGACGAGCGGCTGCGATTACTGAGCTTGTGTTTCGCGCTCAGCAATAAAGGCTAACGCCATGTCGATACGCGCAAGCACACGGCTCTGGCCGATAGCGTGGACGGTCACGTCAACACCCGGTGACTGGCCTGCGCCGGTCACGGCGACACGCAGCGGCATACCGACTTTACCCATTCCGACTTCCAGCTCATCTGCCGTGCCCTGAATGGCATGGTGAATGTTTTCAGCCGTCCAGTCAGTGATGGCAGCCAGTTTCGCACGCACCACTTCCAGCGGCTGACGTGCCACCGGACGCAGGTGTTTCTTCGCTGCATCGGCATCAAACTCTGCAAAATCTTCGTAGAAGTAACGGCAAGATTCCGCCATCTCTTTCAGCGTCTTGCAGCGCTCACCCAGCAGGGTCACGATCTCAAACAGCTGCGGTCCGTTACGGGTTTCGATGCCAGCCTGCTCTACGTGCCACAGCAGATGGGTCGCCACGTACTGCGGGTCCATCGCGTTGATGTAATGATGGTTTAGCCATTGCAGTTTTTCAGTGTTAAACGCGCTGGCAGATTTGCTGACGTTTTCCAGTGAGAACAGCGCTTTCATTTCGTCGCGGCTGAAGATTTCCTGATCACCATGGGACCAGCCCAGACGCACCAGATAGTTCAGCAGCGCTTCAGGCAGATAACCATCGTCGCGATACTGCATCACACCGACCGCACCGTGGCGTTTGGACAGTTTTTTACCGTCGTCACCCAGAATCATAGAAACGTGGGCATAAACCGGTACAGGCGCGCCCAGCGCTTTCAGGATGTTGATCTGACGCGGGGTGTTATTGATATGGTCTTCGCCACGGATAACGTGGGTGATTTCCATATCCCAGTCATCGACCACGACGCAGAAGTTATAAGTAGGAGAACCATCGGTACGGCGAATGATCAGATCATCGAGCTCATCATTGCTGAATTCGATCGGGCCACGGATCTGGTCATCAAAGATGACGGAACCTTCCTGAGGGTTACGAAAACGCACCACACACGGCTCATCAGCAGCGTGATGTTCATGGCTGTCACGGCAGCGGCCGTCATAACGTGGCTTTTCGTTATTTGCCATCTGGTGTTCACGCAGCGCTTCCAGACGCTCTTTAGAGCAATAGCATTTATACGCAGTACCGTTTTCCAGCATTTCGTCGATCACGCCGTTATAGCGGTCAAAACGTTTGGTCTGGAAATACGGGCCTTCATCCCAGTCCAGATTCAGCCAGTTCATGCCATCCATAATCGCGTCGATAGCTTCCTGAGTGGAACGCTCGAGATCGGTGTCTTCGATGCGCAGCACAAACTCACCGCCAAGGTTGCGGGCAAAGAGCCAGGAATACAGTGCGGTACGGGCGCCGCCGACGTGCAGATAGCCGGTCGGGCTTGGGGCAAAACGGGTTTTGATTTTCATCCGGGTGCAACCTTAATCACGCAACGCCAAGAAACGCTGCTCTTAATTAACAAAAAGTGGCTGACATTCTACCACTCTGCCCTGATTCCTCAACGCTGATACAGGGTAAGGTCGCCGGTTTAAGACCATGAATGCGTAAAGAATCGACTACGCGGGCGAGAAAGACGTCATGTTGTCTAAAAATAAGCCGAACGATCATTTTTGTTTTTAAAAAGCGTTGACGTAATTTCAAGTATCCCTATAATGCGACTCCATCACGACGGGGGCGATTAGCTCAGTTGGTAGAGCATCTCCTTTACACGGAGGGGGTCGGCGGTTCGAACCCGTCATCGCCCACCACTCTTAGAGTGGACGCGTTGTGATAGTAAGCAGGAATGAGAAATGGGCGATTAGCTCAGTTGGTAGAGCATCTCCTTTACACGGAGGGGGTCGGCGGTTCGAACCCGTCATCGCCCACCATTTCTCAGCAGTTTCTGACTTACGTTGTGGAGTACCCAGAAGTGGGCGATTAGCTCAGTTGGTAGAGCATCTCCTTTACACGGAGGGGGTCGGCGGTTCGAACCCGTCATCGCCCACCACTTCTGCGGGCCGTTAGCTCAGTTGGTAGAGCAGTTGACTTTTAATCAATTGGTCGCTGGTTCGAATCCAGCACGGCCCACCAATTCAGAGAAAAGCGCCTTTTAGGCGCTTTTTTCGTTTCTGAACTCCGGCACTTAAACCGTGATGGAGGCGAACCAGCCGCTGGTTCGAGCCGAGCGCAGCGAGACGACAACGCGACAGCGTTGCCCGCAGGGTGAGGCCGGAGGCCGAATCAATCCAGCACGGCCCACCAATTCAGAGAAAAGCGCCTTTTAGGCGCTTTTTTCGTTTCTGTACTCCGGAACTTAAACCGTGATGGAGGCGAACCAGCTGCTGGTTCTATTTTCCCCCTTCCCTACTCCAGCTTAAACATCGGCACGACTTTGTTGTGCAGCGCCGGGTTATCGCTCTCATCCTTCAGATTGACCCCCGACAATTTTCGCTGGAATGATTGTTCGAGCAGCCACGCCAGCTTAAAAGCCGCCTGCGGATAGTTCAGCCCCTCCGGACGCACGTTCGAAATACAATTTCTTTCTGATTCCAGCCTTTTGGTGTGCGGCCCCCATGTCATGTAAATCCCCAGACTGTCCGGCGAGGATAAGCCGGGGCGTTCGCCTATCAGAATCGCCACCGCCTTCGCATTCATCGCCTGGGCAATATCATCGCCCAGCGCCACGCGCGACTGATGCGCCAGCACCACCGGTCCTAATGTCAGTTCCAGCGTGTTTAAATAAGGCAGCAATGCACAAATAAGCGGAACGGCCTGACGGTGCACCGCCTTCGAAGACAAACCGTCTGCCACAATCAGAACAACATCTGACGGCTTCACAGTGAGGCTTTGCAGCGACTGACGGCTTTCTTCAGAAAGTTTGCGCCCCAGATCGGGGCGGCACAGATAGGTGGCTCTGTCCGGTGCGGCGCTGGCGACGGTGAGCGTTTTCAGCCCGAGTTGCTGAAGTTCGGTTTCCAGCGATTCACTGTCGAAGGGTTGATGCACAGCGTCACGCGCCTGGGCGTGAGCTAAACCGAAACGCAGCAGTTCTTGTGTGGGTAAGCTTGAACCGGTGCGCCCCAGTGCAATACGTGCGGCGGTAAACTGACGCAGCGTTTCCCACGGATTGTTGTGCACCAGCTGGATTTCCCCCGGTGCTTTCTCATTATTTGTCACAGGCTTCCCTCAGCTTAACTGCGGCAACTGACGCAGCAACGGATGCGACGCGCGGGCATCCTGCAAAATGCCCTGCGGATCGATGATGTTCATTTTCTCCAGCCAGACTGCAAACTCCGGCGCATGTTTCAGCCCCAGCAGTTCGCGGATATAGAGTGCATCGTGGAAAGAGGTGCTCTGATAATTGAGCATAATGTCGTCCGCGCCCGGTACGCCAATCAGGAATGTCAGCCCGGCGGTGCCCAGCAGCGTCAGCAGCGTGTCCATATCATCCTGATCGGCTTCGGCGTGGTTGGTGTAACACACATCGCAGCCCAGCGGCACACCCAGCAGTTTTCCGCAAAAATGGTCCTCCAGCCCGGCACGAATGATTTGCTTGCCGTCATACAGATACTCCGGCCCGATAAAGCCGACCACCGTATTGATCAGCAGCGGTGAAAAACGCCGGGCGATGGCATAAGCCCGTGCCTCACAGGTTTGCTGATCCATGCCGAAATGCGCATTGGCAGACAAACAGCTGCCCTGCCCGGTTTCGAAATACATCACGTTGTCGCCAAGCGTGCCGCGTTTCAGGCTGAGTGCCGCCTGCTGCGCTTCTTCCAGCAAAGCGAGATCGATACCAAAGCCACTGTTAGCCGCTTGCGTACCCGCAATCGACTGAAACACCAGATCGACCGGCGCACCACGTTCCACCAGCTTGATGGTGTTGGTGACGTGTGTCAGCACGCAGGATTGCGTGGGAATCTCAAAGCGCGTGATGATGTCGTCGAGCATGTAATTGAGATTTTCCAGCAGCGGTAAACTGTCGCTGGCCGGATTGATGCCGATCACCGCATCGCCGGACCCGTACAGCAGGCCGTCGAGCATACTGGCGGCAATACCCTGTAAATTATCGGTCGGATGGTTCGGTTGCAGGCGCACGCTCATGTGTCCCGGCAGCCCGATGGTATTGCGAAACTGGGTGATCACGCGGCATTTTTTAGCGACCAGAATCAGATCCTGATTACGCATCAGTTTACTGACCGCCGCCGCCATTTCCGGGGTGATCCCCCAGGCGACCGCCGCCAGCACCGCGCTGTCGGTTTTTTCACTCAGCAGCCAGTCACGAAAATCGCCAACGGTGAGGTGTGAAATCGCGGCAAACGCCGCGACATCATGAGTATCAACAATCAGCCGCGTGACTTCGTCCTGTTCATAGGGCACCAGCAGTTGTTGCAGGAAGGTTTTCAGCGGCACCTCCGCCAGTGCCATCTTCGCCGCCATGCGCTCTTCCGCGCTGGCCGCCGCCACTTCGGCAAGATAATCCCCCGATCGTGCGGGGGATGCTTTTGCCATCAGCTCGCGTAAATCTTTAAACCGGTAGCTGCGGTGGCTCAATGTGGTCTGAAACATAACGCTCCTTAGAGAACCGGGTTATTTGCCGATTTTGGCCGATGCCGGTCGCAATCCACGTAACTGCGGGTCTTCCGCTGCGTCACGGCGTGCCTGATGGGTGAGCAGGAACCAGGCGTAAGCCAGCAACATCATGGCGGCAAAGATTAAAAACAGCAGCGTGTTGTAATAGATCATAGCCCCCAGACAGACCACCGCCAGCACCAGTGCCAGCGCCGGAGCGAAAGGATAGAGCGGCGCACGAAACGGACGGATCAGGTTCGGCTCGCTGCGGCGAAGTTTGAACAGGGCTGCCATTGAAATGATATACATCACAATCGCCCCAAACACTGACATGGTGACGATATTTGCGGTCAAAGGCTGGCCGCCAATCACAATCAGAGAATCCGAGAAAATTGCCGCAATGCCCACCACGCCACCGGCAATAATGCCTAGGTGCGGAGTCTGAAAACGGGCGTTCACCGTCGCCAGCCGTTTCGGTAAATACCCCGCGCGCGCCAGCGCAAAAATCTGGCGGGAATACCCCATAATGATGCCGTGGAATGATGCGATAAGCCCAAACAGCCCCAGCCACACCAGCATGTGCAGCCAGCCGCTGTCGCTGCCGACAATCAGTTTCATCGCCTGCGGTAACGGGTCATTGATATTGGACAGCTTCGTCCAGTCGCCCACGCCACCCGCAAACAGCATCACGCCAAGCGCCAGCACGGTGAGCGTCAGGATCCCACCGATAAAGGCTTTCGGAATGGTTCGCTGCGGATCTTTCGCTTCCTCAGCGGCCATCGATGCCCCTTCAATGGCAAGAAAAAACCAGATCGCGAAAGGGATCGCGGCAAAAATACCGGAGAACGCCGCCGGGCTGAACGTATCGCTGCCCGCCCAGCCGCCGTGCATAAAGTTCGACATTTCAAAGCCAGGTGCCACCACGCCCATAAACACCAGCAATTCGAAAATCGCCAGCAGCGTGACCAGTAACTCGAAGGTTGCGGCAATGCTCACGCCAAGAATGTTGAGCACCATAAAGACGATATAGGCGCCAACCGCCACCCATTTGGGTTCGATGGCAGGAAACTGTACATTGAGATAGGCACCGATCGCCATCGCGATGGCGGGCGGCGCGAAGACGAACTCCACCAGCGTGGCGAATCCGGCGACAAATCCCCCGGTGGGGCCGAAGGCGCGGTAAGCGTAGGCAAAAGGCCCGCCGGCATGAGGAATGGAGGTGGTGAGTTCGGTAAAACTAAAGATAAAGGCGCAATACATCGCGGCAATCACCAGTGCGGTGATGAGAAAACCCAGAGTTCCTGCCTGAGCCCAGCCGTAACTCCAGCCAAAATACTCGCCGGAAATAACCAATCCGACGGCGATGCCCCAGAGTTTAAAACTGCCCAGCGTCCGCTTTAAAACGGGAGTGACTTTCGTGGTTTGCATGTGTGATCCCCTGCCCGGTGATAACTCAATTTTTGTTGGAAGCGAAAATGCCGCAGTGCTGCCCGGTCTTTCTGCCTACATCCGATCCTGCAAAGGCTGTACCACTTAAGCCATCCCGCGCCGAAGCGGTCTGACACCTTTCAGCCCACCGTTTTGCTTCATTTTGGCGCGCCGGTGTGGCCGTAAAATCCGAAACGGTGCGTTGGAGTGCTGTCATGAAATGCGGCTACAATAAAGCGCCCCCTTCCGGAGACTGACGCGTGAAAGAGATGGAACAACGAATTATCACCTGGCTCACAGAAGAGCCACTGCACCTGCGGGCGCTGACCGAGGTGCGTAAACTGGGGCTTAACGATGCCTGGCTGGCGGCTGGATTCGTACGCAATCTGGTGTGGGATCGGCTGCACGGTTACGATCAGGCGACACCGCTCAACGACATCGACGTGGTGTATTTCAGTCCAGAGAATTGTTCGTCCCTGGAAGATCAACGCCTGGAACAGCGCCTGTTACAGTCCTCGCCCGACCTGCCCTGGTCTGTGAAGAATCAGGCGCGGATGCATGAGCGGCACGGGCACGCGCCTTATACTTCCAGCGCACAGGCCATCAGTTACTGGGTTGAAGTGGAAACGGCGATTGGCGCACGGATGAACCCTGCCGGGCAGATCGAGCTCAATGCACCACTCGGGCTGGAAGCCCTTTTTACGTTCACTATCACGCCCAATCCGCGTCATGCCATCCCTGCGGTCTTTGCCGAACGTATCAGCAGCAAAGGCTGGCTGACGCGGTGGCCTGAACTTGTCGTGCAAGCACCGCGCTGACAGGGTAAGAAATCTGCGAAAACAATAAAGCCCGGCTCAGCGCCGCCGATAACGCTTAAGCACCCTTACGTGCAAAAAATTATCCACACTAAGCGAGGCTATTATGAGCACAATCAGTGCCACCGGCAGTTCGGTGAGTTCGTCCTCCAGCAGCGATGCGGGCAGCAGCAGCCAGATTGCGCAGCTGACGAAACAGATTCAGAAACTGACCGAGCAGGTCAAAAGTCTGAGCAGTTCAGGCGGCGATAAGGAACAGGTAAAACAACAGCAGGAACTGTTACAGCAACAAATCGAAATGCTGCAACAGCAAATTGCGGAGATCCAACAGCAGCAGGCCGAGAAAGCTCTCGAGCAGGTGCAAAAAGCCGAAGAAGCGTCTGAAATCAAAAAAGAAGAAGGCGTCAATAAGCCAACTGACACCAATGCCATTGATATCTACGTGTAACCGACGTTAGTCAGAAACAGCCAGCATGGTGTCAGGGTTTGAACATGCCCTGCTGGCTGCGTTTTTCACTCAGCAGTAAAGCCTGGTCTTTTACTACCTGCCAGATGGCCTGCGCGGCGGGAGACAGCGAGCGGTTTTTGCGTTTTGCCAGCATCAGCACGCGGTTAATTTCCGGCTCGAGCGGCCGGATAGCCAGCCTGCTCCCCTGCGGCACCGGCAGCGCCAGCGCCGGAAATACGCTGATGCCAATGCCTGCCTCCACCATCGGGAACAGCGTCGCGGTATGGCCGATCTCCTGAACGATTTCCGCCTTTACGCCCTGTGACTTCAGCGCTTTATCAATCAGCACGCGGCTGCCTGAGGCGTAATCCTGTAAGACCAGCTTGCAGCCGTTTAACGCCTTCCACTTGATGGCGCTCTGGCTGGCAAACGGATGATCTTCAGGACACATCAGCAAAAAGGGCTCATTCAGTACCGGTTCGCAGTCGAGATCCGTACTGGCACCGGGGTCGATCACAATACCGAAATCCACTTCTGCATTACGTACGCTGTTGAGCACCAGTTGCTGCGCCTGATCGCGGAGTAAAATTCGAATGTCGGGATAAAGCTGTTCGCCGCTGGCGATGCACTGAGGCATCAGTTGTGCGGAAATGGTCTGGCTGGATGCAATCCGCACGCGACCATTGTGCTGAGTGCCGAAACTTCGCGTATCAAGCAGCATCGCGTGCAACTCATCGAGCAGAGGCTCGGCACGGTTTGCGAGACGCCGCCCGGCATCGGTCAGCGCCACTTCCCGCGTGGTGCGATCCAGCAGCCGCACGCCCATCTCCCCTTCCAGCTCTTTCATGCTGTGGCTGACTGCCGACTGGCTCAGGCCGATGGCTTCCCCTGCCCGGCTGAAGCTGCCGTAGCGGGAAACGGCGACGAAAACGCGTAGCTGCCGGAGAGAATAATTCATGAATTTTCCACATTAATGGATTAAATAAATCAATTTTTTAATTGTAACCCACAGGCTCAGAATAGCGGAACAATATGACCTCTTTCTGAGACACCACAATGCGTTTCTTACCCGACCGTTTCACCCTTACGCTGATCGCCACCGTGTTGCTGGCGACATTTCTCCCGGCAAGCGGCATGTTTGTCGCCTTTTTCAATAACCTGACGATTATCGCCATCGGCCTGCTGTTCTTTATGCACGGTGCCAAGCTGTCGCGTGAGGCGATATTTCAGGGCAGCAATAACTGGCGGCTGCATCTGTGGGTGATGTTCAGCACCTTTATCCTGTTCCCGGTGCTCGGTCTGCTGTTTCAGTGGTGGCATCCGGTAGACGTCAGCCCGCAGATTTACAGCGGTTTCGTTTATCTGTGCATTCTGCCTGCCACCGTGCAATCAGCGATCGCGTTCACCTCACTGGCCGGCGGTAACGTGGCGGCGGCGGTGTGCAGCGCCTCGGCATCAAGCCTGCTGGGGATTTTCGTTTCACCGTTGCTGGTGAGCCTGCTGATGCATGTGCAGGGCACCACCGGTAACGGGCTTGAGCAGGTCGGCCACATCGTGTTGCAACTGCTGGTACCCTTTATCGCCGGGCATTTGTTGCGCCCGCTGATTGGCGGGTTTGTTGAACGTCACCGTAAGATGATTGGCAAAACTGACCAGACCTCCATCCTGCTGGTGGTGTATACCGCCTTCAGTGAGGCGGTCACTCAGGGGATCTGGCATCAGGTCGGCATCGGTTCACTGCTGTTTATCGTGGTGTTCAGTGTGGTGCTGCTGGCCTTCATTCTGGTGATAAATACTTACATGGCTCGCTGGATGGGATTCAGCAAAGCGGATGAAATCACCATTGTGTTCTGCGGTTCGAAAAAAAGCCTGGCGAACGGGATCCCGATGGCCAACATACTGTTCCCGGTCAGCGCGATTGGCATGATGGTGTTGCCTCTGATGATTTTCCATCAGGTTCAACTGATGACCTGTGCGGTGCTGGCGAAGAGATATCAGAAAAAACAGCAGGACATGGCGCAGAAGTCAGCGCAGATTACGGCATCGTAGAAACAACAAAGGCGCTGAAATCAGCGCCTTTGTTCATTTATTTCCTGACCTCAGTCGTCAGTTCCACCCAGACCCGGCCCGTTACGGCGCAGCGGGTTAATCAGACTTTGCAGCCCTTCGCTTTTGATTGTCAGCGTCAGTTGCATCAGCTCACCGAGTTTTCCCTGCGGAAATTCGTCTTTGCGGGCGAACCACAGCAAATATTCTTCCGGCAAGTCGATCAGCACCCGTCCGGCATATTTACCGAACGGCATCACCATATTGGCAATCTGGATCAGATCTTCTTTTTCCATCGCTTATTCACCCAGCAGGCGGATCATCTCCGCTTCATCGATAACCGCGATCCCAAGCTCCTGCGCTTTCGCAAGCTTGGATCCCGCGGCTTCACCGGCAATCACCAGATCGGTTTTCTTCGATACGCTGCCGGAGACTTTCGCGCCCAGCGCCGTCAGACGATCTTTGGCTTCGTCACGGGAGAGGATCGAAAGCGATCCGGTCAGCACCACGGTTTTACCGGCGAAAGGACTGTCGATCTCTTCCGGTACGATCACCTGTACTTCCGGCCAGTGAATGTTGATTTCCGGGCTGAGCAGCTCGTCGATCACCTGCTGGTTATGCTCTTCCGACAGGAAATTCACCACGTGTTTCGCCACCACGTCACCGACATCCGGAACGGTTTTCAGGGATTCGATATCCGCCGCTTTCAGCGCCTCCACCGAGCCATAATGTGCAGCCAGATTGGACGCCGTCGCTTCACCGACTTCGCGGATACCGAGCGCGTACAGGAAACGCGCCAGCGTGGTTTCTTTGGCTTTCTCCAGCGCGTTGACCACATTTTGCGCGGATTTCGGCCCCATACGATCCAGGCCGGTAAGTTTGCCCGCGGTCAGACGGAACAGATCCGCCGGATTTTTGACGTACTCTTTTTCCACCAGCTGATCGATAATTTTATCGCCCATACCGTCAACGTCCAGCGCGCGGCGGGAAACGAAATGTTTCAGCGCCTCTTTGCGCTGTGCGCCACAGATAAGCCCGCCGGTACAGCGGGCAACGGCTTCGCCTTCCACACGTTCAACGTCTGAATGACAGACCGGGCAGTGTGCCGGAAATACCACTTCGCGGGCATTTTCAGGGCGCTCTTCCATCACCACGCCAACGACCTGCGGGATGACATCACCGGCACGGCGAACGATAACTGTATCGCCGATGCGCAGGCCCAGACGCTCGATTTCATCGGCATTGTGCAGCGTCGCATTACTGACCATGACGCCCGCCACCAGCACCGGTTCCAGGCGCGCCACCGGCGTAATCGCACCGGTCCGGCCAACCTGGAATTCGACGTCTTTCACCAGCGTAATTTGCTCCTGCGCGGGGAATTTAAACGCCGTCGCCCAGCGCGGCGCACGCGCCACAAAGCCCAGCGTTTCCTGAATATCCAGTGAATCAATTTTGACAACGACGCCATCGATATCAAAGCCCAGCGCAGGGCGGTCAGCTTCCACCTGACGATAAAACGCCACCACTTCGTCGCTACCGGTGCAGACTCGCACGCGATCGCTGACCGGCAGGCCCCAGGCTTTCAGCTGTTGCAGGCGTTCATAATGGCTGCGGGGTAATTCACCGCCGTCCAGCACGCCTATGCCGTAGCAGAGAAACGTCAGAGGGCGTTTGGCCGTAATGCGCGGATCAAGCTGGCGCAGGGACCCCGCCGCCGCGTTACGCGGATTGGCGAACACCTTGCCGCCAGTGCGACGCGCTTCTTCGTTCATCGCTTCAAAACCCGGCTGCGGCATAAACACTTCACCGCGCACTTCGAGACGCGCAGGAATATTGTCACCGTGCAGACGTAGCGGGATGGCGCGGATAGTGCGCACGTTGGCGGTAATGTTCTCGCCCGTAGTGCCGTCGCCGCGCGTGGCCGCCTGCACCAGTTCACCGTTCTCATACAGCAGACTGACCGCCAGCCCGTCGAGTTTCAGTTCACAGCAGAAGGTCAGCGGTTCAGCCGTTTTCAGCCGATCCTGAACGCGCTTATAAAATGCCAGATAGCTCTCTTCATCGAAGACGTTATCCAGAGAAAGCATCGGTACCTGATGTTTAACCTGCCCGAATTCAGAAAGCGGCGCGGCACCGACGCGCTGCGTCGGTGAATCGGCGGTGACCAGATCAGGGTATGCCGTTTCCAGCTCGCGCAGTTCGCGCATCAGACGATCGTATTCGGCATCAGGCACTTCAGGGGCATCAAGAACGTGATACTGATATTCGTGATGGCGCAGCTGAGTGCGTAATTGGTGGATTTGTTCTTCGATAGTGGCCATGACTCACCGTGGAGATAAAAAACCCCCGCAAGCGGGGGTCAGGAGATAGGGGATGTCACAACCGCCTGAGTCAGGCAGTCGCCTCGAGGACCTCACGGATCCGCGCTTTATAGGTTTCAAGCTTCTGCGGCGTAATCATACGACGCTCATCGTCAAGCACCATCGCACCGACATCATCGGCAATGCGTTGGGCAGACTGCAACAGCAGTTTGAAGTTCTGATGCGCATCGCCAAAGCAAGGCACCATCATGAACAACGTAATTCCTGGTGTGGAGAAGTCGGACATATTGTCAGGGTCGAATGAACCCGGTTTGACCATATTTGCCAGACTGAACAACACCGGACCACTGCCCGCAGGGCTGACGTGACGATGGAAAATATTCATGGCACCAAACTGGAAGCCCGACTGAAGCACGCTGTTGAGCAACACTTCACCGCCGATAACGCCGCCCTGATGCGCAGCAACGTGCAGCACCAGAACCGTCTCTTTCAGCTTCGCTTTTTCTGCCGGTGCATCTGGCTCAGCAGGCGCAAAAGCTGACGACTGAGGCTCTGCTTTCGCCGCAGGGGCTGCATCCGCATGAATCTCCTGCGGAGGAACCGGTGCCTGCGTTCTCACTGGCGCTGAAGGCGCAAAATCGACCGCAGGTTCGCGGCGCGATGCGACATCAGGCTCAGCGGCAGAATAACCACTTAACAGCGGATCTTCCTGAACAGCAGTGTGTTGAGGCTGAGCGGGTTGCGGTTGACGAGCAGCAGGGGCTGGCGCTGGCTGCACAGGCTGAACCTGTGGCTGACGTGGCGGTGCAGCCTGTTCTGGCTCATCATACTGACCAAAAGTCGGTTCATCCTGAGGATAAGCAGGACGCACGCGCACTTCCCCCACTCCATCGACAAAATCGTCCGACGGAGACTGGTCCCGTTCTTTTTTCATTCGTTTAGCTGGACGATCACGAAACAGCGAAGAGCGTTCTTTACGGCTGGTCCACAAACCGTGCAATAACAACGCTATTATGGCGATCGCGCCAACAACGATTAATATCAGACGCAAATCCTGCATCATTGCTATCTCTGTTGTTCTAATTCATTGCCACCACGGCAAACATTCACATGTTTAACTCTATTTGCCCACGTAGATAAGTGCAAGTCTGGACTCTACTTTCTGCTAATAAACATGGTAGTCGCACCTTTTTTTGCTGTTTTTTCCGCCAATACGCGGCTAGCCAGTGGAAAATCATACCGATATGATAGTCCATGTCATTCAACTCAGAGAGAAAATTTCATCCATGACTTCATCACCAGGCGCCGGACAACACAATGGCGTGCATTATTTCAAACAGGGCTGGACGCTCATTTCCTTACCAGGGATCCGACGTTTTGTGATTTTGCCCCTCGCCGTCAACGTGATTTTGATGGGCGGAGCCTTCTGGTGGCTGTTCAGCAAACTGGGAGAATGGATCCCCGCGATGATGAGCCGCATTCCCGGCTGGCTCAGCTGGCTGGATTATCTGATCTGGCCGGTGGCGGTGATTTCCGTGGTACTGGTGTTCAGCTATTTCTTCAGCACCCTGGCCAACCTGATTGCCGCGCCCTTCAGCGGCCTGCTTTCCGAACAACTTGAAGCCCGCCTGACCGGTAAAGCCCCACCGGATACCGGCATCTGGGACATCATGAAAGATCTGCCACGCATCATGAAACGCGAATGGCAGAAGCTGGCGTATTACCTGCCGCGTGCTTTGCTGCTTTTCGCACTGTATTTCATTCCGGTGATAGGTCAGACCGCGGCACCGGTGCTTTGGTTCCTGTTCAGCGCCTGGATGGTGGTGATCCAATACTGTGACTATCCTTTTGATAATCATAAAGTCAGTTTTGCCGATATGCGGCGGTCGCTCGGTAAAAACAAGATCGACAACATGCAGTTTGGCGCGCTGGTCAGCCTGTTTACCATGATACCGGTGCTGAATCTGGTGATCCTGCCGGTTGCCGTGTGCGGTGCGACGGCGATGTGGTGCGATCGTTACCGGGATCTGTATGTCCGAAATAACCGCGACATCAATCCGACACGTGGCTGAGCCGCGTCAGCACTTGTTTTAACAGCCTTTTATTTCAACAGCCGCCCTGCGCGGCTGTTCGCTTCACTTGACTTTTGCGCGTCAAACTTATTTCTTAATAACCTATCGATATACCAAATACCAAAAGCTTACTTCACTCGAAAAGCCGTTCGCGTATGCTTTTCTGATTCCCACTAATTTCAGAGTGTTGAAAGCTTCACACCGTGGATATTTCATACAGTTAAAGGACGGGTTATGAGCAAGATCTATGAAGACAATTCATTAACAATCGGCCATACGCCACTGGTTCGCCTGAACCGAATCGGTAATGGACGTATCCTGGCTAAGGTCGAGTCGCGTAACCCGAGCTTCAGTGTGAAGTGCCGTATCGGTGCCAACATGATTTGGGACGCCGAAAAACGCGGGATTCTGACCAAAGATATCGAACTGGTTGAACCTACCAGCGGTAACACGGGTATCGCTCTCGCGTACGTGGCCGCCGCGCGCGGCTACAAACTGACGCTGACCATGCCTGAAACCATGAGCGTGGAGCGCCGCAAGTTGCTCAAAGCCCTCGGTGCCAATCTGGTGCTGACCGAAGGCGCAAAAGGTATGAAAGGGGCGATCGCCAAAGCGGAAGAAATTCAGGCCAGCGATCCGCAGCGTTATCTGATCCTTCAGCAGTTCAGCAACCCGGCGAACCCGGCCATTCACGAACAAACCACCGGTCCTGAAATCTGGGAAGACACCGACGGCGACGTGGATGTACTGATTGCTGGCGTCGGCACCGGCGGTACCATCACCGGGACGGGCCGTTATCTGAAAAGCAAAAAAAGCAGCGTGACGCTGGTGGCCGTGGAGCCAACCGATTCCCCTGTTATCACCCAGACGCTTAACGGCGAAGAAGTGAAACCAGGCCCGCACAAAATTCAGGGCATTGGTGCCGGTTTTATTCCGGGAAATCTGGATTTAGAACTGCTGGACCGTGTGACGCTGATCACAAATGATGAATCCATTCAGATGGCACGCCGCCTGATGGAAGAAGAAGGGATTCTGGCCGGTATTTCTTCCGGTGCAGCCGTCGCCGCCGCAGTGAAATTATCTGAAGAAGCCGACTTTGCCGACAAAACCATCGTGGTGATTTTACCGTCTTCCGGTGAGCGCTATCTGAGTACCGCATTATTTGCAGATTTGTTCACTGAAAAAGAATTGCAACAATAATGCCACATCCTTGAAATCGATTAAAAAAGCACCTTAACGGGTGCTTTTTTGTGGGCTGCGTCAAACTTTACACCACTCTGCCATTGATTTTACCCGCCAGGTTTAGTATTTAACCGGACAATTATTTCGGTGCGCGAAATTAATCGCTTCCACCCCGCCTCCCGCTGAATCGATTTACCGATTTGTTACAAGGGGGAAAAAGACGGCATAATGGGGTGATAACAGGAAAGCCTAGATCTAGGGCAAAGAGTTTTATCGCAGAGTGCGCTATTTTCTCTTTTCTGTTGCATCAGAACCTGCCCCTGAACCATAGTCAGGCGCGAATCTCTCAGGCCAAAGTGAAGCCAGTACGCTAAACTTTAGCTCCACAACATTACTTTAATAAGTTGGGGAAACAACAATGTTCCAGCAAGAAGTTACTATCACTGCACCTAATGGTCTGCACACTCGCCCGGCGGCACAATTCGTGAAAGAAGCGAAAGGTTTCACTTCTGACATCACCGTGACTTCAAACGGTAAAAGCGCCAGTGCTAAAAGTCTGTTTAAACTGCAAACTTTGGGCCTGACCCAAGGTACCGTTGTGACCCTCTCAGCTGAAGGTGAAGACGAGCAGAAAGCCGTTGAACACTTGGTAAAACTGATGGCAGAGCTCGAGTAACAACAGCCGCTCTTATATAGTTTAAACCAGTCAAGAGAAAGGTAGGGTTATGATTTCAGGCATTTTAGTATCTCCCGGTATCGCTTTCGGCAAAGCACTTCTGTTGAAAGAAGATGAAATTGTCATCAACCGGAAAAAAATCTCTCCCGATCACGTTGATCAGGAAGTTGAACGTTTCCTTACTGGCCGTGCGAAAGCATCTGCCCAGCTGGAAGTGATCAAGACCAAAGCCGGTGAGACCTTCGGTGAAGAGAAAGAAGCCATCTTCGAAGGCCACATCATGTTGTTGGAAGACGAAGAGCTTGAGCAGGAAATCATAGCCCTCATCAAAGACGAGCACGCTTCTGCTGACGCAGCGGCTTACTCGGTGATTGAAGGCCAGGCGAAAGCCCTGGAAGAGCTTGATGATGAATACCTGAAAGAACGTGCGGCTGACGTGCGTGACATCGGTAAACGTCTTCTGCGCAACATTCTGGACATGGCGATTGTCGATCTGAGCTCCATCCAGGACGAAGTGATTCTGGTTGCGACCGATCTGACGCCGTCAGAAACAGCACAGCTGAACCTGAACAAGGTGCTCGGCTTTATTACTGATTTAGGTGGCCGTACTTCTCACACCTCTATCATGGCCCGCTCACTGGAACTGCCTGCTATCGTAGGTACCAGCGACGTGACCAAACAAGTCAAAAACGATGACTATCTGATCCTTGATGCCGTGAACAATAAAATCTACGTCAACCCGACGGCGGATATTATTGACCAGCTGAAAGCGGTTCAGAACCAGTACATCTCTGAAAAAGACGAACTGACCAAGCTGAAAGATCTGCCTGCGATTACGCTGGACGGTCATCAGGTTGAAGTCTGTGCCAACATCGGTACCGTGCGCGACGTCGCCGGTGCAGAGCGCAATGGCGCTGAAGGTGTCGGCCTGTATCGTACCGAATTCCTGTTCATGGACCGTGACAGCCTGCCTACCGAAGAAGAGCAATTCCAGGCCTATAAAGCCGTTGCTGAAGCGATGGGTTCACAAGCTGTTATCGTACGTACCATGGACATCGGCGGTGATAAAGACCTGCCGTACATGAACCTGCCAAAAGAAGAAAACCCGTTCCTGGGCTGGCGTGCAATCCGTATCTGTCTGGACCGTAAAGAAATTCTTCACGACCAGCTGAAAGGTATTCTGCGTGCTTCTGCGTTCGGTAAACTGCGCATCATGTTCCCGATGATCATTTCTGTTGAAGAAGTGCGTGAACTGAAAGCAGAACTCGAAATGCTGAAAGTCCAGCTGCGCGAGAAAGGCCAGGCGTTCGATGAAACTATCGAAGTTGGCGTGATGGTTGAAACTCCGGCCGCGGCCGTGATTGCTCACCATCTGGCAAAAGAAGTCGATTTCTTCAGTATTGGTACAAACGACCTCACCCAGTATACTTTGGCTGTGGATCGCGGTAACGAGCTGATCTCTCATCTTTACAACCCAATGTCTCCGTCTGTACTTGGCTTAATCAAGCAAGTTATTGACGCATCTCATGCTGCCGGTAAATGGACAGGGATGTGCGGCGAGCTAGCCGGTGACGAACGTGCTACACTTCTTCTATTGGGCATGGGGTTAGATGAGTTCAGCATGAGTGCTATCTCTATCCCACGCATCAAGAAAATTATTCGCAATACAAACTTCGAAGATGTGAAAGCGCTGGCAGATGAGGCTCTGGCTCAACCTACGGCGCAAGAGTTGATGAACCTGGTCAACAAGTTCATTGAAGAAAAAACACTCTGCTAATTGCGCGATGCTGTAAAGCTGCCCAAATTAATGCTTAGGAGAAGATCATGGGTTTGTTCGATAAACTGAAATCATTGGTTTCTGATGATAAAAAAGACGTTGGCACTATTGAAATCGTAGCGCCAATTTCTGGTGAAATTGTCAACATTGAAGATGTGCCAGACGTTGTTTTCGCTGAGAAAATCGTCGGCGACGGTATTGCTATCAAACCAACTGGCAACAAAATGGTTGCTCCGGTTGACGGCACTATCGGTAAAATCTTTGAAACTAACCATGCTTTTTCAATCGAATCCGACAGTGGCATCGAACTGTTTGTTCACTTCGGTATCGATACGGTGGAACTGAAAGGCGAAGGCTTCAAACGCATCGCTGAAGAAGGCCAACGTGTGAAGAAAGGTGATTTGATTATCGAGTTTGATCTGGCTCTTCTGGAAGAGAAAGCGAAGTCTACCCTGACTCCGGTTGTTATCTCTAACATGGACGAGATCAAAGAGCTGATTAAACTGACTGGTAGCGTGACAGTGGGCGAAA
Organism: Rahnella sp. Larv3_ips; assembly: GCF_003697865.1. NCBI lineage: Bacteria > Pseudomonadati > Pseudomonadota > Gammaproteobacteria > Enterobacterales > Yersiniaceae > Rahnella > Rahnella sp. Larv3_ips. The sequence continues at coordinate 962,920 of NZ_MJIB01000021.1, read as the reverse complement.
CCCCAATTATCCGCATCAAGAAGTAAGTCGCTTAGCGATAAGAAAGAAAAACGGCGCTCAGGCGCCGTTTTTTTATGTCTGCAATTGTGCAATGTAGCGGGACGTTCCCGCCCGCAAACCGCCGTTTCAGATCTTCCAGTGCGGCACCTGCAGGCTGATCACCAGCCCGTGAGGGTGCGCATTACGCGCATCAACCTTCCCTTCGTGGGCAACCATCACCTTGCGGGTGATCGCCAGCCCCAGCCCGTAGCCTTTGCCTGAAAGCGGCGACTTCACGCGCACGAACGGATCAAAAATACTCGACAGCTTATCTTCTTCCACGCCCGGCCCCTGATCGGCCACTTCAATCTGCAAATACTCTTCGAGATGCGCCAGAGAAACCGTGATGGTTTGCCCCCGCGCCGAAAAACGAAGCGCGTTACGCACCACATTATCGACCGCGCGACGCATCAGCTCCGCATTTCCTTTGACCGTGTAATCCGCGCAGTCCGGCGTCTCAGGCGACATGACGATCTCCACGCCCGGCAGCTGCGCTTCATAACGCGCATCATTGACCACGGCCTCTACCAGCCCGTACAGGTCGAAATACTCTTCATCAGGGATTTCACTGCTTTCTGTACGCGATAACGCCAGCAGTTCGCCGATCATCTTATCCAGGCGCCCTGCTTCGTGTTCGATACGGCTCAGCGATGTTTCTACGTTGGAAGGATTTTGCCGCGCCAGCCCGATCGCCAGTTGCAAACGCGCCAGCGGAGAACGCAGCTCGTGCGACACATCATGCAGCAGTTCTTCACGCGCTTTGACCAGCACCTGCAAACGTTCAGCCATGGCATCAAAATCACGCGCCACTTCGGAAAGCTCATCGTGGCGTTTTCCCATACTGGAGAACAGACGCACCGAGAGATCGCCCTGCGCCACCCGACCAAAGGCTTTACGCATTTGCAGCATGGGCCGCGTCAGGTTCCAGGCCAGCACGGCGCTGAACAGCAACCCGCCCAGACCGCCGAGCCACAACAGCGGCGGGGGCATATTCAGTAAATCCCGGTGGCGCTGCGGCCGGTATTCGTGCATCAACCCCTGCACATCATAACGCAGGCGATAGCCCTGCCCGTTCGGCCCCTGAACGAATTCCACCACTTCGTGAGGGATTTTCCCCGGCTCTAAATCCTCCACGGTGTCGCCCTGTGCAGGCAGCAGCGAAGGTGTCACCGAAAACAACTGGCGATCGCTCTCCGGCCAGTTCGCCATCATATTATTCAGTGCAGGCATTCCGCCGGTGTGCAGCGTGGAGACAGCCGAATTGATTTGCAGTTTGACAAAGCGCCGGGCGATACCACTTTCCGGCGGCTCATGCGGGTTATAAAAGGCGAAAACCACCCAAAGGCCCTGGGTGATGGCAACGAAGGTAAACCAAAATCCTAAAAGGATTTTCCAGAACAGCCTTCCGCGCATACGTTTATCGGATCCGGTAACCAATGCTGCGCACCGTCTCAATAGTCAAAATGTCGCCACCGTCCAGTGAACCGAGTTTCTGACGGATATTGCTGATGTGCACGTCGATGCTGCGATCATAAGCTTCACGCGGGCGCCCCAGACCTTTTTCCGACAATTCATCTTTTGACACCACACGTTCCGGGGAACGTAACAGCAGTTCGAGAAGATTGAACTCAGAGGCCGTCAGGTCGAAAGACACGCCGCGCCATTCACTGCTGCGGGTGGCAGGGTTGAGCGTCAGATCGCCGTAGTTGACCGAAGAGGAATCTGAGTGCGATTCCTGCTGTTCTTCCACACGACGCAGCACCGCACGCAGACGGGCCACCAGTTCGCGCGGATAGCACGGTTTTGGCATGTAATCATCAGCGCCCATTTCCAGGCCGATCACGCGATCAATGTTATCGCCCTTGGCGGTCAGCATGATGATCGGCAGACGGCTGTTCTTGCGCACCTGACGCAGCACATCGATACCGCTCATGTCCGGTAACATGATGTCGAGGATCATCGCGGTGTATTCGCCAGACATTGCACCTTCCACACCCGCTTTACCGGTCAGAACCAGAGAGGCATCAAAGCCTTCGGCAATCAGGTATTCACTGAGCATGGTGCCCAGTTCAAGATCGTCATCGACTAACAAAATTTTCATTATTTTTCCGCCTGACTAAAATTTTGGTCATTTTTACCACTAAGCCTGCAATTCGCAGCCGCTTTTACTCTAATTTTACATTCATCAGCTGAATATAGAATCAGACATCAAAAACGCCAGTAGATAAATACCGGTCGCCACGATCGCAGATGATGGCAACGACCACGCTGCCCGGCTGGCTTTTTGCCACACGCAACGCGCCTGCCACGGCACCGCCGGAGCTGACGCCGCAGAAAAGCCCTTCTTCACGCGCCAGAGCCCGCATAGTCTCTTCTGCCTCTGTCTGGCCCATATCCATCACGTCATCCACCAGATCAGCTTTGAAAATGCCCGGCATATACTCAGCGGGCCAGCGGCGGATACCCGGAATGCTGCTGCCCTCGGAAGGTTGCAGCCCGACAATCGTGACGGCGGCACTCTGGCTGCGCAGATAGCGACTGACGCCGGTGATGGTGCCGGTGGTGCCCATGCTGGAAACAAAATGCGTCACACGCCCGTGAGTCTGCTGCCAGATTTCAGGGCCGGTGGTGGTGAAGTGCGCGAGGGGATTGTCGGGATTATTGAACTGATCCAGCACTTTCCCCTGCCCCTGCTTCTCCATCTCCAGGGCGAGGTCCCGTGCGCCTTCCATGCCCTGCGCCCGGCTGACCAGCAGCAACTCAGCGCCGTAAGCGCGCATAGAGGCCTGACGTTCAAGACTCATGTTTTCCGGCATCAGCAATTTCAGTTTGTAGCCTTTGAGTGCGGAAATCATCGCCAGTGCAATACCGGTGTTGCCGCTGGTGGCTTCAATGAGCGTATCGCCGGGGCGGATTTCACCACGCTTTTCTGCCTGCTCAATCATAAACAGTGCCGCGCGGTCTTTGACTGAGCCGGCAGGATTATTGCCTTCCAGTTTGACCCAAATCTCGCTATCCAGCCCGGCAGTCAGCCGCTGTAATCTGACCAGAGGGGTATTACCGATATAGTGTTCGAGCGTGCTCACTGTGCTTGCCTTATCTTGCGGATATGAAAAAAGAGCGGTTATAAACCACTCTTTAAAATCTGTAATAGAAGGAAATTAACAGCAGGGAGAATGATTGGCAAACAGTTGTACAGCCAGATCAGCGATTTTGAAATGACGTCTTAACTGGCGTTGAGAATTTTTTCCAGCGCATAACGCTTGCCGCGGCTGACTATTCTGAAGTTATTAAAAACTTTGTCACCGGGTTGAGCGAAGATCAGTTTATTGCCTTTCTTAACGCCAATTTTCATCCTGCCTGCTTTTCCTGAAACCAGCACAATTCTCGGCAGTGGCGGAGGCTGAATTTTGGCGGGAGCGGCTGGCTGGGTTTCATTCTCCGGGGCGACGGTAAAGCCTGGTGAACCCGATTTTGCTGAGAATAACAGCGTTGCCGGGTTGATAAGCTTTCCGTTATAGCTTAATTCGAAATGCAGATGCGGGCCGGTCGTCCGCCCCGATGCGCCGGAAAGCGCAATAATATCGCCCTTCGACACTTTTTGCCGGGCATGCACCTTAATGCTGCTCAGATGCAGATACTTACTGACCCAGCCGTTTTTATGGGTAATCACCAGATATCGCCCGGAAATCGGATCGCCAGCAACCTGTGTCACGATTCCATCCTGAACGGACGCCACTTTGCTGAACATCGGAGCCTGAAAATCCGTGCCGTGATGCTCAGCATAGCGCGCCGTGACCGGGTGGAAACGCCGCCCGAACCCGGAAGTCACCTGCATAGGGATGAGTAAAGGAGGGGCGAGTGAGATTTGTCGGCTGACATGCGGGGCTGAAGCCGGTTTAAGCTTATGCCCCTTCGGGCCCGCCACCGCCCACTGCGAACAAATCAAAACGCCCCACAGGCAACCTTTCAACAATGTCATCAGGGGACAATGCAGATATGGAAAAGAATCAACCCCGCCAGAGCAATCGCCGGGCCGAAGGGAATATACTTATTCTCCTGGGTAAACGGGCTGTCAGAAACATGCAGGATTTTCTCGTAATATCCCCATGCCGCCAGATAGAAAAATCCGCCAACGACAGAAGAAATTAAAATTAATTCCGGCAATAAATCTAATCCTAACCAGGCGGATACCGCCGCATAGAGTTTTACATCGCCGTTGCCCAAACCATCATGACCGCGGAATTTCTTATATAACGTCATCACACCGTACATCACCGCCCAGGCGGTAATAACGCCCAGCACAGACTGCTGCGGTTTCACCGGGATGATATCAAGCACGGAAGCCAACACTCCGCCCCATAACAACATAAAGACCAGTGAGTCGGGCAGAAGCATACTTTTGAGATCTATCATCGCCAGCGTATATAAAATACAAAAAAAGCCCATACAAAAGACGAACTCATTCACGCTGATACGCGGAACCAGGTGCAATGCCATTAATGTAAACCAGATACCCACAATCGCTTCCGATATCGGATACTGGACGGAAATACCGGTTCCGCAGAACCGGCATTTCCCTTTGAGCCACAACCAGCTGAATACAGGAATGTTATCGCGTTTCAATATTGGCTTATCACATTCCGGGCAATGTGAAGGAGGCCACCAGAGGTTAAATGCGCCGGTGGTGTTCTCTTCCTCATAGTGTGCAAGAACCATCAGCGGCAGCCGATAAATCACCACATTAAGGAAACTCCCAATCACTAACCCCACGATCAAGGCAAATATCGGGTAACTTGAAAACAAAATAAATTCAGCCATAAAAAAACCTTACTTAATATATATCAATTACAAACTATTTCTGTACCCGACACAACATCTTGCATACTAATAGGTGCATCAGTATCAGTCGAGCCGTTGCCATATAAAGGCGATATCGTTAGCTTACTTCCTGTATAGTAGGCATGTTTTTCATCATCTCCGGCAGCAAGCTTACTTTGCCAGGTACCTTTCATCACAAGATTAATAGAATCAATAGTAATTAAATTAACCACCGCCCCTGCGCTTGCCTTATTACTCCACGATAGCTCCACAGGGTTACCAGTGCCAGTACCTTTTGTAATTGAACGGCGCTCAGTTTTTACAAAGGACTCGGTAACCCTCATCTTAGTGCCATCAGTTGGAGAAACGGACTCAGCTTCCCAGACTGCAATAACTTCCCCTGTTGCAAGTTTAGTACCATGTTTAGCGTTTTTTTCAGGTACTCCGGGATTTATTCCAGCCATGACTTCAATGCGAATATTTCGAAAACTTCGCATAGGTAAAGTAACAGTATCAAATGCTTTTTGAGAGAAGTTTGCAGCGACTTTCTGATTATGAATATTCGAAATTGTCGCCACTCGTATAGTATCTTTTATATATTTATTATTATACCAGAAATCACCTAATGTAATATTATTCAGTGATGGATCTCTGTACAATGCAACTGCAGAATCGATGAAAGCAGTAGGATTTGAGGATTGAACATCCTCTATAGGGGTAACACCCGGCGCTAAAAAACCACCTGATAAAAGAGTCCAACTACGCAACGGTATAAATACACGGTCATAGTCTGTAGCGTGATATTTATCATATATAACCCCTGTAATAGGACCAGAAGTTTCAGTAGTCAAGGATTTGTCATTCCAGTACTCCTTAGCATCAAAAAAGCGACCGGTCGGAGTGATTACCCCTTTGTCTTCACGAGAAAATGCTTTGTTATTGCGATGAGCTGCATAACCAGTAAAGTTCCCTTTGTATTTTCGCTTATCTATAGGTACGTAATAAATATTAGCCCAAATAGACTCAGCTGCCGTATTGTTTAATAATACTGATTCAGTATTATTTGTTAAAGTTATCGTCAGAGGTTCGTAAGGACTTGGACATGTCTCGGCATATTCGCCAGTAGTCGGTTCAATATATGTAAAACTCCCGCCCTTATTGTCAACTGCTGGAGTATTTCTTACCGCATGGGCTATACCTGAAGCCCCCATACTTATCAGCGCAGAAATAACAACTGCCATCGTTTTTTTCTTACTAAGACATTTGTTGCTTTTCATAATATATATCCTTATAAGATTATTAATATTGCGACATTTTAGAAATTGCGTCTGTCAGCGCATACAATGACAGAAACACCCAAATAACACAGCCACCCAGAATCAATGTTGAAAGCGCTTTTAACAGCCCGGAAACCTTGACAATATACTCCTGAATTTTGACCCTTGACTTGTCAGACACCGCAGTCAATACATCATTAAAAGAAGGTAAACTCGAATACAGTGTAATATTGAGTAGTTCTTCTGCACCGAACAGGCCGGTGTTTAATGAGTCACCGTAGTTTTCCCCCGAGGTCATTTTCAATAGCATGGCATCCACATGGGACTTTAACCAGCGGTTAGCATTAAGTGCCAGTATGTTCAGGCTGTCATTAATCGGAATGTTATTTTTCAACATTCTGGCAAGGTTATTCAGAAAAACAGATGCCGATATTTGCTTAAATGTTGAAAAGGGCATGATTTTATCGAGGTATCTGTTTCTCAAGTCACCGGTAAAATTCGCCATCATGAAACGCATCAAAAAAAATGCACTAACAAAACCCAAAATAATAAAAATCCATAACCCGTGAAATAACGCCGTGCCAAAATTAAATAATCGCTGTGTTATCACCGGCCAGTGATCAATGGGCACGACCTCGGCAAAAGCAGGAAACACCTTGAGCGCATAACCGGTAATAACACCCAGCGCCAATACCATCATAATGATGGGAAAGGTCACGGCTGATATCAGTTTTTTCATTAACAAATCATTGTACTCAATAATATTCACCAACGTCATAAATCCGTCAGCTAACCCGCCACTGCGCTCGGAGGCATGAATAATACTCAGTTCATCGCGCGGTACAAGATCCTGAAACACCGAAGCAATCGAAATACCGCCCTTCATTTTCGAAATTAAAAACTGGAGTTTGATACCAAATGATTTCCCGAGTAATAATTGGCTTTCCACCTGAAGTTTTAACAGTGACTCATAAAGGGGCAAGTCCGCGTTAATCATATCAGAGCAGAACTGGTATAAATAAAGACGATGCTTTTTACTAAATTTTCTCAAGGATCACCTCCAGGCTTTCACTTTCAAGCTCACCGAACTCCATTTCAAACCAGGAAGCGCAGACTTTACCTGCAAGCACTTTCGCCATGACTTTTTCTTTGATTTCGAAACCTTCTGAAAGCGAAGCTTTTCTTTTACGCTTTTCACGCCAGATTGTATAAACTCTTAACCACTCCTGCTTCGCAATGGCTTCAAGTTCTTCATAGCCTGGGCGCATATATTCAAGAACCAGCTGACGCCCGGAAATACCGGTATGATTACATCGTATACATCCATCATTACTGCGCGAAAAAACATTAAAATGGCGATCAAGAAGAATCATCTCGCGGCTGACTTTACAGTGCTCACAGATTACCGGAACCAGTTTCTGACACTGCAAGCCTGCAACAAAACCTGGCGTCGAGAGCTTATCGCTGGTAATCCCTAACGCGGACAAACGTTGCAATAAGGAAACAATATTCCCCGCATGTACAGTGGTAAAACAGTAGTGTCCGCTTTCTACTGCACCGGCAAGTGCGTTAGCGGAAATGGTGTCGCGTATTTCCCCGACCATCAATACATCCGGGTCACGACGTAATGCGGATTTTATCGCCAGATGAAAACCGCCGCCTTCAGCATTCAGCACTGAGCTTTGCTTGGCGCCATAAATCTGATACTCAACCGGATCCTCGACGGTAAGAAAACAACCACGGTCGTCATACCGGTTAATTTGCAGCCACTCCATTAAATTCTTCAGCGTGGTTGACTTACCTGAACCGGTCGTCCCTGCGATAATATAAGCACCATAAGGATTGCTCAGAATTTTTTTGAGGTCAGTCAACTCCTCTTTATTAACACCTAATTTATCTAAGCTGGCGATGGCACCTTTTTGTATACCCGAAGGGATAATACGTAATACCGCATGGTAACAACCCGCCGTTTCACCGAAAATGGGGAAATGAGCATAGCGGAAACGGTAGTTTTTATTCGCCAGTGTATACAGAATGTTTGCGCTTTGCGGTATAGCCCGGTTCCAGGTGGTATCTTTGGTACTGGCCTCCACATTATATAAAACGAAGACCAGCTCATCGCACCTGTCAGATTTCATCTGGGTGAAGACGCTCAGTACACCATTTATTCTGAACTCTACCTGAGCAATATTATCGTTACGGGTAATATGCAGGTCGCTTGCGCCTAAATTAACAGCGTTCAGTAACAACTTCTCCAGTGAGTTTTGAATATCACTGTTATCAATAAGTGTCAGCTTTCTACGGTTAACCGACGTTTGCTCAAGGACAATAAAATAATCGTCCTCACTGATGATAGCGACACCGCACACATCACACTCATAGAACGTTTTAAGCTGATAAAGATCACTATCAAGTGTGGCGAGTTTTTCAAGTAAAGTTGAACGCGTGAGTAAATATTCCCCACCCTGACTCTCAGCAGTAATGAGATCTTCTTCATACTCAGTAAAACGCCATTCACCATTGAGAATAGCGTCATTATCCAAATAAATAACACCTAAACTCACTTAGTGATTTCCCTCACAGTTGGCATCCCTCGTCCAGAATTGGAAACGATAAACTGATGCCCTTCCTGGGTAAATTTCTCGTTCAGCCTGACCATTTTAACGCCATCACCAGAGGACACAGCCACCCGTGACACGCCGGCAATTTCAGAAACCAGCACGACTTTTGGCAATGCCACAGCTTCCACAGTTTCAACAGGTTGAACATCGGGCTGAACGGGCTCAGTGACCTCCGGAGCACGCACAGGCTCAACGGATATAGGTTCATTATCCTCTTTCAACTTATTTATTTCGCTGCGTATTTTTTCGAGCTCAAGCTCATTCGATAATTCCCTCTTTTGTGCATCGAAGGTAATATCATTCTGCATCATCTGAATAATATGTTCCTGTACAGGCGTTGGGATACTTTCAGCCGTATTCGCAGGTTCTGCCGGATTCACCGAAGATTCAGCGGCATAAATTTGAAATGAAACTGGGTTTAACACCAGCAGTAAAGAAAAAGTTAACTTCCAGTTTTGCATACGAAACCTCCTGAGATGCTGACAACGCCTGATTTAATGTCGATACTTTTGATGATAAAATCATCACGAAAAGCCAGACCTTCAAAGATGCTAATTAAATGAGGAATACTATTTTCTTTCGTTTCCATCTTCCATGAACCAAAAAGTAAAGCATAATATTTCCCCCTGACACCCAGTTCTTTTTCAATTTCAATGACGCTTGATGCTGGCGGAGTTGTAACTTCAAACATTCCCAATATCATTCCAGAAGAATTCAAAGAGTAAATATAATTAAGCATTCTCTCACATTCTGTTACGTTGACATCTTCATTAGCTTTATATTTTTTAAGCAAAACATTACTATCTAACTTAGATGGTATGTCTGAAAAGCTGACTTCTTTTTCTGAAAAGCTGCCTGAGAAAACGCTTCCCCAGATTTCTTTATTTTGCAGACTAAAAACATGGCCCTTCTGAATGTCATAGTTGAATGTACAGCCAGACGTAGTACAGGTTGCAGATTTTTCATCATATCCAGACAGGCTTAATTTCAATCTGCTTTTATACATTTCAGACAGCAATAAACCCAGGCGTTCAATACTTCCGCCAGCGAGGTTCTTATCATAAAAACTTGAAACTTGTGATATCTTAGCCTGAATAGCCTGTTCTGTTCTTTTGAGTTCTTCCTCATGCTGTTTATGAGGCGTATAAATCAGGTAATACCAACCGGCAGCGCCCCCTGCTAAAACAAGAATGATGAGCGCGATGACAATACCCATGGTTTTGCTGGGTTTTCTACTGTTCTTCCAAAAATACAGTCCGCTTTTCATAAAACCTTATTCCAGCAACATGTTAAGTATAAATATAACTGTAATGAGCAATAATGAACCCGCAAGACCGACACCGAGAGCGAAGAGCCGTTTTTTCTTTTGCGTATTAATTTTTTTCTGACGACATTTTTCCGCAACAACGTCAATCCACTGCTGACTCAGTTCGTTCACTTTCAGATGTGAATATTCACTTTCTTTCATCTGTTGAATTAGGGTGTCGAAGAACCCCGTTTTTACCACCCGGTCACTGCCACTCAGGATCCGGTCATCGGTAATAATAAGAAAGTAGATTTCATCATCCGCCAGTGGCCCGCGGATATAATAAACCCCATCACCGAATTCATTCTTTACATAAATAGCAAAAGGTTCAAAATCTGAGAACTTCTTATCTGAATAACCTTTAAGAAGACCGCCATTATTCGTGGTATAAACTAACTGACTCTGCGTTTTGCGAAGTTTACTCAACCACTGTTGATAACTTTTACTGCTTTTAACAGTGTCAACCGGTTCCCAGATGAGACCGGTTAAAAGATTATTATCATGCAGATGCTTTATCATCATATCTCACTTAGCCGACGTCGGAGCCCGGTAGTAATCAATGCCGACGACCGTCACCACGGTGACCGAGTTTTCAGAATTAGTGGCATCCGCCCCCAACATCACGTAGCTATGGCCATCATTCGATTCCTGGGCCTCGTATTTCCCGACCATCAGCATCGTGCCTGCAGAAACCATCGTGGTGTTGAACATCTCTGTTGTTGTCGTATTAGGCAGCTGAACTAAATCAAACGTATCGATTCCATTTAAATAGCGTTTGGTAAAACCACTGGTGACTTCGATGCGGCCATCATTTTGAACACGTGGCGTAATAATGAAACTCGTCCCGGTGATGATCTCTGAGGTCTCAATGGAGGTATCTTCAGTCGACGTCAGATCGTTAGTGGTCAGCGTTCTGCCGGAGACATAATGCTGAGTTTGGGTCATATTCAACGGGATCGGAATACCATTGCGCGTGACAAATGACCCGCTCTGAATAACTTTATTACCAGTAATTTCATAGAGCGCATTCATCTGCGCGCTGACATTCAGGGTATGATCAGAGCCAGCATAGAAGTTACGGCCAAACGACATGCCGCCATCCATATTCGTCAGGATCTTATTGCTGTCAATATTGAATGTCGTCCCGCCCTCTTTATACTGCATGGTGGCGCCGGCACTCAACTGCTTCATTTTTGTTTTGTCTAAGGTATAAATCTTATACGTCACAACAAATTGTTTATTGTTATCTACCTGATATTTTTTCAACACCTCGTTAAGCGTGTTATATTCAGAAGGCCGCCCGGAAAACGTTAATATTGAAGCGTCTTTAAAAATCGTATAAACACCGCTGGAGACGTATTTATCAGCCATGTCTTCAATATCATCCCAATACGATGACTCAAATTTCCTCTCCGATTTACCTTTTAATCCGCCACCTGAAGTCGATGAATTACCTGCAATATCCAAACTGGATTCAGTTTTGGTATCTTCACCATAGAAATCCATCTTAATAATATAGGAACCATACAAATCCAATTTAAGAACATTATTATCATCAAGAACAGTATTTACGTCGTAAAGGGCTGAGATATAACGCATGAACTCTTCAAAGTTGCCGGAAAAATTGACGCTACGGCTATCTTTTTTTGGATCATTTGTCTCATCCGTTTTGGCTGTACCTGTGCCAGGTACCGAATAATTCAGACGAAAACTGATCCCGGTTTGCTCAGCAACCGCATTCATCAGGGTGTCGAGGTCCATCTGTTCGTACGACTGAATACTGACATGCTTTGCCAGTAATTCCTGAGTTTTAGGGTTGTAGTTGATTTCTTTTCCGAGAAAAGCTGTATCAAATTTTTGGTAAGGGCGGGTCTTCACATCATCCGTAGTGGTAATTTTACCGTCTTTCGTGTCGGTTAATTTCGATGCATCGTATTTTTCATCAATGGTTGTACAGCCCTGAATTGAAAGCAGCAAGGTTAAACAGATGAATTTTTTCTTCATGAGATTATTTTGCATATTATTGTTCATCAATCAGTAGCACATTATTTTTTTGATAAAATTTGATTACCAAACCATAATTTTCGGAAGCGAAAAGCTTACCTAATTCACCCAGCACTTCATCCTGAGTTTTACCAGTAAACGAAATCGTACTGTAGATAATATAATCTTTGGCACTGTTCCAGAGCATTTTATAGCCTGAATCCTTTGCCCATTCATTCAGCCCCTGACTAAGAAGCATATTTTCATGAAGCACCAATACCCGTGCAGAAGCGGCAGCTGGTGTGCCCGAATTTAACGGCCCTGAGGCCATGGGCTGTACGGGAGTCACTAATGTTTTGGGAGCCTGCTGTGGCGTTTTATTATCAAATTCAGACGACGTTAAAATAGATCCATAAACCTCGTTGTCACCATTACCTCCGGATCCACTAAAGGGATTATGTTTTTGTGCATCAGAAATTCCTTCTGCAAATACACCGCCAGAGACAAACAGCAGCATCAGAAAACAACAGAAATTCCGTTGTTTCTTTTTCAAGTTCCCTTTGTTCATAATTCCCTCTGAATATCTTATTTCTGATATTAATGGACATGGCTAAGTACCATTTTTCATTTTCTATTGCGGTATGGTGCTGCACCATGAAGTCAGTACGACCGAAACCGAGGTCGAGTTAATCAGGTTAACTCCCAATCCGGTCGCGTTATCGTAAACAGCAGACGTTGAACTTACCGTCCAGTCAGTATCTTTACTGTTTAAATTCACCTGTAAAGCTACCCCGGCTAAACGGCCAACCGCACCAAGATGTGTTCGGTTTTGCGCAGCATTCGCAAAATCACTCTCTTGACTCTGATTATTGACGTCGACCCCAACATCCGCAGCCACAGAGGAAATAGCAGCCACCAGACGCGGATACATTTCTCTGCCTCCGGGAGCAACAGGACATTTCTGAACATTGACCTTCATCGTGCCGGATTCTGTGCTCACATTGCCGATGTAAGTGTTATCTTTTTTGCCATCATTAAAATCGTTACCAAATGCCCGGTATTCAACGACAGGAATAGTCAGTAATTCAGGTTGGCCTTTGACATCCAGGTTGCCGGTATTCTCGACGATAATATTGGCCATGAGTGTACCGGTAACTGTTTGATTATTTTTTTCCGTGGTTAAACGCATCACCTGATCATCCTTATTGACCCCTTGCCCTTCAGCCACAGACAAGCAGGGTAAACTTTTACTGCTTTTAGAATCCCAGCACAGCCCTGGTGTATGCGACGTACTGCCAGTTCCGCTGTAAATAGAGAGTTTGTCAGCGTCTTCTGCCGTAATACAGGGGCCGGTCATCTGTGAATTAATATTCCAGCACTGTTTATCTACGCCGACTGAACCGTCAGATTTAGTATTTTTGCCGATGCCCATTTCAAAGCTAAATCTGATCGCATATTCTTCATTTTTTGAATTTGTCAGATCTGCTGTATGGCTGGCAACCGAGCCAAATTCAATCACACTGGTGGTATTATTTTGTTTAAGCAAAATCACCTGCCATGACTTGTTTGAACTGCCTGTTGAGCGCCGTAATAACGCGGCTTGCTTATAGTTAATTTTATAGTGTGAAAGCGCCTGATCAAATGCAGGTTTTAATTTTTCGAAATGAAGCTCTTCACCTTTTGCGTCAGGAAGATATCTGACAACAAAATCCACACGGTTAATGGCCAGGGGTTCTGTTGTGCTCCCAACAAGGTCAATCCTGTCGAATTGCATTTTCCCTTTCAAGGCTATATCAGGTAATTTGCAGAGAATATAATCATCATCAAAATTTCTTTTTACCTGACCATTTGTGGGATCATTACCACTCCCATCACATTTTTTATTTGTAAAATATTGTCGCTTTGAATCTTTACCACTCCAGGAAAGATAATCATCCGTCTGCATCTGGTCTAATAAATCGCTGTTTTTTACACGCTTATCAAAAACATCTGCATAGGCAGCTATCGCACCTTGCCCTTTAATATATAAAGGGTTGATTTCTGGTGTCGTGGTATTATCTAACGCCACCTCGTCTTCATTAGCAAATTTCAAGAAACCATACATTTCTTGTACAATGGCATTTGCATTGACTTCATTTCTGAGTTCCTCGGCCTGTTTTTTCTTATAATTGGCTAGCATCACTAACATCATTCCGATTAGTGCTAAAACAATGATAACTTCCAAAAGTGAAAAGCCTGAATTTCTCTTTTGCACGTGATTGCAGCCTTTTATTAAAAACGCCCTCTCTTGAAAAGAGAGGGCGAGAGCTAAATTACTTACTGCCTAAAAGTACGGCGTTAGTGTTTGTATTGCTACAAGCGTAGGATGCTGCATCCGCAGTGATCTGAACCTGACCACCGGTGGCAAAGCTTTTCAATATCCCCTGTGCAGCACCTTTAGCTGAAGTTATATCAACCGCACCATCTAATGTGGTAGGCATAGTGGCGTCAGCGCCTGCTGCGGCTGTTGCCACCTCGACGTAATCCCAGGAGTTACCGAGTTGCATAATCAAACTACGACATTGGCCCTGATCGAGACCGTTAATGGACAGCACGAATCCTTTGGCGGTACTACCTGTTGCAGATGTTAATGTTGCACCTTGCATGAAGAAATAGTCGCCTGAAATACCATTTTTAACTTCAGATTCAGATGCCTGACCAAGGTTAACAATTGTTGACGCAATTGGTGCATTAGTACCTTGTTTACTTGCTAAACCAGCTGCACCTACAAGGGTGACTGGTGAAGTGGCTGTTGTTGGATATACGCCTGCATCTTTATATGTATTATTTACCGCAACACGAACGGTGTTTGTATTATCGACCAGGTCGGTAATATCCTGGCTGTCGAATGCACGCTGCGCAAGAATAACCACAGCGGCAGCCATTGTACCAATGATACCCAGTACGATAATGACTTCCAGTAAGCTCATACCGCGTTGCTTTTTAAGCTCAGCGTAACGGTTAGCCTTTGTCTTTAATTTAGTAACAAAATTATTCATCATATTTTCCATAATATAAGAGATTATTTCTTTTCTCAGATTCACCGAGTGAATGTTTTTATATAAATTCACAGAGAATACTGAGTTCTTGGGTTTACAACTTACTACACTACATAACACATATCAGCACTGACACTTTATGTTATTCAACAGGACGTAAAACCTATCCAAACAGAGTTCCACTGCGACAGTGCCGTTGAATTAAACAAGTAATTCTGACCTGGCGTGATAGCAGTGAAATATATAAATTATGTATCTTTAAAGCATCATTGAGTTAAATGCTGTTCAACTCAACTGAGCGTTTTTGCATGCTATGAAATACGGAGTTTTTTACTCTTGCGCAGACGAGTTGTAGCTTTGCGTCCAGTTCCAGGCTCAGGATTTCTTTGGCATCTTTATTGACATTGTTACCCTGTGATTTGTACGTTGCATAGTTTTTATTAATTTCTGCAAACTGTTTTGCATATAAATCATAGCCAATTGGGTCAAGATCCCCCAGGGCTTCAAATTCTTTCAAGCATGCTTTATTACTTGGGCCAGTCTGTTGTTGCACCGGCAGCACTTTGTTAGTGCATCCTGTTACAACAACCATTAGCAGTAATAAAAAAGATGATTTCCATATTATTCGCATAGTAATCCCTAAGAGAAAATATACCTAGTCCGCATTATAAACATGCAAAAATAAAATATAAGAATGCGCTGATTTCCAAGTCTGGGCATTCTATTCAATAAGAATTATCACCGCAACAATATTTTTATATTCTTTTAAATGATCTATAAGATCGCACACATATAAAAACCAGATTAATTGGATGATTTGTTTTTAAAAACACTTTTCTCAAAGGGGCTTAATTAATAACAAAATAACCTGTTACTCAAAAAAATTATAACATCATGAAAAAAAAGAGAAATAGTTCTACATAAAACATGCGGCCAGGGTGTCAGGGGAATTAAAATATTTGAATTGACATGGAAAATAGAATTATCGACTCAAAGATTTAAGTAAAAAAACAAGGCAATCTGCAAAAGTGGCATTCGAGAATTAAATAAAAAAATCATGAATCATCATTATTTACTATTTATTATTCCCTCGTTAATTACTGTTTATAAAGTAGCCTTTTACATGAAAGATTAATGATTCTCTGTTGTTTTAAAAAGTCACCACCTCATTTCGCAATGCAATGATAAGGCGCCGGTGTGCGTTTACGTGGCTTTGTTCGGGGAGACAGACGTATGAAAGGTGTTCACAAAAAAAGATATCGGGAACCTCAAAGCAGCCTGATGCTGCTTTGAGGTGGGCTGTCGGGAATGTGTATTCAGGCAGATTTCGCCAGTGCCACGGCTTGCAGCGGCTGATCGCCAGCATACAGGCGGCCATTCAGCCCGCCGACGTAGAAGCGGTCGCCACGCTGAGGGGCGTGGCTGCCATGCGTTTCAGAAAGCACAACAGCAAGCGGTTCATCATGCCAGCCTTCGGCCTGAACAATGAGTTGCCAGAAATGACCACGCGGGCTGACTTCCAGCACTTTTACCGGCAAAGGGCAACGTGCCGAACTTTGCGGCGTGATCTCCATTTCCCAGGGGCGCAGGAATAAATCCACCGCGCCCTGATGCAGTGGCGGGTTCTCCAGTGGCCAGTGATGTGTGCCGACATACAGTTGTGAGCCACGAATTTCGCCGCCGATTTTATTCACTTCACCCATGAATTCCAGCACGAATCGGGTCGCCGGTTCGCGCCAGATTTCCTGCGGTGCGCCCACCTGTTCGATATTCCCCTGGCTCATCACCACCACGCGGTCAGCGACTTCCATCGCTTCTTCCTGATCGTGCGTCACGAACACGCTGGTGAATTTCAGTTCTTCATGCAACTGACGCAGCCAGCGGCGCAGCTCTTTACGCACCTGTGCATCCAGCGCCCCAAAAGGTTCATCCAGCAGCAGAATTTGCGGTTCCACCGCCAGCGCACGGGCCAGTGCAACACGCTGTTTCTGACCACCGGAAAGCTGGGCCGGATAGCGGTTTGCCAGATGGCCTAACTGCACCATTTCCAGCAATTTGGTGACTTTCTGTTTGATTGCCTCAGCGTTCGGACGCTCGCGGCGTGGCAGCACCGTCAGGCCAAACGCAATGTTGTCGAACACGGTCATATGGCGGAACAGCGCGTAATGCTGGAATACGAATCCGACCTGTCGGTCGCGGGCGTGCAGCCGGGTTACGTCTTTACCGTGAAAGCTCATGTGCCCGGCGCTCTGGTTTTCCAGCCCGGCGATAATGCGCAGCAACGTGGTTTTGCCTGAGCCGGAAGGCCCGAGCAGCGCGACCATCTCTCCGGAAGCAATATCGAGCGAGATATCATTGAGCACTTTCGTGCGGCCAAAATATTTGTTGATACCGTTAATTTCAATGCTCATGACTTTCCTCCCGCTCAAGACGGTCGTTGTGACGCTTCAGACGCCATTGCAGGCCGCTTTTCAGAAACAGTGTGACGATGGCCATCAGGGTTAACAGCGCAGCGGCAGTAAACGCGCCAGCGGTGTTGTAGTCCTGATGCAGTAATTCGACTTGTAAAGGCAGCGTGTAGGTTTCGCCACGTATAGAACCGGAAACGACAGAAACTGCCCCGAATTCCCCAATCGCGCGGGCGTTGGTCAGCACCACGCCGTACAGCAATGCCCAGCGGATATTCGGCAAGGTCACGCGGCGGAACATCTGCCAGCCGGAAGCCCCCAGCAGAACGGCCGCTTCATCTTCGTGGCTGCCCTGACTCAGCATCACCGGCACCAGCTCGCGAATCACAAACGGACAGGTGACGAACACCGTGACCATCACCATACCCGGCCAGGCGAACATGAATTGAATATTGTGCGCATCCAGCCAGCCACCGAGCGGGCCGTTGGTGCCGTAGAACAGTAAATACAGCAGACCGGCAACCACCGGAGACACGGCGAACGGGATGTCGATCAGCGTCAGCAACAGCTGACGGCCTGGAAAATTAAAGCGCGCCACCAGCCACGCCAGCAGCGTGCCGAAAATCAGGTTCACCGGCACGGTAATCAGCGCCATCAGCACCGTCAGCCAGATGGAGTGCAACATGTCGGAATCCGACAGATTCTTCCACACCGCCGCAATACCGTCGGAAAACGCCAGCACAAAAATGCTGATCATCGGGATCACCAGCAGCAGGATACATATCAGCACCCCTGTGCCTATAAGCGCCCACTTCACCCAGTCGACGGGCTGGCGGGCAGCCCCTGCAAAATCCGGAACATCAGACATTATTGGCCTCCCAGACGACGGCCATAACGGCTCTGTAAGGTGTTAATGGCGAACAGCAACACCAGCGATGCCGCAAGGATAACCGACGCAATCGCGCTGGCTGCCGGATAGTCAAATTCCTGCAAGCGGATGAAAATCATCAGTGACGTCACTTCCGTTTTCCACGCAATGTTACCGGCGATGAAAATGACCGCGCCGAATTCACCGAGGCTGCGGGTGAAAGACAAGGCGGTCCCCGCCATCAGCGAAGGCATCACTTCCGGCAACACCACACGACGGAAACTCTGCCAGCGCGATGCGCCCAACGTTTCGGCCGCTTCTTCATACTCCGGGCCTAACTCTTCCAGCACTGGCTGCACGGTTCGCACCACAAACGGGATGCTGGTGAAGGCCATCGCCACCGCAATACCGATCCAGGTGTACGAGACTTTGATATCAAAATGCGCCAGCCACTGACCGTAAAAACCGGTGGTGGAAAACAGTCCTGCCAGCGTCAGCCCTGCCACCGCAGTCGGCAACGCAAAGGGTAAATCCATCAGGCCGTCGATCAGGCTTTTCCCCGGAAACTCGTAACGGGTGAGGATCCACGCCATCAGCATGCCGAAAACGCAGTTGAAAAGACTCGCCACGCCCGCGGCCAGCAGCGTGACTTTGTAGGCCGCCACGACCTGACCGTTGGTGATCACATCCCAGTATTGTGACAGCGTCATTTGTGACAACTGCATCACCAGCGCGCTCAGCGGCAGAAGCAGCACCAGACACACGAACAGCAAACTGCTGCCGAGGCTCAGGGTAAATCCGGGTAGTACGCGTTTGCTCGACAACAACATTACTTGTGACCTTGCTCTAACAGTTTATCCAGCTCACCGCCGGTACCAAAATGGGTGTCCATAACCTGTTTCCAGCTGCCAAACTGATCTTCAACGTTGAAGAGTTTGGTGTCCGGGAACTGATCTTTCGCCGCCGCCATGGCCGTTTTGTCATACACACGGTAGTTAAAACTGGTGATGATTTTCTGTGCCTGCGGGCTCCACAGATAATTCAGATAATCTTTGGCGGCTTTCTCCGTGCCATTTTTCTCGACGTTTTTATCGACCCAGGCCACCGGGAACTCCGCCAGAATGTCCACCGGCGGAACAATCACTTCGTACTGATCGTCGCCGTACTGTTTGCGGATATTATTCACTTCAGATTCAAAGCTGATCAGCACATCACCCAAACCGCGCTCGACAAAAGTCGTGGTCGCGCCACGGCCTCCGGTATCAAAGACCTGCACGTTCTTCAGAAAGCTGGCCATTTTGGCGCGGGTCTGCGCGGTGTCTTTTTTATCTTCAAGATTAAACGCGCCCCACGCCGCCAGATAGGTATAACGGCCATTGCCGGAGGTTTTCGGGTTCGGGAAAATCAGGCTCACGCCCGGACGGGTTAAGTCGTCCCAGCTGTGAATATTCTTGGGATTGCCCTTGCGCACCAGAAACGCCATGGTGGAATAGAACGGCGAGCTGTTATTCGGCAACCGGGTTTGCCAGTCGGCAGGGATCAGATTGCCGCGATCGTGCAGGATCTGCACATCGGTTACCTGGTTGTAAGTGACCACATCGGCTTTCAGCCCCTGCAAAATCGCCAGTGCCTGCTTTGATGAGCCGGCATGAGACTGTTTGATCTCGAGTTTGTCGCCATTATTTTGATCGGCCCACTGCTGCTGGAACGGCGGGTTCAGCGCTGCAAAAAGTTCACGGGAAACGTCATACGAGCTGTTTAGCAATTCGGTTGCGGATGCCGCCCCGCTGGCCAGCAACAATGCCGCCACAGATCCTTTCAGCACATTGCCTGTCAATCCGGTAGTTTTCATGCTTAGCCTTAGGTGAGTGAACCGATATGCGACGCTGATAAATGCCGCTCAATATCACACAGTGTATTTATAACTGAGGGTCAGGCTGTAACGGTTTTATATACCATTTGGTGATTTTCAAGCATGAAAAGCTATAAGGCATTAACAAACGCGGGGGAAATTGCAGGAGGGAGGAAACAGCGCGTCCAAAGCGGAGCGCGCCGGAAAAGCTTAAAGCGCTAAAAGACGGGTCAGGGACGGCGCGAAATAATAGCTGCCGGTGACCGGGCGGGTGAAGCGCAACATGGCGTCGCGTTTACCGTCCAGATCGCCAAACATGCTCAGCAGTTGTTTCTCAATGTTCCACAAACGCGCGCAATAGCTGATGAAGTACAAGCCATGCTCGCCGCTGGCGGTGCCGTAAGGCAGGCTCTGACGCAAGATTTTCAGGCCCTTGCCCTCTTCTTTCAGATCAACACGGCTGACGTGTGAGGTGTCCGGACGGGTTTCTGAATCCAGCTCTTCATCCGTGTCTTTGGTGCGACCAATCACCTCTTCCTGCTGCTGCACGGAGAAGCGCTCCCACTGCACCAGATTATGTTTCCAGCGCTGGACCATCACGTAGCTGCCACCGGCATCGACGCTGCCTTCAGGAATAATCGCTACCTGGGCGCGGGCTTCTGCTTTCGGGTTTTCGGTGCCATCAACAAAACCACTGAGATCGCGCTCTTCGATTCCACGGAAACCGTGCGTTTCTTCTTCCACCACGATGGATTGACCAAAGGCTTTCAGTGCAGCCTGCGCAACGGCAAAATTCACGTCATGGCGCAAAGACTGAATGTGCAACAGCATATCGCGCTGCGTGGCCGGAGCCAGGCCTTTGCCTAGTGGCACGAACGCTTTCAGCTCGTCCGCACCCTGATTGCCCGACAGATCGCGCCAGACGTCGTGACCAAAAGCCACCACCGCGCCAAGATGTTCATGGGGGAATTTCTGCTGCATCTCTTCGAGTGCAGCGACAAATGTCCGGCAGCCCTGCCGGAGCGCATCCAGGTCGCCCTGAGCTTTCGCTTCAATATAAATGGCGAAACGGCAATGTTCGGGCAAAATGCCGCTCTGAACCTGAGTCATGATCTTATCCTCGTTAATTTGACCGGCGATATCATACCGGATGTCAACAAAAATGCCTTGCGCGAAGGCAAGGCATTACGTCGTTTTTAAACGAAGACAGAAGCGGTTTACGTGCTTACTGCGCGGCAGTTTCCTGAGCAGGATCCGCCCGCCAGATGATTTTGCTGACTTTCCAGTCTTTCAGCGAATCGTCCGATGGCATCAGTGAATCCGGGCCGTGCCAGATCCCGCTGAACACGTAAGTCACGTGAGCACTTTGCGGGGCTTTGCACTCAATACTCTGCGCATCGTCACCTTCGCCTTTCACACAGACATCAAAGGCTTTGGTATACAGATCGCTAAAGGAGGTGCCTATTTTAACGCCCCATTCGCTTTCGACTTTGGCGTCTGTCACATCAACCCGCCGCACAGTGCCTTTCGGCTCGCCGCTGATCGACATTTTCACGTCTTTGCCATCCATCGCCTGGAAGAAACTGAGCATTTTACCGTTGCTCATCGACATACCACTGCGCAGCGTGTAATCCCCGTCCAGCGCCTCTTTGATCGCGTCTTCAGTCAGCGGCGTGCTGGCGGTGATATCACCGACACCTTTTTCAGACACCGTCAGGCTGCTGCCGAACCAGTTCAGAGGATTCATGGATGACCAGGAAATGCCCGGCATCGACATATTCGATATCGACGAACAGCCCGTGAGGATCAAAGGAAGCGCCAGCAACATCGGGCGAACCCGTAAGCGAACAGTCATTCAGTGTACTCCTTGGCTCCCCGTTTCCGTTGGCCGGTGCGGCCTGACGGACAAACCGGCAGCATAATGAGGGATAATTAACTTTTATACAGCCTGCGGCTGCTTTTAGCGTTCAGCGCCAGTTCGAGTGCTTTCTTTCCGAAAAAGTTCAATGACGTCACGCCAGACGGCGCGCCGCATCAAAACAGGCTCGCAGACGACGACTCAGCAGCCAGTAGGCCAGCGCGGCGGCGTCGAGCAGCGCCAGCGCAATATCCACGCCGGAAATCAGATCGTTACTTTGCCAAAGCCCGAGTGCCTGCAGTGCAAACGTCACAAACATGCCCGCCAGCAACAGCCAGTAACCGGCCTGCCAGATGCGCGGCCATAAATGGCGGCGACCGCTGAGCAGAAACACCAGCGCCGGGGGCAGCCCCAGCAACATACCGGACCAGAAACTCTGACGATCGGGATAAAAAAGGGACAGTAAATCATTGCCCTGCTGCCGCGATGCACCCGCCATAACAAACAGCAGCCAGGTTCGCGCCTGTAACATCAAAATCGTCCAGAACCACAGCGGCAGGCGCAACATTCCGTGGTCGTTATAATCATCCGGGTTCATAAAAGAGGACAACGTTCCTGCGAATTAAGTGAAATTAAACAATAATCAGAGCATCTTAAGAAACCGTTAAGAACAGTCTGCTTTACTGTACCTCAACGCGGCAACACATCGCAAAGATGCCATAGTTGCTGACACACACCAGAAAAGTTAATTAAGGAAGACCTATTATGATGAAGAAAATCACTCTGGCAGCCCTCATCGCACTGAGTTCAGCGTCCGTTTATGCCCAGCAAACCGGCGGTTTTAACGGCCCTTCCGCTCAGGAAGCGCAAACCCAGCCAGCGGCACAGGGCGGCTTTACCGGCACCACCGCACTGAGCACCGTAAAAGATGCTCAAACCATGAAAGACGATCAATGGATTATGCTGGAAGGTTTTATCGATCAGCGTATCGACCATGATAGATACATTTTCCGCGACAACACCGGTACCCTCAATGTAGAAATTGACGGCAAACGCTGGCAGGGACAGAACGTGTCACCAAAAGACAAAATCCGCATTGAAGGTAAAGTCGATAAAGACTGGAACTCAGTGGAAGTTGACGTCAAAAGCGTAAAAGTGATCAAGTAATCACACCCGGCGTTTAAACGTAAAAAGCCCCGACGGCCATCGCCTGTCGGGGCTTTTTTAATTTATGCAGACCCGGCTTAATATTCCTGATCTTCGATAAGCCGTTTACCCAGCAGCAGCGTATCTGAAATCTCGTAGCCGAGTTTTTCATACATGCTGACCACCGCGTCATTTTCAGCACGCACCATTAAATTGATTTTTGGGCAGCCACGGGCAATCAGTTTCTTTTCCAGCCGGTTCACCAGTGCATTGGCAATCCCGCGCCCGCGATAATCCGGGTGTACGCCAAGATAGCCCACCGAACCGCGATGACCGTCATAGCCCCCCATCAGCGTGCCGACCACTTCCCCGCCAACTTCGGCCACCAGGAAAAACTCCGGGCTGTGGTTAATCTTGCGCTCAATATCCAGTTCCGGATCATTCCACGGACGCAGCAGATCGCAGCGCTCCCACAAGGTCAGTACTTCTTCGAAATCTTCTTGCCGGTATACGCGAATTTCCATCACTGTCGCCACTGTTGTGTTAATAAGGGGAAAGAGGTTTCTATAATTATCGCGTGATCTGCTTGATACGCAACATCAAAATCAAAAATCGTGCATTTTATAAGCGCTTTTTCTCTGGCCGTTTGTCAGCCCGTGAGCTCATGAATCATTAATTTGAGATATATTTGTCCGCCAATATATTAATTCGCGACACAAAATTCATAAACAGTAATAGTTCTCAGATCGAAACTATAAAAAAGATACTCTATAACATAGGGCATTCTGCTTTTTTTATGACGGTAATGGACTGATGTTAAACCCCCTGAACAAATTTCTGCATTTCCAGCCTCTGCCCGCTTCCGCTACCCGTCGCCAGCTCCTGTTATCCGGCCTGGGTTTAGCCATTGCCGCCTTTGGTTCCCGTTCTGCCAGCGCAGCGCAGCAGGAACACATCACCAAATCTGCTCCGGCGCCGAAACCGCCGGGTTCGAAAAAGCTGGTGATGATCGACCCTGGCCACGGCGGGATCGATTCCGGTGCCGTCGGCCATGAAGGATCGGAAGAGAAACATGTGGTGCTGGAGATTGCCAACTATGTGCGCGAAATCCTTGGCGCGCAGAGCCATATTGAGGTCAGGCTGACGCGAGATTCCGACCACTTTATCCCGCTGTATCAGCGTGTTGAGCTGGCGCATCAGCATCAGGCCGATTTGTTCGTTTCAATTCACGCCGATGGTTACACCAGCCCGAGCGCTTCCGGCGCGTCAGTGTTTGCACTTTCTAACCGGGGTGCCAGCAGCGCGATGGCGCGATACATGTCCAAAAAAGAGAACGACGCCGATTTGGTCGCCGGGGCGAAATATGCCAAAGAAGACAACAATTACCTGCAGCAGGTGCTGTTTGACCTGGTGCAAACCGACACCATCAAAAACAGCCTGACACTCGGCCACCATGTGCTCGACAGAATCCGCCCTATCCACCATTTACACAGTCAGCAGACGGAGCAGGCCGCTTTTGCCGTGCTGAAATCGCCGTCGATTCCCTCGATTTTGGTAGAAACGTCTTTCATCACCAACCATCAGGAAGAGCAACTGCTCAGCACCACCGCGTTTCGTAAAGAGATTGCACAGGCGATTTCGCAGGGGATCATCAACTTCTTCAGCTATTTCGATGCCAATGAGCGTAAACCACGATAATCTTCATTCTTCGGGCTGCACATGCCCTGGCGGCTCTGACTCCTGCGAATTACGGACAGTGCCGCCTTCCTGCAACTCGAATGATTTTGAGTATATAATAGCGTCCACTTTTCTCTCATTCAGCGCCCGCAAGGCGCTGAATGTCTTTTCAGTCAACGTCTGCGAGTTTGCCTGTGAGCCAATCGATTCCCGACATTCAGCAAGTTAAAACCTTCCTGCTTTCACTGCAGGAGCACATCACTCAGCAACTGGCTGCCGCCGACGGTCAGGGCCAGTTCGCCGAAGATCAGTGGGTGCGTGAAGAAGGCGGCGGCGGCCAGAGCCGGGTGTTAACGAATGGTGCAGTCTTCGAACAGGCTGGCGTTAATTTTTCCCACGTCTCCGGCGCCATGCTCCCCGCTTCCGCCACCGCGCACCGCCCCGAGCTCGCAGGGCGCAGCTTTCAGGCGATGGGCGTTTCTCTGGTGATTCATCCGCTGAATCCTTATGTCCCGACCAGCCACGCGAACGTGCGTTTCTTCATTGCCGAAAAAGCCGGTGAAGCCCCGGTATGGTGGTTCGGCGGCGGGTTTGACCTCACCCCTTATTACGGATTTGAAGAAGATGCCCGCCACTGGCATCTCACGGCGCAACAGCTGTGCCAGCCATTTGGTGACGACATATATCCGAAATACAAAAAATGGTGCGACGACTACTTCTTCATTAAACACCGCAATGAGGCGCGCGGCATCGGCGGCCTGTTCTTTGACGATCTCAATACTCCGGATTTCGCCACCAGCTTTGACTTTATGCAGGCTGTGGGCAACGGTTTCACCGACGCTTATCTGCCCATTGTTGAAAAGCGCAAATTGCTGCCGTGGGGCGAACGTGAGCGCCAGTTCCAGCTCTATCGCCGTGGCCGCTATGTCGAATTCAATCTGGTGTGGGATCGCGGAACGCTGTTTGGCCTGCAAACCGGTGGCCGTACGGAGTCGATTCTGATGTCAATGCCGCCGCTGGTCCGCTGGGAATACAGTTATCAGCCTGAAGCCGGCAGCCCGGAAGCGGCGCTGTACAGCGATTTCCTGCCGCCACGCGACTGGCTGAATCTGCACGCTGATCTTACGGGGAGCGACACTGATGCAAATCTGGGTTGATGCCGATGCCTGTCCGAATGTCATCAAGGACGTCCTGTTCCGTGCCGCCGAACGAACCGGCATGATGGTGACGTTAGTGGCTAACCAAATCATCCGCACGCCGCCGTCAAAATTCCTGCGCACCCTGCGCGTTGAGGCGGGCTTTGACGTGGCGGATAACGAAATCGTGAAGCGCACTGAGCCGGGAGATTTAGTGATCACCGCTGACATCCCGCTGGCCGCTGAAGTGATCGAAAAAGGCGGCGTGGCGCTCAACCCGCGCGGCGAGCGCTACACCACCGAAACCATTAAAGAGCGCCTGAATATGCGTGATTTTATGGACACCATGCGCGCCAGCGGCGTGCAAACCGGCGGACCGCCCGCGCTCAATCAGCGCGACCGCCAGCAATTCGCCAATGAACTGGATAAGTGGCTGCAACAAGCTAAAAAATAATCCGGTCAGGCAAAACGATGTATCCCTACACTTTAAAGGAATAAAACATGGTCAAAAAGATCATCCTGGATTGCGATCCGGGGCATGACGATGCCATTGCCATGCTGCTGGCACACGGTAATCCGGAAATCGAACTGCTGGCAGTCACCACCGTAGTCGGTAACCAGACGCTGGAAAAAGTCACCCGTAACGCCCTTGCTGTGGCGCGGGTGATTAACCTGACCGGCGTGCCCTTTGCCGCAGGTGCCACTCGTCCGCTGGTGCGTCAGGTGGAAATCGCCGACGAAATCCACGGCGATTCTGGTCTGGATGGCCCGGTATTGCCGGAAGCGGCCATCACGCTGGAACCCGTTCACGCCATCGATCTGATCATTGATTTGATCATGTCGCATCCGCCAAAAACCATCACGCTGGTGCCTACCGGCGGCCTGACCAACATCGCCATGGCGGTGCGCAAAGAACCGCGCATTGCTGAACGCGTCAAAGAAGTCGTGCTGATGGGCGGCGGTTATCACGTCGGTAACTGGAGCGCCGTCGCGGAGTTCAACATTAAAATCGACCCGGAAGCCGCGCATATCGTCTTCAACGAGAAATGGCCGCTGACCATGGTCGGACTGGATCTCACTCATCAGGCGCTGGCAACGCCGGAAGTCGCGGCGCGTATCGCCGCCGTCGGCACGCAACCGGCAAAATTTGTGGGTGAGCTGCTCGATTTCTTTGGACTAAGTTACAAAGATCGTCAGGGGTTTGATTCTCCGCCGGTTCATGACCCCTGCGCCGTCGCTTACGTCATTGATCCGAACGTAATGACCGTACGCAAAGTGCCGGTGGATATCGAACTGACCGGCACATTGACGCTTGGCATGACAGTGGCTGATTTCCGCGCCCCGCCGCCGCCGGACTGCCATACACAAGTGGCGGTAAAACTGGATCATCAACGTTTCTGGGATCTGATCGTCGATGCGCTCGAACGCATCGGCGAAGTGAAATACTGAGGCCGCAAGCAGACGTAACGGGCATCCTGCTGATGCCCGTTTTCGTCAGGATCCCCGCGTTATAAAGGTTCGGTTTGCGCCTCTACCACGGCCAGCGCCACCATATTCACAATACGGCGTACCGAGGCAATGGGCGTGAGAATGTGCACCGGTTTTGAAACCCCCATCAGCACCGGCCCGACGGTCACCCCTTCCGAACTGGACACCCGCAACAGGTTGTAGCTGATGCGGGCTGATTCCATATTCGGCATGATCAAAATATTGGCCGCCCCTTTCAGCGGGCTGTCCGGCATGATGTCCTGACGAATACTTTCCACAAGCGCAGCGTCACCGTGCATCTCACCATCGATTTCGAGATCCGGCTCGCGCGCGTTTACCAGCTCCAGCGTCCTGCGCATTTTAAGCGCCGCCGGGCTGTCCGACGTGCCGAAACTGGAATGGGATAACAGCGCCACTTTCGGCTCGATACCAAAACGCCGCACCGTTTCTGCCGCCATCAGGGTAATTTCCGCCAGCTGTTCTGCGGTCGGGTCATCATTGACATAGGTATCCGCAATAAAGGTATTGCCGCTCGGCAACAGCAAGGCATTCATTGCTCCGGCAACGTGGGTGCCTTCGCGAAAACCAAACACCTTTTCCACGATATCGTAATGTTCATGGTAGGTACCAACCGTGCCGCAAATCATCGCATCGGCTTCACCGCGCAGCAGCATAATCGCCGCGATAAGCGTCGGATTGCCGATCACCGCACGCCGGGCCTGCTCCTGCGAGACGCCGCGTCGTTTCATGCGGTCATAGTATTCACGCCAGTACTCGTTAAAGCGCGGATCGGATTCGTTATTGACCACTTCGAAATCTTTGCCCGCTTCGAGTTGCAGACCGAGTTTCTTGATGCGCATTTCAATCACGCTCGGTCGCCCGACCAAAATCGGTTTCGCCAGACCGAGAGTGATCAGTTCCTGCGTGGCCTGCAAAACGCGCTCCTCTTCACCTTCGGCCATCACCACCCGCTTCGCCTCTTTTTTGGCCTGAGAGAAAATCGGTTTCATAAACAAATTGGTTTTGTAAACGAACTCCGACAGCTTCTCGACGTAGGCATCGAAATCCAGAATGGGCCGCGTGGCAACACCAGAATCCATCGCCGCCTTAGCCACCGCCGGGGCAATTTTCACGATCAATCGCGGATCAAAAGGCTTAGGAATGATGTAGTCAGGGCCGAACGACAGCTCCTCTTCACCGTAGGCCGAAGCCACCACATCACTTTGCTCGGCCATTGCCAGATCGGCGATCGCATGGACACAGGCCAGCTTCATTTCTTCATTGATGGTGGTTGCGCCAACGTCCAGCGCCCCGCGAAAAATAAACGGGAAACACAGAACATTGTTTACCTGATTAGGGTAGTCAGACCGGCCGGTGCAGATAATGGCATCAGGGCGGACGGCCTTTGCCAGCGGCGGCAGAATTTCCGGTTCCGGGTTAGCGAGCGCCAGGATCAGCGGATCTTTTGCCATAGTTTTCACCATGTCCTGCGTCAGCACACCAGGCCCGGAACAACCGAGGAAAATATCCGCTTGCGGGATAGCGTCCGCCAGCGTGCGCTGGCCGTTGTCTTCGATGGCATACACCGCTTTGGTTTCAGCCATGTTCTCTTCACGGCCTTGATAAATCACGCCGCGGGAATCACAGGCCGTAATGTTGTGGCGCTTCAGCCCCAGCGCCACCAGTAAATTCAGACAGGCAATCGCCGATGCTCCCGCCCCCGACACCACCAGCCGTACATCTGAAATATTTTTCCCGACCACGCGCAAACCATTCAGAACAGCAGCGGTACAGATGATCGCGGTGCCATGCTGATCGTCGTGGAACACCGGAATATTCATGCGCTCACGCAGTTTTTTCTCGATGTAAAAACACTCCGGCGCTTTGATATCTTCAAGATTGATGCCGCCAAACGTTGGCTCCAGCGCAGCAATGACGTCGATTAACCGGTCGGGATCCAACTCATCCACTTCGATATCAAACACATCGATACCGGCGAATTTTTTAAATAATACGCCCTTGCCTTCCATCACAGGTTTACCCGCCAGCGCACCAATATTGCCGAGGCCGAGCACCGCCGTGCCGTTAGAAATCACGGCCACCAGATTCCCCTTGGCCGTGTATTTGTACGCCGCCAGCGGATCTTTTTGAATCTCGAGACAAGGCGCGGCCACGCCCGGCGAGTACGCCAGCGCCAGATCTCGCTGTGTGGCGAGCGGTTTTGTCGGGGAAACCTGAATCTTTCCGGGCACCGGGAATTCGTGGAAATCGAGCGCACTTTGCTTGAGTTGTTCGTCCATCGTAGGGTCCTTTTCTGTTTCTTATTTTTTTCAGGGGTACAGAGCAAGGGAAGCCGCAACATCCGGTTTTCCCGCACAACAGTATAGATAACCTGCCACGACACAGGCCGAAGCACGACCAAAAGTTGTGCGTTACATTGATTACTTTTCGTTCGCGGAAGACGTCTCGCAAAATTCAACTAAGCTTAAGGTTCCCCCTTGCGCAACTCAGGTTGAAAGCTCAGCCTTGCGTAGGCTTTTGCTTTTTCATTGCTCTGACCCATTACAACAATCAGAAAAAGCGTATTCATATTGTTAACAGAATGATGCAGGGTAGACCCCCTGTGAAAAAGAGTCGCACGACCTGTTGCTGTATCGTTTTTTAGCTAAGGAGATGTAGAGATGAACCAGTTAGACGCCCTCAAAAAGCTAACTACCGTGGTTGCCGACAGCGGTGACATTGAATCTATCCGTCATTTCGAACCGCAGGATGCCACCACCAATCCATCCTTAATCCTGAAAGCCGCCGACCTCCCGCAGTATCAGAATTTGATCAAAGACGCGGTGGACTACGCCCGCAAACAAGGTGGCAGCAAAGAAGATCAGGTGATCAACGCCACGGACAAACTGGCGGTCAATATCGGTGTCGAAATCCTCAAAAGCGTGCCCGGTCGCATCTCAACAGAAGTGGATGCGCGTATGTCTTTTGACAGCGAAAAATGCCTCGCGAAAGCCCGCAAACTCATCGGCCTATATCAGGAACAGGGGATCGATAAATCCCGTATTTTGATCAAACTGGCCTCTACGTGGGAAGGCATCAAGGCCGCCGAAGAACTGGAAAAAGAAGGCATCAACTGTAACCTGACGCTGCTGTTCTCCTTTGCTCAGGCACGCGCCTGCGCCGAAGCCGGTGTCTACCTGATTTCTCCGTTCGTTGGCCGCATTTATGATTGGTACAAAGCCAAAGATCCTGAAGCCACCTATGACGTAGAAAAAGATCCGGGCGTGAAATCTGTCCGTGAGATCTACACATACTACAAATCACACGGCTACGAGACGGTGATCATGGGTGCCAGCTTCCGTAAAGTTGAACAAATTCTGGCACTGGCGGGCTGCGACCGCCTGACCATTTCACCGGCCCTGCTGGAAGAGCTGAAAGCCAGCGAGGCACCGGTGGAACGTAAGCTGCAAGCGTCATCGCAGGGCAGCAAACAGCCTGCACCGCTGACTCAGGCAGAATTCCTCTGGGAGCATCATCAGGACGCCATGGCCGTTGAGAAACTGGCTGAAGGTATCCGCCTGTTCGCCGTCGATCAGCAGAAACTCGAAGACATGCTTTCTGCTCAACTGTAATTCCACTCACTGTTATTTCAATGGCCGTTGACCTGTTCAGCGGCCATTCACCGGAGAAAAATATGCCTTCTCGTAGAGAACTCGCGAACGCTATCCGTGCGTTAAGCATGGATGCGGTGCAGAAAGCCAATTCCGGCCACCCAGGCGCTCCCATGGGGATGGCGGATATCGCCGAAGTGTTGTGGCGCGATTACATGAATCACAACCCGACCAACCCGCACTGGGCAGACCGCGATCGCTTCGTGCTGTCCAACGGTCACGGCTCGATGCTGATATACAGCCTGCTGCACCTCACGGGTTACGATCTGCCGATGAAAGAGCTGGAGAATTTCCGCCAGCTGCACTCCAAAACACCAGGTCACCCGGAATATGGCTATACGCCGGGCGTTGAAACGACCACCGGCCCGTTGGGTCAGGGCATCGCCAATGCCGTGGGTTTTGCGATTGCAGAACGCACGCTGGCCGCACAGTTCAACCGTGAAAACCACGACATCGTTAACCATCACACTTATGCCTTTATGGGCGACGGTTGCATGATGGAAGGGATTTCCCACGAAGCCTGCTCGCTGGCTGGCACCATGAAACTCGGTAAACTGACCGCGTTTTATGATGACAACGGCATTTCTATCGACGGCCATGTTGAAGGCTGGTTCACCGATGACACAGCCAAACGTTTCGAAGCCTACGGCTGGCACGTGATCCGTGGTGTCGATGGTCAGAATGCTGACGCCATCAAAGCGGCCATCGAAGAATCCCACAAAGTGACCGACAGACCTTCCCTGTTACTGTGCAAAACAGTCATCGGTTTTGGTTCACCTAATAAAGCCGGTACGCACGATGCGCACGGTGCTGCGCTGGGTGTGGATGAAGTGGCTGCCACCCGTAAAGCGCTGGGCTGGAACTACCCTGCCTTTGAAATTCCGCAGGATATTTATGCTGCCTGGGATGCCAAAGAAGCGGGTAAAGCGAAAGAAAAAGCCTGGGATGAAAAGTTCGCCGCCTATGCAAGTGCTTATCCTGATCTGGCGAAAGAATTCAAGCGTCGTGTGAACGGTGAGCTGCCTGAAAACTGGGAAGCTGACGCACAAAAATTCATCGAAGGTTTGCAGGCCGCCCCGGCCAATATTGCCAGCCGTAAAGCTTCACAAAATACGCTGGAAGCCTTCGGTAAAATCTTACCTGAATTCCTCGGCGGCTCCGCTGACCTTGCCCCAAGCAACCTGACCATGTGGTCCGGCTCGAAATCCCTGGGCGATGATCTGGCCGGTAACTACATTCACTATGGCGTACGTGAGTTCGGCATGACGGCAATCTCCAACGGCATCGCGCTGCACGGCGGTTTCCTGCCTTATTCAGCCACTTTCCTGATGTTCGTTGAGTACGCCCGTAATGCGGTACGAATGGCATCGCTGATGAAGATCCGCAACGTGTTCGTTTACACCCATGATTCCATCGGTCTGGGCGAAGACGGCCCGACGCACCAGCCGGTCGAGCAAATGGCCAGCCTGCGCGTCACCCCCAACATGAGTCTGTGGCGTCCGGCCGATCAGGTCGAGTCGGCGATTGCGTGGAAATATGCCATCGAGCGTAACGACGGCCCGGCTGCGCTGATTTTCTCCCGTCAGAACTTGACCCAGCAACCGCGTACACCGGAGCAACTGGCTAACGTGGCGCGCGGCGGTTATGTGCTGAAAGATTGCCATGGCACACCTGACGTCATCCTGATCGCCACCGGCTCTGAAGTGGGTATCACGGTTGAAGCCGCAGACAAGCTGGCCGCAGCAGGCACGAAAGTGCGCGTGGTTTCCATGCCGTCCACTGACGTGTATGACAAACAGGACACGGCATACCGCGAATCGGTGCTGCCAAAAGAAGTCACGGCACGCCTGGCGGTTGAAGCGGGTATTGCGGATTACTGGTACAAATACGTCGGCCTTAATGGCGGCGTGGTTGGCATGACCAGCTTCGGCGAATCAGCCCCTGCTGAACAGTTGTTCAAAGAGTTCGGCTTTACGGTCGATAACGTTGTCGCGAAAGCACAGGCGTTACTGAAATAAAATCAGGCCGTTTTTATTCCCTCTCCGTGAAAAGAGAGGGAATAATTCATACTAAAAATCTCAAATCATGTCCCCTTCCTGCTTGATGAAAGTCGCCCGCTCCGGTAAAGTCCCGCCCCTTCTTTGGCATGGGGAACAGTAATGTTTATTGGATTTGACTACGGTACAGCGAATTGCTCCGTTGCGGTGATGCGCGACAATAACGCCCACCTGCTGGCGTTAGAAAATAACGATCCTTATTTACCCTCCATGCTGTGTGCACCATCGCGTGAAGCGGTCAGCGAATGGCTGAACCGTCACGGACAGGTGCCGACAGGCAGTGATGAAAATCTGGCGCTGCTGCGCCGCAGTGTCAGCTTTAACCGTGAGGAAGATATTCCGGTTAACGCCAACAGCGTTCACTTTGGTTTGCAGGCGCTGGCGACGTATATGGAAGATCCGGAAGAGGTTTATTTTGTCCGCTCTCCGAAATCCTTCCTTGGCGCAAACGGCCTGAAACCACAGCAAATTGCACTGTTCGAAGATCTGGTCTGCGCCATGATGTTCCACATCAAGCGGCAGGCAGAATCTGTCCTGCAAGAGACGATTCATCAGACCGTCATTGGCCGGCCAATCAACTTCCAGGGCATGGGCGGCGATGACGCAAACAGTCAGGCGCAGGGTATTTTGCAACGCGCCGCAGAACGTGCCGGTTTCCGTGATATCGCTTTCCAGTTTGAGCCGGTCGCTGCCGGTCTGGATTTTGAAGCCACGCTGACTGAAGAGAAAACGGTGCTGGTCGTCGATATCGGCGGCGGAACCACGGACTGCTCGGTGTTGCTGATGGGCCCGCAATGGCGTGATAAAGCAGAACGCCAGAACAGCCTGCTCGGCCACAGCGGTTGCCGCGTTGGCGGTAACGATCTGGATATCATGACGGCGTTCAAACAACTGACGCCTCAGTTCGGCATGGGCAGCGAAACCCAAAAAGGCACGGCGATCCCTGCGCTGCCTTACTGGAATGCGGTAGCGACAAATGATGTCCCGGCGCAGCTGGATTTTTACAGCGTCGCCAATGGCCGCATGTTGCGTGATTTGATCCGTGACGCCGCGCAGCCGGAGCTGATTAAGCGCCTGCTGAAAGTCCAGCAACAGCGCCTGAGCTATCGTCTGGTGCGTGCGGCGGAAGAGAGCAAGATAGCGCTTTCACAACACGAGAACGTCACGGCCGCCATGGACTTCATCGAATCCGGTCTGGCAGAAACCATCAGCCAGCAGCAACTGAGCGAAGCCATTGCACAGCCGCTGGAGCGCATTCAGGAACAGGTCAATCTCGCGCTGGCAAGCAGCGAAATAAAACCGGACGTGATTTATCTGACCGGTGGCAGTGCGCGTTCCCCGCTTCTGCGCGCGGCATTGCAGGCGCAGTTACCAGGTATTCCGCTGGTGGGTGGCAATGATTTCGGCTCGGTGACCGCCGGTCTGGCTCGCTGGGCACAAACGCTGTTCCGTTAATCGCTGAACGCCGGATGTAAAAAAACCGCCTGAGACATCCGGGCGGTTTTTTTTATTTCTGAGACGGCAAATTTACCAGGCGCTGGCATCATTCAGCGTCTGAATATCTGCATCATCCAGTTTCAGCGTTGCGGCCTGCGCCAGTTCGTTCAGCTGCTGCAAGGATGTCGCGCTGACGATCGGGGAAGTGATGGAGGGACGGGCAATCTGCCATGCCAGCGCGACCTGGCCAGGCTGCGCACCGTGCTTTTCAGCGACCTGATCCAGCCCCCGTAGCACCTTCAGACCGCGTTCATCGAGATAACGCGCAATCACACTCTCACCGCGCAGACTTTTACTGGCGTCAGCCTGAGTGCGATATTTCCCGGTCAGGAAGCCGGCGGCCAGCCCGTAAAAGTTAATGACGCCCAGACCGTTGTCCGTCACGACCTTCTCCAGCGCGTCTTCATACACTTTGCGGTCATACAGGTTGTACAAGGGTTGCAGCGTTTCATACCGCGCCAGACCGTTCTCCTTGCTGACTTTCAGCGCCTCGGCCAGACGCGGCGCGCTGTAGTTCGACGCGCCAACGGCACGCACTTTACCTTCTTTAATCAGCGCATCAAACGCGGCCATGGTTTCAGCCAGCGGCGTATCGGCATCATCATCATGCGACTGGTAGAGATCGATATAGTCCGTTTGCAGCCGTCTGAGCGAAGCTTCCACCGCGTCTTTAATGTAGCGGGGGGACAGGCCCACTTTGCCTTCTCCCATGGGTTTACCGACTTTAGTCGCCAGAACGATCTGATCGCGTTTACCGGTTTTCTTCAGCCAGTTGCCGATGATCGTTTCGGACTCGCCGCCCTGATTGCCCTCGACCCAGGCGGAATACACGTCGGCGGTGTCGATAAAGTTCAGGTTGTGATCCAGCAAGGCATCGAGCAGGCTGAAGGAGGCCGTCTGATCGACCGTCCAGCCAAACACGTTGCCACCAAAAGTCAGTACCGGTACCTGGATACCTGAACGGCCTAATTCTCTTTTACTCATCACTCACTCCTCTAAACGGTCAGGGTAGATTTTCTTCGCGTGCGAACGATTTGTGATTCAGGGTTTACCTTAGCATTCTGATATAAAATGGGTGGCTGAAAGTCCGACCTTTTTGTCATAAGTCATGTCCAAATCGTTGGGAGAAATGAGGGGGACTCTCCTTAATTCCTCCATTTTCTGCCGGAGCAATCTGGCTACACTGTAGGTCTGGCCTGATGACCCTCTGCAAGCCGCGACAATGATTGTGCTGATGCGATAACCCGATGAAATCTGAAAACACTGACACCGTACTGCCCTCCGCCCCCCTGCCGCCCTCTGTGCGCTGGCAGTTGTGGATCGTCGCCTTTGGCTTCTTCATGCAGGCACTCGATACCACCATCGTTAACACCGCGCTGCCGTCGATGGCCCACAGCCTGGGTGAAAACCCATTGCACATGCACTCGGTGGTGGTCGCGTATGTCCTGACCGTGGCCGTGATGCTGCCCGCCAGTGGCTGGCTGGCAGACAAAGTCGGCGTTAAGTGGGTTTTCTTTTCGGCCATCGTCCTTTTCACCTTAGGTTCGCTGCTGTGCGCGCAGTCCGACAGCCTGCGCGAACTGGTGATGTCCCGCGTGGTGCAGGGCGTTGGCGGCGCGATGATGGTGCCGGTGGGCAGGCTGACGGTGTTAAAAATCGTGCCACGCAGTGAATATATGGCAGCCATGACCATGGTGACGCTGCCGGGTCAGGTCGGCCCTCTGCTCGGCCCGGCGCTGGGCGGTTTTCTGGTGCAGTACGCCAGCTGGCACTGGATATTTTTGATTAACCTGCCGGTGGGCATCGCCGGTTGTATCGCCACACTCATGATCATGCCGAACTACAAAATGCAGACCCGCCGCTTTGATATCAGCGGGTTTGTGATGCTCGCCGTGTGCATGGCCACCCTGACGCTGGCGCTCGACGGCAGCCGTGGCCTCGGGCTGACCCCGCCGGAACTGCTGCTGCTGACCGTCGTCGGCTTTGGCGCGCTGGGCATTTACTGGCTGCACGCCCGCGGTAATTTATCCGCCCTGTTTTCCCTGCGCCTTTTCCATACGCCGACCTTTAAAATCGGCCTGACCGGCAGTTTTCTTGGCCGCATCGGCAGCGGGATGCTGCCGTTTATGACCCCCGTTTTTCTGCAACTCGGCATGGGCTTCACGCCGTTTCATGCCGGGCTGATGATGATCCCGATGGTGCTCGGCAGTATGGGCATGAAACGGGTGGTCGTCCGGCTGGTGAATCAGCTCGGCTACCGTCATGCGCTGGTCATCGCCACCCTGCTGCTGGCGCTGATTACGCTTATCTTCCCGCTCGTGGCGATTTACGGCGCAGTGTGGATGATTCCCGTGGTGCTGTTTTTCCAGGGAATGGTGAACTCACTGCGCTTCTCGTCGATGAACACGCTGACGCTGAAAGATCTGCCGCCGCGCCTTGCCAGCAGCGGTAACAGTTTGCTGTCTATGATCATGCAACTGTCAATGAGCCTCGGCGTCAGCGTCGCGGGGATACTCATCGGCCTGTTTGCTCATCAGCAAGTCAGCGTCGGCAGCAGCGCAATGCACACCGCATTTTTGTATTGCTACATGTCGATGGCGCTGGTGATTGCCCTGCCCGCCTGGGTCTTCTCACGCGTGCCGCTGGATGCGCAGAAAAATGCCCTTATTGACCGTCGTCGCGCTGCGGCCGGTTCTCCCGATCCAATGAGAAAATCATGAAACCAGGTATCACCGCAAAACTGTTCATGGCCATCTTCTGCACCTGTGCGCTGGTGCTTATAACCATGAACTGGGGCGTGCGAATGAGCTTCGAGCGCGGCTTTATCGATTACATTCGTCAGAGCAACGAACAGCGCGTCGAGTTGCTGGCAGACACTTTACAGGAGCAGTACCGGCAGCACGGCAACTGGGAGTTTCTGGAAAAAAATGACCGGCTGATTTATCAGCTCATGCGTTCATTTGAACAAAACAGCAGCCCGAAAATGCCACCGCAGGGATGGCGCACTAAATTCTGGATCCTCGACAGCAACGATCGTCGCATCGGCGGTTACGATCAGCCGGTTCCGCATGATCTGCAGGGGCCGCGCCGCGTAATGACGGTCAACGGCGTGGTGATAGGTTCGGTGATTTCCACCCCGGCTGAACGCCTGACCCGTGATGCCGATATTAACTTCGAGCGCCAGCAAAGCCGCACCAGCTGGATGATTGTCGCCTTTACCGCCTTGCTGGCTGCTGCCGTGACCTGGCTTTTATCCCGTGGAATGCTCGCGCCGGTAAAACGGCTGGTCAACGGCACCCATCAGCTTGCGGCGGGGAATTTCAGCACGCGGGTGGAAGTTGACAGCGAGGATGAGCTGGGCAAACTGGCGCAGGATTTCAACCAGCTGGCGATGACGCTGGAAAAAAATGAACAGATGCGGCGGGCATTTATGGCTGATATCTCCCACGAACTGCGCACCCCGCTGGCGGTGCTGCGCGGCGAGCTGGAAGCCATGCAGGACGGCGTGCGTAAAATGACCCTCGGCTCGCTGGAGTCGCTGCAATCCGAGGTGTCGATCCTGACCAAACTGGTGGATGATTTGCATCAGCTTTCCCTTTCTGATGCCGGCGCACTGGCTTATCGCAAAGTCGATACCGATGTCGTGCATCTGGTCCAGCTGGCAGAGGCCGGTTCGCGCGATCGTTTCCACAGCAAACAGTTAACCCTGACCAGCACGCTGCCGGAGCGCGCCGAGGTGTTCGGCGATCCGCAGCGTCTTTCTCAGCTTTTCAATAATCTGCTGGAAAACAGCCTGCGCTATACTGACCCCAATGGCGGGCTGGAAATCCTGGGTGAAATCCGTGAGAAATCGCTGTGTCTGACCTTTCAGGACAGCGCCCCCGGCATCAGCGATGAACAGCTGACGCGCATTTTTGAACGCTTTTACCGCACCGAAGGCTCGCGCAATCGCGCCAGCGGTGGCTCAGGTTTAGGCCTGGCGATCTGCCAGAATATCGTCGAAGCACACGGCGGGCAGATAAGCGCCAGCCACTCTCCCGCAGGCGGCGTGCGTGTCACGGTCGTCCTGCCGCTTTCTGTTCCACATGGACCGAGAAACTGATGAACGATTCTGTAATGTCCGGCCCTGCGCCGTTAAAAATTATGATCGTGGAAGATGAGCCGAAACTCGCTCAGTTGCTGATCGACTATCTCGAGGCCGCAGGTTACGCCACGCAGTGGCTGGCGGACGGCCACGATGTGATCGCCCAGGTCAAGGCCCACCCACCCGCGCTGATTTTGCTGGATCTGATGTTGCCGGGCAGCAGTGGTCTGTCTATCTGTCGCGATATTCGCCAGTTTTCTGACGTGCCCGTCATGATGGTCACGGCAAAAACTGAGGAAATTGACCGCCTGCTGGGGCTGGAAATTGGCGCAGATGATTATATCTGCAAGCCTTACAGCCCGCGTGAAGTGGTGGCGCGTGTAAAAGTGATCCTGCGACGCTGCGTGCGGCCTGAAGAAACGTTCACGAAAAGCCACGGGCTGCACATTGATGAGGCGCGTTTTCAGGCGTCATTCCAGGGGCATGAACTGGAACTGACACCGGCGGAGTTCCGGCTGCTGAAGACGCTTTCGGTGAAACCGGGCTACGTGTTTACCCGCGAAGTGCTGCTGAATAATCTCTACGATGATTATCGCGTGGTGACGGACCGCACCATCGACAGTCACATCAAAAATCTCCGCCGTAAGCTGGAATCTCTTGATGGGGAAAAAGCCTTTATCCGCGCGGTTTACGGCGTCGGTTATCGCTGGGAAGCGGAGCCCTGCCACCTCGCCTGATGCACTCCGGGCCGGCATTTCAGTTTTGTAAAGTTACTGAAAGTCTGTCGGCCGGTTCACATTTCATGCCATAACTTCCTCTTATTGCCGCGAAACATTCTTCTTTAACTACACTTATCTCAGGAAAATCACCCCCTCTTGCTGGAGATAACTTTTATGGCAACTGGTCACTATGATCTGAAAAAAGCAAAGAATGGACAGTTTCACTTCAACCTGAAGGCCGGGAACGGAGAGATTATTCTCACCAGTGAAATGTATGCCAGTAAAGCATCGGCGGAAAACGGCATCACCTCGGTACAAAACAATGCCCCGCACGAAGAGCAGTACGAAGTGAAACCGTCAAAAGACGGTCAGTTTTACTTCGTACTGAAAGCCAAAAACCATCAGGTAATTGGCGTGAGCGAAATGTACACGACCGAAAGTGCAGCAAAAAAAGGCGTGCAGTCGGTGGTTAAAAACGGGAGCACCACGGATATCCGTGATCTGACCCAGCAAACTGCCTGATCGCCCTTTTCCTGAGGTTGTCACGTTCCTGCGGCAACCTCAGTCGCCAAAAATTGATCTGACCCCGTAAAACCCCAAATACCCACACTAACCGGCTGCTTTTGATCAACTCAGACGTTACAATTCTGGCCTTTCGTCGCCCCGCATACGGGACGGCCCTGACTTGTGATCAGACTGAGATTGACTATGTTGACCCCCGATTCTTTTGTTCCTGAACTGCTTTCCCCTGCCGGTTCCCTCAAAAACATGCGCTACGCTTTCGCCTATGGCGCAGATGCGGTCTATGCCGGCCAACCGCGCTACAGCCTGCGCGTGCGTAATAACGAATTTAACCATCAGAATCTGCAAACCGGCATCGACGAAGCCCATGCGCTGGGTAAAAAGTTCTACGTGGTGGTCAACATCGCCCCGCACAATGCCAAGCTGAAAACCTTCCTGCGTGACCTGCAACCGGTGATCGACATGGGGCCGGACGCATTGATCATGTCCGATCCGGGGCTGATCATGATGGTGCGCGAAGCCTTCCCGCAGATGGATATTCATCTCTCGGTGCAGGCCAACGCGGTGAACTGGGCGACGGTGAAGTTCTGGAAGCAAATGGGGCTGACGCGGGTCATTTTATCGCGTGAACTGTCACTGGAAGAGATCGCTGAAATCCGCACCCAGGTGCCGGACATGGAAATCGAAATTTTCGTTCACGGTGCGCTGTGTATGGCGTATTCTGGCCGCTGCCTGCTTTCCGGTTACATCAACAAACGCGACCCGAATCAGGGAACCTGCACCAACGCCTGCCGCTGGGAATATAAGGTTCAGGAAGGCAAAGAGAACGATATCGGCAGTATCGTGCATCAGCATGAACCGATCCCGGTACAACAGGTGGATGCCGTGGAACCGACGCTGGGCGTCGGCCAGCCAACGGACAAAGTCTTCATGCTGGAAGAAGCGATGCGTCCTGGCGAATACATGAGTGCGTTCGAAGATGAACATGGCACCTACATCATGAACTCAAAAGATCTGCGCGCCATTCAGCACGTTGAAACCCTGACCCGGATGGGCGTGCATTCTCTGAAAATCGAAGGCCGCACCAAATCTTTCTATTATTGTGCCCGCACCGCGCAGGTTTACCGCCGCGCCATTGATGACGCCGTCGCCGGAAAACCCTTCGACCCGACGCTGCTCTCTACGCTGGAAGGCCTGGCGCATCGCGGCTATACCGAAGGTTTTCTGCGCCGCCATACGCACGACGCACAGCAAAACTATGAATACGGTTTCTCGGTCAGCGACCGTCAGCAATTCGTCGGTGAATTCACCGGCAACCGCGTTGATGGCTGGGCGGAAATCGATGTGAAGAATAAATTCAGCGTCGGTGACAGCGTGGAAATGATGACGCCGCAGGGCAACATCCAGTTCAAACTGGAGGCCCTGCGCAACAAAAAAGGCCAGCCGACCGACGTGGCGCCAGGCAACGGGCACATTGTGTATGCTGCACTGCCGGAGGATGTCAGCCTGGAATTCGCTATCTTGTTGCGCAATCTGGAAGAAACCGATACGCGCAATCCGCACGCGAAATAAGGCTTTTGTTGAAAACAAGAAACTGATCACATCTATTTCTTGCCGGGCTGGATAATATGCATTCGCAATTTACTTCGAATGCAAAATAAAGCACCGGACTACACTAGGAACCACCTCCTTGGCCAGCTCAATCTCCCTTGAGCTGGCTTTTCTTTTGGTAATCAATCCCCTCTGAATGTTCGCCGTCCTGTCTCATTATTTTTTCTTTCCTTTCTATTAATAAATAAAATTGACGCCTAAATAATAGCTTTAATAAATATATATAATTTCAACCATTTCATTTATGAATGAGGTTTTCGATCATTTATCTGATAGCCAAGTATGCGCTTAATCATTTATGGTAGTTATAGAAAGAAACGAGGAGCATACATGACCACAGCACTGTTGATTTTGAATGGAAAAGGCGCAGGCAATGAAGAGCTGCGTGAGGCCGTCGGTGCTCTGCGCAAAGAAGGGATCGAACTGTTTGTCCGCGTGACCTGGGAATACGGCGATGCCCTTCGTTACGTCGCAGAAGCTGTCGCCCTTGGGTGTGACACGGTGATCGCGGGTGGCGGTGATGGCACCATCAACGAAGTCGCCGGCGCACTGGCGCAACTTGAAGGCCCGCGTCCGATCCTGGGCATTGTGCCACTCGGCACTGCCAATGATTTTGCGACCGCTTGTAATATTCCGCTGGCGCCTGAACAGGCATTATTGCTGGCGATCAAAGGCCGTGCAGAAGCCATCGATTTGGCTCAGGTGAATGATAAACATTTCTTCATCAATATGGCGACGGGCGGTTTTGGTACGCGCATCACCACTGAAACGCCGGAAAAACTCAAAGCGGCACTCGGCGGCGTCTCGTACTTCATTCACGGACTTTTACGTCTGGATACGCTGAAGGCTGACCGCTGCGAGATCAAAGGCCCGGATTTCAGCTGGGAAGGCGACGCCCTGGTCATCGGCATTGGTAATGGCCGTCAGGCCGGTGGCGGGCAGCAGATTTGCCCGGAAGCGCTGATCAACGATGGTCTGCTGCAACTGCGTCTGCTGACATCAGAAGAACTTCTGCCGTCTTTCCTTCGCAGCCTGCTCAACAACGAAGAAAACAAAAATATCGTCTCCGCCCATCTCCCGTGGCTGGAAATCACTGCCCCCCATGACATGACCTTCAATCTGGATGGCGAACCGCTGACCGGGAAACATTTTCGCATTGAAGTTCTGCCCGAAGTCATCGAGTGCCGGTTGCCACCCCATTGCGAGTTGCTGGGCTAACCTCTCCCCTCCTGTCATTTGTTTATTCTCTGTACTGTGATCTGCCTTACAGTACAGAGGAAATCCGTCCCTGATTTTGTGATCCCTCCTGTTAAATCCCGATAAATATACTTGTATGGTAGCCGTGCATTACCTAGGTTTAC
The DNA here is from genome assembly GCF_003697865.1 of Rahnella sp. Larv3_ips. NCBI lineage: Bacteria > Pseudomonadati > Pseudomonadota > Gammaproteobacteria > Enterobacterales > Yersiniaceae > Rahnella > Rahnella sp. Larv3_ips. The sequence goes on along the minus strand of NZ_MJIB01000021.1, from coordinate 919,880 downwards.
ATTGCCTATGCCGCTGAAGGTCCACGGATGAAGTTCTGCGGGCGTTATTATTCGTGTCTTTTCATGACTTTTATTTATCTCAATTTTATTGGATACAGAGGCATCATGATTAATCATCATAAAGAAAGACCGATATCGCTTAAAAATATGCTGGCGTACGGCGGAGGTGATTTCTTCGGCGGCGGATGTTTTGCGGTATTGGGTTTGTGGATAATGTTTTTCTATACCACTTATGCCGGATTAAGCCCCGCAGAGGCGGGAGCCGTTATTGCAACGGCACGTCTGCTGGACGCTTTTTTTGATCCACTGATGGGATATGTCACTGATAATTTCTACCGTAACCCGCTGGGTAAAAAATACGGACGCCGGGGATTCTTCTTCTTATTCGGCGCACCGTTAATTATGGTGACTTACATTATTATGTGGGTCAGCGGCATGGGGTTCTGGTATTACCTGGTCACGTATATTTTATTCTATGCTGCCTATACGCTGGCCATTGTGCCGTATGAAACGCTGGCAGCAGAAATGACCTCCAGCTTTAAAATGCGCACCAAACTCACCGGCGTCAGAATGTTCTTTTCTACCGGCGCGGCAATATTAGCGGCATGGTTACCGGGGCGGATTATTGCGTATCTCGGAGATGACTCTTCTTCTTCTTTTCTGATTATGGGTGCCATTTTTGGCGTGCTGTTTGCCGTGGTGATCCTGCTGTTGTACTTCTACACCTGGGAGCGCCCTATCCCTGTGGATGTTTCTGCACCTAAGCTCTCTTTTCGACGGGACATGAAACATCTGTTTAAATCCCTGGTTTCCACCATGAAAGTGCGGACTTTCCGCCAGCATGTGGGCATGTATCTGGGGGGCTATGTCGCGCTCGACGTGCTCGGCGCAGTGCTCGCTTATTACATCATTTTTGTTCTCGGGCAGAATGCCGTGTCAGCCTCCAACGCCATGACATTAATGACGCTGGTCCAGTTTGTGTGCGTCGCGCTGTTTATTTTTCTCTGTATGAAATGGGGAAATGGTGCATCGTACAGAATTGCTCAACTGTTTATGTTAGCCAGTGTCGGCTTATTCATTGCCATTCATCTTCTGCAATTGCCTTATAATATGGCGCTGATTTATGTGTCTGTTATTCTCATGGGCGTCGGGCGTTCCGGCACCAGTTATGTTTGCTGGAATATCTACAGCTTTATTCCTGATGTGGATGAAATGCTCACGGGTAAACGTCGCGAAGGTATATTCGCCGGGGTAATGACCTTCGTGCGCAAGGCCGTTCAGGCAGTGGCGTTATTCAGCGTCGGGCTGTTATTACAGCATTATGGATTTACCCCAAAAAGCAGTACTCAACCTGCCGAAGCTGTTTATGGTATTACGCTGGTGTTCGGTGCCGGTTCAGTTATTTTCCTGCTGATCGGTTTATACAGTTCAATGAAATTCAAACTTACCCGCCATAATCATGCCTTGCTGGTTAATGAAATCGAACGCCTCAAAGCCGGTGGCAGTAAATATGACGTCACGCCTGAAACCCGTTTAATCGCCGAACAACTGACCGGCTGGCCTTACGAAAAATGCTGGGGTGATAATAATATTCTTAGTCAAACCGACATTATTTCTTCCCCGACTTCCCCTGAACTCTCAACCGGAGCCGACCATGCAAAGAATTGAATTCAGCCTGATGCAACAGACAATCCAGCGCGCCCTGCTTAATGCCGGGCTGGATGATGAAAGTGCGCGGGTTTGCGCCCGTATCCATACCGAATCCAGCTGCGATGGCATTGCCTCACACGGCCTGAACCGGGTGGCGCGCTTTGTGGATTATGTCAAAAAGGGCTGGATTGATATTCATGCCAAACCGGAACTTGAAAAATCTCTGGGCGCCATCGCTATTTACAACGGACATCAGGGGATCGGCATCACCAACGCCCTGTTCGCCGTTGAAAAAGCCGCAGAGATGGCGAAGGAATACGGCGTCGGCATTGTGGCACTGAAAAACAGCAGCCACTGGATGCGCGGCGGAAGTTATGGCTGGCACGCAGCCGAACATGGCATGGCCGCGATATGCTGGACGAATACTGAATCCTGCATGCCTGCCTGGGGCGGTAAAAACACCCGCGTCGGCAACAACCCGTTCGTGATGGCGGTGCCCCGCGCCAAAGGCCCGATCGTGCTGGATATGGCGATGTCACAGTATTCCTACGGCAAATTACAGGTTACCCGGCTGAAAAACGAAAAACTGCCTTTCCCCGGCGGCTACGATAAAGAGGGAAATCTTACCGACGATCCGGGCCCGATCGAAGCCTCCATGCGTATTTTACCCACCGGTTACTGGAAAGGTTCCGGTCTGGCGATTGTGCTGGATGCCATGGCGGCACTGTTGTCAGCCGGAGCCCCCACCAATGAGATCGACAAAATAGGCAAAGGCAGCTGCACCGGCGCCAGTCAGATCTTCATGGTGTTCGATCCGCAACAACTCGGTGGCGCTGAGTTCACCGAACGCATGGCCGACAGCGTGGCAGATTACGTGAATGGATCCGATCCCGCCGAAAACAGCCGTGATGTGCGGTATCCGGGGCAAACGGCGGCATCAAACCGCCGTGAGAACCGCAGCCAGGGGATCCCGGTGGATGATGCGGTATGGGAGGAAGTGATGCGGCTGGCGCAATAGAAGCACCCGAAGCCTCCCACAGTGGAGGCTTTTTTATTGGCATCCGTGGCCGGTTTCCCGCCTCTCCTCATATTCACTTTTCCGCAACAAAGTGTGATCCTCCCCGGCAAAAAACGATAAACATACTTGTATGGTAGTTGTCATGTGGCGTATTTATAGCCAAAGAAAATGCATCTTACTTTACTGCAGAAGGTCATAACCGATGAAAATCGTGAATGCTGAAGTCTTTGTTACTTGTCCGGGGCGCAACTTTGTTACGTTGAAGATCACTACCGACAGCGGGCTGACCGGGATCGGTGATGCCACGCTGAATGGCCGCGAACTGCCGGTGGCGTCCTACCTGAAAGATCATGTTTGCCCGCAACTGATCGGGCGTGATGCGCATCAGATCGAAGATATCTGGCAGTTCTTCTACAAAGGCGCGTACTGGCGTCGTGGCCCGGTCACTATGTCGGCGATTTCCGCCGTGGACACCGCGCTGTGGGACATCAAGGCCAAAGCCGCCAATATGCCGCTGTATCAACTGCTCGGTGGCGCATCGCGCACCGGCGTCATGGTTTACTGCCACACCACCGGCCATTCGGTGGATGAAGTGCTTGATGACTACGCTAAACACAAAGAGCTGGGCTTCAAGGCGATCCGCGCGCAATGCGGCGTACCGGGCATGAAAACCACTTACGGCATGGCGAAAGGCAAAGGGCTGGCCTACGAACCGGCCACCAAAGGCAACTGGCCAGAAGAACAGCTGTGGTCAACGGAGAAATACCTCGATTTCACACCAAAACTGTTTGAAGCCGTGCGTAACAAATTCGGCTTCGACGAACACCTGCTGCACGACATGCACCACCGCCTGACGCCAATCGAAGCAGCGCGCTTTGGTAAAAGCATTGAAGACTATCGTCTGTTCTGGATGGAAGATCCGACCCCGGCGGAAAATCAGGAATGCTTCCGTTTGATCCGCCAGCATACGGTGACGCCAATCGCGGTAGGGGAAGTGTTCAACAGCATCTGGGATTGCAAACAGCTGATCGAAGAGCAACTGATCGACTATATCCGCACCACCATTACCCACGCGGGCGGCATTACCGGCATGCGCCGCATTGCTGATTTCGCCTCGCTGTATCAGGTGCGTACCGGCTCGCACGGCCCTTCCGACCTCTCACCCGTTTGTATGGCGGCGGCGCTGCACTTCGACCTGTGGGTGCCAAACTTCGGAGTGCAGGAATATATGGGTTACTCCGAGCAAATGCTGGAAGTCTTCCCGCATAACTGGACGTTCGATAACGGCTACATGCACCCTGGCGAAAAACCGGGTCTGGGCATTGAGTTCGACGAAAAGCTGGCAGCGAAATATCCGTATGAACCGGCCTATCTGCCGGTAGCCCGTCTGGAAGACGGTACGTTGTGGAACTGGTAAGGGAGCGAATAATGAACAGTGTCGTTATACAAGAACCAGGAAAACTGGTGATCGAGCAACGTGCCTTGCCGGTACCTGCCGCCGGTGAGGTACGAGTTCGGGTCAGTTACGCAGGGATTTGCGGTTCGGATGTGCACATTTATCACGGGCATAATCCGTTCGCAAAATATCCACGGGTGATCGGCCATGAGTTCTTCGGGCACATCGACAGCGTCGGAGAAGGCGTAGACACCTCGCGTCTCGGCGAGCGCGTGGTCGTTGATCCGGTGGTCAGCTGCGGCCATTGTTATCCCTGCTCCATTGGCCGCCCGAACGTGTGCGCCGAGTTGCAGGTGATCGGCGTCCACAGGGACGGGGGTTTCAGTGATTATGCCTGCGCACCGGCGAAAAATGCCTACCTGGTGCCTGCGGCCATTCCGGACAAACTCGCCAGCATGGTCGAACCCTTTACTATCGCGGCCAATATCACCGCCTTTCTCAAACCGACACCGCAGGATACTGCGCTGGTGTACGGTGCCGGTCCGATGGGGCTGACGGTGATTCAGGTACTGAAAGGCGTCTACGGCGTGCAGAAAGTGATTGTCACCGATCGCATTGAAGAACGTCTTCAGATGGCACAGGAAAGCGGCGCGGACTGGACCATCAACAATGCAGAACGCAGCGTAGCCGACGTGCTCGCCGCAGAAGGTGTGCGCCCGACGCTTATCGTGGATGCCGCCTGCCATCCGGCGATTTTGCAGGAAGCCATTCTGCTGGCGTCTCCGGCAGCACGCATCGGCATGATGGGTTTCTCCGGCGAACCCAGTTCGGTGACGCAGCAAAGTATTACCAGCAAAGAGATTTCGTTGTTCTCTTCACGCCTGAACAGCCACCGGTTCCCGCAGGTGATTGAATGGATTGAGCAAGGGAAGATCGCGCCCGAAAAGCTGGTGACGCACTGGATGCCCGCCAGCGAAGTCGAAGCCGCGCTGACGCTGTTTGAGAAAGATCAGCGTTCGTGCTGCAAGGTTCTGCTGGCATTCTGATCACGAAGATATCTGACGATTTGGCTTTAACGGGAGGAGAATTCAATCCTCCCGTCTGTTGTACCTCATATTCTACTTATAAAAACGTAACACTATTAAAACAACACTACGTGGAGCATCTATGTTTAAGAATCTACGCTGGATAATCGTATTCCTGCTATTTATGGTTTACATGATCAATTATCTCGACCGCGTTGCGCTGTCGATCACGGTCCCGATGATAGAAAAAGAACTGGCCATCAATCCTGAACAGTTCGGCATGATATTTGGCAGCTTCTTCTTTGGTTACGCGATATTTAACTTCCTTGGCGGTCTGGCTGTCGATAAATTTGGTCCGACCATCGTCATGGGGTTAGCCGTCGGGTTATGGTCACTGTTTTGTGGCATGACCGCTATCGCCACCGGCTTTTATTCCATGCTTATTCTGCGGGTATTATTTGGCATGGCCGAAGGCCCGATATGTGCCTCGGCAAATAAGATGATCAACGGCTGGTTCCCAAAGAAAAAGGCGGCGACCGCCATGGGTCTGCTCAGCGCCGGTTCGCCGCTCGGCGGCGCTGTGGCCGGGCCTATTGTCGGGTATCTGGCAATCTCCTTTGGCTGGCGTCCGGCGTTTATGGTCATTGCCGCGATTGGTATTGTGTGGATGGTAATCTGGTTCTTTACGGTGGCTGATAATCCGCTGAAAAGTAAGCGCGTGTCCCAGGAAGAATTACGTTTAATTGATGCAATGAAGAATGAAAATATCAGCGAAGAAGAAGATCTGGCGCAGGCTGCGCATGGGCTGGGGTATTATTTAAAACAACCGATTATTCTGGTCACTGCCTTTGCATTCTTCTGCTACAACTATATTTTGTTCTTCTTCCTCAGCTGGTTCCCGGCTTATCTGGTGCAGGCGCATGGCCTGAATATTAAAGAGATGAGCCTGACAACGGTTATTCCGTGGATTGTCGGCTTCGTCGGACTGGCACTGGGCGGTTATATTTCAGATAAGATCTTCAATATTACCGGCCGCTTATTGCTGTCGCGTAAAATTATATTGGTGGTCAGCCTGTTAGCCGCTGCCATTTGTGTCGCCCTCGCCGGTATCGTCACCAGCGTGGTGCCGGCGGTGGTGCTAATGTCAGTGTCTATTTTCTTCCTGTATACCACCGGGGCAATTTACTGGGCGATTATTCAGGACGTAGTACATAAATCCCGCGTCGGCGGCACCAGCGGATTCATCCATCTGGTCGGCAGCATCTCCGGCATCATCGGGCCCGTAGTCACCGGATTTATTGTCCAGAATACCGGTCGTTTTGACAGCGCCTTTATTCTCGCAGGCGGCGTCGCCGCGCTGGGGGCAATTCTGGTGTTCTTCGTGATCAAACCGCCTAAACAGTCCGCCGAGACAACACTCTCTCACAGCTAAATCAGTGAAAGGTTATTCAAAACCCGGCCACCTGCGCCGGGTTTATTTTTTGGAGGCTGGTTCAGCCTTTTCTACACTTCATCAATCCACACCCGCATCTCCCCTTCCCCACGGTTCGCCCAGGAAAAATACGGCACAAAGGTCATGGTTTGCGGCAAGGTTGCTTCCTCTGGCGGATTGTAGCGGTACAACGGCTGCTGCCCGGCCTGTACCGACGGGCGTCGCTCGCCCTGCGTTTGCAGCAATGTTTTACCCGCGAACAGTCCGCTGCCTGAAATCAGGCGGAACGGCGCATCGTGCGGCAAACGAATGTTATGCAGTTCACGGCCGTTATCCGCCTGTTCCAGGCAATACACCAGTGGCCCGCGCTGCACGGCGACTTTTCCGGCGACATGGCGCAGCAGTGCGTTACCTTTCACGCGGGTGACCGGCATCGGTAAGGTCATTTCAATGCGATCGCCTTTCTGCCATTGCCTGGTCAGACGCAAATACCCGCGCTGCGTCAGGCTGGTCAGTTCAAGCGGATGACCATTGATAGTGACCTGCGGGCTGGCGCACCAGTCTGGTAAACGCAGCGCCAGCGTGGCTTCCAGCGTTTCATCGGTATCGACGTCAATCGTTACGTTTTCAGCCCACGGGTAGCCGCCGGACTGTTTCAGCCGCAGCGGTTTTCCGCCGATTTCCGCCTCCACATCGCTGCCGATATACAGATTGATATCCACACCGTCCGGGCGCCGGGTATAAATGTAATGGCCGAGTGACGCCAGCAGCCGCGCGATGTTGGGCGGGCAGCAGGCGCAGCCGAACCAGCGCTGACGCACCGGTTTTACGTGATCATAAATATGGTTGAACGGGATGCTTTTCGGGTGCACTTCCAGCGGATTCACATAGAAGAAATGTTTACCGTCGAGCGCCATACCGGCCAGCACGGTGTTGTAAAGCGCACGTTCCATCACGTCGCTGTAACGGCTGTCGGCCTCCATCTGCAACATGCGGTTGGCAAACATCATCAGGCCAATCGAGGCGCAGGTTTCGGTATAGGCCGTGTCATTGGGTAAATCGTAATCCGAGGAAAACGCTTCGCCGCTGCTTTGCGAACCAATCGCACCGGTGATGTACATCTGCCTTTGCGTCATGTTTTCCCATAAGCGCTGGCAGGTTTCGCGTTTTTCCTGATCCTGACTCAGCCTCGCCAGGTGCGCGACACCGGCGTACAGATAAACGAATCTCACCGCATGGCCGACCGCCGTGGTCTGTAGTGCTATCGGCAGATGCGCCTGCGTGTAGGCTTTATCCTTAACCATCCACGCCGGGCCGTAGTTATTCCAGTGCGATGTTTTACCGCGTTTTTCATATTCGATATCGTAAAAATGCGGCTGCGCCCCGCGCTGCTCAACGAAATACCTTGTCAGTTCGAGATAACGGGTTTCGGCGGTTTGCTCATACAAACGCATCAGCGCCAGTTCAATTTCAGGGTGACCGGGGTAGCCGTGTAATTGCTTTTCGCCCGGCCCGAAGACGTCGGCAATGTGATCAGCCAGTTTGCAGACGATCTCCAGCAAACGGGTTTTGCCCGTAGCCTGCGCATAAGCCACACCGGCTTCGATCAGATGTCCGGCGCAGTAAAGCTCGTGACATTCCGCCAGATTGGTCCAGCGGTGTTGCGGCTCTTTGACGGTGAAATAGGTGTTGAGATACCCGTCGGGCTGCTGCACCGCGCCGACCAGTTCGATCACCTGATCGGCGGTTTCCTCCAGCGCCGGGTCCGGCGTTTTCGCCAGCAAATAACCCACCGCTTCCAGCCATTTGGCAACGTCGCTGTCCTGAAAAACCATGCCGTAAAACTCACCGTCACTTTGCCCGGCGGCAATGCGGAAGTTTTCTATCGCGTGGCTCGGTTCGGCATCGGCAACCTCATCATTGAGCGCCTTCCACTGATACGGCACCACCACATCTTTCACCAGACGCTGATACTCCCGCCAGAACGCGTCGGAGACATTCACCTTGTGCAAAGGCACTTCTAAGGATTCAACCGGAGAAAAAGACATACAACCTCCTGAACAGTTATCAACATTAAACGTTTGCCGCCAGCTCGCGGGACATGCGGGTCAGCAATGTGTTATTGAGCTTGCAGAACATCAGCGTCCCGGCCAGCAGTAAATGCATCGCCGCGGGCAACAGCGTTTCCAGCAGCGTGATCCCGCCAAGGGATGCCGCGGTCTGGTGCTCGGCACCGGCCTGATAAGACACCCAAATAAAGACCAGGCTGATGATCCCGGCGCTGGAGGCCCAGGCCAGTTTGATAAAGAAAAGATTGAAGGCGAAGTTCATGCCGGAAGAGCGGATACCGTTTTTCCAGTGTCCGTAGTCATCGGCAAACGCCATGATGGAAAAGTGCAGCGGCAGCGTGAAGCCGAGGATCACACAATGTATGAAGATAATGCCAAGCCACAGCGTCTGGAATTGTTCACCCACCGGCACAAACCACAACAGCAGGGAAAACACCGCCAGCACCAGATTGGTGATCAGGTAGAGACGCACGCTGTCGATAAATTTGGTCAGCTGATTGACGATGATCGCGCCGAGAATTGACGCCAGCGTCACCATGCCGAAGAACATCGACGCGTACCCCGCGCCGCCTTTCAGCACGTAGGTGATGAAATACATATAGCCGCCACCGCGCAGGTTGAACACGTTGATCAGCAGGAATGACATGAGGAGAACCAGCAGCAACTGATCGTTTTTCAGCATTCCGCGGATGTGCTCTTTAATGCTGAACTGCCCCAGCAGCGCCAGCGGCAGACGCTCGCGAACCGTGAAGAAGCACCACAGGAACATCACCACCGCCACCGCGCACAGCAAGCCGACGCCCTGCTGATACCCCCGCGCAGCATCACCTTTGCCGAAGAGTTGCACCAGCCACGGCAGCCCGACGGAAACCATAAATCCGGCCACACCGCATAAAACAAAGCGCCATGACTGGCAGGAAATCACCTCCCGGTGATCGGTGGTCATGGTGTTAATCAGCGCGCAATACGGCACGTTGATGGCCGTGTATGACACCGAAAGCAGGAAGTAAGTGAAGAAGGCGTACGCGATTTTGGCATCACCGCTCAGGCCGGGCACCGTGAAGGTGAGAAAACCGACTACGCCAATCGGCAACGCTATCCACAACTGCCATGGACGAAAGCGCCCCCAGCGGCTTTGGGTGCGGTCAGCCAGAATGCCCATCAGCGGATCGGAAATCGCGTCAATCACCCGCAGGGAAATAAACAATGTGCCGACAATCGCCGGTGTCAGCCCGAAGACATCGGTATAAAAGAAGGTCAGAAAACTGGTGATCAGACAGGTTATTATCGTGCCACCGGCGTCACCTAATCCGTAACCGATTTTCTCACTGACGGAGAGTTTAGCGTTAACAGAAATTATTTTTCCCTCAACGCTTACCGGCGAAGAACCGGTATTAACTGAATCTGTTGGCATTATTTTTCCTCGCTTTTATATCGTTATTTATAAGCTGTAGGAACACAATGAATAAGGCTGATTTTTCGCATCAGCCCTGAGATGAAATAAGGTACGCCATAAATTTGGCATAGAGACTTCATGCCAACAAGAGGAGGATAAAGTAGTTAAACGGGACAATTCCGACTCACGAACAGAATCTGTGAAGCAGATCAAAACCTCTTTACGCCCGGCGGGTAGCGCGTGTTTCTTGTGCTACTGTCAGTCTACACCTGCCTGATGAGCGCCTGAAAATGCCTGAAATGCTTGCGTTTCCCGTTAATTACCCGGTAAAAGTGCAAAACGGTGGTCTGTTTATTTCACGGGGGATTGGCACACATCCGACCCGACGCCTGAGTTCGCACGAGTTAATTTATGTCGTGCGGGGTTCGCTGTCTTTGCAGGAAGAAAATAACCGTTTTGATTTACACGCAGGCGAAAGTTTATTGTTATTTCCAGGGCGTGAACATAAAGGGATCACAACATTCGATCCCGATTTAAAATTTTACTGGCTGCATTTCGATATTGTGAAAGATAGCGCAATAATGAAAATACAACCAAACAGTCCCTCTTTACAGCTGAATATTCCACAGCACTGTAAAGTCAGAGACAGCGAAACCCTGTTAACGCTGTTCAGATTATTTTTATATGAACAGGAACGCGGAGGTAACTCTCTCGAGCTGTTTCTGATATTGCTGTTACAGGAAGTCTCGCGTGCCTGGCCGGAGAATGTCGAACCGGGCGGCCCCGGCGTGGCACTGGCTTATAAAGCCCGCCAGCTCATCACGACACAGTTTCACCTGCCGCTGGGGGCTTCGGAACTGGCGGAACGACTGCACTGCAACGCGGATTATCTCGGACGGGTTTTCCGCCTGACTTTCCAGATGACGCTGACCGAAGCATTGCATAAACAACGTGTTGCCGCCGCCGAGAAACTGTTGCTGGCGAATACCGGCAATGTGGCGGATGTGGCCCGCCTCACCGGGTTTAATGACGTGGCGTATTTTCGACGAGTGTTTCGCAAACTGCTGGGGATCACGCCAGCGGCGTATAAAAAGCTCTATTGCCGTGAGCACATTAATTCGGATTAGCTTTGATGAAATAAGCCAAATATCTGTGAAAACCTTGCGCTAACAATCTCAAAATCCTGAGAAAACTCATGTTAGTATTGTGGACTCCCGATTCTTAAGACAACTTTTGCCCATGACAGACGCCTTTGAATTTCTCAGCAATGTACCGGTTAATCAGCAGATTTACCGTACCTTGCGTCAGGACATCGTCACCTGCGCCATTGCGCCGGGGGCATTCCTGTCGGAGAAAGAGATTTCCACACGCTTTAACGTGTCCCGCCAGCCGGTGCGCGAAGCCTTTATCAAACTGGCGGAAGCCGGGCTGGTGCAGGTACTGCCACAGCGCGGCACCTATGTGATGAAAATTTCCTCCAAGCGGGTGGCTGACGGCCGTTTCATTCGCGAAGCCGTCGAAACCGCCGTGGTGCGCCGTGCGGCGATGGTCGCCACCGGGAAAGATCTGGCATTGCTGGAACACAATCTTGAACGCCAGACGCTGGCCGCCAAAAGCCAGCAAACGCAGGAATTCCTGCTGCTTGACGATGATTTCCACCGCACCATCGCGCAAATCATTGACTGCCGTCTGGCGTGGGAAACCGTCGAACACATCAAAGCCACCATGGACCGCGTGCGGTTCCTGACGCTCAGTAAAGTCTCCCCGCCGGAGAATCTGATTGCACAGCATTATGCGATTTTCGATGGTCTGAAAGCACATGACCCGGATGCTGCGGAAAAAGCTATCCGCATTCATTTGCAGGAAATGATTTCCACTATCACGCCCATTGCTGAACAGAACAGTGACTGGTTTGATGCCGAGTGAGTTTGTCTTCCCGCGTGGTAAAACGATGCCAACGCGGGAGATAATTTTCACTTCAGGGCAATTTGTTCCAGTCTTTTGAAGGGCGGTAGCAGGCTTCTCGCGGGCCAAGCAGCACACCTCCCCCTTCAAAACCTTCAACATCTTTTTGACCTTCATATTTTTCATCGCAGGATCTTAAAAATCCGACAACGAGTTCCACAAGTTCTGTCTGCCGAGGCGTTAAATTAACCGGTTTTTCCTTGTCTCGCTTCATGTGCTGCTCCTGATAAGTCTGATAAAAATTCTCTGTCTGAAATGATGAATTCATTCTTCAAACGTTGATATTAAATAAATCCATATTTATATATTCACGTAATAAATAGTAAGTGGATTCGCACTCCATCTCTTGCGAAACTTGCGACAGGGGCGCTGCGGAGATATAAAAACGCATTACATCATCATTAACAACATCTTTAATTACAAATCTCGCCCTTTCTTTCTTTAATATACCCAGCTCATTAAGAACCTCAGCGTAAATCACCATAAGACAAAGGCTGTAATACAGCATATTCCTTTTCAAAGGATGCCCTGCTGTCTTGCGATAAAAATTCTCCAGTGCATTGAGCTCCAGTTCTTCTGATAAGCACCGGCACGAGGTTAACAGGAACGCGGCCCGCTCCTGCTGCAGGTTATTGAGACAAAACACATAAGCGGCCTGCTCCATACCTGAATTCTGCGGCTTATTTTTCCGATACTGGTTAAACAGCCATTTCCAGTTAAGCTGGTGTTTTTCAGGTTGTCGTAAATTACGCCTCCCCCGACGCTGCTGCCAGATAATATCACTGCGACGAATACACTTTATAATAAGAGAGACATCTAACTTACTGAAGACGGCATTCATTATTGTGACCATCTCATTAATCACCCTTTCATGTAACGTCATCCTTTCCATTTTATTTCCACAGGTTGCATATAATTTCGCAAGAATAATCCGCAATCCGGGAATAACAATCATGATGCGTTTTTTTTTCGAGACGTCTCGTAAAATTTCATCATGACCTGGGTCTGTAAGGCGAAGGTTTTCTGTCCATCCCACTGTCTGCGGCGTTCAATTTTTGCGGGTTAGCGCCAAAATCTGTATGACAACTTAGTGTAAGCTGTAAACCACATTAATATCGTGGATACCTTTATGCCAGCCGCAGCCCCCCTGAAAAAAAGCTATTACAGTGCCGAACAGTCACTCTCCCTCGCCCAACTGGATGAAGAAAAGATCAGCCAGATTGCACGCGATCTGGACGTGGCCGAAAGCGAGAAAGAGCATTATCTCACCGGATGGATGGGCCAGAACAGTGTGGTGCTGGTAAGAAATTATCAGGATAAACGTGGCACCGCGAACGGCCTGGTGATGTCGCGGGGTAACCGTTACAAACTGACCGTGCAGGCCATCACTTTTCGCATACCCAAAGTGCTGCTGTGGGTGACTTTCCGCCGCACGCCGCGCACCATGACCGTCATTGCCTATAACAAACTGGGCGAACAGGCGACCGGCCTGCAACAGTTTATGCATGTGCAGGATCCTGAGCTGAAAGAGCGCCTCGAAAACGACTGGCGCGAGCTGAATGATTATCTTGGTATGGCCTGCTGGCAGATGGACAATAACCGCCCGTTATGGCGTCAGCTGCATGAAGAGATCACCCCGCAGGCACTGTGGCTGCTGGCGGATTCATCGTGGTTCAGCGGCAAAAAACTGCAAAAAGATGGCGAACTGGAAGGCTTGTGGCTGCATGAGCAGTTTATTGGCCGACGCAGCGGCGAACACGCGGCGCTGGTTCTTTCATGGAAAGATGAAGAGAATCAGGACATCGCCAGTTATCTGTATGAGCGGATTTCTGTCAGCCAGATCCGGGTGATGCTGCGCCCGCGTAAAGACGAGAAATTCTACCCGCTGAATCCGTTTGATGCCGTGCATTTACAGCGGGCGCTGATGATGTTTCATCAGGCAGAACAGGCACTGGAAAAATCGCAGCGCAGCGCCTGACTGCCCGTCACTATCGCCTTACCACCAGCGATGAAAATGATGCACCGGCCCGATGCCCTGCCCGACATCCAGCGAGTCGGCCTGTATCAGCGCCTGTTGCAGATAGGCTTTGGCTTCGCGCACAGTGTCTGCCCAGCCGCTGTGGCGCGGGCGCAGTGCCGCCAGGGCGGCTGACAACGTACAGCCGGTGCCATGTGTATGGTGGGTGTTCACCCTCGGCGCAGTGAAACGCTCACGCGTATCCCGCATAAATAACCAGTCCGGACTCTCTTCGTCGCTAAGATGCCCTCCCTTCATCAACACCGCGCCACACCCCATCGCCAGTAAAGCTTCGCCCTGCTCGCGCATTTCCGCTTCACTGGTGGCGATGGCGCATTCAAGCAACGCTGCTGCTTCGGGCAGGTTTGGGGTGATGATCGACACCTGAGGCAAAAGCAGCCGCCGCAACGCCTCGACCGCTTCCGGTTGCAATAAAGGATCGCCGCTTTTCGCCAGCATCACGGTATCGAGCACCACGAACGGCGGCTGATAATGGCCAAGCCGCTCCGCCACCGTTTCCACAATCTGACTGTTTGCCAGCATGCCAATTTTAGCGGTGTCGATACGCACATCGCTGAGGACGGAATCAAGCTGCGCCGCCACAAACTCCGGTGCGATGTAACAGACCGACTGAACGCCACGGGTATTTTGCGCCACCAGCGCCGTGATCACGCTGGTGCCATAAGCGGCGAGGGCGGAGAAAGTTTTCAAATCTGCCTGAATGCCCGCGCCGCCGCTCGGGTCCGTTCCGGCAATGGTCAGCGCATTAATGCGTTTCATGACAGCCCTCCCCGTTCAGCCATGTTTCGTTCAATAAATACAGATTATCGAGGAACGCTGGCGTAAAGCTGCCCGGCCCGCGGGCTGTCGCACAAGCCCGTTCACCGGCACATGACATGACGCGACACGCCGCCGCGACGTTGTCCAGCCGGTCGCCCGGTAAAGCCGAAAATGCCGCTACCACGGCAGATAATGCACAGCCGGTACCGACCACGCGGGTCATCATCGGATGCCCGCCCGGCACAGCCCAATGGCGTTTGCCGTCGGTGACGTAATCCGTTTCGCCGGTCACAGCCACTATCGCCCCGGTTTGCTGCGCCAGTTGCTGTGCGGCAGGCAGAGCGGAAAGCGAATCGTCGCCGCTGTCAACGCCGCGGCCTGACGCGCTCAGGCCACTGAGGGCACGGATTTCAGACGCATTGCCACGAATGGCGGCGGGTTTTAACGGCAGGATATTGAGGCAAAATTCGGTTCGCCAGCTCAGGCCACCGACCGCGACGGGATCTAACACCCAGGGTTTCCCGGCCTGATTGGCGGCATGAATCGCCGCCAGCATCGCGTTAGCGTGGGGATGTGTGAGCGTGCCGACGTTCACCAGTAAGGCATCGGCAATGGCGCTGAACTGCGCCGCTTCATCGGGATCGACCACCATCGCCGGAGAGGCACCTAGCGCCAGCAGGACATTGGCAGTAAAAGATTGCACCACATCGTTGGTCAGGCAATGGACCAGCGGTGAGGCATGGCGGAGTTGATGTAAAGAACCGGCGGCAGTAGCACCGGGAAATACGGAAGGTCGGACGTTCATAAGTCTCCCAACCGGCTTTCAGGAAGGCGGCATCGGGAGAGATACCTGACTTCCCTACGCTGGCATAATCCAGATCAGGTAATACGGGTAAAATCTCAGCCGTTCTTTTGCAAGCGCGGCACCCCGAGTCAAGGGAGCATTATTGGTGTGGACGGCGGGAAGATCAATCAGCAATTGATACAAAAAAGCCCTGTCCATTGACAGGGCTAATGAAACAACCGCGATTTACAACGTAGCGGGCACGTCGCCAGTCGTGCCTTCGCTGCGCGCCTGCCACAACGTTATCCAGCGCAGAACAGATGCCACCATAATCACCGCGCCGAGGGCGACCATGATGATTGAGATGGTGCCGTTGAACAGGTTGAAACCTTTGGCCGCAGAATTGAAATACACATGAGCGACCATCCAGTACGCCGCATAGTTGACCGTGACATAGAGATAGGCCAGCGGGATCAGGCAGGTCAGCATGTAGCGGCGTTTGTCCGCCAGACGCAAGATAATGGTCGCACCGATCATCAGGCCAATCGAGGCCATCAGCTGGTTTGAAACGCCAAACAACGCCCAGACGGAGTTGATGTCGCCCGAGTTAAGAAGGTATCCCCACAGCAGGCAGGCGACGATGCTGCACGCCACTGTGCCCGGCCACCAGTCAGTACGTTTGAGCGGCGACCACAGATCGCCGAAGAAATCCTGTAACAGATAGCGCGCCACGCGGGTCCCGGAATCCACGGCCGTCAGGATAAATACCGCCTCGAACATCACCACAAACTGGAAGAAGTACGAAGACAAATGGCTGAACCACGGGATGCGGGTAAAGATATCCGCCATGCCGACTGCCAGCGTCACAGCCCCGCCGGTACGGCCACTGAGATCCAGACCAATTTCCTGGCTGAGTGTCGGCAGATTCACCACCTGCATCCCCAGACCGGCAAAGACCTCGGGCGCCGAGTTGATCGCAAAGTAATCCGCCGGATGCAGCGCAGTCGCGGCAATCAGCGCCATCACGCCGACCACGCATTCCGCCAACATCGCACCAAAACCGACCGGTAAGATGTCGCTCCATTTATCGATTTGCTTCGGCGTCGTGCCGGAACCGATAAATGCGTGGAAGCCGGAGATCGCGCCACAGGCGATAGTGATTGAGATAAACGGCCAGACCGGCCCGGCCAGCACAGGGCCGCCACCGTGGATAAACGGTGTGATCGCCGGAAACTGGATCTCGGGGTTAATGAACACTACCCCGACGATGAGCGCCCCGAACACGCCGATTTTCATGAAGCTGGAGAGATAACCGCGCGGTGTCAGCAACATCCACACCGGCAATGCGGTCGCGAAGAATGCGTAGACCGGCAACACCAGGCTGACCGTCGAAGCACGCAGGCTCAGCCATTCCCCAAACGCCGAAGCCTGAATGTACGGCCCGATCACCACACAGGCCATGATGGCAATAATCCCCACCCACGAAGCGGCTTTCATACTGCCGGTCAGACGTTCCCACAGGCCAACGCAAATCGCCACCGGGATGGTCATGAAGACGGCAAACGTCCCCCACGGATTACGCTCAAGAGCGTGGACAACCACCATCGATAAACCGGCCATGGTGATAGTGATGATGAACAACATCGCCAGCCCCGTGCACCAGCCTGCCACCGGGCCAAGCTCTCGCTTAGCGACCTCGGATAACGATTTCCCCCGGTGTTTCATGGAGGCAAACAGCACGACGGTATCATGCACCGCGCCGCCGACCACACAGCCGATCAGCAGCCATAACATGCCGGGCAGATAACCGTATTGCGCGGCCAGCACCGGGCCGACCAGTGGCCCCGCCGCCGCGATGGCCGCGAAGTGGCTGCCAAAGTTCACCCATTTTTTGGTCGGGACGTAGTCTTTCCCGTCTTCCAGTAAATGCGACGGTGTGACCTGAGCATCATCGGCTTTCAGCACTTTACGGACGAAAAACACCCCGTAAAGCCGGTAACAGATTGTCAGAATACACAAAGTCGCGATGACAAAAGTCAGTGCGTGTTGCATCTTGTTGTTCTCCGGATAAGGAATAATCCGGCGCAACGTAACAAAGTGCCGATGAAAGCGCTCCGGCTGTTGGCGTGAGCGGCGTAATAGCGATTTAAACGGTTAAAACGCCGGAGTGAACGGTGCGGGTTACAGGCCCAGCCGGGACTTCAGGGCTTTCAGGTAGCGACGACTGACCGGCACCCGTACCTCATTTTTCATCACAAGCTCTGCCAGCCCGCAGTCATCAAAACGGATTTCGCGCAGATGCTGCATATTAATCAAATACTGCCGGTGGCAACGCAGCAACGGTGTGCGACTTTCCAGCGTGCGCAGCGTCAGCTCTGTAAAGCATTCACTGCCGTCGGCGCGGTTCACAAATACCCCGCTGACCCGTGAGCTGACAAAAATCACCTCATCTGTGGAGAGCAGATAAATACGGTTCTGCCCGCAGCAGGGGATCAGGGCCAGATCTGGCTCCCCCGCCATCAGCGCACTGACATTTTGCGCAGGAAGATGCTGCCGCAGGCGATGAAGGGTTTTCTCCAGCCGTGAGGCCTGAACCGGTTTGAGCAGATAATCGAACGCATTCTCTTCGAACGCCTGCAGGGCGTACTCATCATATGCGGTGAGAAAGACGATATGAGGCATGCGCTCGGGGTCGATCATACCGACCAGTTCCAGACCGCTGATGCGCGGCATGTGTATATCCAGAAACACCACGTCAGGTCGCAGCCGGTTGATCGCGCCAAGGGCTTCCACCGCATTTTCACATTCGCCAGCCACGATGATGTCAGCGACCGGCTGCAACAGCACGCACAGGTTTTCACGCGCCAGCGGCTCGTCATCAACAATCAATATTTTCAGCATGTCGGCTCCTGGCTGGCAAACGTAAAATGACGCGGGTGAACCTTTCCGGCTCGCATTCAACCTGTAACCCGAACTCGTCGCCGTAACGCCCACGCAGTCGGCGATCGACCAGGCTCATCCCAAGCCCGTTACCGTTCGCCGACGGCGCGTACAGCCCGGCGTTATCTTCCACGGTGAGCACCAGACACTCTCCCTGCCCGATGGCTGAAAGACGAAGCTGCCCGATACCGAGCAACTGCGATGTCCCGTGTTTGATGGCGTTTTCCACCAGCGGTTGCAGGGTAAAAGCGGGTAAACAGAGCTGTTGCAGCGCCTCGGGGAAATCAAAGGTGACATTCAGACGGTCGCTGAACCGCGCTCGTTCGATATGCAGATAGGCTTGCACATGCTCGATTTCGTCGGCCAGCGTCACCACTTCCTGCGGGCGTTTGAGATTTTTGCGAAAAAACGTAGAAAGATGCTGTACCAGTTCACTGGCCTGTTGGCTGTCGCGACGGATCACCGCCACCAGGGTATTCAGCGCGTTAAACAGAAAGTGAGGATTCACCTGCGCGTGCAGCAGTTTAATTTCCGACTGGATCAGCAACTGTTTGTGCCGTTCGTACTGTCCGGCGAGGATCTGCGCCGACAGCAGGCTGGCGATGCCTTCGCCCAGCGTACGGTTGATCGAGCTGAACAGCCGGTTGCGCGCTTCATACAGTTTGATCGTGCCGATCACTTCCTGATTTTCACCGCGCAGCGGGATCACCAGCGTCGAGCCCAGCTTACACGACGGGCTTTGCGTGCACTGATAGGCCACCTCATTGCCGTCGGCATAAACCACCTCGTTATGTTCGATGGCGCGGTGCGAATGTTCGGACAATATCGGCGATCCCGGCAAATGGTGATCGTCGCCGATCCCGACAAACGCCAGCAGCTTCTCACGATCGGTAATCGCCACCGCGCCGATATCCAGCTCCTGATAAATGATCTGCGCCACCCGTGCAGTATTCTCCTGATTAAACCCCTGACGCAGCACACCTTCGGTACACGCGGCGATATTGAGCGCGCGGGCGCTGAACGCCGTGGTGTAACGTTCAAACATCGCCCGCCGGTCGAGCAGAATGCGCATAAACATGGCTGCGCCGATGGTATTGGTCACCATCATCGGCGTGGCGATGCTTTTGACCACCCGCAGCGCTTCGTCAAAAGGACGCGCAACCATCAAAATGATCGCCATTTGCAGCACTTCAGCAAACAGCGTGACGCCCGCGACGGTCAGCGGATTAAACAGCCGGTCAATACGTCCCCGCCGCATCAGCACACGATGCACTATGCCGCCGAGCAATCCCTCGATAACCGTCGAAATCATGCAACTCAGCGCTGTCATGCCCCCCAGCGAATACCGGTGTAACCCGCCCGTCAGACCGACCAGAACACCGACGACCGGCCCGCCGAGTAAACCGCCCAGCACCGCGCCGATAGCCCGGGTATTGGCGATGGAATCCTGAATATGCAGACCAAAATAAGTGCCCATAATGCAGAACATCGAGAACATGAAATAACACAGCAATTTGTGCGGAAGCCGCACGGTGACGTGCATCAGCGGGATAAACAGAGGAGTTTTGCTGAGTAAATACGCAATGACTAAATAGACGCACATTTGCTGCAACAGCAACAAAACCAAATTGAACTCATACATAGTCGCTGGCAGTATCGTTAAGTGAGTTGCGTACCATACGCACAAATAACCCCACAGTCTTTGAGGAGTCTCACTCTTTGGTATCACCACTTCACATCCGGGCTTACGAAGAAGCCGATCGTCCTTTTTTACGCACGCTGTATCTGGCCGCACGCAAAGATACCTGGACATGGCTGACAGAGGTTGACTACAAGCTGGAAGATTTTGACCGTGCGGTGATCGGCGAGACGATACTTGTCGCGGAGCGCGATGGGCATTTACTCGGGTTTGCCTCGATTTTTACCCAGGAAAACTTTCTGCATAACCTGTTTATCGACCCGCAATTTCAGGGGACTGGCGCCGGCAGCGCCTTACTGCGTGCCGCTGAAAAAACCTTTACCCGCACCGGTTCGCTGAAATGTTTGGTAAAGAGTCAAAAATCGGTCGAATTTTATTTATCAAAAGGCTGGGACATCGTCGCCACGGGGGATAGCCCTAAAGGCGAGTACTATCTCTTTCATTCACCAAATAAATGAGACGAGCGTGATCAATCATGCGCTCCTCTCACAAATATCAATACTCTGTTCTTCATCAATTTTTCTTTGTTGTTAAGAGGTTAAATTCCCCAGCGGTGCTATACATACTTTGTCTTCCTTAAAAATTTCGAGGGTTCGAATGAAAAAAATAAAGCTGCTGCAGATTGCTCTTGTGACCGGTACGATGTTTTTAGCGGGCTGTACAAGCCATGTTACGCAGACTGAAAAATTCTCAGGCTTCCTGGGGGATTATTCGGGCCTCAAGGAAGTGAAAACTGCCTCAGGAAATCCGGTTCTGCGCTGGATCGATCCTTCGTTTAAGAAAGAGAATTACTCCTACATTAAATACGAACCGATTAAATTCTATCCTGAGCCTCAGCCTACTGAGCAAATCAGCAAAGAGACACTTCAGGGGGCTCTGGATTATGCCAACAGCCGCATGAAAACTGCGCTGTCTGAGCGTCTGCCGCTGACCGATCACGCGGGGCCACGTACTTTGATCTTCAAAGGTGCCATTACCGGTGTGAATACTTCGGCTGAGGGTTTGCAGTTCTATGAAGTTATTCCGGTGGCGCTGGTGATTGCAGGTACCGAAACGGCCACCGGCCATCGTACCCGTGATACCGAAGTGTACTTTGAAGGCGAGCTGATCGATGCCAGCACCGGTAAAGCGGTGATAAAAGTTGTTCGTAAAGGATTCGGCAAACAGGTTTCCAACGATAAACAAAAAGTGACGGCAAACGATCTGAAAAGCGTCGTCGACAGCATGGCGAACGACACCCGGTTGTTCAACGAATAACGCCCACATGTGGCATGACAACAAGGCGGCCTGAGGGCTGCCTTTTTTGTTTTATTTTTTTCGACTTTCATTTTTGATATCAAATAGTGATATCATAAAAATTTGGCGGCAATCACTTTCGAAGGATCGATAAATTATGAAGATGCTAAATGCCGCACACCTGAAAACGTTACATCTTATTTTTGCCTTACCCACCCCCTCAACGCTCGAATGGCGAAAAATAGAGGTTTTATTTATCGCTTTGGGTGCCAAAGTCAGTGAAGGCAAAGGTTCGCGGGTACGCTTTGAAATTAACCAGGTTGTTGCTTCATTTCACCGGCCACACCCGGAAAAAGAAGCGAAAATTTATCAGGTACGGGATGCCAGAACATTTCTTGAAGCGACAGGAGTAAAACCATGAGTACCATGACCTATCAGGGATATGCAGCCAGGATAGAATATAGCGACGAGGATCAGTGTCTGATCGGGCACATCGCGGGTATTCAGGACGTAATAGGTTTCCATGCAGATAACGTCTCAGACCTCAGGGCTGTTTTTGAAGAAGCCGTTGACGACTATCTCAGTTATTGTGCTGAGCAAGGTCGCGCTCCTCAACGTCCCGCAAGCGGTAAAATCAGCCTGAGGATTCAGCCTGAAGTCCATGCTGCTATCAATATTGCAGCAGAGATCTCCGGTAAAAGTGTCAATCAATGGATTAACGATATGTTGATTCAGGCAGTTCACGGTTAGAAAAATGTACCCGGAATGAGGCAGCCCGTTGATTGCCTCATTTCAAATTGATTGCGCGATAATTTTCCGCGCACTCAATCTTCTGGCACCCATGCCGCAGTTCCGCCGTTATCCGCGTCTGACACTCAACTCAGACACCGCGCCAGAGAAGAATGGGTTTGGGGCGCACAGAAAATAAAACTCTGAGAGGATTTCACACATAAAAAAACGCCAGCGGATCTTGCGATCGCACTGGCGTTTTTACGGATTCAGGCTTCAGCTTTTGCTAAAACTTATTCCCACTCAATCGTCGCTGGTGGTTTACCCGAGATGTCGTAAACAACGCGGGAAATGCCGTCAACTTCGTTGATGATGCGGTTGGAGCAGCGGCCGAGGAAATCGTACGGCAGGTGTGCCCAGTGCGCGGTCATGAAGTCGATGGTTTCCACTGCGCGCAGGGAAACGACCCAGTCGTATTTACGGCCATCGCCCATCACGCCAACAGAGCGGACTGGCAGGAAGACGGTGAAGGCCTGGCTGACTTTGTTGTACAGATCGGCTTTGTGCAGTTCTTCGATGAAGATAGCATCGGCACGGCGCAACAGGTCGCAGTACTCTTTCTTCACTTCGCCCAGCACGCGAACGCCCAGACCTGGCCCCGGGAACGGGTGACGGAAAAGCATGTCGTATGGCAGACCGAGTTCCAGACCGATTTTACGCACTTCGTCTTTGAACAGCTCTTTCAGCGGCTCAACCAGACCCAGTTTCATTTCTTTTGGCAGACCGCCCACGTTGTGGTGGGATTTGATCACGTGCGCTTTGCCGGTGGCAGAGGCCGCAGATTCGATCACGTCAGGGTAGATCGTGCCCTGCGCCAGCCATTTCACCGCATCCTGCTTGCAGGCTTCTTCATCGAACACTTCAACAAAGACGCGGCCAATGATTTTACGTTTGGCTTCAGGTTCATCAACGCCTGCCAGCGCAGACAGGAAACGCTCTTCGGCAGCGACGTGAACGATGTTCAGGCCGAAACGGTCGCCGAACATTTCCAGAACCTGATCGGCTTCGTTAAGACGCAGCAGGCCGTTATCCACAAATACGCAGGTCAGACGGTCGCCAATCGCGCGGTGCAGCAGCATCGCAGTCACAGAGGAGTCAACGCCGCCGGACAGGCCGAGGATCACGTGATCGTCGCCAATCTGCACGCGCAGACGCTCAACCGCGTCTTCGATGATTTTCGCTGGCGTCCACAGGGCTTCGCACTCGCAGATGTCCATGATGAAACGTTCGAGCATACGCAGGCCCTGACGGGTGTGCGTCACTTCCGGGTGGAACTGCACACCGTAGAAGCGTTTTTCTTCGTTCGCCATAATGGCAAACGGGCAAGTCTCGGTGCTGGCAACGGTCACAAAACCGGACGGGATGGCCGTCACTTTGTCGCCGTGGCTCATCCAGACGTCGAGCAGCGGTTTGTTGTTCTCGCTCAGGGCGTCCTGAATGTCGCGGATTAACGCGCTTTCAGTCTGAACTTCAACCTGCGCGTAACCAAATTCGCGCTCGTTAGAGCCTTCAACATGGCCGCCTAACTGCATTGCCATGGTTTGCATGCCGTAGCAGACGCCCAGAACCGGCACACCGGCTTCGAAGACGTAATCAGGGGCGCGCGGGCTGTCATGCTCGGTGGTACTTTCCGGGCCGCCGGACAGGATGATCCCGTTCGGGTTGAATTCGCGGATTTGGGCTTCGGTTACGTCCCAGGCCCAGAGTTCGCAATAGACACCCAGTTCACGCACGCGGCGCGCAACAAGTTGGGTGTACTGGGAGCCGAAATCGAGGATCAGGATACGGTGCTTGTGAATATTTTCGCTCATGAGGGGGCGTTTTCCAGAAAGCAATAAAAGCGTTAAAACAACAGGTTAAATTTTCTGACAATCTTAAAAGCAGACAGCGAGCCTTTAGCTCGCTGTCTTTCGGGTCAGGAACCCATGCGGTAGTTCGGTGACTCTTTGGTAATGGTCACGTCATGTACGTGGCTTTCCTGGATCCCTGCACCGCTGATGCGGACAAATTCAGCCTTGGTGCGCAGGTCGTCGATGGTAGCACAACCGGTCAGCCCCATACAGGAGCGCAGACCGCCCATTTGCTGGTGGATGATTTCTTTCAGACGGCCTTTATAGGCCACGCGACCTTCGATACCTTCCGGTACCAGTTTGTCAGCGGCGTTGTCCGTCTGGAAGTAACGGTCAGAAGAGCCTTTGGACATCGCGCCCAGAGAACCCATACCACGGTAAGATTTGTATGAACGGCCCTGATACAGCTCGATTTCGCCCGGCGATTCTTCGGTCCCTGCCAGCATCCCGCCAACCATCACGCAGCTTGCGCCAGCCGCGATAGCTTTAGCGATGTCGCCGGAGAAGCGGATACCGCCATCAGCGATAACCGGAATGCCTGTGCCTTCCAGCGCTTCAACCGCGTCAGAAACGGCGGTGATTTGCGGAACACCCACGCCGGTCACGATACGGGTAGTACAGATGGAGCCAGGACCGATACCGACTTTCACCGCGCTCACGCCCGCTTTCGCCAGTGCCAGAGCACCTGCGCCAGTTGCGACGTTACCGCCAATGATTTGCAGATCAGGGTATTTAGCGCGGGTTGCGCGGATACGTTCCAGAACGCCTTCAGAGTGACCGTGAGAGGAGTCAATCAGCAGAACGTCAACACCGGCCGCGACCAGCGCATCGATACGCTCTTCGTTGCCCGCACCTGCGCCAACCGCAGCACCGACGCGCAGGCTGCCCTGCTCATCTTTACAGGCGTTCGGTTTACGTTCGGCTTTCTGGAAGTCTTTTACGGTGATCATACCGAGCAGATGGAATTGCGCGTCAACCACCAGCGCTTTCTCTACGCGTTTTTCGTGCATTTTCTGCAGCACGACTTCGCGGGCTTCGCCTTCTTTGACGGTGACCAGACGCTCTTTCGGCGTCATGACTGCCGTTACAGGCTGTTCCAGATCGGTCACGAAGCGCACGTCACGACCGGTAATAATACCGACCAGTTCGTTTTCTTCCGTCACGACCGGATAACCGGCAAAACCGTTAATTTCAGTGAGTGCTTTAACCTGACGCAGAGTGGTCGAAGGTGTGACGGTTTTAGGGTCAGCAACAACGCCGCTTTCATGCTTCTTCACGCGACGGACTTCTTCCGCCTGACGCTCAATAGACATGTTCTTGTGGATGAATCCGAGGCCGCCTTCCTGCGCCAGAGCAATCGCCAGATTCGCTTCAGTCACGGTATCCATGGCTGCGGACAGCATAGGGATATTCAGACGGATTTTAGCGGTCAGTTGAGTACCGAGATCGGCAGTATTGGGCAGAACTGTGGAGTGGGCTGGAACAAGGAGAACGTCGTCGAACGTTAGTGCTTCTTTTGCGATACGTAGCATGGGCAATATCTCACCAAGGTGGATGCGGAAAAGATAAAATATTGCAGCGGGAGTATACAGGTGAGTAGGCATTCCGACCAGAACTATTTCAAAAACTTCTTGATTACCTTTTGCGGGCATGTAGTATCGTTCGATTAAGTCTCTGTTTTTGAATTTGATCTGGATCACATGTCACTACCTTCTTCGCCTCCTATTTTTACCGTAAGCCGCCTGAATCAGACGGTCCGACAGTTGCTGGAAAACGAAATGGGTCAGGTCTGGCTCTCCGGTGAGATTTCAAACTTCTCTCAGCCGTCCTCCGGCCACTGGTATTTCACGCTCAAAGATGACCGCGCTCAGGTCAAATGCGCGATGTTTCGCAACACCAATCGCCGCACGACGTTCCGCCCGCAAAACGGTCAGCAGGTTCTGGTCCGCGCGACCATAACCTTGTACGAACCGCGCGGCGATTATCAGCTGATTGCCGAAAGTATGCAGGAAGCCGGTGACGGCCTGTTGCAGCAGAAATTCGATCTGCTGAAACAGCAACTGGCCGCCGAAGGTCTGTTTGATGCGCAGTTTAAACAGCCGCTGCCCTCGCCTGCCAAATGCGTCGGTGTGATCACATCCGCCAGCGGTGCTGCGCTGCATGACGTCTTAAATGTCTTAAAACGTCGTGACCCGTCATTACCCGTCATTATCTATCCGACTTCCGTTCAGGGCGTGGATGCGCCAGGGCAAATCGTTCGTGCCATTCAGCTGGCGAATGCCCGTGAAGAAGTGGATGTCCTGATTGTCGGGCGCGGCGGCGGTTCGCTGGAAGATTTGTGGAGCTTTAATGATGAGCGCGTGGCTCGGGCGATTTTCGCCAGCCGCATTCCGATCGTCAGCGCCGTCGGCCACGAAACAGACGTCACCATTGCCGATTTTGTCGCTGATTTACGCGCGCCGACGCCGTCTGCCGCCGCCGAACTGATCAGCCGCAACCAGCTGGAATTGCTGCGTCAGATCCAGTCACAGCAGCAGCGCCTTGAAATGGCGATGGATTATTATCTCGCGCAGCTCACTCAGCGTTTCACGCGTCTGAATCATCGTCTGCAACAACAGCATCCGCATTTACGTCTGGCGCGCCAGCAAACGGCGCTGTTCAAACTGCGCCGTCGTCTTGATGAAGCCATGCAAAATCAGCTGCGCCAGATGCTGCGCCGCACCGACCGTTTACAGCAACGCCTGACACAGCAGCAGCCGCAACAGCGTATTCACCGCGCTCAGCAACGGGTCCAGCAATTACAGTACCGCTTGCAGCAGGCGATGTCCGCGCAACTGGGCGAACATCGCGAGCGCTTCGGCAAGGCCTGTGCACAACTGGAGGGCGTCAGCCCGCTGGCAACGCTGGCACGCGGTTATAGCGTGACCACCACGCCACAAGGCGCGTTACTCAAGAAAACCACCCAGACCGCACCGGGCGATACGCTAAAAACACGTCTGGCCGATGGCTGGATTGAAAGTGAAGTGAAATCGATTGTGGTGGAGAAGAAGGCGCGGAAACGGACGGTTAAATAAACGTTGGGTTTAAAACCTCCTCCCCTTTTCAGAGGAGGAGTTTGAAATACTTAAAGATTATAGCCAGTTGTCTTCACACCGTTCACCCACACCTCACGCGCTTCGCCTGCCGGCAGCACAATGTTAAGGGTTTTCCACGCCGGTTTGAATTCCCCGCGCTGAGTGATTGTGATATCGATGCGTTGCGCGTCAGTGACAATATTCCAGTTCAGCCACAGCGCCTGATTTTGCTGCCAGCGGTGGCTTTCGCCGTCATCTTCGAACAGCATTCCCGCTGACGTCAGCTCACCCGGTGCCGGATAAATGTGCAGCTCGCGCTCCAGGTCTTTATGGCTGTCAACGTGGGCCAGCCGTGCGGATTGCGGCAATGCGGCGCCGGCACGGACCAGCAGCGGCAAGCGCTCAAGCGGTGCATCAAGGGTGATTGTCTGGCCGCCTGCAAACCATTCCCCGGTGTAAAAATCACACCAGCCGATACCGTTATCCGGCAGATAAACCTGACGTTCACGCTGACCTTCATCCACCACGCTGGCGACCAGCAAATCCTGCCCCATCAGGAAATCATCGGTTTCCGCGAAGGTGTTTTTGTCGTGCTCGTGGTCGAGGAATGTCGGGCGCAGCATCGGCTCATCGTCGGCATGTGCCTGCCACAACAAGGTGTAGAAATACGGCAGCAGACGGTAGCGCAAACGGATCGCGTCGCGGATAAGCGGCGTCACCTGCGGGTACATCCACGGCTCATTCACCGTGTGATCGTCATTCCAGGAGTGAATGGTAAAACGCGGATGCATCACGCCGTTTTGCACCCAACGTACAAACAGTTCAGCATCGGGCTTATCGCCAGAGAAGCCGCCGACGTCGTGGCCGACGTTGTACAAACCGGACAAACTCATGCCAATGCCCATGCGCGTGTTGTACCGCAGCGTCTGCCAGCTGGTGCGATTGTCGCCGCTCCACGTCTGCACGTAACGTTGCATTCCCGCACAGCCGGAACGTGAAATCAGATACGGACGTGTTTCCGGCGCGAAACTTTGCTGCGCTTCAAACGACGCACGCATCATCAGCAGCGGCATTACCGGGCGGATATGTTTAATGGCGATGGACTTACCGAAACCGTGACAGCGCGCATCGTTGTCCCAGACTTCGTATTCGTTGTTGTCGTTCCAGGTTGAGCCGATGCCCTTTTCCAGCAACTGCTGCGTCACCCCTTTTTGCCACCAGCGCACCGCGGCCGGGTGGGTGAAATCGAGATGCGATCCTTCGTCGTCCCAGAAAACAGAACGTTCCGGCACATTGCTCTCGCTGTCACGAATGAACAATCCCTGCTCCGCCACCTGCCCGTATTGCGGGTGATCCTGCAACAGACAAGGTTTGATGTTGGCCGCCAGACGAATACCCGCATCAAGAAATGCCTGCGACATCACTTCTGGCTGCGGCACTTTGTCGTAGTTCCAGTTGAAGACATAACGCTTGTTGCCAATCGAGGTATAACCCGATGAAAGCTGGAAAGAGTCGCAGGGAATTTCATGTTGCTGACACAGCGTGATGAATTTCATCAGCTGATGCTGGGCGTCCGGCGAGTCGGTGTAGTACATGGTCGAGCCACTGTAACCGAGGCTCCATTTCGGGCCAAAGGTAGTTTTACCGGTCAGCTTCACCAGTTTTTTGGTGACATCCAGCGCAGTCGGGCCGATAAACAGGTAGTAATCAAGATCCCCGGCTTCGGCGCTGAAACGGCGGTATGGCAGATGGTAGTTATCCAGCTCATTGCCAAGATCAAGCCAGACATTGCTGAGATTGTCGTAGAACAAGCCAAAACTGACGTCGTTGCGGCGGGTCAGGGTAAACGGAATATGTTTGTATAACGGATCGGTGCTGGCGGCGTTATAACCCATCGCATCCAGATTGCGCATTTCAAAACGACGCCCGCTGCGGTTAAGATCCCCGGCTTTTTCGCCCAGCCCGTACACGCCATCCTGTGCTTCACGCAACTGATAGTGCGCCGAGGCATCGCCTTTCACCGACAGCATATACGCGCCGGTTTTTCGATCGCTGACCAGCGGTAACCAGACGCCCGCCTCATTTTTATGTTCCCACTCCAGCCACAAGGGCTGATGCACGGTGACACGTAACATTTCGGTGGTCACCGTCAGGGTATTTTCGCCGTGCGAAAGTTGGTAACCCGGCAACGTAAAACCTTCATTGCTCAGACGATCGCGCCCTTCCCACGGCACATCATTTTGCGGCGCAATGCTCCAGGTGCGGTCCAGTGCCAGTTCGCCATTGCGCTGAATAAAGACACGGATTAACCCCTGCTCCAGCACCCTCAGACAAAACAGATGCTTACCTTCGACACGCAAATCCACGCCTGCGTCATGATGTCCGGCCAGCTCCCAGTGTTTCAACGTCTTCATACATGCTCCCTTTTTGCCGGATTGCGGCGTTCAGCGATCAGCGCAACCAGGAATATTGCCCCAATCAAATCAAAGAATCCCATTGCGATAAACAGCGGATTGAAACCAATCGTGTCGGCAACTGCGCCGATCAGCAGTGAAAACAGGAAGCTGGCGATCCACGCGGAGGAACCGCGCATGCCGTTGACGGTCGCTACCTGATTTTTGTCAAACGTCTCTACCACCACGGCGCTCAGCATGCAGGAAATCACCTGGTGCCCGAAGCCACCGATGGAGATCAGCGCAATCGCCGCGTAAGGACTTTGTGTGAGTGCAACCAGGGCCAGAGACAGCATCATGAAAGCGCCGGTCACGGAGCTGGCAACGATGGAGTTAATGCGCGTACAGCCAAATACTTTGCGGTAGAGCGTGGTGAGATAACCGCTGGCGATACTGCCCAGATCGGCGGCCAGGAAGGGTAACCAGGCGAACATCACGATGTGTTTCAAATCCATACCGCGTTCGTTGGCCAGATACAGCGGCACCCAGAAACTGAACACGGCCCATGCCGGTTCGGCCAGAAATGCCGGAATGGCGATCCCGTAGAACTTTTTGTTTTTGCAGACGATTTTCAGCGACTTAAGGAACGGCAAACGCGTTTGCTGCGGCTCGTTATCAGAGCGGATCAGCGCCAGTTCGTCTTTGCTCAGGTTCGGATGGGTTTCCGGTGAATGATAAAATTTCCACCACAGCAGCACCCACAGCATTGAGAGCACACCGCAAAACAGAAACGCACCGCGCCAGCCAAAAGACAGGTGCGCCACCAGAATAATAGGCGGCGCCAGCATCGCGCCTATCGAGAAGCCTACGCCAGCCCAGCCGGCAGCAACCGGCCGCTCTTTACGCGGGAACCAGTCGGAAATCGCTTTGGCGTTGGCCGGGGTGGCCGCCGCTTCTGCGCTGCCCATGAAGAAACGCAAAATCGCCAGCTGGATCCAGCTGCCTGCCCCGGCATGCAGCATACACACCACCGCCCAGACGGAAGCGCAGATCAGGAAGCCAAGCTTCAGACCGATCACGTCAATCAGCCAGCCGCACAGGGGCTGGAAAATGGTGTACGCCGCCTGAAACGCGGCGACGATGTAGGAATATTGTTCGGTGGTCATGTTCAGGCTGGTTTTAAGTTCCGCAGCCAGTAAACCCAGAGAGTTACGGGTGATGTAGTTAACGGTCACACCCAGCAGGAACAGCGCCAGCATCCACCAGCGCAAGGCTTTTATTTTTCGACGTCCGATAACGGCCGTATTTTCGGTGTTGATTTGAATTGTCATGTCCGTTCTCCCACCCGTCGGCCTGGCCGCAGATGATGTGTTATGTGAGGTACTTTTGCAGAGTAGGCAGGCGGATTTGTGAGTGGAACGTGATTTTTTGCAAAAGCTTTCACGCTATAACTGCGTAGCGAAATCAGAGCGGATAAAAGCTTATGGATGAGCGGGCTTCTCAGATGAAAAATTTTGCATGAGCGATTTTGAAGGAGATCACAGTTTGAAAGGAAAGTTAAATATCCAGCAAATTGCCGACCAGACAGGGCTCTCAATCAGCACCGTTTCACGGGTTCTGGCCGGAAAAAATAACACCAGCAGCAAAGCACGCGATCGCGTGCTCGAATGTGCGAAATCACAGGGCGTTTTTAACGGGCTTTCAACCGGTCGCCTGATGCTCAACAACATCATGATTTTCGCCCCGGCACGCGCTTTCGATGTGCGCAGCGATATTTTTTATTACAAAGTGGTTCAGGGGATCCTGGCGGCGACGGCTCACCATGAAGTGCGGGTGCGCTATTGCGCGATGGAAGAAGAAAATGCCAACGCGGCGTTGTTTATCGCCAAAATGACCGACCCGCTGACCGAAGCTGCCTTGCTGGTCGGTATCGACGATCCGCATATTCATCTGCTGGCGGCGGAAATGGGTAAACCCTGCGTGCTGGTGAACTGTCATGACCGGCACATGCGCCATGACAGCGTCAGCCCCGATCATCAGAGCATGGGGGATTTTGCCTGTGACTACCTGTTTTCACAGGGCCATCAGCACATCGTCACGCTGCAATGCCTGCGCCGACATACCATGGAACTGCGTCTGAGCGGCATCAAACAGGCCTTCACCCGCCACCATCAGACCTTCAGCGACAACCATCATCTGATCAACACATCAGGTTTTGGCGCGCAGGAAAGCGAACAGGCGTTACTCGAATATCTGGACGCTTTACCCATCGGGCAACCCTTGCCGACAGCGATTCTGGCCGGGGGAGATTACATGGCGTCCGGCGTGGTGGCTGCGTTGAGTAAAAAAGGGATTTCGGTACCCGGTGATATCAGTGTGCTCAGCACCGACGGGTTTAATCTGGCGGAGATCCATGACGTTCTGCTCACTGCGGTGCACGTGCCGCGTGATGAACTGGGAACCGAGGCTATCGCGCTGTTACAGCGCCGTATGTTGCGCCCTGACGCGCCTTATACCAGCCAGCTGTTACAAGGGAAGCTGGTGGTGAGAGAATCGGTACGCAAGGCGTCTGGTCGCGCGGTGATCCCCCGTCCGCATCATCTTTATGATCAACCTGTTTTATAAGCGGGTATTGTGTGACCCGCAGGCGGACAGATAAATCTCATCTTTCACGGGCAGGTTGTCGCGCGGTTCTATACTGAAAAGTGACGACTAAACATTAGCCGCTTTTCACTATCAGACTGTCCGAACACCTTTCTTTCACCTCCGGGTGACCCTTGATAAGGAGATTCACGATGAATCACAGTTCCGCGAAACGTTACAACAGCGTCATCCCACCTTATATGCTCAACCGCATTATTGAACACGGCTCAGAACCTCAGCGCAGATGTGCAAAACAGACGCTGGTGCATGTTAATACCCTGATGGCCCAGCCTTACGCCAAACCGCAAAAGACGGTGACGGCCAAAGCGGGTCTGGTTGAGCGCGATATTTACGACGCCAAAAACACCACCCGCCTGCCGGGCGAATCCGTGCGAAAAGAAGGCCAGGCGAGTAACGGCGATGTCTCGGTGGATGAAGCCTATGATTATCTCGGCGTAACCTATGACTTCTTCTGGCAGGCGTATCAGCGAAACTCTCTCGACAATAAAGGACTGGCATTGCTCGGTACCGTTCATTACGACAAGGGCTATCAAAATGCCTTCTGGAACGGTCAGCAAATGGTATTTGGCGACGGTGACGGGGAAATATTTAACCGCTTCACCATTGCTATCGACGTGGTTGGCCATGAACTTTCCCACGGTGTGACTGAAACAGAAGCCGGCCTGGAATATAACGGGCAATCCGGCGCGCTGAACGAATCGATGTCGGATGTGTTTGGCTCGCTGGTGAAACAGTTCCATCTGAAACAGACTGCCGATAAAGCCGACTGGATCATTGGTGAAGGATTACTGGCAAAAGGCATTCGCGGCACCGGCCTGCGGTCGATGTCACATCCCGGTACTGCGTATGATGATCCGCTGCTCGGCAAAGATCCGCAGCCTGCCGACATGAGCGGCTACGTCAACACCCGCGACGATAACGGCGGTGTGCACATCAATTCCGGCATCCCTAACCGCGCATTTTATCTGGCGGCGACGACACTTGGCGGTAACGCGTGGGAACGCGCCGGTTATGTCTGGTATGACACAATCTGCGATAAGTCCCTGCCCAAAGACGCAGACTTTGTGACCTTCGCCCAACTAACGGTTCAGCATGCGGAAAAACGGTTTGACGCTTCTGTCGCTCAGGCGGTACGTGAGGCCTGGGAGCAGGTTGGAGTGATGTAAATGAAACCTTTAGATTCGCTGGAAAGTAATGCGGTGATTGAGATTTACCGCGAAGGCGGCATCGCGTTTATCCCCAAACTCAGCGGGCCGCGCAGGGTCGAGCTTGCAGGAATGAGCGATGACAAACGGCAGCAAATTTGCCAGCTCATCAACCAGGCCATGCCCTTCGCTCAGGAAAAAGAAAACGCCGGTCGCGGTGACCAGCGTTATTTCCGTATTGAGATTTACGTCGAATCGGCCGAGCACTCTGCCAGTCT
Source organism: Rahnella sp. Larv3_ips (assembly GCF_003697865.1). Taxonomy (NCBI): domain Bacteria; kingdom Pseudomonadati; phylum Pseudomonadota; class Gammaproteobacteria; order Enterobacterales; family Yersiniaceae; genus Rahnella; species Rahnella sp. Larv3_ips. Next base: position 886,280 of record NZ_MJIB01000021.1, on the reverse strand, counting down.
GGTGGTGATTATTCCCGAAACCGAAGCCCCGGAGGCGCTGGTGAATTTATGGAAACAGGCTCAGCCCGATGATCATCCCTCTGAATAAGGCGAATACGTAAACAACACCCGTTTTTTAGATACCATCCCGTGCCCGTTTTGGCAGAAATAGTCGACCGCGCCGCAGGCTTTCAGCTCCTGCAACGGTTGCTGACAATCCGGGCATAACGCCGTTTGATTGTATTCTGTGCCGCAGGCGTCGCAGCGAAAGTGACCGCTCACCCAACTCATTGGCTGCTCACAAACCGGACAATATGCTTCCATAATGCCTCTCCTTTAAATGACCCCGAGCGTCCGTAATAAATACAGGCCCAGCGCGGTGGTAAAAAATGATCCCAACGTCGTGACCGCAATAATGTTCGCCGCCAGCGTGGCATTTCCGCCCATGGCGCGGGTCATTACGTAGCTTCCTGCGGCCGTGGGCGTGCAGGAAAAAAGGAAAATGACGCCAAGCGCCGCGCCGCGAAAACCAAAAGCCCATGCGCCCAGCGTCATCAGCGCAGGCACAAATACCACACGCGAGGCGGATGACCAGGCGGCCACATTCGAACTGCGGAACATCGCACGCCAGTCAAGGCTGGCACCGGCGCACAGCATCGCCAGCGGCAGCGCCATGCCGGAGATGAACGCGCCGGTGCTGGCGAGAGTTGCCGGCATCGGCAGATGGCTGTGCTGGAATGCAAGCCCCAGCACCAGGCCAATAATCAGCGGATTGGTCAGGATACCGTGCAACACAGGCCGCATTCCGATGCGCTTACCCTGCCCGCCCTGCAAACTGCGGGTCAATGTAATCACCGACAGCACGTTGAACAAAATCACCGTCACTGCCAGATACATCGAGCCGAGCGCAATGCCTTCACTGCCAAAAGCCAGCGACGCATAGGCCAGCCCAGCGATGCCGGTATTCGCGCGAAATCCGCCCTGCACAAATATGCCGCGCTCACGCGGATCTTTCACCAGCTTTAGCGCTACCAGCTCCAGCAGCAGGAAAGACACCACTGTCGCCACGCCACCATAAATCGCCAGCGGCAGGTTAGAACCCGAAGAATCATGCCCTTGCGCCACACTGAAAAAGAGCAGGCAAGGTAACGCGATATTGAAAACAAGCCGGCTGGCTTTCTCATTAAAACTGTCGTCCATCAGGCCGGTACGGCGTAAAACCATGCCTAACAATAAAATCAGTAAATTTGGCACCGTTACGCCAAATGCAAAACTCCAGGTCTGCCAAAACATCCAGCCAGTTCCTTGCGAAAAGTGGGGCAAAAAAATGGGGTACATTTTCATGCACCCCATCAGTTTAGGATTTGTTTTTCAGATGCTGCAGAAGGCGTCGACGTTTACGCTGCTGGTGTGGTGACAGCGTGTTTTTCTTGCCTTCATACGGGTTCTCACCCTCTTTAAACTGGATGCGGATAGGCGTTCCCATCACTTTCAATGAACGGCGGAAATAGTTCATCAGATAGCGTTTGTAGGAGTCAGCCAGATCTTTCACCTGGTTACCGTGGATAACCACGATCGGCGGGTTATACCCCCCGGCATGAGCATATTTCAGCTTCACACGACGGCCATTGACCAGCGGTGGCTGATGATCGTCCGCCGCCATCTGCATGATACGGGTCAGCATGGAAGTGCTCACTCGCGTGGTCGCGCAGGTGTAGGCTTCGATCACTGACTCAAACAGATTGCCAACGCCGCTGCCGTGCAGGGCCGAGATAAAGTGGATTCGGGCGAAGTCGACAAAACCAAGGCGCAGATCCAGCTGGTCTTTCACCTGTGCACGCGCATCTTCACTCATGCCATCCCATTTGTTCACCACAATCAGCAGTGAGCGCCCACTATTGAGGATGAACCCCAGCAGTGAAAGGTCCTGATCGGAAATGCCGTCGCGGGCATCAATCACCAGCATCACGACGTTCGCGTCTTCAATCGCTTTCAGGGTTTTGATGACGGAGAATTTCTCAACGGTTTCAGTAACTTTACCGCGCTTACGCACGCCGGCAGTATCGATCAGAACGTATTCACGCTCGTCACGCACCATCGGGATATAAATACTGTCACGGGTGGTCCCCGGCATGTCGTAAACCACGACACGCTCTTCCCCCAGAATACGGTTAGTCAGTGTGGACTTACCTACGTTAGGACGCCCGACAATAGCCAGTTTGATTGGCAGGGACTGCGGATCAAAGTCGTCTTCTTCGTCTTCCGGGATTTCATCACCGGTCGCTTCTTGTTCTGCCCAGTAAGCGGCGTTAGCCTCTTCTTCAGTCAGTTCGACTTCTTCCGGCTTTTCACCGACAAACGGGATCAGCACGTGTTCAATCAGCTGCGCCACACCACGGCCATGAGAAGCCGCGATCGGGTAGACTTCGCCTAAACCCAGTGAGTAGAAATCGCCGACGGCGCTGTCCGGATCAATACCGTCGGTTTTGTTCGCGACCAGGAAAGTGGATTTTTCACGGCTGCGAAGATGTTGGGCAATGCCCTGATCGGCAGGCATCAGGCCCGCGCGCGCATCGACCATGAAAAGCACGATGTCCGCTTCTTCGATTGCCAGCAATGACTGGCCAGCCATGCGGGTTTCAACGCCATCTTCGGTACCGTCAATACCGCCGGTATCCACGATGATGAATTCATTACCCTCAATCTCAGCACGACCATACTTGCGGTCACGCGTTAGCCCCGGGAAATCCGCAACCAGCGCGTCGCGCGTCTTGGTCAAACGGTTAAATAAAGTGGATTTACCCACATTCGGGCGCCCAACAAGCGCAACGACAGGTATCATTTTGAAGCCTCAGTTTTTTTATTTATAGCTAAACGCAAATAGCCTGCAGCCCTTCACTTCTGGACAAACAGCTATAATTCAATTTGTTACAGCGCAATCTGTTCGAAAAATTGCACGGTTTTCAGAATACGAAACGGCCCCTGAGCAATTCAGGAGCCGTTTTTAAGCCCGCGATCAAACGATCTCAGGGCCAGACGCCGGGCGCGATATTAGCGGGTGAAGGAGTAAACTTCGCCACCTTTCGCCTGCACGACCAGCTTGTCACTTGCCACAATCGGCGCACTCAGGAAGCCATCGCTGTCGACTTTCTGCTGAGCAACGAAACGACCGTCTGTGGTATTGATCCAGTGCAGGTAACCTTCGGAATCACCCACCACGATATACCCATTATACAGCACTGGCGCGGTGAGATTACGGTGCAACAGATCACTTTGACGCCACAGGCTAACGCCGCCTTGCGTATCAAGCGCCATCACGCGGTCATCCTGATCGACCATGTAGATACGGCCGCTGTCGACGATGATGTCATTGACGGAACCCACATCACGTTTCCACATGACCTGACCTGAACGCAGATCCATGGCCACCAGATTACCGTTGTAAGCCAGCGCATAAACGACGCCATCAACGATGACCGGCGTAGTATCCACGTCACTCAGACGATCGATTTCAGTCGTCCCGGTGGTTTGTGAAATACGTTGCTGCCAGATCAACTGACCTTCTTTCATCAGCACTGCGCTGACACGGCCGTTATCACCGCCGACAATCGCTGCGCCAAACGCCACTGCCGGGGCTGACTCGCCGCGCAGGGACAGGGTTGGCATATCGAGGTTAGCAGTCCACTGCACGGTACCGTCAGATTCGCTCAGCCCCTGCAACATCCCGTTGCCGGTATGAACCAGCACTAAGCCATCGCTGACCACAGGCCGGGACAGTGCTTCGCCCGCCACTTTGGTCTGCCATGCCACTGTACCGTCTTCGGTATTCAGCGCATAAACAACCGCTTTTTCACTGCCGACATACACATGGCCGCCAGAAACAGTCAGACCGCCGGACAGTTGTGCTGAACGGTTGCTGGAGAAGAAACCTGTTTTTTCAGACAGATTAACACTCCACTTTTCCTTACCGCTGTCAGCATCCAGTGCTTTCACGATGCCAAAACGATCGGCTGCGTAAATGGTGCTGTCCTGCCAGGCCGGACGCAGGTGGGAGTAGAAATCGCCTACGCCGTCGCCTACGGATTTGCTCCAGACCTGAGTCGGAGTAAATTGATTTTCAACTTTTGGCAGCGGGGACATTTTGACAACATCTTCTTCGCTGTTAAACAATGAACAGCCACTCAGCAGGGCAACAGAAACCCATCCTACCAAGAGTGTTTTACGCAATTGCATCGGGGTTCCCCTTAGCTGGCTAAGTTGTTCAATTTCATACGCAGCATCGTTTGCAGCGTTTGAGAGGGTTTAGATTCCAGACCTTTGCTAAAGGCTTCACGAGCCCCTTTCGCATCGCCTTTTGCGAGCAGAACATCACCGCGGATGCCTTGCTGCATTGCTGTCCAGCCTTCACCCTTCACGCCATCTAACGTTTTGAGTGCATCATCAAATTTGCCTTGCTGCATCTGGACACGTGCCAGACGTAAGTTCACCAGCGAGCGTAAATTGTCTTCTTTGGCCTGACTTTGCCCCTGAAGAAGCTGCTTCTCAGCATTCGCGAAATCTTTGATTTCGACAAAGTGATCGGCCAGTTGCAGAGCGGCAAACACACCGTAGTTATTGTCATTGCTCTGACCAAACTTTTCCAGCTCAGCCACGCCTTGCGGATTTTTGCTGGTCAGCGCCTGATTTGCTTTCTGGAAAGACGCAGAAGCTTCCGTCAAAGCGGAATCCTGATGGCTCTGCCAGACACGCCAGCCGCCCAGGGCGACAATACCCAGAACAACGCCGATGGCCAGCGCTTTACCGTTCTCGGCAAAGAAGCGACGTACAGCATCAACCTGTTCATTCTCAGTGGTATAGACTTCCACAGTGTCCTTCTCCTTAACCCAACATCGAGGCCAGACGCACAGCAACATCACTCTGCGTCAGCGTTTCTTGCGTTCCAGTCTGCAGGTCTTTGATCACAACCTGCTGGTTAGCGACTTCATCTTCGCCTAATACCAGGGCAACTCGCGCACCCCATTTATCTGCACGGGCGAATTGCTTCTTAAAGTTTCCGCCACCGTAGTTAGTCATCACTTTCAGCTCCGGCAGCGCATCACGCAGTGTCTCAGCCAGTTTAATGGCTGCACCTTGCGTCCCTGCTCCCGAAGAAATGACGTAAGCATCTACCGTCGCAGGGGCTTTGAAGTCCGGGTTTACGGCCTGAACCAGTAACACCAGACGCTCCAGACCCATCGCAAAACCGACAGCAGGGGTTGCACGGCCCCCTAATTGTTCAACCAGCCCGTCGTAACGGCCACCGGCACAAACAGTACCTTGTGCGCCAAGGCTGCTGGTTACCCATTCGAACACGGTGCGGTTGTAATAATCCAGACCGCGCACAAGTCGCTGATTAACCGTATATGGGATACCAGACTGCTCTAAAAGTTCACACAGACCTGCAAAGTGTTCTCTTGATTCTTCATCAAGATAGTCACCCAGTTGCGGAGCATCATTCAATAATGCCTGGACATCCGGATTTTTGGAGTCCAGAACGCGCAACGGGTTGCTGTACATGCGACGTTTGCAGTCTTCATCCAGCTTGTCTTTATGCTGCTCCAGGAAAGCCACCAGCGCATCACGATAGCTGGCGCGGGCTTCCAGTGAACCGATTGAATTCAGTTCAAGCGTCACGTGTTCAGAAATGCCCAGCGCACGCCACCAGCGCGCACTCAGCAGGATCAGCTCCGCGTCGATGTCCGGGCCCTGCAGGCCAAAGACTTCCACACCTAACTGATTAAACTGACGATAGCGGCCTTTTTGCGGGCGCTCGTAGCGGAACATCGGGCCGATGTACCACAGACGTTGTTCCTGATTGTACAGCAGACCATGTTCGATACCGGCGCGCACACAGCCCGCCGTACCTTCAGGGCGCAGCGTCAGGCTTTCACCGTTGCGATCCTCAAAGGTATACATTTCTTTTTCCACGACATCGGTCACTTCGCCGATCGCGCGTTTAAACAATGGGGTCTGCTCTACAATCGGCATACGGATTTCGCTGTAGCCGTAACCACTGAGTACCTGTTTCAAAGTACCTTCGATACGCTGCCACAGCGCAGTGTCTTCCGGCAGGTAGTCGTTCATGCCGCGAATGGCCTGGATATTCTTTGCCACGTCAGTTCTCTATCGTTTTATAAAAAATGAACCCGATTATAGGGGGTTTGTGTCCTGCGGTTCAACGCACAACGCCGTCACCCCTGTCGGGTTCAATATAATGCAGATGTACTCTGACACCCGCAACCGATGTTACTTTTCAAGATGATTGATAACGATACGTTTACTCTCATCCATAATCGCCGCTTTAGCACGGATCTTCGCTTCTAACTGGTCGATCATCTGTTCGTTGTCAAAACGATCTCTCTGACGTACGCCGTCTTCATAGAAGCCGCTTTTATTATGGCCTCCGGTGACGCCGATCGTGGACACCAGCGCTTCGCCCGGCCCATTCACCACACAACCAATGATGGAAACATCCATCGGGGTGATCAGATCTTCCAGACGCTGCTCTAACGCGTTAACCGTACCGATGACATCAAATTCCTGACGCGAGCAGGTCGGACAGGCAATAAAGTTGATGCCACGCGAGCGAATGCGAAGTGACTTCAGAATATCAAAGCCTACCTTCACTTCTTCGACAGGGTCGGCGGCCAGCGAGATGCGCAGCGTATCGCCGATACCTTCAGACAGCAAAAGACCGAGGCCGATGGCCGATTTCACGGAACCGGCGCGTAAACCGCCCGCTTCAGTGATGCCAAGATGCAAAGGCTGATCGATACGCTTCGCCAGCAGACGATAAGACTCAACGGCAAGAAACACGTCTGAGGCTTTAACGCTCACTTTGAACTGATCAAAGTTGAGGCGATCGAGAATATCAACATGGCGCATCGCCGATTCCAGCAGCGCTTCCGGCGTAGGTTCGCCGAATTTTTCCTGGATATCTTTCTCCAGAGAGCCGCCATTCACGCCGATACGAATAGGAATATTGTAATGACGGGCGCAATCCACTACCGAGCGAATGCGGGATTCATTACCAATGTTACCTGGATTAATACGCAGGCAATCAACGCCGTATTCGGCTACTTTGAGCGCGATACGGTAATCAAAATGGATGTCAGCGACCAGCGGGACATTAACCTGCTGCTTGATGAGCTTGAACGCCTCAGCGGCATCCATGGTAGGCACGGAAACGCGAACAATATCGACACCGACACGTTCCAGCGATTTGATCTGCGCGACCGTCGCCGCGACATCTGTGGTGCGGGTGTTGGTCATCGATTGCACAGCAATCGGTGCTCCGTCACCTACAGGCACCTTGCCGACATAAATCCGGGTTGATTTGCGACGGGTAATGGGTGCTTGGTTATGCATTACTTCACTCTCCATCGTTGCAATCGTCCGACAAGCTGCCGATTACTCGGCAGCGATAGTCAGGCGCGCAACACGGCTTGATTTTACGAAACGACTTAAATCAACCGGCTTGCCCTGGAATTGAATATCCACTGCACCCGGTGCACCGATTTTCAGCTTATAAGGTGCAGTTCCCTTCACGCTCAGGGTTTCGCCGCCTTTTTTGATGCCGCTGAACAGGGTCTTACCTGACGCGTCATCGATCTGTAACCAGCAGTCAGCTTTGAATGTCAAAGCGACAGCTTGTGGATCCGCACCTGCCGCAGCAGTTTGTGCATCACCGGTTGGCAGACCATTCTCAGCCATGGCTGGCTGGCTGGTGGATACTGCAGCAGGTGCTTGTGCTGCAGGCGTTCCGGCGGTGGCCGGTGCGCTGCTATCCGTTGGCGTTGACGTGGTGTTCAACGGAATTGAGTTCTGTGCCTGTGGTGCCCCGGCCGCTGCGTCAGGCGCAGAAGAGGAATCTTCTGTCGTCGGTGCAGAATTGGCGTTGTCACCACCGCCCAGAGGAATAGTTTGCCCCTGGCCGTTATCCTGATTCAGTTGAGCCGTTGACTGATCGGCCATTGTCGCGATTTCTTCCTGCTGCGCCTGATGGTTTTGCCACCACCATGCACCGGTCAGGCCAATCACAACAAACACGATCAACCAGGTAAAGCCCATCAGCCAGCCATCGCGTTTTTTACGAGACTTGCCGAGAGAAAAACCCTGCATTGAAGCGACTTTCGGCACTTTGATGGGGGCTTGCTTACCGATCAGATCTAACAGTTCTTCTTCCGGGATATGAACCAGTTTGGCGTAAGAACGAAGATAGCCACGCAGGAAAGTCGGAGCGAGATCGCCCGGCGTCGTTTCTTCTTCGATTTGGCGAATCGTTGAGACTTTCAGACACAGGCGTTCTGCAACGGCCTGATGGCTTAGCCCTAACTCTTCACGTGCCTGACACAGGCGTTGGCCTGCGGTCAGTTTAACTTTATTTTCTTGGGAGGCTTCAGTATTCATTAGCTAAGAACTGCTGGTACTGTTGGGATTGTGGATAACTACGCGCAAGCTGCTTACCGTAGCGTTGAACGCTGTCCGGATTGCCCGCTAACGCAGCGAATCGAATTTGTAACATAATGCTGTCAGCCGTGGCTGGCAGAACATGCTGGTATACATCCAGTAGAAGTTTTGCCTGAGCGCGATTCCCTTCTCCAAATTCTTTGGTTGCCTCTGTCAGCAAGGGTGCGCCTTTATCGGGATCGATTTTTAATGCCCGGCTCAGTAACACTCGCGCTTCCTCATTCTGATTTGCCTTCAGAAAACAGTAGCCTGCATTTTCGAGACTGTCAGCAACCTGACCGTAATCAGGCGCATTAGCTGCGGCGCTAAACTGCTGTTGTGCCGGTACATACTGCCCTAAACTACACAAAAACGCACCGTAATTATTCAACACGGTCCCATTTTGCGGTGCCAGCTTCAGCGCTTGCTGGTAGCGACTTTGCGCAGCTTTTTGATCGCCGGTTTTTTGCTCGTAAAGCGCCATGCCCAGCTGAGTGCGATAATCGTCAGGCGCGCTGTCCGCGGCTATCTGCAAATTCTGTTTCGCCGCATCCATATTTCCCTGGGAAAGATACGCCATTCCCAGTTCAAGACGCGTCTGTGAGGCTCCGGTAGCTGACTGCGTCTCCTTCGGAGAGCTTGAGCACCCGGCGAGCAAAGAAGCGGCTAAACCCGCCGCCATCAGCACCTTCACACTGCCTTGCATTGTCATGCTTAATTCCCTTTATTCTGCCACCGACAATAAACAAACGGGCTGTGAAATGGTATCTGCACAGCCCGAACGCACCTACACACACTTCTGACAACTAAACGGCTTTAACGGAAATCTGCTGCTCAGCGGCCATTTTTTTCTTCAACGTACGCTTGGTACGGTCGATCACATCACCGGCAAGCTGACCACAAGCGGCATCAATATCGTCGCCGCGGGTTTTACGCACAATGACGGTAAAACCGTATTCCATCAGCACTTTAGAGAAGCGATCGATGCGGCTGTTTGAGCTGCGGCCATACGGCGCGCCAGGGAACGGGTTCCACGGAATGAGGTTGATTTTGCACGGCGTATTTTTCAAACGCTCAGCCAGCTCATGCGCATGCTCAGTACCGTCGTTAATGTGGTCAAGCATCACGTATTCGATGGTTACACGGCCCTGGTTAGCATTGGATTTGCTGATATAGCGTTCAACAGCGGCCAGGAACGTATCGATGTTGTACTTGCGGTTAATTGGCACGATCTCGTCGCGGATAGTGTCATTTGGCGCATGCAGGGAGATGGCCAGCGCAACGTCAATCATGTCGCCCAGCTTATCCAGCGCAGGAACCACACCGGACGTAGACAAGGTCACGCGGCGTTTAGACAGACCAAAACCGAAGTCATCCAGCATGATTTCCATGGCCGGCACCACGTTATTCAGATTCAGCAAGGGTTCGCCCATTCCCATCATCACTACGTTGGTGATTGGACGGGTACCGGTGACTTTCGCAGCACCGATGATTTTAGCCGCACGCCACACCTGGCCGATGATTTCGGACACACGCAGGTTACGGTTGAAACCCTGCTGAGCGGTAGAACAGAAGGTACATTCCAGCGCGCAGCCAACCTGAGAGGAAACGCAGAGCGTCGCACGATCGCCATCCGGGATATACACAGTTTCGACCAGCTGGCCGCCTACCTGAATCGCCCATTTGATGGTGCCATCGGTAGAACGTTGTTCGGAAGCGACTTCCGGCGCACGGATTTCAGCCACACGCGCCAGTTTGTCACGCAGCGGTTTGTTGATATCGGTCATTTGCTCGAAATCATCGCTGCAATAGTGATACATCCACTTCATGACCTGATCAGCACGGAACGGTTTCTCGCCCATGTTGATAAAGAACTCACGCATTTGTTTGCGGTTGAGGTCAAGAAGGTTAATTTTTGCGGCAGCAGGAGCAACAGTTTTCACTTCCTCTGCAGAGATTGGGAAGGTTTCAGACACGTTTTGCTCGGGAGTTGTAGATTCTAACATAATGAAATATGGCCTCGTTGTTACACGTTATGGCGCCAGGGAAGTGCAGAGCCTGACCTTTTGCTGCCTGTCAGCGGCATTCAGATGGCCTGCAATAAATTGCGCCCCGAAGAGGCTGGCTCATTCGGGGCGCAACATTGTACAAATTTTAGGGCAGAGTTGCCATGTTTGGAAGGTGACCAGGGCAAATTCTTGTGAATATGCGGCGCATCTTCCAATCAGGCTTCGCCCAAAATCTTAACGCGGGCAGATTTCGCTTTCGTCGAAGAAGTAAGCGATTTCGCGTTGTGCAGATTCTACAGCATCAGAACCGTGAACAGCGTTAGCGGTGAAGCTGTCAGCAAAGTCTGCACGCAGAGTACCGGCCAGTGCATTTTCCGGGTTAGTTGCACCCATGATGTCACGGTTACGCTGAACTGCGTTTTCGCCTTCCAGAACCTGAACCATGATCGGGCCAGAGGTCATGAACTCAACCAGACCGTCGAAGAACGGACGACCTTTGTGCTCAGCGTAGAAGCCTTCAGCCTGCTCTTTGGTCAGTTTCAGCATTTTAGAAGCAATGATGGTGAAACCTGCACGTTCGAAACGCGCGTAGATTGCGCCGATGTCATTGTTTGCAACGGAGTTTGGCTTAATGATGGAGAAAGTACGTTGGATAGTCATGAAAAACCTCTGGCTGACTTTTATAGGTAGGGCCGGTTAATTTAATGTTATACCTGCCGTAAAATGGCGGTGATTATAGGGAGCGAAGTTAAAATTGCCTACCCGAATCACAACATTTAATTAAAAAAATGCGGCATTGATTCACGATCAAGCACAAACACCCCATTTCCCTTAAACAAAGCAGGGGCAATAAAGAGTTTTGTGCCCCGTTTACCTTATCGTTTTATGCCTGCCCGGACGAAGGAATGATGTTACGCAACCAGCTTCCCCATTTGCGCTGATAGAAAGGCTGGGTGTGGCTGATCAGATAATGGCTGATGCCGCGTTCTTTTTCGCAAACGATACAGAAATCAACCGGACGGTCATCGGGAGACGTTTCGGCAGCCACATTGCCGGCTTCACGGATCAGCGCATCGATTTCCTGTTCATCACCGTCAGCTTCTACACCGATCAGCAGGTTAGGTTGATCATCCACGGTTTTGTCATGGATAAGAGCCATAAACGCCCGGCGCACCGGCTTTTTCTGAGTAAACAGCGTGGTCAGCGCGTCGATCATCGCCGACGGATACTCCTCCGGCTGGCCAATCAGCAGCTGGCTTTCTTTATCCAGTACCAGTTCTGAAGGCGCATTCAACCCGCCGTTGCTCAGCAGCAGCGTCACTTCGCTTGGGTAGAATTCTTTGCCATATTCTGACTTCGGATTCAGAAATAATTCTTCCCCTTGTGTCATTTCAAACAACACACGGGCAGGCAGCGCAACAAACGCCTGCTCATCCGGGCTTTCGCCGGCACTGGCTTTTTCCAGAACGTCTACAGAGGAAAAGAAAGGAATGATTGAGCTGCCGTCCTGCTTTTCCCAGTGCAAAATATTCAGTTCACTGCCAGCGGTGATCGCCACACTGCCCTGCTTTTCAGCGTCATCCTGCCCTGCGTCACCCAGCACAAAAACTGTGGATTCCAGCAGCGTTTGATAGAACGCCGGGCGCCAGGCAGCCGCGGTGACAGACAGGCGGAGCAGGCGCTCGAGCTCGTTTTCACCGTCTGTTGCCGCTGCGCCGGCAGGGAGATGATCGTGTGGGACACTCATGATTCTTGACTCCGGTAATGGTATGAAACGGGGCGCCGTTAAGCGCCCCGTTGTGCTTCTTGCCATGCTGTCTTAATTTATTTGGCTTTTGCTAACAATAAGTTGGCAACGGTCCGCACACCCAGGCCGGTCGCGCCCGCAGACCACTGATCCGCCGCGCTTTTCCGGTAAGTGGCGGAGCAGTCGATGTGCAGCCAGCCTTTCTTATATTCAGTGACGAAATGAGACAGGAAAGCTGCCGCCGTGCTTGCACCCGCGGTATGAGAAGGGCCCGCGATATTATTCAGTTCAGCAAAATTGGACGGCAAATGTGCGCGATGGAACTCCTCCAGCGGCAAACGCCAGAACGGTTCGTGTTCGGCTTTCGCGCTTTCCAGCAGTTCGGCAGCCAGCGCATCGTCAAAGCTGAACAGCGCATGATAATCATTGCCCAGCGCCGTTTTCGCAGCGCCCGTCAGCGTTGCCGCATCAATCAGCAGTTCAGGATTCTGAGCAGATGCGTCGATAAGACCATCCGCCAGAACCAGACGGCCTTCGGCGTCGGTGTTCATGACTTCAACGGTTTTGCCGTTGCGGTAGCGAATAATGTCGCCCAGTTTCAATGCGTTGCCGCTGACCATGTTGTCGGCGCAGCACAGGTACAGTTTCACACGTTTGTTCAGGCCATTGGCCGCAGCCAGTGCCAGAGCGCCGGTCAAGGTGGCTGCGCCGCCCATATCGGCTTTCATCGAGTCCATGGAAGCGCTTGGCTTGAGGCTGTAGCCGCCGGTGTCAAAGGTGATACCTTTGCCGACCAGACAGGCGTAAACCGGTGCTTCAGCATCGCCGCTCGGGTTGTAATCAAGTGCCAGCAATACCGGCGGACGATCAGAACCCCGGCCAACAATGTGCAGCCCCTGATAATTCTGCTGACGCAGATCGTCACCTTTGGTAATGCGGTAGCTGACTTTATCGTTGCCGAATTCGCACATCAGATCCACAGCGCGGGTCGCCAGTTGCTCAGGTGACAACTCTTCCGCCGGAGTATTGATGGTGTTACGTACCCAGTCGATGATTTTCAGGCGTTGTTTCAGTGTAGTGGCGTCATCTTCTGATAATTCAGCCCACTCAACGTTGCGCGCGCCTTTCGGGCCGCGGAAGCCTTGCCAGAACGCCCAGCTGTTTTCGAGATCCCAGCCTTCACCGGCCAGCTTAACGTTTTTAACGCCCTGACCATCGATACGGCGCGCTGCACGTGAGATTGCCGTCAGCGCGTCGCCGCCATTCAAATGAATGGTCATGCCCGCTGAATCGGTACTCAAAGTGGCTTTTTCGCCCCAGCGTGCATCGGCAGGCTGAGTGGAAAGGAAAACGTGCATGGCTTCATTGGTCGTTACTTCGGAACTCATAACAGCACTCCTGATTGTTTTTATCTTCAATGATGACAGGTAAATCGCCCTTTCACGGGGAGGCACTTCATTTCGTATAAACCGGGGGTAACTCACGCAGGCGGGTGACTGATTTCACCACCAGCGCGATGGCATAATCGATTTCTTCTTCGGTTGTCCAGCGTCCCAGCGAGAAGCGGATCGAACCGTGTGCCAGTTCTTCACTCAATCCTATGGCACGTAAAACGTAGGAAGGTTCAAGGCTTGCCGAGGTGCAGGCTGAGCCGGATGAAACGGCAAGATCTTTCAGTGCCATGATCAGAGATTCACCTTCCACGTTGGCAAAACTGACGTTCAGGATATTGGGCGCCGCGTGCTGCACGGAACCATTGAGGTGCACCTGCTCCAGTTTCTGAATACCTTTCCACAACCGGTCGCGCAGTACAGTCAGACGCGCCACTTCAGCGGGCATTTCTTCTTTGGCGATGCGATACGCTTCGCCCATGCCGACAATCTGATGCACCGGTAACGTCCCGGAACGCATACCGCGTTCGTGACCGCCACCGTGGATTTGGGCTTCGATGCGGACTTTCGGTTTACGGCGTACATACAGCGCACCAATGCCTTTTGGCCCGTAAATTTTATGCGCTGAAAACGACATCAGATCCACCGGCAACTCGCTGAGATCGATGGAGATTTTACCCACGCTCTGCGTCGCATCCACGTGAAACACAATACCGCGACTGCGGCACAGTTCGCCGATGGTCGCAATATCCTGAATCACACCGATTTCGTTGTTCACCTGCATCACCGACACCAGAATCGTGTCCGGGCGCAGCGCAGCTTCAATGGCGGCGGCGGTGATAATACCGTCGCTGCGCGGTGCAAGAAAGGTGACGTCAAACCCTTCACTTTCCAGCTGAAGGCAGGTATCAAGCACGGCTTTGTGTTCGGTCTGGCTGGTAATGATGTGTTTGCCTTTTTCACGCTGTGCGTGAGCCGCGCCTTTGATCGCAAGATTGTCTGATTCTGTCGCGCCTGACGTGAAGACAATCTCACGCGGGTCGGCATTAATCAGCTCGGCAATCTGGTTACGCGCCACATCTACCGCCTCCTCCGCCTGCCAGCCAAAGCGGTGCGAGCGGGAAGCCGGATTGCCGAAAGTACCGTCCAGTGTCAGACACTGCATCATTTTCCCGGCCACGCGCGGATCGACCGGCGTCGTGGCTGAGTAATCGAGATAAATAGGTAATTTCATGGCAGGCAAGCTCCGGACTGCGCGTTCGACAGCGAACGAAAGAATTAAAAACGACAACCAGTTTAAAACGGCTTCACGGATTCTTAAAAGGGAAATGACGTTTTGCGGGCACTTATCGGTAAGAATTGGCTTTTGAAAAGCAAAAGCCCGCGGGAATATGCATTTCCGCGGGCTTTTTAAAGCGGTTATCAATGTGGATTAAGCGATCAGGCTCTTAAATTGACATTGATGGTTTCCATCTGGCGGCCGTTAGGCTGACGACGGACTTCACCGTTCTGACGGTCGGCCACTTCCAGGATTTCCTGATTGTTGACCAGTTCAGCCAGCGTAATGTTGTTGAGGAAGCCGCTGATGCGCTCGCTCAGATCACGCCATAAGGTGTGAGTCAGGCAGCGTTCGCCATTCTGGCACCCTTCTTTACCCTGACAACGGGTAGCGTCAACCGATTCGTCGACAGCAGTAATCACTGCGCCCACGGCGATATCAGCTGAATCTTTACCTAACAGATAACCACCGCCGGGACCACGAACACTGGCAACCAGACCGTTTTTACGCAAACGTGAGAACAGCTGTTCCAGATACGAAAGAGAGATGCCCTGGCGCTCAGAAATGTCAGCCAGTGGTACCGGTCCTTCCTGTGAATGCAGCGCTACGTCAAGCATAGCGGTCACGGCATAACGGCCTTTGGATGTCAGTCTCATAGCATGATTACCTGTGTTGAAGAACTTAAAAAGTACAATGGGTCGCAATATGCAAATGAGTCTGCCATTCCCGAGTAAAACAGTCAACTATTTAACCTAGTAATTTACTCAAGTATTATAGAGCGGTCAGAACGGAGGGTAAGAGAAGGGATTAACAGGCTGATAAATAAACATAAAGTCGTCTTTATTATCAGCCTGAAGGGCTTATTCTTTGTCGTTCTTAGTCTTTTCAATCGACGTCAGGATGCCGCGCAGGATGTTTAATTCCTGAGATTCAGGGCGCGCACGGGTGAATAATCGACGTAATTTACTCATCACCTGCCCCGGATGTGCCTGGCGAATAAAGCCAGTTTCCAGCAGCGTATGTTCCAGATGCTGATAGAAACGTTCAAGGTCATCTACCAGCGGATACGGTGACTCTTCGTATTCCACCTGCGGTTTGGCAGCTTCCAGCAAGGCGAGGTGCGCGACGCGAACTTCATACGCAATAATCTGCACGGCCATGGCCAGATTCAGCGAGCTGTATTCCGGATTCGCCGGGATGCAGACATGATAATTACACTTTTGCAGTTCTTCGTTGGTCAGCCCCACGCGCTCACGGCCAAACACCAGTGCGACCGGTGCGGTTTGTGCCGCAGCCGCACTGTGCTCGCCGCATTCACGCGGATCCAGCATAGGCCACGGCAGCGTACGCGAACGCGCACTGGTGCCGATCACCAGACTGCAACCCGCCAGGGCTTCGTCCAGCGTATCAACGATCCTGGCGTTACCGATCACGTCACTGGCACCGGCAGACAACGAGATGGCCTGAGAGTCAGGTTTCACCAGCGGATTCACCAGATAAAGGCTGGATAATCCCATGGTTTTCATGGCACGGGCGGTAGAGCCCATATTGCCGGTGTGGGAGGTTTCAACTAATACAATACGGATATTGGGCAGCATACAAACTCTGAGCGTGGCGGAAAATCACAACAGCCTATCACAACGGTAGTTAATTTTCAGAACCCCTGCTATACTGCGCGCCGTTTCCCGTATTCCCGTTCTTTAACATCCTAGTTGGAAGATATCCATGCATCCGATGCTCACCATCGCCGTGCGCGCTGCGCGCAAGGCCGGTAACCTGATTGCCAAACATTACGAAACGCCAGATTCTGTAGAAGCGACTCAAAAAGGTACCAATGATTTTGTTACCAATGTAGACCGCGAAGCAGAACACATGATTATCGACGTCATTCGCAAATCCTATCCAAAACACACCATCATCAGTGAAGAGTGTGGCGAGCTGGAAGGCGAAGACAAAGATGTACAATGGATTATCGACCCGCTGGATGGCACCACCAACTTCGTTAAACGCTTCCCACATTTCGCTGTTTCTATCGCCGTGCGCATCAAAGGCCGCACTGAAGTTGCGGTAGTTTACGATCCAATGCGTAACGAACTGTTCACCGCGACCCGTGGTCAGGGCGCACAGCTGAACGGTTACCGTCTGCGCGGCACTAACGCGAAAGATCTCGACGGCACCATTCTGGCGACCGGCTTCCCGTTCAAAGCAAAACAACACGCAAACAGCTACATCAATGTGATTGGCAAACTGTTCACTGAGTGCGCAGATTTCCGTCGCACCGGTTCTGCTGCGCTGGATCTGGCGTATGTGGCCGCTGGCCGCGTTGACGGTTTCTTTGAAATTGCCCTGAAGCCTTGGGATTTCGCCGGTGGCGAACTGCTGGTGCGTGAATCAGGCGGCGTGGTCACTGACTTCGTTGGCGGTCACAACCATTACTCTTCTGGCAACATCGTTGCCGGTAACCCGCGCGTTGTTAAAGGTATTCTCAATACCATGCGTGAAGAACTGAGCGAAGCGCTGAAGCGTTAATTCCGCTGCCGGTCAGTTAAAAAAAAACGGACGTCCCATCGGGCGTCCGTTTTTTTATGCCTGCCGTTTACCCCCTGAAGGGACCGCCGGTTATCGGGGAGACATCGCCGCCACCGGAGCTGTAGAGCAACATGCCCGCCACCAGCAGCACAATCCCGCCGGTCAGCGCCAGCAGCGACCAGGTGATCCGCTGCCAGGCCGCAGGCGTCCGGGTGGCGCTCAGTTTTACGGCCAGCGCACGGCTGTAAAACACCAGCACGCCGATAAGCGATACGGTCAGAGACGTTCCGACAGCCATGGTGATTGCAGAGATCACGCCCCAGCTGTAAACACCGATGACTTTCGCGAACAGCAACACCATGATCGCGCCGGAACAGGGCCGCAGTCCCATCGCCAGTACAATGGCCACCTGCGTGCGTAAATCTCCGCCGGCCTGAAGCTGCTGATCGCTGGGGACGTGCTGATGCCCGCAACCGCAATGCTCATCATGAATGTGCGTTTCGTTTCCCAGCGGCGAAAGACGGCGGATGTGCATCGCCGGTGCCGGGCGCAAACTTTTGATCGTCTGCCACACGCGTTTTAGTGCGCGCCAGCAGAGCAAAAGCCCCAGCAGCATCACCAGAATAAAGCTCCCCCGCTCCATCCAGAAACTGCTCTGATGCAGCTGACGCGAAGAGAGTTGCAGCACGCCAAGCACCACGCTGACCAGCAATATTGCCACCAGCCCCTGCACGATCGCCGACGCAAAAGTCAGTTTCAGGCTGCTTTTCAGCCGAGAGGGGTGCGTCGCCAGGTAAGTGGTGATGACGATTTTCCCGTGCCCCGGTCCGATGGCGTGGATCACCCCGTAAACAAGGCTGAAGCCTGCCAGCGTCATGCCCGACTGCATCGGATTTTCTTTCACCTGACGCAGCAGACCGGCCAGTTCCTGATGCAATTCCCGCTGCCAGATAATGCTGCTCAGCAAAATGCGCGGCCAGTAGTGCATCAGCAGCACACCGCCGCCCGCCAGCAAAATGAGGAAAATGGCCAGCGGCCAGAGATCACGCCATGAGAGTGTTTTCGACGGCGTTGAGATTAATGACATTCCAGCGTGACCTTTTGTGCAAATTGCTGCCCGAGATCCATATCTTCCGGCGGGGCATCGGCCTTATCGAGAGACAGCGCGTAGTTTTGCAGTGAAGCATCCGGTTTCGGCGTAAACAGCGCCAGCGTGCAGCGCTTTTCAAGCGACGGCGGCAGACGCAGCGCAGCGTTGTCTTTATAGGTCATATCGACAAAGTATGAGGGATCGAACGTTGAAAACTCCATCGGTTTGCCCTCCAGTAGTTGCGGTTTTGCCAGCGGCAGAACGAATTCCAGCACGGCCTGATCGCCCTTGCGGGAAAGCTGATATTCGCTGGGTAAATCCAGATATTTCACCGGTTTTCCTTCACGGTAGAAATTGGTGAAGTAGTGCTGGCTGAGCACCCGCGCCATCACTTCGGCGGCGAGTTTCTTCCAGATATCGGAACCTGGTTTGGCGTTCTGCGCGTCATACAGCAAATCTGCTGAGGTGATTTCATCCATCGTCCAGACCATTTTCAGCCCGGTCAGCGAGGTTTCATTCGCCACCAGCGTCGTCTGCATATCGATAAAACTGTGCGGGTGCGCCAGCACCGTTGCGGGCAGGCAGAACAGCGCAGTGCCCAGCCATTTGGCATAACGGGAGAAAGGCCGGTTCCGGGCCTGGTGTAACGTCATTTCCATATCAGGCGCCATTATATTGTTACTAAGTAACAGTATTTTGCTGTGCATTTAGGCGGTCGTCAAAAATATCTGTGATCTGAGTTGTAAGCCGGAGTAAAACCCGCCAGCCATGCCCTGCCGCGGGCAGGCGGTTTGCTATGCTTGACTAATAATTTCATGTGGCACCATTACAGAAGGTGATATGACTCTGGAAACACAACCCACTCCTGCGCTTTCCGCTTCGCAACGTCGCTG
The DNA here is from genome assembly GCF_003697865.1 of Rahnella sp. Larv3_ips. Classification (NCBI taxonomy): domain Bacteria; kingdom Pseudomonadati; phylum Pseudomonadota; class Gammaproteobacteria; order Enterobacterales; family Yersiniaceae; genus Rahnella; species Rahnella sp. Larv3_ips. Next base: position 866,876 of record NZ_MJIB01000021.1, on the reverse strand, counting down.
CCACGTGTTGCTGATGCTGTACGCGCCGCTGACGGCTGTGCAACTGGAAATCATCAGTGAAATCAACCGTGTTGATCTGCGCACCACCTGGGACGATCTGGCAGAAGTGACCTGCGAAATTCAGCGGATCCATCATCTGGATGTCATGCAATACAGTGAAAAAGAGTGCCGCATTGAAGGCGATACGCTTGCCCAGCGCTTATGTTTGTTTCACGGTTTGCGCCGCACATTACGTATTTCCCCCGATTTTGTGCCCCGCTATTTTCTTCCCTGGTTACACATTGCTTTCGAAAGTCAGCCCTGCCCGAAGGCGGCGCTGAGGACTGACATTCTGGGAATGATGATTGAAGACTGCTCCTCGCTGCTGCCAAAAGGGCTGAGCGAGCACGACGGCAAGCTGATGCGCATCTGCCTTCAATACTGTTTATGGCAGAACGGCGCATGGAAAAACGCCCCCTCCTCCGGGCTGCGTTTCACCGAACAACAGCGTCGCTGGTTGCGTGAGAAAGCCGAATACACGGCAGCGCGCGAGCTGTTTATGCAGCTGCAAACGCTGAGTAACGGTCTGCTGGATGACGGTGAGTGCGAATTTTTCACGCTGATGTTGCGGATGTTGAAAACCCACAGTTATCAGAGCTCAGGTTCTACCGAAGACCAGCGTTTACTGCTGCACATCGAAAGTCTGGTGGGGCGTTTTCAGGAAGTCGCCGGAATGAAATTCAGCAGCTACGAAGGGCTGGTCGGTCAGCTGTTCGCGCATCTCGGCCCGGCGATCGAACGCTGTCATTTCGGCATTGGTATCGACAATTTAATGCAGGAAGAAGTGAACCGCATGTATCCGCGCCTGGTGCGGACAACGCGCGAAGCGCTGGAAGGCTTTGAGCACGAATATCTGATCCAGCTTTCCGAAGATGAAATCGGGCTGGTGGCGATCACGTTCGGCGCATGGCTGATGCAGGGAAATGCCTTGCAGGAAAAACAAATTCTGCTGCTGACCCACGACAATCCGCAGCTGGAAGAAGCGGTCGAGCAGCAAATTCGCGAAGCAACGCTGCTGCCGCTGAACATCAAATATCAGACGCTGACGGATTTCTACAAATTTGGTGCGCCGAGCGGCGTGGCGATGATTGTCACCCCCTACGCCACCCGCAGCACCGATGCCGATCCGCTGGTGATCCACACCCAACTGCCACTGGCGAAAGAGCAGCGAAAACGTATCCGCTCGCTGCTCGAAGCGCCTTAGCGCGTTGCCGGTGCTGACGGCGCGACCTGCGGACGCAGGAAAATCGCCGGTACCGCCAGCAGTGCCATCACCCAGAACAGGCCCGCGTGGAGATGTTCGAACAGGAAGCCGGACACCATGGTCATCACCGCCACGCCGCCACCCATCGCCAGTGCGGAATACACCGATTGCAGGCGAATGACCTGATCACGCGGACGCGCCGCGATAAAGCGCATGCCCGCCAGATGACACACCGTGAAGGTGCCGCAGTGCAAGATCTGAACCACGATAAGCCACGGCAGCGCGGTGAACGCCCCCATCATTGCCCAGCGCACCACGCCACAGACGGCGGAAAGCAGCAGTAAATCACGCGCCGACCAGCGGCTGAACAGCTGTTTGCTGAAGGTGAAGACCAGCACTTCCGCCACCACACCCAGCGACCAGAGATAACCAATGGTCGTGGAAGAATACCCGACATCCTGCCAGTAAATGGCGCTGAAACCGTAGTACGCCGCATGTGCGCCCTGCAACAGCGTGACGCACAGCAGGAAGCGCCACACCGGCTTTTCGCCCAGCAGCGCTTTCCAGGAGATGGTCGGTGCTCCGCTTTGACGCGGTTCGCCCACCGGTTTCACACTCGGACGCAGCAACATTCCCAGCAGCATGGCCGCCACACCTGCGGTCAGTGTGTAGAGGATCGCGTTATGACCGTACACTTCAACCAGCTTGCCGGTCAGCGCTGAACCAATCACAAACGCAATGGAACCCCAGACGCGTACCTTGCCGTAATCCATATTGATCTGACGTTGCAGTGTGCCTGCCATCGCATCGGTCAGCGGTACCAGCGGGCCAAAGAACAGACTGAAACCGGCGATGTTGATCATCAGCCACGCCCAGCCATTGCCAAACCAAAAGCCAACCGCGAAGGCCAGCGTAAGCAGCGCCAGAATGCGCAGCCCGGTGACCAGATGAGAGGGATCTTTAATTGAGGGGGAGATGATCAGCGTGCCAAGGAATCGCGCCACTAACCCGGCGCCGAGCAGCAGGCCAATATTTTCGGATGAAATGCCCTCGCCCTTGAGCCACAAACCCCAGAAGGGAAGAAAAATACCGTAACTGAAAAAATAGGTGAAATAACTGAGTGCCAGCCAGCGTGTGGAACGCAATTCCATAGATCCTCCGGTGTGAGGCCAATACTTTGACAGAGCTCACAATCGCTAGCAATCCGCAAACCTCTTCATCACAAAAGAATGTCTGCCAGCTCACAAATTCTGATTCATAGGTATAAAAAAACCCGCCGGAGCGGGTTTTAGCAGCTTTACGGCTTCACGAATATTACGCGTAAACCGGGAAGCGTGCGCAGATATCAAGGACTTTGTTTTTCACGCGTTCGATAGTGGCTTCGTCGTTCACGTTGTCCAGCACGTCACAGATCCAGCCAGCCAGTTCACGCGCTTCAGCTTCTTTAAAGCCGCGACGGGTAATAGCCGGAGTACCGATACGCACGCCAGAAGTCACAAACGGGCTCTTCGGATCGTTAGGTACGCTGTTTTTGTTCACGGTGATGTTAGCGCGACCCAGTGCAGCATCGGCTTCTTTACCGGTCAGGTTTTTCTCAACCAGATCCATCAGGAACAGGTGATTGTGCGTGCCGCCGGACACCACTTTATAGCCGCGTTCCAGAACCACAGCCACCATCGCCTGGGCATTTTTAGCCACTTGCTGCTGGTAAACTTTGAACTCAGGTTCCATCGCTTCTTTCAGTGCGACCGCTTTACCGGCAATCACGTGCATCAGCGGGCCGCCCTGGCCACCAGGGAATACCGCGGAGTTCAGTTTTTTGTAGAACTCTTCGTCGCCGCCTTTCGCCAGAATCAGACCGCCGCGTGGGCCAGCCAGCGTTTTGTGCGTGGTGGTGGTGACGATGTGCGCGTGTGGCACCGGGTTAGGGTAAACGCCCGCCGCAATCAGACCGGCAACGTGTGCCATATCTACGAAGAAGTACGCGCCCACGCTGTCCGCGATTTCACGCATTTTTGCCCAGTCAACGATACCGGAGAAGGCTGAGAAGCCGCCGATGATCATTTTTGGTTTGTGCAGTTCGGCCTGACGTTTTACGTCGTCATAATCGATGTCGCCGCTTTCGTCGATGCCGTAAGGCACCACGTTGTACAGTTTGCCGGACAGGTTAACCGGTGAACCGTGAGTCAGGTGACCGCCATGGCCGAGGTTCATCCCCAGAATGGTGTCGCCCGGTTGCAGCAGTGCGGTATACACCGCGAAGTTTGCCTGTGAGCCGGAATGTGGCTGAACGTTGGCAAAATCTGCACCGAACAATTCTTTTGCACGGTCGATAGCCAGTTGTTCAACGATGTCGACGTACTCACAACCACCGTAATAACGTTTGCCCGGGTAGCCTTCGGCATATTTGTTGGTCAGTTGCGAACCCTGAGCCTGCATGACACGCGGGCTGGTGTAGTTTTCTGACGCAATCAGCTCGATATGTTCTTCCTGACGAACAACTTCTTTTTCCATTGCTGCCCACAGCTCAGCATCATAATCGGCAATGTTCATTTCACGCTTTAACATCCGCATCTCCTGACTCAACAAACTAAAAATAAACGCCCCTCGGGGTTCTGCGCCACAGTGTAAATGTTTAAGCGGCCTTCGGATAGGGTCAGTTTAAGGTTTTTAGGCAAACGATTGGCTCCAGATACAGCAAGGCTTTGATCTAAGAACCCCTGCCCGGAATCAAGGGATAAATATTCATCTGAACATGTCTATATTTCAGCTTTGTGACCTGGGCACCTGACGTAAAGCCCTTACCCCTTTAGTGGGTGTTTACAAAAATTGTGGGTTTATATAAGATGCATTTAAAATACATGTTTAATAAAATCGACGAAGACACGGAGTTCACTATGCTTGATTCAGCCACTATCGCGACCGTTAAATCCACTATTCCATTACTGGCGGCGACCGGCCCGAAACTGACCGCACACTTCTACGACCGCATGTTCGAACACAATCCCGAACTCAAAGACATCTTCAATATGAGCAACCAGCGCAACGGCGATCAGCGTCAGGCGCTGTTTGATGCCATCTGCGCTTACGCAGCCAATATCGAAAATCTGGCGGCGCTGCTGCCCGCGGTGGAACGCATCGCGCAAAAACACACCAGTTTCACCATTCAGCCAGAGCAATACAACATTGTCGGCGCACACCTGCTGGCAACGCTGGATGAAATGTTCAGTCCGGGTCAGGAAGTGCTGGATGCCTGGGGCAAAGCCTATGGCGTACTGGCGAACGTGTTTATCAACCGTGAAGTGGAGATTTATCAGGACAGCGCAGAAAAAACCGGTGGCTGGCGCGGCACGCGTGAATTCCGCATCGCCGAAAAACAGCCGCAGAGTGAGCTGATCACGTCCTTCCTGCTCGAACCTGTCGATGGCAAACCGGTCGCCGACTTTCAGCCGGGGCAGTATCTGGCGGTGTATATCCGCGACGCGTCACTGGAAAATCAGGAAATCCGTCAGTATTCCCTGACGCAGGCACCGAACGGCAAAACCTACCGGATTGCGGTGAAACGCGAAGGGGAAGGCGCCGTGTCTAACTTCCTGCATAATGTTGCGCTGCCGGGCGACATCATCCATCTGGCGGCCCCGCACGGCGATTTCTTTATGGATATCAGCGATACCACGCCGGTTGCGCTGATTTCTGCCGGTGTCGGTCAGACGCCGATGTTAGGCATGCTCAATACGCTGGCAGCGCGCGGACATCACGCGCCGGTGCAGTGGCTGCACGCGGCTGAAAACGGTGCGGTACATGCGTTTGCCTCAGAGGTAAAAGACGCACAGAAAAACCTGCCGCAGCTGGAAAGCCATGTCTGGTATAACCAGCCACAGGCGAATGATTTACCGGGTGAGGATTATCAGTATGAAGGGCTGATGAATCCGAGCAGCGTCAGTACACAGCTGAGCGATCCGGCGATGCATTTCTACCTGTGCGGCCCGGTCGGGTTTATGCAGTTTGCGGCGAAACAGCTGCTGGCGATGAACATCCGTGAAGCCAACATTCATTACGAATGCTTCGGCCCGCATAAAGTGATTTAAGCAGACAGACCAGAAATGCAAAAAGGCTGATGAGATATCAGCCTTTTTCGTTTTTCGCCGCAACCGGGAATTAAATGGCTTCTTCGTCCTGCTCGCCGGTACGGATACGCACGACGCGCGCCACGTCGAATACAAAGATTTTACCGTCGCCGATTTTACCGGTCTGCGCAGTGGTCATGATGGTTTCCACGCAGGTATCCACGATGTCATCCGCCACGACAATTTCTATTTTTACTTTTGGCAGGAAATCGACCATGTATTCCGCACCACGGTACAGCTCGGTGTGACCTTTCTGACGGCCAAACCCTTTCACTTCGGTCACGGTCATCCCGGTAATCCCGACTTCTGCCAGCGCCTCACGGACGTCGTCGAGTTTGAATGGCTTGATAATCGCATCAATCTTTTTCATGGCGGACCCTTATAATCATTCGTTTGCTCTCCGCCTTCCTGAGCGGCAGCATGGTTCACAGTCTGGCTTCGGGTGCGCGCGGCACGCGAAGGCGCTAAAGGTATCATAGTTCAGCGGCAGGAATGTACCTCAAGCCTCTGAAAGTAAATTCCCGTTACTCTTTAAAATCGGTGGCTTCCAGCTCGTGGCGGGACAGCAACTTATAAAACTCGGTGCGGTTACGTCCGGCAATGCGTGCCGCCTGAGTGACGTTGCCTTTCGTGATTTGCAAAAGCTTACGCAGATAATTCAGTTCGAACTGGTTACGCGCATCCGCAAAGGTGGGCAGCGCGGTGTTCTCACCTTCCAGCGCCTGCCGGACCAGCGCTTCACTGATCACCGGCGCCGAGGTCAGCGCCACGCATTGTTCGATCACGTTGACCAACTGACGCACATTCCCCGGCCAGCTGGCCGCCATCAGGCCTTTCAGCGCATCGGTGGAAAAACTGCGCACAAAAGGTTTGTGCCGCAGTGCTGAAATGCGCAGCAAATGGTTGGCGAGCAGCGGGATATCCTCCGCCCTTTCACTCAGCGTCGGTAGTTTCAGCCCCACGACGTTCAGCCGGTAGAACAAGTCCTCGCGAAACTCGCCCTTCTCCATCGCTTTCGGCAAATCCCGGTGCGTGGCGGAAATGATCCGCACATCCACGTCAATATCGTGATTACTGCCAAGCGGGCGCACTTTGCGTTCCTGCAATACGCGCAGCAATTTCACCTGCAATGACAACGGCATGTCGCCGATTTCATCGAGAAATAATGTCCCGCCGGTGGCGGCCTGGAATAACCCTTCACGGCTGCTCACCGCGCCGGTAAAGGCTCCTTTGGCATGACCAAACAGTTCTGATTCCAGCAACTGCTCCGGCAGTGCGCCACAGTTTATGGCGATAAAGGCTTTCTTACCGCGCGGGCTGGCCCCGTGGATAGCCTGCGCCAGCACTTCTTTACCGGTGCCGCTCTGGCCGTTGATCAGCACACTGACGTCAGACTGCGCGACCATATTGGCCTGCTCGAGCAGACGCAGCATGATCGGGCTGCGTGTGACGATTGCCTCACGCCAGCTTTCGTCAACCGACGGGCTGGACTGCGCCAGCGCTTCATCAATGGCTTTATACAACGCATCGCGGTCAACCGGCTTGGTCAGGAATCCAAAGACGCCCTGCTGGGTGGCGGCGACCGCATCGGGGATCGAGCCGTGCGCGGTGAGAATGATCACCGGCATACCAGGCTGAAATTTTTGGATCTCGGCGAACAGCGCCATACCGTCCATTTCATCCATGCGTAAATCGCTCAGCACCAAATCAATACGTTCGCGGTGCAGGACGCGCAGCGCCTCAGCTCCGCTTTCCGCGGTGGTGACACGAAAACCTTCGCTGGTCAGGCGCATCCCCAGCAGTTTTAACAGGCTGGGATCGTCATCAACCAGCAATAAACTGGCGGCTTTGCGTAGCGTCATTTTGCGTTCAGCCCTTTTGGCGGCGTGTAGGTTTCAGCCGGTTTGACAGAGGAGTCAGCGTTAGATTTTGCCGGTGTGGCCGGATCGTTATCCGGTAAATCGCCCTGAATTTGTTTGCGCGAGGAGAGCTGACGTTCGATATCGGTCAGGTTCTCCAGTTTACGGCGCGTATCCGCCAGGCTGTCTTCCAGCACCTGTTGCTGAGCGGTCATTGCCTGAAGTTTTTCCTGGCCGACCGCCTGCTGGCGAAGGTTGCGGGCTTTTTCATCCCCCAGCGTCACCTGCAGATTCTGGCGCTCACGCCACAATTGCACCAGCGGACGGATCGAGCCGGGCATCTGCCCGCGATACTGGCTGACTTTATTTAATAACGCGCGGCGCTGGGTTTGATCCGGATCGGCACCGGATAACAGAATGCTTTGTTTGAAGACCTGATCCCAGCGGGTGGCGGGGATCTGCTGCGCCTGAAAACGCGCCTGCGCATCATTCATGCGATCGGCGCAATCCATCGCACGCAGCCAGTAAAGGGAATTGGTCAGCGCATCGTCATCGTCCAGCGCCCACAGGGTTTCACAGGGCGCAATACGAAAATCGGTGACTTTACTCTCCGGAACGATCTGATCGGAGACTTGCTGATAATAGCGGTTATCGGCGGTGTGCGGCGCACAGCCCATCAGCACCAGCGGCGCGCCGAGTAAAAATATCCGGCGGCTCAGCACGCTGCGCACGCGCGCAGCGGCACATTTCAACAGTGAGGTTAATGCGCTCATAGGTCGCACCAGCCAGCAAATATCATCATTATTAATTCTTCTCAGCCGTCAGGGGCAATTCGATACGGAAACAGACGTCCGCATCCTCAACGGCAACCAGTTGCAGCTCTCCATGCATGCGGCGAATACAGTCCTGAGCAATGCTTAATCCCAGACCGCTGCCTTTTACAGCCCCTTTTCTCTGCTGGCTACCCTGATAAAAAGGTTCAAAAATCATCGCACGTTCGGCATCGGGGATCGGCGCGCCGGAGTTCGCCACTTCGATAATCACCCGCCCTTCTCCCGGCCTGCTGCGGACCCAAATAGTACCGGATTCAGCCCCGTAGTGCACCGCATTGGAGTAGAGATTATCCAGCACACGACGCAGCAACGTCGGCTCTGCCAGACACTGTGGCGCATCAATGTGGACTTCGCTGCGAATTTTCTTCGCACGCGCAGGAAGAGAGTTCGCCGCGACCACGTCGGCCACCAGCGCATTAAGATCAACCGCCACGCTGAGCGTCGGTGCATCGGCCAGTTTACGGTTGTAATCGAGCAGCTGTTCGATCAGCGTTTGCAAATGGCGGCTGCTGTTATTGAGGATCGCCACCACTTCTTTTTGATCCGGCGTTAAAGGCCCGGCGACTTCATCGGCCAGCAGTTCGGTGCCTTCGCGCATACTGGCGAGCGGCGTTTTCAGCTCATGAGAAATGTGGCGGAGGAATTCATGACGCTGCGATTCCAGCCAGGCCAGACGCTCGCTCAGCCAGACGATCCGTTGTACCAGTGACCGGATTTCCCGCGGGCCTTTAAAGCGTGTGACATCCCCCAGATTTCGCCCCTCGCCCAGCCGGTTGATCATGCGCTCAACGCCCTTAACCGGACCGATGATCATGCGGGTAAACAGCAGCACCAGCGCACCGCTGAGCAGGAACAGAACCAGCGCCTGCCAGCCGAAAAACTGGCCACGTTCGGCGATAGCACGCTGCAACTGCTGGCCGCGTGAAAAGACCACTTCACGGGTGGCCTGAACCATTTCGGCATTCGTGCGGGAGAAGTTTTCCAGGCGTGCAGAAGAGTCGGCATCCGGGGCGTTATTGTGGCAGGTCAGCGTAGTGAGCTGGGTCAGTAAGGTGCGCAGCGTCTGGTAATAACGTAAATCCGGCAGCACTGAAGCATGGGCATCCAGCATCTGGGAATATTGTTTATGTTGATTCTGATAAAGGCGGGAAAGAGTGGGATCGTCGAGGACGCAATACTGACGGTAACTGCGCTCCATCTCCAGCGCGATGCTGGACATCGCTTCGCTGCGGCGGGCGTCGCTCAGCGTGGTGCGGTTAATGCGCGCCGCCTGACGGCTGAGCTGATCGAGGCTGTCATAGGCCTGATAGGCCAGCACCAGTAAAGGCAGCAGCACCAGCAGGAAAGCCATCAATACCAGCTGACGTAACGAGCCGGGGAATAAACGTCCTCTTTTCAACGCATTCATCTCATTTTCAACAGATGACGTCATGCTAGCTGACAACGGTTTGAACAGCCAGTGCGACAGCAAAGCAACAGGGGGTTTAGCGCGAAAGGGGTGAAACAAGAAGTTTTCAGAGGGAGGTATTGCTGAACGCCTTTTACAGGCGTTCAGCAAACCGGAAGAGGTGGTGCCTCACTCAACGTGTCGTTCGATGCTTGATAACGTGCTTGCGCAACGATTATCGGTCTGGTGAACGATAGGCACCGTTTCTTTGGCGTCATTCGGGCATTATGAGCATATCAACGCTTTCGCGTGAGCCAATCATAATCAGGTGAATGAGCAACTGACAGGATACTAGCACAATGCATGCCAACATTAAAATAACATTTTTATAGCATTGAATAGGCTACGTTTTATTTTTTCAGCACGTAATTTACACGGGGTAAAGCCCGAATAAGCCGTTGAAAAAACAGTCACAGTGTCGCCATTGCCCAACAAAAACCTGCCTGATAATTAAATGACTTTAAAAACAGCAGGATAAATGTCGTTAAATGACGACAGGCCTTTACCGGTTTGTCGTCATTTTATGACACAGACGCATTAATGATTGAAAGCAGCCCGCTTGTTCAGTTGTTTATGGCTGTACATCGCCTGATCGGAGTCCGCCAGCAGGCTGTGAACAGAGTCATGTTTATGCGGGTTATATTCGATCTGCCCGACGCTGAATTTAATGTTGTATCCGCGCTGTTCCTGAAGATTCCATCCGACCACGGCTTCGTGCAGGCGCTGCATGATTTCAGTGGCTTCGAGATGGCTGACGTTGGTGAGCAGCGCGACAAACTCATCCCCGCCGAGCCGCCCCACCACGTCCGTTTCGCGCAATAATCCGCTGAGAATGCCGGCGAAAACGGTCAGCGCGCGGTCACCTTCGGCGTGCCCGAATTTATCGTTAATCTCTTTAAAATCATTCAAATCGAAGAAGAGCATCGTGGCGGGTAATCCCAGACGTTGACAGGCATTCAGCGTTTGCTGCGCCTGCGCTTCGAAACCGCGACGATTAGCCACCAGCGTCAGTTCATCCATGGTCGCCATTTGCAGCGCCCCGATTTCCTGTTCGGCCATTCTGGCTAAATCGCGCAGCAACTGACGCTCATCGGCGTCCATATCGCGCGGCTTGACGTCAATCAGGCACAAGGTGCCGAGTGAACTGCCGTTGGGTACTACCAGCGGGCAACCGGCAGACTAAGAGAAGTCCGTAAAGTCAGTCTTGCGGGAAAATTAGGTGAAAAATAACACCCAATATCCGATTAATGCTCACTAAAACCGAGCGAATTTGGAACCGGCACCGGCTGTTCGCAGTCTATCGGGTTATCGGCTTTCGCCGGATCGCACTGGGTGGCCTGCTGCGGAATAAAGATATGATCCAGAATCGCACGCGCCGTCGGCCCGGCAATCACGCCATCACCGCCGCCGTTTTCAAGGATCAGCGCCATCACCACGGACGGATGTTTGTACGGAGCAAAAGCGGTGTAGAAGATATGATCACGCAACCGTACCGGCGTCATTTTGGCGTTATAGGTCTGGTTCTCACGCAGGCTGAACACCTGAGATGTCCCGGATTTCGCGGCTATCTGATAAGGCGCTGTATGGAAAAGTTTGTAGCCGGTGCCGTTTGGCAGATTCGCCATGCCGAACATACCGTTTTTGACGATGCCCCAGATCGGAGATTTCGGATCGGCAATTTGCTGCGTCGGCGGCATCTTATACGGCGTAATCACTTTGCCACTTTTTGACGAGTACAGCAGATGCGGCGTCTCCAGCTTGCCGTTATTCACCAGCGCACTCAATGCACGCACCATCTGAATAGGCGTCGCCACCCAGTAGCCCTGCCCGATGCCCACAGAAACCGTATCGCCCTGATACCAGCCCTTCTTGTGCACCTTCAACTTCCATTCACGGCTTGGCAACACGCCGTTGTACTGCTCATCCAGATCGATGCCGGTGGATTTACCGTAACCGAATTTACTCAGCCAGGTATGAATGCGGTCGATGCCCATTTCAAACGCCACCTGATAGAAGAAGGTATCCGCAGATTCCTCGATAGCTTTGGTGACGTTGAGCATTCCGTGGCCGGTTTTCAGCCAGTCACGGTAATGGCGCTGGGTGCCCGGCAGCGTCCAGGTCGGCGCACCGAAGAATGTGGTCTGCGGGGTGATCACGCCTTCAAACAGCGCCGAGGTCGCCATGAAAGGTTTTACCGTCGAGGCCGGTGGATAAAGCCCCTGGGTCACGCGGTTAATTAGCGGCAGATCCGGGTTTTTCAGCAGCGCACTGTATTGCTTGCTGGAGATGCCGTTGACGAACGGATTCGGATCGTAACTCGGGCTGGACACCATCGCCTTGATCCCGCCGTCACGCGGATCCATTACCACCACCGCCGCCCGCTGGCCTTTGAGCACTTTCTCGATGTATTGCTGCAAGCCGAGATCTAACGTCAGGTAGATATTTTGCCCGGCCTGTGGCGGCACTTCTTTCAGCAAACGCACCACGTGCCCGTGGTTATCCACTTCCACTTCCTGATAACCGGTACGACCATGCAAAATATTTTCGTAATACTTTTCAACGCCCTGCTTACCAATATCATGATCTGCGGCGTAGTTTTCTGACAAGCCTTCGGCGTCGAGGCGTTTCTCATCTTTATCATTAATTTTCGACACATACCCGACCACGTGTGCCAGTTCGGCGCCATACGGATAGCGGCGCTGCTGATAGGTGCTGATCGAGACGCCGGGAAATTTGAACTGGTTGACGGAGAAGCGGGCGACTTCGATATCGGTCAGCGCCAGTTTTAGCGGGATTTGTGCAAAGCGACGTCCGTGGATCATCGCATCATGAAAGCTGTCGAGATCGTCCTGCGTCAGATCGACAATCGGCTTAAGCGCGTTCAACGTGGCCTGTAAATCCGGGACTTTTCCGGGGATCATCTGCAACTGATATAACGTGATATTTTGCGCCAGGATGACGCCATTGCGATCCATGATAAGCCCGCGGCTTGGGGCGATCGGCAACATTTTAATGTCATTCTGATTCGATCGGGTCTGGTAAAAATCGTGCATCCCCACCTGTAAATGATACAAATTCAGCACCAGAACGGCGGACAACAGAAACACGACCATAAAAGCAATCACGGCGCGGCGGACGAAAAGGACGGACTCGGCGGTGTGGTCGCGAATTTCGTCGTTAAGTAAGGCCATAAGCGGGCAAATACCTTTATTGTCTGCTTCTTAAAGCGGGCGAAATGAAAAAGAGTGGGGTCTGGAAAAGTGCGCAAGGATAGCCCGTAGAGAAACAGGCGACTATAAGAAGTGTGCTAATGAAGTAGCAGGAGTGTTTCTATTTATTAACGAAAAGGATATTGCACGATGATGGCCTGACGACTTCGAGTTAACACAAGGCAAGGGCTCGAAACAGGCCATCCGTCAGCGGGCGGTGTTAAGCTTACACTCGCCGTAAACGTAACCCTCGGTTTGTGTCGCCACCACAAAGCTGTCTTTTGTGTGGATATACATCAGGTTATCCTGAGCGCCCGCTTTCATCGGCTGATTATCCTTACCGATAATATCGGTCAGTTCCGGGCTGGTGATAAGCTTGCTGCCGTCTGGCGAAAAACTGAACGTATTGCCCGCATCATAAACTGCTGCATTTTTATTGACGACTTCCGACACATCGCTGCCATCTTCTGCCTGGGTATGATGCGTTAAAACACATTGATACTGCGTAACAGCCGATGCAGAAAATGACGCCAGCGCCAACATCACCGCTACACAACCTCCTAACCTGACCATCAGAAAAATCCCTAAAATGAGTAAGAGCGCCATGCTATCACTTGCCCGCCCGGTGGGAAGGGCTTGTCAAAAATACTCACAAGTTGAATGTATTAAGCCAAATTACTTCTTAAAAATAATGTCTGGAATGACGGCCCGTCCGATCACTCGTTTTTTATACAGTCATTGAGAAAAATCCTGCTTATAATCCGCAGATTGCACTTATGCCGTTAAGAAAGGATTGAGATGAAATCTTTCAAAGTACCCGGTGCGGACTTTTATCTGCGTTTCCACGAATTGTCAGGGCTGGGCGTGCCGCTGGTGTTTTTACACGGCCTGGGATGTGCGGCTTCCTGCGACTTTCCCCGCGTGGCGACCGATGCCTCACTGCGACCACGTCGCTCCCTCCTGCTTGATTTTGCCGGTTCAGGCTACAGCGATAAACCTGATGATTTCAGTTACAGCCTGCAGTCCCACGCTGATTGCGTGATTGCCTGGCTGGAAAGCCTTGGCGTACCGCAGGTGAATTTGATCGGCCACAGCATGGGCGGCAGCATTGCGATTATGGTGGCGGCGCAGCGGCCAGATCTTATTCAGCGGCTGATCGTCGCCGAACCCAATCTGGATGCGGGAGGCGGCGTGTTTAGCCGTTCGGTCGCTGAATATACGGAAGAAGAGTATCTGCGCAGCGGGCACGCGCGTCTGATTGACGTCGCGGTTCGCGGCAATAATCACATCTGGGCGGGCTGTATGGGGATTGCCTCACCCAGAGCGATTCACCGTCAGGCCGTCGGGCTGGTGGAAGGCGAAGCGGTGTCGTGGCGCGAACAGCTTTACCAGCTAAGCATGCCGGCAACCGTACTGTTTGGTGAGTTTTCACTCCCGGAGCCGGATGTCGCCGTGCTGCCGCAGCACGGCATTCATACCGCGATCGTCCCGCAGGCCGGTCATTCCATGATGTGGGAAAACCCGACCGGCGTAGCGGCTGCGATCAATGCCGCACTGAATGCCGAAGTGTTGTAGGTCAAAAGGAAAACGTGGTGATGTCTTCCTGGTGCTCAAGAAGGTGCGCAAACTGACTGACCTGTTTGGGCTCAGGAACAGAGCGCAATTGCAGTGCCAGATTAATGTTTTCCAGTATTGCCGCGTTTTCAACCAGCGCATCGCCCGTTGTCAGCCGCCCTTGCCTCACCATCCAGTCCGCCACATCCTTCCAGCGCCAGAGTGGGGAATTGCCTTTGAGCCGCTGGACGGGATTCGGGAAATTACGCGGCCCTCTTGCGCCATCTTTCAATAACGCCACCGATTGCCGGGTCAGACCGGCCAGCCCGGCAATATCGCTGAGTCCGACTAATGCCGAATCGACCGACTCAACGCGGGCATTCAGACCCGCTGATTCAATGTCACGGATCGCGGTCATGACAGCGCTGGCGAAAGAAGCACTGTCCCGGTCAAATTCCAGATACACCGAGGTGCCATAAAAAGCGATCAGAGCATCGTCGCAACCGCTCGCAAAAAACGCATCTTCGAGATTTTCCGTATCCGACGTCACCCCGGAAAGTGTCAGCGTGAAGTTATAAAGTGGCAAAGAACCTCCTTATTCAGGTATGACAAAAAGGCGGTTTCCCGCCCTGGTGTTATGTCTCATCAGTCAGGCAATGATCTACTTTCCTGATAATTTGTGCAGCATGGTTTTCCGGATTACGGGGAGTGGACCAGATGCTCATCATATGTTCACGATGAGCAGAAATTCCGCACCGGATCCGACCAAAGCAGTGTGAACTGCCGCCGCCAACGACAAAATGCCAGCCTTTAGATATCGCATATTCAATGGCCGCGTGAATATGTTTATTAGGATGCGCCTTCATTGGCCTCCTGTTGCTGTAGTATATCAATCCGTTGACACACGTCAACGACCACGTGCGTACGTCCTCATGCACGCCGGAAGTGTAACCTCGCAACAGGGACTAAAACCTTGAAAAAATGACATCGTCAAAAATAAATGTGGCCGCCCGTTTTGCGCAGAAAACAACCTTCGGTAATCATGCTGATCGCTCCCACGTCACAAAAAAACCTTCGGGACAAAATGTGGCATCGTTAATGAAAAAACTAATCGTCGGATTAGTGATCCAGATCAACTAAAACCCGCGCCCCGCAAGGGCTGCAGAGGCGTTTTAAGTCCAATTTTGAGGCGTTTTTGGCCTGAAAATGGCGACTCATACCGCCAGCAATGCATTTCATTCCGCAACTCATGCATCTCACGCCGCAAATGAACCGCATATATACGCGAGGATTATCATAGCCACAGTTAATTGAATCTACTTCGCTCGGGAGAACCCATTATGAGTGACAAATCTGGCATGCCGAACTACAACCGTACCCGCTGGCTGACTCTGGCCGGTACCATTCTGACTCAACTTGCGCTGGGTTCTGTGTATACCTGGAGCCTGTTCAACGGTCAGCTTTCTGAAAAACTGGGCGAACCGGTCAGCCGCATCGCGCTGACCTTCGGGATCCTCAGCCTGTGTCTGGCGCTCTCCTCTTCCGTGGCCGGCAAACTTCAGGAGCGTTTCGGTGTGCGTAACGTCACCATTGCCGCAGGCGTGCTGATGGCCGCCGGGTTCTTCCTGACCGCTCATTCCGATAACGTGATCATGTTGTACATCAGCGCCGGTGTGCTGGTCGGTCTGGCGGATGGTGCGGGTTATTTGCTGACGCTGTCTAACTGCGTGAAATGGTTCCCTGAGCGTAAGGGGATGATTTCCGCCTGCGCTATCGGCGCCTACGGTCTGGGCAGCCTGCTGTTCAAATTTGTCTGCGGCCACCTGCTGGCGACAGAAGGCCTGCAAAACACCTTTATGATCTGGGGTGGCGTTGCGATGGTGATGGTGATTTCCGGTGCGCTGATGATGAAAGATGCGCCGAAACAAGAAACAGCCGACGTGACCCGCGAAGAAAACTCGCTTAACGATAACAGCAAAGACAGCCGTGAATTTACGCTGGCAGAAGCCGTTCGCGCACCGCAATACTGGATGCTGGCGCTGATGTTCCTGACGGCCTGCATGAGTGGTTTGTATGTGATTGGCGTAGCAAAAGATATCGGGCAGAGCCTGGTAAAACTGGATGCGCTGACTGCGGCCAATGCCGTCACCGTGATTGCGATTGCCAACCTGAGTGGCCGTCTGGTGCTGGGTGTGCTGTCTGACAAAATGCAGCGTATCCGCGTTATCTCCATCGCACAGGTCGTATCTCTGGCCGGTATGAGCATGATGCTGTTCACCCACATGAACGAAACCATGTTCTTTATCTCTGTGGCCTGCGTGGCCTTCAGCTTCGGCGGTACCATCACCGTGTATCCGTCACTGGTCAGCGACTTCTTCGGGCTGAACAACATGACCAAAAATTACGGTCTGCTTTATCTGGGCTTTGGTATCGGCAGCATCTTCGCTTCGCTGGTGGCTTCCCTGTTCGGCGGCTTCGCGGTGACCTTCAGCATCATCACCGCATTATTGATCGTATCATTGGTTCTTTCTGCCACGATTCGCTTACCGAATAAATCAGAAGCAGGTCATAATACGCTCCAGCACGTGTAAGGCAGCACTTGAGCGCAGAATAAATGATGAACGGGAGCGTAATCCGCTCCCGTTTCTTATGAGTAAAGCATATCCGTTCAGTGACTGACTCACACAAATCTTATGACCAAATGTGAATACACCGGACATCCGTAAATGAAACGCACTACCCTCGCTCTTTTCAGCCTGATGCTCAGCCTCACCGCATTTAACAGCGTTGCCGTCGCTTACCCTTCCAGCGCACAGGAAGTCGCCGCCGAACTGAGCCGCAAAGCCAGCGAAAGCAGCACCCAGCCCGCAACATCTCTTGATGCCAGCGCACACAGCAAACTGACCTCCGCAGGCGACTACCTGAATTAAGGCAGAAAAATCAGCGCACCAGCGTGGCGCGCTTGCCGTCGAACTTCCATCCCTGTATCAGATATTGCATGGCGATCGCATCATCGCGGTCTTTTTGCGTCAGGTTGTTGTAGCGCTGATGGGCAATACCGACGGCATCCATATCCAGCTCCACACCCAGCCCCGGCAGATCGTTCAGCGCCAGTTTGCCGTCTTTGATTTGCAGCGGATTTTTAGTCAGATGCTGTCCTTCCTGCCAGATCCAGTGCGTATCAAACGGCGTAATCTCCCCCGGCGCTGCCGCACCGAGATGCGCCAGCATCGCCAGCGATACGTCGAAATGATTATTCGAGTGACAACCGAGCGTCAGTCCCCACGCATTGCATAACGTCCCGATGGTATTTGCCCCGCGCATCGACCAGTAATGGGGATCGGCCAGCGGGATATCTATCGCGTTCAGTTGCAGCGCATGGCTCATCTGCCGCCAGTCATTGGCAATCATATTGGTGGCGACCGGCAAACCGGTGGCGCGCCTGAATTCCGCCAGCGTTTCCCGCCCGGAAAAACCCTGCTCCGCGCCGCACGGATCTTCAACGTAAGACAAAATCCCGTGCATGCCTTTGCACAGCGAAATCGCCTGATCCAGCGACCACGAGGCGTTCGGGTCAACGGTTATCCGCGCCTGCGGGAAGCGCTGTTTCAGCGCCCTGACCGTGTCGATTTCGATCTCTCCCGCCTGAACACCGCCTTTGAGTTTGAAATCCCTGAAACCGTATTTGTCCTGCGCGGCCTCGGCCAGTTGCACCACTTTCTCGTGCGTCATGGCTTCCTGATGCCGCAGGTGATACCACGGGTGTTGCCCCGCCTGCGCTTTCCCTTCCAGATAGGCTAAATCTGTTTTCTGCCGATCGGCGATATAAAACAGATACCCCAGCACCGGCACTTCATCACGCTGTTTGCCGGGGCCGAGCAGCTGGGCCACTGGCTGGCCGAGATGTTGCCCCATCAGATCCAGCAGCGCCGTTTCCAGCACCGCCACGGCATTGTGATGCCGCTCGAGATCCCATGGCCGGAAGCCCGGCAAAACCGGGGCAGGCCGGGCGTGCTCGTCAAGATCGCGTTTGTGCAAATCACTGACCAGCTGATTCATTTTGCCAATTTCCTGGCCGACGATATGCGGGATCGCGTCGTTAAGGATTTTCAGCACCACTCCCGTCGCGGGCGATTCCCCCACCCCGGTGTGCCCGGCGCTGTCTTTGAGCACCAGAAGAATGCGGGTGAAATAGCAATGGTGGGCACCGGCGATGTTCAGCAGCATGCTGTCGTGACCGGCAACCGGGATGACCTGCATTTCGACAATTTTTGGCGTATCAGACATGGCGTTTTTGCTCCAGTCCCTGCGGGGCGTGATAGTCAGGTTGAGTTGGCGTGCGGTGAGTTTTGGTGAAGAACAGCGTGATGGCGGCAAACACGGAAATGCCGCTGAGGATATACAACCCCGACGTCGTGCTGCCGGTAGTTTGTTGCAGATAACCAAAGACCGCCGGTGCGAAGAATCCGCCCAGATTACCCAGCGAATTGATCAACGCTATGCCCGGCGCAACGATGGAAGACGGCAACTGACTTTGCGGAATAGGCCAGAACAATACCGCACTGGATTTGGTGCCGACGCACACCACGCACAGCGCAAACAGACCAAACCACGGGCCACCGAGGGTACACAAACAGGTGCCGATGGCGGCGACAATCAGCGCCAGCGCCAGAATGGTTTCACGATTGCCGCGGAAACGGTCACTGACACGCCCGAGAATATTGATAGCGATAATGGCGCAAATCCACGGCACGGAGTTGAGTAAACCGATCTGTAACGGCGACAGTCCCGGGATCCGGCCAATAATTTCCGGCTGCCAGAACACCAGCGTGTAACCGGTCATGCACATCACGAAAAACAGAAAACAGAGGTAGGCCATTTTGCCGTCGGTGATCAACTTCCAGCGTGACTGGCCCTGAGTGTTCACATCACGCGAACTGGCCTCTTCGGTCAGCGCGGTGCTCAGCGCCTCTTTCTCCGCGGCGGTCAGCCATTTGGCCTCTTCCGGTCTGGAGACCAGGAAGAATGCCGCCACGATCCCGACCAGCACCGACAGCGCACCTTCAATAAACAGCACCCACTGCCAGCCCGGCAATCCCATGAAATCATGCAGTTCCAGCAATCCGCCGGTCACAGGGCCGGATAACAAGTATGCCGCCGCCGATCCGGTCAGGATCAGCGCCGTGGCGCGTCCGCGGTACACATTCGGTACCCATTTACGAAAATAGAACAGGATCCCAGGGAAGAATCCGGCTTCGGCCACGCCCAGTAAAAAACGCAGCACGTAAAACTGCATCGGCGTCGTCACAAAGCCCATGGCAAAGACCACGGCGCCCCAGGTGATCATAATGCGGGTCAGCCAGACGCGTGCGCCGTACTTGTCCATCAGCATATTGCTGGGGATTTCGAACAGCGCGTAACCGACGAAGAACAAACCCGCGCCAAAACCGAAGGCGGCGGTGCTGATGCCGACGTCCGTTTCCAGACTGTGTTTGATGAATCCGACATTGGTGCGATCAATCTGGTTAATGATCAGCATCAGGATGAGCATCGGAATGGTGCGGACAAAGAATTTGCGGTTTGCACTTCTTACCGCTTTATTTTCATGACCGTTCATGAGGTTCCCTTAGCGTTGAAATAATGAGCAACTGCAACTCTCATTAAAAAGCGAATGGGATGAATTGCCATTGTGCACTCGCCCAATGTTTGATCGTCAGCAAAGACAGCCGCGGTGGATTAATTCATATTATCAATGGATTGAGTGATGTGCATAAGCACAGTCAATTTTAAAAGAGGGGATGACCTTTTGGGAGGATTAGCGAGGCGCTTCACAATTTCCGGTTAAATTTTTTCCGATCAACGGCTTAAAATCAAAGTATGTCATTATTCCTATGATTTACAGGTTTGTTATAATCAGGCGTTGAAATCGATGACCGGGGCACGCCGTCCCGGCACAAGGAGCGTGAAATGAAAGCAACAGCTTTTTGGTTAATGATGGCAGGCGGTTCCGTAGCGATTGGCTACGTGATGGCGCTGATGATGGAGGTTTTGTAACGCCCGTTGCAGAACACTATTTTTCGATGAGGACATATCTATGGCTTTTTACAGCCCCAAACGCATCATCCTCTACACCGCCGCAGCCATCGTGTTGCTGGTTATCATTGGTCTGGTGACTTATTTTGGCGTCGGGCACATGGCGCTGTAACGCTTTCTCCCCTGCCCTGAGAAAGGAAACGTGGTGATATATCAGGTATCGCCACATAATGCCTGCAACAAAACCCCGTATGAACATCACACTCACTGAGAGATAAACATGACTTACAAGGGATTAATGGTTGTTGCAGTGGTCATTCTGCTGGCCAGCATCGGTTCAGAATCATTGATACAGAAGGGAATTGCCTTAGCGGATGCGAAAATCGACCAGGTCATTGGTTATTACGCAGACAAATAAGGCTTACATCTGCTGGAGTAACCTTACCCGGTGATGACAAAACCATACACAGCGTTTGGTATCTTAAATCCATCAAATGTTGTGTGATGTCCCTGTGTAATACCCCTGTAGAACCCTGTTATTTTGCCCGCCGCGTGCGGGCTTTTTTTTGCCCGAAGCATGACGAAAAGGAGGTCACTGACGTCAATGATGGCGGCCAACGCAAAGCCAGCCAAAGGAGAAAGGGGATTTGCCGGTGCTTTCCCGGCCGTCATATTATGGCGTAAGCGTCCATCGTACACTCCAACATTACGCAGCCTGAGCATGGCCTGGTCACAACAGAAAAAACGACTGACATATTTATTTATCGTTGATTAACGCAAAATCCGATAAATAAAGAAAACCGGCTTTTCTGTTGTGGCTCCCGAAATAATTCTGGAAGCTTATAAATAATAAACCCCGGCCTTGGCCAGGGTTTATTTTTGTGGTTCAGCATGTCGATATTGAAACAATGATTCCTGTCTGCTCCGGGTTTACCCCATCTTCGCTATTGCAGGTGATTTGCCTTCAATATCAGGCGACATTACAGAACGACAACGTTACCCGCTGAAGGGCCTTTCTGGCCTTGTTCGATGGTGAACTCAACGTTCTGACCTTCGTCCAGGGTTTTGAAATCATTGCTCTGGATTGCAGAGAAGTGTACGAACACGTCTTTGCTGCCGTCTGCAGGAGAAATGAAACCGAAACCTTTACCAGCGTCAAACCATTTTACTAAACCAGTCATTTTATTAGACATAGGAAATACCTTCTTCGTTTTTATTTTATGATGCCATAGGGCAATATAGGTCTGTTTTTATTTGAAATACTTATGGATGCATCAGAGAAGGAAATTCGTCGGAGAAAGGATTTGCTATATCACTTGAACCAGGAACTGCTTTACTAAAATGTCTTACATAAATAGGTCTTAACCACAAACCGTTGACGCTATTTACACACAGCAGGATTTATTAAGCAAGCCTTTATTTCATCGCATTTCAATTGATGCTGATTATATTTCCGCGGCAAATAACCCGCAGGCCACGAAGGGCGGTGGCTGTAGCCCGAAAATAAAAGAATAAAACCTGCCGGTTAAAACAGGTTTTAAGACGATTCCTCAGGCTCACTTCGCGTTCTTTAGCGTGCCGATGCCCGGCGGACGCACTCGGCGCGGCGTCCGTCTACCCGTTTTGCAAACCACGCCGTGGTCAGCGTGCGGGTAATTTTTGGACTTTCCAGCGTAATCCCCGGCAGGATTTCGCGCGGCTGACGCTTGCCGGTGGTTTTATCTGCCAGCGCAAACACCTGCTTATACAGCTTCGTGTCCTCAAACTCAGGCTGATCCCCCTTCTCCAGCGCCTTGCGGATGGCAGACTGGCTGAGATCCAGACGTTTGCTTAGCGTGCGCACCGCCAGCTCCGTGCTGCCGGGTTTATCGGTCCCGTAATTGATCAGATCCCCGTCCAGCGCTAGCGGAATGCCCGAGGCCTTACTGACCGCACTCTGGAACGCGGCGTTGCGGCTGGCGTACCAGCCCGCATTGAAATCGGCAAAACGGTAAAGCGGCTGCGAGTAATTCGCCGGATAGCCCAGCAAATGCTTCACGCCGAAATAGACACCGCCGCGACGGCTGAACACCTCATTACGAATGGAGCCATCGACTTTATACGGATAGCCTTTGGCATTTTGCTCAGCAAACGCAATGCTGACCTGCATCGGCCCGCCGGTATGCACCGGATTCAGATTGCCAAACAGCTTCTGCCCCATCGGCACCATATTGATAAAATCATCGAAAATCGCACTGAGTTGTTTTTCGGTTTTCACCTTATCCAGCCGCTCGCTGTAAGACTTGCCGTCAGGAGATTTCAACAACAACGCGGTGTGCACCAGGAAATTCGGCACGTGAACCGCGTCAGCGCGGCGGTCGATCTCTTTCCACGCAATTTTTCCGAGCCCCGGCACCGGCGCGTCCGCATTGAAATTGGATTCCTGCTGCGCCACGGCCAGCACGGAGCAAACATTGTCGGTCGTTGCCGGGATGCCCTGCGCTGAAAATGCCGCCGTGATGTCCGTTGCCCAGCCTTTCTTGTCCGGGGCGCCGGAAGGCATAAGCCGAACGATATCCGCCCTGGTGTCCTGCGGGTTTTTCAGCGGCGCCTCTTCTTTCTTATTCGAGGTACAACCGGCGAGGATCATTATTGCCAGCAAACCGAGCGTGCGGGGAACTAAAAATGGCTTATCGTTCAAAGTCATACCTTTCCTGAAGAGGCAGTTATCCGTTAACTCAGGGACGTTAACCAAGATAAGCGCGGCTTTCTAGTTAAAATTTCATCTTTTTACGCTAAGGTTAATCTTCTGAATATGGAGCAAAAGGAGCAAGGAATCCATGCATTACGCCACCAAAACCTCTCATTTCCACCGCACATTTCTGATGCCTTTTATGCTGCTGATGATGATTTTTGCCGTCAGCGGCTGTGGCGACAAAGAGCCCGCACAGCGCAAAGCGTTTATGGATTTCCTCCAGTCACGCATTCTGGATAAACAGGTACTGGCCGTCCCGCAACTGACCGAAGAAGAGAAAAAACAGTTCGGCGAATACAGCAAAGATTACGCGATCATCACCGGTTTCCATCACCAGATGAATACCGAGCTGAACTCCTCGCTGGTGCCGGTATTTGCCGGAATGAACAGCGTGAACAGCGTCAACGCGCTGGTCGAGCAACGTGATGATTTAAAGAAAATGGCCGACAGCAGCCTGAACTGGAAAGAAAAAATCATCACGCTGAGAACGCAAGCCGATACCCAGCACAGTGCGCTGAAACAGCCGGATGACCTGAAAAAGCTTTACGATCAGGCCTACGATAAAACTGTGGTGAAACCTTCTGAAATCACTGAACAGGTGTTTGATTTACTGCCGAAGGTGCTGAATCTCATCGTGGAAAAAGCCGACTTCATCAAAAGCCAGGGCAAAAACGTCACCATTACCGGTAACCGCCTGCAATTTTCTACCCAAAAACAGCTGGATAAATACAACGCGATTCAGCAGCAGCTGGTGCCGCTCAATGCGCAGCTGATGGAATACAGCCGCCAGATGCAGCAAATGGTACGCTAAACCCGCATTCGTGCACCCTGACCGCCGAAAGGCGGTTTTTTCATGGCGACGCTTTTGTTATGGTGTGCGGCAATTAACTAAGGAGACACCTATGAGTGACGAAATTCTTGCCAAACGCGTGGATCAGCTGGAACGCGTAAACCGTGAACTTCTGGTTCAAATTTCCGCCATGCGTCTGCTGTTCGGCAGCGTGGGTAACGTGCTGAACGCCAGCCAGGAAAATGCTTTCACCGTCGCCGTCAATCAGGCGCTGGAAGCCAACCGTGCAGACGTCGCCAATCAGACCGATCTGGATGAGGCCTCACGCAAATTCCGCGAAGACGTCTTCAAATGCACCGAATCTCTGTTGCCGGGAAGCCGTTAATTCCCCATGCACAGTCAGGGCTCAACGCAAATTTGAGCCTTTTGATTTTCCCCCACGCGTCTGCGCTTACCCGCCCGCTTAGTTGGGACACATCAGCGCCAGTTCAGGGCTTTCCGGAAATACCCGTTCGCTGAGAAAATCGATTAACACCCGCAACTTGGGCGTCATATAGCCGCCCGATGGCCATAAAATGAAGAAGTCTGCACTGCGTTTAACGTACTGATCCAGCACCGTCACCAGCTGTCCACGCGCCAATTCCTTACGGATGCTAAAATCCGGCAAACACGCAATACCCAACCCCTGCAGAGCAAAACACTGTCGCGTTTCGATGTTATTGCAAACCATCGATACTGGCAGCGTCAGATCCTGATGCGCAGGGAATGGCCACTGCTCAAGCTTTCCGCTGTTGGGAAACCGGAAATGCAGACAACGGTGATTCAGCAAGTCCTGCGGTTCGCCCGGCACGCCGTGCGCGGCAAAATAGGCCGGAGCACCGACCAGCAGATGATGAAATGTGCCGAGTTTTCGCATCGAAAGCCGTGAATCAGCCATCTGCCCGGTCCGCACCACGGCATCAAACCCTTCTTCCACCACATCAACGATACGATCGGTAAAATCCAAATCCAGTTCGATGTCAGGATAGCGGCGCATAAATTCCCCCAGCACCGGCAACAACAGCGTACTCACCTGCGGCAAACTCAGGCGCAGCCTGCCACGAGGACTTTCTGACAACTGAGATAACTCACTTTCCGCCGCTTCAAGCTCAGCGACAATCCGGCGGCTGCGCTCAAGAAACAGCGCACCTTCCGCCGTGAGCGTGACGCTGCGCGTGCTGCGGTGAAACAGGCGGACGTTCAGCTTGGTTTCCATCCGGGCGATGCTTTTGCCCACCGCCGACGCCGACACCCCTAATATCCTCCCGGCGGCCACGAAGCTTCGGGTTTCAGCAACGTGCACAAACACATTAAGGCTACTCAGACTTTCCACTGCCACCTCCGATTACGGACAACAGAGTCCGCATACACTGGAAATGTACCCTACTTTTTCCGCACTGAGGAATTCTCTATCGTGATTTCACCTTTTCCATCACTGAGAGACTCCATGAATTCCACTGCACTGAAATCCCCCCTGCCGCTTTCGGCTTTACTGGCGATGGCGATGACCGGTTTCATCGGGATCATGACTGAAACCCTGCCCGCCGGTTTATTGCCCCAAATTTCTGCCGGCCTTGATATTTCGCAGGCGATGGCCGGGCAGCTGATCACGCTTTATGCCGCCGGATCTCTGATGGCGGTGATCCCGCTTGCGGCGATGACGCGCGGCTGGAACCGCCGCACCGCGTTACTGACCGCGATCCTCGGTTTTCTGGTGTTTAACACCATCACGACAATATCGACAAACTTCATGCTGACGCTGTTTGCCCGCTGGATGGCCGGTGCCGCGGCCGGTCTGGCGTGGGGATTACTGGCGGGCTATGCACGGCGTATGGTGCCGGTGCACCAGCAGGGACGGGCGCTATCGGTGGCCATGCTGGGCGCACCGGTGGCGCTGTCGATAGGCGTACCGCTGGGGACGTGGATGGGCACCCTGCTCGGCTGGCGGACGGCATTCGGGGTCATGTCCGCCCTCACGCTGCTGCTGGTGGTATGGGTGATGCGTAAAGTGCCGGATTATCCGGGGCAGGCTGCCGGGGAACAGCAGTCGCTGCGTCATGTCATCATGATGCCCGGCGTGCGCAGCATACTGGCCGTGATCCTTCTGTGGATGCTGACGCACAACCTGCTTTACACCTATATCGTGCCGTTCCTGAAACTCTCCGGTCTGGCCGGACGGGCTGATCAGATCCTGCTGGTGTTCGGCATTGGCGCGCTGGCGGGAATTGGCATCACCGGCATGCTGGTGGATAAACGTCTCAGACACACCCTGCTGACCAGCCTGGCGCTGTTCGCCCTGATTTCTGTAGGTCTGGCGCTGGACAGCCATTCTCCGTTCATGGTCACGCTGTGCGTTCTGGTCTGGGGGCTGACGTTCGGTGGCGCGGCTACGTTACTGCAAACCGCCATCGCGGATGCCACCGGGGAACAGGGCGATATCGCGCAATCGCTGGTGGTCGTGTCATGGAATCTGGCGATTGCCGGGGGCGGTTTATCGGGTGGTATTCTGCTCAACACAACCGGTATTGACGTTTTCCCGTGGGTGATGGTTCTGCTGCTGCTGGCCGGTCTGGGCATCGCGTGGCGCGCACGGCAACACGGCTTTAAACCGGGCAGCCGGCATGCACTCATTTGCGCGGATCCGCTCACGAAGGGATAGGATCAAAGTTTCACTTTGTCTGAAAGGGTATAATTTCCTAAACCCTTTCAGAACCAAATGCCTGAAAGTTCCTCAGACGCAGCACTTTCTGATAGAGTAAAAAACAGGCAATGCAAAGACGATGAGACGATGGAAGCCCATAAAAAAGCCGCTATAATTTTGACTGTACTCACCCTGACAACCTTATTACTGGTGGCTTTTGAGTGGCTCGCCGACCAGTCAGTTCCCGAATTAAAGGAACACGTGGTCCACTACATTGACCGGCAAATCACCAGTTAACACTGGCTCAATACAGGGAGGCTCCGATGGTCACAAAAAGGATGATGAGTAAACACTGGAAGATGGTCGTCGTGCTGTTGTGCATTTGCGGCGGCCTGTTGTTACTCCGCTGGGCGGCCATGATTTGGGGTTGAGCTTTTATTGTTAGCGATACTATTTTGAGTTAAGTTGACGCCCATATGAAGACCCCCAAACCACGTCGCCCTCACGGGCGATGGACCTATTACATTATGTACGAAGACATTCTCTGGCCCTGCCCGGTTCGCTGGGAGTGGGAGAATGGCTATGGCGGCTGGCTGCCGTTTTACTATTCCCCGACGCTTGAGTTTGTTGCCGGTGACCCGCTGAAAGCGACCAAAGTGCCCGCTTCCAAAACGCGGGCCACGGTCAAAACCCTCAAAACACCGCAATACGAATACTGATCACACCGTTTCGATCAATCCGCTGGCTCTCAGCACCCTGCGCTGTACCGCTTCCGGCAGCACCGCATTGACTCCTCCGACACACCCCAGACTGAACCAGTGACGCGCACGGGTGATCCCGGTGTAAATCAGCTCGCGTGTGAGGATCGGGCTGAGATTCTCCGGCAACAGCAGCGCGGTGTGGGTAAATTCAGAGCCCTGCGATTTGTGCACCGTCATGGCGAATACGGTTTCCACCGCCTGTAACCGGCCAGGCATCACCCAGCGGATACTCTGCGTACCGTCTCCGGACAAAAATGCCACGCGCATCCCCCATACCGTCGTGCCCTCCGCCAGCGTTTGCGGGTAAGGCAACGTAATGCCGATGTCACCGTTCATCAGCCGCTGGCCGTAATCGTTGCGCGTCACCAGCACCGGACGCCCCGGATACCAGCCCACCGACGCAGGGATCAGTTTCTCTTTATACAGTAATTCCGCAATGCGCAGATTCAGCCCTTCAACGCCCCAGCGCCCGCCGCGTAAGGCACACAACAACTGAAACTGACTGTACGCCAGCAACACTTTTGTGGCCCAGCGGTTGAAGGATTCCGGCGATTCATCCAGCGCCGGTCGCTCATTATTCACCACCGTCAGGTAATGCCGATAACCGGCTGGCGGCGAAATGCCCTCCCGGCTTTGTGTCGCAGGAAACTGCCCCGCCGCACCGTTGATCACCCAGTCGCGCAACGCCGCATCATCGTCGGCACTCAATGTCAGCTGCGCCAGGTCAGCGTAGCCGTGCTTCAAGACCTGTTTAAGGGCTTTCACATCCCCGTCGTTTACCGCTTCCGCCAGCTGACCGATACCGCTTTGCGCATCGAAACGGTAGCTGTGGCGCAGCATCACCACGGCCTGATCGATTGCCGTACCTTGCGGATCCACCAGCGCATCGGGGATCTGCTCGCCGGTCACGCTTTGCAGCCAGTCGCGGGTTTGCGGCAGATAATGGCCACCCCTCGCGCGCTGACAGAGTTCACTGAGCAACGCGCCCGCTTCCACCGACGCCAGCTGATCTTTATCACCGAGCAGGATCAGGCGTGCGCTCTCCGGCAACGCCGCCAGCAGTGCCGCCATCATTTCCAGATCGACCATCGAGGCTTCATCCACCACCAGCACGTCCAGCATCAGCGGATTGCCCTGATGATGGCGGAAATGCCGCGTATCCGGGCGGCTGCCCAGCAAGCGGTGCAGCGTCACCACTTCCGTATTAATGCTTTCACGCACCGCCTCGCCGTTGCCGAGCCCGCCGAGTTCCAGCTTCGATACCGCCCCCGCAATCGACTCATTCAGCCGTGCCGCCGCTTTACCGGTCGGGGCGGCCAGCCGGATACGCATCGGCTGGCCCCGGTCTTCCAGTGCCAGCGTTTGCAGCAACGCCAGAAGGCGGACGACGGTGGTGGTTTTGCCGGTGCCGGGGCCGCCGGTAATAATGCTGAATGCACTTCCCGCCGCCAGCGCACAGGCCAGTTTCTGCCAGTTAACGTGCCCGGCATTACGCTTCGCCGGGAACAGCGCGTCCAGCGCCGTGCGCAGGGAGTCCACCGGCAACGCCTGCGGCTGACTGCGCGCCAGCCGTTGTTCAATCGCTCCGCGCACGTTCTGTTCGTACTGCCAGTAGCGGCGCAGATATAACCGGTGGCCGGTCAGCACCAGCGGCGTATTGCCTGCACCGTTGCCGACCAGCTGCGGCTGCACCAGCGCATCCATCCATTGACGTAGCGTGAGATTATCCAGCACCGCTGAGGGGCGGATCACCGCGCCGTCGGCGTGATCGCCATCCGGCGGCAGGGAAAGTGAAAAGGCGCTGTCCGCCAGCGTGGCCTGTAAATCCAGACAAACGTGGCCGCGTCCGAGCTGATAGCTGGTCAGCGCGGTAGCCAGCAATAACAGCGGATGCGCATCGGGCACCTGTTTCGCCAGAAACGTCACCAGCGCACGATCCAGCTCACGCAGCCAGCCGCACGCCACCCAGCTTGCCAGCAGCTGCGCGATATCTTCATGGCTGTTGATTTTCATGCGCTTTTCTCCTGATTGCCACTAAACAGCATGTCGAGTTCTTCCATTAACGCTTTGTCCGGCCGCTGAACGCAGACCCCGTTGCCCGGCGCATGGCAGCCGCGCAGGAAGACATACACAGCACCGCCGATGTGCCGGTCGTAGTCGTAATCCGGCAGACGTGATTTCAGCAAACGATGCAGGGCGAAAAGGTACAGCGTGAATTGCAGATCGTAGCGGTGATCCCGCATCGACTGCGTCATTGCCGTCTGGTCATAGCCGCTGGCATCAGCGCCCAGCCAGTTAGATTTGTAATCCAGCACGTAATAACGCCCGTCATGTTCGAACACCAGATCGATAAAGCCCTTCAGCATGCCGTTAAGATCTTCCGCCAGCAGTGGCGCACGTTCTGCCCCGCCGAGCGTGTAGTGCTGAACCAGTTTGTCCAGGCGACGGGTCGGCACCTGCGTCAGGGAGAACCAGAACTCCATCTCCACCTGATACGGCGGCAAACCGGCCAGCGTAAACGCCCCACCATCCGGCAGCGGTAACGGCTGCGTCAGCAGCGCGGTCAGCCAGCCGGTCAGCGCGGGGATCCATTTCTCCCAGCCGCGGGTCTGACAGCGACGGCCAATCTGATCGGCGATTTTCTCCGGTTCAGCCGCCAGCGCAGCAAAACCCTCGTCCCCCGCCCACTCCAGTAAACCATGCAGGAAATTACCCGGCGCCGGGCCGCGCGGAAACGCATACAAATCCGCGCCGGTTATCGGCTGCGATAATGCGTCTGTCAGTCGCAGATCGTCCAGCCCGAGGCTTTCGGAGATCTTGTTTTCAAAATAGGTGTCCTGTGCGGCGCTTTCGGCCTGCGCCTGCGGCTCGTGTGTCACCCCGTCTGAGACGATATAGGTACCGGCAGGCGCGATTTGCAGACCCGAGAAACTCGACACCCACCAGCGCGGTGCTTTCTGCATCCGCAACGGCGGGCGCGGCCCCAGCGCAGGCAGCGCCTGCTGCGCACGAAACACGGCGCCGTCAGGAACCGGCAGCGGCCATGCGCGCAGAGTGTCGGTTTCCAGCGCCTGTAAACGGCCCGGCAACGCGGCAGCATCAATCGCCTCGCCGCCGTTAAAAAGATAACCCGGCGCGCTCTTTTCAAACTCTTTCAGCGGTGCCATACCCAGCCACAGCGCGTAACGCGAGCGGGTCAGCGCCACGTAAAACTTACGCAGATCTTCCCCCAGCCGTTCACGGTCAGCCAGCGCCAGCTCGTCTTCACTGGCGCTTAACGCCACTTCCAGCTCGCCTTCCGGCGTATGCCATTTGAGCGGTGAATCCTGTTTTTTCACCGCGCGGAATGCGCAGGCAAACGGCAGGAAGACCAGCGGATATTCCAGACCTTTGGATTTATGCACCGTCACCACTTTCACCAGTTCGGCATCACTTTCCAGACGCAATTTACGTGCGTCGCCGCCCTGATGTTCATCCTGACACTGCTCCGCCAGATAGCGGATCAGCGCATGTTCGCCGTCGAGCTGCACACTCGCCTGTTGCAGCAGTTCTGAAAGATGCAGCAAATCGGTCAGCGCCCGCTCATCACCCCGCCCGAGCAGGCGGCGAGGCACGTCGAACTCCCACATCAGGCGGCGCAGCATCGGTAAAATGCCCTGTTTGCGCCAGCAGGTACGGTACTCCTGAAACTGCCGGACATAGCGCTCCCACTCATTTTCATCCTGATTCAGACGATCCAGCGCTTCCCAGCTGAGATTGAGCGAAGGCGTCCCCAGGGCGGCACGCAGCAGACGATCGTTTTCCGGCGCGGCACAGGCCGCCAGCCAGAACTGCAATTCGCCTGCCTGCGCGCTCTGGAAAATGGATTCTTTATCTGACAGATAGACGCTGCGCACGCCGCGTTTGGACAGCGCCATGCGGATCGCCGCGGCCTCACGGCCGGTATTCACCAGCACCGCGATATCGCCCGGCATGACCGGTTTCAGCGGTTCTCCGGGGTGGCCGAAACCGGCGGTGCCCTGTTGCCCGAGACGCAGCAAACGGACAATTTCTGTCGCACAGCCGTCAGACATCAGCTGAACGTACTGAAGTTTCGGCAACGCCTCCGCCTGATCTTCCGGATACCACAGCGTCATGGCGGCAGCTTCGGCGTCGTCGATCACCAGCGTATCGGCGCGTCCTTTGGCTTCCACAGACAGGAACGGCACCTGATTGTCATCACCACGACGGAACAGAAAAGCGCCCTCGCCGGATGCGCGGGATTCCGCCAGCTGGAACACTTCGTTCACGGCCGCGACCATGGCGCGGGTGGAACGGAAGTTGGTCGCCAGCGTGTAGTGACGTCCGCCGGTATCGCGGCGCGCCCGCAGATAGGTGTAAATATCGGCCCCGCGAAACGCATAAATCGCCTGTTTCGGATCGCCGATCAGGATCAGCCCCTGCTCCGGTACATTTTCTGCCACCCGGTAAACGGTATCGAAAATACGGTATTGCAGCGGATCGGTGTCCTGAAATTCGTCGATCATCGCCACCGGGAACTGGGTGCGGATGATCTCCGCCAGCCGTTCACCGTTATCGCTGTGCAGCGCGGCGTCGAGGCGGGTCAGTAAATCGTTGAAGCCCATTTGCGCACGCTTTTGCTGCTCGGCGTCAAAGCGGTTTTCTATCCAGCGGCAGGCGTGTTTCAGCAAACCGCTGCGCGCATCAGGCAAACTCTCGAGACGCGCTTTCAGGGTTTCCATCGCGGTCAGCGCCGGGTGCGCAGGCGGCTCGCCCTGTTTCCAGCACTCTGCCAGGCCTTCCGGCGTCAGGCGTTCCCAGCCGGTTTTCAGATCCGGCATCACTTCATCGGTGGTGGCCCAGGTATGGAGTTTTTCCAGCCACGGCGTGAAATAACGCGCCTGAATTTTACGGCCATCGACCACTTTCGCCGCCACCGCGCCCTCGAGGATCGTGCGCAGCTCCTGCGTCCATTGCGCCCAGCCCTGTTTCAGCGCCGCCAGCTCGTCGGCTTTCTGCTGACTGACCGTTTCGCACACCTGCGCAGGCGGTTCATCCGATCCCAGTTCGTCGGCATAGTCCAGCAGTGGCATCACGCTCTGGTGTAACGCTTCCGGCGTGCGCCACCAGCCGCGCAGCGTGCGGATGTCCGGCTCCGGCAGCGCGAAATAGAAACTGCGCCAGTAGTCGCGCACCACGTCCATCAGCAATTCGCTCTGATCGGTTTCCAGTGTCTGCGTAAACAGGCTGTCGCTGTCGAACGCGTGTTCGCCGAGCATCCGGTTACACCAGCCATGGATGGTGGAAACCGCCGACTCATCCATCCATTCGGCGGCCAGTTGCAATTTACGGGCACAGCCCGGCCATTGCTCCGGCGTATATTCCGCACGCAGTGTTAAGAGAAATTCGTCGCCCGATGACGGCTCATGCGGATCTTCCTGAAAGCACGCCGCCGCTTTGGACAGACGTTCACGAATACGATCCCGCAGCTCTTTGGTGGCCGCATCGGTGAAGGTCACCACCAGAATGTCGGGCGGCGTCAGCGGGCGGCTGAAGGCGTTATCGCCGCCGTGCCCGAGCACCAGCCGCACGTACAGCGCGGCGATGGTGAAGGTTTTCCCGGTACCGGCGC
Organism: Rahnella sp. Larv3_ips; assembly: GCF_003697865.1. NCBI lineage: Bacteria > Pseudomonadati > Pseudomonadota > Gammaproteobacteria > Enterobacterales > Yersiniaceae > Rahnella > Rahnella sp. Larv3_ips. The sequence goes on along the minus strand of NZ_MJIB01000021.1, from coordinate 833,974 downwards.
TGGCTTCAATCAGGCGGCTGCCGGTCAGCGGGAAATTCAGCACATTGAGGGCCGATGGCAGGGTGCGATCCGTCATTCCTTTCCTCCTTTCTTACTGCGAGAAAGATGATTTCTCAGCGGAGCCAGAAGGCGATCCGCAAGCACGTCGAATTCGCCGTCGGACCACAATGTGGCAAAATCAGGCCACGCGCGGGCCAGATACGGGTTGCTGTCGCGCTCACCGAATTTTTTGTTAGCCGGATCGTGATTTTCATAGGCATCACGGGCGGCAAACCAGGCATCGCTGTCCGGCGCGCTCTGTTCATTGCCGTCTTTTTTCAGCCAGACGAAGGCGGTTTTCACCGCCAGCGGCAGCGGACGTAACTGCCCCTGCTGCCATGTCTCCACCAGCGTTTGCCACAGCGCTTCGGCCTGTGAAATCTCCAGCGGCGGCAGTTCAGCGGTGCCGTTTTTGCTGACAATAATGCTGTGCATCGGCTGCCCGCCGAGGTGCCCGGCCAGATGAGCGACCCAGTACGGCAGCAGTTTGTCGAAGCGGTAGCTGCGCTCTTTGGTCATCAGGCCGCCACTTTCCAGCACCACGCGCGCCCGTTCACCGCCCTCACTGGCGCGCAGATCGCCGAGCCAGTCGGAGAAACTGACGCCGCCGGTATCCACGCTCAGCGATTCATTGCCGAGAGCCTGCGGCCATGCGTCGAGCACCTGCTGATAGCTGGCAAACAGCTGTTCCATCGGCTCCGCCAGATCTTCACTCAGCACTCTGGCAAATTCGCCCGGTGCCAGCTCGCCGCGCCGTTCGATGCGTTCAAGCTGCTGTCGCAAAACATCCTGCCGCGAAACCCCGGCTTCCAGCGCCCATTTCTGCGCGCGGATCAGTTCATCCTGTAATCGCCAGTTTTCCAGCGCGTTCACATCGAAGGGTTCCTGATCTTCGCTGCCTGGATCTTCCCGCTCAAAATAGATATTCAGCCGCTGGCGGAAGAAGCTGCGCACCGGATCCGACAGAAAATCCGACAGCTGGCGCAGCGTCAGCGCCCCTTCCTGTTCAACAGGTTGCAGCGGTTGTGCAGCAACGTCAGCGGCTTCCGCTTCCAGCCCGGCACGCCATTCGTGGGCATAACTGAACAGTGCGCTGTCTTTAACAAAATAGTCGCGGTTGAACGGCTGAAGGCGATGTTCAACGGTCAGCGCGGGCAGCACCTCGTCGCCGCTGCTGAGCGTCCAGCCTGCCGCCAGATGGTCACGCAGTTGCGCCACCAGCACCGACGGCGGGCGCTCGGTGTTGTCATGAATGCTGCGCCCCACCCAGCTGATGTGTAAGCGTTCGCGGGCAGAAAGCAGCGCTTCGAGGAACAGGTAGCGGTCATCTTCCCGACGTGAACGGTCACCGGGGCGGTAATCGCGTCCCATCAGATCGAAATCCATCGGCACGCGGTTACGCGGATAATCACCGTCGTTCATACCGAGCAGGTAAACGTGGCGGAACGGAATGGCGCGCATCGGCATCAGCGTGGCAAAGGTCACCGCGCCGCCGAAGAACGGCTGCGTCAGGCCGGACTGGTCAAACTGCGCCAGCCAGTGATCGCGCACCACACAAAGCGGCAGTTCGGCTTGTAAATCAACGCTTTCACAGGCTTCCAGCCAGGTGTCCAGTTCGGTGTGCAGACGGACTAAAATGAAGCCGTCCTCTCCCTCGTCGTCCTGTGCAAAATACTGTGAAAGGATCGCGCGCAGACGCTCACCCCAGACCTGAGGCGCGGCGGGCTCGCGCAGCTGACGCCAGGTTTCATCAAGGCAACTCAGCAGATGCGACAACGGCCCGATCAGCGCCGCGTCCAGCCCGCCGATTTCATCCAGCGGCTCGATATTCCCCCAGGCTTCGCCGCTGCCCACTGCGTAGCCCAGCAGCATCCGTTGCAGGCCAAAGAACCAGCTGTTTTGCTCCGGCGATAACGGCAGTTCGAGGCTCTGACGCTGTTCGGCGTGCAGCCCCCAGCGCACGTTGGCGGCGCGTATCCAGCGGTGCAACAGCGGCAGTTGTTCTTCTTCGATGGCAAAGCGCTGACGCACCGACGGCACATCGAGTAAATCCAGCAAATCACTGACGGCAAACCGCGACTGCGGCAAATTCAGCAGGCGTTCCAGCGCGCCGAGCAGAGAATTATTCTGGCGCGGCCCCTGATCGGCGACGGTGAACGGAATGTAGCGCGGGTCGCTGCGCGCGGTCAGGCCGAACACCGCCTGAATATGCGGCGCGTAGCCGTTGATGTCCGGCACCATCACTATAATATCGCGCGGTCTGAGCGTCGGATCTGCCGCCAGCGCGGCCAGCAGACGGTCATGCAGCACTTCCACTTCGCGCTGGGCGCTGTGGGTAATGTAGAAGCGCAGAGAGTCGTCCTGCGCATTCAGCGGCGGCCAGTATCCTTTGGTTTCAGCCAGCGGGCGCAGTTGCAAAATATCTTCCTGCAACTGGTGCAGCAACGTATCGGTGCCGTTAGAGGTAAAGAGATCAATACGCGGGATCACCGGCGCCAGTTGCGAGGCATAGGATTCGTGGTTGTCATATTCATTGAGCAGGCCGATATAATCGCGCCCCTGCTTGCCCCACGCCGCCAGCAGCGGATGGGCATGCTGATGAAGCTCATCATCGTTCATCACCGGCGGCATACCCGGCTTGCGCTGCTGACGCATCCGTTCGGCGCGCAGCAGATCTTTATCGGCGATGATATCGCTCCAGTCGTGCTCGCACGGGTTATGCACGCACATAAAAATGTGCGTCCAGCGGCCAAGCACCGCCAGCACTTCGAGAGACTGCTGTGGCAGTGAAGAGATGCCGAAAACGACCAAGCGCGCAGGCAGACCGGCCGGGCGCTGATGTTCAGAAAGCGTTTGGGCGTGGTGCAGAAAACGCTGATGCAGCGCGGCGCGACTGGTATTGCGCTGATTTTCAGGAACATCCGCCAGCAGCGCACGCCACAGTTGAGGCTGCCACAGCAGGTTTTCCGGTAAAGGATCGCTGCCCTTGCGGCTGGTACGCAGAACGTCCAGTCCGTTGCCCCAGTCCTCCAGCCAGTCGGCGCGATACACCTGATACTGATCGAACAAATCGGCCAGACGCTGTGCCAGCTGATGCAGTTTGCGCATGTCGCCGTCGTCTTTTAAGAAACGCGCCAGCGGTGCAAACACCGGTTCGGTGAGCAATTGCGGTAACAGCCGGATCAGCCGCCAGGTCAGCAATGGCCGGTCGAACGGTGAAGATTCCGGCACCTGCTCTTTGCCCAGCACGGCGCGGTACACCTGCCAGAAAAAACGCGCCGGAAGCTTGATGTCCAGCGCCGCCGCAATGCCGCAGCCGCCGTCATCCGCATCGCGCGCCAGCGCCAGTTTCAGCCACTGGTTGATGCCATTGCTCTGCACCAGAATCACTTCATTTTCCAGCGGCGAAAGCGGATGCGCCGCCATCCACGTGATCAGCACGTCCCTCAGGGCTTCTGAGTGATTGCCGTGTAACACCATCAAACCTGAATTCACGCCCGCATCCCTTTTTATCGCTGGTTTAAGGGAGAGATTTTGCGTTGATTTGGAAAGGATTGAAAGGAAAAGAGGCCGGGATTGCAGGCACCGTCATCCTGTCAGAGGGAGACGTTAATGATGACTCCCCTGATAATTTCATTAGCCAATAAATTAGTTTTTAATTAAATTCATTTCAGTAACATTCAGCTATCTAATAATTTTCTGTTTATCAGAGGTAAAAATCTCATTTTTTAGAAGATTCAGAAAACAGCTTTTGTGTCGTGAAAAGTAAACTGTTATAAAGAAGCGTTAGTTATTTACCGCATAACAAATACAAGTGAATCAGTTAATAAAAATATTTACAGTGAATATTAGAATTATCTATAGTGATGTTTTCTTGTAAGCATTATTGGCTCTCGCCGCTATACCTGCTGAAGGGCACGGAAAAATAAACAGTAAAAACAATTCTTTACACTTTAAAGACAGCAAGTGCATCACGAAAAAATGTAAAAAATCCAGACAGTTTCTGCGCGGTCGCCAGAAATTACCGGATCTGAAGGACATCTGTGATTTATTATTTACACTATCAATGCCACTCAGCCTGTATATTTGTATTTCAGCTGTTATGACAGGCAAGAAAAATATTTTATCGGAAAATGCTACGTCACTTTTAGAATTCCCCGGCAGGTGCGATTCGAAATATCTTCCATCGAATAACCGGGTTATTCCATTGTGAATTGAATCGCCAGGAAAGCGTTTAGCATTATCTGATTTTCACGAGCAACACCCTGCATCTCAACCAGGGTGGGCAATTGCTGGCCGGCAGAAACTGGAGCTGACGGCCAGCCCCCACAGCACGGAAGAGGTGCTTAGCGCGCGACTTAACCGCGCGCCGCTTTAATCATCCCGTCCAGCCATTCCTGATGGCCGTTGATCATCGGATTCGGCCGCGTCACTGCGAGATCGCGTGCCGGTTTTCCATTCTGCGTTTCCTGGGTCAGGATGCGTACGCGGCCACCGGAAAGTTCTTCGATAAGCCACGCGTGATGCACGTCGAGACGGGTATCGGCGTCGCCTTCTGCCCAGCCGTGCCACGCCATGCGCGCGGGCTGGCCGTTGGCCGGCGGGACGTATTCATTCATCTGCGCTTCCACCGGAAAGCCGAAGGTGCTGAAGCGAAAACGAGCGCCGTCGCTCAGCCCCGGTCCGCTGCCGTCGTGAAACGCAATATCCGACGCGTTGCTGTAATACTCCGGCCAGGCGGCGGTGTTATCGAGTTGTGCCCAGAGTTGTTCAACGGTCAGGCCGGTGATGATCATTTCGTTAGACGCGAAGTTATCGGCTTCGCCGGGGAGGTAGCCTTGCGGCCAGTTGATCGCATTCATGTGTGATTCCTTTATGTCCGGGAAACAGCCCGCAGGCTGGTGTCCACAAAGAATACGCACCGCTGAGATATTACGGAAATCATGACTCATGATAGCCAGCATGGCTTAATTTTATATCTGGAAGGCAGATAAAAAAACAGGCAGAAGAAGACTCCTGCCTGCCGACAATGACGCTGATGTCAATCAGCGATCAGTTAATGCTGTAACGCTCAAGCCAGTGCGCGTAAGGCGCAGGTAAGACCCATGACGGATTGTCTTCACCCAGTTCTTTCGCCAGCGCATACGGATAATGCGGGTTGGCGAGCATCGCGCGGCCAATCATCACCAGATCCATATCTTCTTCGCTGATGCAGCGCTCGGCGATTTGCGCCGAAGCCACGCCCCATGAGCTGGCCACCGGCAAACCGGCTTCTGCACGCACGCGGCGCGACACCGGCGCGAGGAAACCGGCACCCCACGGGATTTGCGCTTCCCAGGTGGAGAAACCGACGCTGACGTTCAGCATATCCAGCCCTTTCTCACGCAGAATGCGGGTCAGTTCGATAGATTCCGCCAGCGTTTCTTCGTCGCGGCCATCGTATTCAATCACGCCGAAACGTGCGGTGATAGGCAGGTTTTTCGGCCAGACGGCGTTAACGGCGTCGAAAGTCTCAATCAGGAAACGGCTGCGACCGGCGAAATCACCGCCGTATTCGTCGGTGCGGGTGTTGGAATGCACGGAGAAGAAGCTTTGCGCCAGATAGCCGTGGGCAAAGTGCAGTTCCAGCCATTCAAAACCGGCATCGCGCGCACGTTTTGCCGCGGCCACAAAATCCGCCATCACGCGCTGGATATCGGCTTTGGTCATCTCTTTCGGCACTTTTGGCAGATGCTTGCCAAACGCAACGGCGGAAGGCGCAATCGTCGCCCAGCCGCGCGCGTCGCCTTCGGCAATATGGTCGTCCCCTTCCCACGGCAGATTGGCGCTGGCTTTACGGCCTGCGTGACCGATCTGGATCCCCGGTACTGCGCCTGCGGCTTTGATGGATGTTGCGATTTTCGCCAGTTCAGCGGCCTGTTCATCGTTCCAGATCCCCAGGCACCCAGGGGTGATGCGGCCTTCAGGTGACACCGCCGTCGCTTCGACAATGACCAGGCTTGCGCCGCCACGGGCGAGGGTCGCGTAATGCACCTGATGCCAGTCGTTCGGCACGCCATCAGTGGCGGAATACTGGCACATCGGCGGAACGGCGATACGGTTTTTTAAGGTGACGTCTTTCAATGTAAAAGGCGTGAAAAGTGCAGACATATATTTTCCTCGAAGGATGGGATCATTCAGCAACCAGCGTGCCGTCAAAGAGCTATAAGCAGAAGTCTGAAAATATTATAGTGCCTATCATATTTCGTTATAACTCAATCGGTGCCCTGCCCATGCGCAATCTGAAAAGTCTCGATCTGAATCTGCTAAAGACGTTCGATGCACTGCTCGACGAGCGCAGCGTGACCCGCGCCGCTGAGCGCCTTTCCCTGACGCAGCCTGCCGTGAGCAGCATGTTGACGCGTCTGCGTGAAAGCTTTGATGACCCTTTATTTGTCCGTGCGCGCTACGGCATTGTGCCGACCGAGCGTGCGCTGGCGCTGGCAAAACCGGTGAAACGGGTGATGGCGGAAATTGACGCGCTGTTGCAGCCGGAAGCCTTTGTTCCCGCCGAATGCGAGATGACGTTTACGCTGGCCGCCACAGATTACGCGCTGAGCGTGATTATCGTGCCGTTCTTTTCTTTGTTGCGGCAACGGGCGCCAGGCATTCATCTGTCGGTTCAGCGGGCGGAGGCGTCGAACATTCAGGAGCGGCTTGAACGCGGTGAGGTCGATCTCGCTCTGCTGACACCGGAAACCACGCCGCCCGACCTGCATATCCGCCATTTGTACGATGAGCGTTATGTTTGCACGCTGCGCAAAGGCCACCCGGCGCTGGACAAAGGAACGATTTCCCTCGGGACGTTTTGTCATTACGACCATGCGCTGGTGTCGCTGAGCGGCGAAAATTTTGCCGGAGTGACGGATACCGCGCTCCGGGCGCTCGGCAAAAAACGCAATGTGGTGTTGTCGGTGAACAGTTTTCTGGTGCTGCCGCCGGTGTTGCAGACCACGGATCTGATCGCCGTGGTGCCGGAACGGCTGGTGCGAGATGCCGCAGGGCTGGAAGTGATGCCGCCGCCGCTGGACATTCCCGGCTTTACCAAAGTCGCCGCATGGCACGAACGCTCGCATCTCTCCCCCGCGCACCAGTGGCTGAGGCAGCAACTGGCGCAGGTCTGTAGCGGGCAGTAGGATCGTGCTATTTTCAGGGCATTACCGGCTTTTAAACATTCTCTTAAAGGGTCTGCACCATGGAAAAATTACCTGCTATCACCATCACTTACTGTTCCCAGTGCAACTGGATGCTGCGCGCCGCGTGGATGGCGCAGGAACTGCTGAATTCGTTCAGCAGCGATCTGGCGTCGGTAACGCTGGTCCCCGGCACTGGCGGCATTTACGAGATCAAAGTCGATGACGAAATTATCTGGGAGCGTAAACGTGACGGCGGCTTCCCGGATGCGGCGCCGCTCAAGCAACGCGTGCGCGACATCTGCTTCCCGGAGCGTTCACTCGGGCATGTCGATAAGAAGAAAATTGAACAGGATGGCGAGGCGTAATTCATCGGGAAGGGAAAAGGCAGGAAATGCATCCTGCCCGTTAAGCACGACTCAGGCTTTGCGTGACACGTGTTCCGCCGCTGCACGGTTGGCTTTCGCGACAGCATCGGCCAGCGTATTTCCGTTCAGGAGTGAGGTGCACAACATGCCCATAAAGCAGTCGCCAGCGCCATGGGTACTGACCAGCGTGATTTTCTCGGCGGGCAGCGACTGGCTGGGGTTGCCCGCTTCGCTCCAGGCAACGCCGTGTTCGCCCGCGGTGACCACCACGGCCGGATAGTGCTGACTGAGCCACTGCGCGGCTTCGCAGGCGCCGGCTAAATCATTCACCACGATGCCGCTCAGATCGCGGGCCTCAACGCCGTTGACCACCAGCAAATCCACCGCAGCCCGCATCCCGGCGCACAGTTCACGCGCCGGAGCGGCATTCAGGCAGACGCGCACGCCGCGCCGCTTCGCCTCTCTCGCCGCGTTCAGGTTGACCGCTTCCGGCACTTCATTTTGCAGCAGCAACATGTCCACCTGCTGCCACAGAACATCATGGCTGAACTGCGCCGGGTCGATCAGGTTGTTGGCGTTGGACACCACCACCGCGCCGTAATCGCCTTCGGCATCCATCAGCGCGACGCTCATGCCGGACGGGACGGCGTCAGTGACCGCGATACCCACCGTATCAACGCCGTGCTCATGAAGTACGCCGCGCAGGAATTCTCCCTGCGTATCCGTACCGACCGCACCGGCAAAACTGACCTGTGCGCCCGCTTTCGCGGCAGAAACGGCCTGATTGCCGCCCTTACCGCCGAATTTGTACGAACAGCCGCTGCCGATCACCGTCTCGCCTTTTTCAGGGCGGTGATGCGCGTGGATCACGATGTCGTAATGGAGGCTGCCCGTGACTAAAATTTTACCCATTCTAGTATTCCCGAAGGTCCTGAACCGCCTGCTGGGTTTTCATCAGGTTCTTTTCCGCTGTCTTCAGATCCTTCTGTGCGATCGCCACGAATAAGGCATCCAGAATATTTAACTGGGCGATGCGCGACGCGGCGTTTTCCCCGAGCAAGTGCGATCCCTGAGAGGTTGAATTGAGAACCACATGCGCATTGCGCGCAATAGGCGACTCGGCATAATTGGTGATGGCGATAACTTTGGCACCGTTGCGCGCCGCCAGTTTGATCGGATCATTCACCGCGCGGGTCGCGCCGGAATGACTGATCGCCACCACCGCATCATCGTCCGATAAGACGGCGGCTGACATCAGCATAATATGAGCATCATCGTAGACCGTCGTTTTGATCCCTATTTTCAGGAGCTTGTGCGACAAATCTCGTGCCACGGCGGCAGAACCGCCAACGGCATATAAATCGATGTGCCTGGCTTTAAAAAGAATGTCAGCGGCACGGTTAAATTCAGAAATATCGACAATCGATAATGTTTCTTCGATAGCCTGAATAGAGGTTCTGAAGACTTTTTCAAGTAATTGCTCCGACGAATCTCCCGGTTCAATTTCAGCATGTAAATTTGCCACTTCAGAATAGTTGTAATAAATTAAACTGCTTCTGAAATCTCTGAACCCTGAAAAATTTAATTTTTTCGTCAGTTTTACAACCATCGCCTCAGACACATTATTTTCCAGCGCAATTTCTTTTAAAGACGTGTGCTCGGTAAAATCGGTTTTAGACGTAATTGATTCGACGACTTTTCTTTCCAGTGGCGTCAGATGTGGCAATTTCATACGAATTTGAGCACCAATAGCTCGCGGATCCTGATTCATTACTTGCCTCGTGTCGCCCGGTCAATCAACATCGCTATGATAATTATAAGGCCAGTAGCAAGCAATTGATAAAACGCCTGAATATTCAGAAGTGTCAGGCCATTACGTAATGAACCCAAAATAACCGCGCCAATCAGCGTACCGATCACACTGCCTTTGCCGCCCATCAGCGAAGCCCCGCCAATGGCCGCCGCGGCAATGGCATCAAGCTCCCACAAATTCCCCATCGTCGGCTCGGCAGCGCCCAGCCGGCCAATCAGGATAAGCGAAGCCAGCGAGGCTAGCACGCCGGAGATCACAAAGACCGTCACCTTGGTTCTTTTGACCGGCACACCGGCCACGCGCGCCGCTTCTTCGTTACCGCCCACCGCCAGAATGTATTCGCCGAGCGGGGTTTTATTCATCACCACCCACAAAATAGCGGCAATGGCGATGACGATAACAATCGGTGCCGGAACGCCGAAGACCGTGCTGTTGATGACGGTGCGAAACTCCATCGGAATGCCGAAAATCGGGTTGCCGTTGGTGAATATCAGCGCCAGGGCGCGGAATAACGACAGGCCGCCGAGGGTGACGATGAAAGGCTGCAAACCGGCGTAGGCCACTAACATCCCGCTGAACACGCCGCACAATGCGCCGACGCCGAGCGTCGCCATAATGGCCAGCGGAATGGGCACGCCGGACACCATCAGCGTCGCACCGAGCACCGCAGAAAGCGCCGCGGTTGGCCCGACGGAGAGATCGATACCGCCGGAAATAATCACCAGCGTCATTCCCAGCGCAATAATGCCGTTGATGGAAGACTGCTGCAAAATATTCAATAAATTAGGCACGGTAAAAAATACCGGCGATAAAAAAGAGAAGGTGATCACAATGATTAATAAACCAATCAGCGTACCGGCATCGCGTACGTTGAATTTAAATAATGCCGAAGAAAAAACCTTGGGCTGAACATTACCTTGAGTCGTCATAATAATGGCCTTCAATAAATAGGGAGGTGACAGACTTTATCAACACTTAATTCAGATCGCTTATCGCATAACGGGCAATATTTTCTTCCGTGATCTCGTCGCCGTTAAGTTCTTTTGTAATTTTCCCTTCACGCATCACCAGGACTCTGTCCGAAATTCGCATAATTTCCGGCATTTCAGAGGAGACAACCACAATGGCTTTTCCCTGCTGCGCCAGTTTTTCGATCAAATTATAAATTTCAGACTTGGCACCAATATCAATTCCCCGTGTTGGCTCGTCAAAAAGAAACACTTTATTATCTGCGGCCACCCAACGTCCGATAATCACTTTTTGCTGATTACCGCCACTGAGCGTACCGATAGGTTTTTCAATATTCAGCGGACGCAGGCGCAGATCGGTCATGACCTCCAGCGCGGTCTGATCCAGCTGATGTCTTTTCAGCAATCCGAAACGGGTGAAACGCCCCATTGACGGCAATGCCATGTTCATTTTCACCGCGCGTTCTTTGATGATGCCTTCTTTTTTACGATCTTCAGGCACCAGGCCGATCCCGGCGCGTATCGCAGCGCTGACGTTGTGATTTTTAACGGCAACGCCGTCGACCTCAATACTGCCGCCGGTTTTCGCGTCGATCCCGGCGATCAGTTTGAGCAACTCGGTACGCCCTGACCCGACCAGCCCGGCGATACCCAGCACTTCCCCCGCGTTGACGCTGAAACTCGCCGACCGCACCGCGCTGTCACGGCTGAGCCCCTCGACGCGCAGCACTTCACGTTGCGTCGCATGCGAATGATGCTGCACTTTTTCGATTTTTCGCCCGACCATTTTTGTGACGATGGTTTCTTCCGTTTCATCGCAGATATTCACCACGCCGACCTGTTTGCCATCTCGTAAAATCGTCGCGCGGTCGCAGACTTTGAAGATTTCGTTCATTTTGTGCGAGACGTAAATCAGCGCCACGTTCATTGATTTCAGATCCGAAATCAGTTCAGCCAGTCGCTCGAATTCAGTGGGCGTCAGGCTGGAAGTCGGCTCGTCCATCGCAATGATTTTGGCTTCATCCAGCAGCGCGCGGCCAATTTCGACAATCTGCTGCTGCGACACTTTCAGGTTTTTGATCGGCTCATCCGGATCGATGCTCGGATCAAGACGGCGCAGGATCGACACCGCCCTTTTGTACTGCGCCTGCTTATCGACAAACAGCCCTTTGAACCGCGTTAAAGGCCGCCCGAGGAACATATTCTGGGCCACGGAGAGTTCAGGAACGTGCTGTAACTCCTGATGGATCATCGCGATACCAGCATGGCGGGCGGAAAGCGGGTTCTTCATCTGAATCACCTGCCCGTCCACCAGGATCTCGCCGGAATCTGCCGCACGCACGCCTGACAGAATATTCAGCAACGTCGATTTCCCCGCACCGTTTTCACCGATCAGCGCGTGAACTTCACCCGGCCTGACCGAGAAATCGACATTCTGCACCGCCGCCACGCCGCTGTAGCTTTTGCTGATGCCACGCATCGTCAAACTGTACTGTTCCATAAACTCTCCCGACCCGTTTTCAGACGCCTGACTTATTTTTGCTGTGCCAGCAGCTGGCGCAGTTTGATGTTGTCTTTGGTAGAGAAGGCATCAACGTTGTCTTTGGTGATTAACGCCTGCGGCGTAGACACCACGCGGGAAATTTTCTGGCCGCTGATAAGGCGCAACACCACTTCCATCGCCACCTGACCGGTCAGCACCGGGAAGCTGTCCACGGTACCGGTCAGCTCGCCGCGTTTGATCGACGCATAGGCATCAGAAATCCCGTCGGTGCCAAATACGGCAACCTGTTTGGATTTTCCGGCAGCGGCCACCGCCTCGACCACCCCGAGCGCCATGCCGTCATTGTTGGCGTAGAAACCAATTAAATCAGGATGTTGTTGCAAAATGGTCGCGGCAGCGTTGTAGGCATTCTCGCGGCTCCAGTTGGCAGGCACGCTGGCCACCACGGTGAATTTTCCGCCGGGCTGGAGAGTTTCTTTAAAGCCGCGCGTACGCTGAGCGGCGGCGTATACGCCGGGCTGCCCTTCGATAACGGCCACTTTCCCGCCTTGCGGATGTTGTTTGATAAACCAGTTGGCGACGCGCACGCCGTTATCCTTTTGCACATTACCGACGTAATGTTCCGCATTAGGCATAACCGCATCGTTGACGTTAACCACCGCGATGCCTTTGCTTTTGGCGGATTCATACGCCGGTTGCAGGTTGGCATCGGTTTGCGGAGAAACCAGCAGACCGTTGAAGCCCTGTGAGATCAGCGTTTCAGCGATAGACAGCTGACCGAGCTGATCGTCTTCGTTAGCGGCGGCCTGATATTCGACGGTAAATCCGTATTGCTTCGCCGCGTTTTTGTAGCCTTCGCCCAGCGAGCGCCAGTATTCGTTGGTCAGCGTTTTAGACACGCCACCAATTTTCAGGTTTTTATCTACCGCCGGCATCGGTCCGTATTTAACGCCGAGCTGCGTCCAGTCAGTGCGATCGGGCTCGGTGTCGGACTGTAACGGCGCTAAATCTGCGGCGTAAACGCTGGTGCAAAGCAGTGTAGAGGTGAGTACAGACAGTAAGAGTTTTTTCATTATCTGGCCTTCGGTTGTTATTTTTATGGTTGTCACAGCGAAGCGCTGTGGCGGGTACTTTTGCTTTCCGGCTGGTTTTGATTCAATAAATCTTTTACTGCGCCAGCATCACGTCGTTGACGATCTGCTGTGAGGCAACGGCGTCCTGCCTGCTGATGGCATCATTCAGCGCCGGATTGTTTTCGAGTTTTTCGCACAGTTTCAGTAAACGGATCACCGTGGCGATATTGGTTTCCGCTTCGCGTACCGGATCCAGACCGCTGGCGTCCGGGAAGGTATCGAAGTAATACGCGCCTTTATAGCCGTCGCGTTTCATTTGCAGCAGAAACTCCAGCGTGGCGCGCGGGTTGACCGAGCCGACCATCAGGCCGTCGTCGCGTTTTCCCCAGCCGTCGTTGAGATCAAGCCCCAGCAGGCGTGAACGGCGTGCCACCATGGCGGCGGCGAATGCCGGAATTTCGTTGGCAAATAACACGTGCGCGAAATCCAGCGTAATGCCTAAGTTCTTGCAACCGGCCTCTTCAACGGCCAGAAGGCAGGTCGTGGCATTCGGGAAAATGCTGTAAGCCCGCGGTTCGTTGGGTTTGTACTCAATGCTGACGTCGATGTCCGGGGCATATTCCGCCACTTCGCGCACCGCGCCGACCGCGTCTTCCCACATTTTTTTGTAATCGGCCTGGAAGCAGTAATCAAAACCGTCCTGCCCCATCCACAACGTCATGATGCTGGCACCGAATTCGCGCCCGGCGTCGATGCCGCGTTTCGTGAGTTCAATCGCCTGACGGCGGATCTTAGGGTCCGGGTGGGTGAATGCGCCGATTTTGAATTGCGGAGCATCCCAGCGCATCTGCATCCCGTTCACCGCCAGCCCGACTTCCTCGATTTTCTGACGCATCGTCTTGATATCATCGGTCATATGCTGCGGATAGTTGAGGTCCAGATGCGTCAATCCTTTAACCGTAGCTGCACGTTCGATCATTTGCAGCACTGAAGGTTTGCCTTTCAGTTCCGGCCAGTAAAGATAAGCCCCCGAGGCAAACGAGTTCAGACGTGTGGCAAATTTAAGTTCTGACATGGGGTGTCCTTTAAAATCGATTCGTAATGTACTTTCCTGCTTCACATTATTTCGTAAAGTAGTGCATTACTATCATCAGGCGAAAAAAGCCGCAAGATCCCCTGCCGGATTTGTGATCAGTTTTGAGAGGTGATTCACGAAATAGATGAACAATATGGCTTCGGCATACGCGGACAGGGAATGACTCTGAATACGGCAACTTTCCCCGCTGAAATAGCAGGAAGGTGATGCTGCGCCCTACAAACGCCCGTTTTTTGTGACCTGCTTCAAGTTTCTCCGTTTACTGTCGATACCCAGATCTTAAGATTCCTTTCAGGGAAATGCCCATGCTTAAGACCCTTCGTTCGCGCATCATCGTGGCCTGCATCTCGATTGTGATTTGCTCGCTGGCTATCAATACGTTCCTCAGTTACACCGTCGCTAATAAATACAACAGTCAGGCGACAGACAGCACGCTGAACGCGCTGACATCAAGCCATACGCAAGGGATCAGCGAATGGGTCAGCGCCAAAACGCAGATGATTGTTTCACTGCAACCCGTGGCGCTGACGGCGGACCCGATACCGGTAATGAAGCAGATCGCAACCGCGGGAAACTTCGCCAACGTCTACGTCGGCTACGCCAATAAAACCGCCAAATTCTCCGATCCGACCGGCGTACCCGCCGATTACGATCCGACAGGCCGCCCCTGGTATAAACAGGCCGAAAGCGCCGGACGTCCGGTGGTCACTCCGCCGTACATCGATGCGGGCACCGGCAATCTGGTGGTGACTTTCGCGGTGCCGGTGATGGAAAACGGCGCGCTGAAAGCGATTGTGGCGGGGGACGTTTCCATGGACAGCGTGGTCAATAACGTCAATACCATTCACCCGACGCCGGAAAGCTTCGGCATGCTGGTGGACAGTGCCGGCACGATCATCGCGCATCCCGATGCAAAACTGGCGCTGAAACCCTTCACTTCTCTGGCGGAAGGCGTGGACCTGCCACGGCTGTTTGCCGCCAGCGCGCCGTCGGATATTCGCATGAACAAGGCGGTAAAACGCGTCCGAGCCCTGCCGGTTGCAGGTACGGACTGGTTTACGCTGGTCATTGAAGACAAGAAAGAATCGACGGCGGGCATGCGATCCCTGCTGACCTCCTCGGTGATTGCGCTGATGGTGATTGTGCTGCTGTCGGCGGCGGTTATTGGCCTTATCATCACCAAAGCGTTTCGTCGTCTGTCTGCCGTGCGCGATACGCTCAACGCCATCAGCTCCGGCGAAGACGATCTGACGCAGCGCTTACCGACCGACGGCCATGACGAAGTCACGCAAATTGCACATGCGTTTAATACCTTCGTCGATAAGCTCAGCAAGGTGATGGCTGAAATCCGCACCACCAGCGAATCGGTGAAAGTGGCAGCGGATGAAATTGCGGCCGGAAATAACGATCTGTCCGGCAGAACGGAATCCGCAGCGGCCAGCCTGCAACAGACGGCCGCGTCACTTGAGCAGATCACCGCGACCGTCTCGCAATCCGCCAGTTCGGCCAGACAGGCCAGCGAGACGGCGAAATCGGCATCGGAAGCGGCGTCACGCGGTGACATCGTGGTGAACAAAGTCATGACGACAATGGAGAGCATTGAAAGCGCATCATCGAAAATCGGTGACATCACCGGGGTTATCGACGGCATCGCGTTCCAGACCAATATTCTGGCGCTCAACGCGGCGGTGGAAGCCGCACGGGCAGGCGAACAGGGGCGCGGTTTTGCCGTGGTCGCCAGCGAAGTGCGCAGCCTGGCGCAGCGCAGCGCGCAGGCTGCGAAGGAGATCAAAGGGCTGATCGAATCCACCGTCAGCAGCGTGGCGTCCGGTTCTGCGCAGGTTCGTCTGGCAAGCAGCAGCATGAGCGAGATTGTCAGCAACGTGTCTAACGTCAGCAGCGTGATGCTCGATATCACCCATGCCTCCGAAGAACAGATGCAGAGTATTCACGAGATTAACCGCGCCATCACACAGCTGGACGGCATGGTGCAGCAGAACGCCGCAATGGTTCAGGAATCTGCCGGTGCCGCCTCAGCCTTGCAGCAACAGGCAACCGGACTGGCGATCGCGGTCGGGCATTTCAGGGTCTGATCACCCCGCCTGACTGAAACGTTCATCACCGCCCCCGGACCTCATCCTCCGGGGGCTTTCCTTCTGCGCACTCCTCAGGTTATTCCCGCCGGCCTCAGATTTGGGTTATGTCTGTTTTATGCTAGGATTATGTCAGGAATATATAAAAACAGCGTCTAACCTTTGAGGAATAAGGAATGAAGTACCCCATTGAGTTTCGATGGACTCAAAAACATGAGGATTATTGTTTACGACATAAGGTCCATCTTAAATTCCCGGAAATGGTGGAAGGGATATATAAAAAGAGAAATATATTCCTTTTTAAAAAAGGGGAGAAAATAAAATTTAACGCGGATGTTTGGGTCGAAGAATATGCCGCCATGCCGCGGAAAAGTTTCTGTTCGATGGGCGCCTATTCCTACGCGTGCAGTAAATTACCTAATAACCTCACCACCGGGCGATTTTGCAGCCTGGCGGCAGGCGTGCGGATTATGGGGCCACAACACCCCATACACCGGTTTACGACCAGTCCGCTGACGTATCATGATTTCTTCTCGAAGGTGGCGCAGGAGCAATTCGGAGAAACGCTGAACATTGCGGGGTTCGACTATATGCCGCCCGCAACGGTATTAGGTCATGATGTCTGGGTGGGGGAACACGCCGTATTAAAAGGCGGCATCACTATCGGTAATGGCGCCATCGTTGCGGCCAATGCGGTGGTCACCGGCGATGTGCCGCCTTACGCCATCGTCGGCGGTATTCCGGCTAAGATTATTAAATACCGCTTTGCGCCAGACATCATCGAGCGCCTTCAGGCAATGGAATGGTGGGATTATAAAATTACCGATCTGCCGGATGTCACCCAGTCCGATGACATTCTTTATTTCATCCAACAGATGGAAGAAAAAATAGCCCGTGGTGAAATAAGTAAATATGAGTATAAAATCATGAATATCGCGCAGGAACTGGCGAGGCTATAAAAACAGCAAGACTTTCATTGCATCTGTTTCAGACCATTCCTCAAAGCCGGTGATTTTTTAATCCCTCAATCCCGGCTACTCAACATCATTTTGCGTACGTTAAAGGCCCGGTAAATAGCCTTGCCGAAGGGGTTGCCCGTTCTCATTAACCGGCAACCGGCTTACTGACGATCAGGCTTTAAGTTGCCGTTCCACCAGAGTCGTCAGCACGCTGATACCCAGGGGAATGATGTCATCGTTAAAATCATAACGCGGGCTGTGCAGCGAAGCGGAAGGCGTGGCGCCATCGGCGCCCAGCCAGAAGTAGGCACCCGGACAGGCTTCGAGCAAATAGGCAAAATCTTCAGCGGCCATCGACGGGGCATTATTGAAATGCACCTGGGTGATGCCCGGCGTGTTTTCAGCCGCATCGCGTAAAATCACCGCCTGCGCCGGATGGTTTTGCGTGACCGGATAACCAAACTCCCAGCGCACCTCACCTTTCACCCCGTACGGCTGCGGCACGGCGTTGACGTATTCTTCGATCAACCGCCAGCAGGTTTCGCGCGTCGCGCGGCTCAGGCAGCGCAGCGTGCCGGACATGTGCAACGTTTCGGGAATGACGTTGATGGCTTCGCCCGCCTGAAGCTGCGTCAGGCTGATCACTGTCTGTTCCAGCGGCGACAGACGACGAGAAATCAGACTTTGCAGTGAGAGGATAAGCTGAGCGCCCGCCACCACCGGATCGGCCCCCAGTTCAGGCATCGCCGCGTGACAGCCTTTTCCGGTCAGCGTGATGTAGAAGTTATCCTGCGAGGCCATCATCGGTCCCTGACTGACCGCGACTTCCCCGACCGGCAATCCCGGCCAGTTGTGCAGCGCGTAAACCGCCTGCATCGGAAAACGTTCAAACAGCCCTTCTTTCACCATCATCTCACCGCCGCCGACATTCTCTTCCGCGGGCTGAAAAATGAAATGTACGGTGCCGCGAAAATGCCGGTTTTCACTCAAATGGCGCGCCGCGCCGAGCAAAATAGCGGTATGACCATCGTGGCCGCAGGCGTGCATCAGACCGGGGTTTTGCGAGATGTGTTCGAAATCGTTCAGTTCCTGAATCGGCAAGGCATCGATGTCGGCACGCAAACCAATGGACGGGCCGTCGCCGTTGCGCAGCGTCGCCACAATGCCGGTTTCGGCAATTCCGGTGTGCACATCAAGGCCGAACGACAGCAACAATTCGCCGATGATTTTCGACGTGCCGTACTCTTTCAGACCAAGCTCCGGGCGGGTATGGAAATCCCTGCGCCAGATTTTCGCCTGTTCAATAATTTCTGGGGAAATGACTGCCATAGATCCTCTGTACTGACCTGAATTCATGCCGTTGAGATTCGCTCATCAGCCATTTGCTGGTTCAAAGTATCACATTCGCGGGCGAACGCAGAAAGGTGAAATTCGGCCCTTCATCGAACTCGCGCCCTGAGAGAATTTTAGTGCATTAACCGCAGGATAAATGCCGGATTGGGGTAGACGTGTCAGCCGCAAACATAGACCATAAGCCATCAATAATGGTTACCGGGGCTCCAATGAGCGACTCGCCGCATCCCGTGCGTAAGCACCCCATGAAACTCAGCACCTCCGTCAGCCTGATGTTAAGCGCCGTGATTATTTCCGTGCTGCTGGTCGTGCATCTGCTGTATTTCGTTCAGGTCAGCGACACCGCGCGCGATGGTGTGAAAGATAAGGCGCTGGCCGTGGCCCGCACGCTGGCGGATGTGCCCGAAATCAGGCACGCCCTCACCCTGCCGCCGGACAGCGGAATCATTCAGCCGATCGCCAGTGCGGTACAAAAAAGAAACGACCTGCTGTTTGTAGTGGTCACCAATATGGACGGCATCCGTTATTCACACCCCAATCCGGACGTGATCAATCACCATTTTATCGGTAACGACATCGATCCTGCGTTGCTGGGCAAAGAGAATGTCTCCATCAATAAAGGGACGCTGGACAAAGCGTTGCGGATATTTACGCCCGTCTTTGATGATAATCATCACCAGATTGGCGTCGTGGCGATCGGTATCTCGCTGGTAAAAGTGACAGAGCAGGTTGATAAAAGTCGCTGGAGTATTCTGTGGACGGTGCTGTTCGGCATGATGGTCGGCGCACTGGGCACCTGGATTTTAGTGAAAATGCTCAAACGTATTTTGTTCGGGCTTGAGCCTTACGAGATTTCGACGCTCTTTGAGCAGCGTCAGGCGATGTTGCAGTCGATCAAAGAAGGCGTGATCGCCATCGATGATCGTGCGCAGGTGACCCTGATCAATCAGGAAGCCCGGCAGATGTTTCTGGAAACCGGCACGGAGATCAACCCCCGCCCTGAGCACAATCAGCCGCCGCAACCGCTTATCGCCACGCTTTGCGATGTGATGCGAAGCGGGATTGCGCGCCGCGATGAAGAGATCAATTTTAAAGGCCGTTTTCTGCTGAGCAACACGGTTCCCGTGCGCAGCAATGACGTTATTATTGGCGCCATCTGTACTTTCAGGGATAAGACCGAGGTCAGCCAGTTGATGCAGCGCCTGAGCGGCATGGTAAACTACGCCGATTCGCTGCGTGAACGCTCACACGAATTCATGAATAAGCTGCATGTTATTCTCGGGCTGCTGCACATGAAAAGCTACGCGCAGCTTGAAGATTACATTCTCAAAACGGCCAATAACTATCAGGCGGAAATTGGCTCCTTACTGTTGAAAATCAAATCACCGGTGATTGCGGGTTTCCTGTTAAGTAAGATTAACCGCGCTTCGGATACGCGCCATCTGCTGACGCTGAGTGATGACAGTTTTTTACCCGATAACACCAATGAGAATCAGGTCGCGGCGCTTATCACCGTGCTGGGTAATTTGATTGAAAATGCGCTGGATGCCCTTGCCGGGCAGGCCGATGGCGAAGTCAGCGTGTTACTGCATTATCAGAATGGCTGGCTGGCCTGCGTGGTCAGCGACGATGGCCCCGGTATCCCGCCAGATAAACTGGAGGCCATTTTTGAAAAAGGATTCTCGTCGAAAGGCGAAGAGCGCGGCGTCGGGTTATTCCTGGCAAAACAACAATTAGAAAACCTTGGCGGAACGATTGCCGTTGAGTCTGAACCCGACGTTTATACTCAATTTTTTGTTCAACTTCCGTGGGATGGTGAGAGGAAAACTGCATGATCAATGTGCTGGTAGTCGATGATGACGCCATGGTCGCAGAGCTCAATCGCTGCTACGTGGGCCAGATCGCCGGGTTTACGTGCTGCGGAACAGCCTCGACGTTACAGCAGGCCAAAGAGATGGTACTCAACAGCCAGTTGCCGATCGACCTGATCCTGCTGGATGTGTATATGCAGCAGGATAACGGGTTAGATCTGCTGCCGGAGCTGAGAAATGCCCGACGTCCGGTGGATGTGATTGTCATTTCTTCCGCCGCTGATGCGAAGACCATCAAGAAATCGCTGAACTACGGCGTGGTGGATTACCTGATTAAGCCGTTCCAGTTCTCCCGCTTTGAAGAGGCGCTGACCGGCTGGCAGCAGAAGAAAGCGCTGATGGATAATCAGCAATATTACGAGCAGTCGGACGTTGACCGGTTAATTCACGGCAACAACCCGGCGACGGCGGACACCAAAAAACTGCCAAAAGGTTTAACGCCGCAAACGCTGCGCACCCTGTGCCTGTGGATTGATGCCCATCCTGATACGGAATTCTCAACGGATGAGCTGGCGCACTCGGTGAACATTTCGCGCGTTTCCTGCCGTAAATATCTCATCTGGCTGGCGGACAGCCATATTTTGTTCACCAGCATTCACTACGGGGTGACAGGCCGGCCGGTGTATCGCTACCGGCTGCAGGCGGAACACTATTCGTTGTTAAAACAATACTGTCAGTAAAGGGTGCGGAAACTGTTATCCATCAGCGTGAAGGTAAACTGACGCTGTGAAGAGAAAATCACCTGCTGATCTTTGGTGACAAAAATGGCCTCGATCTGCGGAATATTTTTCAGGCAGGCGAGGCTTTTTTCGACGCCCATGCCGTACAGCAGCGTGGTGTAGATGTCGCCGTCGATCGAATCATCCGAAATGACGGTCACACTGAGCAGTTCGTTATCCAGCGGATAGCCGGTTTTAAGATCGAGGATGTGATGGTAGCGCTGCCCCTCAGATTCAAAATAACGTTCGTAAATACCGGACGTCACCACCGATTTGCCCTTCACGTTAATCACACCAATCAGCGCATCAGGCGTTGAAAATGGCTTTTTTAGCCCTATCGCCCAGGCCCCTTCGGCACCCGCGCCCAGCGTCTGCACATTCCCCCCCAGATTGATCAGCGCATCCGTGACCTTTTCCTGATGCAGATAATCTCTCACGACGTCGGCGATATACCCCTTGGCAATCGCCCCGAGGTCAATTTCCATTCCGGCTTTTTGCAAAAAAACTGAGCGTGAGGGTTCATCGAGAATGACGTCATCCGGATCGGTCAGCGCAAGCAGCGCCTGGAGATCGCTGGCGTCAGGCACGCTGTGGCCGCTGAAGCCGATTTTCCAGCGTTTCACCAGCGGGCCGATGGTGAAGTTGAAACTGCTTTCCGGCAGCTGGCTGACCGCTTTGGCGCAACGGATCAAATCAAACACCGGCGCGCTGACCACCACCGCATGGCTGCCCGCCGCGTGGTTGATTGCCATGACGTCGGAATCGTGCCGGTTAACCGTGAAGATATTTTCCTGCTGTTTAATAAGGCGGAAAACGCGCGACGCCAGCCCCTCGTTATGATCAAACAGCTTGAGAAGAATGGGTGAGCCCATCAAAACAGCGGAATAAGCATAAATACGGGTGTCTGGCGTCATAGAAAATACCTGAACTGAAGAGGGAAACCTGCGCCGCAGCGAACGACGCAGGAGGATACCGTTACCGCATCGCATGTCTGGCGGCATTACGTCCCGCCAGAATACCGAAGATGATGATATCTGCAACGGCATTCCCGCCGATGCGATTTGCACCGTGGATGCCGCCAGCCACTTCACCGGCTGCAAACGCGCCGCTGATCACCTGCTCCTGAGTATCCAGCACGCTGGTGTCGGTGTTGATTGTCACGCCGCCCATGGTGTGATGAACGCCCGGTGCGATGCGGATCGCATAGAACGGCCCCAGGTTGATGGGGTGGCGCAGCGCGGTTTTACGACCAAATTCCACGTCGTCCTGCTTATCAACGGCCACATTGTAGCTTTCCAGCGTGGCGAGCAGCGCGTGATGATCCATCTCCAGTTTGGCTGCCAGCTCGCGCGGGTTTTCAGCGCTGATAACAAAGCCGCGCGCGATGTATTCATCGGCCGCTTTATTGTTCAGGCGGATTTGCTCATCAAACACCACATAAGCGAATTTCTCCGGCAGGCCGATAATGTTGGCGGACACTTTGTCACGGGTTTCCATCTCATTGAAGAAACGCTTGCCCGCCTGGCTCACCAGAATCGCACCGCCCCCGCGGATCGCCTCAGAGATCAGATAAGAGGTGGTTTGCTCAACGGTCGGGTGGATCTGAATTTCGCCCATATCCACGGTACCTGCACCGATTTTCTGCAAAATCGCGATGCCGCTGCCGGTCGCGCCTTTGTGGTTAGTGGTCACGAACCCCTCCAGCTCAGGACGGTATTTCACCACCATTTCGCTGTTGGCGCTGAAACCACCGGTCGCCACAATCACGCTTTTGGCATTAATGACCAGCACTTCATTGTCGTCGTTGAGCAGATCCACACCCTGCACCGCACCGTCGTGGTAACGGATTTCAGTCACTGAAGTATCCAGCATCACGTCGATGTTGCGTTGGTTGAGGTTCTTCACCAGACCGCTGATCAGGAAGCCGCCGACGGCGCTGCGATCGGCCGGACGGTGCGTGCGGTCAATGCTCATGCCGCCGGTGATGGTGATATCGCTCAGCTCAATGTTGTGCTCTGCCAGCCACTCGACCGCCTGCGGTGCGCGCTCGACGAACTCTTTCAGCAGCACGGTGTTGTTTCTGAACTGGCCCCCTTTGAGGGTTTCCTGATAGAACAATTCTTTGCTGTCTTCAATGCCTTTGAGTTTTTGATAGCGCGTGTCAGCGGCGTTCATACCCACCGACGCTTTAATGGTGTTGCCGCCGATAGTGGACATTTTTTCCACGATCAGAACCCTGGCACCTTCGTCACACGCCTGAATCGCCGCCGCCAGACCGGCACCGCCGCTGCCGACGACAACCACATCGTAACTTTGTGGTTCAGACAAGCTGCCGCCCTCTTCCAGCATCTGTGCTTTACAGGATTTGGCGATCGCTTTGGAAACCGCTTTTTTCACCGCTTCACTCTGTTCCGTCGCGCCGGTGACCGCATCAACGTGCGGGCTGTTGGCGTCGAGGATCCGGGTGCGGATGATGTCGAAGCTGGTGGTAAATTCTACGTCAATATCACCGGCGGCCTGCAGTTCGATATCGGCGATGCGGTCCGTTTCCAGACTGACGTTAATCGCCAGTTCGTTAAGCGGATCTTGTACTTTTTCACTGAATACGCCGGCTTTGAATTTTTTAGACGTCATGCTCATGTCGCGGATCATCGCGTCAACCAGTGAGAAACGCCACAGCGGCTCAGGAATGGTCAGGGCTTCGCGTTGCGTGCTGTCGATGAACAGCTCGAGTTTCTGGTCAGCCGCAATCCTGTCAGTCCAGTCGGGATAGGCAATGCAGGCTTTGCCGATGGCGATCATATCGTAGCCATGTTCCATCGCCCGTTCAGCATCGGCTTTATTCACGATACCACCCACCCCCATTACCGGAATTTTCGCCAGCCGGTCTGAACGCATCGCGACATATTTGTCGATGAGCGGTGTCGGATCGGTGGTATCGACGATAGAAGGACGCAGTGAATAGCCCAGCGAGAAGTGCAGATAATCCAGCCCGCGTGCCGCCAGTTGTTCCAGCAAATACATCGTGTCGGCAAAGCGGATGCCCGGCTCTTCAAGCTCTTCCGGCGAGAAACGGTAGCCAATGATGAAGGAAGAATCGGCGTGTTTTTTCGCCATACTGTGCGTGATATCGAGGATCGCCAGCGGGAAACGAGCGCGATTTTCACGGCTTCCGCCCCACTTATCGTCACGCTGGTTGGAGTTAGGTGAGAAAAACTGCTGGATCAGATAAGTGTTAGCGCCGTGGATTTCCACACCGTCAAAACCGGCTTCAATCGCCCGGCGAACGCCTTCACCAAATTTGGTGATCATCGCGTCCACTTCACCGGCGGTCAGCGCGACCGGCGTAGCTGCGCCGTCACGGGGCGCGGCCAGTGCGCTTGGCGCGACCGGCGTCTGGCCGCCAATCAGCTTCGGC
>NZ_MJIB01000021.1:808464-809490 GCF_003697865.1 Rahnella sp. Larv3_ips | reverse complement strand
TCATGCGGCCGCCGTGATAAATTTGCAGCACCGCTTTGGAACCCTGAGATTTTACGGCTGCGGCGATTTTTGCCAGACCATCGATTTTGCTGTCGTTGTCGATGCCAATCGCACCGGGGAATGCCAGGCCTTTGTCATCGATAAAGCAGCACTCGACGATCACTGTACCGATGCTGCCGGCGCGGGCGCGGTAATACTCCACCAGTTCGCTGGTGACGGTGCCGTCATAAAAGCCGGTACAGGTGGTCATGGGTGCCATCAGCACGCGGTTTTTCAGGACGGTGCCATTTGGCAGAGTGAACGGACTTAATAATTGCGAATTATGGCTCATAATATTCAGCTCCAAACTTTAAAATGTTTAATAATCTGTGAATTCGTTATCGGATTTATTTTATTAATTTTATTTACGCCCGATGTCATAGGAGTAATATAACGATATCTTTAGTTTCAAAAGGTGTAACGTTAGTTTATTAACTATTTACCCATGAATAGAATGCAGCCATTATTAAATTAATGTTAACCATGTTATTAAACGATCACATTAATTTAAATTACGAGCTCTTTTGCCTTTAATTAAAGGCGTAAACATTACATTTGCAGGCCGATATCGGGCTTCAACGCACGGCACGTCGGGACTGGAACTGATGGATTCGTGCTATCGGAAGGGGCAGATAAAAGGCAGGTTGACTACTCCTATTTTCACCGGGTGCAGAAGATCAAAATAACCCTGCTCAGCAGCAGAAATAAACGCCATAAAAATAACGCCAGCATCCATTCTCATTCTCTTTTCTTAAATTTACACAGCTCCGTATTTTCTTGATCGAGATCAACAGTAATAAATGGAGAAAACGCATTATATAAACATTTCCTCCCTCTTACGGGGAATAAGTAATACCTAACTCAAATAACAATAATGGAGCAGTTCGCATGCCACCATTAAATAACTAAAGAAACTTGAGTAACTAAAAAAAGCATAATCATCTTACCTATGTATCAGCAAACCTATTCTCAACTACTTGTAGACAA
>NZ_MJIB01000021.1:798346-808323 GCF_003697865.1 Rahnella sp. Larv3_ips | reverse complement strand
GGCGAACAAAGCGGCGGGTGGCAAAAAAAACCGCCTGCTTCTGATGTTTTTGCCTGTGCTGGTTGCAGTGTTGTTGTTACTCACGCCAGTCCCTGATGGTTTAGAGCCCCATGCCTGGCATTTCTTTGCCATCTTTGTCGGCGTCATCGTGGGTCTGATCTTCGAACCTTTACCCGGTGCCGTTATCGGCCTCACCGGCGTGGTGATTATCGCGTTGTTCAGCCAGTGGTTGCTGTTCAGCCCGGCGGAACTCGCCGATCCGAAATTCAAAATGGCGTCGCAGTCCTTTAAATGGGCCGTCAGCGGTTTCGGTAACTCAACGGTATGGTTAATCTTCGGCGCATTCATGTTTGCCGCAGGTTACGATAAAACCCAGTTTGGCCGCCGTCTGGCGCTGATTCTGGTGAAATATCTTGGCCGCCGCAGCCTGACGCTGGGCTACGCCATCACCTTTGCCGATCTTTTGCTGGCCCCTTTCACTCCGTCAAACACCGCACGAAGCGGCGGCACGATCTACCCGATCATCGCCAACCTGCCGCCGTTGTACGGTTCCAAACCGAATGATCCGAGCGCGCGTAAAATCGGCTCCTATCTGATGTGGGTGGCAATCACCGCAGCCTGTATCACCAGCTCCATGTTCCTGTCTGCGCTGGCGCCTAACCTGCTGGCGCTGGGTATTGTGAACAGCATCACCGGCATCAACATCTCCTGGGGAACGTGGTTCTTCGCCTTCCTGCCGGTGGGTTTGCTGCTGCTGCTGACCATGCCGCTGCTCGCTTACTGGTTCTATCCGCCGGAAGTGAAAATCAATGATGAAGTCCCGCGTTGGGCCACCGCAGAACTGGCGAAACTGGGCAGAATGTCCCGCCACGAGATCCTGCTGCTGGTCTTCGTTTGCTGCGCATTAGCTATGTGGATTTTTGCTGCCAGCTTCATTGAACCGGCCATGGCGGCGCTGCTGGTCGTGGTGCTGATGTTGTGGACCGGCGTGCTGAACTGGAACGATATCACCAGCAATAAACCTGCCTGGAACACCTTCGCCTGGTTCGCCACGCTGGTGGCCCTGGCTGATGGCTTGTCCCGCACCGGCTTCATCGCCTGGCTGGGTAAAGAAGGCGCGGCCACCATGGGCGGTATCTCTCCCGGAACCGCGACTATCGTGCTGCTGCTGGCGTTCTATCTGCTGCACTACCTGTTTGCCAGCACCACGGCACACACCACTGCGCTGTTGCCAGCCATGCTGACCATTGGCGCCGCCATTCCGGGCATCAACATGCAAGTGTTCTGTCTGCTGATGGTGACGTCTCTGGGTATCATGGGGATCATCACACCGTACGGCACCGGCCCGAGCCCGATTTACTACGGCAGCGGCTATCTGCCAACCAAAGATTACTGGCGCCTGGGCACCATCTTTGGTGCCATCTTCCTGGCGGCACTGCTGCTCATCGGCTATCCGTGGATGATGATGATGTTCTGACAGGGGCGATAACCCCTCTACAAAGCATTAACAGTACATTTACTGGAAGAAAACATATAAACCCCGTTGC
Organism: Rahnella sp. Larv3_ips; assembly: GCF_003697865.1. Classification (NCBI taxonomy): domain Bacteria; kingdom Pseudomonadati; phylum Pseudomonadota; class Gammaproteobacteria; order Enterobacterales; family Yersiniaceae; genus Rahnella; species Rahnella sp. Larv3_ips. The sequence goes on along the minus strand of NZ_MJIB01000021.1, from coordinate 806,776 downwards.
CAGCCTGTGTATAAGGCTGGCAACATAGAGAAAGCATAAAAACGTCGCCCGAATTACCCCTGATTCACCCGAAACGAGAAGTCCTGCTAGTGGCGGCAATAACGGAAAAAGTGAGAAAACAATGTCGAACAAACCCTTCCATTATCAAGATCCCTTCCCCGTTACCAAAGACACAACCGAATATTACCTGCTGACCAAAGATCACGTTTCTGTGAGCAACTTTGACGGCGAAGAGATTTTAAAAGTTGAACCCGAAGCACTGACGTTGCTGGCGCAACACGCTTTCCACGACGCGTCATTCATGCTGCGCCCGGCGCACCAGAAACAGGTGGCCTCCATTCTTCATGATGCAGAATCCAGCGAAAACGACAAATACGTGGCGCTGCAATTCCTGAGAAACTCTGAGATCGCGGCGAAAGGCATTTTGCCTACCTGCCAGGATACCGGCACCGCGATCATCATGGGTAAAAAAGGTCAGCGCGTCTGGACCGGCGGCGGCGACGAAGCCAGCCTGTCAAAAGGCGTCTACAACACCTTCATCGAAGACAACCTGCGCTACTCGCAGAATGCCGCGCTGGATATGTATAAAGAAGTGAACACCGGGACCAATCTGCCCGCGCAAATCGACCTCTACAGCGTGGATGGCGATGAGTACAAGTTCCTGTGTATCGCCAAAGGCGGCGGTTCCGCCAACAAAACTTATCTGTATCAGGAAACCAAAGCGCTGATCACACCGGCGAAACTGAAAGGTTACTTGGTCGAAAAAATGCGTACGCTGGGGACGGCGGCCTGCCCGCCATACCATATCGCGTTTGTGATCGGCGGAACCTCCGCTGAAGCGACGCTGAAAACCGTGAAACTGGCCTCAACGCATTATTACGACGGCCTGCCAACCGAAGGTAACGAACACGGTCAGGCATTCCGCGATGTGAATCTGGAACAGGAACTGCTGGTCGAAGCCAACAATCTTGGCCTGGGCGCACAGTTCGGTGGCAAATACTTTGCGCACGACATCCGCGTGGTGCGTCTTCCACGTCACGGCGCGTCCTGCCCGGTCGGCATGGGTGTTTCCTGCTCCGCAGACCGTAATATCAAAGCCAAAATCAACCGTGACGGCATCTGGATCGAAAAACTGGAAGACAACCCAGGCCAGTACATCCCTGAAGCGTTGCGTCAGCAGGGCGAAGCGGGTGTGGTGAAGGTGGATCTGAACCGTCCGATGCCTGAAATCCTCGCGCAGCTTTCTGAGCATCCGGTGTCTACCCGCCTGTCACTGAGCGGCACGATTATCGTCGGGCGCGATATTGCTCACGCCAAACTGAAAGAGCGTCTGGATAACGGCGAAGGTTTGCCACAGTACATCAAAGATCACCCGATTTATTATGCAGGTCCGGCAAAAACTCCGGAAGGTTATGCCTCCGGTTCCCTCGGCCCGACCACTGCTGGCCGTATGGATTCCTACGTCGATCTTCTGCAATCCAACGGCGGCAGCATGATCATGCTGGCGAAAGGCAACCGCAGCAAACAGGTGACCGACGCGTGCCAAAAACACGGCGGCTTCTATCTGGGCAGCATCGGCGGCCCGGCTGCGGTTCTGGCGCAGCAAAGCATCAAGAGCCTGGAATGCGTGGAATACCCTGAGTTAGGGATGGAAGCCATCTGGAAAATCGAAGTGGAAAACTTCCCGGCATTCATTCTGGTGGATGACAAAGGCAACGATTTCTTCGAACAAATTCACGCAAGTACCTGCGCGAAGTGTGTGAAGTAAAAATTCCGTCTTTGAAATAAACAAAAGGCCTGCCGGAAACGGCGGGCCTTTTTTTATGCGATATATTTCGCTGACGCTACACGTTGATGGCGCGAACCTAATGAAAAATTACTTATGATCCCGGCGATATAAATCCCACTCGTCGAGGCGTTCGCCGCCCGGCAATACGCAATCTGCACGCGCGCCCTGCGCCGTTTGCACGCTCACCGACGTCCCGCCTTTTTGCTGACAATACACTGCCGCAGGATTCGCCATACCGATAGTTGGACGCTTCACCGGTGCCGGGTGAGACACTGCGCAACCTGCCAGCAAAGATGCCATCAGCAGGACAAAGAGTTTGTTCATAAAGACCTTCCTGGAAACGTAATTAAAAACGCAGGGGCATTTTAATCGCTTTCCGGCGAAGGTGCATTCAGATCAGTCGCCGCAAAAGTTACCTCATCTCACAAACCCGCAGCCCGTTAATGGCTATGATGAGAGTGTTTTTACGGCATCATTAATGAGGGAGGGTGATATGGAAAGGTACCAAAATAGGGGAGGAAATTCAGGTATCGTCGCGTTCACCATAACGGAAGATTCAGTGACTCTGAAGTTTAAAGATGGCTGGCATTATATCTATAATTCCATCCGCCCCGGACAGGCTGACGTGGACGTGATGAAGGCGATGGCGAAAACGGGCAGCGGACTTCATGGCTTTATCAATCGCAAGATCCGCAATAATTATTTCCACAAGTACCATTGAGAAATGATAAAGACAGAAAGCAGAGAAGCTAAATGAATTAAACGTTTGATAATCTGGGATTTTATAACAGAAATGGTGCCGACTACCGGAATCGAACTGGTGACCTACTGATTACAAGTCAGTTGCTCTACCTACTGAGCTAAGTCGGCATTTTGGAGTGTTACCGGGGAACTACGGGGTGCTAAATTAGTGAAATCTGATGCCGCCGTCAAGCCCCTGACAGTGCGTTTGCTGGTTTTCTCATCACTCTGCGCAATTTTATGAATTTGCACCGGTTTCATGAACAAAAATCCACCGGTGCAGCCGCTTTACGGACGCACTAAATCATCGCCGTAACCAATCCATTTATAGGTCGTCAGGGCTTCTAACCCCATCGGGCCGCGGGCGTGCAGTTTTTGCGTACTGACCGCCACTTCTGCGCCTAAACCGAACTGCCCGCCGTCGGTGAAACGGGTGCTGGCGTTGACGTAAACCGCCGAGGAATCGACTTCCCGCACGAAACGATCCGCGCTGCTGATGGAACGGGTGAGGATCGCATCGGAATGCTCGGTGCCGTAGGTGCGAATATGCGCCACGGCGGCATCCAGATCGGCCACGATCGTTACGTTCAGATCCAGCGACAGCCATTCGTCCTGATAATCTTCTTCGGTCACCGCCAGCACTTTCGCCGGGCCATTTTGCAGATACGGCATCGCGGATTCACTGGCGTGCAGGGTAACGCCTGCGCGGTGCATTTTGTCGCTCAGTTCCGGCAGGAAACGGGCCGCAATCGCCTGATGCACCAGCACGGTTTCCAGGCTGTTACAGGCGCTCGGACGCTGCACTTTCGCACTTTCAATGACAGTCAGCGCTTTATCGAAATCAACGCTTTCATCCACAAACGTATGGCAAACACCAATGCCGCCGGTGATCACCGGGATGGTGGACTGCTCGCGGCACAGTTTATGCAACGCCGCGCCGCCGCGAGGGATCAACATGTCGACGTATTTATCCAGACGCAGCAGTTCCGCCACCAGCGCGCGATCCGGGCTTTCGATCGCCTGAACCGCAGCTTTCGGCAGCCCGCACTCTTCCAGCGCCTGCTGAATGACTTTTACCGTCGCCTGATTGGTGTGGTGCGTCTCTTTTCCGCCGCGCAGGATCACCGCATTACCGGTTTTCAGGCACAGACTGGCGACGTCGATGGTGACGTTCGGGCGCGCTTCATAAATCACGCCAATCACGCCAAGCGGCACACGGCGTCGCTCAAGGCGCAAACCGCTGTCCTGCTGTGAACCATCCATCACCTGCCCCACCGGATCGCTCAGGCGGCAGACGTCACGCACATCGCTGGCGATTGCCGATAAGCGGGCAGGCGTCAGCAACAGGCGATCTAATAACGCTTCACTCATGCCGCTTTCGCGGGCAGAGGACATATCAAGTTCATTGGCAAGAATAATGCTCTGGCTGTTGGCCTCAAGCATGTCGGCCATCAGCATCAGTGCGCGGTTTTTCTGCACAGTACTGAGGGTGGAAAGCTGCCAGGACGCGGCTTTGGCGGCCTTGCCCATCTCGTTAAGCATGGAAAACTCCTTAACTGACAATCATGTCGTCACGATGCACGGCAACCGGGCCGTACTCGTAACCGAGAATATCGCTGATCTGCTGCGAGTGGTGACCGGCAATCATGCGCATCGCATCGCTGTTATAGCGGCTCACGCCGTGCGCTAGGTCGCGTCCGTTCAGATTACGGATGCGGATCACTTCGCCACGGGAGAAATCACCCTTCACTTCGCGGATGCCTTTAGGCAGCAACGAACTGCCGCGCTCCATCATGGCCGAAACCGCGCCGTCATCGATGGTGATTTCACCGGCTGGCGGTGCGCCAAAGATCCAGCGTTTACGGTTCTCCAGCGGCGTCTGCATGGCGTGGAAACGCGTGCCGACGGAAACACCGTTGATCACATCGGCGATCACGCCCGGCAGATTACCGGCGGCAATAATGGTATCGACACCCGCACGGCAGGCGACGTCAGCGGCCTGCAATTTGGTGGCCATACCGCCGGTGCCCAGGCCGGAAACGCTGTCACCGGCAATGCCGCGCAGCGCATCGTCAATGGTGGTGATTTCACGGATAAGTTCCGCTTCGGGATTGGTGCGCGGATCGGCGGTAAACAGGCCGCGCTGATCGGTCAGCAACAGCAGTTTATCGGCACCGGCCAGGATCGCCGCCAGCGCAGATAAATTATCGTTATCGCCGACTTTGATTTCCGCCGTCGCCACCGCATCGTTCTCATTAATAACCGGAACAATATGGTTATCGAGCAGCGCATTCATGGTGTCGCGGGCGTTGAGAAAACGCTCCCGGTCTTCCAGATCCGCACGGGTTAACAGCATCTGACCAATATGGATGCCGTAAATAGAAAACAATTGCTCCCAGAGCTGGATTAAACGGCTTTGCCCGACGGCAGCCAGCAGCTGTTTGGAAGCAATGGTGGCGGGGAGTTCGGGGTAGCCAAGGTGTTCGCGCCCGGCGGCAATGGCGCCCGACGTCACAATCACAATCCGATGCCCTGCCGCATGTTGCTGCGCGCACTGGCGAACAAGCTCAACAATGTGAGCCCGGTTGAGGCGGCGGGATCCGCCAGTGAGCACGCTGGTGCCCAGTTTTACAACCAGTGTTTGGCTGCCACTCATAGTCTTTCTGCCGTTATTGAAGTGAAAATAAGATTGAAGAAATCAGCTTTCTGATGTCTTTGTAACAGGAGAGAAGCGTTATGCCAACCGGCATAACGCTATAATAACAGCATTCATGATGGGAATGGGTAGTACGCAAGGCTGTGAAAGGTCAGGCGGAAAGCTTCACCGGTTCTTCGCTGAAATCATCAGCAGGTTCCAGTTTGAGAGACATCTCTTCAATCATCTTATTGAGGTTTTTGTGGAACCCCTTAAGCGTTGTCTCAAGCCTCTCGCGAACTTCAGCATCCTTAATGTTTTGTGCTTTCCAGTTGCCGTCTTTGTCGAACAAACCGAACTGATAAACATAGGTAAAACGTTCGGCTTCAGCTTGTAACTCAATCCACCAGCCCCAGAATTCACGCTTCTCTGGCGCGGGTTTCACGTTCACACAGACAGCTAAGCAGTCAAAGAAAAAGCGGTCGTTTTCGCATTTCCCTTCTCTAATGTACGGCCCCAATGTACCGAAACGTTTCATTAGCCTGCTTTTAGGATGACCACTTGGTAACGTCATAGTACAACCTCCATATAAAGACGATCCTTTTTAGCAAAACGTTAAGAATTAGCAACCATTAAGTTATCGCATTCTCTTTTGCAACCACTCACAAATCTCATGTAATGCGCGATCAAAATGGGCATAAAGCGGCTCACTTTGGATCGCCAAAATCTTGCCATCGGCGGAAGAGTCCGCAATCAGCCTCGCTTCGCTCTTCGGACTGAACACATCATTCTCCCAATAAGCGGCCAGCATTGGCGTCGGCGTTCTGCGCCCCAGCAAGCCCTGCATTTTCAGAGAATAACGATTAAGTTCTGTTTTAAGCGCAGAGTCGGACGCGCTGGACATACCAATGCGGCTGGCGAGAACGTCCATGTACATATCCGGCACCTGCTCCTGACATTTAGGATCACTGAGCAGCGAATGGACCAGCGCCCCCAAGGTGGCGACCGCGCGCACGCGGCGCGGCTCGAGATAGGCCAGCCGCACGGCAACGTTGGCACCAAAGCGATAACCCAGCAGGCTGACACGACCGGCATCGACCCACGGCACATCTGACAACTGCTGCAACACCTGCTGATGCAGGAAGCTGGTGTCCTGCGTCAGTTTCCACTTAGAGGAAAAACCGATCGACGGCATGTCGATGGTCAGCATCGCAATGCCCATCGGCGCAAGATACGTGCGGAACAGACGCTGATGGTCACTTTGCAACGTATCCAGACCGCCGCACACCATGACCGTCGGGAACGGCGCCTGCCCTTCGTTCGGCAGATGCAGAAAACCGGTGATCGGTGCCCCGCCGGGAATAGCAAAATCCAGCTCTTTTAACGTGTAAGGCGAATGTTCAGAAGATTTCTCGAAGGCTTTGTTGGCGAGCGCTTCAGCCTGTTCGGCCAGCGTATCGCCTTTCAGATGCGGATAACCGGCAATGCTGTAAAGGTTAGCGGCGTTCAGCCAGTATTCGCTGGCGAGATCAGGATCCTGCTCTTCAGCGGCTTTTTTCTGCCAGATCATCGCCTGATTCGACCATTCATAAATCCAGTTGCCATTGCGATAACCAATAACGGTATCCAGCAACAACGGATCGCTGTGCTCGGCTGTAGACACCGCAATGCGCGACAGCACTTCCTCCACTTCGAGCGGATCCACGCCGCGCCACATCCACATCAGACGGTTGATTGTCCGGTACCAGCAATTGACCGTATCCCCTTCCAGCGCGGAATGCATTGGCGGGTGGGTATTATGGTGATGAACGCGATGAACCAGCGTCGACGTTTCCGGGTATTTGAAGGAAGGTTTGAACAGCTTTTCCGTGAGATTGACTGGCGCCATGATGCATGATCCTCCGTTAGCAAGCAGTTGGTCGCCCGCAAGCCACCATTTCAGAACGGGATTATAACGTGTTAAAGGTGCGACAAGACAGGAGTGAGGTCAAGCAAGAGGGATTTCAAGGTAACCAAAGCAAAACGCCCGGCAATGAGCCAGGCGTTTAAAGCGCACCCCACGCGCCGTAAGCGCGAAGGATGACGAGTGTTATTTTCCGACCAGAGGAGGAACGAACACCACGCCCATATCCCACGGCTGTTCGATCCAGGTGTTCTGCGGGATGTCTACCACGTAGTCATCAACCAGCGGTGCGCCAGCCGGTTTGGCGAAGATCGTGATGAAATGCGCTTTCGGGTACATTTCACGGATCGCTTTCGCGGTGCCGCCGGTATCAACCAGGTCGTCGATCACGATGAAGCCTTCACCGTCGCCTTCTGCGCGTTTCAGCACCTGCATTTCGCGCTGATTATCATGGTCGTAGCTGGAGATACACACGGTATCCACATGGCGGATGCACAGCTCGCGAGCCAGCAACGCTGCAGGAACCAGGCCACCACGGCTGACTGCAATAATGCCTTTCCATTGTTCTGCCGGCAGCAGGCGTTTCGCCATTGTGCGGGCGTGGATTTGCAGCATGTCCCAGGTTACAACGTATTTTTCGCTCATAAAGGTGTCCCAGCCAGTGAATTGACGGCTTCTGAAATTTATTGGGGGGGAAAAAGGTTGCGCGAGATTATAGTGAGTCCGGCTCACAAAAACCAGCGATTATCTGGTTCCATCCGTCGCAACGCCCCGGATTTTATCCCGGCGCACGCGCACAGCTTCGGATTAAGTGATATTCTGTCAGGCCACTCGCCACAACGTCTGGCGGGGATTATTTAACCCTAAACCTACAGCATCTCAATCAGTTCCCCTGCTAATGGAGCCTGACTGAGCTGACTGTCACAGGAGACTTATAGTGTCTGAACTGTCTCAGCTTTCGCCACAACCGTTGTGGGATATTTTTGCCAAAGTATGTTCGATTCCACACCCTTCTTATCATGAAGAAGCGCTGGCAAAACACATCGTTGAATGGGCACAGGAAAAAGGTATCCACGCTGAGCGTGATGAAGTGGGTAATATCTTGCTGCGCAAACCGGCCACTAAAGGCATGGAAAATCGCAAAGCGGTTGCCCTGCAGGCGCACCTCGACATGGTGCCGCAGAAGAACAACGATACCGTTCACGATTTCACTAAAGATCCCATTCAGCCGTTCATTGAAGACGGTTGGGTAAAAGCACGCGGCACGACGCTGGGTGCGGACAACGGCATCGGTCTGGCGTCTGCGCTGGCGGTTCTGGCTGATGAAAGCGTCGAACACGGCCCGCTGGAAGTGTTGCTGAC
>NZ_MJIB01000021.1:737437-798293 GCF_003697865.1 Rahnella sp. Larv3_ips | reverse complement strand
ATTTGGCCTGCAACCGGGCTGGTTACAGTCTGAAATCCTGATCAACACCGATTCAGAAACCGAAGGCGAAATCTACATGGGTTGCGCAGGCGGGATTGATTTTACCGCCACACTGCCACTCAGCCGCGAAGCAGTACCTGCTGGTTTCACCACGCTGAAAGTGACGCTGAAAGGCCTGAAAGGCGGCCACTCCGGCGCTGATATCCATCTTGGCCTGGGCAATGCCAGCAAACTACTGGCGCGTTTCCTGGCAGATAACGCCGACACACTGGGCCTGCGCCTGCTGGATTTCACCGGCGGTACGCTGCGCAACGCCATTCCGCGTGAAGCCATTGCAACGCTTTCCATCGCAACGGATAAAATCGATGCGCTGAAATCGGCCGCAGAGGAATTCCTGGCGACCATTCAGTTCGAACTGTCCGCGGTAGAGAAGAAAATCGCACTGGTTGTTGAAGCGGCTGAAAGCAACGCGAAAGCGCTGACTGCTGAAACTCAGGGCAAATTCCTCGCACTGCTGAATGCCACACCAAACGGTGTGATCCGCATGAGCGATGACGTGAAAGGCGTGGTTGAAACCTCCCTGAACGTCGGCGTTGTTACCATGAAAGACGATGAAGTGGCGATCAACAGCCTGATCCGTTCTCTTATCGACAGCGGTAAAGAGTACGTGGTCAGCATGCTGAACTCACTGAGCGCGCTGTCTGGCGCGAAAAGTCTGGCGAAAGGCAGCTACCCTGGCTGGAAACCCGAGCCAAGCTCGCCGGTGATGACGCTGGTGCGTGAAACCTACGAAACACTGTTCAGCAAAACGCCAAACATCATGGTGATCCACGCCGGTCTGGAATGCGGTCTGTTCAAAAAACCGTACCCGGACATGGACATGGTTTCCATCGGGCCTACCATCACCGGGCCACACTCGCCGGATGAGCAGGTTGAAATTGAAAGCGTTGAGCTGTACTGGAAACTGCTGACCGCCCTGCTGAAAGCGATTCCTGAGCGCGGTTAATACCCGATCCCCGAAATCATCCGGGCTGTATCAGGGTGGCAACTGAGTAAATCCCCGGTCACATACACAAATATGTGACCGGAGTTTGCGAAGACAGCCCACGCAGAGACAGCCTGAAAGATGACGGGGATCATTCCCAGGGAAGCAGAAGCTGCCGCTCTATCTGCGGATCCTGCAACGTCACATGCAATCCCACCAGCCTGACGCCCCGTCCGCCTCGCCGTTGTTCCCAGGCTTCCCGTGCGACTTTCAGTAAATCGTCTTTATTCAGCACCGGCCAGACGTGTTCCTGCGTGGTCTGCTGGAAATCATGGAATTTAAGTTTCACGCCCTGTCGGGCGATGCGCAGACTCGGGCTGACTTTACTCAGGCGCGTATGTAATTCCGGGTACAGCCGTTCGATCAGCGCCACGCACTCTTCCCAACTGTGAATATCTTCGGCCAGCGTGCGCTCGACGCCGACGGATTTACGCAGCCGCTCGGGGGAAATCTCACGTTCGTCAATGCCCTGACTGCGCTCCCACAGCACGCGGCCAAACTTTCCGAAACCTTTAAGCAAGGCTGCCAGATCATACCGCTGCACGTCGCCACAGGTGTTCAGGCCGTGCTCCTGCAAACGCTGTGCGGTGACTTTGCCGACGCCAGGAATTTTACTCAGCGGTAAATTTTGCAAAAACGCATCGACTTTATCCGGCGTAATCACAAACTGTCCGTTAGGTTTATTCAGATCAGAGGCTATTTTTGCCAGAAACTTGATCGGCGCGATACCCGCCGAGGCGGTCAGATTGATTTCATCGGAGATCGCCTGGCGGATTTGTGCAGCAATCAGCGTGGCGGATCCGTTGCACTGCGTGGCGTCAGAGACGTCGAGATAAGCTTCGTCGAGTGACAGGGGTTCAATCAGCGGGGTGTATCGCGCAAAGATTTCACGGATATGGTTTGAGGCTTCTTTATAAGCCTCCATTCTGCCGGGAATCACTTTCAGATGCGGACAGAGTTTCAGCGCCATACCGGTAGGCATTGCGCTGTGCACACCGAATTTACGCGCAGGATAATTGGCGGTGCTGATCACACCGCGGCGATCGCGGCTGCCGCCGATGGCGATAGGAATGTCGCGCAGGGAAGGATCATCGCGCATCTCGACGGCCGCGAAAAAGCAGTCCATATCCACGTGAATGATTTTACGCATAGCCCTCCCCTGATAACTGTATAAGTATACAGTGAGTCGGTGCAATTTCAAACACAGAAAATGGCGGTAAATTTGGGTTAATTAATCACCAATAATGGCAAGCGCCAGTAATTAACAAACCGAAACTCATTATTCAATATTTGATGATTGCTAAAATATTAATCAGTATTAATATGGCAACGTTTCAGACAGGTTGTAGATAAGAAATCAATCAGTGGCGGTCTTAAAGATGGTTCCATCTGTAGACAAAACATCAGAATTATTACCAAGCAGGATTTAGAATGATCAGAATCGCGCTGTTCCTTGCGATGCTCCTCAGTTTGCCTTTATTTACAGCAAATTACGCCGCGGCCAGTGAACCTGTCCCGGTCAATGCTGCGCTTAAAAAGCAGTTGTTAGGCGCGCCAGTTTATATCCAGATTTTCAAACAAGAACGTAAACTCGAATTGTATGCCCAGCTCGACGGCGAATTTCGTCTGATCGGCAGCTATGGCATCTGCGATTTTTCCGGCGGTTTGGGGAATAAACGTCGTGAAGGCGATTTCAAAAGCCCGGAAGGTTTTTATAACGTGGATATCCACCACCTGAAACCAGACAGCCGCTTTTATCGTGCTATCAACATCGGCTTCCCGAATGCCTACGACATCTCACAGGGTTACTCAGGTAAGTACCTGATGATCCACGGTAACTGTAAATCCATTGGGTGTTATGCAATGACAGACGGTTACATGGATGAGATCTTCACCTATGTTCAGGCAGCGTTCCAGTTCGGGCAGCGTAATTTGCAAATCAGCATTTACCCGTTCCGTATGACCGATGCCAACATGAACGCGCACAAAAACTCAAGCTACATCAACTTCTGGCGTCAGCTTCAGCCTGGCTATGCGTACTTTGAGAAACACCATCAGGCGCCCAACGTGGTGGTGACTGACGGGAAATATGAAGTGCTCCAGCCGCTGTCTAATACCCCGCTCTCCTCACAGCTGGCGTTCACCCAGGTGAAATAACGCGAACTCGCCTGGAGCAATTTTGTTCCAGGTTTCGTTTGCGGTCAGCGGTTGCGTGGCAATCACGGTGACGACATCATCAGGTGTCGTCTGCTGCTGAAAATCAATTTCCACATCCTGATCCAACAACGTTGCCTTGCCAAACGGCGCGCGACGCGTGATCCAGTGCAAATTTGTCGAACAATAGGCCATTACAAAATGCCCGTCCGACAGCAGCATATTAAACACCCCTTTTTCGCGTAACTCATTGGCCAGCGACGCAATATAGCGGAACACCGGCGGCCAGCTTGCCGGGCGACGCGGATAACGTTGAGTGAGTTTGTGCAGCAGCCAGCAAAAAGCGTATTCGCTGTCAGTCTGGCCTATCGGGCGCAGTGTGCCGGTATCGAGCTGGCGGTAACCGCGCAGCTGACCGTTGTGCGCGTAGGTCCAGTTGCGTCCCCACAGTTCCCGGGTAAACGGATGGGTATTTTCCAGCGCCACTTCGCCACGGTTTGCCTGACGAATATGGGAAATCACCGCGCAGGATTTGATCGGGTATTCCTGAACCAGGCGGGCGATGGGCGAATTAAAACTCGGCAGCGGATCTTTAAAAGTACGGCAGCCATTCCCCTCATAGAAGGTAATGCCCCAGCCGTCTTTATGCGGGCCAGTCCCGCCACCGCGCTGCACCAGTCCACTGAAACTAAAACAAATATCAGTAGGAACGTTAGCGCTCATCCCGAGCAATTCGCACATCACCAGCCTCCTTTACTGCAAAGGGCTTATGCCTTCGCCATCTCTTTTTCGATCAGAAGAATCAAAATGTGAATAACTTTAATGTGGATTTCCTGCACACGGTCAGCGAAGCCGAAGTGTGGAACGCGGATTTCCACGTCAGCAGATCCGTCCATCTTGCCGCCGTCTTTACCGGTCAGGGTAATGACTTTCATGCCTTTGGCACGCGCAGCGTCGATAGCTTTGATGACGTTTGCGGAATTCCCGGACGTGGAGATGCCCAGCAGAACGTCGCCCTTCTGGCCAACCGCTTCCAGATAACGAGAGAAAATATACTCATACCCGAAATCGTTACCCACGCAGGAAATGTGGCTGACGTCAGAAATCGCAATCGCCGGGTAGCCCGGACGGTTCTCACGGTAGCGGCCGGTCAGTTCTTCCGCAAAATGCATGGCATCGCAGTGTGAACCGCCGTTGCCGCAGGAAATCACTTTCCCGCCCGCTTTGAATGAATCCGCCAGCAGCACTGCTGCACGTTGAATAGACTCAATATTTGCCGGATCGCTGATGAATTTATTCAGCGTTTCAGCAGCTTCGTTCAGTTCAGTACGGATAATATCCTGGTACATAGCAGCCTCTTTTATGTCCATTTGCAGCCGTTGAAACACAGCCGATAGCAATAAAACTTTCCGCTGTGCAGTGTAACGGATCGGCGGATCGGCGAGAAGCAATGAAGCGGTAATGATTCCGATAGTTTCCATTTTTAACGCTTCGTGCGGCCGGATTGTGAGCTGTGTTGTAATTAGTATGTAAACACATTGATAAAGAAATGAGCATGAACTAAAACCATTGTATCCCTACAACAGGTCAGACCTCCTACTACTCAGGAGCATTACTATGATGGTTCTCAGCATTGTTGCATTTGTCGTTATCCTTGGTGCGCTGTTTTATCACCGCGTCAACCTCACCCTTAGCAGCCTGATTTTACTGGCGTTCACCGCCGTGATGGGCGCGATCAATCTGTGGACGCTGTGGCTGTTAGTGCCACTGGCGATCCTGTTGCTGCCACTGAACATCCCGGCCCTGCGCCGTTCATTATTCTCCGGCCCGGCACTTCGCACCTTCCGCAAAGTCATGCCAGCCATGTCACGCACGGAAAAAGAAGCGATTGAAGCCGGTACCACCTGGTGGGAAGGCGACCTGTTTGGCGGCAAGCCGGACTGGAAAAAGCTGCAGGATTACCCTGAGCAGCGCCTGACAGAAGAAGAACAGCGCTTTATTGACGGCCCGGTGGAAGAAGCCTGTCGCATGGCGAATGATTTTGAGATCACTCACGAACTGGCCGATTTGCCGCCGGAGCTGTGGGCGTATCTGAAAGAGCACCGCTTCTTTGCGATGATCATTAAGAAAGAGTACGGCGGCCTCGAATTCTCGGCTTACGCTCAGGCACGTGTTTTACAGAAACTGGCCGGTGTGTCAGGGATCCTGGCGATCACCGTCGGCGTACCAAACTCCCTCGGTCCGGGCGAATTGCTGCAACATTACGGAACCGAAGAGCAAAAAGATCACTATCTGCCACGTCTGGCCGAAGGCCTGGAAATTCCGTGTTTCGCACTGACCAGCCCCGAAGCGGGTTCTGATGCCGGCGCAATCCCGGATTTCGGTATTGTGTGTAAAGGCCAGTGGCAGGGCAAAGAAGTGCTCGGTATGCGCCTGACCTGGAACAAGCGTTACATCACGCTGGCACCTATCGCCACCGTGCTCGGTCTGGCATTCAAACTGAAAGACCCCGATCATCTGCTCGGCAACGAAACTGATTTAGGCATCACCTGTGCGCTGATCCCAACGGATACCCAGGGTGTGGAAATCGGCCACCGTCACTTCCCGCTGAACGTGCCTTTCCAGAACGGTCCGACGCGGGGTAACGACATTTTTGTCCCGATCGACTACATCATTGGCGGCCCGAAAATGGCCGGTCAGGGCTGGCGTATGCTGGTGGAATGTCTGTCCGTGGGCCGTGGCATCACGCTGCCGTCAAACTCCACCGGCAGCCTGAAATCTCTGGCGATGGCGACCGGCGCTTATGCCTATATCCGCCGTCAGTTCAAACTGCCGATCGGTAAAATGGAAGGTATCGAAGAGCCGCTGGCACGCATCGCGGGGAACGCTTATGTCATGGACGCGGCGGCGACGCTTATCACCAACGGCATTATGCTGGGTGAAAAACCGGCGGTGCTGTCCGCAATTGTGAAATATCACTGTACGCACCGCGGTCAGCGCGCCGTAATGGATGCGATGGATATCACCGGCGGTAAAGGCATCATGCTCGGTAAAAGCAACTTTGTTGCCCGCACCTATCAGGGCGCGCCGATTGCCATCACCGTGGAAGGGGCCAACATCCTCACCCGCAGTATGATCATCTTTGGTCAGGGCGCGATCCGCTGCCATCCTTACGTGCTGCGTGAAATGGCGGCAGCGGAGAAAAATGATCTGGTCGATTTCGACCGGGCGCTGTTCGGCCATCTCGGCCACGTCGGCGGCAACACCGTGCGCAGTTTCTGGCTCGGCCTGACCGGCGGGCGCACCAGCGATACGCCGGTGAACGATGCCACCGCCCGCTACTATCAGCACATTAACCGCCTGAGTGCCAATCTGGCGCTGCTGGCCGATGTGTCGATGGGTGTTCTGGGCGGCAGCCTGAAACGTCGCGAACGCATTTCCGCCCGTCTCGGCGATATCCTCAGCCAGATGTATCTGGCGACAGCCACGCTGAAACGTTTTGATGAAGAAGGCTGTCACGAGGCCGATTTGCCGCTGGTCCACTGGGGTGTTCAGGACTGTCTGCATCAGGCGGAAGTGGCGATTGACGATCTGCTGCGTAACTTCCCGAACCGTTTCATCGCAGGCGTCATGCGTCTGGTGGTGTTCCCGCTGGGTGGCGCTCACGCTGCACCGTCCGACCAGCTGGATCACGAACTGGCGCGGATTCTGCAAGTGCCTTCCGCCACCCGCAGCCGTATTGGTCGCGGTCAGTATCTGACGCCAAGCGAGCACAACCCGGTCGGTCTGCTGGAACAGGCGTTGCAGGATATTCTGGCCGCCGAACCGGTTCACAAACGTCTGTGTGAGGCGATGGGTAAAAAACTGCCGTTCACCCGCCTGGATATTCTGGCGCAAAAAGGTCTGGATGCCGGGCACCTGAGTGCTGACGATGCGCGCATTCTCAGCCGTGCGGAAGAAAGCCGTCTGCGTTCGATTAACGTTGATGAATTTGAACCGCACGAACTGGCCGC
Source organism: Rahnella sp. Larv3_ips (assembly GCF_003697865.1). Classification (NCBI taxonomy): domain Bacteria; kingdom Pseudomonadati; phylum Pseudomonadota; class Gammaproteobacteria; order Enterobacterales; family Yersiniaceae; genus Rahnella; species Rahnella sp. Larv3_ips. The sequence goes on along the minus strand of NZ_MJIB01000021.1, from coordinate 791,081 downwards.
ACATCAGCCAAAGGAAGAGGCAAAAACGCTAAAAAAGGATGAAGCGAAACCGCGTCATACTGAAGCCGCCTGATCCTCTTTTCTGACCAATAAAAAAGCCTGAGTGCAAAACACTCAGGCTTTTTCTTTTGTATTGCCGAAGTAAGGCCGGAAATCAGAAGAAGTATTTGAAGCGCACGCGCCCGCCGTAACGTTGCTCGCTGTCGTCGTCATTGGAATAGGTTTTATCCCCATCCAGCATCGACATATACGCCCCGAGATAGACGTTAAAGTTCTGCATATTCATCACGTTCGGGATCAGGTAGCTGGCATGAATGGTATGAATATCATAGCTGCCCGGCTCATTGAACCAGTCGTCATCGTAGTCAGACGCACGAACGCCATCCATGCTGAAGTCTTCAATTTTGTTATGCGCGTAGATGTAGCCCAGTTCGAAACGTTTCCACAACGCATTCGCGCCGACCGTGAAATCTTTTTCGTCACTGGCATCCATGTACGCCGTGCTGAGGTTTGCCACGATGCCATTTTCAGGGTCCGCTTTCTGGCCGTTCCAGGTCATGGTCATGCCGTAACCGTTACGTTTAGACTGATCGATGGTTTCGCCCTGATCATTCTTGTAACCGTACGCATTATTCACCACGTTGGTTTCCGCCGCCGCCGCCACCGAGAATGCGTCCCCTTTCCAGGCAATCACAGGGCGCAGATACGCCACGTTTTTATCCTGTTCCAGTTTGTTACCGTGGTAGTTTTGCTCGGCGAACAGCGAGGTCCCGTCTTCGAGCAAGGTATTGAGCTCGAAATACCAGTTGCCGATATTTTTATTCAGCAGGATGTTACCGCCGCTGTCGCTGCGTCCGCGCCCTTCTTTCATCATATACACATAGCCGTAACCATCGGCATACAGGTCGTTGGCCGTATTACCGGAGTATTCGATGAAGGTATCCTGATTAAGCGGGAACATATCGTAAGCTTCGAACCGGCCAATTTTGGCCATCCAGTCTTTCTCTTCACCGAAGAAGAACGCGGCATCATCAAGGGTCATTGACCCGTTGAGGTCGGCGGTCGGCTGAACAGAGAATCCGGAGAACTGGCCGTTGTCATTTCGGCGATAACCATCAAGGCCGATCAGTAAACGCCCGTTCACATCCCAGCGCTCATTGGTGCCTGGCCGCCAGTTTTTATTATCACTGGTGCGTATTGACGTTAATTGTCCGCTGCGGCTGGCGCCGTCGACGTTAAATTCCACATCGCCGTATAACTTCAAATTATCGAAACCATTCAATGTTAATAATTTGTCTTTCGATATTCCTTCGGTTTTCACTTCTACCGGATTGGCTTCTTTCACGCTGGCTATTTCCTGCCCGCGCTGCACATCCTGTTTTTTCAACTGTTGGATCTGTTTCTCTGCCGTATCTGCCCGTGCTTCAGCCTGCTGGAGGCGCTGTTCAAGCAGTGCCATACGCGCTTCCAGACTGGAGGGAGCCCCCGAAGCAAACGCGGAACCCGACACCGCAAGACCCATCAAAAGAGCAATCGGCTTAATTTTTCTCATGTGTTGATGTCCTTTTCTTATACCCAGATTAACATTCAGCGTTGAATTAAATTCAGCTGTATTATTTTTTTAAAATATAAGCCAGTGGAGGTTTGGCGAGGACTGAAGATAATAGGCAGAGGAATGGACTGTCAAAAAACAAACCGGTGAAACGTGAAGTTGAACTGTAATAACGAAATTTCATTCCTGTAAAACCAATAAACGTAAAACGGGGCGCTTTTATTAAAAGCGCCCCGTTTAATATGTCATTTAAATAAATACATTTAATTTATTTATCAGCTGAATTCGTTAATGCTCAGCTTTTTTTAGGACGGACTCTGGCCGTCAGGCCTTTCAGAAAGTAACGCAACACCTGATCACCGCACGGGCGGTAGTTCTTGTGGCCTTCTTTGCGGAAGAATGCGCTCAGTTCGCCTTCGGAGACTTTAAAATCTGCCGCCGTCAGCACGGCGATCATGTCTTCGGTTTTCAGCTCAAACGCCACACGCAGTTTTTTCAGCATGATGTTATTGGTCAGGCGTTTTTCAACTTCCGGTGCCGGGAAGCGATCGTCTTTACCGCGTCTGAAGGTGATCAGGCCGTTAAGGAAGTTCGCCATCACTTCATCAGGCACTTCCATGTAACCTTCTTCATCTTCTTTTTTCAGATAACGGGACATCACTTCAGGGCTGACCGGCGTGCCGGTTGTCTTGAGGATCTCGATCAGCTGGCCTTCGCTCATATCCAGCATGTAGCGGACACTGCGTAAGACGTGGTTATGCATCATAATTCTGTATTCCTGTTAAAAGTAAACCGAGGAAATGCCACCGGGTTTACCCCTACGCACCTCGAAGGCGGGCATTATACAAGAAACTCACAGGATTAGCTGAACTGACGTATCCGTGCAATAAGTGACTCCACGTCGCTGATTTGGTGTGCAGTGAGGATCAGTTTTTGGCCGAGGCTCAGCGCATGGCGCTGACAATCGGCACGCATCTCTGCATCTTTAATAGTATCGAGATCCGCCACGTGCGCCAGCCCGATGGTGCGGCGGATAAGCTCCGCGCCGCAATATCCCACGGCATCGTGCCAGACATCTTGCAGGTAGATTTCCGCATAACCCGGTTCCGCCAGCGTCGGATCCTGAGATTTTTCACGCGCCAGTTGCAGGAAGCGTTCGGAAAAACTCAGCCACAGCTCGCGCACATCTTTCAGCCGCTGTTCACGGCCATCCGCCGCTTCGCGCACGCCCAAAAGCCCCGGCAGACCGCAGTAATTGAGCAGTAAATTGCCGATAGCCGAACCCGGATCAAATCCCAGCGGGCCGTAATAACCAAATTCTGCATCGATAGCTTTAAGTTTACCTTCAGCCACGAAAATCGAACCACTGTGAATATCCCCGTGCAGCAGCGCTTCGGCTTTCGTCAGGAACCGGTGTTTCAGCGCGGCCACGGCCAGCCGCAACGGTTTATCAGCGCGCAGCGCGGTCACTTCTGGCAGCAGCAGCGGATCCACATTATTGCGTTCATGATCGACGTACGGATCGGTGAAAAACAGATCTTCGGTGATCTGACACAGTTCAGGGTTAGTAAAGCGCGAGACTTCGGCTTTCTTGGTTTGCGCATTCTGGTAGAAATCGGAGGTGTGAAACAGCGTCTGTGCCAGATACTCGCCCAGCTGGCTGGCTGCCTGCGGGTAGTCGTTTCCCTGCACCAGTTCGCTGCGCCAGATCTGATGATCCGACAGATCTTCCTGCACCATCACCGCCAGTTCCGCGTCGTGATGCAGCACTTTGACCGTATGTTGCGGGCAATACTGACCGTGAATGATCAGGGTTTCGGCTTCGATGCGCGCACGATCTAACGTCAGCGGCCAGGACTCGCCCACGCAGCGCACATAAGGCAGCGCCTGTTTGACAATCACCCGGCTTTTCCCCGTCGTATCGCGGATTTTGAACACCAGATTCAGGTTTCCGTCACCGATTTCATCGGCGGTGACCAGGGAGTGTGGATCCGCCACGCCGCCGAACTGGCGGGCATATTCAACGGCATCTGCGGCGGTAAACGTGTAGTAGCGCGACATCCTGACCTCTCGAATTCTTTTTTCAGCCTTAAAAGCGTTTAGACGTCTATACATCTATAAAACATGTTGGCAGAATAAGTAATCAGATGCAACTGGGCAACAAGGATTTAACCGACCATGCAAAGTCTCACAACTACCAGTTTACGAATTCGCGAAAATCAGCTGTGGATCCTCGATCAGCAGGCCCTGCCCCAGCGCTCAGACTGGCGTGAATGTCGCAACGTCAGCGAGCTGGTGGATCACATCCGCACCCTGCGCGTGCGCGGTGCGCCACTGATTGGCTTGTCCGCCAGCCTGCTGCTGGCCTTGCTGGCCGAACAGGGAATGTCCCAGGATGCCCTGCTTGATTCACTGGAAACGCTGCGCGCCTCGCGCCCGACGGCGGTTAACCTGATGAACAATCTCGACCGCATGAAAGCCGCATTGCATCAATCTGATTACGTGAAAGCGTTAGCGGAAGAAGCCCTGCGTCTGGTGGAAGAAGACCGGGCACTGTGCGACAGCATTGCAGATCACGGTGCCGCGCTGGTCACGCACGGCAGCCGCCTGCTGACGCATTGCAACACCGGCGGGCTGGCAACAGCGGGCGTCGGCACGGCGATTGGCGTTATCCGCCGCGCGCACGGGCTGGGCAATGTGCAACAGGTGTGGGTGGATGAAACCCGACCGCTGTTACAGGGCGGGCGTCTGACGGCCTGGGAGCTCGGCGAACTGGGCATTCCTTACCAGCTGATTTGCGATTCAATGGCCGCCAGCCTGATGGCACAAAAACGCGTGGATGCCATCTGGGTCGGCGCTGACCGTATTGCCGCCAACGGCGATGTCGCCAACAAAATTGGCACTTACAGTCTGGCGGTGCTGGCGAAATACCACGGCATTCCGTTTTACGTCGCCGCGCCGCATACCACCCACGATCCGCACTGCCCGAACGGTTCCGCGATCCCCATCGAACAGCGCGCAGCGAGTGAAGTGACCGGCGTTTCCGGCAGTTTTGGGGCCGTGCAATGGGCACCGGATGACGCGCAGGTTTACAACCCGGCCTTTGATGTCACTCCGGCTGAACTGATCAGCGGATGGGTGCTGGATGTCGGTGTGGTGACGCCGGTTCAGGTGCGGGATGGGATATTGACTCAGGCGCTGAAGTAGCAAGTGCTCGCTTTGCTCTTCCCCGGCCAGGGGAAGAGCACGAAAAACTCCGCAACCGCCTGTCGCCGTGAAGTCTTAAACCACCGCCATCCCCATTCTTTCCCGTGCTTCCTCATACGTCGGCATCGATGCCGCCGCGCCTGCCCGTTCCACACAAACAGACGCATAGGCAGAAGCAAATTGTGCCGCTTCGCGAAGGGTGACACCGGCGGCCAGCTGCGAAGCCAGCGCACCGTTAAAGGCGTCGCCTGCGCCGGTGGTATCAACCGGGGTGGCCGGGCAGGCGTGGATAATCTGCGTGTCGCCGTTCACCGAAAGCAGCGCGCCCTGCGTGCCCAAGGTGATGATCAGCGCCTGTATGCCTTTGGCGTGCAGCGCGTGGGCAGCTCGTTCGGCGGAAGGAATATCGCAGACGTCGATGCCGGTGAGCAGCGTGCATTCCGTGGCGTTTGGCGTGAGTAAATCCACCTGCGCCAGCAGATGGTCGGACACCGGCTGGAACGGCGCGGGGTTGAGGATAATGTAGGTGCCGTTGTCTTTCGCGATGCCGATCAGTTTTTCAATCGCAGGCAGATTGTTTTCAAGCTGAGTCAGCAGGATATCGGCGGCAGCCACCGCCGGGCGGCACTGTTCCACTTCTTCATCCGTGACTGTCAGATTGGCGCCCGGATCAACGGCAATCATGTTTTCAGCATCGGCGCCGGCGACATAAATCAGCGCATTGCCGGTCGGGCATTCGCTGGTGGAAAACAGCGTGACGGCGTCGAAACCGGCGCTGTCGAGGTGGCGGCGGGCAAACATGCCGAAATCATCGCGGCCCACTTTGCCGATGTAATGCACCCGCGCACCGGCGCGCAGCGCGGCAACCGCCTGATTCGCGCCCTTGCCGCCCGCACCCATCATGCTGTTACGGGCAATCAGGGACTCGCCCGGCTTAGGGAAACGCGCCATGCCGGCGACGATATCGAGGTTGAAAGAACCAAATACGCATACCTTGCCTTTGTTCATGCCTCTCTCCTGAAGGAAAATGTTCCGGCAGCCAGAGCTGGCTGCGACGGAAAAACGCGCTGTGCGGCTAAACACGCGCCACGGCAGCCCGTCTCGTCGGTCACGGCGCTGAAATGAATCGTGAGATCGTTGGCCGGATACGGACTGCGTAAATGGCTGCGTAACTGCCGTTCGAGTTCGGCCAGCGGGAAGTTCTCCATCGCCAGCACGCCGCCGCCCAGCACTAAATAGCCGGGATCCAGAATGTTCATTTCGCTGGCGACAGTGCGCGCCAGCCGTGCCACAAATTCGGTTAAATCCACATGCCCGGCGTGACGCACAAACAGCTCGGCGAACGGCGTCTGTGGCGCGTGTTGCCGCGCCCAGCCGGTCAGCCAGTTACCGGAAGTGAGCGTCTCAACGCAGCCGGTTTTACCGCAAGGGCAGAGTAGCGGATTCCCCGCCAGCGGAATGTGCCCCAGCTCCCCGGCACCGCCGTGCGCGCCGTGGTAAAAATCCCCGTTGATCCACAAACTGTTGCCAAGACCCGTGCCGAGATACAGCCCGACGGCGACATCCGGCAGCGCGCCGTGCTGCGTTAAATCCCACCACATCAGATGGTTAACGTCTTTGTCCATCGCCACCGGCAGATGCAGGCGCTGTGAGAGCAGCGCCGCCACCGGCTGGTTATCCAGCGCGGAAACAAATGGCAGCGACAACACGGTCTGGCGGTCGCGGGACAATATTCCCGGCAGCCCGAGCATCACCTGCGCTACCTGATGATGCGGATCCTGTTCCTGCAAATACGTCGTGATCAGGTTTTCCAGCCCCTGTAACGGGTCAGTCTGCCCCGCCCAGCGTTGGGTCGGGGTTTTGTGGTAGCCGCGAAAATTTTGCTGGCTGTCCATCAGCATTAAACGGGTATTGGTGCCCCCGACATCCACTCCAAGAAAGTGCGGCATACGGCTCTCCTGCCCTCAGGCTGCGTGACGCGCCTGACGCATCTGATCGAGCATTTTGTCCCAGGCAACATCCAGATCGCTGTCCAGCGTGAACAGGCCGGAACTGCCGACGATCAGCACTTCCGCACCCGCGCTCATCAGATCCTGATAGGTGCGAAGATTGCAGGATCCGTCGATTTCGATCAGGTAGCGGTAACCTTTTTGCTGTTTGAGATCGCGCAGCTGGGCGATTTTTCCAAGCATTTCAGGGATGAATGGCTGACCGGCATAGCCCGGATCCACGGTCATCACGGTGATTTTATCCAGCAGATGAATGTAATGCTGGATGTACTCCACCGGCGTCGCGGGGTTGAGCACCACGCCGACTTTTTTCCCCAGCGCGCGGATCTGATTGATGATGCGGAACGCGTCGCGGTTAATGGTTTCGGCGTGCGGGCAGATAAAATCGGCACCGGCAAGGGCAATCGGCTCGATAAAGTCAGCCGGGTTTTCCACCATCATATGCACGTCCAGAACCAGCGGCGTGTGCGGGCGGATCTGCTCGATAAAAAACGGCGACAGCGTGATATTTTTGACGTAATGGCCGTCCATGATGTCGATGTGCAGCATGTCGGCGCGGCGGTTCAGCACTTCGAGTTGCTGTTTGATGTCGATCAGGCTCATGCACATCAGCGACGGAGAAATTTTGTATTCCATGATGTTTTCCTAAGTCAGAGGCAATGTTAAAAGAGTGTTTAAGGTTGAGCCGCCCGCGCTTTGGCAGCGCTCATTCGCCCCGCCCTTTTTTGCAGAAAACGGCTGCGGAAGAATTTCAGCGCCAGCACCACAATCAGTACCGCGCCCCACATCGCCAGGCTGAAATGCGGGCTGACGTTCATCAGGTTCAGGCCGGTAGAAATCACCTGCAGGACAATCAGCGAGAGCACCACGCCCGCCACTTTGCCGAATCCGCCGTTGGGATCTGTGCCGCCGAGAATGATGGCGAGCACCGTCAGCAACAGATAGGAATCGCCGTAGCCCATGCGCGCCGAGTTGAAGCGCGCCATCATGATCAGCCCGGCAATCACGCATAACATGCTGGAAATCACGTAGATGGCGATCAGCACGCGGTGGGTATTCACGCCGCTGAAATGGGTGGCGTTGATGTTGCTGCCGCTCATGTAGATGTATTTACCGAGGCGGGTGCGTTCTAAAAACACCGCAACGAAGGCCGCCGTCAGCAGGAAGATAATCAGCGGCACCGGCACGCCGAGCAGGGTTTCCGCGCCGATAAAGCGCACGATATCCGGCATGCCGCTTAACGCCGCGCCGCGTGAAAGGTAGATGCCGACGCCGTTCACCATGGTCATGGTCGCCAGCGTCACCAGAATCGGATGTGCGCCGACATAGGCCACCAGCGCGCCGGTCAGCATGCCAATCACCAGCGCCAGAATCATTGCGCCGACCAGCGCCAGTGTCAGCCACACCGCCTGCATCGCCATGCTGGCATCCGGCGGCAGCCAGGTGAGAAACACCCACGCCATCAGTAAACTGGTCAGGTTCGCGGTGGCGATAATGCACAGGTTCAGGCCGCCGCTGAGGATCGGGATAAACATCGCCAGCGTCAGTAAACCGAGCTCCGGTAACTGGAAGGCGACACTCATAAAGGTGGCGTCACTGAAGAAGCGCCCCGGCATCGCCAGGCTGAAACCGATGATCACCACCAGCAATAACAGCGATAACCCGAGCGTAGTGTTGTCGACTTTCAGCTTGCCGATTTTCAGGCGAGGCCGCGCATCGGGCTTCGCTTTAAGACTCACATTTCTGCTTTTTGCGAACATAGCGATTTTCCTCAGGCGAAGCCGACTTCGGTTTCTTTGCGTTTCTTATAATGGGTGACGGTGATGGCTGCGACGATCACCACGCCGATGACGATATTCATGAAGTAACTCGACACACCGATCAGGTTGAGGCCGTTTTTCAGCACGCCAATCAGGAACACGCCCATCAGGGTACCGACCACGCTGCCTTTGCCGCCGTTGAGGCTGGCGCCGCCGAGTACCGCCGCGGCCAGCACATCCAGCTCGCCGCCGACCAGCGCATTCGGCACCACTTCACCGACGCGATACACCTGCACCAGCCCGCCAATCGCCGCCATCGCGCCGAGATAACCGTAAGCAAACAGATGCAATAATCCGACGCGGATACCGATTCGGCGCGCAGATTCCTGATCACCGCCGACCGCAAACAGCTGGCGTCCGAGATGGGTTTTGTTGAGCAGGACCCAGCTCAGTCCGGCCACCGCCAGCATCACCAATACCGGCAAACCAATCTGATAATGTTGCTCGCCGACGCTGAACGGCAGCACGCGGATCGGCGTGGTCAGCCAGTCCGGCAGGTCGTACAGGCTGGTGCCGTTGGTCAGCCACATCAGCATGCCAAACAGCAGCGACTGCATACTGATGGTGACGATGATCGACACGATGCGCAGGCAGTAGATCAGAATGGCGTTGATCATCCCGAGCACCGTGCCGATGGCGACCGCCAGTAAAATGCTGCCGGTCGGGCTGCTCAGGCCGTAGTGGATCGCAAGCGTAGCGATGGTGTACTGCACGACAGACGCCACGGCGGCGAACGAAATATCAATGCCGCCGGTGACCAGCACCACAAACAGGCCGAGGGCGAAAATGCCGCTGACGGCGTAGCTTTCGGTCAGATCCAGCAGGTTCTGCAAGGTCAGAAACTGGCTGGTCAGTAAGGAAAAGGTGACGATAACCACCAGCAAAACCCAGGCTAAATAACCTTCGTTGCTGGACGGGCGTAACCGGCTGAGCTTAAGCATTGACCGCCTCCGCAAGTTGTTGCTGGGTGATCGCGCCCGGCAGATATTCGCCAACCACCGTGCCTTCGCTGAAATGCAGCACGCGGTCGCAGTTGAAATAGACTTCCGGCACTTCGTCGGAAATCAGCAGGATGGAAATCCCCTCTTCTGCCAGCTGGTGGATCAGCTGGTAAATGCTGGCTTTTGCGCCGACATCGACGCCGACCGTTGGCGAATCAAGGATCAGGATTTTCGGCTGCGTCAGCACCCATTTCGCGAGCACGATCTTTTGCTGATTGCCGCCGGAAAGCGTGGAGATCGCCTGATCAGGGTTTGCGACTTTGACGCCGAGTTTTTCGATCCACTGCTGGATGATCTTGTTCTTGCGGTATTCGTCGATCAGATGAAAACGGCTGCGCAGCTGATCCATGATCGCCAGCACGGTGTTGTCGCCGACGGATTGTTGCTGGATCAAGCCGAGCGTCAGGCGATCTTCCGAGACATAGCCGACGCCGGCTTTGATCGCGTCTTCATGGCTGCGAAAACGTACCGGTTTGCTGTCGAGGTAGATTTTGCCGCTGTCCGGTTTGGTCATGCCAAACAGGCTGAGCGCCAGTTCGGTGCGGCCCGAACCGAGCAGGCCACACAGGCCGAGCACTTCTCCGGCGTGCAGTTTGAAACTGACGTCGTGGTACTGGCCCACGCGGCTGAGTTTGTCGGCTTCCAGCATGATGCGTTCGTCATTCATGTTGGCGGCTTTCAGGCGGTAATCGAGTTTCAGGCCGGTCATCAGTTCGGTCAGGCGTTCGCTGCTGACTTCGGCCGCGGGGAAGGTGCCGACTTTTTTGCCGTCGCGGATCACCGTCACGCTGTCAGAAATCTCCAGCACTTCATCGAGGCGATGGCTGACGAACACCACGCTGATGCCTTTGCTTTTCAGGTAATGCACGGTGCGCAGCAGCTGATTCACTTCGGTGCGGGTCAGCGAGGCGGTCGGTTCATCCATAATCACTAACCGCGCATCGGCCACCAGCGCGCGACAAATCGCCACCTGCTGACGCTGGGCAATCGGCAACGCCGAGACTTTGCTGTCGAGATCCAGCGTGTAGTTCAGCTCAGTCAGAATGCGCTGTGCGGTTTCCCGCAGGCGGGACGGACGGTACCAGCCCATCAGCCCTTGCAGGTTGTGGTCAAACGCGATGTTCTCGAACACGCTGAGATTGGGAAACAGCGACAGATCCTGATAAATCACCTGCACGCCAAACTGACGTGCCTGATCCGGCGACAGTTTGCTGAAACGCTGGCTGCCCTGTGAGGCCGAGGTGAGCGTGATCTGGCAACCGTTGTCCGGCTGGTAAACCCCCGAGATCACTTTGATCAACGTACTTTTCCCGCAGCCGTTGGTGCCCGCCAGGCAGTGAACTTCGCCCTGCATCAGCTGCAGGGAAATGTCGTTGAGCGCACGCTGTCCGCCAAAGGTAACCGACAGATTTTGCACATCAATCAGCGGCGCGTGGTCTGTTTGAATGATCTCGGAGATTGCCATGATTACAGCCCCATTTTGACCAGTTTCGGCAGGTTGGCTTTGTCCAGGCTTTCGGTTTCATTGCCCAGAATGGTGCGCGTTGCCTCGTCCACTTTCACTTTGCCCATGCCTTCAATGGTCATGCCGTCAGTGATTTTTTCGCCTTTTTCCAGCTTCTCGGCGATGCGCACGAAGACTTCACCGGCGACCATCGGGTTCCAGATAAAGCCGCCCTTAATCGCGCCGGCTTTCACCAGACTTGCCCCCTGACCCGGACTGAACGGCCCGAACACGCAGATGTCGTCCGTTTTGCCACGGTTAAGCACCGCGCGGCCTGCGCCAATCGGGCCTTGTGAGCCGATCGCCAGAATGCCTTTCAGGTTGGCGTCTTTGGACATCAGATCGTTGGTGGTACGGATGCTGTCATCGAGCGATTCACCGACGCCGAATTTGTCACCGACCAGATGCATATCCGGATAGTGTTCTTTCTGGTAATTGATGGCGGCATCGGCCCATTTCTGATGCAGCGGCACGGTCAGACTGCCGACGTATACCGCGTAATCGCCCTTCTCTTTCATGCACTGCGCCAGCGCGACCATGTGAGTAATGCCGTGCTGCGTGGCATCGACCATTTCGAAATCCCAGTCGGCGTATTTCTGATCCGGCGATTCATGCACGATGACTTTGATCCCGGCGTCATGGGCGCGTTTCAGCACCGGCTCCAGCACGCGGGCGTCGTTCGGCACCACGCCGATCACATCCACTTTCTGCGCGATCAGATCTTCAATCGCACGCACCTGCAATGCCGGATCCGCGCTGGTTGGCCCGACCTGCCACGCGTCGATCCCGCGTTTGGCCGCTTCGCTTTTGATCCCGGCTTCCATCGCGTTGAACCAGGCGTTACCGCCCACTTTCACCACCACGCCCATGCGGATTTTGTCGGCGGCGTGCGCAGACAGGGACAACATGGCTGTGGCGAACAGGCAGGCAAGAACGGATTTCTTGATCATGTTTACTCTCCTGGTAGGTCAGTTATGTGCCGCAGCTGACGCGCCGTTGCGGCTGTTTTAGTTTTTTTCTGTAGGGGTGACGGAGAAACTTCAATCACGTTAACGTTGCTCCAGGCCAGTTCCTGGCGGAATTCTTCATCCTCCAGATGGTCTGTTATCAGTGTGTCGATTTCCCGGTAGTGGCAGATCCGCGCAAAAGAGCGGCGGCCGAATTTGCTGGCGTCAGCCAGCAAAATTTTGTGCTCGGAGGACAACAGCATTTGCTGTTTCAGCCGCGCGTGATGCTCGTTACTTTCACGGATCCCGCCTTCGTGGCTGATGCCGTGACAGGAGAAAAACAGTTTGTTGATGACGAACTCTTTCAGCATTTGTTCGGCCAGCACGCCGACGAAATCTTCATACTTCGCCGAATATTCGCCACCCAGCCCGATCACCCGCACATTGGCTTTCACCGCCAGCGTCTGAATGATGTGTACCGAGTTGGTCAGCACCACCAGCTGAATGTCGGGCAACTGGCGGGCCAGAAACCAGCTGCTGGAACTGCTGTCGAGCAGCAGACAATCGCCGGGATTGATCAGCTGTAACGCCCGTTTGGCGATGCGCGTTTTGCTGTCCGGTGACTGATTACTGCGGTCCCGAAAGGATTCGCCCTGCTCGATCTGCGAAGGTACATAGGTTTTTTCGCCCGCCGAATGCTCCATAAACACCGCGCCGCCGTGGCTGCGTAACAGCACGCCGCGCTTTTCCAGCAGCGCCAGATCCCGCCGCGCCGTTTCCAGCGAGATGCGGCATAACTGCGCCACTTCCTGCACCAGAATGCGTCCGCGCTGGCTGAGAATTTCGGTGATATAACGATGTCGCTCTACTGGCAGCATGTGGTGATTCCTCTTTCCCGATGTCAAATAGGATACGCAGCCGGATGCTCACGGAATGCGCAGTGCCTCAAAGGCGACCGTGCGCATTTTTTGCCACAATCGTCTTGTGATAGTTGTCACGAAAAGGTGAGAAAAGATGAAATGTTAAAGTTTGGATCTGTGGCGGGAACGGCATTAAATCGTCATTTGCGTTGCAACAAGACAGCAACAGATTTGCAAACGGTCACAATTCCTCGCGCTTACCGCTGACCGTTAATGACCGTTTGTGTGGAGTTGACCGTTTAAGCGATCAGTGGAAAAAAATGCTGGCGTTGCGCTGGAAATTCGCTGTTTCACAAGATCAACAAACGCGCCTTTAATTGGCGCGCCGGGTGCGGCAAGGGAGATGGGTTTACGCGGGTTTAAGCGGGGTAAAACAGATGAAAAACGGGGAGCGATCCCCGTTTTTGGTTATCTGCCGCCTGCCAGCTCGAGAAAGCTGCCGGTGACGTAGGAGGCTGAATCTGACAGCAGCCAGGAAATGGCCTGAGCGACTTCTTCCGGCTGGCCGCCGCGCTGCATCGGCAGATTGGCTTTCACCCGATCCACCCGCCCCGGCTCCCCGCCGCTGGCGTGCATGTCGGTATAGATAAGCCCAGGCCGCACGCCGTTAACGCGAATACCGTACGCCGCCACTTCGAGCGCCAGACCGGTGGTCAGGGTATCCACCGCGCCTTTCGACGCGGCGTAATCCACATATTCACCCGGCGCGCCCAGACGGGAAGCGGCGGAGGAGACATTAACAATCGCCCCGCCATTTCCGCCATGACGGTGCGACATGATTTTCACCGCCTCACGGCAGCACAGGAAATAACCGGTCACGTTGGTAGACAGCACTTTATTGATACGTTCGGCGGAGAGATTTTCAAGGGTTGTCTGCTGGAACAAAATCCCGGCGTTATTCACCAGCGCGGTAACCGGCCCGAGTTCAGCGCTCAGCCGTCTGAACATCGCCACAACCTGTTCTTCGTCGGCAATATCGGCTTTCAGGACGATGGCTTTACCACCAGCCTGAAGGATGTCATCGACGACAGACTGCGCGGCGATGTCGTTATTAACGTAATTCACACCGACGGCGTAACCCTGCTGCGCAAGGAGAAGAGCCGTTGCGCGACCAATACCGCGGCTGGCACCGGTGACGAGGGCGATTTTCATAAGGAGGCTCCATCAGGGAAGTGAGGAAAGTGACGGCGCGGGCCGACGCCCACGCCCTTGCTACGGGCCTTAAACTTTCTTAAAGGCGAAAAAGCTTATTCCCCAAGCCGCGGATAGGCATCCGCAATCTTATCCCCGGTGAAGTGCGCCACCCAGCCTTCCTGATTATCGAATACACGGATCGCGGTGAAAGAAGGCGAACCGCCCATATCAAACCAGTGGCGGGTATTGGCCGGCACGGAAATCAGATCGTTTTTCTCGCACAGGATCTGAAAAATCTTCCCGTTCAGGTGCAGACAAAACAGCCCTGCGCCTTCCACGAAGAAACGGACTTCGTCTTCCCCGTGGGTATGCTCGGAGAGAAATTTGGTGCGCAGCACGTCGCGCTGTTCGTGGTCGGGGCGCATGCTGATCACGTCCCAGCTCTGATAGCCCTTCTCGGCCACCAGTTTGTCGATTTCATGCTGATACGCGGCAATCACGTCCTGCGGCTGCGGGTTCTCGCCTAAATCGCGATCGGCCTGCCAGCGTTCAAAACGCACATCAATTTTACTCAGTTCGGCGGCGATGGCCTCGCCGTCACGGCTTTCCCAGACGGGTGCCGAAGGATCCTGGTCACTAAAAATCGTCAATGCACTCATGGTCAACCCTCTTATAAGAATGTTTCTAAGGCTATCTGATCAAAACGATTTACTTGCAGGTGATCGCTGAGCTCGTCAGCGTCATCGCGGATCAGCTGACAGGTGTGCCAGCCCGCTAAGCGCGCGGCGTCCAGTTCCTGACGGATGTCCGATAAAAACAGCAGATCCTGCGGCGGCAATATCAGCTGTTCGGCGATGTTCTGATACGACTCCGTTTCACGCTTGGCACCGACGCGGGTATCAAAATATCCGCTGAACAGCGGCGTTAAATCACCCGCATCGCTGTAGCCAAACAGTAATTTTTGCGCGTCCACCGAACCGGACGAATACACGCACAGTTGCAGGCCTTCGGCTTTCCACGCGTCCAGCTGCGGCGCGACGTCGTCATAAAGATGTCCGCGAAAATCACCGTTCTCATAACCGGTCCGCCAGATGATGCCCTGCAACACTTTCAGCGACGTCGATTTCACGTCGTTATCCATGTAAGTGAAAAGCTGCTCGATCAGCGCTTCGACGCTGGCCTGTGGCCGGTCGATTTCAGCGCGCAGGGCGTTCAGCGCGCCCGCGACGTCCGGCTGCTCATGCTCATGACGCAGGAATTCGGCGAGGCGCTGACGGGCATAAGGGAATAACACCTGATGCACAAAGCGGATATCCGTGGTGGTACCTTCAATATCAGTGACGATGGCGCGGATCATTTAGCCTCCAGCAGGCGACGTTGCAGTTCACACTGGAATAAAAATTCCAGCCCTTCCAGATGGCGGCGCGCTTCGGCCACATCTTTGCCCCAGCAGGTCAGCCCGTGGCCGCGCAGCAGAAAACCATACTGCAACGGCGCGTGCTCTGCCGACGCCATGATCTTCTGCGCCAGCGCAGGAATATCCTGGCTGTTGTCGAAGATCGGGATCACCACCTGATCAAGGTGCGAGGTCTGCCCGCTGAGCGATTTCTGCATCTCATAGCCTTCCAGCACCAGCGCGCCGCTGCGCTCAACCCGCGACAACACGGTCGAGTTCACCGAATGGGTATGCAGCACCGCACCTGTTTCAGGATAGCGGGAATACAGCATCGTGTGCAGGCCGGTTTCCGCAGACGGACGGCGGCCGCCGGGTGCCAGCCCGCTTTCCAGTTCCACCAGCAGGAAATCCTCTGCGGTGAGCGATCCTTTGTCTTTTCCTGATTCGGTGATCAGGCAATGTGCATCGCCTTCACGGATCGACATATTGCCGCCCGTCGCCGGGCTCCAGCCCTTCTGACCAATCCAGTGACAGGCCGCCAGCAGCGCGCCCAGTTGCAAATTCTCTGTCATCGTATTCCTGAAAAGCTGTGCGTTGAGGGACTGAGTTCGGGATGAAAATGGCGATATCTATGATTTATAGCGATATACACAATGTGTTGCCGCTTAGACCAAATTGGCATTTAGCCATCTAAGCGTCTCGATTGCCAAATATTAACATCGTGTTATATTGTGAGCAACATCGCTATCTGCACCGGTCCAGGAGTATTGACCCGCCATGAGCACAGCCGCACTGATCCCCGAAAGTAAACTTCCTGCCCTGGGCACCACGATTTTCACCCAAATGAGTGCCCTGGCGCAGAAACACAATGCGATTAACCTGTCGCAGGGTTTTCCTGATTTCGATGGCCCGCAATATCTGAGAGATCGTCTGGCGTATCACGTCAGTCAGGGCGCGAACCAGTACGCGCCGATGACCGGCACCGCGCCGCTGCGCGAAGCGATTGCCGCGAAAACCGAACAGATTTACGGCTTTGCCCCGAATGCTAACACCGACATCACCATCACGGCGGGCGCGACCGAATCGCTGTATATCGCCATCACCGCGCTGGTGTCGAAAGGTGACGAAGTGATCGCCTTTGATCCGAGCTATGACTGTTATGCCCCGGCGGTAGAGCTGGCGGGCGGCGTGATGAAACGCATTCAGTTGCAGCCGCCGGAATTCAAAGTGAACTGGGCGGAATTCGCCGATCAGATAACCGACCGCACCAAACTTGTGATCATCAATACGCCGCACAACCCGTCGGCCACCGTCTGGCGCCACAGCGACGTTGAGCAACTCTGGCAGACCATTGCGGATAAACACATTTTTGTGCTGAGCGATGAAGTGTATGAGCACATCTGCTTTGCACCGGAAGGCCACGCCAGCGTACTGCGTCATCCCGAGTTACGTCAGCGCGCCATCGCGGTGTCGTCATTCGGCAAGACTTATCACATGACCGGCTGGCGCGTGGGCTATTGCATCGCACCGGCGGTCATCAGCGCGGAACTGCGCAAGGTTCACCAGTATCTGACCTTCTCCATCACCACGCCGGTGCAGCTGGCGCTGGCGGATATGCTGCGGGAAGCGCCGGAACACTGGCAGGAATTACCGGCCTTTTATCAGGCCAAACGCGACCGTCTGGCGCAGGGGCTGGCAAACAGCCGCCTGAAAGTGTTACCGGGCCAGGGCACCTATTTCCTGCTGGTCGATTACAGTGACGTGTCAGATTTAGACGACGTTGCCTTCTGCCGCTGGCTGACTGAACATGCGGGCGTGGCGGCGATTCCGATGTCGGTATTCTGCGCCGCCCATTTCCCACATAAACTGATCCGGCTGTGCTTTGCCAAACAGGAAGCCACGCTGGACGCTGCCGCGGAGCGCCTGTGTCAACTTTAAAACTGTCCGTACTGCAACAGCCGCTGGTGTGGCTGGACGGCGAGGCCAACCTCGCGCATTTCGATGGCCTGCTCGGTGCGCTGACCGGCCGCGACCTGATTGTTCTTCCTGAAATGTTCACCACCGGTTTCGCCATGCAGGCGCCGGGCAGCGCGTTGCCGCAGTCGCGTGTGGTGCAATGGTTGCAACAGTGGGCGCAACAACTGAACGCCATGATTGGCGGCAGCGTCGCGCTGAGTACAACAGAAGGTGCCGTCAACCGTTTCCTGCTGGTTGAACCCCAGGGGAAAGTGCATTTTTATGACAAGCGCCATCTGTTCCGCATGGCCGGTGAACACCATTATTATGTGCCGGGTAAACGCCGTGAAATCGTCGAATGGCGCGGCTGGCGGATCCTGCCGCAGGTTTGTTACGACCTGCGTTTCCCGGTCGCCTCGCGCAATAATCAGGATTATGACCTGGCGCTTTACGTCGCCAACTGGCCGGCACGCCGCAGCCACCACTGGCAGACGCTGCTTACCGCCCGCGCGATTGAAAATCAGGTTTACGTGGCCGGATGTAACCGCGTCGGTGATGACGATAACGGCCATCATTACAGCGGTGACAGCCTGATCATTACTCCGCAGGGTGAAGAACTCGCGCGGGCCGAGCCCGGCTCCGCGATGATTATTGACGCCGAACTGTCGCTGGAAGCATTGCAGGATTACCGGGAAGCCTTCCCCGCCTGGCGCGATGCCGACACGTTTTTGCTGCACGAGTGATCGGCCAGAAACTCAGCCTTTCGTCAGGGAAAGCTCGCGTCAGTCACGCCGGGACTGTTTGATCAAACGAAAAAACCGCCTGTGAAATGACCAGGCGGCTAACGATTGAGTGCGGCTGACAGACATTACACGGTCGGTAAACCGGCCTCCAGCGCGTCGATCAACCCCTGATCCACGACCTGTTGCGGGTGAACCTTAATTTCCGAGCTGTATAGCGGCGGCAGTTTCTGACAATACGCATCCAGTTCGGTTTGCGCGATGGTCGGCACACCGTACTGGAAGGAATTCGGATTCTCCTCAGGCAATGCACCTTCCATGGTTGAACCGTAGGCACCAAGTTCAATCAGGCTATGTGATGACTCGTCCGGACCATGCGAAAACACAAAAGTGCCGTATTTAGGATGGCCGAGATAAGGCAATACTTTTTCGTCGCCGAGAGAATCCCGCAGGTTATAACGCAGTTGTGCATAATTGCGCGTCACCAGTAAAAACGCCGTCTGAATCAATGAAGCTGTTTCGTTACCGGACAAACACAACAGCAAATTACCGAAGTAGTCGAGGAATGCGACCGAGTTGCCTTTACCGCCCAGAGCAATATCCGTATTCGCCGCTTCAATCAGGAAAGGAGCCAGCCCGGCATCCGGTGCGCCACGTGAGGGGGCGGTATATTGCAAAGCGTCCGGATAGATGGCCTGCAACGCCACAACGATCGGATCATCGGTCGGTAATTCTTTGATATCTTTCAACTGATCCGGCGGCAAATCTGAGTTGATGCTGGCTTTCACCTGCGTCAGGGTGGCGTCAAAAATAGACTCACACAGCGCCAGCGTCTGCACATCAATTACGTCTTGCGTAAAGAACTCCGCCACCGGCGCAGAACTTGCCGGCCGGGAAAAACAGTTATCCCCGTTGACGGCCGGATAACTGAATGTCTCCTGCGCCACCACAGCCAGATCGTCAGAGAGCGAAGGGAAATCCGCCAGTGTGTCGTAATTGATACCGGAATAAGTATCGAACGCCGCAGAAATCACGTTAAAGCCGCCGGTAATAATCGAACCGGTACACATGCAGCAGGGATCCAGTGAGGTCACAATAGTAATCTCGGACGGAGGTGGCATCTCAACACCCTGAGCAATCTGCGCGTAATACCAGTCGATCAGTTGTCTTTCACCGTGAGCAGTAGGATCGTTGGTCTTATTATTCATGACGACGTTATTATGAATCGCATTCAGCACTTTTCCTGTGCCATCGAGCATTACACCGCCGACGCTGAAAGTATTCTGGCAATAGGCCAGCATGGCCTGATTTGCCGCAGCGGCGGCGGCCGCTTCGACAGAAACATACGTGACGTCTTTCACTACGCCCGCTTTTAATGCCGTTTTATTTGATGAATTACAATTGCAATTACACATAGTAAATCCTTCCATTAGATTAAGTGCATAAATTGAAGATCAGTAATTCGCGAAACGTCATTGAATAAATACGCCGGAATTAAAGAGGCTTTATCGTGGCAAATTAATCTTTAATTAAATAATGGAAGCTGTTGTGCCAGCGGTGGCACCGGGGGTATTAAATAAAAAGGAGGGTATTTCAGAATTGTTTTACTTTAATCATAATCCTCGTGAATATTAAAAGTTTTATTTACGAGCTGAATAAATAAATTACAGGGCGTAATAATATTTCGCGGTTCAGGTTATCAGCAACCTTTCTGACTTTTCATTTTTATGAGAACGTCTCAATGCCAAAGAAGAAGTACCTGTTCCGGCGCCTGCCCGCAGGGTAAACGCCGGAGTAAACCTATCTGTTATATCGCGCCGATAAAGTCTGCTTTACCGATATTCACGCCAAGATGGCGCAGAATGTTGTAGGCGGTGGTGATGTGGAAATAGAAGTTCGGCACGGCAAACGCGGTCACGTAGCTGTGCGCGGTGAATTTCAGTTCGTGATTTTTGCCTTTCACCACGATCTCACGGGATTCATCACCTTCCAGTTTTGCGACATCCACGCTTTCGATAAAACGCAGCGTTTTAGCAATACGCTCCTGTAACTGGGCAAACGTCACTTCGTTGTCTTCCATCGCAGGGGCGTCTGTGCCTGACAGGCGGGCGATCGCGCCTTTTGACATATCACTGGTGATTTGCACCTGACGCGCCAGCGGATACATGTCATCGGCCAGGCGGGTATTGAGCACCTCTTCTTCCGATTTTCCGTTTTCCTTTGCCCATGCCGCGCCCTTTTCCAGCAGGGCTGAGAGATTCTGTAAACCACGAACAAACTGTGCGGCCGTACTGCCATAAAGTGATGCTGACATGATGCTTCCTCAGTGAATGATGGGTTAGAACAACTGGCGCTACCTTAGCGCGTTACGGTCTGAACAACGCGACGTTTTATAGCAGTGGAGTGTGACGCAAATCCGGTTTACGGCATTCGCCTCTCTTTTTGTCAGCGCATGTAAACACACCCCTGTGTGGATCAATTCTTGCATTCACTACCCCCGCAAAAACATCTGACAGAGGACCACTGATGACCATCACCTTTATTGCACACACCACGCCCGAGCCTGCGTTGTACGGCGCGATGGCAGCGATACTTGCTGAATTGCGCGCGTTGCCGCTGTGTCACTTCCCCGTCAGTCATGATGCGCAACGTTACCCGAATGCCCGCCAGCACGTGACGGCGCAGGGGCATGCGCTGACCAGCGGGCTGGTATGGCTCGAGCGCCTGACCGGGCGCGGTGCGGGTGCTGAATCCAGCCTGGAATCACTGATTTATCGGGCACTTAAAGAAGATATCGTGGTGCCACTGCGTGAACCGTTATCCGCAGAACTGGCCGCGCAACTCGCTGAACAGGGCATTGAAATCGAATCATTAACCGTGGTGCGCCATCAGGATAAATTCCAGCTGGAAGACGTCACCACCGGCAAAATTCGCAGTAACGGCTGGGGGCGTGATGCCTTTGGCCGCTGGGCTTTAGGCTCCGTTTCACAACCGGTCATGCGGGCAGGAAAAACCTTGCGCGTGGCGCTGGTGGGGGATATTGCCGGGCAGCGCGACAGCTATCCGGCGATGCTCGCTGCACTGGGAGACGCCGCCGATGCACTGGCAATGAACATCGACGTCGTCTGGGTGACGCCAACGCTGCTGGGCAGCCAGCTGGATTCCACGCTGTTTGATGTGGACGGTATTATTCTGCCGGGCATGACGCTGACCCACACTGACTGTCAGGCCGGGCAACTGGCAACCGCCACCTGGGCGCTGGAAAATCAGACGCCGGTGCTGGGCATCAATCAGGGGATGCATCAGATGGTGACCGCGCTCGGGCAGAAAGTGCTCGGACAGGAGCGCGTGGTGATGCACGGCCCCTCGCCGCTCGGCAGCCTGCAAACCGGCCTGCCGCTGGCGGAACATACGCAGCCGCGTCTGGGGAATCATCCGGTGTTCAGCCGCAGCGGCAGCCTGCTGGCGAATAAAATGGGCGAGGAGTTTACGCTGCGCTACAACCAGCGCCGCTACCTGAATCCGCAATTACTGGCGGAACTGGAAAGCGCGGGGCTGTGCGTTTCTGGTTATGACGAAAGCGGGGAACAGGCGCAGGCGGTTGAGCTGAGCAACCATGCCTGTTTTATCGGGATCCAGGGGCAGCCGGAGCTGATGTCACGCCGCGAGCGCCCGCATCCGCTGCTGATGACGTTCCTGCAACAGGTTCGCCAGAGCAACCGCCAGCACGACGTCAGCCACGATGCGCTGACCAAAAGCGTGCGCTTAAAACAACCGCACCTGCTGATGGGCTGATCGGGCCACGGGTCTAACTGCCGCGATAGGTCGAGTAAGAATACGGGCTGATCAACAGCGGCAGATGGTAATGATCCTGACTGCCGTCGAGCATCACATCAATAATGGCCGAGTGATACAGCGTCGCGCGGCCGGTCGCGGCGAAATACGCGCCGATATCCGCACACAGCCGGTAATGCCCGGAGGCGACAGGTTCCGGCGTTAATTTCGCGGCGCGGCCATCGGCATCGGTTTGGGTTTCGCTGATGAGCGTCACGTTCTGCCCGTCAAGGCTTTCCAGCCAGACGCGCACGTTGGCCGCAGGCTGCCCTGAGGAGGTATCGAGAATGTGAGTGGTGACTTTCGTTTTAGAAACCGGGGTCATTATTGGAAAATCTCCTTTAAACGCAGCAGGGTAATTTCTTTGAGTTGTTGCGCCGTTTCCTGATCTTCAGCGTCCGGCGAATTTTCAAGACGGCGTTGCAGATTATGCAGAATGTCTTCAGAACTGCGCCCTTTGGCGCGGATCAGAAACACCCGTGCGAAACGTTGTTCATAACGCAGGTTCCCCTCGTGCAGCGCATCGATGACCGCCTGCTGGCTGATATTGAGCCTCGCCTGTTCGCCACGGGAAAGCTGCGCTTCCTTGCTGGCACCGCTGGCACGCTCGCCAATGCGCGGGTGCGCCGACAGTGCGCGGGCGATGTCATCCGGCTGCCAGTGCTGACAGGCTGCTTCGGCGCATTGCATCAGGCGTTGCGTTGAAGAATATGGCCGCGCGTCAGTGAGTTGCGTCGCCCAGGACGGAATATTCACCAGCGGGCGCAGCAGCGCAACGGCTTCGAATTCAGACAGCGCGTTAAACTCATCCAGCGTCATAAATGCCCTTCTTTAAAACTCAGCACGGTGTTGATATACGCCTGCACCGCATAAGCCACGTCGCCGGTGGTGACGGATTCATCGGGATGATGGCTGATACCGTCTTTACAGCGCACAAACAGCATGCCGACCGGCCAGCATTCGGCGATGGCGATGGCGTCGTGCCCCGCGCCGCTTGGCAGCGACATCGCCTGCCCCTGTAAGTGTAAAACACTTTGATTAAGACGATGCTGCAAACCGGCGTCGCAGGCGGTGGCGCGGATGCCGTAAAACTGTTCGGCAGCGAAGGTCAGCCCGCGGCGCGCCGCGATCTCCCGGCCTTTCGCCAGCAGCGTTTCCAGTAAAGCGGATAAATCCTCATCACGGGGGCCGCGCACGTCCAGCGACAGTTTCACCTGCCCCGCAATGACGTTCACCGCGCCCGGCAGGCATTCCAGCGTACCGACGGTCGCCACCAGATTGCGGCCGGTGGCGGTGGTGATGCTTTCAATCGCCAGCGTCCATTCGGCGGCGGCAGTCAGGGCGTCCTGACGCTGCCCCATCGGCACGGTGCCGGCATGGCCGGCGTGACCGGTAAATTCACAATTAAGACGACGCGCGCCGTTAATCGCCGTGACCACACCGAGCGGCACATTGGCCGTTTGCAGGCACGGGCCCTGCTCGATATGCAGTTCCAGATAGGCGCAAAAATCGCTGACCGCACGCTGTGACGCGCCGATTTTCAGCGGATCCAGCCCGGCGTTGTGCATAGCCTGCGCCACCGTAATGCCTTGTGCATCCTCGCGCTCCAGCCACTGCGCGGGCCAGGTGCCGGTCAGCCCGCGGCTGCCCAGCAGCGTGATGCCAAAACGCGTTCCTTCCTCATCGCAGAAGCCGACAATTTCCACCGCCATCGGCAAACGGATGGCGTTCTGATGCAAATGCGCCACCACTTCCAGCGCGGTGAGCACGCCGAGCGGGCCGTCGTAACGCCCCGCGTTGCGCACGCTGTCAAGATGTGAACCGAGCAGCAGAGCAGGAGCTGACGCATCAAGCCCTTCATAGCGCCCGCAAATATTGCCGACGCTGTCCTGCCAGACGCGCATACCGGCCAGCGCCATCCACTCCCCCACCAGACGGTTGGCCTGCAAATGTTCTGCCGAGAGATACACGCGGGTCAGTTGCCCCGGTGTTTCACTGATGGCGGCCAGTGCGTCGCAGCGCGCCATCACCCGTTCAGCGGCCAGTTTTGCGCTGCCGGAAACCGCAGCCAGCGTAAAGGCTTCTGCCATTACTGACCTCCTGCGTAGTGATCCCACGCAGCCTGCGCCCCTGCGCCGTATTTCGACGCAAAGCCCAGACGGTTGAGCACCGCTTCCAGCGCCACCAGCGTCTGCAATACGCAGTCTTTACGGGCGTTATAGCCCATGGTGCCGATACGCCAGATTTTCCCGGCCAGCGGGCCAAATGAGGTGCCGATTTCGATACTGAAATCGTTAAGCATCATCTGACGCACCTGTTCGCCATGCACGCCCTGCGGAATGACCACGCCGAGCACGTTGTTCATGCGGTTATTCAGGTCACCGAACACCTCCAGCCCCATCCCCTGAATACCGGCCAGCAGTGCGCCGCCGTGCAGTTTATGACGGGCGATGCCGGTATCCAGCCCTTCTTCCAGAATGATGCGTGCGCATTCGCGCGAGGCGAACAGCATGCTGGTGGCTTCGGTATGGTGGTTCAGACGCTCCGGCCCCCAGTAATCCATGATCATGCCCAGATCGAAATAGTTGGAGTAGATCATCTCTTCGTCGCCGTCGGCGTGATCGGCGGTACGGATGCCTTCCTCCACGCATTTACGGCGGCGGATTTGTTCTTCAAAGCGCGGACTGATGGTCACCGGTGCGCTGCCGGACGGGCCGCCGAGGCATTTTTGCAAGCCGGCTGACACGGCGTCTAACCCCCAGGCGTCGGTTTCCAGCGGGTTGCCGCAGAATGACGCCGTGGCGTCTGAATAGAACAGCACGCCGTGGCGGCGGCAGATTTCGCCCAGCTGTTCCAGCGGCTGCAACATGGTGGTGGACGTATCGCCCTGCACGGTCAGCAGCCAGCGGGGTTTCACCGATTTAATCGCATCTTCGATTTGCTGCGGATCAAACACTTCGCCCCACGGCACTTCGACGGTGTGCACTTCGGCACGGCAGCGGCGGGCAATTTCACACAGCAGATGACCGAAACGGCCAAACACCGGCACCAGCACTTTGTCGCCCGGACGGATACCGGAGAGCAGCACGGCTTCGATACCGGCGCGCGAGGTGCCGTCGATCAGGAACGTCCACTGGTTTTCGGTTTTATACAGCGCACGGTACAGCGCCATGACTTCGTTCATGTAACCGGTCATCACCGGATCATATTGCCCGACCAGCTGGCTCGCCATCGCCCGCAGCACGCGCGGATCGGCGTTGATCGGCCCCGGCCCCATCAGCAGACGGGTCGGCGGGTTGATTTGTCCGGGAGAGATGAAATCTGACATAGTGGATCCTTTAATTTCTTTAAGAACTGATACCCAATAGATTTCAATGTGCAGCAAGGCGGCAATTGAACGAATCCCCGTTCACTTTGCTCACTCAGTGACCGGGGTGAGAGAAAGCAGCCAACGCCGCTTCACATTGAAAGAGGCAGCGTCTCTTCATTTAAGCCGCGTACGGAGGCGATAAACTGTTTCAGCTCGGGGGTTTGCGGATTGGCAAACAGCGCCCGGCTTTCGCCCTGTTCCCACACGGTGCCCTGATGCATAAACACCACGCGGTCGCCCACTTCACGGGCAAAATTCATTTCGTGCGTCACCAGCACCAGCGTCATGCCCTCTTTCGCCAGCTGCTCGAGCACTTTCAATACTTCACCGACTAATTCCGGATCCAGCGCCGAAGTGATTTCATCACACAGCAGCACTTTCGGGTTCATCGCCAGCGCACGGGCAATCGCCACACGTTGCTGCTGGCCGCCGGACAGGTTCGACGGGTAATAATCCATGCGATCCGCCAGGCCGACTTTCGCCAGCATCTGTGCCGCCAGTTCGCGGCATTCGGCGGCGGACTTTTTCAGCACGCGGCGCGGTGCCAGCATGACGTTTTCCAGCGCGGTCATGTGCGGGAAAAGATTGAAACTCTGGAACACCATGCCGACGGAACGGCTGATATCACGCGCCTGCGAATCGCGGTCGGTGATGGTCATGCCGCCCAGCTTGATGCTGCCTTCCTGATAGCCTTCCAGCCCGTTTATGCAGCGTAACAGCGTGCTTTTTCCGGAGCCGCTGCGGCCAATGATGGAGATCACTTCACCGCTGTCGATATCCAGATCCACACCTTTCAGTACGTGGTTCTGGCCGTAAAATTTTTGAACCTGATTAATTGTGATCAACGGCATTACTGTTTATCTCCACGCAACGATTTCTCTAAATGCTGGCTGTAACGCGACAGCGGGTAGCACATCAGGAAGTAGCCGAGCGCCACGAGTCCGAACACTTTGAAGGGTTCGAAGGTGACGTTGTTGAGCATCGTGCCCGCTTTGGTCAGCTCGACAAAACCAATAATCGACGCCAGCGCCGTGCCTTTCACCACCTGAACGGAAAACCCGACGGTCGGTGCGATGGCAATCCGCAGCGCCTGCGGGGTGATCACCCGCCATAATGTCTGGCCGAAATTCAGGCCGAGGCAGCGCGACGCTTCCCACTGGCCTTTCGGTAACGCGGCAATGCTGCCACTCCAGATATCCACCAGATACGCGCTGGTGTAGAGGGTCAGCGCCAGCGCGGCGGCTGTCCACGGGCTGACGTTGATGCCAAACAGCCCGAGGCCAAAGAATGCCAGGAAGAGCTGCATCAGCAGCGGTGTGCCCTGGAAAAGCTCGGAATATAAGCGCACAAAACGCGACGGCCAGCGGCGTTTTGTCAGGCGCATCAGCAGCAGCGGTAACGTGACCAGCGTGCCGCCGACAAACGCGGTCAGCGACAGCAACAGCGTCCAGCGCGCCGCCAGCAACAGATTGCGCACAATGTCCCAGTCAGTGAAGGTCATCATTAGTTTTCACTCCCAAAGAAGCGGCGTCCGGCCAGCAGCAACAGCTGACGCATCGCGACCGACAGCATTAAATAGAACAGCGTGGTGACCAGATACACTTCGAAACTGAGGAAAGTGCGCGACTGAATTAAGTTGGCCGCAAACGTCAGTTCTTCATAGGACACCTGCGATACCACGGACGATCCGAGCATCACGATAATGCACTGGCTGACCAGCGACGGATAAATACGTTTCAGCGACGGCGGCAGCACGATGCGCAGAAAGGTCTGGCTGCGCGTTAATCCAAGCACGCGCCCGGCTTCCCACTGGCCTTTCGGCGTCACCTGAATACCGGCGCGGATGATTTCCGTGCTGTACGCGCCGAGATTAATCAGCATCGCCAGCAGTGCCGCCTCACCGGCGGTCATTTTCAGACCGATGGCGGGCAGACCAAAAACAATGAAAAACAGCTGCACCACAAACGGCGTATTACGGATGGCTTCGACATACACGCCCCACACCGCCCGCAGGGTTTTATGGTTGCCGCAGCGAATGGCCGCGCCGCAGATACCGATCGCGACGCCGCCAATCGTTGCCATCACCGTCAGCTCAATGGTGGTCCATAAGCCGGCCAACAGCTCCGGCATATAAGGCCACAGCGCGCTAAAGTTAAGCTGATAGGTCATGAAAGATCTCCGTGAAAACGTGGATTACGCGCCGATGGACGCCGGAAGCGGAGCCTTCATCCATTTTTCGGACAGCGCGTTGAGCGTCTTGTCTTTCACGCCTTCGGCAATCAGTTCATTCACTTTGTCTTTCAGCGCCGGTTCGTCTTTACGCAGGCCAACGAAGCACGGCGAATCTTTCAGCATCACTTTCGACTCTGGCGCTTTGGCCGGGTTCATACGCGCAATTGCCGCCACCACCAGGTTACCGGTAGCAATGTATTCCACCTGACCGGACAGGTACGCCGACAGCGTGGTGTTGTTATCTTCGTAGCGCTGAATTTTGGCGTCTTTCGGTGCCACATCGGTCAGCGCCAGATCTTCCACCGCGCCACGGGTCACGCCGATGGTTTTGCCGGACAGTGCTTTCAGATCCGCCAGTTTGTCGCCTTTCGCGCCAAATACGCCGAGGAAGAACGGCGCGTAGGCGTTGCTGAAATCGATCACTTTTTCACGCTCGGCGTTTTTCCCGAGGCTGGAAATCACCAGATCCACTTTATCGGTTTGCAGATAAGGCACGCGGTTGGCGCTGGTCACCGGCACCAGTTGCAACTTAAGTTTCATTTTATCGGCAAGGTATTGCGCCATATCGATGTCATAACCTTCAGGTTGCAGATCTTTTCCCACCGAACCAAACGGCGGGAAATCCTGAGGCACGGCCACGCGCAGCACGCCGCGTTTCTGAATATCCTGCAACTGATCGGCCATCGCGCCGGATGCCTGAAGCACCAGCATTGCAGCACCTGCCCACGCCAACAGCCGTTTGTTCATGTTCATAGATTATCTCCGGTGAAAGGTTTTTGGAACGATAGATTCTTATAAACATGACTCTGCAACGAATGTGCCAAAAACGTTTCAGAGGAAAAATTGTGCGCTAAGTCACGGTACGACAAGGGATCAGACGAATAAGAAGGTATTCTGAAGCGTTCTTTTTGCCCTGTATCAGGGCAAAAAGAATGAAAAACGGAAAACCGGATGCACTGAAATTGTGCGAAAGCACCACAAAAGCGCTCAGTATGTTCTGTAAACGGGAATCAGCGCTGCTCCAGCTCATCCAGATCGGTATACAGATCGCTAATCTGATGAATGCGCTGACGGCCCGATGCCAGGGTATCGTGCAGTAACGCATTGCTGAGAAGATTCGCCAGACTCATGGCGGAGGAATAGCTGTCAAACGCCGAGACGCTGTCGAGCGGTGCGGCCAGATGCCAGGCGGCCAGCGGGATAAGCGTCTGCGCCTGCGGCTCGCAAATCAGCAGCACCGGCACGCCCAGCGACTGCAACTGCGTCAGAATCGCTTTCGCCATACGCGGCCTGCGGCGAAAAGCGACGAAAATCACCACGTCCTGCGCGGTGAGATCCACCAGTTCTTCCGCCAGCGTCTGCCCTGGTTGCGGCATCATCATCACCCCTGCGCGCACCTGAATCAGCTGCTGGCGCAGGTGCAGCGCCACCGGATAGCTGTTGCGAAAGCCCAGCAGACGCACCTGCCGCGCCTGACTCAGGGCGGTGATCAGCGCGCCAAACTGAGCGCCGTCGATCTGGTTAATCCACTGGGTCAGATTAGCCATTTCCTGCTTATAGTGGCGGGATAACAGGGTGTTGCCCTGCACCGCGTCACGGCTGTCGGTCAGCGGCATCCCGCTCTGGCGCAGGGTGCGCATTTCATCGCGCATATCGCGATAACTCGGATAGCCGAGACGCTTAAACAGGCGGCTGACCGTGGCCTTCGACACGCCGCTAAGCCGCGCCAGCTCGGCGCTGTTGTAGCTCATCAGATCATCGATACTGGCAAATATAAAGTCGGCGACGCGCTGTTCCTGCGGCGTCAGCTCTGCGTAATGATCCCGCAGACGCTCATCAATTTGTTTCATCTCACCGCCTCTGTAACCAATGTTTCAGCACCTATCATGGCATGCACTATGCTTGCCAATGCAAGCGAAATTATGCAGGAAAGCGTGAGAAATCTGCCGATGTGGAACACCTCTTGCTTAACGTTATCCCTACGCGCCCGAAACCCTGCAAACACGGGCAGCATAAAAAAGCGTCTCAAAAAGGACATCGCATGATTAACAGTAACAGCGCACCGCTCGGTATGGCGGTGACGCCTCATCACCTGGCAAGCCAGAGTGCGCTTGCGGTATTACGTGAAGGCGGCAATGCCATTGAAGCCATGGTCGCCGCCGCTGCCACGATTGCCGTGGTGTATCCGCACATGAACGGGCTCGGCGGTGACGGTTTCTGGCTGATTGTGCCACCGCAGGGCAATCCGGTGGCCATCGACGCCAGCGGTGCCGCCGGATCGCTGGCATCGATCGGGTTCTACGCCGGTGAAACGCATATTCCGCATCGCGGCCCGAAATCTGCCCTGACCGTCGCGGGCACCGTCGGCGGCTGGCAGGAAGCGCTGAACATTTCCGCTGAATTTGGCGGCGAGCAAAAACCCCTGTCGCGCCTGCTGCGCGATGCCATTCGCTATGCGGCCGACGGCATACCGGTTACCGCCTCTCAGGAAGCTGCCACCCGCGCCAAACAACACGAACTGAAAGACATCCGCTCATTTACCGACGTCTTTCTGCCAAACGGCGAAGTGCCCCGCGCTGGCAACCGCTTTACCCAGCCGCAGCTGGCGCAGACGCTCTCGATGCTGTGCGAAGACGGACTGGGCAGTTTTTACCGTGGCGAACTGGCCGACAGCATGGCCGCCGACATGGAAAAACTGGGTATGCCGGTCACCCGTGCCGATCTCGCGGCGTATAAGCCACAGCGCCGCGTGCCGCTGCGCCTCAAACACAGCAAAGGCGAAATCTACAACCTGACGCCGCCGACGCAGGGGCTGGTTTCACTGGCGATCCTCGGCCTGACTGACCGTCTGCCGCTGGAAGGCATGGACGAAAGCGCCACCATTCACAGCATCGTCGAAGCCACCAAACTGGCGTTTGGCCTGCGCGATCGTTTCATCACCGACCCGCGCATGATGACGCAGGACGCCCAGAGCCTGCTGGATCCGCAGTATCTCGATGCTCTCGCGACCCGCATCAAACCCCACAGCGCCGCCGACTGGGGCAAAGGTAAAGGCCCCGGCGATACCGTCTGGATGGGCGTGATGGACAGCAGCGGGCTGGCGGTGTCTTTTATCCAGAGCATCTATCACGAGTTTGGCAGCGGTGTCGTGCTGCCGGAAAGTGGCGTGCTGTGGCAAAACCGCGGCGCCTCTTTCAGCCTCGACCCCGATCATCTGCTGGCGCTGGCGCCGGGCAAACAACCGTTCCACACGCTGAACCCCGCCGCCGCACGTTTGTACGATGGCCGCACGCTGGTGTATGGCTCGATGGGCGGCGACGGACAACCGCAAACGCAGGCGGCGGTGTTTATCCGCCACGTGGTGCAGGGGCAATCCTTACAACAGGCGATCAGCGGGCCGCGCTGGCTGCTGGGCCGGACCTGGGGCGAAAGTTCAGATTCCCTGAAACTGGAAGGCCGCTTCGACTATCTGACACAGGCCGGGCTGAGGCAGCGCGGCCACGACGTCGAATTATTACCGGATTTCAGCGAGGCCGTCGGCCATGCAGGGGCGATTGTGCGCCACACCAACGGCATGTTTGAAGGTGCCTCCGACCCGCGCAGCAACGGCAGCGCCGCCGGATTTTAATCAGAGTTCGCTCATAAGAATGGATAAGGAAGCAACATGAAAACGCCCCCCGCAGCGACCGACTGGGCCGCTTATGTCCGTCAGATGGAGTCCGTTCTGGCACTGGATCTCGACGACGCGCGTCGTCAGGAATTGCTGATACAGTTCAGCCGCATTGCGCAGATGGCGCAACCGCTGATGGATTTACCGCTCGATTCGCGTCTGGAAATCGCCGGGGTGTATCGCGCATGAAATCGTTCGATCATTTCACCATCAGCCAGCTGCACCAGGCCCTCGCACGGGGCGAGCTTTCCGCCACGGAAATCGCCACCGCGACGCTCAGCGCCGTCGAACAGGCCAATCCTGCCATCAACGCGTATACGCATATCACCCGCGAACGCATGTTGAGTGAAGCCGCAAAAGTGGATAAAACCCGTGCCAGCGGCGCAACCTTATCGCCGCTGGCCGGCATTCCCTACGCGGTGAAAAACCTGCTGGACGTGGCCGGTGAGGTGACGCTGGCAGGTGCGAGCCTCAACAGCAGCAACGCCGCCGCACGTCATGATGCGTGGACCGTTTCACGCCTCGCGGCACAGGGCGCGATGCTTTCCGGCATGCTGAACATGGATGCGTACGCCTACGGTTTCACCACGGAAAACAGCCATTACGGCGCGACGCGCAACCCGCGCGATCTGACCCGTGTCGCGGGCGGATCGTCCGGCGGTTCTGCCGCCGCGGTGGCCGCCGGTCTGGTGCATTTCACGCTGGGCAGCGACACCAACGGCTCGATTCGCGTGCCCGCCTCCCTGAGCGGTATTCTCGGCCTGAAACCCACTTTCGGGCGGATCTCGCGCAGCGGCAGCCAGCCGTTTGTCGCCAGCCTCGATCATCTTGGCCCGATGGCGCGATGCAGCGAGGATTTATCACAGGTGTATGACGCCATTCAGGGCACCGATCCGCAGGATCATTTTCAGGCAGACAAACCCAACACCGAGACGTTCTCTCAGTTAAAACGCGGTCAGCAAGGTTTACGCACCGCGGTTCTCGGCGGCTATTTCTCCACCTGGTGCGACGGCCACGCCAAAGACGCGGTGCGTCAGATAGCCCAAGCACTGGAGGCGCAGGAAGAAATTGATATGCCGCAGGCTGAACTGGCCCGTTCCGCCGCGTTCATCATCAGTGCCTCGGAAGGGGGCAATCAGTATTTGCCAAAACTGCGCAGCATTGCGCAGCAGTTTGAACCGCTTTCCCGCGAGCGTTTGCTGGCCGGGGCGATGATCCCGGCGGCCTGGTACGTACAGGCGCAGCGTTTCCGTCATCAGTTTCAGCAACAGGTGTTGCCATTGTTTGACCATTGGGACATCTTGATTGCGCCAGCCACGCCGTGTCCGGCGACGTTAATCGGTCAGGAGACGATTCACATCAACGGTCAGGATCTGCCAACGCGCGCCAGCATGGGTATGCTGACACAGCCGGTTTCGTTCCTTGGTCTGCCGGTGGTGACCGTTCCCGTGACAACGGCAACAGGCCTGCCGATAGGATTACAACTGATTGCACCGCCGTGGCGGGAAGACCTGTGCCTGCGTGCTGCGTGGGCGCTGGAGCAACAGGGCATCGTGAACGTCAGCAGTTCTCCGGTGATGTATACCTGAATTAACAGGCCACCGTTTTCCAGGGTAAAGAGAGTAAACATGAAAACTGACAATATTGACCGCCCGGCGATCCTCGCCGAAATGAACGCGGCATTTTATCGTTATGAGCAGGCGCTGATCACCAATGACACTGCGGTTCTCGACGAGCTGTTCTGGCACGATCCGCGCACCGTGCGCTACGGCGCAGGGGAAAATCTTTACGGCATCGACTCCATCCGCGCGTTTCGCGCCGCCCGCCCGGCGCAGGGTCTGGATCGCGAACTGATCAACACCACCATCACCACCTTTGGCGATGACATGGCGGTCGCCAGCACCGAGTTTCGCCGCGAAGGGACCGACCGTGTCGGGCGTCAGCAGCAAACCTGGGTGAAGATGGCGAGTGGATGGAAGATTGTGGCAGCCCATGTGAGTCTGATGGTTTGACAGAACCAATGGGCGGTTCAGCTTTGGAAAGCTGGGGAAACTGTTCTTTTTCCAGGATTGGACGGGTGAAGTTTCGGTTTCTCAATTGCGGTGATCACTTGTCGCACTGCGCCGAAACCGCCCAAAAGGGGCCAGGACGGGCCCCTCTTGGATCTCCCGCGTCTTTTAACTGCGCGCTCCGCGGGTATGACGGACATGTTCCGGTAGATCAGTGAGTGGCGCAAAATATTGCCGCTTCGCGGTTCCTTCTCTCGGTCTTCGAGCCTCTGGTCTCGAAGCCGCTCCGTTCAGCAAAATTTTTAATCGCGCCAATTCACTCTCTAAAAACAGAGCGATTTAAACTCCAATTTGAATTTAAGATCGTGCGGGCGATTCAGAAATCTTGCCGAACGGAGCGGCCTGAAGACCTAAGGCTTCAGGACCGAGAAAGGGCACCGCGCAGCGGCAAGATTTCCAGCCTGTCGCTGCGGCAGCTGAAACATAGCCAGCGAGCGACAGCGCGCAGTGTAAGAGCCCGGGATTCTTAAGGGGTGCGGCGATAGGCGCCCCTTAAGGCCAGTTTGGGTGGCAACCCAAGGTTTTGAATTTGAAATTGAATTTGAATTTCGAGATTAAACACCGAAATGTTTAACCCAGTGATCCGCTATTTCCTGCCGCTTACAAACCCAAACGCGTTCATGCGATTCCACGTAATCCAGAAACCGCTGCAAAGCCCTGAACCGCCCTGGTCGGCCAAGTATCCGGCAGTGCATCCCGATCGACATCATTTTGGGTGAGGTTTCACCCTCTTCATACAGCACGTCAAACGTGTCTTTCAGGTAGGTATAAAACTGCTCGCCGGTGTTGAAACCCTGCGGGGAGGCAAAGCGCATGTCGTTGGTTTCCAGCGTGTACGGGATCACCAGATGCTGTTTTGTCTCACCATTTTCCAGTTTTACCGGCGTCCAGAACGGCAGGTCATCACCGTAGTAATCGCTGTCATACTGGAATCCGCCCGATTCGGCCACCAGCTGGCGGGTGTTCGGGCTGTCGCGGCCGGTGTACCAGCCGGACGGCGCTTTGCCGAATAAATCGCGCAGCACGGTGACGGCTTTTTGCATGTGCTGCGCCTCTTCGGCTTTGCTCATGTCCTGATAGTGGATCCAGCGCCAGCCGTGGCTGACGACATCGTAATCCGCCGCTTTGATGGCATTGACGATTTCCGGGTTACGCGCCAGCGCCATCGCCACGCCGAAAACGGTCAGCGGCAGGCCGCGTTTTTGAAACTCATTGTGGATGCGCCAGAAACCGGCACGGGAGCCGTATTCGTACAGCGAATCCATCGACATATGTCGGGCAGGGAAACTGGCAGCACCGATGATATCAGACAGAAATTGCTCGGAACCGGCGTCGCCATGCAACACGTTGTTCTCTGCGCCCTCTTCATAATTGAGGACAAACTGCACCGCGATGCGGGCGTTGCCCGGCCAGTTGGCGTGCGGCGGGCGTCCGGCATAGCCGATCAGGTCACGCGGATACGCGTCGGTAAAACCGTGCTCAACATCAGACATAGTGATCTCTCAGATTCAGTCCGGCAAATCGACCAGACAGGGGTTTTTCCAGCGGATAATCCAGATCGCCGTGTTTACTGGTGGTCAGGCGCAATGCGGCCAGTGACTCCACCATTTTGACTGCCGCGCTGACGCCGTCGATCACCGGAATGTTCAGCTCCAGCGTCAGTTCCTGCGCCAGATCGGCCATGCCGCCGCAACCGAGCACGATCGCCCCGCTGCCGTCGGATTTTTTCGCCGCGATACACTGCTCACGCACTTTTTCCTGCGCCAGACCGCTGCCGTCTTCCAGCGATAATACCGGCAGATCGATGGCATGCAGCGCCGCGCAGTGGCGTTCAAAACCGTACTGATGCAGCAAATGCCGGGCGATGGTCAGCGTGCGCGGCAGGGTCGTCACGATGGAAAACCGTGTCGCCAGCATAGTCGCCAGGTGCATCGCCGCCTCCGCAATACCCACCACCGGCCCGCGTGCCAGCTCGCGCGCGGCCAGTAATCCGGGGTCGCCGAAACAGGCAATAATGTGCCCGTCAGCACCGGCATCCCGCCCCGCCTTCACCTGTTGTAAAACGCCCAGGGTGGCAATCGCCTCATCAAAATGCCCTTCTATGGACGGTGCCCCCTCTTCAGGGCAGACGGCCAGAATCTGTGTCTCCGGTGCCGCCACCGAACGGGCCGTTTGCGCCATCACTGCGGTCATCGCCTGGCTGGTGTTCGGATTGATCAGTTGTATACAAAGCGCGCGCGACATCAGCGTTTCTCCTCATTGTTGGCTGTCCGTTGCGAGGAAAAGATCTGCGCGAAATCCGGCATCTGCCCCTTGTTCTGCTCAAAACGCAGGCTGGAAACAATGCTGTCAAAATGCTGCGCCATGCTCGCGGTCAGCGCGGTGACATCGCGCTTTTTCAGCAAGTCGAGAAGATCGTCGTGATCGTGACAGCGGCATCCCTGCTGCCACGGCGCGCCCCAGGCGGCAATGGCGAGGGAAGACCGCAGCGTCAGCTGGGAGACAGATTCGGTCAGCACTTTATTGCCGGAAATAGCCTGCAGCTGGACATGAAAGGCGGCAGAAAGGCGGATTGCGGCCTCACCATTACGTTCTTCGTGGGCACGCTTTTCTTCCTGCACCAGCTTTTTCATGGCCACCAGATGGGTGGACTGACAGCGGGCGATCACCAGCGGCAGGTTGGCGCATTCGAGAATTTTACGGGTGGCGAAAACATCGCGGGATTCTTCAGCGTCCGGCGTGGTGACGTGCGCACCACGCTTGGGCAATAACGTCACCAGTTGCACTGCGGCAAG
Organism: Rahnella sp. Larv3_ips; assembly: GCF_003697865.1. Lineage (NCBI taxonomy): Bacteria > Pseudomonadati > Pseudomonadota > Gammaproteobacteria > Enterobacterales > Yersiniaceae > Rahnella > Rahnella sp. Larv3_ips. The sequence goes on along the minus strand of NZ_MJIB01000021.1, from coordinate 754,925 downwards.
GCGTTGCAACACACGGCGGATGCCGGTGCGGCTGACGGAAAACACGTCCGCCAGCGCTTCTTCCGGCAATTTACTGCCCGGTAACAGCTGATGTTCGACGATCGATTTCACCAGCGCGTTATAAATATGGTCGTCCTTATCCTCGGTAAAATAGGCCGTATTCAGCCCGTTCCAACTGGTCATTGCCGTTACTCCGTATACCGTTCGTGTATTAATCGTATACATGAAATAGATTTTTTGTATACAAAAAGTGAAATTTGGCCTGATTCATGCAGTGCTCCTGTGACTGCTTTCATCTTTTGGCAGCCGGAGATCCGGCTTCCGACTTTCACATGTTGTTTATGACAGGAGCACGATTTATGCCAAATCAGGAAATCACCTCCGCCACGGCGTCTTCTGAACAGAGCGCCGGGATCATCAAGCCTTATTACAGCCCGCGGCTGTGCAATGATGATTTAGCGCCAACGCGTCACCAAAACTGGAGCTGGTACAACATCTTTTCTTTCTGGATGTCCGATGTGCACAGCATGGGAGGCTATGTGGTGGCGGCGAGTTTCTTCACGCTCGGGCTGACCAGCTGGCAGGTGCTGCTGTGTTTGTTATGCGGGATTTGTATTGTGCAGATTTGCGCCAACCTGGTGGCGAAACCGAGCCAGCAGGCCGGTGTGCCTTACGCGGTGATTTGCCGTCAGGCGTTTGGCGTGTTCGGGGCAAACATTCCGGCGGTGATCCGCGGGCTGATAGCCTTCGCCTGGTACGGCATTCAGACCTATCTGGCCGCCAGCGCGCTGATGCTGGTATTGCTGAAGTTTTTCCCGTCAATCACTCCGCTGACCGTGCCGCACTGGCTGGGGCTGTCGGCGCTGGGCTGGATCTGTTTTGGCATTATGTGGGTGTTACAGGCCATGGTGTTCTGGCACGGCATGAGCGCGATCAAACGCTTCATCGACGTGGCGGGCCCGGCAGTGTATGTCGTCATGCTGATGCTCGCGGGCTGGATCTTGTATAAAACCGGCCTGAGCAATATCTCTTTCACGCTGTCGACTAAAACGCTGACCATCGGCCAGCAGGGCTGGGAAATGCTGACGGCCACCGCGCTGGTGGTGTCTTACTTCTCCGGCCCGCTGCTGAACTTCGGCGACTTCTCGCGTTATGGCAAAAGTATGAGCGAAATCCGTCGCGGTAACCGCTGGGGCCTGCCGTTTAACTTCCTGCTGTTCTCCATTGTGACCGTGGTTATCGTGTCAGGGACACAATCTCTGTTCGGCCAGATGATCACCGATCCTATCGAAACGGTCAGCCGCGTGGGCAACAGCGTGGCCGTAGCGCTCGGCCTGCTGACGATGATCATCGCTACCATCGGGATCAATATCGTTGCGAACTTTGTCTCGCCGGCTTTCGATTTTTCTAACTGCTCGCCGCAAAAAATCAGCTTCCGCACCGGCGGGATGATCGCGGCCGTCGGCTCTGTTCTGCTGACGCCGTGGAACCTGTTCCAGTCACCGGAACTGATTCACTACACGCTGGACGTGCTGGGCGCGTTTATCGGGCCACTGTTCGGGATTTTGCTGGTGGATTATTACCTGATCAAACGCGGTCAGATGGATGTCGATGCGCTGTTCAACGCCACACCTTCCGGACGTTACTGGTACCGCAACGGCTTTAACCCGAAAGCAATCGCGGCGCTGGTGCCTGCCGTGGTGATTGGTTTGGTCATCAGCTTTACGCCGGGCCTGCATCAGGTGGCGAACTTTAGCTGGTTCATTGGCGCGCTGTTGTCCGGTGGCTGTTACCGGTTTATTGCACGTCACGATCGTGTAAGCAGCCATGAGCTGGGGTATCTGAAAGCCGAAGCGGAATAAACAGAACAGAGAAGGAAGGAAAATGCCAGGACGGCAGAAACGACGAAGCCCTGAGTGATTTCTCACTCAGGGCTTCTGAATAGTGGCGGAACGGACGGGGCTCGAACCCGCGACCCCCTGCGTGACAGGCAGGTATTCTAACCAACTGAACTACCGCTCCGCGTTTTGTTCTGGTTAAGAACGGAGCGGATAGTAAGGAATCCCCGCGACGCCGTCAATGCTTTTCCTCTCGTTTTCAAACAACTGCACAGTTTTTCTGCATCCTGGATATTTTAAGTGCAACCGCCGGAAAAATTCGGCTCAGGAACGCCACAAACAACTGCCGCCTTTTTTCACGACCAGATCAAGACGCTCTTCATGCCACGCCAGCTCCTGCTCGCTGGCGTTGATCACTTTGAGGCCGGACGCCGGACGCGCGATCCGCTGGATCCCCTGCCCGTCCGCACCGGTGTTTTGCTCACCTTCGTGGGTAAACTTGATGCTGGTCTGGCCGCCGGTCATCATCAGATACACTTCGGCCAGGATTTCGGAGTCAAGCAGTGCGCCGTGCAGCGTACGTTTGCTGTTGTCGATCAGGTAGCGATCGCTCAGGGCATCGAGGTTATTACGTTTGCCGGGAAACAGCTTACGCGCCATCGCCAGACTGTCGGTGATTTTACAGAACGTCTCGGTTTTCGGCAGATTACGGCCCAGCATGTCGAACTCGTAATCCATAAAGCCGATATCGAACGTCGCGTTATGGATGACCAGTTCGCCGCCACGAATGTATTCGATAAAATCGTCCGCGACCTCGGCAAACGTCGGTTTGTCGGCGAGGAATTCATCGCTGATGCCGTGAACGCCAAAGGCTTCCGGGTCGATCAGGCGATCGGGTTTGAGATAAACGTGAAAATTGCGGCCGGTCAGGCGGCGGTTCACCACCTCAACGGCACCGATTTCAATAATCCGGTGCCCTTCGTAATGGACGCCGAGTTTGTTCATACCGGTGGTTTCGGTATCGAGAACAATCTGTCTGGTAGGAGAAGAAATCATATTGCAGTGCTCGCAGCGCTCGTTTATGTCAGACTTGGCTTTTACATTTGATGGAAGAGTCTACCAGAGATGACCAAACAGGTAGAAATTTTCACCGACGGCTCCTGCCTGGGTAATCCCGGCCCCGGCGGTTTCGGTGCGATTTTACGCTATAAGCAGCATGAAAAAGAGTTCAGCGCCGGTTTCCGGCTGACCACCAATAACCGCATGGAAATGATGGCGGCAATTGTGGCACTGGAAGCCTTGTCCACGCCGTGCGAAGTCACGCTGAGCACTGACAGCCAGTATGTGCGCCAGGGCATTACCACCTGGATCCATAACTGGAAAAAACGCGGCTGGAAAACAGCAGATAAAAAGCCGGTGAAAAACGTCGATTTGTGGAAGCGTCTCGACGCCGCCATTCAGACACATCAGCTGAACTGGATGTGGGTGAAAGGCCACGCCGGTCATCCGGAAAACGAACGCTGTGACGTGCTGGCAAAAGAAGCGGCGGGCAATCCGACGCTGGAAGATGTCGGTTATCAGGCCGAGAATTAACGCCGCAGGAACCACACCCTGTCCACGCCGCCCCTCATCAGAGGGACGGTGTAGTGTTTTAGTCCCGATGTTCTTCCCGGTAACTCTTCGTTGCCCCCACCGCCTGGGGTATTTTTTGTTTCTGCGCGGGCACTTTTTTCGCCATCGGCGTCAGCGGGAAAGTTCGCTTGCGGGCAATAATCAGCGTCATACAACCCAGCGCGGGCAGATGCGTACTCAGCAGTTTCCCACCGTTTTTTCTCCACGGCAGCACATGAAAACGCCGGTGAACCATCACTTCGTAATTCAGTAAAGATAGCCAGTCAAGTAACCGCATTTGGGTGAACAGGCGGCTGCTGTAGGGCTGACGTTTGCGAAAGAACGGCATCAGTTTGCCCAGCCCCAGCAGGCTCAGCGGATTGAAGCTGCTCAACACTATCCAGCCATCATCAATCAGCACGCGATCCACTTCACGCAATATGCGGTGCGGGTCTTCGGCGTAGGCCAGCGTATGGCTGAGCAGGCAGGCATCGACAGATTTTGCGGCGAACGGCAGAGAGTAAGGGTCGCCTCTGACGTGCATCCCTTCTCCCTGCGAGGCGAAATTGACCTGATGCGAAATAGGACAGGCTTCGGCATTGAGTTCGGCACTTAATGCGCCGATTTTCAGCAGGTGAAAACCGTACAGTTTTCCCCACCAGGGTTGCAGTTGTTGCTCAAGCGCGGCACGGTAGTAGTCGCCGCACGGGATTTCATCCCATGAAGCCGGAGCAACAATGTTCTTACGGGCGCGGGCGGGTCGCATATTTTATTATCTTCTTTCAAGCAGTTGCCAAAGAGAGGTTGCCATGAATCTTATCAGTATTCCTGCGTTACAGGACAATTACATTTGGTTGCTGGATGACCAGAAAGGGCATTGTCTGATCGTCGATCCGGGAGAAGCGGCGCCGGTATTGGCCGTGTTAAAATCGCACAATTTAACCCCTGATGCGATCCTTCTCACCCACCATCATCATGACCATGTGGGGGGAGTAAACGAGATTTGCAGCCATTTTCCTGCTCTGAAAGTGTACGGACCTCACGAAACTGAGAACAAATTTAGTCAGATTAGTCTTAAAAACGGTGACAAATTGGAAATTGGCGGTCTGGAATGGCAAATCTTTGCTACCCCCGGGCACACGCTTGGTCATATTTCATACTATAGCGCACCTTATCTTTTCTGCGGAGACACGATGTTTTCAGCCGGATGCGGCCGTTTGTTCGAAGGGACCCCCGAACAAATGTACCAGTCGTTTCAACGGTTAGCTGCACTGCCTGACGAAACATTCGTCTGTGCCGCGCATGAATATACTCTCTCAAATCTTAAGTTTGCGCGGTCCATTTTGCCCGAGGATCATGATATTCATTCTCATGAGCACAAAGTGCAACAAATGCGCGAAAAGGGACAATCTTCCCTGCCTTCTACCCTCGGTCTTGAACGGAAAATTAACCTATTTTTACGATGTGATGATCTTGATTTACAAAACAAATTAAACCTTAACGATCCCTTAAAACCCGCCTGGCACGTTTTCGCCCATTTAAGGGCTCTCAAGGATAGCTTCTGAACCCAAAGGTTGTGTTTTTCTTCTTAGCAAAGTATTATCGCTCGTCTTTTAAGCAACTATGACACACACATGAAGGCATATGCGATCCTAATAATCGCCTCCATGTTGCTCACCGGTTGCCAGGCGTCCAGGCAGGGCGCGAAGGTACCCGAGCAACATGCACAGAGTTTGTCTTCAGCAAGTCAAAGTGAAGAAGCAGGACAGTTCACAGGTGATGGCCGAGCGGCCTCTGGGGGATGGTTGGATGGAAACGACGCCGCCTCTCAGCAAAACCTGTGGAACTTCATTGGCGACGAGCTGAAGATGAAGGTTCCGGATAACCCCCGGATCCGCGAGCAAAGAGTTAAATATTTAAAACATAAGAGCTATCTCCACGATGTAACATTACGGGCAGAGCCGTACATGTACTGGATCACCGAGCAGATTAAGAAACGTAAGATGCCGATGGAACTGGTACTGCTACCCATAGTGGAGAGCGCTTTTGACCCCAAAGCAACCTCATCAGCTAACGCTGCTGGGTTGTGGCAGATTGTGCCGCAGACGGGTCGCAACTATGGTCTGAAACAAAACCAGTGGTATGACGGACGCCGCGATGTTGTGGCTTCGACAACGGCTGCGCTTGATATGATGCAACGCCTGAACAAGATGTTTGGCGGCGACTGGTTACTGACCGTGGCTGCGTATAACAGTGGTGAAGGCCGCGTGATGCAAGCGGTGAAAGCGAATAAAGCAAAAGGTCGGCCAACGGATTTCTGGTCTTTGGCACTGCCGCGTGAAACATCGATTTATGTTCCGAAGATGTTAGCGCTGAGTGACCTCTTAAAGAACAGCAAGAAGTATGGCATCAACCTGCCGAAACCGAGTGAAGACCGTGCTCTGGCGCGTGTTGAAGTCGGACAGCAAATGCAATTAACGCAGGCCGCTGAAATGTCAGGTATGTCACTGACCAAGCTGAAGTCGTTTAACACTGGCTACAAGAAGAATGTAACCGCGCCGAATGGCCCGCATTACATTGTTCTGCCGAAGGCGCATGCCGACCAGTTAAAGGATTCTCTGGCTGATGGCGATATCGCCGCAGTGCAGCAAACCCAACTGGCCAGCAACACTCCGTCAGGGGCAAAACAGTACAAGGTTCGCTCCGGCGACAGCTTGTCTGGTATTGCAGCCCGACTGAATGTGAAAACCCGTGATCTACAGCGTTGGAACAATTTGCGCTCAGCAGGCGCGTTAAAAGTTGGGCAAACACTGCAGGTGGCGGATAACAGCGTCAGCGATACCAGCGTGAATGGTGGCAGCATCACTTATCAGGTACGTAAAGGCGATTCGTTGTCGAGCATTGCCAGACGTCACGGCGTGAACATCAAAGATGTCATGCGCTGGAACGCGTCAGCAGACAACCTTCAGCCGGGCAAAAAGCTAACGCTGTTTGTTAGCAACAAAATGAGCCCGGAAACCTGACAGGTTTGGACCATAAAAAAGCACCCTGAACATTCCGGGTGCTTTTTTTTATCCAAAATTTGGGAAGGGCTTTTTTACTGCACCAGGGGTTTACCGGCCAGAAACTCTACGCGCAGCGGATTATGGTCAGACGCACGGGTTTCCATGACGGAAGCGTGAGTCACGCTCAGGTCGCGATAGAAGATGAAATCGAGCGGTCTGCCAAAGGCGCGTTTGCGGTAATCCGCCGGGAAACGCACTTCTTCCAGATGAATATTTCCCGCAAAACCAAACAGCGCGTTGATACGCTGTTTGCTCCAGGCATTGAAATCCCCCGCCATGATCACCGGGCCTTTATGATTCGCAATCTGCTCACCAATCGGGTCAAGTTGCTTGCTGTAAACGTCGATCCCAATACTGAAATTGACCGCATGAATGTTTACAACCATCAGCAGACGGCCATCCAGTAACGGATAGACGGTGACTAATGCCGATTTTGCCAGCCTGAGCAGCGGCTCACGCTCACGCAGAGGGCAACAATAGACCGGGTGTGCCGCAGACAGTGTCATCACGCCAGAGGGGTGCTGAGGCAGCATAAACGCAGGCACCTGATCGGCGGCCAGATAGTTGGACGTGGCATAACGGATCAGTTCCGGCGTGGTTTGCGCTTCCTGAAGTAATACCAGTTGCGCATCTTTGCCGAAATCACGCAGGACTGACAACCAGTCAGCCCGCTGCTGTTTGAAGATATTCCACACCATGACGCGCAAAATATTCGAGTTAGGAAGTGCGGCACCCGGCGGCAAATCTGGCCCCAAATGTGCGAGGGCGCCTGGGAAAATTTGCTCAGCGGGCTGACCTGCCACATACCTCATTGCATATGTTTTTTTTCGCACGCTAATCGCCTGTTCACTCATTCAATGATGCTATGTGAGAGATCATCTCTCAACGAAAGTTCAGTATACGCCCGCAGGCGCTCAGGCCAAATCTGTTTACAAGGGTATACAACCCGCCTGCTCCCCTAAAGGCTAGCATAAAAAAAGCCCCGCCCATCACCGGACCTGATTCGATGGCGGCGTTGATCTGCTTGTGCTTAAATGACATAAATAACCAAAGTATCAGATGATTTATGCTGGAGTAACATCAATGCGAGCCAGTTCTGAAGAGTTGATGACCTTTGTGACCGTGGTGGAAAGTGGCAGTTTTAGCCGTGCGGCCGAACAGCTTGGGCAGGATAATTCCGTCGTCAGCCGGACGCTGAAACGGCTGGAGCAAAAACTTGGGATCACCCTGCTCAACCGTACTACGCGCCAAATCAGCCTGACACATGAAGGCGAACGGTATTTTGTTCGCGTACAGAAAATCCTGCATGACATGGCTGCCGCCGAAGACGACTTACTGGAAAACCGTGACGATCCGCAGGGGTTGCTGCGCGTAGATGCCGCCACGCCGGTGATCCTGCACGTCATCACCCCGCTGGTGGCGGAATTCACCGAACGCTTTCCGAAGATGTCGCTGGCGCTGTTTTCTTCCGAGAGCAACATCAATCTGATCGACCACAAAGTTGATGTGGCGATCCGCGTCGGTGAGCTTGAGGATTCAAGCCTGCGCGCCCGCAAACTGATGCTCAGCTACCGCAGCGTGCTGGCCTCGCCGGAATACCTGAAAAAATGGGGAACGCCGCAAAGCGTCGACGCGTTACTGAAGCACCGTTGTCTGGGGTTTAACGAAGTGGTCGCGCTGAACAAATGGCCGCTGCTGTGCGCCGATGGCCAGCAACTGACGATCACCCCGTTTATCAGTTCCGGCAGCGGCGAAACGCTGCGCAGGCTGTGTTTGCAGGGCAACGGTATCGCCTGTCTGTCGGATTTCATGACCGATGAAGATGTGCAGCGCGGGGATTTAGTCAAACTGCTGGTGCCGGATGTCATGCGCATCGCGATGCCGCTGCACGCGGTGTATTACAGCGACCAGCGGGTCAGTACCCGGATTCGGAGTTTCATTGATTTTTTAAGCGAGAAGCTCGGGGATTCTGACAGGAAATAATTCGCGATCAGGTGATGCCGGTTTCGCGGAAATGTCGGTTCACCAGATCCCGGCATCAAAGGATGTCCAGACGCGCTGACGCTGAGAAATAAGCATTCCGCTGGTGGGTTCAAACCGGTATTCCTGCGGCGCCCCGGCGCCTTGCGGAACGGCCACCGCGCTCATCACCGTGCCCCGCCTTCCACACCATAACCGGCTGCCGGTCGCTGGCTGCGAGGTAAAACGTCTTGCGGCGGGATCTAGACAGAGGCGGTCCATTTGCCAGACGCTTGCGCCCTGCTGTTTCAGCCACGCCTCACGTAAACACCAGAGCTGCCAGAAGGCAGTCTGCGGATCGGTCTGCTCCACCATCCACCGGAATTCGCCAGCGCTGAAGGCCGCCTGCGCGATAGCCAGATAACGCGGACGCGGGCGCATCTGCTCGACGTCGCATCCGGTTTGTCCGGCGTCGCACAGAACCAGTTGCAGACAGTTTTTACTGTGGCTGAGGGAAAAATGCGGCAGGGAGGGAGCGACAAACGACGGTTTGCCCGTGGCGGAAATCTGTATAGCGGGCAGCATTTCACAGCCTTTAAAAGCCCACATCGCTTGCGCCAGCAGCGCCCTTCCCGCAAGCCATTGCTGCCTGCGGGCGGGGTTCATGCTTTCACTTCGCGCGAGAAGGTCTGCGGGCAAACGCGACAGCGGGAAGCGGTCGTTCAGCTGTGCCGTCACGAAATACGCAGACGTCATCAGTTATGGCCAGCGACGGAAAACCAGCGACGTATTAATGCCGCCAAACGCGAAGTTATTCGACTGAATAAACTCGGTCTGAATATGACGCGATTCGCCCATGATGTAGTCCAGTTCGCCGCACAGCGGATCCGGCTGCGTCAGGTTGATGGTCGGAACAAAGCGGTCTTCGCGCATCATTTCCAGCGACATCCAGGCTTCCAGCGCGCCACAGGCGCCGAGCGTATGGCCGAAGTAACTTTTCAGCGACGAAATCGGCGTTCTGTCGCCAAAGACCGCCGCCGTCGCCTGACTTTCCGCGATATCCCCGCGATCGGTCGCCGTGCCATGCGCACTGATGTAGCCAATCTCCGCCGCAGAAATACCGGCGTTTTTCAGCGCTTTTTCAATGCAAATTTGCATGGTGGATTGTTGCGGCTGAGTGATGTGCGCAGCATCGCAGTTGGTGGCGAACCCGACGATCTCGGCATAAATTTTCGCACCCCGCGCGCTGGCGTGTTCGAGGGATTCAAGGATCAGCGCGCCAGCACCTTCGCCAATCACCAGCCCGTCACGCTGCGCATCGAACGGACGGGGAGATAATTCAGGGTGATCGTTTTGCTGGCTGGTAGCGAACAACGTGTCAAAAACCGCGGCTTCCGACGGGCATAACTCTTCCGCACCGCCCGCCACCATCACGGTCTGGTAGCCGTGTTTGATCGCTTCATACGCATAGCCGATGCCCTGGCTGCCCGATGTGCAGGCACTGGACGTCGGGATCACCCGGCCTTTCAGACCAAAGAACAGACCGGCATTCACTGCCGTGGTGTGCGGCATCATCTGCACATACGTGGTGCCGGTGATGTTATTGGTGTGCTTTTCCGTCAGCATGGTGGCGAATTCGCTGACCGGCCCGGTGCTGCCGGTGGAAGATCCGAAGGCAATGCCGGTTTCGCCGTTGGTCAGGATCGGATCATCAAGTAAACCCGCCTGTTCCAGGGCCAGTTCCACCGCACGGGTGGACAGCAGCGAGACGCGCCCCATTGAACGGATGCGCTTGCGGGTGTAATGCGCCGGGATAACAAAGTCATCCACCGGCGCACCAAGATGCGTATTCAGCCCCTGATAAATCAGCCATTCGTCCATGTGGCGAACCGCGTTACGCCCCTGCTGCAGGCGGGCGCTGACGTCGTGCCAGTGATTACCGAACGCCGTAATTCCTTTCATGCCGGTGACGACTACACGGTGTGTCATACCATGCCTCCGTTGATGGAAATCACCTGACGGGTAACATAGCCGGCGATATCTGACATCAGATAGCTCGCCAGGCCCGCCACTTCATCGGCGTTGCCCATACGTTTGAGCGGGATCATGCTCATCGCCGCGTCGAACGCCGGTTTTTCCATCTCCAGCATGCCTGTATCGATAAGCCCCGGCGCAATGCAGTTCACGGTGATTTTGCGTTTTGCCAGCTCCAGCGACAGCGCCTTACAGGCACCGATAATGCCCGCTTTGGCCGCGCTGTAATTGACCTGCCCGCGGTTACCGGTGATACCCGAAACAGAAGACAGCGCAATAATCCGCCCGCCCTGACGCAGCCCGATCATCGGCATAACGCAGGGATGTAAAACGTTATAGAAACTGTCGAGATTGGTATGGATCACGCCATCCCAGTCTTCATCGGTGAGTGCCGGAAACGCCGCATCGCGGGTAATACCGGCGTTATTAACCACGCCGTAATACGCGCCGTGCGCCTCAATATCACGCTCAATCGCCTCGCGGCACTGCGCACGGTGGCTGATATCAAATTGCACAATACGGCCACTGCCGCCGAATCCGGCGATCTGCTGCAAAGTATCTTCAGCGCCTGTTTTATCGCTGTGGTAGTGAATCGCTACCTCAAAACCGTCTTTCGCCAGCCGGATGGCAATGGCTTTACCGATCCCTTTACTGGCGCCGGTGACTAATACTGAACGCGTCATGCCTGCATCCCCTGAGTTAATTTTATTATTTCGTCCTTGTCTGGCTGATAAGTATTCAGCCGTCCCTGTGCAACCTGTAGGTTGTCTTGTTTACCCTTAATACTGATAACACCTTCAAAACTCGCGATTTTTTCATCGCGTAATACCATCGATACTCTGATTAATAATTCACTGCCCGCCGCAAATTCCGGGACGGCGCATTTAAGACCACGTCCGCCCAGCAGCATACCTAATTGTGGCGGCTCGCCGGATTGTGCGCCATGCCAGCCGCTCCACACGCCGATCGTCTGCGCAATCAGCTCGAGGGAATACCACGCAGGCAAGGCACCGCCCGCATTCAGAAAGGGGGCCAGTACGCTGTCCTGGCTCACCACAACGCTGCACAACGCGGTGTCGCGGGTCACGTCAATCACGTTTTCCAGCAAGACCATCGGCTCAGCGTGAGGTAAAAAATCCGCCGCATTTTGATAACTCATGACTGCCTCCCGATCAGAATGCTGGCATTGTTGCCGCCAAAGGCAAAAGAGTTAGACAGGATCACCGGTCTGGCGAGCGGTTGCCCGGTCGTGGCCAGCCAGATATCCGGCAGGCTGACATCGCGCGAAATCTGTGAAAAATCCTGATGCGGCAGATGAAGAGCCTGCGTCAGGATCAGCCAGCTGAGCGCGGCTTCCGTCGCGCCGGCGGCACCCAGCGTATGGCCGGTGAGATGCTTGGTCGAACTGCACGGCGTGCTGTTGCCAAACAGACGATGTATGACAGCGGCCTCCACCTGATCGTTGAGCGGCGTCGCCGTGCCGTGAGCGTTGATGTACCCCACGTCGCTCGCGGTCAGCCCGGCCATTTTCAGCGCCATCGAGATCGCCCTTTCCGCCCCGAGCCCTTCCGGATGTGGCGCAGACATGTGCCACGCATCGGAAGATTCACCGACGCCGAGCAGTGCGACCTCTGCCGGTTCGCGGGTCAGTAAAATCAGCGCGGAGGCTTCACCGATATTGATGCCGTCGCGCCCCTGTCCGAATGGCGCGCACCGCCCATGCGATAACGATTCCAGACTGTTAAAGCCGTTCACGGGCATGCGGCAAAGGCTGTCAGCACCGCCGACAATGGCCGCGTCCACCAGCCCGGCTTCGATCAGTCGCTTGCCGCTGATGATCGCCCGCGCACTGGAGGAACACGCGGTAGACAACGTGTACGCCGGGCCGCTCAGATCCAGCAGTTCAGCCATAAACTGCGACGGATCGCCAAGCTCCTGCTGGCGGTAATCGAAGCCCGGCGGGAATTCACCGTGCTGATGTAAATAGCGCACGGCCTCTTCGCCCTCAGCAATGCCAGAGGTGCTGGTGCCCATGATCACCGCAACGCGATCTTTGCCGTACTGCGCGATCGCCGCGTTGACCTGAGATTCAATCTGCGCCAGCGCGGCCAGCAACAGCTGATTATTCCGGCTGCGGTGCGCCATCAGATCACCAGGGATCGCCGGCAGATCGCCCGTGACGGTGCCAAGCCAGACCGGACGGTTTTCCGTCAACCAGCCTTCCTGCAATGACATGCCAGGCGCAGTGCCCGCCGTGAGGTTTTGTGCGATCTGGACAAGATCGTTGCCCAGCGCGTTCACCATGCCCACGGCCGAAAAGTAAATCATGTTAGCCACCGACGTTCTGGATAGTTATCTGGTAATGAAAAGCCTGCTGGGTGATCGACACCGGCTGGCGGATCGCGCCTTTCGGCAGATAGTCGATGCGGGTGATCGTCGCCCCGTGGTTATCCAGCAACGTGCGGCGCAGCGGTTGATCGTCCAGCCGCCAGCCCGCCGGAAGCAGCGGCTGCCAGCGTTCGACCGGCCAGTAGCTCAGCATGATATCGGCCAGAACCTGATTTGCAGGAGGTAAACCGTCAATTTTTATGGCCTGTTCGGTATGGATCCCTTGTTGATCGTAGACCACTTTGAACAGACGGATCCCCAGCGGGGAGAGCCCGGCCAGTTGCAGCGATTTGCCATCGGCATTAAGTAAGACCAGCAGCGACTGCTGTTTGCCCTTCACGGTGGCCGTCAGCAACTGTTGCTGACTCACCGGCTTTTCCAGCAGCGGCGAGGGTAATTTCACCTGAACGCCGGGTTTCAGCCAGGCTTGCGGCAGCGTACTGGCCGGAGGCTGCGTGGCACAACCGCCGAGGCTAAGCACCAGCCAGGCCAGAAGTGGCAACGTGAATCGACTCATTTTCTACGTCCTCGTTTTTTAACCGGCAGGGTCAGCGGTGAGAGCAGGAAGGCCGTCAGAATGCCAAAACTCAGCACGATGCCAAAACTGCTGATCGCCTGCGTGGCGCTGAATACCAGCATCCCGAAGGTCAGCAGCGTCGTCACCACCGCCATGAATATCGCAAACATCGAGGTGGTCGGTGTGCCGCGCGGATTGGTGAAAAACAGCGTGTAGTTAATGCCAATGCCCAGCACCAGGATCAGCGCCAGCAAAGAAAACAGATTGAGATTATGCCCGCTGTAGCCGAGCGCCGCGATGCCCGTCGCCAGTGATAAAACAGTCGGCACCAGACAGATCAGCCCGTGCGGCAGGCGGAAACGCCAGAGATACATGACGGCAATCACTGCCACGGCCAGCGCCAGAAGGCCGGTCAGATAAACCCGGTACTGGGAAAAGAGATCGCTGAACTCCGTTTTACGGTCAATCCAGCCCGCGCCCGGCGAGGAATCCGCCAGCGCTGCCATCGCGGCGCTGTCGTGAACGCCACTGACAGGAATGAGTGTCGCGCTGCTCCCGTCCGGCAGGGACAACCATAATAACCGCCAGCCCTGACTGATGACGCTGTTAAGCCACATCGGAACATCGACCGTTTGCGGACGTAAATCGGGCACAGAAACGCGGATACCCGCCTGCTCTAACTGAGCCACAATCTGCGGCGCACGCTGCCTGAGCAAGGTTAAATCGCGCTGCTGCAGTGCCTGGGAGGGCAGCCCGAGCATCCGGTAGCCGTCAATCACGCCGCCCGTTTTGGCCTGCGCCAGCTTTGGCCGTAAGGCTTCGAGGCGTTGCAGCGTTTGCTCGGCATTTTCGCCATACACCACCAGCCATTTCTGATCGTTAGTTTGCCCGGTCAGCGCGGCAATCTGCTGTTCCTGCTGCTGTAACGCGGCGGGCAGCGATTGTAAATCAGCAATATCATCATTGATTTTAAGCTGAGCTATTCCGCCCGCTGCCACCAGTAAAATCAGGACGGGTAAGCCGATGCGCACCGCTTTCTGGCTGCGCCACGCCAGCAACCAGCGGAAAATCAGGGCAAGCCCCGGTGTCGGCCCTACCGGCAGGCGTTTTGATAAATACGGATACCAGCACATCACCGTTATACAGGCGGCGCTCAGACCGGCCGCGGCGAATACCGCCAGCTGTTGCAGGCCCGGAAAGGGCGCGATCAGCAGCATCAGATAGGCGGCTACCGTGGTCAGCAGGGCCATTGATAATGCCGGGAAAAGTTTTTTCAGGCTGTCCAGCGGCGTGGTCGTGTCGCCGTGAACCCGCCGCTCGGTGAGGAAATAAAGGGTGTAGTCAGCGGAGATCCCGACAATGCTGGTACTCAGCACCAGCGTCATTATGTGAATTTCGCCAAATACCCATAAGGTAAAGACGGTGCCGGATAATGCGCCAATGGCGATAGAAAGCAGACTGAGCAACAACGGCAGCACCGAGCGGAACATCACTAAAATCAGCACGAATACGCCGATCACTGACGCCGCGCCAATGGTGGAAAGATCGTGTTCAGCCTGCTGGCTGGCATAGTTGCTGTAGAAAATTGTGCCGCGCGCCAGCACTTTCGCCCCCGGCCAGCGGGTTTCAAAGGCCTGTTTCACCGCATTCAGGCTGGCGACCGTCTGCCTGCCGGTGGTGATGTCATACGAAGAGGCTTTCAGCTCACCGTGCACTAAATACCAGCTGCGCCCCTGCTTATCACGGGCCATTAGCCAGCCCTGATCGAGCGTCATGCCGCTGCTGTTCTGCTGCTGCGCCATCTGGGACGCGCGAACCAGCAACAGCGGGTCGTGAGTCAGCTCTTTTCCACTGACGCCGGCAAACGCCGAGTAGAGCTGACCGAGGATCCACTGGCTTTGCGCCTCCGCGCCGGTTGTCAGCCGCTGGCGAGTCGCTTCATCGAGCAAAGCGTTACGGTGTTGAAAAAAGAACGTGCCCCACTCCTGCTGGCGTTGAGCATCCATCGGCCCTTCCACCTGACTCAGTTCAGGCAACGCCCGCAGCTGTTTCAGCCAGTCGTCAAGCGGCGCAATGCCTGCGCCCTGCGGCGGGCTGACCAGCCACATCAGCTGACGATCAAGGCGCTGCGTGAAACCTTTTACAAACACCTGCGGAACGGTGGTGTTCTGCTGTTGCGGCAGGAGCGCCAGCACGCTGCTGTTAATCTGACTGCGCGGCAGCAGCCAGAACAAGGCGGCGACCAGCAAGGCGATGATCAGCAGCCAGCCCAGTGCGAGGCGACGATGAAATTCAGGACGCAAAATGGCGTTTCTCGGCGTCAGTCAGCTGGGCTGGCGCCGTTTGCTGGTTGAAGAAGCGGATATGCGTGGCGTCGCCCTGCATGTCATTAATATCGATATTGTTCAGGTAAGTTTCGCCATGCAGCGTGATGCTGCGGAAAAGACGGTTAAGCGGCGAGACTTTCGGCGTCAGGACAAGCGTCCAGGCGCCCTTTCCCTGATCGGTGAAACCGAGCGTGAAATTCTGCTCCAGCACGCGGCGATCGGCATGAAACAAGGCGCTCAGCAGCGAGTTGAACTGAAACATCTGCGGGTTGCTTTGCGCGGTGACGACCTGCGGATCCTGCCCCGCCATGATCTGCACCATGCGATTTTCGGTCAGTAATAACGTCAGGCTGAAGGGTTTCTCCTGCTGCCACCACAGCCCTTGCTGTTGGGCGATCACCAGATTTCCGCTGGAATTCAGCGGTTGCGCCATACCGCTGATGGTCCGCTGCTGGGCAAACTCGGCTCTGAGTACCGGCACCTGACTAAAACGCTGCTGTAACTCTTCCAGCGTGACGGCCTGAGCTGCCACGCTGAACACCGCCAGCAGGATAAATAACAGTGATCTCACAGGCTGACTCCCGTTTTATCGAACAACACCTGTGGCGAGACAAAGCACATCTCTTTGGTGGTGGCATCCACCGCCACCTGCAAGGTGTAACCGGTGGTGGTGCGCTTACCGGTTTCGATGTCGAAAATCTGATAGCCGATCCGCAGACGGTTTTCGATTTCCTCCAGCTGTGCGCGCACTTCAATACGTTGCTCGAAGACAACCGGCGCAATGTATTTCAGGCGGGTATCGACGATTGGCCAGACATAGCCTGACGCCAGCATCTGACGGTAACCGTAATCAAACTGCTTCAGCAATTGCTCGCGCGCGACTTCCAGATAACGGAAATAGTTGCCATGCCACACCACGCCCATCGAATCAGCGTCGTGAAAAGGCACGGTGATTTCCACGCGGGTAGAAAATCGCGGATCGTTAAATTGTGGGTCAAGTTTGGACGTCATATCAGTCAGGTTTCCCTTCAGGGGCGTCATCCGCTGGATGCTGCCAGAAATCATAAAAATTGAACCAGTCATGAGGCGCCAGCAGGCTGTAATGCTCAAGACGAGCGGCGTAACGATCGACTGCGTCCTGCAACGCGGGCAGGCGCTGAGCGCGCGGCAGGATCAGCGGGTCGGCAAAATTTTCACAGTAAATGTGCAGTTGCCGTTGCTGCATGATGCCAAACATCAGCATCACCGGCGCACGCAGCGCTGCCGCCAGAATAAAAGGCCCCTGCGGAAACGCGGCCGGCTTGCCAAGAAAATCACTCCAGATCACGCGGGCGTGTTCACCGCGCTGATGGCTGCTGGCGGAGGTACGATCGCCGACGATCGCCACCCATTCTCCTGCATCGAGCTTTTCCTGCAACAGCATCGCCGTATCCGGCCCCATCTTGCTCACCTGAATCAGGTTCACCACCGCCTGCGGATTGATCTCTTTCATCACCTGATTAAAGCGCTCGGCATTGTCGGTGAAAACCAGCGCATTGACGATGATCCGGTGGTTGAGCGCACCCAATGCGCGGCAGGATTCGATATCGCCCAGATGCGAGGCCAGAATAAGCGTTCCACGCCCCGAGGCGATGTGTGCCTCGCAAACCTCAGGATTGACCAGCACGGCGTCGGTCAGGGTTTTATCGCCCTGCCAGCTCGCCAGCTTGCTCAGCAAGGATTCGCCAAAACGCATGAAATGACGGAACG
>NZ_MJIB01000021.1:712160-737427 GCF_003697865.1 Rahnella sp. Larv3_ips | reverse complement strand
CCAGCCAGCCCGGCTCGCCCTGCCACTCGCCAATCTGGCGTGCCGTTTTGCCGGTCAGAGAGAATTGCGTTGCACTGCCAAACGGCAGTTCACCTTCAGGCAGCCATAGCTTGCCTTCATGGCTGATGACCCACCAGCCGTTATGTTGCTCTGTGATCTGTAATTCCATAATTGTTGTTGCATAACCTCGACGAGACTGACAATCTGAGACAGAAATTTAACATTAGTAACCTTCACATTTTGGTTACTTTTTTATCGCTCACGGAGTCAACCATGCTAAATCGTCTGGAAAGACTGACCCAACGCGTTGGTGGCAGTAATGAGTTAGTAGACCAATGGCTTCACGCGCGCAAAGAACTGCTGGTTGCATACTGCACACTGGTCGGTCTGAAACCCAATAAAGAAAAACATACCCCACTGAATGAAAAAGCGCTGGATAACTTTTGTCATAATCTGGTGGACTATCTCTCTGCCGGCCATTTCCATCTTTATCAGCGGATAATCGATGAAGTCGCCAGCGCAGGCAGCTCAGTTAAATCACAAGCTGCCAAAATATACCCTGCGCTGGAGCTGAACACTGAAACTATCATGGCTTTCCATGACAGTTACACAGAAAATGATATTGATGATGACAATGCTTTCGCCTTCCATTATGCATTATCCGATATTGGTGAAGCGTTGGATGCGCGTTTTCAGCTTGAAGATCAATTAATTATCCTGGCATTTGATCCGGTCGATGGCACACCTTTACCGCCTGCCAACGACGATCATCTCGCCAGACCGGCTTAAGCCGTTTGAAGTTTAGACCCTGCGAAGGGTTGTAGTTTTATCATCGGCCTCCTATATTGAGGCTTCTTGTCGGAGTGCCTAGCGCATAATTTTCCTCACGGAGATTACGCCAGGCTGAGACCGTTAATTCGGGATCCGCGGAACCTGATCGGGTTAGTACCCGCGAAGGGAACAAGAGTAATGTTATGCGTTTTGCGCGATTTGGCATCAGCCTGCATCAGGCCGCCTGCGCTAAACCGCCCATTTTTACTCCTGCCGTAAACCTCCAGACAAGCAATTTTCCATCACGTTTTTTTGCGAGGAATTTGCTATGTCGAGTACCCAAAAACCCGTTATTTCTGAAAAGAAACCCTCTAGTCGCCGTGAACAACGTGCGCAGGCACAGTCGTTTATCGACAGCCTGCAGGGCGAAGCCTTTCCTAATTCCCGACGTATTTATCTGCAAGGCTCTCGCGCTGATATCCGCGTGCCGATGCGTGAAATACAGCTCAGTCCGACGCTGACAGGCGGCGGCAAAGACAATCCAAAGTACGAAGAGAACGAAGCCATCCCGGTGTATGAAACGGCCGGGCCTTATGGCGACCCGGAAGCGTCCATCGACGTACATGCCGGGCTGGCAAAATGCCGCGCCAGCTGGATCGCCGACCGGGCAGATACCGAAGAACTTCCGCAGGTCAGCTCCGGTTTTACCCAGCAACGTCTGGCCGATGACGGATTGGATCACCTGCGCTTCGAACTTCTGCCGCGCCCGCGAAAAGCCATGTCGGGTAAAAATGTTACGCAGCTGCATTACGCGCGAAAAGGCATCATTACCCCTGAAATGGAATTCATCGCTATTCGCGAAAATATGGGCCGCGAGCGGATCCGCGGTGAAGTATTGCGGCAGCAACATCCGGGTGAAAGTTTCGGTGCGCATCTTCCTGCCAATATCACGCCGGAGTTTGTACGTCAGGAAGTCGCCGCCGGTCGCGCGATTATTCCCGCCAATATCAATCATCCCGAATCAGAGCCAATGGTCATTGGCCGAAACTTCCTGGTGAAGGTTAACGCTAATATCGGCAACTCCGCAGTGACGTCATCTATCGAAGAAGAAGTCGAGAAGCTGGTGTGGTCGACACGCTGGGGCGCAGACACGGTGATGGATCTCTCCACCGGTCGCTACATCCACGAAACCCGTGAGTGGATCCTGCGTAACAGCCCGGTGCCCATTGGTACAGTGCCGATTTATCAGGCGCTGGAGAAAGTGAACGGCGTTGCCGAAGACCTCAACTGGGAAATGTTCCGCGATACGCTCCTGGAGCAGGCCGAACAAGGCGTCGATTACTTCACTATCCATGCAGGTGTATTACTGCGTTATGTGCCGATGACAGCCAAACGGCTGACCGGGATTGTATCGCGCGGCGGTTCGATTATGGCGAAATGGTGCCTTTCCCATCATCGCGAAAGTTTCCTGTTTGAGCATTTCCGCGAAATCTGCGAAATCTGCGCCGCCTATGATGTGTCTCTTTCACTGGGCGATGGGCTGCGTCCGGGTTCAATTCAGGATGCGAATGACGAAGCGCAATTCGCTGAATTACGCACGCTGGGCGAGCTGACCAAAATTGCCTGGGAATATGACGTGCAGGTGATGATCGAAGGGCCGGGGCATGTCCCCATGCAGATGATCCGCCGCAATATGACCGAAGAACTTGAGCACTGCCACGAAGCACCTTTCTATACGCTGGGGCCTCTGACCACCGATATCGCACCGGGTTATGACCATTTCACCTCCGGGATTGGTGCGGCAATGATTGGCTGGTTCGGCTGCGCCATGCTGTGTTATGTCACGCCGAAAGAACATCTCGGTCTGCCGAACAAAGAAGACGTTAAGCAGGGTCTGATTACCTACAAAATCGCAGCGCACGCCGCCGATTTAGCTAAAGGTCATCCGGGCGCGCAAATCCGTGATAATGCCATGTCGAAGGCGCGGTTCGAATTCCGCTGGGAAGATCAGTTTAACCTCGCGCTCGATCCGGCAACGGCTCGTGCCTATCACGATGAAACATTGCCGCAGGAATCCGGCAAAGTCGCACACTTCTGCTCGATGTGCGGTCCGAAATTCTGCTCCATGAAAATCACACAGGAAGTGCGCGATTACGCCGCCGCACTGGAAGCTCAGGCGCAGCCGGTTGAGATCGTGGAATCAGGTATGGCTCAGATGTCTGCTGAATTCCGTTCACGAGGCAGTGAGCTTTACCACCCTGCCACGGAGATCAACAAATGAATCCGTCCGCTCAGTCTTTTCCAGCCGTTCCCTTTCATCTCGGTTTATATCCGGTCGTTGATACCGTGGAATGGATTGCCCGCCTGCTGGAGGCGGGCGTTAAAACGCTGCAACTGCGGGTGAAAGACTTACCCGATGAGGAAGTCGAACCGGCGATTATCGAGGCCATCGCGCTGGGGAAAAAATATCAGGCGCGGTTATTCATCAATGATTACTGGCGACTGGCAGTAAAACATCAGGCATACGGTGTGCATCTCGGGCAGGAGGATCTGGACACTGCCGATTTGCCGGCCATTTATCAGGCCGGTTTGCGCCTGGGCGTTTCGACGCATGACGACGCAGAACTGGCGCGTGCCGTGGCGGTCAACCCTTCTTACATCGCTCTCGGGCATATCTTTCCGACACAAACCAAAGATATGCCGTCTGCCCCGCAGGGTCTGGCAGAACTGACCCGACACATTAAGCAACTCGACGGCAGTTTTCCGACGGTAGCCATCGGTGGTATCAGCATTGAACGCGCGCCGTCGGTTCTCGATTGCGGTGTCGGCAGCATCGCCGTGGTCAGCGCGATTACCCAGGCGGCAGACTGGCGAGCCGCCACCGCCGAACTGCTGGCCTTATGCGCCAGCAAGGTGCCGGAAGATGCTTAACGATGCGGCTTTTATGCGCTACAGCCGCCAGCTGATGCTGGAGGAATTCGGCCCGCAGGCGCAGGAAAAATTGCAGGCCGCTAAAGTGCTGATTGTCGGGCTTGGCGGTTTGGGCTCTCCCGCCGCCTTGTATCTGGCGGCGGCGGGCGTGGGCACGCTGTTTCTGGCCGATGACGATCAGGTCCATCTCACTAATCTGCAAAGACAAATTCTTTACCGTACGGCAGATCTGGATCAGCCCAAAGCCACAGTGGCAAAGCGCGAATTGCTACGCCTTAATCCGTTATGTGAAATCATTGCTCTCACTGAGAGGCTGACCGGGGAGGCATTGCAGCAGGCCGTAGCGGGTGCCGATGTCGTTTTGGATTGCAGCGACAACATGGAAACCCGACACGCGGTCAACAAAGCCTGCGTGGATACCGGCAAAACGTTAATCAGCGGCAGTGCCGTCGGATTCAGCGGGCAGTTACTGGTCATTCAGACACCCTACGCGCATGGCTGTTATGCCTGTCTCTATCCGGATCGGGAAACCGTGCAACGTAACTGCCGCACTTCCGGCGTGCTTGGCCCGGTCGTTGGCACCATCGGCACGTTACAGGCGCTGGAAGCCCTGAAAATACTGGCGGGGTTGCCCAGCACATTGAACGGGAAGCTGCGGCTGTTCGACGGTAAAACGCAAAACTGGCGTTCGCTGCAACTTACACGGTCATCCGGCTGTGCCGTCTGCGGAGGCCACGCGTGAACATTTTCGTCAATGATGAATCACACCCGTTCAGTCAGCCGCTCACTTTACTCACCCTGCTCAATGAGCTGACGTTAAATCCTGCCGGCTGCGCGCTGGCGGTTAATCAGGTCATTATTCCGCGGGATAGCTGGTCGTCTCACTTACTGAAAGACGGCGATGAAATTTTGCTCTTTCAGGCCATTGCCGGAGGATGACATGTTAAAAATTGCTGATACCACCTTCACCTCGCACCTGTTCACGGGAACAGGAAAATTTGCCAGCGCCACGCTGATGCAACAGGCACTGGCGGCGTCCGGTTCTCAGCTGGTGACGATGGCGATGAAACGCGTGGACCTTCGCCGTGGCGGAGATGACATCCTTGCGCCGCTGCAACAGCTTGGTGTCCGTTTGCTGCCCAATACTTCCGGGGCCAAAACGGCAGAAGAAGCCGTATTTGCCGCGCAACTGGCAAGAGAAGCCCTGGGGACGAACTGGATAAAACTGGAAATTCATCCCGATGTAAAATATCTGCTGCCCGATGCCGTTGAAACGCTGAAAGCCGCAGAGACGTTGGTGAAACAAGGATTCGTGGTATTGCCGTATTGCAGCGCGGACCCGGTGCTGTGCAAGCGTCTGGAGGAAGCGGGTTGCGCCGCCGTTATGCCACTCGGTGCGCCGATCGGTTCCAATCAGGGGCTGCAAACCCGCGAGTTTCTGCACATTATCATCGAGCAGTCGCGGATTCCGGTGGTCGTCGATGCAGGAATTGGTGCGCCGAGCCAGGCCGCCGAAGCGCTGGAAATGGGGGCTGATGCGGTACTGGTCAATACTGCGATTGCCGTCGCTGGCGATCCGGTCGTGATGGCAACAGCCTTCCGCCTGGCGGTTGAGGCAGGCGTGATCGCCCGACAAAGCGGTTTAGGTGGCAGACAGCGACACGCCAGCGCATCCAGCCCGCTGACCGGTTTCCTCACAACCCCGCAGGCGGCGTCATGAGCAACTTTACGGATATCTGGTCAACGCTCGACTGGGATGATCTTTCCCTGCGTATCAACAGTAAAACCACACGTGATGTCGAACGGGCGCTCAGCCGGAATAAGATCGACCGGGAAGATTTTATGGCGCTGATTTCTCCGGCAGCGCTGCCTTATCTCGAACCTATGGCGCAACGCGCGCAACAGCTCACGCGCCAGCGGTCCGGCAATACGGTGAATTTCTTCGCGCCGCTGTATTTATCCAATCTTTGCGCCAACGAATGTACGTATTGCGGCTTTTCGATGAGCAACAAAATCAAACGTAAAACGCTGGATGAAGATGAAATCAGGCGGGAATGTGAAGCGCTGAATACGCTGGGCTTCAAACATCTGTTGCTGGTCACTGGCGAACATAAAGGGAAAGTCGGCATGGACTATTTTCGCCGTCATTTCCCCATGATCAGAAGTCATTTCGATTCGCTGATGATCGAGGTTCAGCCGCTGCAACAGGAAGAATATGCCGAGCTGAAAACGCTGGGGCTGGACGGCGTGTTGGTTTATCAGGAAACCTATCACGCGCCGACCTATGCCTTGCATCATCTGCGCGGGCAGAAGCAGGATTTCTTCTGGCGGCTGGAAACACCGGACCGGCTCGGTCAGGCGGGGATCGATAAAATCGGGCTGGGCGCGCTGTTCGGGCTTTCAGGAAACTGGCGGACAGACAGTTATATGGTGGCGGAGCATTTGTTGTATCTGCAACAAACTTACTGGCAAAGCCGCTATTCCGTGGCGTTTCCGAGATTGCGCCCATGTACCGGCGGAATCGAACCGGCCTCGCTGCTGGAAGAAAATCAGCTGGTACAACTGATTTGCGCATTCAGGATGCTTGCTCCCGACGTCGAGCTTTCCTTGTCGACACGTGAATCGCCCTACTTTCGCGATCACGTCATTCCACTGGCGATCAACACCGTCAGCGCCGGATCGAAAACGCAGCCAGGCGGGTATGCTGACGATCATCCTGAACTGGAACAATTCGCGCCTCATGACAATCGCTCGCCGCAAAGTGTGGCTGCCGCATTAACTCTGGCAGGGCTTCAGCCGGTGTGGAAAGACTGGGACAGTTTTTTGGGGCGCGCCTCGCAGGAAAATGTCGGTAGAAAGCAAACCGGTAATCTCTCAGGAATGCGAATTCCATAAACCGTTTTTGCCTCTCGCGCATCTCTGGCGGGAGTATTACTGTGCGTTTGCCGCTGCACATTCGCAACCGGCCGGCGCCATTCATCCCGGCGCTGCTTCCAAAACAGCCGGAACAGAGTATCTGTCCAGTACCCTGTTCCGGCACCTCTTTGACTCCCTCAACATCATCTTCACTGATTTCAGGCAAAAAAAAACCGCTCCCTAAGGAGCGGCTTTAATGCGTTTCGACAGAAGACGATTACTCGTCGTTGCTGTTACCGAAACCTGCGTTCAGAAGTTCAGCCAGGTTAGCCGTTGCTTCATCCGCGCTTACCTGCGGTACAACTGGCACTTCACCCTGTGCTTTACGACGAGCACGTTCCTGATGGTAAGAGTAACCGGTACCGGCTGGGATCAGACGACCCACGATAACGTTCTCTTTCAGGCCACGCAGTTCATCACGCTTACCGGCAACTGCCGCTTCGGTAAGAACGCGCGTGGTTTCCTGGAACGACGCAGCGGAGATGAAGGATTCGGTCGCCAAAGATGCTTTGGTGATACCGAGCAGGTCACGGCTGAATGTTGCCGTGATTTTGCCTTCAGCTTCCAGCTTACGGTTAGCGATTTTAACGCGAGACATTTCTGCCTGCTCGCCTTCCAGGAAGTCTGTGCCACCAGCGCTAACGATGGTGCCTTTACGCAACATCTGACGAACGATAACTTCGATGTGTTTATCGTTAATCTTAACGCCTTGCAGACGGTAAACTTCCTGCACTTCGTTGGTGATGTAGCGGGTAACCGCGTGAACACCACGAAGACGCAGAATGTCGTGCGGAGACTCAGGGCCGTCGGATACGACGTCACCACGTTCCACAATTTCGCCTTCGAACACGTTCAGCTGGCGCCATTTCGGGATCATTTCTTCGTAAGCATCGCTGCCATCCAACGGAGAAATTACCAGACGACGTTTGCCTTTGGTTTCTTTACCGAAGGAGATGATCCCGCTGATTTCAGCAAGGATGGCAGGCTCTTTCGGACGACGTGCTTCGAACAGGTCAGCAACGCGTGGCAGACCACCGGTGATGTCCTTGGTACCGCCGGATTCCTGAGGAATACGCGCCAGGGTGTCACCAGAGTGGATCTGCGTACCATCTTCCAACTGAACAATCGCTTTACCTGGCAGGAAGTATTGAGCAGGCATATCTGTACCTGGGATCAATACGTCGTCGCCTTTAGCATCAACGATTTTCAGTGCCGGACGCAGGTCTTTACCGCTACCGGTACGCTCTGCAGAATCCAGAACCACCAGAGAAGACAAACCGGTCAGGTCATCTGTCTGACGTGTAATGGTCTGAGTATCAACCATATCGGCAAAGCGAATGAAACCACTCACTTCACTGATAACTGGCATGGTGTGCGGATCCCAGTTAGCAACGGTTTCGCCGCCGTTAACAGATGCGCCATCACCTTTGCCCATCACGGAACCGTAAGGCACTTTATAGCTTTCTTTGGTACGACCGAATTCGTCGATCAATTTCAGCTCAGTGTTACGGGAAGTGATAACCAGTTTGCCGTTAGAGTTGCTAACGTGCTTGTGGTTGCTCAGTTTAATGGTACCGGTGTTCTTAACCTGAATGCTGGATTCTGCTGCCGCACGAGATGCCGCACCACCGATGTGGAACGTACGCATCGTCAGCTGGGTACCCGGCTCACCGATGGACTGTGCTGCAATAACACCGATCGCTTCACCTTTGTTGATGATGTGACCACGTGCCAGGTCGCGACCGTAGCAGTTTGCACACACACCAAAGTCAGTTTCGCAACTTACGACTGAACGTACTTTCACGCTGTCGACGGAGTTCTCTTCTAACAGATCACACGTCTTCTCGTGAAGCAGGGTGTTACGTGGAACCAGGATATCCGCCGTACCCGGCTTGAGGATATCTTCTGCAGTCACACGACCCAGTACACGTTCACGCAGTGGTTCTTTAACGTCGCCACCTTCGATGACCGGAGTCATCATGATGCCTTCGTGAGTTCCACAGTCGTCTTCGGTCACAACCAGATCCTGCGCCACGTCAACCAGACGACGGGTCAGATAACCGGAGTTAGCCGTTTTCAGTGCGGTATCCGCCAAGCCTTTACGCGCACCGTGAGTAGAGATGAAGTACTGGAGTACGTTCAGACCTTCACGGAAGTTCGCGGTGATTGGCGTTTCAATGATGGAACCATCTGGTTTCGCCATCAGGCCACGCATACCGGCCAGCTGACGAATCTGTGCAGCAGAACCACGCGCACCGGAGTCGGCCATCATAAAGATACTGTTGAAGGAAACCTGCTGTTCAACAACACCGTCACGGTTGACGACGTCTTCAACAGACAAGTTTTCCATCATTGCCTTAGCAACACGTTCGTTGGCCGCAGCCCAGATGTCGATCACTTTGTTATAGCGTTCGCCAGCAGTTACCAGACCAGACTGGAACTGTTCCTGGATTTCAGCAACTTCGGTTTCTGCTTCTTCGATGATCTCTGCTTTCTTCGCAGGGATTACCATGTCATCGATACCGACTGACGCGCCTGAACGGGCAGCGTAAGCAAAACCGGTATACATGATCTGGTCAGCAAAAATAACGGTCGGCTTCAGGCCCAAAATGCGGTAACAGGTGTTCAGCATTTTGGAGATAGCTTTTTTGCCCAGAGGCTGGTTGACGATGGAGAACGGCAGACCTTTAGGTACGATCATCCAAAGGATGGCGCGACCTACAGTCGTGTCGATAATCGACGTCTTGTGCGTAACTTCGCCTTCGGTATTTTTGATCTCTTCAGTGATACGCACTTTGACACGCGCATGCAAAGAGGCCAAACCGGCGCGGTAAATACGCTCAGCTTCTTTAGGACCGGTCAGAACCATGCCTTCGCCTTTGGCGTTAACACAGTCACGGGTCATGTAATACAGACCCAATACAACGTCCTGAGAAGGAACGATGATTGGCTCGCCGTTCGCAGGTGACAGGATGTTGTTGGTAGACATCATCAACGCACGCGCTTCCAGCTGAGCTTCCAGCGTCAACGGTACGTGAACAGCCATCTGGTCACCATCGAAGTCGGCGTTATATGCCGCACAAACCAGCGGATGCAGCTGAATTGCTTTACCTTCGATCAGAACCGGTTCAAACGCCTGGATACCCAAACGGTGCAGGGTTGGTGCACGGTTCAGCAGTACCGGGTGTTCGCGGATAACTTCGTCCAGGATATCCCAAACGACAGCTTCTTCGCGCTCAACCATTTTCTTCGCGGCTTTGATGGTGGTGGCCAGGCCACGCAGTTCCAGCTTGCCGTAAATGAACGGTTTGAACAGTTCCAGTGCCATTTTCTTCGGCAGACCACACTGGTGCAGACGCAGGTATGGACCTACGGTGATAACGGAACGACCAGAGTAGTCGACACGTTTACCCAGCAAGTTCTGACGGAAACGACCCTGTTTACCTTTAATCATGTCTGCCAGAGATTTCAGCGGACGCTTGTTAGAGCCGGTGATTGCACGACCGCGACGGCCGTTATCCAGCAAAGCATCTACCGCTTCTTGCAGCATACGTTTTTCGTTACGTACGATGATGTCTGGCGCAGCCAGATCCAGCAGGCGTTTCAGACGGTTGTTACGGTTGATAACGCGACGATACAGATCGTTCAGATCCGACGTAGCGAAACGGCCGCCGTCCAACGGAACCAATGGACGCAAGTCTGGCGGCAGTACCGGCAGCACGGTCAGGATCATCCACTCTGGTTTGTTACCAGACTGAACGAACGCTTCCAGCAGCTTGATACGCTTGGTCAGCTTTTTACGTTTGGTTTCGGAGTTAGTTTCGTTCAACTCTTCACGCAGTTGCTCGCACTCTGCTTCCAGATCCATGTTTTTCAACAGGGCCTGAATAGCTTCCGCACCCATCTTCGCGTCGAACTCATCACCAAACTCTTCCAACGCATCCAGATACTGCTCTTCAGTCAGGATCTGGCGTTTTTCGAGGTTAGTCATGCCGCCTTCGATAACCACATAGGATTCGAAGTACAGAACACGTTCGATGTCACGCAGTGGCATATCCAACAGCAAACCGATGCGCGATGGCAGCGATTTCAGGAACCAGATGTGTGCAGTCGGGGAAGCCAGTTCTATGTGGCCCATACGCTCACGGCGTACTTTAGTCTGGGTCACTTCAACGCCGCACTTCTCGCAGATCACGCCGCGATGTTTTAAACGCTTGTACTTACCGCACAGGCATTCGTAGTCTTTTACTGGTCCGAAGATACGGGCACAGAAAAGGCCGTCACGTTCTGGTTTGAACGTACGGTAGTTAATGGTTTCTGGCTTCTTAACTTCACCAAAAGACCAAGAACGGATCATGTCTGGCGATGCCAGAGCAATTTTGATCGCATCAAACTCTTCGGTCTTAGTTTGCGCTTTCAGAAACTTTAGTAAGTCTTTCACGGATTGGCTCCCGTCGGGTTAGACCTGTTAGGCACCTGCTGTCTATTGCTAAACAGGCAGGTGCCCCTGTGATCAATGCGAATTCGAGTACTTACTCGTCTTCCAGCTCGATGTTGATACCCAGAGAGCGGATTTCTTTCAACAATACGTTGAAGGATTCCGGCATGCCTGGTTCCATCCGGTGATCGCCATCCACGATGTTTTTATACATCTTGGTACGGCCGTTCACGTCATCGGACTTAACAGTCAGCATTTCCTGCAGGGTATACGCGGCACCGTATGCTTCCAGTGCCCATACTTCCATCTCACCGAAGCGCTGACCACCGAACTGAGCTTTACCACCCAGCGGCTGCTGAGTAACGAGGCTGTAAGAACCGGTAGAACGCGCGTGCATTTTATCGTCAACCAGGTGGTTCAGTTTCAGCATGTACATGTAGCCGACGGTAACCTGGCGCTCGAATTGCTCGCCGGTACGGCCGTCAAACAGTGTGATCTGGCCAGAGGTTGGGATTCCGCCCATTTCAAGCAATTGCTTGATCTCTGTCTCTTTCGCACCGTCGAAGACTGGTGTTGCGATTGGCATACCTTTTTTCAGGTTCTCAGCCAGACGCAATACTTCGTCATCGGTAAAGGTGGTCAGATCCACTTTCTGACGTACGTCGTCGCCCAGATCATAGGCACGCTGGATGAACTCGCGCAGCTTAGAAACTTCTTCATGTTTCTTCAGCATGGCATTGATTTTTTCACCAATACCCTTCGCAGCCATACCCAGGTGGGTTTCTAAAATCTGACCAATGTTCATACGTGATGGAACGCCCAGCGGGTTCAGTACGATATCAACAGGAGTTCCGTTTTCATCGTAAGGCATATCTTCGATCGGGTTGATCTTGGAGATAACACCTTTGTTACCGTGGCGGCCTGCCATTTTGTCACCAGGTTGGATCTGACGTTTAACGGCCAGATACACTTTAACGATTTTCAGCACACCTGGTGCCAGGTCATCGCCCTGAGTGATCTTACGACGCTTAGCTTCGAGTTTTTTCTCAAACTCGGATTTCAGTTCGTCGTACTGTTCAGCAAGCTGTTCCAACTGATTCTGTTTGTCTTCGTCAGTCAGTGACAGTTCTAACCAACGATCGCGAGGCAATTTGCCCAGCTTGTCAGCTTCAACACCGCCAGCAACCAGCGCAGACTGGATACGTGCAAACAGACCAGCTTCCAGAATTTGCAGCTCTTCAGTCAGGTCTTTCTTAGCCTGTTTCAGCTGCATTTCTTCGATTTCTAACGCACGTTTGTCTTTTTCCACGCCATCGCGGGTGAAGACCTGAACGTCAATAATCGTACCGGAAACGCCGTTTGGTACACGCAGAGAAGAGTCTTTAACGTCAGACGCTTTCTCACCAAAGATCGCACGCAGCAGTTTCTCTTCTGGCGTCAGCTGGGTTTCACCTTTAGGCGTCACCTTACCAACCAGAATGTCACCACCGGTCACTTCAGCACCGATATAAACGATACCGGATTCATCCAGTTTAGAGAGTGCAGCTTCACCCACGTTCGGGATGTCTGCAGTGATCTCTTCAGGCCCTAACTTGGTGTCGCGGGACACACATGCCAGTTCCTGGATATGGATAGTGGTGAAGCGGTCTTCCTGCACTACACGTTCGGAGACCAAGATGGAGTCTTCGAAGTTGTAACCGTTCCAAGGCATGAACGCGACACGCATGTTCTGACCCAGTGCCAGTTCGCCCAGATCTGTTGACGGACCATCTGCCAGCACGTCGCCGCGCTCGATAGGTTCGCCCAAATTCACACACGGCATCTGATTGATGCAGGTGTTCTGGTTAGAACGGGTGTACTTAGTCAGGTTATAAATGTCGATACCTGCTTCGCCTGGATTCATCTCATCTTCGTTTACACGAATAACGATACGGGATGCATCCACGTACTGAACTGTACCACCGCGTTTAGCTACGGCAGTAACACCGGAGTCAACCGCAACAGCACGTTCCATACCAGTACCTACCAGCGGCTTATCAGCACGCAGAGTTGGAACTGCCTGACGTTGCATGTTCGCACCCATCAATGCACGGTTGGCGTCATCGTGTTCCAGGAATGGAATCAGAGAAGCACCAACGGAGACGATCTGCTGGGTGGAAACGTCCATGTAGTCAACCTGATCGCGGCTAAACAGGCTTGATTCGCCTTTGCTACGACAAGTGACTAAATCTTCCAGGAAGTGGCCTTCGTCATCCAGGTTGGAGTTCGCCTGAGCGATAACAAAGTTGCCTTCTTCGATGGCAGACAGGTAGTTAATTTCATCGGTAACCATACCTTCACGCACACGGCGGTAAGGGGTTTCCAGGAAACCATACTCATTGGTCTGTGCATACACAGACAAGGAGTTGATCAGACCGATGTTTGGACCTTCTGGCGTTTCGATTGGACATACGCGACCGTAGTGCGTCGGGTGTACGTCTCGAACTTCAAAGCCAGCACGTTCACGGGTCAAACCGCCCGGGCCCAATGCAGAGATACGACGTTTGTGCGTAATCTCAGACAACGGGTTGTTCTGGTCCATAAATTGTGACAGCTGGCTTGAACCGAAGAACTCTTTCACCGCAGCCGAAATTGGCTTCGCGTTGATCATGTCCTGAGGCATCAGGGTATCGAGGTCACCAAGAGACAGACGCTCTTTAACAGCACGCTCAACACGAACCAAACCTACACGGAATTGGTTTTCAGCCATTTCGCCGACAGAACGAATACGACGGTTGCCCAAGTGGTCAATATCATCCACTTCGCCCTGGCCGTTACGAATGCCGATCAGCTTTCTCATGACCTGGATGATGTCGTCTTTGCTCAGGATA
Organism: Rahnella sp. Larv3_ips; assembly: GCF_003697865.1. Classification (NCBI taxonomy): domain Bacteria; kingdom Pseudomonadati; phylum Pseudomonadota; class Gammaproteobacteria; order Enterobacterales; family Yersiniaceae; genus Rahnella; species Rahnella sp. Larv3_ips. Next base: position 723,501 of record NZ_MJIB01000021.1, on the reverse strand, counting down.
CCTGAACCTTCGATTTCATCACGCAGCAGAGAACGGTTGAACTTCATACGACCTACAGCAGACAGGTCGTAACGATCTTCGGAGAAGAACAGGTTCTCGAACAGAGTTTCAGCTGCTTCACGCGTTGGTGGTTCACCAGGACGCATCATGCGATAGATCTCAACCAGCGCGCTCAAGCGATCGCTGGTTGGGTCGACGCGGATTGTCTCGGACATGTACGCGCCATGGTCGAGATCGTTGGTGAACAGCGTTTCAATGGTTTTGTGTCCGGCCTGGCTCAGTTTAGCCAGTAAATCCAGAGACAATTCCATATTCGCAGGAACAATCAGCTCACCGGTATTGGTGTCGATGTAGTCTTTAGCAACTACTTTCCCTGCGATGTACTCAACAGGAACTTCGATGCGCTGAATGTCGTCTTTTTCAAGCTGACGAATATGGCGGGCAGTGATACGGCGGCCTTTCTCGATATAGACTTTGCCGTCAGCTTCGATATCAAACGAGGCTGTTTCACCACGCAGGCGCTCAGGTACCAGCTCCATCTGCAACTTGTTGTCGCGGATCTGGTAAGTCACCTTTTCAAAGAACAGGTCAAGGATCTGCTCTGTGGTATAGCTTAATGCACGCAGAATGATGGTCGCTGGCAATTTACGGCGACGGTCAATACGTACAAACAGGTTATCTTTCGGGTCAAACTCGAAATCTAACCATGAACCGCGATAAGGGATGATACGTGCGTTGTACAGCACTTTACCCGAGGAGTGGGTTTTACCCTTATCACTGTCGAAGAATACACCTGGACTACGGTGAAGCTGAGATACGATAACCCTCTCAGTACCGTTAATCACAAAGGTACCATTTTCGGTCATGAGCGGAATTTCGCCCATATAGACTTCTTGTTCCTTGATGTCTTTGACCGTACCTTCTGGTGCCTCACGCTCGTAGATAACCAGACGCAGTTTCACACGCAATGGCGCGGAGAAAGTTACACCACGGATCTGGCATTCTTTAACGTCGAATACTGGCTCACCAAGACGGTAGCTAACGTATTGCAGCTCAGAATTGCCGCTGTAGCTTTTGATAGGAAATACAGAACGGAATGCAGCTTCCAAACCGTGCTGGCCTTCCGGATCTTGCTCGATAAACTTCTGGAACGAGTCAAGCTGGATAGAAAGGAGAAAGGGAATGTCCAAAACTTGTGGACGCTTACCAAAATCCTTACGAATGCGTTTTTTCTCGGTATAGGAGTAAACCATAGGGTTCCTCAGCTCGCTGATCAGTGACCCAATCTTGTCTGCCCTGAGAAGGACAGTTCATGCAACACCGTTTATGTCGATCGGAAAGCAGAAACGCTTTCCGCAATATCTGTTTCTATCACTCTTAAATCATTTCGTTGTGCATTATCTATGGATGAGCCATAGCAAGCGGCATCAATATATTAAGGCGTCTCAAGAAGAGATATTAGAGTAGTTCAGTGCTCAAACAGTGTGAAACACCACTGACACTCTATAGCGCAAAAAGGCTGGTGACTAAAAAGTCACCAGCCATCAGTCTGTTAGGACAGACTGCACTCCGGGAAGTTAAACTTACTTAACTTCAACAGAAGCACCAGCTTCTTCCAGAGATTTTTTCAGAGCTTCAGCGTCGTCTTTGCTGATGCCTTCTTTCAGAGCTGCTGGAGCAGACTCAACCAGGTCTTTTGCTTCTTTCAGACCCAGGCCAGTCGCGGTACGAACAGCTTTGATAACTGCAACTTTGTTCGCGCCAACAGCAGCCAGAACAACGTCGAACTCAGTTTTTTCTTCAACAGCTTCAGCAGCAGCAGCAGGACCTGCAACAGCAGCAGCAGCAGAAACGCCGAATTTTTCTTCCATAGCGGAGATCAGTTCAACGATTTCCATTACAGACAGAGCTGCAACGCCTTCAATGATTTGTTCTTTAGTGATTGACATTTCAAGTGTTCCTAGAATTCAGAAATAGTTTATACGTAAGCAAATGAACGAGATAAAAAAGGCTGATTAAGCAGCTTCTTTCTGATCGCGTACAGCAGCCAGAGTGCGAACCAATTTGCCTGCAGAGGCTTCTTTCATGGTTGCCATCAGGCGTGCGATTGCTTCTTCGTAAGTAGGCAGAGTTGCCAAGCGGTCGATTTGAGCCGCAGAGATAAACTCACCTTCAAAGGCCGCAGCTTTAACCTCAAATTTTGCATTCGCTTTAGCGAAATCTTTGAACAGACGGGCAGCAGCGCCTGGGTGTTCAGTAGAGAATGCAATCAAGGTTGGACCGACAAACGTGTCTTTCAGGCACTCAAACTGAGTACCTTCTACGACGCGACGCATCAAGGTGTTACGAACAACACGCATGTAAACGCCAGCTTCACGACCTGCTTTACGCAGTTCAGTCATTTTATCTACAGTTACGCCACGGGAATCCGCAACAACCGCAGACAGCGCGCCTTTGGCTACTTCGATGACTTCAGCAACAATCGCTTGTTTGTCTTGAAGATTTAATGCCATTAGCTTTTTGCTCCTGGATTTAGCCGGGGAAAATCCCCGGAACTCACATCACTTGTTATCGAGATCGATATCAAGCGTTCAAACACGGTGAGCAGAGAATCCAGCAAAGACAAATCTTAATTAATAATAAAAAAGAAATACTTTCTTCAGGCTCTGTCACCGTCTACGCAGGAAGGATTAAGTCCCTTACGGGACACCTGCGGTCTTGGACGGAGGCCTGGATAGGCCAGGCTCCAACCGAAAAATTCTTGGTTTCGCATTAACGAAACAACGGGCGATAGATTCTATACAAATCCACCACCCGCGTAAAGCGATAAACACAGGTAGTTAATTAGTTAACTACTGCGCTCAGGCCGCTTTGATCAACAGCAACACCAGCGCCCATTGTAGTGGACAGGCTTACTTTCTTGATGAAAACGCCTTTAGCCTGGGAAGGCTTCGCTTTTTTCAGCGCGATCAGCAGAGCTTCAAGGTTTTCTTTCAGCTTGTCTGACTCGAAATCAACCTTACCGATAGTGGTATGGATGATGCCGTTTTTGTCGTTACGATAACGAACCTGACCTGCTTTAGCGTTCTTAACCGCTTCAGCAACGTTAGGAGTTACAGTACCAACTTTCGGGTTAGGCATCAGGCCGCGTGGACCCAGTACCTGACCTAATTGGCCAACAACGCGCATTGCATCTGGAGATGCGATAACAACGTCGAAGTTCATTTCGCCTTTTTTGATCTGATCAGCCAGATCTTCCATGCCTACCAGTTCAGCGCCTGCAGCTTTAGCAGCTTCAGCGTTAGCACCTTGAGCGAAGACGGCAACGCGAACAGAACGACCGGTGCCGTGTGGCAGAACGGTTGCACCGCGAACGTTTTGATCAGATTTACGTGCGTCGATGCCGAGGTTAACGGCAACGTCCACGCTTTCTACGAATTTAGCAGTGGCCAGCTCTTTGAGCAGAGCAACGGCTTCGGTGATGTCATACTGTTTAGTAGCATCAACTTTGTCACGGATCACGCGCATGCGCTTGGTCAGCTTAGCCATCTATTAATCCTCCACTACCAGGCCCATGGAACGAGCAGTACCTTCGATGGAGCGAGTCATCGCTTCAACGTCAGAACCAGTCATGTCCGCAGCTTTGGTTTCTGCGATTTCACGAACCTGAGCACTCGTTACTTTACCCACTTTGTCTTTGTTCGGCTTGCCGGAACCAGACTTGATACCAGCCGCTTTCTTCAGCAGTACTGCTGCAGGAGGGGTTTTGGTAACAAAAGTGAAAGAACGGTCAGAATAAACAGTAATAACAACAGGAATTGGCAGGCCTTTTTCCATGCTATCAGTCTTAGCATTGAACGCCTTACAGAATTCCATGATGTTCACGCCTTGTTGACCCAGAGCTGGACCAACTGGCGGACTTGGGTTTGCCATACCAGCTGCAACTTGCAGCTTAACGTAGGCTTGTACTTTCTTGGCCATGGTAAATATCCTCGTTTGGGTGATATCGCCTGTTTGAAGAGGCTCCCCGTTATTTGTAGTACTTTACAGTTTTACGCGCAGAGGCTGCACATAAAAACAAAAGGCGCGAAATTATAGTTCAATTTCGCGCCCTGTACAACATCTGTTCTAATGATTATAGAACGCTGTTGTTAGCCTTTTTCAACCTGACCGAAGTCCAGTTCAACCGGTGTTGCACGGCCAAAGATGGAAACAGACACTTTCAGGCGGCTTTTTTCGTAATCGACTTCTTCAACCACACCATTAAAGTCTGCAAACGGCCCGTCACTAACACGTACCAGCTCACCTGGTTCAAACAATGTTTTAGGACGTGGTTTATCACCGACTTGTTGCAGGCGGTTCATGATCGCATCAACTTCTTTATCGCTGATTGGAGCAGGACGGTCAGATGTCCCACCAATGAAGCCCATCACGCGAGGAACGCTGCGAACTAAGTGCCAGCTGGCGTCATTCATCACCATCTGAACCAGCACATAGCCAGGGAAGAACTTGCGCTCGCTCTTGCGACGCTGGCCACCACGGATCTCAACCACTTCTTCGGTTGGAACCATGACTTCGCCAAACAGCTCTTCCATGTCATGTAACTTGATGTGCTCACGCAGCGATTGCGCTACGCGGCCTTCAAAGCCGGAAAACGCCTGAACGACGTACCAACGTTTTTTAGGTGCTTCAGACATTTAGAACCTCAGACCAGTAATGAAAGATACCAGGCGGACTAAAATTCCATCCAGCCCCCACAGAATCAGAGACATAACGGCAGTCACCGCAGCAACGATCAGTGTGGTATGCAATGTTTCCTGGCGCGTTGGCCAAATGACTTTACGTACTTCGGTGCGCGCTTCACGAGCAAACGCAACCGTCGCTTTGCCTTTAGTGGTCAATAATGCCACTGCGCCTGCAATTGCGATAATAACAACTACAGCTAACGCGCGTAACGGCAGGCTGTATGCACGGTAATAATAGTTACCGACAATTGCTACAACCAACAAAACGGCAACAACCAGCCACTTTACCGCTTCCAGGCCGCGCCCGCTCCCTTGAGCCTCGGTATTCGCACTCATAAACCAACCCGTCGCAATGATTCAGAACAAACAACTTTGCCTCGCATTGCGAGGCAAACCAAACCGATCGATGCTCTACTTGAGCGCAATTCGGTGTTTTACGCTATATCTCAGAGCCTATCTCACCAATGATTATGACGTATAAATCGCTGATGAGATAGGTTCTCGCGCCACAGCGTAGAAAAAAGGGCATCGAATGATGCCCTTTTAGTGTGTATTGCGTCAACGTATAGTGACAAAAAAGTCTATCGACAATTAAGCGATAACTTTAGCAACAACACCTGCACCTACAGTACGGCCGCCTTCACGGATTGCGAAACGTAGACCGTCATCCATCGCGATTGGGTGGATCAGAGTAACAACCATGTTCACGTTGTCACCAGGCATTACCATCTCAACGCCTTCTGGCAGTTCGATAGTACCGGTCACGTCAGTTGTACGGAAGTAGAACTGTGGACGGTAGCCTTTGAAGAATGGAGTATGACGACCACCTTCTTCTTTGCTCAGGATGTACACTTCGGAATCAAACTTAGTGTGTGGTTTGATTGAACCTGGTTTAGCCAGAACCTGACCACGTTCGATGTCTTCACGTTTGATACCACGCAGCAGAACACCAACGTTCTCACCAGCACGGCCTTCGTCCAGCAGTTTGCGGAACATTTCAACGCCGGTACAAGTAGACTTAACAGTGTCCTTGATACCCACGATTTCAACTTCTTCGCCCACTTTAACGATACCGCGCTCTACACGACCGGTAACAACTGTACCACGGCCGGAGATGGAGAATACGTCTTCGATTGGCAGCAGGAACGGCTTATCGATAGCACGCTCTGGCAATGGAATGTAGCTGTCCAGTGCTTCTGCCAGTTCGATGATTTTCGCTTCCCAAGTTGCATCGCCTTCCAGTGCTTTCAGCGCTGAACCTTTGATGACCGGGATGTCGTCGCCTGGGAATTCGTAAGCAGAAAGAAGTTCACGAACTTCCATTTCTACCAGTTCCAGCAACTCTTCATCATCAACCATGTCGCATTTGTTCATGAACACGATCATGAATGGAACGCCAACCTGGCGACCCAGCAGGATGTGCTCACGGGTCTGAGGCATAGGGCCATCAGTTGCAGCAACAACCAGGATAGCGCCGTCCATCTGAGCAGCACCGGTGATCATGTTTTTCACGTAGTCGGCGTGCCCTGGGCAGTCAACGTGCGCGTAGTGACGAGTCGGGGTGTCATATTCAACGTGTGAAGTGTTGATGGTGATACCACGAGCTTTTTCTTCTGGTGCGTTATCGATCTGGTCGAATGCGCGTGCAGAACCGCCGTAGGTTTTAGCCAGAACGGTGGTGATTGCTGCAGTCAGGGTAGTTTTACCGTGGTCGACGTGGCCGATAGTACCAACGTTAACGTGCGGTTTGTTACGTTCAAATTTTTCTTTAGACATCGATTGTCCCTCTAAGACACGGTTAAATCGGTGGTATCACCACATCAACCAAGCATTTGCTTGACGAATTAGTTTACAGAAAGAAAATCAGGAGGGAGGATTTGGAAGTGGTGCTGATAGGCAGATTCGAACTGCCGACCTCACCCTTACCAAGGGTGCGCTCTACCAACTGAGCTATATCAGCACATACTTGGAGCGGGCAGTGGGAATCGAACCCACATCATCAGCTTGGAAGGCTGAGGTAATAGCCATTATACGATGCCCGCGTCCTGGAACTCGGCTACCTAATTTTTCTGAAGAACTCGAAGACGGGGAAAAGGACGTGAGACACTTAATTCCTCACCTTCTCTTAAAGAGACCAGGTCACTCTAAGTTGCCTCATTGCTAAGGCCTGTATGGTGGTGGGGGAAGGATTCGAACCTTCGAAGTCGATGACGGCAGATTTACAGTCTGCTCCCTTTGGCCGCTCGGGAACCCCACCTAATTGTTAAGTACTTGAATGGTGCCGGCACCAAGAGTCGAACTCGGGACCTACTGATTACAAGTCAGTTGCTCTACCAACTGAGCTATGCCGGCATCAAGTGCTGCGCATTCTATGGAGACTTTACGGGGTATGCAACTAAAAAATTGCATGATTTGCTTCTTCGCTCATGTTTTATTCAAAAAATAGGGTTTTTCTAACTTTTACGCTTCACAAGAGCCAAATAAAGACCCAATACGCCTCCCGGGCCGGCACAGAAATGACGATCCTTACTGGTGTCAATATCCCTCTGCGATGTAAAAATCTTCCTCACTAAACAAATATCAACCACATGCACCAGATTGGAACTTTTGCTTCATGGGTGAGCATTAAAGAATTTCTGCAGTCCCCTTTCGCCACGTATCAAAGGATTTCTTAGATGGCGTGTCTTTTGCATCATTCATTTGAATCTGCTGAATTGCCATTTGAGAGGTATACAATGAAAATTGTCATGCTTAATGCCGCTACATTACCTGTCTACCGCGATGAGCTCGCCCGATTGCTTATAGAAGCCAGTAAACAGGGGATCACTGCAGGCTTGCCCCCAACCTTCGAGCAGCAAGAAGCGGAAAATGTTTTTCACGATTTACGCCCTGCGATCTCACATAACGAATTGTTACTTTGGATTGCCCGGGATGAGCAAGGCGTAACGGGCACTGTGCTTCTTAACCTGGTCCGTTCGCAAGAATCTTCGCATCATGCTGAAGTCAGTGCTTTGTTGGTCTGCTCGCGAGTAAGAAGGAGTGGTGTAGGTCGTCTATTGTTGCGTGAATCAGAAATTAAGGCGCAAGTTTTACGGTATACAATGCTCTCTTCGGACATGCAATCGGGCACCGCTGCAGAAGCCTTTTATCGTTCACAGGGTTATCGCTGTGCGCAATGCAAGACCTCGACGGATTATCGCAGAAGGAATGAAGTGGTCTATTACAAACAACTTCAACCGTAACTTGCTCCTGTTTTTTCTTTGAATCCCTGCGGGGAGCATGGCCGCATGCTTCGTCATTGTTCTAGTGGGTTTACATGACTTTCTCAAAAAATTTTTAACTCAATCAAAGAAATCGTTAAGTTATAAGAAAAAGATCTCCCCTGAAAACGAAGCTGTCTATAATATGCTGCTGGTTTACTGTCTGGAGTTGGCGTGAACGCCTTTCCTGACCTGCGCTAACAGGCAGACTTTAACTTATGAAAAAAAGTGCCCCATCTTTGGCAACGCCTTACCTGCAGTTCGATCGTGCACAGTGGGCTGCTCTACGCGATTCAGTTCCATTAACGCTCAAAGAAGCGGAAGTGGTGAACCTTAAAGGTATCAACGAGGATTTATCTCTCGAGGAAGTCGCACAAATTTATTTGCCGCTTTCGCGTCTTCTTAATTTCTATATCAGTTCAAATCTTCGCCGTCAGGCTGTGCTTGAGCAATTCCTGGGAACCGATGGCCAGAAGATACCTTATGTCATCGGTATTGCTGGCAGTGTAGCAGTAGGGAAAAGCACTACAGCCCGTGTGCTTCAGGCGTTACTGAGTCGTTGGCCTGAGCATCGTTCCGTTGAACTCATCACTACGGATGGTTTTCTCTATCCCAATAAAACGCTGCAAGAGCGTGGGATCATGAAGAAGAAGGGATTCCCACAGTCTTACGATATGCATCAGTTGGTCAATTTTGTTTCTGAGGTAAAATCCGGAGCGAAGAGTGTCACCGCGCCGGTCTATTCACATTTAATTTATGATGTGATCCCCGAAGGAAATAAAGTCATCGAACAGCCTGACATTTTAATTCTCGAAGGCTTAAATGTTTTACAGAGCGGCATGGATTATCCTCATGATCCGCATCGTGTATTTGTCTCTGATTTTGTCGATTTTTCAATATACGTCGATGCGCCTGAGGATTTATTGCAGGGCTGGTATATCAATCGTTTCTTGAAATTCCGTCAGGGTGCGTTCTCTGATCCAGATTCTTATTTTCATCATTATGCAAAACTGCCGGAAGAAGAAGCGGTAAACATCGCCACGCAGTTATGGAATGAGATTAACGGACTGAATTTAAAAGAAAATATTCTTCCAACAAGAGAGCGGGCCAGTCTAATCCTGACGAAAAGCGCTAACCATGCCGTTGAACATGTAAGACTCAGAAAATAGTATAATAGACATTAAAAGGAGAGCTCAGGCTCTCCTTTTGATTTCACACGCCGCGCAGAGATATCTCACCACCTATATAAGGCTTAATTATACCCTCTTGCTCTAAAAGCAATGCACCTTGCTGATCAATGCCACGTTCAATACCGTGAATCTCCTGATCTCCAATCAGCAATTTTACCGGTCGGTCGAGAAAATTATCCAGTCCACGCCAGCGTATAATAAATGGAGCTAATCCTTCCTTTTCGAAATGCAATAATGCCGCGCGTAATTCTTTGAGCAGAGTTGCCGTTAGCTCATTTCGGTCTATATTAACACCCGCTTCCTGCAAGTTTATCCAGCCCTGATTAATTGTATCGGCAACCGGCTCGCGCATTTTAAGGTTTATACCAGCGCCAATAACCAACTGTGCCGCATCTCCGGTTTTACCTGTTAGTTCAACCAGGATCCCGGCTAACTTTCTGTCTTTCAGATAAAGATCATTTGGCCATTTTACGCGTACATCTTCAGCTCCCAGACGCTGAAGCACTTCTGCCATTACGATGCCAATAACCAGACTCAGCCCCATTGCTGCTGCTGGTCCTTGATCAAGCTTCCAGTACATCGACAGATAAAGATTACTGCCAAATGGGGAAAACCATTTTCTTCCACGACGCCCACGCCCTGCCTGCTGGTATTCAGCGACACAGGCATCACCGGAACTCAGTTCTGAAATCCGGTCGAGAAGATATTGATTTGTTGAGTCGATTACGGGCAGCACACTTACACGGCCAGCAGGGAGCATTGAAATAATCGTTGCTTCATCCAGCAACTGAATAGGATGCGGGAGACTGTAACCCTTACCGGGAACAGTGAAAATATCTACGCCCCAATCGCGTACCGTCTGGATATGCTTATTGATCGCGGCCCGGCTCATCCCCATCGCAGTGCCCAGTTGTTCACCGGAATGGAATTCCCCATCAGCTAAAATTGAGATCAAGTGCAGCGGAACGGTAATATCTTTCATGACAGAGCCTCCACGGCATTTACTTCACCACCGGCGGCGATAAATCGAACTTCAGGTTCCAGCCATATACCAAACTTTGCAGCAACAGAATCTCTCACGTGTTTTGCCAACGCACGAACATCCGCACTGCTTGCGTGATCCTTATTAATCAAGACAAGTGCCTGATTCTGATGAACAGCGGCACCGCCAATACTGAATCCTTTAAGATTCGCCTGCTCGACCAGCCAGCCCGCAGCCAGTTTTACCTGCCCGTTAGCCTGCGGGTAAGAGGGCATTGATGGGTATTCACGTTGGATCTTTTCCGCTACCACGGAATCAACAGTGGGATTTTTATAAAAACTCCCAGCGTTTCCAGTAATAGCGGGATCAGGCAGTTTACTCATGCGCATTGCGCATACTGAATCAAAAATCTCACGGGGAGTAACGCTGTGCGGATCTAAGCGCGTCAGATCACCATAGGTAAGCTTGGGTTGCCAATGCTTGGTTAGCCTGAACCCTACAGCGACAATGGCATAACCGTCTTTATAAGCATGTTTAAAAATGCTCTCACGGTATCCGAACTGACATTCTTCCGCCTTAAACTGTATGATCTCGCCACTATTCATGTTCAATACATCAACATATTGACAGACGTTTTGCAGTTCAATCCCATACGCTCCAATATTTTGTATGGGCGCAGAGCCAACGCAACCAGGTATTAAGGCAAGATTTTCCAGTCCGGGAATATTATGTTCAAGTGCGTAGCACACCAGTTCGTGCCAGTTTTCACCTGAGCCAACGTGTAACAACCATTCCTCTGAGTTTTCCGTTACTTCGATACCTTTTATTCTGTTCAATGCCACAGAACCGGAAAAGTCTTCAAGAAAAAGAACGTTGCTTCCCTCACCTAAAAGTAGAAATGGCTGATTCTTTTCTTTCGCCTTTTTCCATGTTTCAACTAACTGGGCAGTGCTATTGATATACGTTATTGCCGCAGCATGAGCTGCTATGGAAAAAGTATTGAGGGATTGAAGTGAGGTGCCGTCATTCGACATAACATATTACTCGTCAGTGACCTAATTACGCATAGTTTAACGTATTCGTTCATCAGCGGCGCAGCGTTTTGTGGTGAGAAACGAAGCATAAAAAACAGGAGGCCGAATAAACGGGCGCCGCCATTCCCTG
>NZ_MJIB01000021.1:706359-712150 GCF_003697865.1 Rahnella sp. Larv3_ips | reverse complement strand
GAAATACGCGATTACCGGGTAAAGCAGCAGACGAAATGCGCGGTATCCCAGCAGGCGATACACCTTCATCATCAGGCGAATGCCCCACAGCCCCTGACGCTCAGGCGTGGCTGACCAGTGCTGACCGGCAGGCAGATTTTGTCGCTGGCGCAGTAAAAACCCCACGCGCGGCAACATGCCAAAGAACAGCCGGGTGTGCATCCATGAAATCTTGATGTTGTCTTTTACGGCATCGAAATGCGAAAGGCCGTCAGCCGGATAGGTCACCTTCGTCGGCAGAAAGCGGCTGCGGGTGCCTTGCCAGTAAAGGCGCACCATAATCTCTGTGTCGAAATCCATCCGCTGCCCGAGGGCATGACTGTCCATCAGCGCCAGACAGGGTTTGAGAGGGTAAACACGAAAACCACACATGCTGTCTTTGAGCGAAAACGACAAGGTTTCGACCCACACCCAAAAATGCGTGATGTAACGGCCATACAGTCGCGATTTAGGCACGCTGTCATCGTAAACCGGCTGACCGGAGATAAGACAATCCGGATGGCGGCGGGCTTCGTCCAGCATGGCGGGAACGTCTGACAGCTGATGCTGACCGTCGGCATCAACCTGAATGGCGTGAGTGAAGCCTTTTTCGGCTGCCAGCCGCAACGCCTTCATGACCGCCATCCCTTTGCCCTGATTCGACGGCAGACGCGTCAGGCTCATCCACGGCATCACGGCAGCCAGACGTTGCAGCTCATCGGCGGTCGCCGCATCACTGCCGTCATCGACGACGAGGCAGGTCAAACCCAAAGGCCGGAGATTTTCCAGCACCCGTGCCATCATTGCGCCGTGGTTGTAGCACGGAATAATCAGGCAGGGAGAAAAAGCCTGGTGCTGATTCATGGACATAAGCTGATTTTCCCGCTGCTGGCGACCACGTCGCCCAGACTGTATCGGAAAACCAGCCGGTGTTTTTCTTTCAGCCAGTCAATCTGCACCCTGACGGTTTCACCGGGCAGCAGAGGCCGCTGGAATTTCACCACTTCCATACCGGAAAACCTGTTGTCCAGCCCGAAAACGGCACTGGCGTATTCCATCACCCAGTTTATCTGCGTGACGCCCGGCAAAATCGGCGAGGAGGGAAAATGACCTTTGAACCAGAATAAATCTGCCGGAAGCCGTAATTCGAGGATCAGGCTGCTGTCGCTGATTTTTTGCTGACTGAGCACTTCAGGCATCTTCATAAAAACATTTCCTGTAATTCAGCCGCAGCGCGCTTGCCTTGCTGGTTGAGAGGGATGGCCGGGACAATGCGCCAGTAACGCGGCAGAGACACCGGCGACAACCAGTCACGCAGCGCTTGCCGAAGTTGACCGATAAAAGGGTTGTGCCCCTGCGCCCTGTGTTGCTGTTCACCCGCAGGGCTCAGAACCAGCACTGCCGCGATGCAGACTCTGCCCTGCTTTTCTATGGTCATGATACAGGCTTCGGACACCGCCTCCAGTGCGCACAGGCGTTGCTCTATTTCACTGAGCGAGATTCGCTGCTCGGCAATTTTCACAATCCGATCCTTGCGTCCCAGCAAATGGAAATGCCGCTGGTCTGGCAGAATGTCGACCTCATCACTGAGAATCATGCCTTCAGGTTGCGGGATTAGCGGAGACATCAGTGCAACGTGGCCATCCAGACGGTGTTCGAAAGCGATGTCGCTGAACAGCGTCCAGGGCTCATCAGACTGGCGATGGGCGATCACCCCCGTTTCTGTCGTCCCGTAAATCTCCAGCGGAAAACAACCACAGGTTGTCGCAGTTAATTGCGAACCCTGACGGGACAGCGGACCTCCGGCAGAAAAGACGCTCCGCAGGCTGGCCGGTTCCAGTGCTGGGTCCAGTCGTTTAAGAAACGCCGGGCTGCTGGTCAGCACTAAAGGGCGGACGCGGGAAAGCGTCACCAACTGCTCATGGTATTCGACACTTTTCACATAAAAAGGCAGCCCCAGCGTCAGGGGCAACATGAAGGCAAAAGTCAGCCCATACATATGATGCGGGGCAACGGTCGCCGCAAAATAACTTCCCCGGAGATCGTCACCCCAAAGCGCAGCAAGCCACCGGCTTTCACATTCGAGAGAGGAAACCAGTTTAATAATTTTTTGCGGTTTGCCGGTCGAGCCTGAGGTAAATAAAATCAGCGATGCATTTTCCGGCCATGCCGGTAATGATGAAAAGGAGGGGCTGGCATCACAGGGAAAGGTCAATGTCGGGCAGCCGGGGGCCAGCGGGAGATCGGTGATCAGCGCGTCGAATTCTTCCAGCTGCTCTGCCAGGACGGCCTGACGAAAATGGCCGGGCAACACCGGCGTTCTCCCACTGTAAATCACCGCCAGCAAAGCAACGGCGAAGGCGTAATTGTCTTGCAGGCAAATCGCCCAGCGCTGATGTGGGGTGACGGTTATCTGACTGATGAGTGAGAGCACATCGTGGCGTAACTCACCCTGGCGCCATGACCGGGTTTCGCTCCAGGCAACCAGAAGATCATCGGCTCTTTGTGCACTCAGCCACTGGCCCATTGGGAGCGTCATAACCGTTGCAGACGCTTTCTGACTATCCATTCAATACCCATCAATAAGCCGATTAGCAGATAACTTACCCCGCCGTTATACAGCGCCCAAAGAGCCACATCTCCTTTAAGGCAGGTATATAAAGCGAGAAAACCGTTACACACAAAAAAGAGGCACCAGACTTGCGTGACGCGCCGGGTATAAATGACACCTGCAGGGGATAAATCCGGTTCACTGAGTCTGGCCAGGCGCTCAACAACAGATTGCCGCGCGCGTAATGAACTGAAAAACAGAATAAACAGCAAAGTATTTACCGCAACCGGGTAATACAGCAGCAAGGATGTTTCGCGTAACAGCGCACTGATCGCCACCAGGACAATGCCCGCCGCCGCAATCGCTTTTCCAAAGAAGGTAAGCTGGCTGAGCTTACCGCGAAAAGTCAGCAGGCGCAGAATAAACACCAGCCCCAGTAACGGGGCAAGAATGCCGATCCCCCAGGTTTTTAAACCGCTCCATACCGCTACGGGATAGGCAACTATCGCCACGATCGTTACCCAGCGGATAATCGTGGCGCCCCTGTTACGGGCTTCAGACACGGCGATTACTGCGCAGGCGTGTTAAGTAATTCATCAATGGCATCCACAACATCCTGAACGGTGCGCACCGATTTAAACATTTCAGGTTTAATCTTTCGTCCGGTGGTCTTCTGCAAATGAACAACCAAATCCACAGCATCAATGCTGTCTAATTCCAGATCTTCATATAATTTTGCATCTGGTTTGATATCACTTTCATCCACTTCAAACAGCTTGATTAATAACTCGCTAATTTGATTGTAAATTTCTTGCTTCTGCATAGGAATCTCTTTAACCACGCTGCACTGATATAAACTGGGCGAGGGTTTCAACAGAATAAAAATGCTCACGCATTTCCTGACTTTCTGCCGAAAGGGTCACGCCGTATTGCTTTTTGAAAGCCAAACCTAATTCAAGGGCATCAATTGAGTCTAGTCCTAAACCATCACCGAAAAGTGGCGCCTCAGTCTCTATCTCATCAGGCGTCATACCCTCCAGATTGAGGGTGGTGATGATAAGTTCTTTTATCTCGTGGCTTAATGGATCCATGACTTATTTCTCGTTATTTTGAATATTGCTGCGCATCAGCTCGGTGCGTAAATGCTGTGTCAGGCGTCTTGCTGCCAACGCTGGCGAAAGATCATGGTCATCCATAAAATCGATAACGTTAACTTTATCGGCAACCGTAATAATAAATTGAGGTTTGACCCGCGGAATTTGATACCACTTCCCCTGCTTGGTCAGCATCGGAGGCTGACAGGAGATATGGACAATCCGCACATCACAACCCGCCCTCACCGCAATATTTGCGGCCCCGCGTTGCAAGGTCATTTCCTGGCCTGGCAAAGAGCGCGTGCCTTCCGGGAAAATCAGCAGGGTTCCACCGGCTTGCAAGCGGGCTTCACAGGCAAGCAGTAAAGTTTCCGAACCGGCATTCACCAGATACCCCGCCGCTTTGATCACGCCGCGCAAAAACGGGTTCTGTAATAAAGCCTGCTTGACGATGCAATCACAGCGCGGCATTCGCGACGCAAGGATCACATAGTCGAGAAGGCTTGGATGGTTAGCCACGACCAGACAGCCAGCATCCTGCTTAAACTTCTCATCACCGACGAAGCAAAAATCCATCACTCCAAATAGACGCAATCCACCCAGAAAAAAACGGAAGCTGTTACGGATACTGTTTAGCGTCATACGGTGCAAAGTTTCAGGCTGACGAATGACCAGCCGCAACAGGTTAAACCATATGATTGAAAGCAGCAGTCCGCCGATTCCGAAAAGCGCAAAAAAGAGGCCTGTTACCCCCCATCGCCACAGCCGGTTCACAAGACAAAACGCATCATAGGGCAACCCAGAGACTCTTCTCACAAATTATGCTTCCAGTGCCAGCGTCGGCCATTATTCATATCAACATCAAAGGAAGGAGACGAAGTGAGATAACCGCGCAAGAATTGCAGACTCTGAGGAACGTTCTGCACACAGTCATTGCCCGTGGAAAGTATGTCACTACATTGCCAGCCATCACCAGCGGCTAATAATATTCCTACAGCATAAGGTAAAAACTCAGAATTTACCGATTTGTCATAAATAGCAGGTATTTCACCGTCAAAGTCGATCAACATGACACGCGCTGCCCCGCCAGCCAGCATTGATTGCGCTTCAATTATTCCTTGCTGGAAACTATTGCCGCCTGCCGCTAATGACGTCACAGGCAGCGGGTTTTTACTGATAATGGTCAGCCAGCCAGCGGCAGTATTATGCACTGACATTGAGAATTCAGTCGGCGAAGTAGGGAGATTTTCGGCCAGGGCATTCAGAATTCGCCCTGAGCGCTCAAGCTCGCCATGACGGCTGGTAAAAATAGCCGCATCGATATCATGCGCAGCGAGTAACGAAAGGCCCGTTTCAACGGCAAATCGACTTCCGATACTCATACGCCGTGCAGCCATCATCGGGATCTGCGGCGTCTTGGGATGTTCACCGGAAAAGTGAACAATATCAGACTGATTAGCCCACTGGATCCAATGTTCACAACTGTCTTTTCCCGGAGCGAGAGCCCGCCAGTCAAGTATATCCAGTGAGAATTTCATGGTGACTTATCTTAATAAATTTGCCGGGTTAAGATTCTATGACATTTGACTGAGGATGGCATCTGCAATCTATGAAATCGTCATCGCTAAATTTATTTTGGTTTATATTTTAAAACGTAAGAAATATTAGCATTTAATATCAGTTTTAATAAACTGAGCATGTTCATTAATATAGAAAATACCCACGGGTATTTCTCAAACAAAACATAAACGAGATTGGTTATTATTCTTTTAGCGTTTATTAGCCAAAATTGATATTAAATTTTACTTAACTCCCGCATCAGATAAATCGCAGAGGTTAACTTAATAAACGTCTAAGGTCAGTATTGGTTAAAAAGCGCATACGAGCTTAAAATTTCCGAGCAAAATGCGCACAACCTGCTGAAAGCAGACGCAAAAAAACCCTGAATCTTTCGATTCAGGGTCTATGCAATAAGTGGCGGAACGGACGGGGCTCGAACCCGCGACCCCCTGCGTGACAGGCAGGTATTCTAACCAACTGAACTACCGCTCCACCGGTTCTTTCACACCCATCAGAAATCGTCTGATGCGCGTTTGTTCCTGTTATTTTCCTTGTCAGGGGAAAAGGA
>NZ_MJIB01000021.1:681331-706349 GCF_003697865.1 Rahnella sp. Larv3_ips | reverse complement strand
TGATTGCTGCAGTCAGGGTAGTTTTACCGTGGTCGACGTGGCCGATAGTACCAACGTTAACGTGCGGTTTGTTACGTTCAAATTTTTCTTTAGACACGGCTATATTCCTTACTCTTGTGCTCTCCCTTCATAGAGAGAGCACGGGATCATTGTGTTTAAAACTGTGGCTTATTTGCCACGAGCTTCAATAACGGCCAGGGCCACGTTATTCGGCGCATCATCATACTTCAGGAATTCCATGGAGTAAGATGCACGGCCTTTAGTCAGTGAACGCAGCTGAGTTGCATAACCGAACATTTCGGAAAGCGGAACTTCGGCATGAATCACAACGCCAGTAGCGTTAGAATCTTGGCCTTTCAGCATACCACGACGACGGCTAAGGTCACCGATGACGTCACCAGTGTTCTCTTCTGGAGTTTCTACTTCAACCTTCATGATCGGCTCAAGCAGAACTGGTTTCGCTTTCTTAAAGCCATCTTTGAAGGCAATAGAAGCGGCCAGTTTAAACGCCAGCTCAGAGGAGTCAACGTCGTGGTAAGAACCGAAGTGCAGACGCACACCGAGATCTACTACTGGGTAACCCGCCAGAGGACCTGATTTCAGCTGTTCCTGGATGCCTTTGTCAATCGCAGAGATGTATTCGCCAGGAATTACACCACCCTTGATTTCGTTGACAAACTCGTAGCCTTTCGGATTCGAGCCTGGCTCCAATGGATACATATCGATCACAACGTGACCATATTGACCACGACCACCAGACTGCTTGGCGTGTTTACCTTCAACGTCAGTCACTTTGGAGCGAATCGCTTCACGGTAAGCAACCTGCGGCTTACCTACGTTCGCTTCAACGTTAAACTCACGACGCATACGGTCAACCAGGATATCCAGGTGAAGTTCACCCATACCTGCGATGATAGTCTGACCAGATTCTTCGTCAGTCCATACGCGGAATGATGGGTCTTCTTTCGCCAGACGGCCCAGAGCCAGACCCATTTTTTCCTGGTCAGCTTTGGTTTTTGGTTCTACCGCAACGGAGATTACCGGTTCAGGGAATTCCATGCGCTCCAGAATGATCACGTTATCCGGATCACACAAGGTATCACCAGTAGTCACGTCTTTCAGACCGATCGCTGCAGCGATATCGCCCGCACGAACTTCTTTGATTTCTTCACGCTTGTTAGCGTGCATCTGAACGATACGACCCAGACGTTCACGCTGTGATTTCACTGGGTTAAATACAGTGTCACCAGAGTTGACGAGACCGGAATAAACACGGAAGAACGTCAAGTTACCCACGAATGGGTCAGTAGCGATTTTGAACGCCAGAGCAGAGAACGGCTCAGCATCGTCAGAATGGCGAACTGCCGGAGTATCTTTACCGTCGTCCAACATACCGTTGATAGCTTCAACGTCAGTTGGTGCTGGCAGATATTCAACAACAGCATCCAGCATTGCCTGTACGCCTTTGTTTTTAAACGCAGAACCACAGGTAACCAGGATAACTTCGTTGTTCAGAACGCGCTTACGCAGAGAAGCTTTGATCTCTTCTTCAGTCAGCTCTTCGCCACCAAAGAATTTCTCCATCAGCTCATCAGAACCTTCAGCAGCGGACTCAACCAGTTTCTGACGCCATTCTTCAGCCAGTTCTTGCATATCAGCTGGGATCTCTTCGTATTCGAAGGTCACGCCCTGATCTGCTTCGTTCCAGTTGATAGCTTTCATTTTCACCAGGTCAACAACACCGGTGAATTTCTCTTCCGCGCCGATTGCCAGTTGCAGAGGCACCGGAGTTGCGCCCAGACGTTTTTCAATCTGGTCAACAACTTTCAGGAAGTTAGCACCCATACGGTCCATTTTGTTAACGAACGCGATACGTGGAACTTTATATTTGTTTGCCTGACGCCATACGGTCTCAGACTGTGGCTGAACACCACCAACTGCACAGTAAACCATTACCGCGCCATCAAGAACACGCATGGAACGTTCAACTTCGATGGTGAAGTCAACGTGTCCTGGGGTGTCAATGATGTTGATGTGGTGTGGTTCAAACTGCTTAGCCATACCAGACCAGAAACAGGTTGTCGCAGCGGACGTGATGGTAATACCACGTTCCTGCTCCTGCTCCATCCAGTCCATGGTGGCTGCGCCGTCATGAACTTCACCGATTTTGTGGTTTACACCGGTGTAGAACAGAACACGTTCGGTAGTAGTTGTCTTACCGGCGTCGATGTGAGCACTGATACCAATGTTACGGTAGCGCTCAATGGGTGTTTTACGAGCCATTTGATTCCTCTATAACTAGGACGTTCAAGTTCGGTTAAGCCAAGCGGGTTGGCTTCTTGAAGCGCCCGCTTGGTTAGCATAACTACAGCGAAGTGATTACCAGCGGTAGTGGGCGAACGCCTTGTTGGCTTCAGCCATACGGTGAACGTCTTCACGTTTCTTAACTGCAGTACCTTTGTTCTCTGCAGCATCAGAAAGTTCGTTCGCCAGGCGGAGAGCCATGGATTTATCACCGCGTTTACGAGCAGCTTCAACGATCCAACGCATTGCCAGAGCATTACGACGAACCGGACGGACTTCTACTGGAACCTGATAAGTAGAACCACCTACACGGCGGGACTTAACTTCGACAGTCGGACGAACGTTGTCCAGTGCGACTTCGAAAGCTTCCAGGTGGCCTTTACCGCTACGTTGAGCCAGGGTCTCAAGAGCAGTGTAGACGATTGCTTCTGCAGTAGATTTTTTACCATCTACCATCAGAATGTTGACGAATTTTGCCAGCAGTTCGGATCCGAACTTAGGATCTGGCAGGATTTTACGTTGACCAATGACGCGACGACGTGGCATGGAAATACTCCGTTGTTAATTCAGGATTGTCCAAAACTCTAAGAGTTTATTTTGACAGTAATGTGAAAATGTTTGGCCTTACTTAACGGAGAACCATTAAGACTTCGGCTTTTTAACGCCGTATTTAGAACGAGATTGCTTACGATCCTTAACGCCTGAACAGTCCAGCGCGCCGCGGACGGTGTGATAACGCACACCTGGCAAGTCTTTTACACGACCGCCACGGATCAGGATCACGGAGTGTTCCTGAAGGTTATGACCTTCACCGCCGATGTAGGAGGTAACTTCAAAACCGTTAGTCAAACGCACACGGCATACTTTACGCAATGCGGAGTTTGGTTTTTTAGGAGTGGTGGTATATACACGGGTACATACGCCACGTTTCTGCGGGCAAGCTTCCAGCGCTGGAACGTTGCTTTTAGCAACCTTCGTAGAGCGTGGTTTGCGTACCAGCTGATTAATTGTTGCCATTAAAAAGCTCCTGGATTTTGGTTCATAAACTACTTTGTAAACGCGTGATAAATCGCCCCATAAAAAGCATTAGCTAATATGGGGACGCAGAATTTTAGAGCTGACCTTGGAGGGTGTCAAGAAATATACAGCACATCATAGATTCACCAAGCGGTTTGCTGGGCATGTTTCTCCGTCAGCGCGACGAAACCAGTATAGTCGATCAGGGTAATATTGTGTGATATTTGACCAACCAATCCTCTGGCGGCCAAATCTTCGCTTAGCACATAGACACTTTGTACATGCTGAAAAAGCAGCTCGCACGCCTCACTGCCTTCGAGGGAAGCCAGCACACCATCTTGCATCAACAGCAGGGCATCATCCTGAGTCACCAGTTTAACAAGCAGCGGGAAATCACAGTGTTGCGGAGAACGGGCAAGAGTAAAAAGCATCGGAATTCCTGATTCAGAAAGTCAGCACCACATCATATTCAGCCAGTTGGCGACGGATTTCGGCGACAGACAGCGCCTCAACATCCAGCACCCACTCCTGCGTAACAGACAATCCTCTTGCCTTTAAAGATGCCGAACAGACATAGCACTGATCGACGTCGTAAAGCGATAACACGCCAAATGTCGCGATATAATTGCGCGCTAATATTTTTTCGGGCTGCTGGCCTGGGATCAGCTGAAACACCCCATCCGCCATGAAAAAGACGCCAATGTCTTCGGTCAGGGCAGAAGTTGCCAGCAATGCATCAAGACCTTCGCGACCGGCAGATGTACCGTGAGGTCCCTGCGTGAAAATAAACGCTACCTTCTTCATCGTTGTTTTCCGCTCAGACACATCAGAATTGCACCATACGATCGCAGGTCAGTGACGCTTCTGCGAGACTGCCCAATCCGGTGAGGTTGAAGCCGGGTTGCAGGTTGGTTTGACCATGCCCCTGATTATGCGCTTCCGTTTCATCGATCACTCCCCGGCGCAATGCCGCAGCAATGCACACATTGAGCGCAACCTGATGATCGGCCGCCATTCTTTGCCATGAACGAACCAGATCGAATTCATCGGAGGCCGGGGCAGAAAGCAAATTGCCGTTCAACACCCCATCCCGATAGAAAAACACGCTGTCGAGTTGATGACCGCTGGCGATCAGAGCCAGCGCAAACTGATAAGCGGCGCTGGCTTGTTGCGTTCCATAAGCCGGGCCGGTCACCAGGAGGCAATAACGCAGTTTCAACGCTCATTCCCCACCAGGTCACCGCTTTTAAACTGGCGGATATACAGGTAGACCGTGTGTTTGGAAATATTCAGCCGGTCAGCGACCTGATTGATAGCATCTTTAATATCAAAAATACCTTTTTCATAAAGATTCAGAACCACCTGACGGTTCTTCGCATTATTAGACACATTACGGTCAGCGTTCACTTCTTCAATCGTGAATTCGAGCGTTTGTGCGACCAGATCGTCAACGGACGATGCGAAGTTAACCGAAGGAGCCACTTCCTGCGTTTCAGGCGGCATGAAGGTTTGAATGATTTGCGAGAAAGGTACGTCAAGATTCATGTTGATACACAACAGCCCCACCACGCGCTGTTCGCGATTCCGAATGGCGATAGTGACTGACTTCATCAACACACCGCTTTTTGCGCGGGTGAAATAGGCTTTGGAGACATTGCTGTCCGCGCCGGTCATGTCATGCAACATGCGCAGCGCCAGATCCGTAATAGGCGAACCAATCTTACGGCCTGTGTGTTCACCGTTGGCGATTCGCACGGCGGAACATTTCAGATCTTCCAGCGAGTGAAGAACAATTTCGCAATGCTCACCAATAAGCATCGCCAGTCCGTCCACGACGGCCTCGTAGGAAGACAAAATTTCGTGATCGACCTGGCTAAAAGGACGTTGGTCCAGCAAATCCAGTTCGCCGGTTTCGCCAGTTATAAGCGAATTAGACATTGAAGCTACCACCCTCTACATCGCGCCTTCTCATGGGAGCCAGGGCGCATTATTCATCATTCCAGGTTCGTTACTGTACCAAAACTACAGAAAAAACGGTCTGGCGAGTTTACGGATCTGTGACGTTATGCCCGACGGACAGAAGCGTCAAGTAATCATCATAGAGTAACCGCAGTAAAAAGAGGGATTGGTTGCGATAAAAGTTACCCGCGAAAAAAAACCGCCGCATTATGCGACGGTTCGTTGTAGCAACTGTGCTTTCGCTTAGTTTGCTTTTGGCGCTGCTTCAGCTTCAGCTGGTTTTTCAGCTGCTTTAGGATCTGCTTTCGGTGCAGCTTTCACGTCCAGCAGTTCAACGTCGAACACCAGAGTAGAATTCGCTGGGATCCCCGGAACGCCGGTTTTGCCGTAGGCCAGTTCCGGTGGAATGACCAGCTTGATTTTGCCGCCTTTCTTGATGTGTTTCAGGCCTTCGGTCCAGCCTGGGATCACGCCATCAAGACGGAAAGACAGTGGCTCGCCGCGGGTGTAAGAGTTATCGAACTCTGTACCGTCGGTCAGGGTACCTTTGTAGTTTACGACAACGGTGTCGCTGTCTTTAGGTGCCGCGCCAGTACCTGGTTTTTCTACCTGATACATCAGGCCAGATTCCGTCTTCTTCACGCCTTTTTCTTTAGCGAAATCAGCACGGAATTTGTCACCTTTGTCGGAATTCGCTTTAGCATCCTGTTCCATCTTAGCTTGTGCAGAAGCTTTCACACGGCCTTCGAAGGTTTGCAGGGTTTTCTCGATTTCCTGATCTGACAATTTGCTCTTGTTCGCAAACGCATCCTGAACACCGGCGATCAACTGGTCTTTATCCAGTTTGATGCCCAGTTTTTCTTGTTCTTTCAGCGAGTTGTCCATGTAGCGACCCAGTGAAGCGCCCAGCGCGTAAGCCGCCTGCTCATCATCACTTTTAAACTTAGAGGCTTCTGCTGCAGGTGCAGCAGCTGGCGCGGTGGCAGCAGGTGTTGCCGCTGCGGCCGGTGCAGTTTCAGCAGCCATAACCTGAGTCGCGTTCAGGGCGATTGCCATGGTCGTTGCCAGCAGGGTGACTTTAAACAGTGATTTCATCCATTTCTCCAGGACCAGAAGTTTATGACCTCTGGTAATCATTACGAAAGTTCGGCGGTTACTATAACTGTCCGTCTCACGACAAAACAATCTCTATACACGCCATTAGCGTCTATTTCAGACCTTTTACGCATCAATTAGTTTCGCGAAACCGTTGAAAAACGAAGGTTGAGCGCCACAGTTGTCAGGTAATTCGCCGTATTTGCAGGTAGAATCGGCCACCTAATTGCAGGATGAGGTTCCGGTCAGTGCTCAATCTGATCAACTTGAGCCACACGATGAGGTAACAATGATGAACTCAAATACCGTTGAACAGCGTCTGGAAATGCTGGAAAACAAACTGGCTTTTCAGGAAGTCACCATCGAAGAGCTGAATATGATCGTGACGCAACACCAGCTGGAGATGAGCCGTTTACATGATCATCTGCGACTGCTGACGGACAAACTGCGCGCCAGCCAGCCGTCAATGATTGCCGATCAGTCGGAAGAAACTCCGCCGCCACATTATTGATAACGTTCCCTGACCCAGTAAAAAGGCGCCCATCAGGCGCCTTTCTTATTTACCGCGACAGCGGGCGTGCGATCAATGACAACCGCAGCCGCCATTGCCGCCGCAACCGCCTTTCTTCGCTTCATCATGGCCGTGATCGTGATCATGGCTGTGACCGTGGCCACCGCAGCAACCGTCACCATGTTCGTGATCGTGACCATGGTCGTGGCCGTGTTCGCCATGAACGTGGCCATGCGCCAGTTCTTCTTCAGTCGCTTCACGGATAGCAACCACTTCAACGTGGAAGTTCAGATCCTGACCCGCCAGCATGTGGTTGCCATCGACAACAACGTGGTCGCCGTCAACTTCAGTGATTTCGACAGGAACCGGGCCCTGATCGGTGTCAGCCAGGAAACGCATACCCACTTCCAGCTCTTCAACACCCATGAACACGTCTTTAGGAACGCGCTGAACCAGATTTTCATCGTAGTTGCCGTAAGCGTCATTCGCGCCAACGTGCACGTCGAATACGTCACCGATGGCATGGCCTTCCAGCGCCGTTTCCAGACCGGAGATCAGGGAGCCATGGCCGTGCAGATAATCCAACGGTGCGCTCACCGGAGATTCATCAACCAACACACCGTCTTCTGTACGTACCTGATATGCCACGCTGATGACCAGGTCTTTAGATACTTTCATGATAACTCCTACCGTTGGAAACTTAATTTGTTGTATGCGGACGTCTTAACAACGTACGCAACGTCAGTTAAGACTAATTCAGTGACGGTCACTTTTCGATGAGATCATCCTGAAAAGCGATACCGGATAAATTTGGCGAAGAGTGTAGCGGAAATCCGCGCCGCTGTACCCTACAGCATAAAAAAACGCGGCTATTAACGCTACTTTGGATCGAAAATACCGATCACCTGCTCTTCCGGACGCAGCTTCTTACTGACCTGCGCATCCGTCTGGCGCTGATGGTGGCCGCACGTCATGCATTCCACCACTTCAACCTGATCTTCCGTCCATAACGCCAGCGTATCCAGCGCCTTACATTTCGGACACACCGCGCCGGCGATAAAACGTTTACGGGTAGTAGCCATTGTTACTTCTCCTGAAATTAACGACATTGCGTCTGGTCAGTTTTCGCTCAAAAGGCGGCATTATTTTTAATCTGCCGGACTATTCATCATCGTCCCAGCCATCAAGCTGCCGGCGTTCGTTATGCATTTCGCTCTGGAAGATATCTTCCAGTTCGCGCCGCGCCTCTTTCACGCGGGAAATTTGCGCCACATCACCCCGGTTTTGTGGTACCAGCTCACGCAGCATACGCATATCGAGACGGCGAAAATGCTGCTGAGCGCGATACGCACTGTGCGGATGCATACCCAGCGTCACCAGCGCCTTCTTGCCCAGTTCCAGCGCACTGGAGAACGTCTCGCGGGAGAAGTGCGCTACGCCCGCCTGCAACAGCTCATGGGCTTCTACACGGCCCCGGGCGCGCGCCAGAATATTCAGATGAGGAAAGTGTTGCTGACACAAATGCACGATGGTCATTGTGTCTTCCGGCTCATCACAGGTAATGACGATCGATTTCGCTTTCTCCGCGCCGGATGCCCTCAGCAACTCAAGTTCGGTCGCATCGCCGTAATAGACTTTATACCCATAGGTGCGCATCAGCCCGACCGCACTGATATCACGCTCCAGTACGGTGATGCGCATCTTATTCGCCATCAGCAAACGCCCGATCACCTGCCCGAAACGCCCGAATCCGACGATAATCACCTGCGGCTCATCATCCTGCACAAAGTGCTTTTCGTCGCTCTCTTCACCGTCGTTATAGCGACGTACCAGGATCCGGTCCACCCACTGCATCAGCAAAGGCGTGGTCATCATCGATAACGTCACCACCACCAGCAGCAATGAAAGCTGGGAAGAAGAAATGACTTTCTGCGCGCCGGCGGCCGAAAACAGCACGAAAGCAAACTCGCCTCCCTGGCTGAGCACAGCGGAGAATTGCAGCCGGACTGAAGTGCGTAACCCAAACACCCGGGAAAGCCCGTAGAGCACCGCACCTTTGACCGTCACCAGAATAATCACACCGGCCAGCACCAGCAGAATATGGGTGTACAGCACCCCCAGATTCAACGCCATGCCAACAGAAATAAAGAACAGCCCGAGCAGTAAACCCTTAAATGGCTCGATAGCGATTTCCAGTTCGTGCTGATATTCACTTTCTGCCAGTAAAATCCCGGCGATAAACGTCCCGAGCGCCATCGAAAAGCCCAGCGTATCCATAAACAACGCCGAACCCAGCACCACCAGCAACGCGGCGGCGGTAAACACCTCGCGCACGCCGGAGGCAACGATCAGCCGGAAAATGGGCCGCAGCAAATAGCGGCCGCCAATCAGCATGCCGCCAAACGCCAGCACTTTAATACCGATCATTTCCCAGTTATTGCTGCCCTCGGACCCTCCCGCCAGAATCGGGATCAGCGCCAGGGCCGGGATTACCGCGATGTCCTGAAACAGCAGCACGGCAAAACCCAGCTGGCCGCCTTCGTTACGGGTCATGCCTTTATCGCGCATCAGCTGCAACGCCATGGCTGTTGATGACATCGCCAGCCCGATACCGCCGATCACTGCCGCCTGCCAGGAGAACTTCGTCAGATAAAGCAGGCCGCCGAGCACCAGCGCAGTGAGGATCACCTGCCCGGCGCCGACGCCAAATATTTGCCGCCGCAATGCCCACAGCTTTCCGGGATTCAGCTCCAGCCCGATGATAAACATCAGAAAGACCACGCCGAGTTCAGAGAAGTGCAGAATTTCGTCGACGTCGCGAATAAAGCCCAGCCCCCAAGGGCCGATGGCGATCCCGGCCAGCAAATAGCCGAGCACCGCGCCAATACCTAAACGCTGCGCAACGGGAACGGCCACGACGGCGGCGAACAGAAACAGCAGGATCGCGGCGGGCAGATTTGAACCATCCATCAGGCGATCCCTCCCTGCGGCAGCGGAGATTTAAGCCATTCGCCGTAAGCTTCAGCATGGCTTTGCAACACATCAGGTTTCTGACGACGCGCCCAGTAAATGATGACGGGCGTCATCCAGTGCATATGACACATCGCCGAGGTCAGCTCAAATGGCCGCATAATGTCGGACATCGGATAGCGGTTATACCCGCCCGCTTTATACGCCCCTTCGGGTTCGCCGGTGGTGACCACCGAACGCCAGTATTTTCCCCGCAGTTCATTGCCCCCTGCTCCGCTGGCAAAGCCTCTCGCCAGCACGCGATCCATCCATTCCTTCAGCAACGCCGGGCAGCTGTAGGTATAAAGAGGATGCTGGAAGACGATCACTTTATGCTCGCGCAGCAGTTGCTGTTCGCGGTGGATATCAATAAAGAAGTCGGGATAGTGGGCGTACAAATCGTGCACGGTGACATGTTCAAGTTGCTGCGCTTGTTGTAATAAAACGCGATTGGCGACCGAATCGGGTGATTCCGGGTGGGCGTACAGCAGCAAAACCTTTGGTGGCTGCGACATCAATACCTCCAAAGCGTCGTCAGGGTGCGGTTTTTCCGTTACCATGCTTCGCAAAGACAAAATGGGACGCGATACGTCTTGTTTAAATCATTTTCATGACAATTTAACATACTCTCAACACGGCGCTTTATGATTGTTTTCTCCTCCTTACAAATCCGACGCGGCACTAATGTGCTGCTGGACAACGCGTCTGCGACCATCAATCCTGGCCAAAAAGTCGGGCTGGTGGGCAAAAATGGCTGCGGTAAATCCACCCTTATTTCACTGCTAAAAGGTGAGATGAGCGCCGATGCAGGCAATCTGACATTTCCGTTCAGCTGGGCGCTGGCCTGGGTCAATCAGGAAACACCCGCTCTGGACGAGCCTGCGATAGAGTATGTTATCGACGGCGATCGCGAATTTCGTCAGTTAGAATCCGAATTACAGCAGGCCAATGAACGTGACGATGGCCATGCCATTGCCACGCTGCACGGCAAGCTGGATGCGATCAACGCCTGGACCATTCCGGCGCGCGCGGCCAGCCTGCTCAGCGGTTTAGGCTTTAGCCAGAATCAGCTTCAGCAGCCGGTCAAATCCTTCTCCGGTGGCTGGCGTATGCGCCTTAACCTGGCGCAGGCGCTGATTTGCCGCTCTGATTTACTGCTGCTCGACGAACCGACCAACCACCTGGATTTAGATGCGGTGATCTGGCTGGAAAAGTGGCTGAAAAGCTACACCGGCACGCTGGTGCTCATTTCCCATGACCGCGATTTCCTGGATCCGATTGTCGATAAAATTCTGCATATCGAGCAGCAAACGCTGAACGAATACACCGGCAACTACTCGTCTTTCGAACGTCAGCGTGCGACCAAACTGTCGCAACAGCAGGCATTGTTTGAAAGTCAGCAGGAAAAAGTGGCGCATCTGCAAAGTTATATCGATCGTTTCCGCGCCCAGGCGACCAAAGCCAAACAGGCGCAGAGCCGTATCAAAATGCTCGAACGCATGGAGCTGATTGCTCCGGCACACGTCGACAATCCTTTTCATTTTAGCTTCCGTTCGCCGGAAAGCTTACCCGATCCGCTGCTGCGGATGGAAAAAGTCAGCGCCGGATATGGCGACACCACCATTCTGGATTCGATCAAGCTGAATCTGGTGCCGGGGTCGCGCATCGGCCTGCTGGGCCGTAACGGTGCCGGTAAATCCACGCTGATCAAACTGCTGGCGGGCACCATGGCACCGCTTCAGGGTGATATCGGGCTGTCGAAAGGCGTCAAACTCGGTTACTTCGCGCAGCATCAGCTCGAGTTCCTGCGCGCCGATGATTCGCCACTGCAACATCTGGTGCGTCTGGCAGCGAAAGAAACCGAGCAGCAACTGCGGGATTATCTCGGTGGTTTCGGCTTCCACGGCGACAAAGTGACGGATCCGACCGGGCGTTTCTCCGGCGGCGAAAAAGCCCGTCTGGTGCTGGCCCTGATCGTCTGGCAGCGTCCGAACCTGCTGCTGCTCGATGAACCGACCAACCACCTCGATCTGGATATGCGTCAGGCGCTAACCGAAGCGCTGATGGACTTTGAAGGCGCGATGGTGGTGGTATCGCATGACCGTCACTTACTGCGTTCCACCACGGATGATTTGTATCTGGTTCACGGCGGTAAAGTCGAACAGTTCGACGGTGATCTGGAAGATTATCAGCAGTGGCTGGTGGATATTCAGCGTCAGGAAAATCAGCTGGATGCACCCTCGAAAGACGGTGGCGTAAACAGTGCGCAATCACGCAAAGACCAGAAGCGCCGCGAAGCCGATTTCCGCAACCAGACCCAGCCGCTGCGTAAGCAAATCACCAAACTTGAAACGCAGATGGAAAAACTGAGCACTGAACTGGCGGCGATTGAAGAACGTCTGGCCGATTCCGCGATGTACGACATCAGCCGTAAAGCCGATCTTACCGAATGTCTGCAACAACAGACCAAAGTGAAAGGCGCGCTGGAAGAAACTGAAATGACCTGGCTCGATGCCCAAGAACAGCTGGAAGAGTTATCAAAAGCCTTTGATGTAGAAGGCTGAGCTGACGGTTAAAAGCGGTCACACCGATAAAACGTGATTGTGCAGGAGCGACCAACGTGACGCAGCGATGCCGTCACCGCCCTGCACAACCTCGCATCAGGCTTTGTAAAAAGGTCTATCGCCCAATATGGTCGCGCGATGCATGATCCGCCGCTGCGGCAAATAATCGGCATTCGCATAGTGCTGCGTCACGCGGTTATCCCATATCGCGATATCATTTTCCTGCCAGCGCCAGCGCACCTGAAATTCCGGTTTAGTGATATGGCTGAACAGGAACGTCAACACAGCGGCGCTCTCTTTTTCACTCAAGCCGATAATCCGCGTCGTAAAACCTTCATTGACGAACAACGCCTTTTTGCCGCTGACCGGGTGTGAACGGATCACAGGATGCAACAACGGCGGATTTTTCTCCTTGGCTTTCAGCCATTGTGCGTGTTCTTCCGCCGTTTTCCGGTACTTAAATTCCTGGAATGATTTGGTAAAGTCGTGCTCAGCCTGTAAGCCACTCAGCAACTGCCGCAATGGCTCAGACAGCGCCTCATAGGCCGCAATACCACTGGCCCACAGCGTATCTCCGCCTGAAGAAGGCAACCTTTTCGCGGCTAAAATCGCACCGGCTGGCGGTGTGTCGATGAAGGTCACGTCGGTATGCCAGTTGTCGTTGTCCGGCGGATTATCATCATGCGTATCCAGCACGATGATCTCCTCCACGTCCGGCGCGTGCGGATACACCGGGTGAATATGCAAATCACCGAAACGGGCGGCCAGCGCACGTTGCTCCAGCGGGGTAACCGGCTGATTACGCAAGAACAGCACCTGGTGCTTTAACAGCGCGTGATAAAGCTGTTCGAACTGCGCGTCTGACAGCGGTTTACTCAGCACGACATTCTCAACCTGCGCGCCGATATACGGACCTAAAGGCGTGATCACCAAACGTTCGTTCATTGTTGTTCTCCATGCCACGGGGTCAGCCTGCGTTGCAAAGCGCGCAACCCGAGTTCAAGACTAAAAGCGATCAGTGCGATGACACTGATACCGGCAATCACCACATCGGTCGCCAGAAACTCACCGGCCGACTGCACCATAAATCCGAGGCCACGCGTGGCGGCAATCAGTTCTGCCGCAACCAGCGTTGACCAGCCGACGCCCAGTCCGATGCGGATACCCGTCAGGATTTCCGGCAGCGCACTCGGCAATATCACGTAACGCAAAACCTGAATTTTGCTGGCACCGAGCGCCTGAGCAGCGCGAACCCGCACCTGCGACACACTGCGCACACCGGCCAGCGCAGAGAGCGCCACCGGCGCAAAAATGGCCAGATAGATCAGCAGAATTTTCGAGGTTTCACCGATCCCAAACCAGATAACCATCAGTGGCAAATAAGCCAGCGGCGGCACCGGGCGATACAGTTCGATCAGCGGATCAAGAATGCCGCGTACGGTGTCATTGAGACCCATGGCGATACCGACCGGCACACCAATGATCACCGCGGCCAGCAGGGCGATAACGATGCGCGTCAGGCTCGCGGCCAGATGCTGCCACAGCGTGGCATCCATAAATCCCTGAGGACTGCCGATCACGTACAGCTGATGCAAAACCTGCTGCGGCGCGGGTAAAAACAGCGGGCTGATGAGGTGCAACGCCGTCACCGCCCACCAGACCAGCAGCAACACCAGCAGCGTGGCAATGCTCAGGCGCACATTGCGCGGCAGGCGAAATCGCCGCCGCGAAACGGCCACCGGTGAATCGGTTTTCAACGCGGAATACAGGCTCATATCAGCACCTCGCGCTGCTGAAAGACTTTACTCAGCACGTATTCACGCTGAGCAATAAATTCAGGATCAGATTTGATTGCACGGCAGTTTTCACCCCCGGCATAGCGCTGGCCGAAGTTGAGTTTCAGGCGTTCAACCACCTGCCCCGGCCCCGGCGACAACAGCAACAGCTCGCTGGCCAGGAAAACGGCTTCTTCGATGTCGTGGGTGATCAGCAGGATCTGTTTGCCCGTATCACGCCAGATGGTCAGCAGTAATTCCTGCATCTGTTCGCGGGTAAAAGCATCCAGCGCGCCGAAAGGCTCATCAAGCAAAAGCAGTTGTGGATCCGCCGCCAGCGCACGGGCGATACCCACCCGCTGGCGCATCCCGCCGGAAAGCTGCCAGATAAAATGCTTTTCGTAACCGCCCAGCCCCACCTTGCTTAACATGCGCTGCGCGATGTACCGACGCTGAGTTTTCTTCACGCCAGCCAGTTCCAGACCAAATTCGACATTACTTTGAACGTCCCGCCACGGCAGCAAACCTTCGTGCTGAAATACCACGCCGCGGTCGGCACCCGGCCCGTTCACCGGCTTGCCGTCCAGCGTGATGCTGCCTGAAGAGGCAGACTGGAAACCGGCGATCAGATTGAGCAGCGTGGTTTTTCCGCAACCGGACGGCCCGAGCACCACCACCAGCTCGCCACTGGCGATCTGCAGTGAAATGTCTTTGAGTGCCGGTTTCCCCTGATATTCAGCCGATAAATGCGAGACATTTAACATAGGTTGCTCCTCAGGATTTCGGGCCGGACTGCACCGCTTTCACAAACTCGCTGGTCACATAGTCGCTGTAATCATCGTCAGTCTGCTGAATTTTGCCCTGCTCCTTGAGGAAGGCCGCCGTATCTTTAATCGCTTTGTTCACCGGCTCACCGAGCTGGGTAATTTGCTCGCTGACCGGCAGATAGCGGTTACCTTTCACCAGACCCGGGATCTGCTCATCCGGCACGCCGCTCAGACGCGATAAGGTGTCGAGATTCTTTTTATCCTGTAACCATTTTTCAGGTTGCTGCAAATAGTCGCCCTGCGCTTTCAGTGCGCTGCGGGCAAAAGCGGTCACGACGTCAGGATGTGCTTTGGCGAAATCTTTACGCACGACCCACACGTCCAGTGTGGGGGCGCCCCATTGACCCACTTGTGCCGAATCAGTCAGCACTTTGCCGGTTTTCTCAAGCTCGTTCACCGCCGGCGCCCAGACATAAGCCCCGTCAATGTCACCCCGCGCCCAGGCCGCCGCGATGGCCGGTGGCTGTAAATTCACAATAGTGACCTGCTTCGGATCGATACCCCAATGCTTCAGCGCGGCCAGCAGGCTGTAATGAGTGGTGGAAATAAACGGCACGGCGATGCGTTTACCGATCAGATCTTTCGGGCCGGTAATGCTTTTCTTCACCACCAGCGCCTCGGAACTGCCGAGTTCAGACGCCAGCAAAAACACTTCTATCGGCAACTTCTGGCTCGCGGCAACGGCCAGCGGGCTGGATCCAATATTGCCGATCTGCACGTCACCGGAGGCCAGCGCGCGCAGCACGCTCGATCCGCTGTCGAATTTGCGCCAGTCCACCTTGGCACCGGATTCTTTGGCAAACGTATTTTCTGCCTGAGCGACCTTAGCCGGTTCCGCTGACGTCTGATAAGCCACGGTGACATCCGTCGCCTGCGCGCAGAACGCCGCCATACTCAGAGCAAGGGCCAGGCCACTTTTTTTCAATGCAGAAAGGGGAAACGTATTGAGATCGGTCATGGGGGTCAGCTCCGCGCAGGGCGTCATTGTGTGTGTTTGTCAGTTGTAGCGGAGGTGTAAAAATAGATAAAGTAATTAGAAATTATCTTTAATGCTTTTATGGAATATAAAACACCAACAAAAAGGCCTCGTTGCGGAGGCCATGGAAAACGCAGGAAAAAATCAGTGCCAGATTAACAGCACGCAGGCAGCGGTCAGGATACCCATCGCAATATTAAAGGTGTACCAGGCGCGACGACTGCGCAGCAGGCGGCCAATCACCGTACCGAAACCCAGCCAGATCACCCCGGAAACCAGATTCACCAAAAACATTCCGAGGCTGATACCGGCAATCGAGTGATTGTAAGCCGCGCCCGCCAGGCTGAAACTCGCTACCGCTCCCAGCCCCATCAGCCACGCTTTAGGGTTGAGGAACTGCAACAACCAGCCCTGATATAAGCGGATCGGCTTTGGCGGCGGAGCGCCGGTTTCCAGTTTTTCATAGGCGGAAGTGGCAATCTTCCACGCCAGCCACAGCAAATACAGGCTACCGGCGATCTTCAGAAACAGATGTAACGCGGGATATACCGTGATCAATCCGCCGACGCCAAATGCCACCAGCAGCAAAATACTTTGCATACCGAGCATAATGCCGACCATCAGCCAGAGTGAGCGGAAGAACCCGAAGTTAGCGCCAGAGGTGGTTAACAACATATTATTCGGCCCCGGCGTGATGGCCGCGACCCATAAAAAACCGAGCATGGATAAAAATAAACTAAGTTCCATTTAATGGGTGCTCCTCACCCGGTGTCGTGCGATTCAGTTGTGCGATAAGATTGAAGCTATCAGTGTGATATTGATCGCACAAGAGCCTGTTGAGAGAAAATTATTCATCTTATGTATGAATCCTTTCGCCCTTTGCGCGGGGCCAGTAATCCGCATATCCAGACGCTGTTACCGCGGCTGGTCAGGCGGCACGCAAAACTTAAACCCTGCTGGCAAAGACTGGACACGCCCGATGGCGATTTTCTGGATCTGGCCTGGAGTGAAGATCCGCAACTGGCGCGCCACAAACCGCGTATGGTGCTGTTTCACGGGCTGGAAGGCAGCTTCTACAGCCCCTATGCGCACGGCTTATTACAGGCGTGGAAAGACCGGGGCTGGCTGGGTGTGGTGATGCATTTTCGCGGATGCAGCGGCGAGCCGAATAAACTTCAGCGAATTTACCATTCGGGAGAAACCGAAGACGCGCGCTTTTTCATTCACTGGCTAAATGAAACTTACGGTGAAATGCCCACCGGCGCCGTCGGCGTTTCTCTTGGCGGCAATATGCTGGCCTGTTATCTCGGTCAGGAAGGCGAAAACTGCACCCTCAGCGCCGCCGTGGTGGTGTCGGCGCCGCTGATGCTTGAGCCTTGCGCGTACCGGCTGGAGCGCGGTTCATCGCGGATTTATCAGCGCTATTTGCTCGGTCAGCTTAAAGGGAATGCGTCACGCAAACTGGCAAAATACCCCGGAACGCTGCCGGTCACCCTGACACAGCTGAAATCGATGCGACGCCTGCGCGAATTCGATGACGCGATCACGTCGAAAGCCCACGGTTTTGCCGATGCGCTGGATTATTACCGCCGGTGCAGCGGCCTGCCGTTACTGTTACAGGTACGCACGCCGCTGCTGATCATCCATGCCAAGGACGATCCATTCATGACGCCGGAGGTGATCCCTAAAGCAGAGGATTTACCGGCCTGCGTGGAGTATCAGCTGACCGAACACGGCGGGCATGTCGGGTTTGTTTCCGGCAGTCTGCGCAATCCGCAGATGTGGCTGGAGCAGCGCATTCCCGCGTGGATCGCCCCCTATTTAGAGAAAGAAGAACCAACAAAGGATGTAACGTTGTGATTATTCCCTGGCAAGAACTGGACGCAGAAATCCTCACCAGCGTGGTGGAATCTTTTGTCTTGCGCGAAGGTACCGACTACGGCGAAAAGGAACGCTCTCTCGAGCAAAAAGTGGATGACGTGAAACGTCAGCTGAAAAGCGGCGAAATTGTGCTGGTATGGTCCGAACTGCACGAAACGCTCAACATCATGCCGCGCGGCCAGTTTCGTGCCGGGCAGGAAGAAACACCGCAGGACTGGTGAGTAAAAAAACGTTCGCGTCATGGTTATTGTTAACCCCGGCCACTGACCGGGGTTAACCGTTAAATCAACGCCCCTCTACAATTTCACCGGCTTAATGTTCCAGATCTCATCTGCGTACTCCTGAATGGTACGGTCTGACGAGAAATAGCCCATATTGGCGATGTTGTGCAGCGTGCGGCGCGTCCACTCTTCCGGCAGTTTATACAGCTCATCGACTTTATCCTGCATATCGACATAACTGCGGTAATCCGCCAGTACCTGATAATGGTCGCCGAGATTCACCAGCGTATCGAACAGGTTGGTGTAGCGCTTTGGCTCGCCAGGGCTGAACACACCGGTGGCGATTTGTGTCAGCACCTGATGCAGCTCCGCGTCCTGCTCAAAATACGTGTGCGGGTTATAACCCTGACGGCGTAACGTCTCGACCTGCTCGGTGGTGTTGCCGAAGATAAAGATATTCTCCTCGCCGACGTGTTCGAGCATTTCGACGTTTGCGCCGTCCAGCGTGCCGATGGTCAGCGCGCCGTTGAGAGCAAATTTCATATTACTGGTACCGGAAGCTTCGGTGCCTGCCAGCGAGATCTGCTCGGAGAGATCGGCTGCCGGAATGATCATCTGCGCCAGACTGACGCTGTAGTTAGGGATGAAGACGATCTTCAGCTTGTTACCGATACGCGGATCGTTATTGATCACCGCCGCCACGTCGTTGATCAGCCGGATGATCTGTTTCGCCGCATAATAGGCCGAGGCCGCTTTACCGGCAAAAATCACCGTACGCGGCACCCATTCGGCGTCCGGTTCTTCCAGAATGCGGTTATAACGGGTGATGACGTGCAGCACGTTCATCAGCTGGCGTTTGTACTCATGAATACGTTTGATCTGCACATCGAACAGACTTTTTGGATCCACCACGATATTCAGTTTTTGCGCGATATACAGCGCGAGCCGTTTTTTGTTATCCAGCTTGGCCTTACGGATGGCCTGCAAGAAACTCAGGTAATCCAGATTCTGTTTCAGCTCAGAAAGCTGACTCAGGTCGGAACGCCAGGTGTGACCTATCGCATCATCAATCACCGCCGACAGCGGTTTATTGGCCAGCGCCAGCCAGCGACGCGGCGTCACCCCGTTGGTTTTATTACAGAAACGGTCAGGATAGATATGCGCGAAATCCGCGAACAGCGACTGCACCATCAGATCGGAGTGCAGCGCCGAGACGCCGTTGACTTTATGACTCGCGATCACCGCCAGCCACGCCATGCGCACCTTGCGGCCATTGCCTTCATCAATAATAGAAACGCGTGACAGCAGGCCGTCGTCGCCCGGTATTTGTGCCGCGACTTCTTTAAGGAAGTGATCGTTAATCTGGAAAATGATTTCCAGATGGCGCGGCAGGATCTTACCGATCATATCCACCGACCAGGTTTCCAGCGCTTCGGTCATCAGCGTGTGGTTGGTGTAGGAGAACACGCGGGAAACGGTGTCCCACGCAACCAGCCATTCAAATTTATGTTCGTCGATCAGTAACCGCATCAGCTCAGGGATAGACAGCACCGGGTGCGTGTCGTTGAGGTGAATGGCAATTTTATCGGCCAGATTATCGTAGGTATGGTGGGTGGTGTAGTGGCGGTTGAGGATATCCTGCACCGTCGCCGACACCAGGAAATACTCCTGACGCAAACGCAATTCGCGGCCCGAATAGGTGGAATCATCCGGATAAAGCACGCGCGATACGTTCTCGGAATGGTTTTTATCTTCCACCGCCGCGAAATAGTCGCCCTGATTAAATTTACCCAGATTGATCTCGTTACTGGCCTGCGCGCCCCACAGCCGCAGCGTATTGGTGGCGTCAGTGTCGTAACCGGGAATGACCTGATCGTAGGCGCAGGCGATGACCTCTTCGGTTTCCAGCCAGCGGGTTTTCACCCCTTCATGCTGAACGCGGCCACCGAAACGTACTTTATAACGGGTGTTGTAACGCTGAAACTCCCACGGATTCCCGTACTCCAGCCAGTAATCCGGTGACTCTTTTTGCTCGCCGTTAACGATGTTCTGCGCAAACATGCCGTATTCGTAACGAATACCATATCCGCGCCCCGGCAGCGCCAGCGTCGCCAGCGAATCCAGGAAACAGGCGGCCAGACGCCCCAGGCCGCCGTTGCCTAATCCGGGGTCATTCTCTTCGCCGATCAGTTCTTCAAGATCAAAGCCCATTTCATCAAGCGCGCTTTTAAGATCGTCATAAATACCCATCGCCAGCAGCGCATTGGAGAGCGTCCGTCCAATCAAAAACTCCATCGACAGGTAATACACCTGCCGGACATCCTGTGAGGTTTGCGCCCGGTTAGAGCGCAACCAGCGTTCAACCATACGGTCACGCACCGCAAATAAGGTGGCGTTCAGCCAGTCATGCTGCGTCGCGATAGACGGGTCTTTGCCAATAATAAACATCAGCTTATAGGCGATAGAATGCTTTAGCGCTTCGACACTGACTGTCGGTGAGTTGTAATTAAACGGTGAAGTCATAACGTTACATTCCCGATCAAGTTAGCTACGTTCAGGGGTTCAGGACAGAAGACGGTGATACAGCGTGAGATATTCCTGCGCTGCGACCTTCCAGCCAAAATCAATACCCATGGCGTGTTGTTGTACGTGTCGCCAATGTTTAGGACGGCTCCACAAAACAAATGCCCGGCGGATCGCACTTGCCAGCGATTTCCCCGTGGCTTCTTCGAACACAAAACCGCTGGCCGTTCCGTCAGCCAGATTTTCCAATGCACAATCCACCACGGTATCCGCTAACCCGCCGGTACGACGCACCAGCGGCAGGGTGCCGTATTTCAAACCATATAATTGCGTCAGACCGCAAGGCTCGAAGCGACTCGGCACCATAATGACATCCGCCCCGCCGATAATGCGGTGGGAAAAGGCTTCGTGGTAACCGAGCTGCACACCGACCTGCCCCGGATTGTCAGCGGCGGCGGCCAGAAATGCCTGTTGCAGCACCGCATCACCCGCTCCCAGCAGCGCCAGCTG
The DNA here is from genome assembly GCF_003697865.1 of Rahnella sp. Larv3_ips. Classification (NCBI taxonomy): domain Bacteria; kingdom Pseudomonadati; phylum Pseudomonadota; class Gammaproteobacteria; order Enterobacterales; family Yersiniaceae; genus Rahnella; species Rahnella sp. Larv3_ips. The sequence continues at coordinate 685,177 of NZ_MJIB01000021.1, read as the reverse complement.
ACCGCCACGCTCGAGTAAATCCGGCAACGCTTCCAGCACCAGATCCAGCCCTTTCTGGCTGGTCAGGCGGCTGACGACTGCAAACACCAGCCGCGAGTCGTCAACGTCCAGCCCCATCGCCCGTTGCAAATAGGCTTTGTTAATGGCTTTGGAACGTAAATCATCGGCGTCATACCGCGCAGACAGCAGCACGTCATCACGTGGCTGCCAGATCGCTTCATCAACACCGTTAAGAATACCGGTCAGCCGCCCTTCCATTTCCCTCAGCTGCAACAAAGATTCCATGCCGTAGCCGAATTCCGGACGGGTGATTTCTTTGGCGTAGGTCGGGCTGACGGTGGTCACGTGATCGGAGAAATACAAACCGGCTTTCAGATAGGAAATCTGGCCGTAGAACTCCAGTCCGTGCATCTGGAAAAATTCACGCGGGATGTATAACTCATCCACGTGGTGCGCGCCAAACAGCCCCTGGAACGCCAGATTATGCACGGTAAAGACCGTTTTCACCGGCGCATGGCGGGCGCGGATATACGCCGACGCCAGACCGGCGTGCCAGTCATGGGAATGCACAATATTTGGCTGCCAGTGGTGATCAAATCCCAACGCCAGTTCGCACGCCATCCAGCTTAACAATGCAAAGCGCAGATGATTATCGGCGTAAGCAAAGGAAGACTGATCGTGATACGGGCTGCCGGGACGATCGTACAACCCTGGCACATCAATCAGATAAATACCGACGCCGTCAAAATAACCCAGCGAAAGGGTGACGTACCCGGCGAAAGTATCCAGCGTACCGATTACCCGTGTTTCTCCGAGGCCTTTTTTGACATCGGGGAACGCCGGAATGAGCACGCGGACATCCGCTCCCTCAGCAATCTGCGCGGCAGGCAGTGCACCGGCGACGTCTGCAAGGCCACCCGTTTTTAACAGGGGGAACAGCTCGGAACAAACATGTAAAACCTGCATTCGCGCTCCTGATTATCCCGGTCATCCCGGCGATAACCGGGATGACGAAAAGTCATGCTTTCTAAGGTCTGTTTATAGTTTCGCCAACATTGCGCGCGTCACCAGCACAACGCCGCCTTCGGAACGGTAAAAGCGGCGGCTGTCTTCGTCGGCGTTTTCACCAATGACCATGCCTTCGGGGATCTGACAGGCGCGGTCAATCACACATTTGCGCAGACGGCATGAACGACCCACATTCACATCCGGCAAAATAATCGTTGAATCAATATTGCAGAAAGAATTGATCCTCACACGCGGGAACAGCACTGAATGCACCACCACCGAGCCCGACACAATGCAACCCCCGGCCACCAGCGAGTTCATGGTCATGCCGTGACTGCCCGAGCGGTCCTGCACAAATTTTGCCGGCGGCAGCGGTTCCATGTGGGTGCGGATCGGCCAGTCGCGATCGTACATATCCAGTTCCGGCGTCACCGACGCCAGATCCAAATTAGCGCGCCAGTAAGCGTCGAGCGTGCCGACATCGCGCCAGTACGGAGGCAACTCTTCGTTCTGCGTAACGCACGACAGGCTGAACGGGTGCGCACGCGCCACCCCCTGAGCCGTCAGTTTCGGGATCAGATCTTTGCCGAAGTCATGGGTGGAACTTTCATCCGCCATATCTTCTTCGAGGATCCGAAACAGATAGTCCGCATTAAAAATGTAGATGCCCATGCTCGCCAGCGCCATATCAGGGTGCCCCGGCATCGGCGGTGGGTTTTGCGGTTTCTCGACAAAGCTTTTGATCTGATAGTCTTCGCTGACGTCCATCACACCGAATTCACTGCCCTCGGCAATCGGCACCGCAAGGCAGGCGACGGTACATTCACCGCCCTTCTGCACGTGGTCGATCAGCATGCGTGAGTAGTCCATCTTGTAGATATGATCGCCCGCCAGGATCACCACAAACTCGGCGTTATAGCGGCGGATAATATCCAGGTTCTGATAGACGGCATCGGCGGTGCCCTTGTACCAGTGTTCCGTGCTGTGACGCTGTTGCGCCGGAAGCAAATCCACAAACTCATTCATTTCTTCGTTAAGAAATGACCAGCCGCGCTGAATGTGCTGCACCAGCGTATGCGACTGATATTGCGTGATCACGCCGATACGCCGGATGCCCGAGTTGAGACAATTCGACAGAGCGAAATCGATGATGCGAAATTTACCGCCGAAGTGAACGGCGGGCTTTGCCCTGGTGGCCGTCAAATCTTTCAGTCGTGAACCACGTCCCCCGGCAAGAATCAACGCCACGGATTTCAGCGGCAGTTGTCGCGCCAGCATGACCGGGTCCCGGTTATCTAATGTCGCCATATCTGACTCCTTCGTTTTTATTGTGACCGGCTCTGTGGAGTGAAATCTTGTAGGACACAGAGGGTTTTCGCTGCTGCCCGCCATTGCGAGCCTTCCATGACGCGTCGGGGTTCCTCATCAAAAAGCACGCTGTTGAACGGTGCCACCGGCTGCCAGTTTCCCGGCGGCAGTTGCAGATCCACGTCGTGCAGGGAAGCATTCACGATTAACAGCCAGCGGCGGGAAAGAAGGATTTGCAGCCATTGCTGCGGCCCCTGCTCCCAGTCGCCGGGGGTCATCGGCTGCCCCTGTTGATTCAGCCATTGCACGTCTTCGCCGTCCTCCTGCCACCGGCGGTTTTGCGTCAGTGCCGGGATTTTCCGGCGCAGCGCAATCAGCGCGCAGACGTAGGCGGTCAGGCTTTCATCGGCATTTTCCCAGTCGAGCCAGGTCAGCGCGTTGTCCTGACAGTAGGCGTTGTTGTTGCCCGACTGGCTGTTGCCGTGCTCGTCACCGGCCAGCAACATCGGCGTGCCTTGTGACAAAAACAGCGACGCCAGCAGCGCACGCTGGCTGAGACGGCGCTGCCGTACTACTTCCTCAGACGCCTCCAGCCCTTCCTCGCCGTGGTTTTGGCTGAAGTTCTCGTTATGGCCGTCACGGTTTTCTTCACCGTTGGCCTGGTTGTGTTTCTGGTTAAAACTGACGACATCGCGCAACGTGAAACCGTCGTGCGCCGTCAGCATGTTGATGCTGGCGTAGGGTTCACGCTGCGCCGGGTCAAACTTGTCTGCTGACGCCGCCACGCGACCGGCAAACTGACCGATCGAGACATCGCCATGCAGCCAGAACTGACGCATTTCATCGCGCCAGACGTCATTCCATTCCGCAAAGGGTGCCGGGAACTGTCCGAGCTGATAACCGCCGGTACCAATGTCCCAGGGTTCGGCGATAAGCTTAACCTGCGAAAGTACCGGATCCTGTTTAATGGCGTTGAACAGCGGCGAATGCGCGGTGAACGCCGGCGTTCGTCCGAGCAGCGTCGCCAGGTCAAACCGGAAACCATCGACGTGACATTCGCGCACCCAGTAGTGCAGGCAGTCGAGCGTCCAGGCGATCACTTCGTCGTCCACCAGCCGCAGCGCGTTGCCGCAGCCGGTCATGTTGTTGTCAGTGCCGTCTTCGTTCAGCCAGTACCAGCTGGCGTTGTCGATGCCGCGAAACGAGATAAACGGCCCGTCAATATCCAGCTCGGCACTGTGGTTGAACACCACATCGAGGATCACTTCGATCCCCGCCTTATGCAGTGCTTTCACCGCCGACTTAAACTCACTCAGCGCCGAGACGCCGCCCAGACCGCTGGCATAACGCGGGTCTACGGCGCACGGCGCGAGCACGTTGTAACCCCAGTAATTGGTCAGCCCAAGACGTTGCAGGCGGGGTTCATCGGCGTGATGCTGTACCGGCAAAAGCTCAATGGCCGTCACCCCGAGATGTTGCAGATACTCGAGCATGACCGGATGCGCCAGCCCGGCATAGGTGCCGCGCAGT
>NZ_MJIB01000021.1:647651-681241 GCF_003697865.1 Rahnella sp. Larv3_ips | reverse complement strand
CCCAGTCAAAGTTTCCGGCAACGACAACGGATTTTGGCGCCACAACGGCGCTGTCGCGGTCGTCCGGCGCATCAATACCGCCGGTGAACCGCGCGTTGTCGAGCAGCACGCCGTCAATGGCCCGTGCGCTGGGGTCGATCAGCACTTTTTTCGGGTTAAAACGATGGCCGTGTAGCGGATCAAAGGGCCCGTAAATCCGGTAACCGTAGCGCTGCCCGGCTTTCGCACCCGGCAAAAAGCCGTGCCAGAGATTGCCGGTGCGCGAAGTCAGCGGCAGATGCTGCTCGCTGCCCGTCTCATCAAAAAGACATAACTCCACTTTTTCCGCATGCGCGGAGAACAGGCAAAAATTGACGCCGTTATCTCTGAGATGCGCACCAAAGGGCGCGGGCTGACCGGGCTCGAGCTGCTTCATTACGGCTCCCTTCGCAAATAAATCGTCGCCAGCGGCGGGATGGTGACGCTCAAAGAATGTTCGCGCTGATGCTGACTGATGTTTTCACTGTGAACATCGCCGGCATTGCCGACGTTGCTGCCGTGGTAGAAATGCGAATCGGTGTTCAGTATTTCGCGGTACACGCCCGGACGGCTGATGCCAATGCGGTAGTCATAGCGCGGCACCGGCGTGAAGTTGCTGATGACAATCACTTCACCGGCGTTTTCATCGCGGCGGGCAAACGCAAAGATCGAGTTCTCATGATCGTCAACCACCAGCCATTCAAAACCACGCGGATTGAAATCCAGCTCGTACAGCGGCGCATTGGCCTTGTAAGTCAGGTTCAGATCCCGCACCAGATGCTGTACGCCGCGGTGCCAGCCGTCAGGATTGTCCAGCAGATGCCAGTCGAGACTGGCGTTAAAGTTCCATTCGCGCCCCTGCGCAAATTCGCAGCCCATAAACAGCAGCTTTTTGCCGGGATGCGCCCACATAAAGCCGTAATAGGCGCGCAGGTTGGCAAATTTCTGCCACGCGTCGCCGGGCATTTTGTCGATCAGGGATTTTTTACCGTGAACAACTTCATCGTGCGACAGCGGCAGAATGAAATTCTCGCTGTAGGCGTAAAGCACGCCGAACGTCATGAGATTGTGGTGATATTTGCGGTGAACCGGATCGAGCTGCATGTACTTCAGCGAGTCGTTCATCCAGCCCATGTTCCATTTGTAGTGGAACCCCAGCCCGTTGGCATCCGGCGGCATAGTGACGCCCGGATAATCCGTGGATTCTTCTGCCAGCGTCACGGCACCGCCCAGTTCGCGGCCAATGGTCTGGTTGGTGTATTTCAGGAAGGCAATGGCTTCAAGATTCTCGCGCCCGCCGTAATGGTTGGGGATCCATTCACCGGCTTTGCGGCTGTAATCGCGGTAGATCATGGAGGCCACGGCATCGACGCGCAGACCATCAATACCAAAACGTTCGATCCAGTAAAAACCATTTCCCGCCAGGTAGTTACGTACTTCATGGCGGCCATAGTTATAAATCAGCGTATTCCAGTCCTGATGATAGCCTTCACGCGGATCGGCGTATTCGTACAGCGCAGTGCCGTCAAATTCCGCCAGACCATGGGAATCACTCGGGAAATGCCCCGGCACCCAGTCAAGAATGACGTTCAGCCCGGCGTTGTGGGCCGCCTCGACCAGCGCTTTGAAATCCATCGGCGTGCCGAAACGGCGGGTGGGCGCATACATGCCGAGCGGCTGATAGCCCCAGCTGCCATCGAACGGATGTTCGTTAACCGGCATCAGTTCGATATGCGTAAAACCCATCCATTTGGCGTAGGACACCAATTGTTCCGCCAGCTCGCCGTAGCTCAGCCAAAAGTTATCGTCAGTGTGACGACGCCAGGATCCCAGATGCACTTCGTACACTGAGACAGGCTGATTCAGCGCATTGGCTTTCTTTCTGCTTTCCGAAAACGGCACGACGTCCGGCAGTTTACGCACACAGGAAGCGGTGTCCGGGCGCATCTGCGCCTCAAAAGCATAAGGGTCAGCGCGCAGGGTGACGTGCCCGCGACAGTCGATAATTTCGAATTTATACAGCTGGCCTTCGTGGACGGCCGGGATAAACAATTCCCAGATGCCGTTTTCGCGGCGCTGACGCATCGGATGACGGCGGCCATCCCAGAAATTGAATTCACCCACCACCGAAATACGCTGGGCGTTGGGTGCCCAGACGGCAAAACTGACGCCCGCAACGTTATCGAGCGTTTGCGGATGTGCGCCGAGCTTTTCGTAAGGACGCAGGTGCTTGCCTTCGGACAGCAGCCAGATATCCAGCTCCTGCAACAGCGTGCCAAACCGGTAAGGGTCGTCAATCACCTGGGTGTTTTCGCCCCAGCGTACTTCCAGCTGATAGCGGAAAGCATTTTTACGGCGTGGCATCAGCCCGACAAAAAAACCACGCTCGTCGGTACGGCGCAGTTCAACAACTTTTTTACCTTTATCTGCATCAATCACCCAAACCTGATCGGCATCCGGAAGCAGCGCACGCACTTCCAGTCCGGCGGCCACGGTGTGCATTCCCAGCAGAGAAAAAGGATCAGCGTAGTGACCCGATATAATTTGATTAATGACGTGCTGATCGGGAAGTACAGACATGAATTTCGTCCTATGATTAATTAAATCAATAAATCCAATAAAATCATTCAGGTGCCAAATACGAAACGTAACCCCAGTTTGCTCCCCTTTTTATCGTGGCTTTGTGATCTCATCTGGTTTCAGTTTTGCCAAATAGTGCGCGATAACGCGTTTGCTCACACTTTCTAAATAAGTGTCTGTTTCAGCTTCTCAAAGAGGCAGAGCTCTTCTACTAAGCATAGACAAAGGTTGAATAAATCAGTGGGAAGAAACCGAGGAATTTTGCTCAAAATGAAATACAGAGAGATGCGCTGGCAAAATGCGGATAAACGGTGAAGTGGTTGATGACTGGAATAAAAACGGGACACCGTGCTGGCATCCCGTGGGTAAATCATAAAGATGAAAACAAGACAGTTTTCAACATACAGGCCTGTTAGAGCAAAATACGCAGCATACGGCGTAAAGGCTCTGCCGCGCCCCACAACAACTGGTCGCCGACGGTAAACGCAGACAGGTATTGCGGGCCCATATTCAGTTTACGCAGACGTCCAACCGGGGTGTTCATGGTGCCCGTAACCGCCGCAGGGGTCAGTTCACGCATCGACAGTTCACGGTCATTTGGGATCACGCGAACCCAGTCGTTGTGCGTCGCCAGCATTTGCTCAATCTCAGGGATCGACACGTCTTTTTTCAGCTTCAGCGTGAATGCCTGGCTGTGGCAGCGCAACGCGCCGATACGGACACACAAGCCGTCCACCGGAATGATGCTTGAGGTGCCGAGAATTTTGTTGGTTTCTGCCTGACCTTTCCACTCTTCTTTGGTCTGGCCGTTATCCAGCTGTTTGTCGATCCACGGGATCAGACCGCCCGCCAGCGGAACACCGAAGTTATCGGTTGGCAGCGTGCCACTGCGGGTCAGCGCGGTGACTTTACGTTCGATATCCAGAATGGCAGACGCCGGATTTTCCAGCTCTTTCGCCACGCTGTTGTGCAGCATGCCCATTTGGGTCAGCAGTTCACGCATGTGGCGCGCACCACCGCCGGATGCCGCCTGATAAGTGGCAACCGAAGCCCACTCGATCAGGTCATTGGCAAACAGGCCGCCGAGAGACATCAGCATCAGGCTGACGGTACAGTTACCGCCCACAAAGGTTTTGATGCCTTTGTCGATGCCCTGGTGGATCACCGCGCTGTTCACCGGGTCGAGGATGATTATCGCGTCATCCTTCATTCTCAGAGAGGATGCTGCGTCGATCCAGTAGCCGGACCAACCGATTTCACGCAGCTTAGGATAGATTTCATTGGTATAATCGCCGCCCTGACAGGTGATAATAATGTCCAGCGCGCTCAGTGCATCCAGATCATAGGCATCCTGTAAGGTGCCACTCTGGCCCGTAAAGTCTGGAGCGGCCTGGCCATGCTGAGAGGTCGAAAAGAATACCGGACGGATAGCGTCGAAATCGCGTTCTTCAATCATGCGTTGCATGAGTACAGAACCGACCATCCCGCGCCAGCCAACGAAACCTACATTTTTCATAATATCTGTCCTGCCCTGAGGGTGATAACTGCTTAAAACGGCTTGAACGCGCGTTTGCACTAAGACAGTGCTTGTTTTCATGCACTCTGCCCCGTTAACGCGCGGGTCTACCACCTTACAAAATGCACCAGAAGTGGCAAGTGAATTTAATCAATAGTGCAGCGTTTAATAGCAGCACAACTTATAACAGGCGTTTTCAAAAGCCGAACTTTCATCTGAGGTAGTCATGACCGAAATGATTTCAGCAACAATTTTGCTGTTTCTGATTATGGATCCATTGGGCAATTTACCGATTTTCATGTCGGTGTTAAAACATCTCGACCCGAAACGCCGCCGCGTCGTACTGATCCGCGAAATGCTGATCGCCCTGCTGCTGATGCTGATTTTCCTGTTCGCCGGGGAAAAAATCCTGTCGTTCCTGAATTTACGTACTGAAACCGTGTCGATTTCCGGCGGTATCATTCTGTTCCTGATCGCCATCAAAATGATTTTCCCTTCTGAAGAAAAAAGCAGTACGGGCCTGTCAGCCGGTGAAGAACCTTTCCTCGTCCCGATGGCTATCCCGCTGGTTGCCGGTCCGTCGATCCTTGCCACGCTGATGCTGCTTTCACACCAGTATCCGAACCAGATGAGCCACCTGACGCTCGCCCTGTTTATTGCATGGGGACTGTCAATGGCCATCCTCCTGCTGTCGAATTTGTTCCTGCGCCTGCTGGGTGATAAAGGCGTCAGCGCCCTCGAACGCCTGATGGGCCTGATTCTGGTCATGCTCTCCACGCAGATGTTCCTCGATGGCATCAGGACGTATTTGAAGATTTAACGGAAAGAAGAAACAAAAAAGGCGAGCCAACTGGCTCGCCTTTTCGTTATCTGTGTCAAATCGTTTTAAGCGTCTGGATAATTTGCGGGTTCAGTTCCAGCATTTTCAATAATTTAAGTGCTGCGCCATTGGGCAAACGTTTTTGTTGCTCCCACGCCTGAACCAGTGAAGGAGACACGCCAAGCAACCGCGCAAATTCATCCTGTTTAACACCCGCTTTGGTGCGAATTTGTTTTACTTCAGGCATCGCAACACGCGTGATATTTGCAGGTGCCATCTCGCCTCTGCGAATCGCAGCCATCTCTTCAGCGGATTGCCTTAACTCTTCAAACAATTCACTCTTCATGGTCTATCTCCTGTGTCACGACAGACTTTGTACAATGCTTTTCAACATCGATTTCTCGTTTTCCGTGAGGGAGTCCTTCTCACTCTTCGGATACACCAGCAGCATGAAAATCTGACCATCAGCGCATAGATAATAATAAATCGCCCGCACACCCGCACGCTTCCCACGCCCCTGATTACCCCAGCGGATTTTTCTGCATCCCCCCGTACCGACAATTAACGCCCCTGCATCGGGATAATGTGTAAGGTATTCCTGAAACAGGCGATATTCCTCCTCAGTCAGGAGTTCTTTGCATGTACGGCTAAACGTTGGGGTTTCAATAAACTCCAGATATTCCATATGACTCATTCCCTGACTCAAGATGGCGGGATAATACTCTCACAGGGTAAGAGTTCAACGCGAGGTTTTTCTCGTCACAAACAAAAAGGCGAGCCAACTGGCTCGCCTTTTTTATGACGGTTTTTACCGTTACACCACCATCGAGAGCAGCAAACATCCGCCCAGGCCGCACAGGGAAATGATGGTTTCCAGCACGGACCAGGATTTGAAGGTTTCGACGATGCTCAGGTTGAAATACTCCTTGAACAGCCAGAAACCCGGATCGTTAACGTGCGAGAAAATTACGCTGCCGGAACCGACGGCGATAACCATCAGTTCAGGGCTGACGCCGGTGGTAGCGATGAGCGGTGCGGCGATACCGCCAGCCGTGATTGCTGCCACCGTGGCAGACCCGAGCGCAATACGCAGAACCGCTGCAATTGACCAGGCCAGCAGGATAGGTGACAGCGTGCTGCCATCCATCATCGCAGCGATATATTTCTCAATACCACTGTCGACCAGTACCTGTTTGAACGCACCGCCACCGCCGATAATCAACAGCATCATCGCAATAATTTTGATGGAATCGCTGACGGTTTCCATCACATCTTCCATCTTGCGGCCACGATTCAGGCCGAAGGTGAAGATTGCGATCAGCACAGCAATCAGCGTCGCCATTACCGGATCACCGAAGAACTCCGCGTAAGCCAGCACCGGATGCCCTTTCGGCAAAATCATTTCGCAGACTGCGCGAAACGCCATCAAAATCACGGGCACCAGAGAAGTCGCGACGCTGACGCCGAAGCTCGGCATTTCTTCTTCAGTAAACGTTTTCGGGTTGAAGAGGCCTTCCGGCACAGGTTTGTCGATGCCTTTCAGGAAGCGGGCATACACCGGTCCGGCCAGAATCACCGTCGGCACGGCCAGCAGTGAACCGTACAACAGCGTTTTTCCCATATCGGCGTGGAAAATAGTCGCGATAGCCGTCGGCCCCGGGTGCGGAGGCAGGAAACCGTGGGTCACTGACAACGCTGCCGCCATCGGCACACCGACGTACAGCAGTGGCAGACGCGCCGCTGCCGCCACGGTGAAGACCAGTGGCAACATAAGAACAAAGCCCACTTCATAGAACAACGCAAAACCGACGATAAAACCGGTCAGTACGATCGCCCACTGAATGTGTTCACGGCCAAATTTTTCGATAAGCGTGGTGGCAATCCGTTGTGCGCCCCCGCAGTCGGCCAGCATTTTACCGAGCATGGCACCAAAGCCCATGATCAGCGCCAGACTGCCGAGCGTGCCGCCCACCCCGTTTTTAATGGAGGTGATGACTTTATCGACCGGCATGCCTTGCATGATACCCACAGCCAGCGCGACCAGAATCAGTGCGATGAAGCCGTTGAGCTTAAAGCGGATCATCAGTAATAACAGCAGTGCGACGCCCACCGCTACAATAACTAGTGGCATATTCTTCCCCTCATGCTGTCGCTCTGGCGCAGAAACCCAACGAGCGACGCATTGATTTTAATTTTCAACATGTTGTAGGAATTAACAGTGCAACGGGTACAGACCGCGACCGCTAAAACAGCAGTGCATTCCTTTGTGATATTAGTCACATCTCCATTTGTTACCGGTATCATGATACCGGTAACATGCTAATATTAGGACTCACTACGCAGTCAAAATTTTCATTTTGGGATAGAGATCATACTTATGGCAGGACAAAGCATCATTCTGATGGGCGTGTCAGGCAGCGGTAAATCCACCGTCGGCGCGGCACTGGCCCGTGAAATCAACGCGAAATTCATCGACGGTGATGATCTTCATCCCCGCGCCAACATTCAAAAAATGGCCAGCGGCACGCCACTGAACGACGACGATCGTGCACCGTGGTTATTACGCTTAAATGACGCCGCCTACAGCCTGCGCCATAAAAACGAAACAGGCGTGATTGTCTGTTCCGCCCTGAAACGCCGCTATCGCGACGCGCTGCGTAAAGACAACGAAGGGATGGTATTCATCTACATGAAAGGCAGTTTCGACGTGATCGCCGACCGCCTGAAAGCCCGCGCCGGACACTTCATGCCGACTGATTTACTGAGAAGCCAGTTCGACGCGCTCGAAGAACCGGGCGAAGACGAACCGGATGTCTTACGCGTCAATATTGATCATAAGTTTGACGGCGTGGTCGACCGCTGCGTCGCAGCGTTGAAGACGGTAAAAAAGTAGTTTTCCGCATCCCGCTTGTTCAGAGATCCCCGGCCTGCACCGGGGTTTTCTTATTCCTTTCCCTGCTTTCTTCCTGAACTGCCCTCTTTTTCACAACGATCATACACACCGGATTTTCACTGCTGAGGACACACCTCAGGCTTCGCCGCCAGGGCTGCCAGCGGCTGTTCGAAACCTGCCAACGGCGCGCGTACCCTATCTTAAAAATGATGATTTTGCCGTCGTAACCGGGCATTTGATGGATAAAGACGACCTGAGAAATCATGGAAAAAATGCCGGTTGCGGGTGGCTGAAATAACCGGTCGTCGCCTGTCACTTCCCGAATAAATATGGTAACAATAGGCGTAATTATGCGCAGCGATGACGCCAGGTCTTCGATCACAGAAAGGGCCGCGTCGCGCCTGCCAGCATCACCTTTACGGAGAACAGCGCAATATGTCAGCCAAACACCCTGTTATTGCAGTCACCGGTTCGAGCGGTGCGGGCACCACCACCACCAGCGTGGCATTTCGTAAGATTTTCCAACAACTTGGCCTGCGCGCGGCTGAGCTGGAAGGCGACAGTTTCCATCATTTCACCCGCCCTGAAATGGACGCAGCCATCCGCAAGGCGCGCGATCTCGGGCGTCATATCAGCTATTTCGGGCCGGAGGCCAATGACTTCGGCTTACTGGAAAAAAGCTTCATTGAATACGGTAATACCGGCACCGGGCGTTCTCGTAAATATCTGCATACTTATGACGAAGCCGTTCCCTACAATCAGGTGCCGGGCACCTTTACGCCATGGCAGGCGCTGCCGGAACCGACGGACATTTTATTTTATGAAGGTCTGCACGGCGGTGTGGTGGCGGACAAAATTGACGTCGCCGCGCAGGTCGATTTGCTGGTCGGCGTGGTGCCTATCGTCAACCTTGAGTGGATCCAGAAACTGGTGCGCGATACCGGCGAGCGCGGGCATTCCCGTGAGGCGGTGATGGATTCGGTCGTGCGCTCGATGGATGACTACATCAACTACATCACCCCGCAGTTTTCCCGCACCCACATTAACTTTCAGCGTGTGCCGACCATCGACACCTCCAACCCGTTTGCCGCAAAAGCCATCCCTTCACTGGATGAAAGTTTTGTGGTGATCCACTTCCAGGGGCTGGATGACATCGATTTCCCTTACCTGCTGGCGATGATCCAGGGCTCGTTTATCTCGCAAATTAAAACGCTGGTGGTGCCGGGCGGCAAAATGGGGCTGGCAATGGAGCTGATTATGGCGCCGCTGGTGCAGCGCCTGATGGAAGGTAAAAAAATCGAGTAAGCGGGCTCAGGCGTCGTTCATTAGTAAATGCTGAGGGGATAAATCAGATCTAGCCGTTATTGACCTTTAACTCGATTGTTTAGATTTTATTAAAATAACTTTTAGTCAAAATTTTATACAACAAAGGCCGGATTATTCCGGCCTTTATTTATTTAAATCAATAACCCCCACCCCGTTACAGAGTTTTCAGGCTGTACAAAAATTGACGAAAATTTGACTTAGGGATAGTTTAATTTCACTGCGAGAGCAGCAGGTTAGCCAGCATGTTTCGCGCTGGCTCTCTCTTTAAAATGGAGTTTAAAACTATGGCTATTCCAGCTTATCTATGGCTCAAAGACGACGGCGGCGCAGATATTCGCGGCTCTGTCGACGTTGCGGGCCGTGAAGGCAGTATCGAGATCCTCGGCCTGAATCACGGCGTCAGTATTCAAACCGATAACGCAACGGGAAAGGCTACAGCGACCCGCGAACACGCCCCTTATCTTTTCAGCAAAGAGATCGACGCTTCCAGCCCCTATCTATACAAGGCCGTGACCACAGGCCAGAAGTTGAAATCCGCTGAGGTTAAATTTTATCGCATTAATGACGCTGGTCAGGAAGTGGAATACTTCAGCGCAATGATGGAGGACGTAATGGTCGTAACGGTCGGGCCGATGATGTATGACGTCAAATCCCAGTACGGAGAAGCTAGAAATCATCTTGAAATGATTGAGCTTGTTTACGAAAAAATCACCTGGCGTTATGTGGATGGCAATATCATCCACTCAGACAGCTGGAACGACCGCGCAACGGCATAAGGGATTATTACCTATGGCATGGAAATACGAGCAAAGCACAGGCAGGTTGTACTATGGCAGCGAACTGGTCGAGGCCGGTTACTCCGGTAGCCTGACTAATAAAAACAACCCTGACCGCCAGCAGGTTAAAGGGATGGGGCCGCTCCCTCGTGGGACTTATCGCATCGCGGGCCATTCTCGTTCAAAAGGCCCCGCCACCATTATTCTGGAGCAGACTTCTGGGGATTCCTTTGGACGCTCCGCCTTCCGTATTCATGGCGAACGCGTGAACAAGCCAGCGGGATACGCCTCGGAAGGTTGCATCATAATGTCCCCTGCGACACGCTGGCGGATAATTAGCGTAGGCGGGACGCTGGAGGTCGTCAGATGAGGCGGTTAATCCTGCTGATTTTGCTGTCAGTTATGGCGGCTAGCCCAATGGCTGCCACCATCAACTGGCCCGACGCTGTGGCGGGAATTGCTGCCGGAGAACAACCCTGGCTCGATAAAGCCCCCGAACTCGCCAAAGTTGCGAACGTGCAGCAGTCGCAAGCGCTCGAAGACGCGTTATCGTCTGCACTATCGAGTAACACTGAAGGCGCGCTGAAGGCTCTGGTCGTGCTGGATTCTCAGGATTGGCCTCATCTCGTTGGGACAGACCTTGTTTGCATGGGACCTATTAACAAACAATCGGCTGAGATAGAGACCTTTTATCAGCGAACCAGGCTGGCCCTGCTGGAAACAGACAAAGGAGCAACCTGTCTGTGGATCCTTGAAGCGACATACGAAGAATGGAAAGCAGATAACGCCCGCAAGGTTAAGTAATGTTACTCCCTGAAATACAAAGCCCGGTCGGCTGAACGGGCTTTCCTCACGTTCTACCCCCCATTGATTTCCCGTGTTAATTCTCCTTAGTCTCTGGATCCCCTTAGCCGTTTTTGCGTGTCTCCAGCTCGCACAATACACCTACTTGTTAACGTGGCTTTCGCCACCAGATAACGCCGATCGAGGGTTTTTAAGTCTTTTATCATTGGCGGGGTTTTAATGGCGTTACCATCAATTCTGGCCAGTCCAGAGGATTTCGCCGCGCTACAGCGCGAAGGCAGGCTGGATTTTTGCCGCGCGGCGATTTTTGGATTTACTGCGTCATCAGTGCCAGACGTATGACTGGTCGTGACTTATTCGACGTTAACCACTTCAAAACTGTGGGTGATCGAGGCGGCTTTGCCCAGCATCAGAGAAACGGAACAATATTTCTCAGCTGACAGGCTGACGGCGCGCTCCACAACCTTGTCGGTCAGGTCTTTACCGGTGACGATGAAGTGCAGATTGATGTGTGTGAACAAACGCGGTGCTTCTTCGCGACGTTCTGACGTCAGTTTCACTTCACAGTCACGGACATCGCTGCGGCCTTTTTGCAAAATCGACACCACGTCGATCGCGCTACAGCCACCCGCGGACATCAGCAACATTTCCATCGGGCTCGGTGCTTTATCACCGGCATTCCCGTCCATTAAAACCTGATGACCCGACGCGGATTCACCTAAAAACGTCAGACCTTCCACCCATTTTACGCGTGCGTGCATTTGCTTATCTCCTGGCGTTCTTATTCATCAAATTTTCACCCCAGAGTACCCTTTCACCTAAAAACTGGCAACGTAACCCGATCGCCATCATGCTGAAGCGAGACAACACAAGACAGCATTGCAAACCTGTGTTACAAACAAAGCCGAAACATACTTTCCAGTAAATTGCGGTGACGGTTTTCGCGGTTTAAGAACAGAACCCAAGGTGATAACAGCAATTAACAGGCTGTTTCACTCCGACATCCGCTTGCAGCATTTCTGGTGAGTTACATGCTGATAGGGCGCATTAATATTCAGACGCCGTACAGGGAACTCTGAGCCCTGTGATTTTGGGCAGCGATAATAACAGAGGATAATAGCAAATGGTTCTCGGCAAGCCACAAACAGACCCGACACTTGAATGGTTCCTGTCTCACTGTCATATACATAAGTATCCTTCTAAAAGTACGCTGATTCACCAGGGTGAAAAAGCCGAAACGCTGTACTACATCGTGAAAGGGTCGGTTGCCGTCCTGATTAAAGATGAAGAAGGCAAAGAGATGATACTTTCCTACCTTAACCAAGGTGACTTCATCGGCGAGCTGGGACTCTTCGAAGAAGGTCAGGAACGCAGTGCCTGGGTACGTGCTAAAACTGCCTGCGAAGTGGCTGAAATTTCTTATAAAAAATTCCGCCAGCTGATTCAGGTTAACCCGGACATTTTGATGCGCCTCTCCGCGCAGATGGCAAACCGTCTGCAAATGACGTCAGAGAAAGTCGGTAACCTTGCTTTCCTCGACGTAACGGGCCGTATCGCTCAGACCTTATTGAATCTGGCCAAACAGCCAGATGCCATGACCCACCCGGACGGGATGCAGATTAAAATTACCCGCCAGGAAATCGGTCAGATCGTCGGTTGCTCCCGTGAAACCGTCGGCCGCATTCTCAAGATGCTGGAAGATCAGAGCCTGATCTCCGCACACGGTAAAACGATTGTCGTTTACGGCACACGTTAATCCCTCAAAAAAAGGCGCGACAGCTTACTGTCGCGCCTTTTTTATGGGCTAAGCTTCATCCATGACGCTATGGCGAAGGCTGTTTTATCATCCCGAAGTGAACTATGCACTGCGTCAGACGCTGGTGTTATGTCTGCCGGTCGGCATCTGCTGGCTGTTTGGGAATCTGCAAATGGGCCTGTTGTTTTCCCTCTGCCCTGCCTGCTGTAACGTCGCCGGTCTTGATACTCCCCACAAACGCTTTTTTAAACGTCTCATTATTGGTGGTGCTCTGTTTGCGCTGGGCAGCATTCTGCTGCAAGTGATGCTGACCGGGTGGCACCTCCCGCTGCCGCTGATCATGCTGTCGCTGGCATTATTACTTGGCGTCACCGGCGAAATCAGCCCGCTCCATGCGCGTCTGTTGCCCGGTGCATTGGTAGCGACCATCTTTACCCTCAGCATGGTGGGCGTCAGGCCGATGTGGCAGGCACCCGCGCTGTTTGCCGCAGGCACCGCCTGGTACGGCCTGTTTAACTGGGCGTGGTTTCGCATATCAAAAGAACAACCGATGCGCGAAACCCTCAGTCAGCTGTATTTGCAACTGGCGGATTATTTCGAAGCCAAATACAGCCTGCTGACGCAGCATACCGACCCTGAAACCGCGTTGCCGCCGCTGCTCAAGCGCCAGCAACAGGTCATCGATCTTATCGCCCTGCTTTATCAGCAGCTGCACATGCTGCCGCAGCACGGACATCATCATCACTACAAGCGGCTGTTTCAGCGTTTTCAGGTGGCGCTGGATTTGCAGGAGCACATTACCGTCAGCCTGCATCAGCCGGAAGAAGTGCAAAAGCTGGTGGAAGAGAGCCATGCGGAAGCGGTGATCCGCCGTAATGCTCAGGTGATTTCAGCCCGTCTGCGGGTGATTGCTGACGATATTCTTTACCACCGTCTTTCCGGGCGTTTTACCATGGCGAACGAACTGGCGGCGCTGGAGAAAATTGCCGCACGCAATCCGGATAATCCGGTCGGCCAGTTCTGTTATTACCATTTCAGCCGCATCGCACGTCTGCTGCGTACCCAGAGGCCACTGTACCGGCGCGATCTGATGAATACTCAGCCGCGCCTGCCTTTCTGGCCGGCACTGAAAAGCTATTTGTCCTTTAAATCCATTGCCCTGCGCAATGCCGCACGTCTCGGCATTATTCTGGCGTTAGGCAGCAGCCTCGGGTTGTTCTTCAATCTGCCGAAACCTTACTGGATTTTGCTGACCATCATGCTGGTCAGTCAGAACGGTTATAACGCCACCCGCGTGCGCATTCAGCACCGTGCGCTCGGCACGCTGGCGGGATTGCTGATCGCCGCTGCCCTGCTGAAACTGGAGCTGCCTGAGGGCGTCACGCTGCTGTGTATGCTGGTGATTACGCTGATATCGTACACGGTGTTGCGGAAAAACTACGGGCTGGCGATGGTCGGTATGACGGTGACGGCGGTGTATACGCTCCAGCTTCTGGCGATGAATGGCGTGCATTTTCTGGTGCCCCGGCTTATCGATACCCTGATCGGCTGCGCCCTCGCCTTCGGCGGTACGATCTGGCTGTGGCCTCAATGGCAGAGCGGATTGCTGCGACAAAATGCCCATCAGGCGCTGGAAGCCGATCAGGAAGCGATCCGGTTGTTACTGCAGGATAATCCGGATACCGCCAAACTGGCGTACGCCCGAATGCAGGTCAATCAGGCCCACAACAAGCTGTTTACCTCGCTGAATCAGGCGATGCAGGAACCGGGGTTTAACTCGCATTATTTGACGGATATGCGTTTGTGGGTAACGCACAGCCAGTTTGTGGTCGAGCATATTAACGCGATGACCATTCTCGCCCGCGAGCATTACATGCTGCCGGAAAAACTGGCGACGGAGTATTTACAGACCTGCGAAATCGCGCTGCAAAGCTGTCAGCAACGCTTGCTCTACGACGGGCCGGGCAGCGAGAACAATCTGTTCAATGCGCCTGAACTGCACCCGGATATGCCGCTGACCGAGATGGAACGCCACCTGCGACGCGTAATTTCCCATCTCAGCGTGATGCATACGATTTCGTCACTGGCGTGGAAGCAGAGGCCGCATCATGGGATCTGGCTGACGCGCAAGGCGTGAAGGGGAATGCCCTTTCAAACTCCCGTTTTTACTGGCTTGCAGCCAGCCTGTCTTTTAAAACTGACCGGCGCTATTTCGGTTTCTCGGGTGCGAAGGCGCCCACTCGCCGCTGGTTAAAACCGACTGAGTACATTTCGGTGTTAACCAGCGATGTAGCAGGGCTCACCCACCGCAAACTTTCCCCACCGCTTTCTCAAACCGCTGCATCCCTTCTTCAATATCCGCGAAGTCGATAACCAGCGATGGCGCAAACCGCATTACATTCGGTCCGGCGACCAGCATCATGAGGCCGAATTCGGCGGCGGCGGCGTGGAACTCGCCCGCGCGGTTTTTGAAGGCATCCGACAGCTCCGCTCCAATCAGTAATCCCTGACCACGGAATTCTTTGAAGATGTGGTATTTCTGGTTGATTGCCTCCAGCGCGCTGATGAATTTCTCGCGACGCTCGTCGATACCCGCCAGCACTTCCGGGGTGTTGATGATATCGAGTGCCGCTTCAGCCACGGCACAGGCCAGCGGGTTACCGCCGTAAGTGGTGCCGTGTTTGCCCGGCTCCATCACGGAGGCCACGTCTTCGGTTGCCAGCATCGCTGAAACCGGGAAGCCGCCGCCCAGCGCTTTGGCGGTGGTCAGAATGTCCGGCGTCACACCGTAATGCATGTAGCTGAAGAGTTTGCCGCTGCGGCCCATGCCGCTTTGTACTTCGTCCAGCACCAGCAGCGCCTGATGTTTGTCGCACAACTCGCGCAGACCTTGCAGGAATTCCTGGGTGGCAGGCGTCACTCCGCCCTCGCCTTGCACCGGCTCAACCACAATGGCGCAGGTGTGATCGTCGATGACCGCTTTGACCGCGTCCAGATCGTTAAACGGCACGTGGACGATATCAGCCGGTTTCGGGCCAAAGCCGTCGGAGTATTTTGGCTGACCGCCCACAGACACGGTGAACAGCGTGCGGCCATGGAAAGCGTTATGGAAAGCGATGATCTTACTTTTGTACGGGCTGTGACGGTGCGAGGCGTAGTAGCGCGCCAGTTTAAAGGCCGCTTCGTTGGCTTCCGCACCGGAGTTAGCGAAAAATACGCGGTCAGCAAAGGTGGCGTCGATCAGCTTCTGAGCCAGTCGCAACGCGGGTTCGTTGGTGAACACATTGCTCACGTGCCACAGCGTTTCGCCCTGCTCGTGTAATGCTTTCACCAATGCAGGATGGCAATGCCCGAGCGCCGTCACGGCAATCCCCCCGGCGAAATCAACATACTCTTTGCCCTGCTGATCCCACACGCGGCTGCCTTTACCTTTCACCGGAATAAATTTAGCAGGTGAATAAATCGGCAAAATCACTTTGTCGAACGTGCTCCGGTCTACCGCTGATTTTTCTGCCATAACCCTTTCCCTCACTGCCGTTAACATGAAAATATAATCACAAAATATGCATAAAAAATCACAAACAGGCAAACGGTAATCGCACCTGATGGGTAAGTAATTTTTTCGGCAGAATTAACTGATTAGATTTTAAGGAAATTATTCAGAAGCTGGTGCCCCTGTTCGCTCAGAATGCTTTCCGGATGGAACTGAACGCCATGCAGCGGAAGGTTTTTGTGCATGATGCCCATGATTTCGTCGCGGGCGCCTTCACGTTCTGTCCACGCGGTGACGTCAAAACAGTCTGGCAGCGTATCGGGCGCAATCACCAGAGAGTGATAACGCGTGACGGTCAGCGGGTTATTCAGCCCGCTAAACACGCTGTTGCCGGTGTGGCGGATGGGCGACGTTTTGCCGTGAATCGCCTGACGGGCGCGCACGATGTTCGCACCGAATGCCTGTGCCATCGCCTGATGCCCAAGGCATACGCCAAGCACCGGTATGCGCGTCGAGAAATGCGTAATGGCTTTCAGGGAAATCCCGGCCTGATCGGGCGTGCAGGGGCCGGGGGAAATCACCAGATGCGACGGCGAGAGTTGCTCAATGTCGGCGAGGGTCAGCTGATCGTTACGCATCACTTTCACCTCTGCGCCCAGCTCGCAAAAATACTGATAAAGGTTGTAAGTGAAGGAGTCGTAGTTGTCGATCAGCAGCAGCATAGTGTTCCCGGTAAAGTCGAAAATTTACCGGGCAATTCTACGCATTTTTCCGTACAGGCTTCAGCACTTTCTGGGAATGTTTTACCGGCAGAAAGTCAGTGGTCGTCGGCTATTTCGCTGATCACGGTGCTGAAAATCGCCACCAGATCAGATTCATCGCCAAACACGGCAGTTTTGTTGGCCTCTATCCACCGCTCCCTTCCAACATTCGCCCACTGAATGTCATAACCGGCATGGATAACCAGCTGCTCGGTGAAAATCCTCAGTGCGCGTCCGTTGCCGTCGCGGAAAGGATGCAGCAAGTTCAGTCCGGTGTAGTAATGCGCCAGCCGTTCGGCAAACTGATCAAGCGGCAGGCCGACAAGGAACTCTTCGTCTTCCAGTTCCTGCATCAGGGCATTGCCTTCCTTTTCGATGTAGCCGAAATGGCAAAACTGGGTGTCGTCTTTATAGATATCGATTTCGCGGAACTCACCCGCCCACGGATAGATATCCTGAAACAGGGACAGATGGATGGCGCACAGGTGCGGCAGCCCCATGACCGAGGGGCCGAGGGGCATCACTGCCGCCCGCAATGCCGTGAAGGCCAGCTCGGCTTCCCGCAGGCGGTGTGCCTCGCGGATTTCCAGCCTGTTTTTCAATACGTTAATGCCGCGATAGTAGTAAGGGTCGGCACCGGCCACCAGTTTATCGTTCATAGTGCCCCCTCAGCTCGGCCAGACGTTGTGCAATCTGGTCGTTATCTAACGTGACGACCTCAACCTGCAGGCCATCCAGCGCGCTGCTGGCCTGAAAGTTTTGCCGCTGCCGTTCCCGAAAGAGTTTTTCCTGCTGTCTGAGCGTGGTTTTCTTCGCCATCGTTTCCTCCCTGGCACAGCCATTAGGGCGCATACCTTGTGGAGTTAAGTATAGACAGAGAAAAAAGGGCGCCACGTGCGGCGCCCTAAACTCAGATTATTCAACGGCGATCGGTTGATCGCTGACCTCCGTTTTTTGTTCGCCCTGCAACGTTTTCACCCGTTGCTCAAGCTGCTGAACGGCTTTGGCATCCGGCAGCAGTGAGTATTTCAGCTCAAACACCGTGCTCTGGCCCGGCTGCAACTGTTTTACGCGGCCTTGCTTACGTTCGATGGTCACCGGATAGGCGTAATTGGTGCCCGGTTCGATGCCGGTGACGTAACCTTGTTTCAGCGTGTCGGTGTTTTTCCACAGCGTCAGCAGTGGCAACTGATGGGTGTCGAACTCAATCGAGGCGCCTTTATCACCCGCTTTGTTGACCACCCCGGCCACGGTTTTGCCCTGTGCATCCGCCAGCGGCACCATGTTAAACACCATTTCGTCGAAGCCTTTGGTCGGCCCGGCGTAGGTTTGCCAGTCGGTCAGCCCTTTTTTGGCGTAATCATTGAACGGTGAAATGGACTTCAGCGGCGCGATAAAGCGGGCACCCTGTTCAAGGATCGGCTGACCAAAGTTGCTGTGATAGATGATCTGATAATCGTGCGGATAGTCAGAGGCGTTGGTCAGCGTGTCATGGATAGTCCAGGACTGACTGCCTGGCACGTAACGCAACTCTGTCCAGGTTTCGAGCCTGGCTTTCTTAAACGTGTTCTCTTTCAGCAGGCCGCGTACGGTGATTTCAAACGGCGCTTTGTCGGCAATCTCAATTTCTACCTTCGACGCGGGCGTATTGCCTGCGCGGCCATGCAAGGTGTAAATCATACCGTCGGCAGTCACCGGATGGCCGGTCCATTCAAAGCCGCAGCGCACCATCATTTCGTTGAAACCTTCCAGCCAGCCCACGCCGTTGCGGCTTTCCAGATTGATATACGCCGGGTTCACCACTTCCTGAACCGGCGAATCCCAGCCTAAACGAATGTTATCGCCGGTGACGTGCAGTAAATCCATCCCGCGCGTCGGGCTGAGGGCGATTGTCAGCCCTTTACTGGTGATAGTGATGACTTTGGAGCCTTCCTGTTTGCCGCCATGCAGTACTTTTTGTTCGATGCTGAAATCCGCGCCGGCAAGATTCAGCTTTTTGCTGTCAGTCTTCCAGTTTCCCAGTTCCGTACCGGCTTCAGCATCCGTCAGCACAATAGTTTGTGCAGCAGCCTGCCACGAAAAAAGCCCCATCACGATCCCGGTTACGAGTAATTTTTTCACATTCACTCCTTTTTGCTGAATTGATTTAGCCCAAAAGCAATTCAGCCTACAAAGCCCGTCAGGTGAAAAACGTGACAGCCTTCACTTCGCCGGGTTTTTCATCAAAAACAGCCACAGCAACGTGCTTTGAACGACACATTGAGATGTCACAAAGGGAATGTTGCACTGAAAAATGCGAGGTCAGGCGGGAATTGAACAGGAGAAGCTGACGCGGTTCAGCTACCCCTGTTAAGTGAAGTGCGTTACTTTTTACGGCCACCCATAATGGAGCCGAGCACACCGCGTAAAATCTGACGCCCCAGGTCGCGGGCAATACTTTTCGCCGCCACCTGCACCACGCCATCGCGTTTGCCACCGCGCGGGCCGGTGCTGCCGAACAGCAGATCGTTCAGGCCGCCCATCAGTCCGCCGCCGGAAGCACCTTCCGCCGCAGGTTTAGTGGAGGCGGTTGATTGCGGCGCGGCGACCGTGCCAAAGCCCTGTGCGGTGATTTTTTCGTAAGCGGATTCCCGGTCAATGCTGTCTTCGTAGCGGCCATACAGCGGTGACTGATTGATGGCTTTATTGCGTTCGTCATCGCCCAGCATGCCCATTTTAGATTCCGGCGCGATCACCATCGCCCGCTGCACCACCTCAGGACGCCCTTTTTCATCCAGGAATGACACCAGCGCTTCGCCCACGCCCAGTTCGGTAATTGCCGTTTCAGCATCAAACGCCGGATTGGCGCGCAGCGTTTGTGCCGCCGCCTTCACCGCTTTCTGGTCACGCGGCGTAAAGGCGCGCAGGGCATGCTGCACACGGTTGCCGAGCTGCCCGAGCACGCTGTCTGGAATATCCAGCGGATTCTGCGTGACGAAGTAAATCCCGACGCCTTTCGAGCGGATCAGGCGCACCACCTGCTCGATTTTGGTCAGCAATGCCTGCGGCGCGTCATTGAACAGCAGATGCGCTTCATCAAAGAAAAACACCAGCTTCGGCTGTTCCGGATCGCCCACTTCAGGCAGATGTTCGAACAGCTCGGCCAGCAGCCACAACAGAAAAACCGAGTAGAGTTTCGGCTGATTAATCAGCTTATCCGCCGCCAGCAGATTGATCACACCGTGGCCGTTTTTATCGGTTTTCATCAGATCATTGATCTCCAGCATCGGCTCGCCGAAGAACTGGTTGGCGCCCTGACCTTCCAGCGTCAGCAGCCCGCGCTGGATAGCCCCGATGGACGCTGTGGAAATATTGCCGTACTGCGTCTGGAACTGTTTCGCGTTCTCGCCGGCAAACTGCACCATGGCACGCAAATCTTTCATGTCGAGCAGCAACAGGCCGTTGTCGTCGGCAATCTTAAACACCAGCTGCAATACGCCGCTCTGCACCTCATTAAGGTCCAACAAACGCGCCAGCAACAGCGGGCCGAGATCTGAAACCGTGGCGCGGATCGGATGGCCTTTTTCGCCAAAAATGTCCCATGGAATAAGGCTGCACGCCTGCGGCTGCCAGTCGGTCACGCCGATGTTATTCAGCCGCGCGGTGAGTTTTTCCGACGGCACACCTGCGGCGCCAATCCCTGATAAATCCCCTTTCACATCGGCCAGAAAAACCGGAATGCCGATGCGCGAAAACTGCTCGGCCATGCGTTGCAGCGTGACGGTTTTACCGGTGCCGGTCGCGCCGGTAATCAGACCATGCCGGTTCGCCAGCGCAGGCAGGATCACCAGATCCTGTACCGGTTGACCTTCACTCATGGCTTTTGCAATCAGACGGGCTTCACTCATTTCATTATCCTTGACGTGGGCTCGGGGCGTTTATTAAAACCTATTCGTCAGCGGGATGGGCGTCAAGAAATGGACATGAAAAAGCCCCCGGATCCGGAGGCTTTATAGAAAGGAACAAAAGGGTCGGAAATAAAGCTTATGGCAGCACTTTCGCAGACAAGATCACGATAGGCGTTGTCGGGACGTTCTGGTACGGGCCGACGTTGTCGGTTTTGACCTGAGACATCTTGTCTACGATATCCATCCCTTTGACGACTTTACCGAAAACGGCGTAACCGAAATCACGCTGGCCGTGATCGAGGAAGGCGTTGTCTGCCACGTTGATGAAGAACTGGCTGGTGGCGCTGTCTTTATCGGCGGTACGCGCCATCGCGACGGTGCCGCGCAGGTTACGCAGGCCGTTATCCGCTTCGTTCTTGATAGGGGCTTTGGTGGCTTTCTGCTGCATGTCCGCGGAGAAGCCGCCGCCCTGCACCATAAAACCTGGGATTACGCGATGGAATACGGTGTTGTTATAGAAACCGCTCTGGGCGTAATCAACAAAATTCTTCACAGAAACCGGTGCTTTCGCACTGTCGAGTTCCAGTTCGATATTCCCTGCTGAAGTCGTCAGCATTACGTGAGTTTCACCGGCAGCAAAAACTGGCGACACAGCAGTCAGGGATAGCAGCGCAGTTAAGGCCACTAAAGTACGTTTAAACATGACGGTTCCTTTCTCGTGAATACAAACAGCAGATCTTACTGATTCTAAAGAGCCTTTACGCTCAGCGCCAGACCTTTACCTTTATTTACGCTCAAGGCTAATTATTCAGTTATTTCAAAATATTACATAATATTTTTCACGAGTTTAACTGTTGAAATCTACGGGATAATCTTGCTCAAGATGAATGAGGGTTTGTGCAGGCTGAGTTTGCGCAATCACCACACCCTGACGAACAGAGAACCGCACCGGCGTCTGGCGGCGCACGGCATCGAAACCACTCTCCGCCGCTAAAATCACCAGGCTGGCCGCATTGCCTGCCTTCAGGTCATAGCCTTGCAAATTCATGGTACGGGCGCTGTAGGTGGTGATGAGCTTCAGGCCGTCGTCAATTTGCTGGTAGCCCATCAGCTGGCAAACGTGCAGCCCCATATGCAGCACCTGCAACATATTGGCGGTGCCCAGCGGGTACCACGGATCAAACACATCATCGTGGCCGAAACAGACGTTAATCCCCGCCTCCAGCA
This sequence comes from Rahnella sp. Larv3_ips, assembly GCF_003697865.1. Lineage (NCBI taxonomy): Bacteria > Pseudomonadati > Pseudomonadota > Gammaproteobacteria > Enterobacterales > Yersiniaceae > Rahnella > Rahnella sp. Larv3_ips. The sequence goes on along the minus strand of NZ_MJIB01000021.1, from coordinate 659,384 downwards.
TCTCTTTCACCCGCGTGATACCGCGCCGTTTAGGGTAAGTATCGAACCGGCCCTGCAGGTGGATATTCACCAGCGGATTGGCAACAAAGTTGATACCTGACATTTTCAGCAAACGGAACAGACGCGAGGTGTATGCGCCGTTGTAAGAGTGCATCGCGGTGGTGTGGCTGGCGGTCACGCGTTCGCCCATGTTTTCACGTAACGCCAGGGCGGCGACGGTTTCCACAAAGCGCGATTGTTCGTCGTCAATCTCATCGCAATGCACATCGATAAGCTTGTTGTATTTTTTCGCCAGCGCGAAGGTTTTATGCAGCGATTCCACGCCGTATTCGCGGGTGAATTCAAAGTGTGGAATAGCCCCGACGACGTCGGCACCCAGCTTCAGCGCCTCTTCCAGCAGAGCTTCACCGTTCGGGTAGGACATAATGCCTTCCTGCGGAAAGGCCACGATTTGCAGCGTCACCCACGGCGCGACTTCGGCTTTCACTTCCAGCATGGCTTTGAGCGCGGTGAGCGTCGGATCGGACACGTCCACGTGCGTGCGCACATGCTGGATGCCGTTAGCAATCTGCCACTTCAGCGTCTGCCAGGCGCGCTGTTTGACGTCCTCATGCGAAAGCAGCGCCTTACGCTCTGCCCAGCGTTCAATCCCTTCAAACAGCGTACCAGACTGATTCCACGCAGGCTGACCGGCGGTTTGTGTGGTGTCGAGATGGATATGCGGCTCGATAAACGGCGGGATTGCCAGCCCACCCTGCGCATCCAGGATGTGGTCACCCTGTGCGTCACTGTCAGGCTGGGAAATAATCTGGCGAACAACGCCGTCTTCGATATCGATCTGCCACAGACCTTCGCGGTCAGGCATCCGGACATTTTTAATGGTACGCAAAGGGGTTTTCGTCACGCTCTACCTCGTGGTTTCAGAAAGTGTTTGAGGAAATGCAATAACAGAACAATAGCCCGAAACTGTTTATAAATCGAAAGGTTACATAAAAACCTAACAAAATCAGACAAATACTACCTAAGGAGTATATTGGGAGCGGCTTGATTTGCATCAATACCCCCTGTTACGCGCGCGTTATGTTTAGCCTTAGAAAATCAAAATTGAGGCAATTATGAGCAAAGTCAGACTCGCGATTATTGGTAACGGCATGGTCGGCCATCGCTTTATCGAAGACTTACTGGATAAAGCAGAGCCGGGCCAGTTCGAGATCACGGTATTTTGTGAAGAACCGCGCGTGGCCTATGACCGCGTCCATCTCTCCTCCTATTTCTCCCACCATACCGCCGAAGAGTTGTCACTGGTGCGCGAAGGGTTCTACGAGAAGCATAACGTCAATGTGCTGATTGGCGAACGCGCCATCACGCTGAACCGCAAAGAGAAAGTGATCCACTCCAGCAGCGGCCGCACGGTGGTTTACGACAAACTGATTATCGCGACGGGCTCCTACCCGTGGGTGCCTCCGATCCTCGGTTCCGACGGCCAGGATTGCTTCGTTTACCGCACCATTGAAGATTTACACGCTATCGAATCCTGCGCCCGTCGCAGTAAACGCGGCGCCGTGGTCGGCGGCGGTTTGCTCGGCCTCGAAGCCGCCGGTGCCTTGAAAAACCTCGGCGTGGAAACCCACGTGGTCGAATTCGCCCCCGGCCTGATGGCTGAACAGCTCGATGTGATGGGCGGCAGTCAGCTGCGCCAGAAAATCGAAAGCATGGGCGTACGCGTCCACACCGCAAAAAATACCAAACAGATTGTTCAGGGTGGCACCGCCGCCCGTAAAACGATGGAGTTTGCCGACGGCACCTTCCTCGAAGTCGATTTTATCGTGTTCTCCACCGGTATCCGCCCGCAGGACAAACTGGCGCGCCAGTGCGATTTAGAGATCGCCCAGCGCGGTGGCATTGTGATTAACGACCAGTGCCAGACCAGCGATCCGGACGTGTACGCCATCGGCGAATGTGCGTCGTGGAATCAGCGGACTTTCGGCCTGGTGGCGCCGGGCTACAAAATGGCGCAAGTCACCGCCGACCATTTGCTGGGTCGCGAAAATGCGTTCACCGGCGCAGACATGAGCGCCAAACTGAAACTGTTAGGCGTTGATGTGGCCGGTATTGGCGACGCACACGCCCGCACGCCGGGGGCACGCAGCTATGTGTACCTCGACGAAAACAAGGCGCTGTATAAGCGTCTGGTGGTCAGTGAAGACAATAAAACGCTGCTCGGCGCTGTGCTGGTGGGCGATACCAGCGATTATGGCAATCTGCTGCAACTGGTGCTGAACAACATTCCGCTGCCGGAAAACCCGGATGCGCTGATCCTGCCCGCCCACGCAGGCAGCGGCGGCGCGGTGATCGGCACCGATGCCCTGCCGGAAAGCGCGCAAATCTGCTCCTGCTTCGACGTCACGAAAGGCGACATCATCAAAGCGGTTCAGGGCGGCTGCCATACCGTAGCAGCACTGAAATCGGCCACCAAAGCCGGGACCGGCTGCGGCGGCTGCATTCCGCTGGTCACTCAGGTGCTGAATGCTGAACTGAGTAAGCAAGGCATCGAAGTGAATCATCACCTGTGCGAACACTTCGCGTATTCACGTCAGGAGCTGTATCACCTGATCCGCGTCGAAGGCATCCGTTCGTTCGACGATTTACTGAATAAATACGGCAAAGGCTACGGCTGCGAAGTCTGTAAACCGACTGTCGGCTCGCTGCTGGCTTCCTGCTGGAATGATTACGTGCTTAAAGCACAGCACACGCCGCTGCAGGACACCAACGACGTGTTCCTCGCCAACATGCAGAAAGACGGCACTTATTCCGTCATTCCTCGTTCGCCGGGCGGTGAAATCACACCACAAGGTTTGCAGGCAATTGGCGAAATCGCGGCGGAATACAATCTTTACACCAAAATCACCGGCTCGCAGCGCATCGGGATGTTCGGCGCGCAAAAAGACGATTTGCCAGCCATCTGGCAGAAACTGATTAGCGCCGGGTTCGAAACCGGCCAGGCCTACGCCAAAGCATTGCGCATGGCGAAAACCTGCGTCGGCAGCACCTGGTGCCGTTACGGCGTCGGCGACAGCCTCGGTTTCGGCATCAGCCTGGAACACCGTTACAAAGGCATCCGTACGCCGCACAAGATGAAATTCGGCGTTTCCGGCTGTACCCGTGAATGTTCTGAAGCACAGGGCAAAGACGTCGGGATTATTGCGACGGAAAACGGCTGGAACCTGTATGTCTGCGGCAACGGCGGCATGAAACCGCGCCACGGTGATTTGCTGGCAGCCGATCTGGATAACGAGACTCTGCTGCGTTATCTCGACCGCTTCATGATGTTCTACATCCGCACCGCCGATAAGCTGCAACGCACCTCGGTCTGGATGGACAACCTTGAAGGCGGAATTGTTTACCTGCGCAAAGTCATCATCGACAACAAACTGGGCCTGAACGATCAGCTGGAAGCCGAGCTGACACGCCTGCGTGAATCAGCCGTATGTGAATGGCAGGAAACGCTGAACGACCCGGCGGCGCAAACCCGCTTTAGCCACTTTATCAACAGCAGCCAGCGTGACCCGAACGTGCAGTTCGTCGGTGAACGTCAGCAGCATCGTCCGGCGCGGCCTGACGAACGTATCCCGGTGAAACAACTCGCCGACGGGGAGGAAGTATTATGAGCCAGTGGTTAACGCTTTGTTCTGTTGAGCAGATCTTACCGGGTTGTGGTGTCTGCGCGCTCGCGGGCGAGCAACAGGTTGCTCTGTTCCGCCCTTACGCTGACGAGCAGATCTTTGCCCTGTCGAACCTCGACCCGTTTGCACAGGCCAGTGTGCTGTCACGCGGAATTATCGCGGAGCATCAGGGCGAGCTGTGGGTGGCAAGCCCGCTGAAAAAACAGCATTTTCGCCTGAGCGATGGCTTGTGCATGGAAGACGATCAGTATTCGATCCCGGCCTATGACGTGCGCGTGCGCGACGGGAATGTGGAAATCAATACCGCCCGTCTTCAGGCTGTGCGCTGTTAAACTCCGCACCGACCACGCCGCCTCCGGGCGGCGTTTTTATCTGTTTCGCCACATCCGTTTGATAGAGAAGCGCCCATGGATTACCTGCCCCTCTTTTGTCAGTTAAAAAACAGAGCCTGTTTGCTGGTTGGTGCCGGTGACGTGGCAGAACGTAAAGCCCGCCTGCTGCTGGAAGCCGGTGCAAAACTGACGGTAAACGCCCTCACCTTTACACCGCAATTTCAGATCTGGGCTGATGAAGGCAAAGTCCGCCTGTTGCGCGGCGAATTCTCCCCGCTGCTGGTGGACGAAAAATGGCTGGTCGTGGCCGCTACCGATTCCGATCTGGTGAATCAGGAAGTCAGTGACGCCGCCGAACACCGTCGCGTGTTCTGTAACGTGGTGGATGCCCCGGAAAGTGCCAGCGTGATCATGCCGTCGATTATCGACCGTTCGCCGCTGATGATTGCCGTCTCCTCCGGCGGTAATGCACCGGTGCTGGCGCGCCTGCTGCGTGAGCGTCTGGAGGCTATACTGCCGCTGCATTTGGGCAAACTGGCGCAGGTAGCGGGCGGATTACGCGCACGGGTCAAAAACCAGTTCAGCGAGATGTCCGAACGCCGCCGCTGGTGGGAAAAGTTGTTTAATCATCATCGTCTGGCGCAGTCTCTGGCCAACAACGATGAAGCACAAAGCGCGCAATTTCTCGAAGAGCTGTTCAGCGAACCGGTAGATAAACACGGCGAAGTGGTTCTGGTGGGCGCCGGGCCAGGCGACGCCGGATTACTGACGCTCAAAGGCTTGCAGCAAATGCAGCTGGCCGACGTGGTGGTTTACGACCGGCTGGTTTCCGATGGCGTGCTGAATCTGGTGCGCCGTGACGCCGAGCGGATTTTCGTCGGCAAGCGTGCCGGACACCACTGCGTACCGCAGGAGCGCATCAATGAAATCCTGCTGGAACAGGCGCAGATGGGCAAACGCGTTGTCCGGCTAAAAGGCGGCGATCCGTTCATCTTTGGCCGTGGCGGCGAGGAACTGGAAGCACTGAAAGCCGCGGGTATCGCGTTTTCCGTGGTGCCGGGTATCACGGCGGCTTCCGGTTGTTCAGCCTACAGCGGCATTCCGCTGACTCACCGTGACCACGCGCAAAGTGTGCGGTTGATCACCGGTCATGCGAAGCAGGACGGCATTCTGGACTGGGCCTGCATGGCGCAAAGCCAGCAAACGCTGGTGTTTTATATGGGGCTGACGCAGGCCGGTGAAATACAGCGCCGTTTACTGGAAAACGGTCTGGCCGCAGAAACGCCCGTCGCGCTGGTGGAAAACGGCACTAGCCAGCAGCAGCGGGTCGTGACCGGCGTGCTGACTGAACTGGGCAATCTGGCAAAACAGGTGCAAAGCCCGAGCCTGATTATCGTTGGCAGCGTGGTAAGCCTGCGGGAAAAACTGAACTGGTTTGCCAGTAAAACGCAGAACTGACAAGCCAGCGCAACGTTGCGCTGTATCTTCCACTGATTTTGTAAGGTGTTGAAAGCAAAAAACCACGTCAGGAAGACGTGGTTTTTGTGTTCACAGCTAAGTCAGTGATTATGGCAGCGTAACAAAACCAATCGCTTCATAAGCTTTCTTCAGCGTCACGCGGGCGCGGGCGCGGGCTTTCTCAGCACCTTCTTTCATCACCTCTTGCAGGTAAGCTTCGTCGCTGCGGAAGCGGTTAAAACGCTCTTGCACGTCGGTCAGCATGCCTGAAACAGCTTCGGCCACCGCACCTTTCAGATGACCATACATCTGGCCTTCAAATTCAGCTTCCAGCTCTGGAATCGCTTTGCCGGTGACACCGGAAAGGATATCCAGCAGGTTTGAAACGCCCGGCTTATTTTTAATGTCGTAACGGATGACCGGTGGCTCTTCGGAATCCGTCATCGCGCTTTTGATTTTCTTGGTGACCGCTTTCGGATCTTCCAGCAGACCGATCACGTTTTTACGGTTGTCATCCGACTTGGACATCTTCTTGGTCGGTTCCTGCAATGACATCACGCGCGCACCGGATTTCGGAATGAACGGCTCAGGCACGGTAAACACGTCACCGTAAATCGCGTTGAAACGGCTGGCAATATCGCGGCTCAGTTCCAGATGCTGTTTCTGGTCTTCACCGACCGGCACCTGATTGGTCTGGTACAGCAGAATATCGGCCGCCATCAGCACCGGATAATCGAACAGACCGGCGGTGATACTTTCGCTGTTGGACGTCTCGTAACGCGCTGATTTGTCTTTAAACTGCGTCATGCGACCCAGCTCACCGAAATAGGTGTAGCAGTTCAGCGCCCAGCTCAGTTGCGTATGTTCAGGAACATGAGACTGCACGAAGATCGTGCTTTTCTTCGGATCAATACCGACGGCCAGATACAGTGCCAGCGTGTCGAGCGTTGCTTTACGCAGCTTTTCCGCATCCTGGCGCACGGTGATCGCATGCAAATCAACGATGCAGTAAATGCATTCGTAATCGTCCTGCATTTTGACCCACTGACGCAGCGCACCCATGTAGTTGCCAATGGTCAATTCGCCGGAGGGCTGTGCGCCACTAAATACGATGGGTTTACTCATTTTATGCTTCCTGATCTTTTAAAGATGACAGCCCCAAGGTGGGCAGAAGGTCGGCGAAATTCTCCAGTACGCGATCGGGTTTGGTCAGCGCGATAGTTTCACCGTAGTTATAACCGTATGTCATGCCGACGCACGGGCAGCCAGCGGCCTGTGCAGCATGAATATCATTGCGTGAATCACCGACAAACACCATTTCACTGGCACGCAGTCCGAGCAACGCCAGGGTCATATAGACCGGCGCCGGATGCGGTTTTTTGGCCACGACGTCATCGCCGCCAATCACGACGGTGAAATAACTGTCGATACCCAGCGATTGCAGCAAAGGCGCGATGAAAGGCGTCGGTTTATTGGTCACCAGCCCCATTGGCAGCCCCGCCGCGGCCAGTGCGGCCAGCGTCTCTTTGACCTGAGGGTATAAACGGCTGCCGCCCGCGGCGGTACCGGCATAATAGTGATCAAATTTATTACGCACGTTCTGCAGAAATTCTGGCGACATATCGCCTTCGGCCCAGCGGACGGCGCGTTCAACCATGACGTCGGCACCGTTGCCGATCCAGGTGCTGAGGCGCGCAACGCCAGCGGCCGGTAAACCGACATCACGCAAAGCCAGATCCACGGCCTCGGCCAGACCCGGCGCGCTGTCGACCAGCGTGCCGTCTAAATCAAATGCCAGACCACGCGCAGCCAGAGTGTCAGTCATGGGAAACCTTCGCCAGCTCGCTGCGCATGTGGTCAATGACGGTGCCGTAATCCGGCTGATTGAAGATGGCTGAACCGGCGACAAACATGTCGGCGCCCGCAGCAGCAATCTCACGGATATTTTCCGCTTTCACGCCGCCATCCACTTCCAGACGAATGTCGTAACCGCTCGCATCAATAATCTTGCGCACCTGACGCAGTTTATCCAGCGTGCCCGGAATAAAGGACTGACCGCCAAAGCCGGGGTTGACCGACATCAGCAGGATCACATCCAGTTTATCCATCACGTAGTCGAGATAGCTCAGCGAGGTGGCCGGATTAAAGACCAGACCGGCTTTACAGCCGTGGCTTTTGATCAGTTGCAAAGTGCGGTCAACATGCTCAGAGGCTTCCGGATGGAAAGTAATGTACGTCGCGCCCGCTTCAGCAAAATCAGGCACCAGACGATCCACCGGTTTTACCATCAGGTGAACATCGATCGGTGCTGTGATGCCGTAATCGCGCAGTGCCTTGAGGATCGCAGGCCCCATCGTTAAATTCGGTACGTAGTGGTTATCCATTACATCGAAATGTACGACGTCTCCACCCGCAGCCAGTGCCTTTGCCGTGTCTTCACCCAGACGGGCAAAGTCGGCAGACAGAATCGACGGTGCAATCAAAAACTGTTTCATCCGCTTCTCCAAACGATAAGGTTACCTGTTGACTGCGGCGCAAACCGGCAATCAGCGATACAGCGCTAAAAGTTCGTTCACTTTGCTGCGTTGAGCAACATTGCTGCTGATAGTACGACGCGCAGAGACGCGATGCAGTTCCGCTTCTGCGTACCATTCCAGCGTAAGTGGTGTTTCGTGGTTGGAGATCAGCACCGGTACCGCATTCTCATTCGAGAGCTGCTGCGCCAGACGCGCCAGATTGCGCTGATCGTCCATGCTAAAGCTGTTGGTGTGATACGCCGTAAAATTCGCAGTAGCAGAAAGTGGCGCATAAGGTGGATCGCAATAAACCACCGAGCCGGACTCCGCTTTCAGCAACGTGTCCTGATAATGCTCGCACACGAAAACCGCATTTTTGGCTTTTTCAGCAAACCAGTGGAGTTCTTCTTCCGGGAAATACGGTTTTTTATAACGGCCAAAAGGCACGTTAAACGCTCCGCTGAGGTTATAGCGACACAGGCCGTTGTAACAATGGCGGTTCAAATAGAGGAAAAGTACCGAACGACGATAAGGGTCGCTGCTGGCATTGAACTCAGCCCTCAGGACGTAAAAACGATCTGAATCATTATACTCAGGCGTGAAAAGCACACGGGCATCACGCACAAATTCGTCTGTGCGGAGTTTCACAATGTTATAGAGGTTGATCAGGTCGCTGTTGATATCCGCCAGAATGTAGGCGTCATACTCAGTATTCAAAAATACCGAGCCCGCGCCAACAAAAGGCTCAATCAGACAATCTCCCGCCGGAAGATGACGTTTAATGTCATCAATCAGCGGGTATTTGCCGCCAGCCCACTTCAAAAACGCGCGGTTCTTCTTCATGCCGTCAGTTAGCTACTTATACAATTCACAGCCGCGGATTGTACCCTGTTTTTAGACAGCAAATCGCGTTGAGATCAGATTCATTTTTTCAGGTCTTGCTGTACCTGATGTACAGGTTTAACCCACGGTTTTTTCGCCTGAACTTCCGCAGGCAGACTGGCAATAGCACGCTTGGCTTCTGCAGAAGACGCATAGTTACCACTGACCAATACATACCACGGCTTTCCGTCACGGGCAGTCTGATAGACCAGATAGTTTTTCAAACCTGATTGTTTGGCAAAAGCGTTCAGCGAAGTAGCCTGAGAGGCGCCGCTTAACTGCAGCGTGAAGTGTGAACCAGGCGCAGACTTAATGGCTGATGCGCTGCCTGAAGCCACTGCTGGTGCAGACGCGGCAGGCGTTGACGCTGTCTGGGATTTGGCCGGGTGCGATGCCGTCGCCGCAGGTTTACGCTCAACCGGTTTCGCGGTATGGGTGGTCTGCGGGGTACGGGCAGTTTGCGCCGGACGAGTATGCGTAGCTGAAGGTTGTGAAACGGCCGGCGTCTGAGTACGCGCCGAACCATTGACTGTCGCCGCGGCGGTCGGCAGAGAGGTCAGAGATTGTGCAGCACCATTGTTTGCTGAACCCTGAACCATACTGCCCTGCGCAACACCATCCACCTGATTCTGCTGGGAAGACAATGCATCGCCCATATCACCCGGCAGATCCACACGTTCTTTCTGACCATTATCAGGCAGAGGCTGTGCTTCAGTTGGGGTGGAGGACACTGGCGGTAAACCGATATTCTGCGGCTGCTGGCCATTTGCGGCCTGAGCGGTGTTGTTTTGCGCCTGCGCGGAGGGCTGAGCCGGTGCTGCAGCGTCGTTGCCCGCAAGATTAATGTCTTTCGGACCGTTATTCTGCTGGGTAGCCTGGTTCGATGTCGGTGACTTCATGGCAGAGCCGATACCTACGATCAGCAATACCAGCACAACAATACCGATGCCAATCATGACGTACTGACGGGAAACAGCGACCTTTGGTATGGAAGGAGACGGTTTGCGCGCGCGCGGTGGGCGGCGATCGCTGGTGTCTGGCTTGAGATCGTCTTCCGGTGTTAAATCATCCATCTAAAACCTCCAACCCGGCTAAAAGCCTGAAACAGGCCTCACGCGGAGCAACTATCCTGACTAATAAATATAACGCTTGCTGGGCATTGGTAAAATCGGTCGTTATCTGGCCAAAAAAGTGGCCACAGGTTTAACGGCAATCTTCAATCGAAGCCAGCACCATTTCATGCGATACGCCGGAGCGTACTTCAGACTGTCCAATTGCTTTCGGTAAAACCAGACGCAGTTCGCCAGCCAGTACTTTCTTATCACGCATCATGTGCGGCAAATAGGCGTCGGCTTTCATGACCTGTGGCCCGGTGACCGGTAAACCGGCGCGGGTCAGCAAGGTTTTCACCCGGGCGATATCACCCAGACCGAATTGACCGAGGCGATGGGCGGTATAACACGCCATCATCATGCCTGCGGACACGGCTTCACCGTGCAGCCAGTTGCCATAACCCATTTCAGCTTCAATAGCATGGCCATAAGTATGGCCCAGATTCAGCAAGGCGCGCAGTCCGTTTTCACGTTCATCGGCAGCGACAACCTCCGCTTTAAGCTCGCAGCAACGTCGGATGCAATAAGCCAGCGCGTTCATATCCAGCGCCAGCAGAGCGTCCATGTTGTCTTCAAGCCAGACAAAGAAGTCGGCATCCAAAATAATGCCGTATTTGATCACTTCCGCCAGCCCCGATGACATTTCACGGGCAGGTAAAGTGCGCAGACAGTCGAGATCAACCACCACCGACGCAGGCTGATAAAACGCGCCGATCATGTTTTTTCCGAGGGGATGGTTTACCGCCGTTTTACCGCCAACGGAGGAATCGACCTGAGAAAGCAACGTGGTAGGCACCTGAACAAAGCGTACACCGCGTTGATAACTGGCTGCAGCGAAGCCGGTTAAATCACCGACTACGCCGCCGCCAAGGGCGACAAGTGTGGTATCACGTCCGTGCGGCTTTTGGAGCAGCGCGGAGAACACGTCATTGAGAACAGTCAGGGATTTGTATTGTTCACCATCAGGCAAAATCACCTGATCAACACGAACGCCTGCCTGCTCCAGCACTGAACGAATGCCGTCCAGATAGAGAGGAGCGAGGGTTTCATTGGTCACTATCATGACCTGATCGCCTGCCTTTACCGGCATAAAAGAAGCCGGATCGTGGAACAATCCGGCAGCAATCGTAATGGGGTAGCTACGCTCCCCTAACGTTACGGTAATCCTCTCCATGTCGCGCTCTGTAACCTTCTTTAACTGACACCCTCAGGCAATGATAGAAACCAAAAATCAGTTACTTTCCAGCATGTTAATAATCTGGTTGGCGACGACTTTGGCACTTTGATCATCGGTACGAATAGTGACGTCGGCAATCTCTTCATACAAAGGATTGCGTTCTCTCGCCAGTGCTTCAAGCACTTCACGCGGCGGAGCACTCACTTGTAATAATGGACGTTTTTTGTCGCGTTGTGTACGCGCCAGTTGTTTTTCGATGGTAGTTTCAAGATAGACGACAACGCCACGCGCCGACAAACGGTTACGGGTTTCACGTGATTTAACGGAACCCCCGCCAGTTGCCAGAACGATGCCTTGTTTTTCGGTCAATTCGTTGATCACTTTTTCTTCGCGGTCGCGGAAGCCGTCTTCGCCTTCTAAATCAAATACCCAGCCCACATCAGCTCCGGTACGTCGCTCAATTTCGTGATCGGAGTCGAAAAACTCCATATTGAGTTGTTGAGCTAACTGTCGACCAATAGTGCTTTTGCCGGCACCCATAGGCCCAACCAGAAAGATATTGCGTTTCTCTGC
>NZ_MJIB01000021.1:513108-647526 GCF_003697865.1 Rahnella sp. Larv3_ips | reverse complement strand
AACCCGCCCCGCCAATCAAATTAGCGGCGGGACCTAAACTGAAACCTCATGAGCGATAGTGCGAGATCAGAAAAAAATTATCTCAACACTCTTGGTAGTTTGGCAACCGAATAAATCACATTGCACGCCGCAGGAGGGAAACCGTACGTTTTTATCGACGTGTGTGCAGTAAAAAAAGATCACGGTGCTTAATTCGGTAACCCTTGTAAGCTAAATCGACGGCAGCGTCAAACTCAGAAGCCTCTGACGACACAAAAAGTTGCACGTGCTCAAGGTAATTATGCGGTTTAGGTTAACACTTAATACCCGCTTAGCGGGTGCGGATTAAGGTTGGAGTGATGAAAATCACCAACTCACGCCGCTGTTCATTCGTATACTGGTGTTTAAACAAGGAACCTACCACCGGAATATCGCCGAGGACGGGCACTTTTGTATCTGTGTTCTGATTTTTACGTTGAAAAATTCCGCCGAGTACAATCGTTTCGCCATCTTTTACAGTGACCTGGGTTTTAATTTCCTGCTTATCGATCGCCAGCGCTTCACCTTCTGACTGTTTAATGCTCCGCCCCGGCATGTTCTGGCTGATTTGTAATGCCAGCTGGATGCGACCGTCACGCTGAATTTTGGGTGTCACTTCCATACCGAGCACGGCTTCTTTAAATTCGATCGAGGTACTGCCACTCGCACCACTAGACACCTGATAAGGAATTTCGGTGCCCTGTTTGATACTGGCGGTCTGCATATGCGCCGTCAGCAACCGCGGGCTGGCGATAATATCGACTTTGTCTTCCTGCTCCAGCGCAGTCAACTCGAGATCCAGTATCCGTCCGCTGATGTGCGCCAGATTAAATCCCGCGGTAAATATCGGGTTTTCTACCGGCATCCCCATGCTGAAATTGTTCATACGCACGGCTTTGGTGATCGCCTCTTCCCCCGTGAATCCCCAGCGTACGCCTAATTCCCTCAGGCTTTCGCTATTCATTGTTACGATGTGTGCTGCCAGTTGCACCTGCTGCAAGGGCAGATCCATCTCTTTCACCCACGGCGCAACCACATCCAGCGCCTCTTGTGTATCACGCAATAAAAGTGTGTTGGTGCGCGGATCCGCAGACGCACTGCCCTTTACAGAAAGCAGCGTGCCTTTTTGCGCGTTCAGACTCAGCGCCGCGTCTTTGGCATCGGCATATTGCAGCGGCACGGTCAGGCTAAGTACCGGACGTTGATCTTCCTGCTGCTCGGCAGCCTCCCTGAGTTTCTGTTGCTGTAAAAGCGGATCGATTTCAGGTGACACCATCAGCACGTTGCCTTCCAGCTGGCTGGTGAGATGGTTCATGCGCAGGATAATATCCAGCGCCTGCTGCCAGGGCACTTCCCTGAGCTTCACGCTGATCTGCCCTTCAACGCCCGGCGCAGTAATAAGATTGAGCTGCCGGGTATCGGCCAGCGCCTGCAACACCATTTCCACCGGCGCGGTCTGAAACTCCAGTGACACCGGCGACAACTGAGCGGCCTTCGCCGCGCTAAAACACAAACATAACGGCAGCCACCAGGCGGCATAGTTACTCTGTTTCATCATTTTCCTTTCCGTGGAGTGACAATAGGTTGACCAAACCGAAGGGTCTGGCGCTGCTCGCCGCAGCGAATATCGCTGATGCTGAGTTCGATCTTTGACGCACTGAGCGCTTCTACCGTCCATTGCGGCATACCGATCTGCACGCCTGCTTCTACCTTTATCCAGCCTTCATCCGGCGAGAGTAACCAGCCGGACTGCCGCCCTTCCACCTGCACGATCCCGCCTAAACGCCATGCAGGAGATAGCGCTTCGTCCGCACAAGGCTCGGTTGGCGTGGAAGCAAAGGGATCACGCACGGGAAGGCTCATGGCAGCCGCATCGGGAATTTCCGCCGCCTCGGTGGTTTGCGTCAATAAAAGTGAGGCCGCAAGACCGCCTTCACCCGCCCGCAGATTCAGTTCACTGAACGCCGGATGCGAAGGTTTTTGCAGCAATGTCTGAAGAAAATGCATCAGCGCGCTAAACGACGCGTTCAGATGAAGTTCACCTTGCGGGCCGGGCGCGGGCAACCACTGAACCAGCGTGGCTTGTGAGGTTTTCAGTGGCTGTGAGAATTGCTGATCCAGAGGCAAAATGTCATTTTCTGCCCGCACGTTTTCTTTCAGAGTCTGCTCCAGGCGCGACAGCGGTGATGCCTGAAGCAATAACACCTGGGCATGAGCCACAACCCGCTGCATATCCTTGATCTGCTTCTCCAGATCATTCTGTTGCTGCCACATGCCACTCAACACGCACTGATACAGGATCATCGCCATGCATAACGTTGCACACGTCAGCATTGATGCCAACTGCCAGCCCGGTCTTTGCATGAGAGGTTCAAGCCGCGCGGCGAAGGAGAACGTCATGGCCGCGCCTCCTGTTTATCCGCTGATAAAACGTCAGGCGGCTGACGCAGTTGCATCTTCAGGGTAAAACTCAGCGCCAGACCGGATTGCTGACGTACATCTGCAAGGCTGACGTCACCGAGTAATTCGCTGGCGGCGAGCGTTTCACCAAAAGCCAAAATATCGTGATAAAACCGCCCTTCACCCTTGAGCGTCAGGTGGTTCTGATGCTCAGTCAGTTCACTCAGCCGGAGATCCTCGGGCATATTTTCAGCCAGCAACGTCAGCAGTTGCAGATAGTCCCTGCTTCGCTGCGCCTTCTGCTGGCTTATCAGGCGCTGAGCCATCTGCTCTTTTACCTTTGCTGATGCCGCATCCACACGCCGTTGCTGGAGAGACAGCGCCTGCGAAGCGAGTTTCAGCGCAGCGACATGCTGCAGTAACAGTGTCTGATGCTGTGCCAGAAAAGCAGCACAGATCCAAGAACCCGCCAGCAGCAATCCCGGAAACAACATCGTCACGTTCAGCCAGAAACGCAGCCGTTTCCGGCCCTGCACCCTGCGCCAGGGCAATAAATTGACCTGTAGCATCAGCAATCCATATGTCGCAGTGCCAGCCCGACGGCGGGAGCAAAAGCGCCGGGGCTGACCGGTAGCGGTGCAGATAACTGACCGATAGCGCTCAGCGGCGACCAGCTTTGCAGTGACGGCGGTGGATTTTCGCCGCTGTAATAGCCTCCGGCTTCACACAACGTCGCCGCGCGATACTGCGTACGAACCCGTTCTGCCAGGGAAGTGTCGGCCTGCGCGTCAGTGTTATCGAATAATCCAAACTGGAACGGCAAACCGTGCGGCGAAGCCCAGAGAATGGCATCGTCGAGAGGATGAATCAGCAAGACGTCACCGGGAAGCCCGGCGGCGTGGGCGGCAACCTGAAGAGCACAGGGGGCAAGTTCGATCACCTGCGGGAAAAGCTGCGCCTGCGCCAGACAGCACATCCACTGTTCGATTTCCTGCTGCCTGGCAGCGGTGACCACCATCTGATTATCGCCGCACGGGTCTGCGCGATAGTCCATCACCAGATGTTCGATGCTGAGGGGGAACTGTTTCGCCGCATGGGCGAAAATGAAGGCGCTGCGGGCAGGCTCAGGCATACGCACATCAGGCGCGGCCATACGCTGCTGCATGATCCGCTGTGCCGGGAGGCTGATTCTGAGTGACAGCGTCGAGGGTAAGGTTTTGCGCCAAAATGATAAAATGGCGATCAGTGGCGCAGTCTCATGTAATATGCCCTCCCGCAACGTGAAATCGGGCAGCGGATGCTGCCACCAATGACGTAATTGCCAGCCATGACGCCGCCTTTGTACGGCGATCGCACGGGCAAAACCGGCTTGAATATCCAGACCTACCTGCCATGCTTGTAGTCGCATTTTCGCCCAATCTCCATATCGTCAAGTAAATAAAAGTACGTATCCATGTTGCAGGCTTGCCTTTATACTACCGCGCGGTTGTTTATAAACTGCCCAATTGACACTAAATGGGAAATCTCAGGTGAAGTTCGTAAAGTATTTATTGATTCTTGCAGTGTGTTGCATTTTGCTGGGAGCAGCCTCGATCTTCGGTTTGTATAAATTTATCGAGCCTCAGCTACCCGATGTTGCCACGCTCAAAGACGTGCGCTTGCAAACACCCATGCAGGTCTTCAGTGCCGAAGGCGATCTGATCGCCCAATACGGTGAGAAGCGCCGTATCCCGCTGAAACTGGGCCAGATCCCTCCGGAAATGGTGCATGCGTTTATCGCCACAGAAGACAGCCGTTTTTACGAGCATCACGGTGTGGATCCGATCGGTATTTTCCGTGCGGCGTCTGTCGCGCTGATGTCCGGTCACGCCTCACAGGGCGCGAGTACCATTACTCAGCAGCTGGCCCGTAACTTCTTCCTGAGCCCTGAACGCACGCTGACCCGTAAAATTAAGGAAGTATTTTTAGCCATCCGCATTGAACAGCTGATGACTAAAGATGAAATCCTCGAGCTGTATCTGAACAAGATTTATCTCGGTTACCGCGCCTATGGCGTGGGTGCTGCTGCGCAGGTGTATTTCGGGAAAGACGTGAGCCAGCTGACACTCAGCGAAATGGCCGTGATTGCCGGTCTGCCAAAAGCGCCGTCAACCTTTAACCCGCTCTATTCACACGACCGTTCTGTTGCACGTCGCAATACCGTACTGGCCCGTATGCTGGATGAAAAATACATCACGCAGGAGCAGTACGATCAGGCACGTGCAGAACCGGTTGTGGCGAACTATCACGCCCCGCACATTGAGTTTTCTGCGCCGTACCTGACCGAAATGGTGCGCCAGGAGATGGTGAAACGTTATGGCGACAACGCTTATAACGATGGCTATGAGGTCTACACCACCATCACCAAGAAAACGCAGCTGGCAGCGCAGGAAGCCCTGCGTACTAACGTACTGAATTACGATATGCGCCATGGCTACCGCGGCCCGTCGAATCAGATGTGGAAAGTCGGTGAACCTGCGTGGGATGAAGACAAAATCGTTCAGTCGCTGAAAACGCTGCCGGTCTACGGGCCATTGTTCCCGGCGGTCATCACGTCAATCGACGATGCGCAGGCCACGGCAACCATGTCTAACCGTGCGGTGATCAGCCTGCCGTTTAGCACCATGCGCTGGGCGCGACCTTACCGTAATGACAACGCTCAGGGCCCGACGCCGAAAAAAGTGTCCGACGTGGTTCAGCCGGGCCAGCAGGTGTGGGTGCGTAAAGTGGGTGATGTCTGGTGGCTGGCACAGGTTCCTGATGTCAACTCGGCCATCGTTTCCCTGAATCAGAACGACGGCGCGATTGAAGCGCTGGTGGGTGGATTTGATTTCAACCAGAGCAAATTTAACCGCGCAAATCAGGCTGTCCGTCAGTTGGGTTCGAACATTAAACCGTTCCTGTACACCGCTGCGATGGATAAGGGGCTGACGCTCGCCACTATCCTCAATGACATGCCGATCACCCGCTGGGATGCGGGCGCAGGCCAGGACTGGCGTCCGAAGAACTCCCCACCCACCTACGTCGGCCCTATCCGCCTGCGTCAGGGGCTGGGAGAGTCTAAGAACGTGGTGATGGTCCGTGCGATGCGTGCGATGGGCGTAGATTACGCAGCAGAATATCTGCAGCGTTTCGGCTTCCCGGCCGCCAACATTGTGCATTCTGAATCACTGGCGCTCGGTTCTGCTTCGTTCACGCCATTACAGGTGGTGCGCGGTTACGCGACGTTAACCAACGGCGGTTATCTGGTGGATCCGTATTTCATCACCAAAATCTTGTCCGAGTCCGGCGAAGTTCTGTTTGAAGCTAAACCGAAAATCGCCTGCCGCACCTGTAATATTCCGGTGATTTATGGTGATACACAGAAATCGGCGGTGTTATCTGATGACAACGTGGAAAACGTTGCCACTTCAGTGAATAACAGCAATAACGCCGTGCCGACGCCGCAGCTTGAACAGGTGCCGGCTAACTCCCCTCAGGTCGATGCACAGCAACAGTACGCGCCACATGTGATCAGTACGCCGCTGTCATTCCTCATCAGTGATGCGCTGAACTCCAACATCTTCGGCGAACCTGGCTGGATGGGCACAGGCTGGCGTGCAGGACGTGACCTGAAACGTCACGACATTGGCGGTAAAACCGGGACAACCAACAGCTCGAAAGATGCGTGGTTCTCCGGCTATGGCCCAAATGTAGTGACTTCAGTCTGGATTGGTTTTGACGATCACCGACGCGATCTGGGTCGTTCGACCGCTTCGGGTGTGATCCCGGATCAGATCTCCGGCGCTGAAGGCGGCGCGAAGAGTGCGCAACCGGCATGGGATGATTACATGAAAGCGGTGCTGGAAGGCGTACCTGAAGAGAAACAAACGCCGCCTCCGGGCATTGTGACGGTCACTATCGATAAGAGCACCGGTAAGTTGTCTGACGGCGGCGGTGGCAGCCGTCCGGAGTACTTCATTGACGGAACTCAGCCGACGGAACATGCGGTGCATGAAGTCGGAACGACCATCATGGATAACGGTCAGGAACACGAACTGTTCTGATGCCTGAGCTGTAAAGCAAAAAAGCCGGTCTGCATAATGCATGACCGGCTTTTTTATTGGCGTTTTTTTGGCTCAAACGCCGCAAAGCCCATTGGGTCAGCGGGCGTTGCGGGTCAGGAAATCATGCGCCAGGAATAACGCGCTGACGTTGCGGGCTTCGCAAAAATCAGGCTGTTGCAGCAGTTCCATCATCCGCGAAATCGGCCAGCGGGTTTGCGGTAAAGGCTCCGGCTCATCACCTTCGAGACTTTTCGGATACAGCGCTTTCGCAATCACAATGTTCATACGGCTGGAGAAATAGGACGGCGCCATCGTCAGTTTTGCCAGTACGTCAAAATGACCGGCACCGTAACCGACTTCTTCCATCAGTTCACGGTTCGCCGCTTCCAGCACACTTTCTCCTGCATCGATAAGCCCTTTCGGAAAACCCAGCTCGTAGCTTTCGATACCGACGGCATATTCATGGATCAGCAGCAGATCGTCATCAATGATCGGCACGATCATCACCGCTTCGCGATCGGAAGGACGCATGCGTTCATAGACACGTTCGGCGCCATTGCTGAACGCCAGATCAACAGATTCGATGGTGAATAAACGCGAACGGGCTACGGTTTCCACCTTCAGGATTTTCGGTTTTTGCAGGTGTTGTGTCATTTCATCCCCAACTTATTATTCACCTGACTGCGGGTGTCGTAATGGGTTCATATGGGTTTCTGAATATTACTATCAGAAAACATTGTGCGTTAATGCAAGCCTGAATCGCAATCTTTACCGCGCATAAGTTCAGCGCAGACGGGTTTATTCACCGCCGAAGCTCGGGTTTCACTCCTGATATCGTGCAAAAAAGACCCGTTGTTATGTTCGCGTCACAATTCTGCTGTAACAAAAACACGCACGATTCAAAATAGGATTATACCGATACCCATTAAAGTACAATTGCGGATATCCTTTAGCGTGGTATGTTTTGAAAAAAATTTGCGCATAAAAATCAGTCAAATAATGAAAATTCTGTCCGATATCAGGTCGCGCGTAAAAATGTGTATTGGGTTTATGTGTTTTTAAATTATGTATAATACTTTCACAGAGTTGACGTAAGTCACCCACGTCAGAACGGGGATAGGATGAGCACAGTAGTCGTGACACTGGTGTTGTTGTGTATCGCAATCATTGCCACTGGGAGTTTCTTTTGGTTTGCCTTGCGACGCCGCCAACGCGACGAGTCCGTGGTACATTTCCCCACCCCCAGCCAGCGAAAACTTTCGCAACAAGAGCGCGACGCCGTTGAACGGTATTTGCGACAAAGCGAAGGCCTGGGACAAACACCGATTACCCACCGTAATAACCTGATTATCCTGCGCGATAAACTCATCCTGACCACCAAAAGCGAAAACGTCTACAGCCTCAAGCGCGCGATTACCCGTTACGGAGTCGCCAGCGAAGAGACCAACAGCGGACGATACTTCCTTGATACCACCGAAATTCACCTGCCGCCTTTCTGGGAGCAATACATTGCCCAGGAAAATCAGGTTGAGCTGATCAAAACGCAGTCTATGCCGCTGGTCATCTCCCTTAACGGGCATTCACTGGTCGATCACGTCTATGAAGGCCCGGCGCCGGTTTCTACCGTGCTGCCTTCGCAGCCGCAAAATGCCTCGATCCGCCATGAAGAAAGTGAACATATCGAACTGGTAAAAGTGCGTCGTGAAACCCGTGAGGAACACGCACTTACCCGCTCCAGCGGCGTGAAAGAAGCGCTGGCCATCTCCGGCGTTTTATTGCTGCTGTTTATCACCCTGCTCAGCCCGGTGGTGTTCCTGCCGTGGTTACTGACGCTGGCGGCGGTGCTTACCGCCTGGGTGGGCTGGCGGGTCGTCTCCGAACGTTTAGGTAAAAACCGCAAGGAAATCCATTGCCTGCGGGGATTACCTAAACGCTGGGGTCTTTTTGGTGAATCCAAACAGGGTGATATCAGCAATATTTCACTGGGTACGGTTGATCTGATTTATCCGCCGCACTGGCAGCCGTTTATTGGCCGTGACCTGGGTCAGCCGACAGATATCGAGCTGTACATGAACAGCCACGTGGTTCGTCAGGGCAGCTATTTGTCTTTGCACGATGAAGTGAAAAAATTCCCGTTGCAACTGTGGGGAAAGAATCTGGTGCTGGCGACCAGCGCTTTCCTGCTGCTGCTCATGCTGCTGGTGTACGTACCGCTCGGACTGCCGCTCAAACTCAGCATGGCGTGGCTTCAGGGTGCGCAAAGTGCGCAGGTCAACAGCGTGCAGGATCTGGAAAAAACGGCGCTGCGCGTCGGCGACACACTGAAAGTTCAGGGCACGGGGATGTGCTATGTGGCGCCATCGGGCAGCCGCAGCGCATCGGGTTTCATGCCATTCGACTGTTCCGGTATTTACTGGAACAACGCCGCGCCGCTGCCGGTTCCGCAGTCAGAAATTATTGATGCCGCCACCGCACTGCAAACGACGGTCAACAATCAGATGCATCCGGGTGAAAATCTGGAGCAGAACATCAACCCGCAGCTGGCGACCGCGATTGAAAAATCCGGCATGATCCTGCTCGACGATTTTGCCGATATCGTGCTGAAAACCGATGCGCTGTGCGGAAACAAATCAAACGAGTGTGTGCGCCTGAAAAATGCGCTGGTGAATCTGGGCAATTCAAATAACTGGAGCATGCTGGTGAAGCGTGCAAAAGCGGGGACATTGCAGGGAATCAACGTTCTGCTGCGACCGGTCAGCGCGCAGTCATTGAGTGAACTGGTCAACAACGCCACGTCTTCTTTCTTCCTGCAGGAAACCCGCCGCGCCGCTGACAGCCTGAACAGCCCACCTCCGGGCGGATTCCTGATCAGCAATGACGAAGGCCGTCAGCTGGTCGAACAGCCGGTGCCGCCGGTCGGGTTGTTCGGTAATCCGCCACAGGATCAGTGGAAACAGCTGCAAACCCTTTCCGCGATGTTGCTGCATACACCGTTCAGTGCGCAGGGTGTGATCACCAGCATCAGCATTGATGCCAACGGCACGCGTCACATTTCATTGCACAGTGAGCCTGATATCTCGACGCTGTGGCGCTATCTGGGCACCAGTGTCCTGCTGTTCTTGCTGCTTGGCGTGCTGCTGGTGAATACGGTGCTGTTTATCCGTCGCTTCATCAAAGACAAGCGCCGCATCGACGATATTGAACAGTATTACAACGCCAGCTTTCACCCGACGTTGATGCCTGCCCCCACGCATACGCTGAACTGAATCCCAGGGTGGCTCTGCGCCGCCCTGAGAGAATATGGTATTCTGGCCCTTCCCTGCTTGCGTTTAACCTCTCCTGCCATGCTCCGGCACGCAGGACATGGAGTTTTCATGCCTCTTGATCTCGACTGGAACAATATCGATACCGTTTTACTGGATATGGACGGCACGCTGCTGGATCTGGCTTTCGACAGTCAGTTCTGGTTACAGGATGTGCCGGCAGCACTCAGCCTGCAACGTGCAATCCCGCTGGAAAATGCCCGCCAGATCATTCATGACGAATACCTGGCCGTTCAGCACACCATGAACTGGTATTGCTTTGATTACTGGAGCGAGAGGCTGGATCTGGACATCTATCAGATGACCACAAACATCGGCAAAAATGCGCGCTTACGCGACGATACGGTGCCGTTCTTGCGTCATCTGCGGGCGAGCGGTCGCGAAACTATTTTGCTGACTAACGCGCATCCCCACAGTCTGTCAGTTAAAATTGAACACACCGGTTTGGATCAGCACCTTGATTTATTACTTTCCACCCACACATTTGGTTATCCAAAGGAAGATCAACGTTTGTGGGCTGCCGTGCAGCAGCAGACCGGTTTTAACCCCGGCAGAACCCTGTTTGTCGATGACGGGGAACCGATCCTGAATGCGGCAAAAACCTTTGGTATCCGCTATTGTCTGGGTATAGAAAATCCGGATTCGAGCGGGGCAAATAAGTCATTCCAGGGACACCCTTCCATCAATGACTACCGCGACCTGTTGCCTTCGATTCACCCCGTAACAGGCCCGGCTCAGTAGTTCCGGTACGTTTGAGGGGGAGAGATGAAAGGTAAAAAGGAAGAGGACGACAACGCAGTACGTCTCGATAAATGGCTGTGGGCGGCTCGTTTTTATAAGACCCGGGCACTGGCACGCGAGATGATTGACGGCGGCAAGGTGCATTACAACGGCCAGCGCGGGAAACCCAGCAAGCTGATGGAACTGAATGCCGAAATCACCCTGCGTCAGGGAAACGATGCAAAAACGATCATTGTGCTGGGGCTGACCACTCAGCGTCGCAGTGCGGAAGAAGCGCAAACGCTTTATCAGGAAACCGAGGCCAGCATTGCCAGCCGGGAGAAAATTTCTCAGGCGCGGAAGATGAATGCGATGCCCCATCCGGACCGACGTCCGGACAAAAAGGAACGCCGCAACCTGATCAAATTCAAATATGGCGATGCGGAATAAAACACCGCCAAACAGAGAGAACGTTATGTCAAATCACGACCAGTTACACCGTTACCTGTTCAACCATCACGCTGTGCGCGGCGAACTGGTTTCACTCCATGAGACGTTCCGGCACATCGTAGCGGGTCACGACTACCCGGCTGAAGTCCGTAATTTACTGGGCGAAATGTTGGTCGCCACCAGCCTGCTGACGGCCACTCTGAAATTTGATGGCGATATCACCGTACAACTGCAGGGCGATGGCCCGCTGAAACTGGCGGTGATCAACGGCAATAACCGACAGGAATTACGCGGCATTGCGCGTTTACAGGGCGACATCGCCGAAGGCAGTTCCCTGAAAGAGATGATTGGTAACGGCTACATGGTGATCACCATTTCTCCAAACGTGGGCGAACGTTACCAGGGCGTTGTCGGGCTGGAAGGTGAAAATCTGGCTGAGTGTCTGGAAAACTATTTCATGCAGTCTGAACAGTTGCCGACACGTATTTTCATCCGTACAGGCGAAGTTGAAGGTCAGCCCGCGGCTGGCGGCATGTTGTTACAGGTTCTGCCCGCTGAAGAGACGGACGCGGAAGAGTTCAGCCATCTGTCACAGCTGACGACCACCATCAAAGCTGAAGAATTGCTGAATTTGCCGGCTAACGAAGTGCTTTATCGTCTGTATCATCAGGAAGAAGTCACTCTGTATGAACCGCAGGACGTATGTTTCCGCTGCACCTGTTCGCGTGAACGCTGCGCCGGTGCGCTGATGACGCTGCCAGATGAAGAGATCCTCGAAATGCTGGAAGAAGATGGCAAAATCGAGATGCACTGTGATTATTGCGGTTCAGACTATGAATTTGACGCCATGGACATGGCGACGCTGAAGGCGAGCGGCAATGTTATTTCGGGAAATGATAACGTTCATTAACTGTTAACTCATTAAACTAAAGGGACTTTCTGTTGAAAGTCCCTTTTTTATTGCTTCCTCATAACTTCATTGCACAATTTGTTAGTTTTCCATCACATTTCCAGAAGAAAATTCACATCTCCGGTTATTCTTTGAGAGCTATCGCTGTTTGGTCGCCATAAATACCTACAATTACCGCTGGTTTATCCCTAAAGACGCTGACGCTTTAGGGGTTCTACGTTCAGGTAAGGAGCAGGGAAATGCCAACCACTCTCGGGATCAACGCCGAAACACTCGCCCGCTACGGGATCCATCAAAGCAGTCAAATCGTCTATAACCCTGATTACGAGACTCTTTTCAATGAGGAAACCGCACCGGGCCTTGGAGGCTTTGAGCGCGGACAGGTGACAGAACTGGGCGCAGTGAACGTCGATACCGGCATTTTCACCGGCCGTTCCCCAAAGGATAAATACATAGTCCGCGACGACACCACGCGCGATACCTTGTGGTGGGCAGATCAGGGCAAAGGCAAAAATGACAATAAACCGTTGTCGCCTGAAGTCTGGTCTTCGCTGAAAGCTTTAGTCAGCAAGCAATTGTCTGGAAAGCGTTTATTCATCATCGATGCCTTTTGCGGTGCGAACGCCGATTCCCGCCTGAAGGTGCGCTTTATTACTGAAGTCGCCTGGCAGGCTCACTTCGTCAAAAATATGTTTATTCGCCCGCAGGAGACTGAGCTGGAGAACTTCGAGCCTGACTTTATTGTCATGAACGGCGCGAAATGTACCAACCCGGACTGGCAAAAACAGGGCCTGAATTCTGAAAACTTCATCGCGTTTAATCTTACCGAGCGCATTCAGCTGATCGGCGGCTCATGGTACGGCGGCGAGATGAAGAAAGGCATGTTCGCGGTGATGAATTACCTGTTGCCGTTGCAGGGCATAGCGTCAATGCACTGTTCCGCCAACGTCGGTGAAAAAGGTGATGTGGCGGTCTTCTTTGGCCTTTCAGGCACAGGAAAAACCACATTGTCCACCGACCCGAAACGTCAGTTAATTGGTGACGATGAACACGGCTGGGACGATGACGGCGTGTTTAACTTCGAGGGAGGGTGTTACGCAAAAACCATCAAACTCAGCAAGGAGGCAGAGCCGGAAATTTTTGGTGCGATAAAACGCGATGCGTTACTGGAAAATGTCGTGGTCAGCGAAGACGGTAAGATCGACTTCGATGACAACAGCAAAACTGAAAACACCCGCGTTTCATACCCGATTTATCACATTCAGAATATCGTGCAGCCGGTGTCCAAAGCAGGTCACGCCAGCAAAGTGATTTTCCTGACCGCCGATGCCTTTGGCGTTTTACCTCCGGTATCCCGACTGACGGCTTCGCAGACGCAATACCATTTCCTGTCTGGTTTCACCGCCAAACTGGCGGGTACAGAGCGCGGCGTCAATGAGCCGACGCCGACCTTCTCCGCCTGCTTTGGTGCCGCCTTTCTGATGCTGCACCCGACGCAATACTCCGAAGTGCTGGTCAGGCGCATGGAAGCGGTTGGCGCTCAGGCCTATCTGGTCAATACCGGCTGGAACGGCACCGGTAAGCGTATTTCGCTGAAAAACACCCGCGCCATTATCGACGCCATCCTCAATGGCACAATTGACGACGCAGAAACGTTTACGCTGCCGCTGTTTAATCTGGCCGTGCCGGTTGAGTTGCCGGGCGTCGATACGCAGATTCTGGATCCGCGCAACACCTACGCCAGCCGTGAACAATGGCAGGAAAAAGCTGAGCATCTGGCCCGGTTATTTATCGATAACTTCGACAAATATACCGATACGCCTGCAGGTGCCGCATTGGTCAGCGCCGGGCCGACGCTTTAATCTGTCGATATTCACCTTTCAGGCGCGGGCTTCCGCGCCTTTTTTATTGCAACCGGCCCGGCGGCATTTCAGAATGACAGCAAAGCTGTCAGAGGAGCATCACATGGCGACCATTACCGTTCGTAATCTGGATGACGACGTGAAGGAACTGTTGCGTATTGCGGCAGCCAGAAAAGGCCACTCGATGGAAGAGGAAGTGCGTTTAATTCTGAAGCAGGCCTTAACGCCCGCCCAACCTGACTTCGGTTTGGGCAGCCAGCTCCGCCAGCGCTTTTCTACGCTGAGCATCGGGCCCCTCGAACTGCCATCCAAATGATTATTCTCAATACCGCTGTCATCCTGGAGATGATCAACCCCCGGCCGCAAAAGAACGTACTGCAATGGCTGGATGCGCAGGACACTACGCAGCTGTACCTGACCAGCCTGAGCGTCGCCGCACTTTTCTCCTGGGTTGAGAATTTGCCAGAGAACCAGCCGAAAGCCGCACTTTCTGAGGCTTTGCTGGAAATGCTGAATCAGGATTTCGCCGGTCGCCTGCTGTCATTTGATGCGGCCAGCGCACTGTATTACCCGCGAGTTTCAGCATTATTAAAAGCGGCCAACAGGGATATGCCGGA
Organism: Rahnella sp. Larv3_ips; assembly: GCF_003697865.1. Lineage (NCBI taxonomy): Bacteria > Pseudomonadati > Pseudomonadota > Gammaproteobacteria > Enterobacterales > Yersiniaceae > Rahnella > Rahnella sp. Larv3_ips. The sequence goes on along the minus strand of NZ_MJIB01000021.1, from coordinate 633,141 downwards.
GCCTGATATCCAGCTCGCCGCCGTTTGCCTCAATCATCAGGCGACTCTGGCAACGGATCATCCTGAAGGCTTTGCACTGGCAGGCGTGCAACTCGTGAATCCGTGGGACGCAGCAGAGACACCGAGATGGCGGGAAGAAGCGGCAGAGTATTATGTGATGAGCAGGAAGAGCTGATAAAACCGCGGGTTGCCGCAGCGCGACAAGTGATCGCCGATATGAAGAAACCGGGATGTTCTCAGTCTGCTTTTTACAGCCCTGATGCCATTAAAGCGGGGGATTATTAAGGCCCCCGTTTAATCAGACAGGCTTCTGCTGAACCGCCACCGCTTTCAGCATCTCAACCGGTAACGGCAAATAGGCGCGAATGCGTAACCCGCCACGCTCACTTTTCCCGATATCCAGCGTCCCCGAATGCGCATCAATAATACGCTGAACGATGGCCAGCCCTAGCCCGGTTCCGCTGGTGGTGCGTGCGCTTTCCCCCCGCACAAACGGCTGGAACAGATGCTTAAGCTGATCAGGCGCAATGCCCGGACCGTCATCCTCAACCTGGAACCAGGCGCGCTGCAACTCACGACCGCTGCTGACTTTAATCCAGCCATCACCGTAGCGGGCGGCGTTAACCACCATATTCACCACCGCGCGCTTGATTGACAGCGGATGCGCATTCACCAGCAATTCACCTTCAGCCAGACCGGAATCGATTTCACGCTCATAGCCGCTTTCCGTGGCGATCACTTCACCCAAAATACCGTTGAGATCGGTAATTTCCGTCGGCATTTCCTGCCCGGTGCGCAGATAATCAATGAACTGCTCGATGATGGCATTGCACTCTTCGATGTCTTTATTGATCGACTCCGCGAGATAACCATCGCCGTCGCTCATCATTTCCGTCGCTAAACGAATGCGGGTGAGCGGCGTGCGTAAATCATGGCTGACGCCCGCCATCAATAATGTGCGGTCATCGGCCAGCAGTTTCACACCGGCAGCCATCTGGTTAAAGGCACGGGTAACCGAACGGACTTCTGAAGCGCCGTACTCGCGCAGCGGCGGAGGAATAATCCCCTTACCCACCTGCAACGCGGCATGTTCAAGTTCCACCAGGGGTCGGTTCTGAATGCGGATAAACAGCCATGCGCCGCCTATCGCCAGTAACATAATGGCAAGCGTATAACGGAACAGCGGGGAAAAATCACCCTGATGAATTTCAGTCAGAGGTACGCGCACCCAGATATCCGGCGACAGCCAGGTTTTCAGCCACACGACCGGCGTGTTTTGGTTCACTTCAACACGTACGTCAGTCGGGCCGCCGAGTTGCTGGGCCATCTGCTGACTGAGGAATTCGTAATGTTGCGCCCAGCGCAGGCCACTCTCCTCTGCCGCAGAGTTGGTATAAAGAGAGATGCCCAGTTCACGATAAATCTCGCGACGAAACGCCGGTGGTACGGCCAGCAACGTGCCATCTTCCAGTTGCAACCGGTCGGTCATCAGCATACGCACTTCGTAGGCCAAAACCTTATTGAACTGTTGCAGGCTCGGTAAGATGGCGAAGTTCAAGACCACCAGATAAGTCGTCACCAGGCTGACGAACAGCAAGGTGACGATGAGTAACAGTGTTCGGGCAAACGAGCTACGCGGTGAAAAGCGTATTCGTCTCATGCCTTACTGCCGTCCGGCACGAAGACATAGCCCAGACCCCAGACGGTCTGGATATAACGTGGATGCGCCGGATCTTCTTCTACCATGCGACGCAGACGCGAAATCTGCACGTCGATAGAACGCTCCATTGCACTGTATTCACGACCACGCGCAAGATTCATCAGCTTGTCGCGGGACAGGGGCTCACGCGGATGGCTCACCAGTGCTTTCAGCACGGCAAATTCACCGCTGGTCAGCGGCATAGGCTCATCTTCACGGAACATTTCGCGGGTGCCGAGATTCAGTTTGAATTTACCGAAGGAGATTACCGCTTCTTCCTGAGAAGGGGCACCCGGCAGTTCATTGGCCTGACGGCGCAATACGGCACGAATACGGGCCAGCAGTTCACGCGGGTTAAACGGCTTAGGAATGTAGTCGTCGGCACCAATTTCCAGCCCCACGATACGGTCAACTTCTTCGCCTTTCGCGGTGACCATAATGATGGGCATCGGGTTACTTTGGCTGCGCAGGCGGCGGCAGATAGACAAACCGTCTTCGCCCGGCAACATCAAATCCAGCACCATCAGGTGGAAGGACTCACGGGTCAGCAGGCGGTCCATTTGTTCAGCATTGGCCACGCTACGCACCTGGAAGCCCTGTTCAGTCAGATAACGCTCCAAAAGTGCGCGCAGCCGCATGTCGTCATCGACCACCAGAATCTTGTGATTTTCTTGCATGTAACTCTCCCAAAGGCGTGAATGCCTGAAGCGTGTATTGTTAGAAAAATCAGCCAAAACAGACAGTGTTTAATGGTATATATTCTAGCCGAAATTGTAACAATGAATACGGATTTCCTAATTTATCAACAATATCAGAGGAATCTTCCGCTACCAACGCCTGGTTTGTTACGGTTTGTCCCGCCCTCCAAAATCTGTTCCCGACTTCTGCTGTACTTTATCTGACCTGTCTGACCGATTCCCAGACGGCATCCTTGCGGGGTGAGAGTAAAAATGGCTCATTGTCGGTAAAAAAATCACTCTTAAATTAATTTGAGATGAAATTAAACAGAAATCTTAATGATTCCTTTTATAGATAAAATTAATAATAAAATTTTAATAATACTTTTTTCTTTTCACCATAGACCAATTAATCATCAACAAATCATTAAAATGAATCATCTAAATATAAACAATTATTCGCATTTATATATTAGAGTAAAAAACATCCCAAGGCTAAATAGACAACTCCGCACCTACTATTCAATACATAAAACACTTGATAGAATCCGATTCCTGCAGGACTTTCATTAATAAGTTTTGTGTATGAATTGATGGAGCCTGTAGCCCTCACCTTCAATATTTTATTTATGAATGGATGCTGAAAATGAAAATGAAATACAAAGCTATTGTTAGCGGATTACTTCTGGCGTTAGCTGGAAACAGCTACGCGATTGACGGAAGAATTAACTTCACGGGTGAAATCATTAAAACTGCTTGTGTGATTAACGGCGGCGCTGATAAAGATATTGAGTTAGGTCATTATTCAGCAGCTCAGTTCCGCAATGCGGGTGACACATCCCCGCAACTTGTTGATGTTATACTTCCTCTCACTAACTGCCCGGTCACAAGCACAATACCAAACTTCCATGTTTGGTTAGAGGCTCCGGCAGTAGATTCTAGTCATCCTAATTTAATTCAGGTAGGAAAAGGGGTTGTCTCTGCTGATATCGCCAAGGGTGTCGGTATAGAAATTATTGATGCAGCCAGCGGTTCCATTATGCCCTTAAATAGACTTTCTGATATTGAATACCCTATCACTGGCACAAGCATGAATATCAACTGGAAGGCATACTATCGTTCGTATGTCGATACCGTAGATATCGAGGAGGGCCTTGCAGAAGCCAGTGTAGACATCACTCTCGACTACCGATAAAAAAATTAACTCGCCAGGTTTCTGGCGAGTTTCTCCCAAAAAAGACTTACTCCATATACTAACTGGATTTAATGATCTCATGCGTAAAATAATCATACCTTTAATGAAAATATCGCTAATTTTTATTTTTTCCATTCAGCAAAGTTATGGCGGTGGGATTTTAATTGGGCGTACACGCGTGATATACAATGCTGAGAAAAAAGAAGCTTCACTCCCATTAAGTAATAATTCCGATAACAAACCCTTTTTAATCCAGTCATGGATAGAAAATAGTGATGGGAAAACCCGCGCCCCCTTTGCGCTTACCCCACCGCTCTTTCGTCTGAACGAACATGAAGAAAACAACCTGCGTATTTCATATACGGGCACCGAATTACCTCAGGACAGAGAATCTGTATTTTATATCAACATCCGTGCCATTCCCTCTACACCTAAAAATGACACAAGTGAATTGATCCTGGTGGTTAAAACACGAATCAAGTTGTTTTATCGTCCGGAAAAAATCGAAGGAAGAGCTTCTGATGCTTACAAAATGCTCACATTCTCAAGAACTCACGGTCAACTGCATATTAGAAACCCTTCTTCTTATTACGTTGTTTTAAGTTATCTGACATTAGGAAACTCATTACTTAAAGATACTGACATGATCCCACCAGACAGCGAGATCACAGTAAAATTGCCTGATAACAATACCGGTAATACTGTTGAATGGAGAGCAATAAATGATTATGGCGGTGATACGCCCCCAATCAAACACGCACTTTAATTAACATTTTAATTATTCACCAGGAAGCGTTTTGAGACGTCAGGGACAGCCGCCATGGATGATTATCCGTATACGAATAAGGCGAAGGAGCTCATTTATCGACTTCGTTTGCAGCATCATTTTTTAACACTATGTTTTGCACCTGCAATAAGCCTGACGATAAGTTCGGCGCTGGCACAGGAGGTTTATTTCGATCCTCAGTTGCTTGAACATCATGGGCAGCCTACTGATAAAGTAGATCTTTCGGTTTTTTCTCTGAGTGATAAAGCACAAGTTCCTGGTGTGTATAAGACCAAGATTTTTGTTAACCAACAGGAGATGTCTGAACAAAACATTTCCTATGTCCAGATGCCTGATGGCTCACTGAAAGCAAACATTACGCCTGATTTACTGCGTGCCTTGAATATTCGCGTGGATGCTTTCCCTGCTTTAGCCAACCATAAACCGGATGCCCCTCTTAACTCACTGGCGTCATATATTCCTGCCGCCGAAGCAAAGTTCGATTTTAACCGTATGCGTCTGGATTTGAGCATTCCTCAGGCTGCATTGAATCAGCAAGCTCACGGGTATGTTGACCCAAAAAGATGGGATGACGGAGTGTCGGTTTTGTTTTCCAATTATTCTTTTTCAGGCTCCCAGCGTCATAATAAAAATGGCAGTGATGACGCGAGCCAGTACCTTAATATGCAAAACGGTTTGAACCTGGGTCCATGGCGTTTACGTAATTACAGTACTTACAGCAGCGGGGACAATGAACAAAGCTGGGATGCCATATCTACCTACGCAGAACGTGATATTAAGAGCCTAAAATCCCAGTTTTTATTGGGGGAAAGCTCAACGTCTGGTGACTTATTTCCCAGCCTGCCATTTACAGGTGTTCAGTTAGCGTCTGATGACAACATGCTGCCCGACAGTCAACGCGGTTTTGCACCCACCATTCGAGGCATTGCCAATTCCAATGCTGAGGTCACTGTCCGTCAAGATGGTTACATTATCTATCAAAGTTACGTTGCGCCGGGTGCATTCGAGATCAATGACCTTTATCCCTCCTCTTTTAGCGGGGAGTTACAAGTCACTGTTAAAGAAGCAGATGGAACGGAACGCAGGTTTAATCAGCCTTTCTCCGCTGTACCCGTTATGCAACGCCCTGGAAGATTTAAATACAGCGGCACACTCGGAAGATATCGTTCGAATGAGAATGGAGATAAAGAACCTAACTTTGCCCAAGGCACAGCGATTTACGGTATCTCTAATGAAATAACTGCCTATGCCGGCACTCTGCTTTCCTCTGACTATGTATCAGGCCTTGCCGGAATAGGTTTTAGTCTGCTTAATTTAGGCTCAGTGTCTGTCGATATTACCCAGGCTCAGACCACACTGGACAACAATGAAAATAGTAGTGGTCAGTCTTATCGAGCCCAATATTCAAAAAATATCGAAACAACAAATACCAATTTCTCCGTTGCCAGTTACCGCTATTCGACGAGCGGATTCTACGATTTTGATGAAGCCAATCAATCGCTGGATGATGCAGTGCAAAATGGTCACAAACGCAGTAAATATCAACTCAGTGTCAACCAGTCACTTTGGGAGGGTGCCAGCTTTTACGCCTCAGCCTATCAGCAGGATTACTGGCGAGACACTAATAAAGAGAAAAATATCACGGTTGGAATGAGTTCAAGTTTTTATAGCATCAGCTATAACCTCTCGTATTCATATAGCCGGGTAAAAGATGAAGAAGATGACCAGCAGATTGCACTTAACATTCGTGTGCCCTTAAGTCGCTGGTTGCCACAAAGTTGGGCGACCTATAATGCTACCCATCAAAAGGGCGACAGTACTCGTCAGCAATTAGGTATGAGCGGCAGAGCTTTAGATGATTATCGCCTCAGCTATTCTGTTTTACAGAGCCATACCAATCAGGGCGGTACAGACAACACAAACCTGAACGCGACTTATCGTTCACCGTACGGCATTTTAAATACTGGGTATTATTATGATAATACTTCTCAACAAATAAGTTATGGGATCTCGGGTGGAATAGTTGGGCACAACCATGGCGTTACGCTTTCCCAACCATTAAGCGAGACTTTTGCTCTGATCGACACCAACGGTGCGAGTGGGGCCAGAGTTCAAAATATTCCTGGCCTGGAAACGGATTGGCGCGGTTATGCCGTTGTTCCCTATCTCACCGCATACTCAGAAAACCGGATCGATCTTGATACCACAACACTTCCCAAAGACGTCGATGTCACGAAATCTTCCGAAATGGTTATTCCCAATAAAGGGGCGATGGTAGTTGCACACTTCGATGCACGAATTGGTGTCCGTGTACTTATTAAGTTGCTCCGTTTAGATGGTGTGCCTGTACCTTTCGGGGCTGTCGCGGTGAATGAGGATCAAACGTTAGAGAATATCGTCGATGAAGGTGGGATCCTTTATTTATCCGGAGTTAAAACTAACGTACCTGTAGATTTTACGGTGAAATGGGGCATGGCTAAAAATCAGCAATGTAAAGCGACGGTGAATCTAAAACCTTCGCCTGTTTCAGTTCAGACCATTACTGCCTCATGTATTTAGGAAAAAAAATGAATAATAAATCTCATTTCAAAACACACATATTGGCAGTATTGGGCTTTACTCTGTCATGGATGTATCCCGCACATGTATTTGCCGGAGATGCCGTTATCTGCGAGCCCCTTAATGGTGGGGCAAATAGTTACGAAAATAACTTACTGCATGATTTACAAAGTGTTGAAAATAAAAAGACATTTACGTTCGAAGAAACGCTGAACGGGGGGCAACAAAGCTATCAGATAGCTTGTAACTGTACTGATAGTGATGCAGCAAGTTCAAGCGGAGTACAGATTATATACAGCTTAAGAACATCATTACCAGCCGGACACGCCATAAATTATTATAAAATAAATGATCATGTGGACCTCATGACTCAAATTTCTATTCCTAATAATAATTACATTACTGTCCCCACGACCAATGCAGTCATTGATAAAACACTGCATCGGGATAAAACTAACACAGGTGTATGCAGGCAACATAACACGCACGATACATTCACAACCGGATCTCAGGGAAAATTAAACTTCTACATTACTATGCCTTTTGTGGGTGAAATAAATATCCCACACACTGAAATTGCCCGCGTGTATGCGTCCGCTGCAACATCAGCTAACCCGAACCCTATTTTAGGTACGCCGGTGGCTATTCTGTATATTAGCGGTACACTGACGGTACCGCAAAGTTGCGAAATAAATGAAGGTGAAATTATTTCCGTCAATTTCGGCGCCATTCAGGCCAGTAAGTTCGTCACTAAAAATGGCCGACCAGATAATTATCGCCCGGTTAACTTTGACATCAGATATAACTGCACAAAGAACGGATTACCCGTGATACCCGTGGGCAATAAATTAACCATGATCCTTGAAGGTCAGGATGTTCAAGATCAGTATTATCTGGTTGCACGGCGTCGCCCTTCCGATAACAAAGCAGATATAGGCATTATGATCGAAAATACGGGGACATATATCCCTTTTACTATGGGCGTTCTTGCGATCAATCAGACCGGGCAGGGGAAACTGTCGCTCGAAGCCATTCCCATAAATCTGGTCGGCGGCGAACTCGACACTGGTCCCTTCCAGGCGACGGCCACGCTTAAAATCGATATCAGATAATGTTCAGGCAGCCATTGCGCTGCCCGAATTTCACCGCTAATTCACAATCTCAATACTCACCAACCGGCTGTCCGCGCGTCCGCGATCGTCTACCGCGCGGATGCGGTATTGCCCATTATTGATAGGCTGCCAGTTAATGGCGGATTTGCTTGCGGAGCTGCCGAGATAGATATCATCGACAAACCAGTAGACGGTTTTACTGTCCGCGTCAGTGACCGCGTTGAACGAAATCCGGTCGCGCCCCTGCTGGGATTGCCGCAAGGTATACGTCGTGTTTTTAAGCGGCGAGGTAATACGCGGCGGGTTACCACTGACGTCCACACCGTTATCTTTGCAGTGACTCACCGGCGGTTTGCGCTTAGGTAAACCGGCTTGTGCAAACACGTTAGCCAGGTCCGATGGCCAGAACTCAAACACTTCAGTACGGGTTTCGTCCTCATCAAAGGGCGGACACGCCACGTCACCAGTCAGTTTATCAAGACGCACCGGGCGATAGACGGTATCGACTTTAATCGGTGATTTACCGGGAATAAACCAGGTTTTGCCCTTTTGCTGGCACCAGGGTGTCGGTAAATCACCGCTGGCCAGGCAGATATCCACCCGTTTCAGGTGTTTAGGGAATGCACGCTTCGGCTCCTGCAATGCCGGATAGCCGGCGTTGATGCTGTCGATAATATTGAAGAACAGCGGCGCTGCGGCCTCTGCGCCGACAAACACGTTATTGCCTTTACTGTCGAAATTCCCCTCCCATACCACCAGCACGTAAGGACCGAAAATCCCGACGCTCCAGGCGTCACGAAATCCCCACGAGGTGCCGGTTTTCCAGTACACGGGCAGCGCGGAAGGCTGCTGGGCCAGCGTATCGCCAGGGCGGCGGTGCTGACGCAACATGTCCAGCGTCATAAAACTGGCTTCTTCACTCAGTAACCGTACCGGTGTGGCTGTTTGTGGATCGCTCTTTTGCATCCTCAGCGGTTGCAGCACGCCGCGGTTCGCCAGCAGGGCATACAATTTTGCCAGTTCCTGCATCGTCACCTCCCCGCCGCCCAGCACCAGCGACAGGCCATAGTGGTTTTCGCTGGACATATTGGCAACGCCGGAAAGACGCAAAAACTGATAAAACGACGGCTGGCGAAGCTGCGACGCAACATACACGGCAGGAATATTGCGGCTGAAGTTCAGCGCATCCGTGGCCGTCACTGGCCCGAGAAAGCGGCGGTCGAAGTTTTCCGGCGCATAAGCACCGAAGGCTGACGGCACATCTTTCAGGATTGTCATCGGATGCAACACGCCCTGCTCCATGCCCAGCGCGTAAATAAAGGGTTTGAGCGCCGATCCCGGCGAGCGTTTGGCGTTAGTGCCGTTCACTTGCCCCTGAATACTGCGGTTGTAGTAATCCGCCGATCCCATCAGCGCCCGTACCCCCATATCGCGGCTATCGACCAGCAGCACGGCGGCATTCTGAATACCGCGACTTTGGTTACGGGTGATAAACGCGTTTACCTGACGCTCAACCAGCCGCTGCAGGCCCGCGTCCAGCGTCGTGTCGATGCGGGTATTGGTCTGAATCAGTTGCCGGTTTTGCAGCCTGAGCTGTTCGATAAAATGTGGCGCGATGTAGGGCATCCGCTCCGGCTGGCGCAGCGCCAGCGGCAATCTGAACAGTGAAATCTGGCTGGAGTCTGTGACGTAATGTGCCTGCCAGCGCTCAAACAGCCGGTTGCGTGCCTGCGTCAGCGCCGCCCCCAGTACGCCGGTATTGGCATCAATACGAAAACTCGGTGATTGCGGTAAAACAGCCAGCGTCAGCGCTTCAGGTAATGTCAGATCTTTGGGGGCCTTATTGAAATAAATCAGACTGGCGGCGCCGATGCTCTCAATGTTGCGCCCGTAGGGCGCGTAGTTCAGATAGGCTTCGAGGATGTCGTGTTTGGAATAACTCAGCTCCAGCTGAACCGCACGTAAAACCTGCATGATTTTGCCGGACGGCGTGCGGGTATTGAGATGCCAGTGCATGCGCGCCAGTTGCATGGTGATGGTCGAGCCGCCCTGCATTTTGCCGCCCGCCACATAGCTGCGCCAGAACCCACGCAGCAGGCTGACCGGGTTGAAACCGGGGTTAACGTAAAACCAGCGGTCTTCGTGCAACAGCAAACCGTTAATGGCCAGCGGAGAAACCTGTCCAAGCGGCGTCCACAAACGATAGCGGTCATCATTGGCAAGCGTGATGCGCATCAGCGTGCCCTGGCGATCGTAATAGACGGTTGAGAAAGGTTGCCCCTGCGAAAGCGGCGGATGCGGCCACAGACGGCAGACCAGCACGATCAGCGCCAGTAAAAAGACGCCCATCAGAATATTTTGCAGCAGACGTTTTGCTGTGCGGATGAATGTGGGAATGGTGATCATCTTGCTACCTGGGAAAGGTTACGCCCCGCCGTGAATGGCGGGGCGTAGTCTTCAGACAGTGCCTGGCACCCTCTGTTATTTGTTGTCAGCAGCAGGCACAACCACCAGTTTTTTATCACTGACGGAGAGCGCCTGAACTTCGCGGTCGTACATCGCCTCACCATAGGCTGGCGGGATCACAAAGCTGCCGGTATTGGTGGCTTTGATCTGATACACAAACTCCTGTACGTCGGTGCTTGCGCTGCCGTAAATCACCACGCGATCTTCACGAATATCGCTGTAGTCCGGCGCCCACGTTGAACCCGATGCCGCCAGCGGTGACTGCCAGGAAGCCGACGCTTCCGCGTCGCTGTTCTCGTCGCTGCTGTCAGACTCCGGTTCCGGTGGCGTTTGCTGAACCACTTCGAAGCCGCCCGGCAGCAAATCGACAATCGCCAGATTGCTCTGCCCTTCTTCTGAATTGGCACGGACTTTCAGATGCACGTTGATTTTCTGCCCCAGCGTGACCTGCGTGACCGCATTGCCTTTTTCATCCGTGTAATCGCGGGTGATTTCCAGACCGCGCGAAATCGCTTTCTTCGGGGCAGCCAGATCGTAACCGGCCTGCGTCACCACATACCAGGCTGGCGCATCGTTACCGTTTTCCACACGTAATGCTTTCGCATCAGCAGTGAAATTCGCTTTCGCAAACAGCCCCTGAACGCTGGAAATCAGCTGCGGTTCAACATTATTTCTTTTGCTGATCTGCGTGATTTTCAGCGCATCAGGTGCCGTTGCCTGGGCTGCCACCTGTGAGGAATAGCTCTCCAGCGCCAGAATGCTCATCGCCGAGGAATAGGTGGTGTAACGTTCCTCTTTCAGCGATTTGACCATGTTTTCCAGCACCTGCGGCGGAATGGCTGAGACTTTTTCCGGGAAGTGACGGGTGATCAGATACAGCCGCGTTGCGTCCTGCACCAGTGGGTCAAAGTAACTCTGCGTCCACCAGGCTTTGTCATACGCCTTGCTCAGTTGCTTCCACGTCGGCTGCAACAGCGTATTGGCTTCATCATCCATCTTCAGCATGCGATAAGACGACGCCAGATACAGCGCGCTGAGATCGGTTTTCCAGGTGTCCGGATAACGCTGTTGCAGTGTGTCCTGCACCGAGGCCAGTGAACTGGTGGTGATTTCACCCTGACGCGTCAGCAGATACACCGCCCATGCGCGCAGACGTAAGTTGTACAAATCATCATTCTGATTCGCCGCCAATACACGCAATGCGCCGTTGGCTTCTTCCAGCATGCCGGCTGGCAGCGCCACGCCTGCGGCTTTGGCTTCCAGCAAATACTGCACCACATAAGGCGTGACGAACGGATCGGTTTCCGGCGACGAACGCCACAGACCTATCGCGCCGCTGTCGTTCTGACGTGAACGCAGGATTGCCAGCATGTCTTTCAATTTCTTACTGGTTTCAGCCTGACTCAGACTGCCTTTCATTTCCGGATGCAGCCCTTCGAGGATCATCGGAACCGAACGGCTGACAATCTGCTCCGAACAGTAGTACGGATAATCCGCCAGATACTGCGACAACCCGTTGGTCAGCACCAGTGGCGAGTTGGAAACTGCCGCTTTGCGCACCGAATATGCATCAAACATCTGACGCAGGTTATCGACGTTCTGGCTGCTGCCGCTCATACGTCCCATCACCGACTGCGTGCGGAACGGCATCGCAGGTCGCACCGACGTGCTGATGGTACGGCGGCTGGTTTTATCAGCATACGTAGCGTCAAACACCAGCGGCGCATCGCCCGGCAGGGCTTTGGCGCGCAGACGGAAGTTGATTACGCCTTCGCGTTTTTCGGCCAGCGACAGGTTCTGATCGGCTTTACCGACCACTTCCAGTTGTGGCGGCACGGTCAGGTGGATCGCCACCGGAATGCTTTTTCCGTTCAAACCTTCGAGGTTATTGCTGACCCCGACACTGACGTCAAACTCATCGCCCGGCGCCACCATCGACGGCACATTCGGCGTCATGATGAAGTTGTCGCGCACCGTTGCGGACGTTTGCGCTTTACCGATTTTGTCCGGCGTGACGGAAATTGCCATCACGCGGATTTTACCGTTGAAGTAATCCGGCACCTGGTAATCGAACTGCTTCTCGCCATTTACTTCGGTAATGCCAGACCAGTACGCCACCGGCTTATCGCGTTTACGTTTGAACGGATTGACGTTCAGATCCAGCCCTTCACCGGCGTCCCCGCCCGGCGCGGCGGCCAGCTGCATCAGCTTGCTGAACTCCGGCAGGATAAGGTCGAGGATTTGCGAGCTTTCCACGCCAAGCTCGCGTTTACGGAAGAAATACTCCAGCGGATCTTTCAGGCGATAACGCGCCACCTGCAAAATCCCCTCATCGACGGCAAACAGCGCAACCTGCTGCGGGCCGTCTGTCATCACGGTCATCGCCAGGTTTTCGCCCGGTTTAATCACTTCAGGCGCATCAACTTCGAGGTAGTTCTGCCGCGCTTTGGTACTGATTTTGAATGGCATTACGCCGTAGCTGAGCGGGCTCATGAAGATTTCGTCGGAATTCACATCGCGTACGAACTGCACGTTGATATAGCCGTTGCCTTCCATGCCCGCAGGGACGCGGATTTTCTGCACCGAACTGGTGGTATCGGTGTGGAACCACTGCCAGCTGTAGACTTTATCTTTCTCGATGGTGATAAGGCCACTGCCGGTATACGGCGCGTTAACCGACACCTCGATTTCCTCGCCCGGCAGATATTCGCCCTGATTCAGTTTCAGCTTCAGTTCGGCATTTCTGTCCAGCGAACGGCTGAGGTTGGCATTACCGGCGACGGTATAGCCAATGCGGTTCAGCACGTTGCCCTGTGCGTCTTCAACCACCAGCACGAAATCACCCGGTTTGTCCGTCGCCAGCGTCAGGTCATTGCCCTGCGCGGTGAGTGACAGCGGCTGTTCCGACAGCTGCACTTCCTTCATTTTGGACTGATATTTATAAACGCCGGAATCCTGTTTGGTCAGCACCGAAATGTATTTCTGTTCGATCAGTGCAACTTTCAGCGCAGGCAGCGCAATCTGTTTCAGCGTCGGATCAACCGCAATCACATTGAGATGACGCACCGCACTGCGGTTGATGTACCCCAGATCGCCGTCCGGTTTAACGCCGACCAGATAATCATACGGCGACACTAAAACCCGCGCGGTAGCGGAAACTGAACGCCCGCCACCGGCCACAAACGCCTCGGACAGCAACTGCAACTGGTAGGTCGCGTCAGCATAGGATTTCAGGTCCAGCGGAATGTTCGCCGCGCCTTTTTCATCGGTGGTGCGGTCTTCCAGTTCTGTTTCGAAGCCGTCGCTGTTCTGGCGGTTCTCATAGAAGGCATATTCCGGAAACTGATCAAAGCTCGGATACATCGGGCGCAGCGTCAGTTTCGACGTCACGCGGCGATCTTGTGCCGGTGTGCCAAACAAATTTTGCACGTCGATATTGGCCTGCAATTCCGACGGTTTCACCCAGCCCTGCTTGCGCTCAGGCGTCAGCTGGAGTTTTACCTTCAGCTGGTCCGGCTCGAACTCTTTCACATTGACGGAGGTATGCCCCAGCAGCGTAGAAGATTCATTGTCTTTGCCGATCAGATACAGATAGACGTTCCATTCGCCGGTAGGCGAATTATCATCAGTCGTGTAACTGAGTTCGTTAAAACCACTGGCACCGAGCGTCAGCGGTACAGTGCTCATCAGCTTATCGCGCGGATCGTGGATCTCAGCGCGAACCGGCACACCGGCCAGCCCGTTACTCCAGTCAGCGGCGCGGGTGATCAGGCCGATATTAAACGTATCGCCCGGACGATAAACACCGCGATCCGAGAACAGATAGCTGCTCAGCGTGCGCGGATCGTTCGGCGTGATTTCGCCATCAATGTCAAAACGCGAGAAGTCCAGGCCACGATCGTTATCGCGATCGGCAGGCAGGAAGGAGACATCGCCCTCTTTCTCTGCCAGGAACATCACCGGCTGGCGCTCGCTGGTATAAACGTCCAGCGCCGGGAAACGCACATGGCCGTCGGCACCGGTGGTTTGCGTCAGCAGCGTGACGCCATTTTTCGCAATCACCGAGACTTTCGCATTCGCCACCGGCGTACCGCTGTGAATTGACTGCACAAACACATCACGGGTTTTATCCTGCGAACGCTTGGCAATAATCCCCAGATCGGTCACAACGACAAAGCGGGAATCGCCCACAGAGGGTTCGTCACTGCTCTCTTCTTCCTGATAGACGTTGCCGTCATCATCTGCGGCCGGTTTTTCTTCTTTCTTCTTCGGATCCCATTCCGACAGCGTCAGCAGGAATACGCCACGGTGCGAGTTGGGATCGGTCGAAAGATAGCGTGAGAGATCAACGCCCTGATAATTCACCTCACCCGGTTTATCGTTATTTACCGCCGTCTGATACTTGAAGTGCTCAGTAAAATACTCGTCATTCAGGCGGTTAAATTCTGCGGAGGAATACTGACGGCTTTTGAAGGAAACGATGTGCTGCAACTGGCCTGGGATCACCCGTTTGATGTCCAGACGCATTCCCGGCACGTTACGCGCCGCAACGCTGATTTGCTTGTCACCGTTGACCGACAGCAGCGAGCCCTGCGACATAAATTGCAGAGACTTCGGATAATCCGGAACCTGCACGATACGGTAGAGTTTTTCCGGCATTTTGTAGCCGCCGGAGGAGGTCAGCACGTTATCAATTTCCACCAGCATTGAGCGGTGCGCAGGGGCATCAAAGCGGAAGCTGAACTGCGGCTGAAAATCACTTTCGGCGTCATTGAGCTGAATATTCAGCGGCGTGGACAGCGCCAGCACGTTATTTTCGATGCTTTGCACTTCCCAGCTGGCGTAGTCGTCCGGGCCGGTACCGGCTTCGGGTTCATTCGGATCGTGCTGCGGCAACAGCCAGACTTTCACCGCGCGGCGAATGTCTTTGTCTTTGACCGCATCGCTGAAACCGACAATCAGTGCACGCTGGCCTTTCGCCCCGTCAGCATCCACGACCTGCGCGCTGGCTTCATTTACCGTCAGGCTGTAAAGCGTCGGCACGGAAACCACACCATTTCTGGCTTGTGTCGTGGCGTTCGATGCCACCGAGGCTTTCACGCCCTCACCGATCGAGACGCGCACGGAGCCGCCGTGATCAAGCGATTTCAGCGGTTCGGAATGCACCCACGCATTGAGTTTTTTCTGGTCGTAGACCACGGAGTAATTGAGCTTCGACTCGGTTTTGGCTTTCCCTTCGGTCAGGCCAAGCGCGATTTGCTTTTCAAAGCTGGCCACATCCACCGGTGCATTAAATCTGACGTTGAAAATGGCACTGCGTTTTTGCGGATCCTGCGGGTCCTGGTAATACTCCGTTTCCCCAAGCTGATAATCAAACGCTGGCGCAGTGAATTCATAGCGCGTCACGGGCAGTTTGATTTGCGGGGCGAGTAACACGTCAGGCGTGAAATTCACTTCATATCGGGTGCCCATTGGCAGCGGTTTTTTCGGCGTGAATGCCAGCGTGTAGCCACTCAGCCATTTCCACTCGCCTTCCACGGCAGGTTTCAGGGAAATCCCTTTCTCGACCACTTTGCCAACATCGGTCAGCGGTGCAGCGGAGTTTTTGAAGTAAAACGACACCTGCTGCGGCGCCAGTTTCTGTGCGGCGTAGTTCACCGCTTCCGGGCCACTGACCCGCACGCTGGTTTCCTGATAGACCATCGGTGCCGGTTCAATCGGCTGCGGACGGTTTAACCACCAGTGCCAGCCATAAACGCCCGCGCCTGCCGCGCACAGCAACACCAGAATCGTCAGGCTGATGGCTTTCGGGTGTTTATCCACCCCGCCTTCCAGGCGTGCAAAACCACGCTTCAGCCCGCCGGATATTGCCGTCCACCAGACCGGCGCACGCCAGTCGATATTGCCGACAACAGGTTTAAAGACGCGCCCAAGCAGACCCAAAATGAAGGCCAGCGCGCGGAGAACACCTTTTATCAATGTAAAAGGCAGACGAAGTAAGAATTTGAGTAAATCCATTTGTAGCTGTACCCCTAATCCCTGTGACCCATAACCAGAAGTTATTTTTTATGAAACTATTATAAAATTCAGAATATTGCGTAAACGGTGAACAGAATATAAACCCACGCTATCGCGGCGAAGGATAATAATTATTCGACTAAAAAGCCATCACATAAAGCGTAGCAGTCCGGCAGATTTTTCGGCCAATTTCTGCACTGTCAGCGATGCAAATGTGTGAAACAATGGTCGCAGAAATTTTTGAAAAATTAACCGCGTGGAAGGCAACAGCCAGCATGAAGACCAAACTGATTACCCGCGAAGGCTACGACAAGCTCAAAACGGAGCTGGATTTCCTGTGGCGGGAAGAGCGTCCTGAGGTGACTAAAAAAGTCACCTGGGCCGCAAGCCTCGGCGATCGCAGCGAAAATGCTGATTACCAGTACAACAAAAAGCGCCTGCGCGAGATCGACCGCCGCATCCGCTATCTGACCAAATGCATGGAACAGCTGCGCATTGTCGATTACTCGCCGCAGCAGGACGGCAAAGTGTTCTTTGGCGCATGGGTAGAAGTGGAAAACGACGACGGCGACATCAAGCGTTTTCGCATCGTTGGCTATGACGAAATCTTTGGCCGCAAAGACTATATTTCTATCGACTCCCCGATGGCGCGTGCGCTGCTGAAAAAGGAAGTCGGTGACAGCCTGGTGGTCACCACACCGGTTGGCGATGCGACCTGGTACGTCAATGACATTGACTACGTGAAATGATCAGCTAACTCTCAAAACGCACAGCGCAATGGCCTGATGGCTGGCATTTTCAGCCTTCAAACCGTATAACTGTGCCCCTGCTTTTACGTCACTCACTAACGAAAAAACTGATACCAGACCTATGAATGATCAACTGAGCCGCATTATCGCAAGTGAATTGCAGGTTCGCCCGGAGCAGGTTGCTTCCGTGGTGCGTCTGCTGGATGAAGGTAATACCGTGCCGTTTATTGCGCGGTATCGTAAGGAAGTCACCGGTGGGTTGGATGATACCCAACTGCGTCAGTTGGACTCCCGTCTGGGCTATCTGCGTGAGCTGGAAGACCGTCGTCAGACCATCCTCAAATCCATCGAAGAACAGGGCAAGCTGAGCGACGATTTGGCGAAAGCCATCCGTACCACGCTGAGCAAAACCGAGCTGGAAGATCTCTACCTGCCGTTCAAACCCAAGCGCCGCACGCGCGGGCAAATCGCGATCGAAGCCGGTCTGGAACCGCTGGCAGAATTGCTGTGGAACGAGCCGCAAAACGAGCCGGATGCCGCCGCCGCCAAATTTATCGATGCCGATAAAGGCGTGGCCGACACCAAAGCGGCGCTCGATGGCGCGCGTTACATTCTGATGGAGCGCTTCGCCGAAGATGCGGGGCTGCTGGCGAAAGTCCGCGATTATTTGTGGAAAAACGCTCACCTGACCTCCCGCATGGTCGAAGGCAAAGAGCAGGAAGGCGCGAAATTCCGCGACTATTTCGATCACCACGAACCTATTTCTCAGGTACCTTCGCACCGCGCACTGGCGATGTTCCGTGGCCGTAACGAAGGTATCCTGCAACTGGCGCTGAATGCCGATCCGCAGCACGACGAGCCGCCGAAAGAGAGCTACGCGGAACAGCTGATCATCGATCACCTGGGTCTTCGCCTGAACAACGCGCCTGCCGACGTCTGGCGCCGTGCAGTGGTCAACTGGACCTGGCGCATCAAAGTGCTGCTGCACCTTGAAACTGAACTGATGGGCACCGTGCGTGAACGCGCCGAAGATGAAGCCATTAACGTCTTTGCCCGCAACATGCACGATTTGCTGATGGCGGCACCCGCCGGGATGCGCGCCACCATGGGCCTCGATCCGGGCTTGCGTACCGGTGTCAAAGTGGCCGTTGTGGATAACACCGGCAAACTGGTGGATATCGACACGGTTTATCCCCATACCGGACAGGCGGCCAAAGCCGCGCAGCAGGTTGCCGCGCTGTGCATCAAACATAATGTTGAGCTGGTGGCGATCGGTAACGGTACCGCGTCCCGCGAAACAGAACGTTTCTTCCTCGAGCTGCAAAAACAGTTCCCGGCGGTAAAAGCGCAGAAAGTGATTGTCAGTGAAGCCGGTGCGTCGGTGTATTCCGCCTCCGAACTGGCCGCGCTGGAATTCCCGGATCTGGACGTTTCCATTCGCGGCGCGGTGTCTATCGCCCGGCGCTTACAGGATCCACTTGCAGAACTGGTGAAAATCGACCCGAAATCTATCGGTGTCGGCCAGTATCAGCACGACGTCAGCCAGTCACAGCTGGCGAAAAAACTCGATACCGTGGTCGAAGACTGCGTGAACGCCGTGGGTGTGGATCTCAACACCGCGTCCGTACCGCTGCTGACCCGCGTGGCTGGCCTGACCCGCATGATGGCGCAGAATATTGTTAACTGGCGCGATGAAAACGGTCAGTTCCGTAACCGTGAACAACTGCTGAAAGTCAGCCGTCTGGGGCCGAAAGCCTTCGAACAGTGCGCGGGCTTCCTGCGTATCAATCACGGCGACAACCCGCTCGATGCCTCAACGGTTCACCCGGAAACCTATCCGGTGGTCGAACGTATTCTGGCCGCGACGCAGCTGGCACTGAAAGATCTGATGGGCGATTCCAATGCGCTGCGCGGTCTGAAAGCCAGCGAATTCACCGATGAGCAATTTGGTGTGCCGACCGTCACCGACATCATCAAAGAGCTGGAAAAACCGGGGCACGATCCGCGTCCTGAGTTCAAGACAGCGACCTTTGCCGATGGCGTGGAAACCATGAATGACCTGATGCCGGGCATGATCCTCGAAGGCTCCGTCACCAACGTCACCAACTTCGGCGCATTCGTGGACATCGGCGTTCATCAGGACGGTCTGGTGCACATTTCATCTCTGGCAAACAAATTCGTCGAAGATCCGCACACCGTGGTGAAAGCCGGCGATATCGTGAAAGTCAAAGTGATGGAAGTCGATCTGCAACGTAAGCGTATTGCGCTGACCATGCGTCTGGACGAGCAACCGGGCGAAGCACCGGCGCGCCGTTCATCGGCACCGGCTGCGGCCAGCCCGCGCGATGGGCAGAAACGTCCCGCACAAAACAAACCGGCAGGCCGCAATGCGGCACCGGCGGGCAATAACGCGATGGCCGATGCGCTGGCCGCCGCACTGGGCAAAAAACGCTAATTTTTTCGTTTTCTCCTGCCAACCGAAAGCCGCTGAATTTTAGCGGCTTTTTTTATGTACTTTATTTCGACACTTTTTAAAGTCTCTCCTATTGAATCAATCACTGCGGTAAATCAATAAATCGGCCTTTGCACAGGCATAGGATAGCGACGCGGTAGGGACATCCGTGAAGAGGCACGCCTCTTTTCTTTTTGTCTCTTCATGCGTACTAATTATGATAACTATTTTCGTTTGTACTACTTTGCGTATTCAGTACGCCGTCGGTTTCAGACTGACATTTTGCACCAGGGACAATTTCTGAGCAGTATTTCGCAACTAAGTGGGATCACCGGGCACGGAAGCGCGGCGTAGCATTTGTCACGCTGCCCCCAACATGCCTGAACGCTTCGCGAGGAACTATGCAACTTCAATCAAAACGTGCTTACAAAATCACCGGCTTTTCTCATGAGATCAGCCCGGCCTACCGCCAAAAACTGCTGTCGCTCGGCATGCTGCCAGGGTCATTCTTCAACATCATCCGCGTGGCACCGATGGGCGACCCGGTACAAATCGAAACCCGCCGCACCAGCCTGGTGGTTCGCAGAAAAGATCTCGATCTGCTCAAACTCGAAATGCTGGCCTGACTTTTTTGCGCAGGTCGCTCTGATCCCCTGCGCGTTTCTCCTTTCTCACACGTAGATCTGAACGTATGAAAGCACTGACCATTGGCCTGATTGGTAATCCCAATTCAGGTAAAACGACCCTTTTCAATCAGCTGACCGGTTCACGCCAACGCGTGGGCAACTGGGCTGGCGTGACCGTCGAGCGCAAAGAAGGCCAGTTCGCCACCGGAGAACACAAAGTCACGCTGGTGGATTTACCGGGCACCTACTCCCTGACCACCATTTCCGAGCAAACCTCGCTCGACGAACAAATTGCCTGCCACTACATTCTTAGCGGCGACGCCGATCTGATGATCAACGTGGTGGATGCCTCGAACCTTGAGCGCAATCTCTACCTGACGCTGCAACTGCTCGAACTCGGCATTCCCTGCATCGTCGCACTGAACATGCTCGACATCGCCAACATCCAGAACATCCATATTGATATCCCGGCGCTCTCCGCGCGTCTGGGTTGCCCGGTGATCGCGCTGGTATCAACACGCGCGTCAGGCATCAAAGAGCTGAAAGCGGCTATCGACCAGCTGCCGCCCGCCACCGCTATGGAGCGCGTGGTTTACCACCCCATTCTGCAACAGGAAGTGGACGCGCTTGCCAGCGATATGCCGGCAGAAATGGCGCTGCAACAGCGTCGCTGGCTGGCGCTGCAAATTCTCGAAGGCGATATTTACAGCCAGAGTCACGCGGGTAACGCGCAACAGCGGCTGCCAGAAGTGAAAGCCCGGCTCGCCGCGCAGCAACTGGATGACCCCGCGCTGCTGATCGCCGATGCGCGCTACCAGTGCATTGCCGCCCTGAGTGCCGACATCAGTAACTCGCATCTCACCGCGCCGAATAAACTGACGCAGGTGCTGGATCGCGTGATCCTCAACCGTTTCCTCGGCGTGCCGATTTTCCTGCTGGTGATGTACCTGATGTTCGTTCTGGCAATCAACATCGGCGGCGCACTGCAACCGATTTTCGATATCGGCTCAGCGGCGATTTTCATTCAGGGCATGCAGTGGATCGGATTTACCCTGCACTTCCCGCAGTGGCTGACCATTTTCCTGGCACAGGGGATTGGTGGCGGTATCAACACCGTGCTGCCGCTGGTGCCGCAAATCGGCATGATGTATCTGTTCCTCTCCTTCCTTGAAGACTCCGGTTATATGGCCCGCGCGGCCTTCGTGATGGACAGACTGATGCAGGCGCTCGGTCTTCCTGGCAAATCTTTCGTGCCGCTGATTGTCGGTTTCGGCTGTAACGTGCCGTCGATTATGGGTGCCCGTACGCTGGATGCGCCGCGTGAACGCCTTATCACCGTCATGATGGCGCCGTTTATGTCCTGCGGCGCGCGTCTGGCGATTTTCGCCGTGTTTTCCGCCGCATTCTTCGGCCAGGACGGCGCGTCGATTGTCTTCTCGCTGTATCTGCTGGGAATTGTGGTCGCCATCCTGACCGGTCTGCTGCTGAAATACACCATCATGCGCGGTGAAGCCTCGCCGTTTGTGATGGAGCTGCCGGTGTATCACGTTCCGCATCTGAAAAGTCTGCTGCTGCAAACCTGGCAGCGTCTGAAAGGTTTCGTGCTGCGCGCCGGTAAAGTGATTGTGATTGCGAGTATTTTCATCGGCGCGCTGAACAGCTTCTCTTTCAGCGGTAAGGCGGTGAATAACATCAATGACTCCGCGCTGGCATCGGTCAGTAAAGTGCTGACGCCGGTGCTCTCACCGATGGGCGTGCACCCTGACAACTGGCAGGCCACCGTCGGCCTGGTGACCGGTGCGATGGCGAAAGAAGTGGTAGTCGGTACGCTGAACACGCTCTACACCGCCGAACACATCACCAATGAAGAATTCGACGCCGCCAGTTTCAACCTGCCCGACGAACTGCGCGGTGCCGTAAACGAAACCTGGCAGGGCCTGAAAGACACCTTCAGCATCAGCGTGCTCTCCAACCCGATCGAAGCCAGTAAAGGCGACGGCGAGATGGGCGTCAGTTCAATGGGCGTGATGAGCAGCAAATTTGGCTCAGCGATTTCGGCCTACAGCTATCTGATCTTCGTGCTGCTGTACGTGCCTTGCGTATCGGTGATGGGCGCTATCGCCCGTGAAACCAGCCGCAGCTGGATGACGTTCTCCATCTTCTGGGGGCTGAACGTGGCTTATTCTCTGGCGACACTGTTCTATCAGGCGGCCACGTTCAGCAGCCATCCGACGCACAGTGCGACCATCATCCTTATCGTACTTATCTTTAACGCGCTGGTGCTCACCGCCCTGCGCAAAGCCCGCAGCCGCGTCAGCGTTCACCTGCAACCGCGTCATGCTGCGGCCTGCTGTGCACCGGCGACCGGCAGTGATTGCCATTAGGAGGCGCGATGGCCAGTCTGATTCAGGTACGTGACAGCCTCGCACTGGCTGGCCGGGCAGATGCCCGCCAGCTCAGCCGGCAACTCAACACACCGCAACCGCTGGTGCAGGCGATGCTGGAAAAGCTGGTCGCCATGCAAAAAGCCGAGGCGATAGACGCCGACGACAGCTGCCTTTCCGGCGGCTGTAAAAGCTGCGCCGAAGGCAAAAAGTGCCTGACGGTCAGCTACCGGTTAATCCCGCAGTAATTCGATTTTTTCCTAAATAGCCGCGTTGCGGCTATCATCACAGGTCGCAACGGCCGCCAACGTGCCGCAGGAGCCTGCATGATCGACAGTGAAATCACTTTTCGCAAACTCGAAATTTTCCTCGCCTATATGGAAAAACAGAACATCAGCCGCGCCGCCGAACAGCTCGGGCTGAGCAGCGTCAGCGTGCATCGCGCCCTGCATTCGCTCGAAGAGGGGTTACGCTGCCCGCTGTTTATCCATAAAGGCCGTAACCTGCTGCCGCTGCCCGCCGCTGAAGCATTGCTGGAACACGCCACGCAGGTCATCGAACAGATGGAACACGGCATTCAGGCCACGCAACGCGCCGCCGGATTTGGGGATAAACGTCTCAAACTGGGCACGCTGTATTCCCTGACATTGGAAACGATCCCCCGCCTGATCATGGGGCTGAAGCTGCGCCGTCCGGAGCTTGAGCTGGAACTGGTGATGGGTTCGAACAATGATTTACTGCACAAACTGGAAGACGGTCAGCTGGATGCCATCCTGATTTCGACCAGCGATTCCAACGTTGATGCCCAGCGCTACGATCAGCTGCCGTTGTTCCAGGATGATATTTTTCTCGCCGCCCCGGCCAGTGCAGAACTGGCAAGCGAAGGCACGGCGGATTTACGCGATTATAAGCAGGAAAAATTCGTCTCACTGGCGGAAGGGTTCGCCACTTATCACGGCTTTCAGGAAGCGTTTCAGGTTGCCGGATTCGAGCCGGACATCGTCACACGGGTGAATGATATTTTTTCGATGCTGAGTCTGGTGCAGGCGGGCGTCGGGTACACGCTCATTCCTGGCAGAATGAAAGGTGTGTATGAAAATACGGTGAAACTCCTGCCGCTGGCCGAAGCCTACCAGATGCGTCAGACCATCTCACTGGTCTTCCCGCACAGCCGCGAGCACGATCCGAACCTGCTCGCCCTCGCAGCCGAAAGCCGGATGTATGCGTTAGCGAGCAGAAAGCGCTGACAAACTGGTGAGTGTTGCCGGTTTAGCGATCGGCTTTCCCACGATTAAACCCTCAATAGAAATATCTTCATCCAGTGCATCCCAATGCAAACCATAAGCACTGGTTTCATAAGCCTGACGCTGCGCGGGTGTTGCATTCAGCAGGATCGGGAACTGCGTCAGCGATACCGCCAGGACTTGTCCATCTTCAAGAGTGACCCACATCGTACTATCATCGAACCGAACACTTTTAGGCGAAATATTCATTCCATGCTCCTTGAAAGACCGTCTGATAAATATTTGTTATCGTTATGATTTCCCTGACTTCTCTGGAAGAAAAACCTGTCTGACGACACATGGCAACGGGCGCCAGCCAAAGTTTGGCCTCTTTATGGCCGGATCTTACATGAATATGATGAGGTTCAGGTGGGTTTCCCTCATTGGAGTAAAAGAAAAAACGATAATTTTTTAAGCGCAGAATAACTGGCATGTTGGTGACTTCCCTGTGTTAACGGTTCGGTAAAAACAAAAAACCTTTCATTCAGGAAAGATTTTTATTCCGCAGTATCACCAACCTATCATGCCTTTAATCAGCGTTCGTTTTCCCGTAACCGCGTTGCGAGACGTCCCGCAACCTGCAGGCCGGACTGGCATAAAGAGAGCGCTTCGCCCTGCTCCATTGCGCGGCGGGTCAGGCCAGTCAGCACCGCGCCCGGTGGCATTTCAATTGCCAGCCGCACATCGCGCTGATACGCCGCCACCATGGCGTCACGCCAGTTCACAGTGCGCGCCATGTTCATCGCCAGATCGTCGGCGATTTTCTCCGGCTGCCAGTAAACGCGGCCAGTGGTGCCGCTGAGATAACCGCAGGTCGGGCGGGAAATCGAAATTTCTTTAAACGCTTCCACCAGCTTCGCCGCTGGCTCATCCAGCAACGCACAATGCGACGGCACACTGACCGCAAGCTGATGCGTTTTCTGCGCGCCCAGCCCTTTGGCAAGCTGCATCACCTGCACCATGGCGGCGTCGCTGCCCGCAATCACCAGTTGGTCTTCCGCGTTGATATTGGCAAGAAACACCGGCGACGTGGCGCTGTTTACCTGCGCCACCAGCCCCTCAACCTGCATCTGACGCAGACCGGTGATGGCCGAAAGGCCAAAGCCCTGCGGATAAGCCTGCTGCATCAGTTCACCGCGCAGCGCAACCAGCCGGACGGCTTCGGAGAAATCGAGTGCACCTGCCACCACGGCGGCGGGAAATGCACCAATCGACAGCCCGCTGCAAAAATCTGCCTCAATGCCTTCGGCCTGACATTGCTTCGCCCACACCACACCGGCAATCAGTAAACACAGTTGTACCGCGCGGGTAGAACGCAACGCATCGGCGGTATCGAGCAGCAGAACATCTTCGCCCAGCGCGAGGCTGGCTTGTGCGATCAGGGAATGGGTGAGCGGATTATCCGGCAGACGATGCAGCATGTGCGGCACCTGCGGCCCTTGTCCGGGAAAGGTAAATAGGATTTTCATCGTGCTCCTTGCTTCTTTTGGCCGGTATCATTCTGCTGGCGGTTGCCACGGGTCACGCACCAGCAACGGGCCGGACGCCGTTTTCAGCATGATGTCCCCGCCACGCAGCCATTCGCTGAGGGCAAATCCCCCTTGCGGCGTAGTGATCTGAACATCGGCGCGGCAGGGAAGCCGCTGAAGCTGGTCGTAAAAATCGGAAAAATGAGAAGCGTCCACCGGTGTGTCGCAGCGCACCAGTAAATCGAGATCGCTGTCGGCATGCATGACCGGGAGGTCACTGGCCAGCGCGTAAGCACAACTGCCGGTCACCCCCCACCGGAAAGGCAGTTGCAGATTGCACAACGTAATCAGCGCCTGCACCGGTTGTCGTGACACAAACGGCGAATGCAGTAACAGGTTGATGTCGCTGACCAGTGATTCCGGTGTAACTGCCCGCACCACCGCCGCCGGGTCAATCCAGGCAGCGGCACGCTGAATGCGGGTCAGCCCGCGAATACCCACCGGGATTGCGCCGTCAGCACGTTTATCGCGACGCACCACCAGCGGCAGCGCCGTGCGCCAGCCGGTGTTTACCCACGCGGGTAAAACGTCGTCGCTTTGCATCGCAGAACGGTCGCTGATCCAGACAAAATCATGGGCTCGCGGGTCACACATATTTCCCCCTTTCTGTTAGTGAAGTGCGGCTGTCAGTGAGATAAACAGCGGCAAGGTCACGATACATAATACGGAACTGATCAGCAGTGACGCTTCGGCATCCGGAGACTGCACCCCGAAACGGTTACCGAACACGATACCGAAGAAACCGGCAGACAATGCAATCATCAAAATAGCGGTGACCGCCACCTGACCGCTCAGGCCGAATGCCAGTACCAGACCCCAGGCGATGAACGGCTGGATCAGGTTTTTGGCGACACAAGACAACAGCACCGGCGCGTTAATTTTCAGTTTACGGGCTGACAGGATCACACCGGTCAGGAACAGCGCAGAGGCGGTGGCTGACAGACCCAGCGGCTTAATCGATGCCAGGAAAATTTCCGGCATTTTAATGCCAATCGCTGACAGGATCACGCCCAGAAGCGGTGCCCAGACGATCGGTTTTTTCACTGAACGCCACATCAGCACCGGCAGCAGTGCCAGAGAAGACCCCTGATTTTCACCACTCAGACGGGCTTTTTCACGTTCGAGAATCAGCAGACAGAACGGCGTCATCAGCACAGAACCGCAGGCGATAGATACCGCAACGGACAGTGAAGTCGACGGCGCATCGCCCATCACGCTGCTCAGAATAGGCAAACCGAGCGCTGCATAGTTAGGCAGTGCGACGGTCAGCGTCAGAACGGCAGCGTCCTGCGGAGACTTGTTGAAGACTTTGGTGCAAATAAAATAAATCGCCGCGTAGGTGATCCACATCGCCAGAACCAGCACCAGAATCAGCGGTGACTGCTCGACAATGCCTGACCACGGCGTTTGTACGGTCGCTGCAAACAGCGCAGCGGGTAAAGCGAAATCCATCACGAAAATATTCAGTAAAGAGACATTCTGGTTATCCACCATTTTCGCTTTCCCGGCGTAAAAACCGAGGATCATGATGACGAAAATAGGGGCAAGCGCGTGCAATATTACGTAAGTCATAGCGATATTCCTGAGACAAAAATGAATGCTCAGTCAGCGCCGGTGCGATGGTTTTTTTAGTATGACAGTCCAGTTGCAGACAACAGCAGGTCCCAGCCCGGACGGTATGTCTGGGCGGGAACCCGCAATGCGGCTGCGTCACGCTGTTTGCAGGTGCGTTACCGGTTAAGACTGAAAGTTATTAATGAATTACCATTCCTGGCGCATCTGCTGGCGAACGCGCTGCGAACTTGCGCGATTTTCTGCACCCAGACGGTTGCTGAGGCTAACGCCTTCTTTGCGTGCGTCCTGGATGTTTTGCCAGACCGTGTTTTCGACACGGGCGATATCGTCAGGGGTGGCATTGTCCGGGTCTGCGATGTCGAGTAATTGCGACAGCAGGCCCAGCGTGGCGTAGTTTTCGATGTCGTAAGCCATCGGTGGAATGGTGGCGGCCAGTTTTTCCAGCGCCTCCACGGAGCGTAAAGTGATACGTGCGGCGGATTCTTTCCCCATCGCATGGATCATCACGCCGTTGTTTTTAAAGGCGATCAGTTTGTTGGCCTGATAACCGTGCGCCAGAAACGCACCGGACATGGCTTTGCCGACAATCAGCCCGATGACAGGATGCCCGGCCAGTCGTGCTTTGGCGTAAGCGCCTGCGGCACCGGCCAGCGCCTGATGAATGCCGAACGCCTCTTCGCGGCGGCCATACGCCTGACTTGGCACATCGATCACCGCCACGATGGCGCGTTTGGTGCTGGCGTTAGCGTCAGCGTCAATCACGTCGTTGACCACTTTTGCCAGATTCCAGCCTTCGAGCAGGCCGACTTCGCCGCCCGCGGCACGCGGATACTGGTTATTTTTGTCCGGCACCACGGCGATGAAACGCACGGTCTGGTCATTCATTTTGCCGTCAGCCGCTTTCACCGAAGGGCAAAGACCGCTAACCGGTGTGGCGTCTTTGGTCAGTTGTGCGAACCAGTAATCACCCCGGCTGGCTGCGTTGCTATTGATAGTGCTCATGCGCGATCCTCCCGGTTAAACAGGGCTTCCGTCACATCACGGCTGGCCTGCTGCGCGGTGTCAAAACCGGTCAGTTTTGGCAGGTAATAATCATAATTATCAGAACGGTGTGTGGCCGGAACGCCTTTTTTAATGAAGTCCAGCACGGTTGATTTCACCTGTGCGAGGGAATCTTTCACCAGCGCATCCACAAAGCCGCTGTGATAACGCACTTCGCCACCGGTCATGCTCCAGATAAACGGACGGTCGCGGGAATCGTATTCATCGATACCGGCTTCCTGTTCGATAACCTGCGGGCCATTCAGACCCAGACGGGCTTCACGGGTGACAATCAGATAACTGCACAGCGCAGCGGCAATCGACATCCCGCCAAAGCAACCGACGGTACCGGCCACCACGCCAATCACCGGCGTGTAGCGGCGTAAATCAACGATAGCGGCATGAATATCCGCGATCGCCGCCAGCCCCAGATTGGCTTCCTGCAAACGCACACCGCCGGTTTCGAGCAGCAGAACCGCCTGCGTCGGGATGCCGTTGCGGTTATCTTCTGCGGCCATTTCCAGCGCAGCGGCCATTTTGGCCCCGGACACTTCGCCCATGCTGCCGCCCTGGAAGCTGCCTTCAATCGCCACAACCACGGCGGGCTGGCCGTTAATCTGGCCTTTGGCGACCACCATGCCGTCGTCGGCCTGCGGAACGATGCCCTGCGGTTCCAGCCACGGAGACATAATGCGTTCAAACGGGCCAAGCAGTTCACGGAAAGTCCCGGCGTCCAGCAGTTTGCGGGCGCGCTGACGGGCACTCAGCTCGATAAAGCTCTGATCAGCATCAGTTTGCATGTTCAGCCTCCTCAAAGACCTGTTCGATACGCAGACGGGCAACCCCTGGTGTGGCGCCAAAATCATTGATGTCGAGACGCCCGGCCGGTAATTCACGCAGGGTGCTCAGACGGTCAAAAAAGTTCTGCCATAAGGTATGGCTGCCGTCGACCGAGGTGGTGACGATAATGTTCAGCTCATTGACTGTTTTTGGTTCATACAGCGCTTCTAAATCGCCGGAACCTACCACGCCTGCTTCGGCGCGGCCTGCCAGCGGTTTTGCCGCCGGGTAATTAAATTCAAAACGTTCCATAACACCTCTTTGTACTGATGTTAGTTAATGCGTATCCGGTTCAGGCCACGCTGACGCGGTCAAGAAACAGCGTCGCGGCCAGTAAATCGGCGGCACCACCGGGTGATGTGTTGTCGGCCAGCATGCGGTGCTCGAGATGGCGTAATAACTGTTTGCCCGCCATCGTTCTCATCCCGCCGGCATCGAGCACGGCCTGCGCGCCCTGATGCATGGCGTGCAGCGCCGGTAATCCGCCGCGTGACAACACGCAGGTATCGGAAAGCCGGGCCATGACCGCCAGTAAGGCATCGACCTGTGCTTCGCTTTCGCTGGCACCGCGAGCCCGGCTGTGATGGAGCTGCGGCAGCGCACAATGGAGAATGTGCGGGAATGCACCCTGAGCCTCTTCACGCGCACCGGGCACCTGATAACGCTGCACGGCGTGCGCACCTTTACTGAATTTTTTCGGGCTGAATGCGTCGGGCAACGCCGCAATTTTCGCGGCGCGCTGCGCAATATGCAGCGGCTGGAGATCTTCCGGCTGCATGGCGATCGCGCTGACCAGCAGCCCCATCGCCCAGATAGCGCCCCGGTGCGTGTTCACGCCGCCGGTTTCCGCCATCATCAGCGCTTCTCCCGCACGGCCCAGACGGCCCACTTCCTGACGCAGGGCGATATCCGCCGGGCGTTGCCAGCTGTGTAAAGCCAGCAAATAGAACGTGGACGTCAGACTGCGCGCCGAGCGCACCATCAGATCAAGGGTTAAATCCTGATGTGCGCCGGAACTCCGGCTGTCTACCAGCCCTGGTTTCGGGCTAAGCCGCGCTTCGTCGATCAGCGCCTGCGTCGCCGTTTCTGCCAGCCTTTCGGCCAGCTCTTGTGCTGTGAGTACAGCGCCAATCGTTAAAGTCTGCGGCATCATGATTACCAGCTACGGAATTTAGCGGGCGGGTTGTACAAACCGCCGGACCAGTCAACCAGATCGCTCACGCTGCCAGCCGCCAGTAATGAACGGGTGGCGTCGGTGCGGCGGATGCCCATGTCTTCCGGGAAGACCACCAGTTCCTGACGGCGCAGGTCAGCGACGCGTTTAGCATCAACGCCCAGACCGATGTCAGTGATCCCGGCCACGGCGGCGACCATCGCACGGCGTTCTTCCAGAGAACGGGCGCGATAGAGGTACGCGATGCCTTCTTCAGTCAGCACGTGCGTCACGTCGTCGCCGTAAATCATCACCGGCGCCAGCGGCATACCGGATTCTTTACCCACATCGACCGCTTCGAGTTTCTCAACAAACGTCGGTTTGCCGCCGGCCTGGAAGGTTTCCACCATCTGTACGACCAGTTTTTTACCGCGTGCCATGGGATCCGGCTCTTCAATCATATCCAGCCAGGCGGGCGTGGCGTGACGACGGCCATGCGGGTCATGCCCCATGTTTGGCGCGCCACCGAAACCGGCCAGACGTCCACGGGTCACGGTTGAGGAGTTAGCCAGGCCATCAACCTGCAAGGTGGAACCGATGAACATGTCTACCGCGTACTGACCTGCCATCTGGCAGAACGCGCGGTTAGAACGCATGGAGCCGTCGGAACCGGTGAAGAACACGTCCGGACGGGCGCGGATATACTCTTCCATCCCCAGCTCGCCACCGAAACAGTGAACGGTATCCACCCAGCCGCTTTCAATGGCAGGGATCAGCGTCGGATGCGGGTTCAGCGTCCAGTGTTTACAGATTTTGCCGCGCAGGCCGAGCTGTTCACCGTAGGTCGGCAGCAGCAGTTCGATGGCGGCGGTGTTAAAACCGATACCGTGGTTCAGCGACTGCACATTGTGTTTGGCGTAGATGCCTTTGATCGCCATCATCGCCATCAGCACGTGAACCGGTTTAATCAGGCGCGGATCGCGGGTGAACAGCGGTTCGATGAAGAACGGCTTGTCAGCGACAACCACGAAATCAATCCAGTCGCCCGGAATATCCACGCGTGGCAGATCGCAATCCTCTTCAACCAGTTCGTTCACCTGGGCAATCACGATACCGTTTTTAAAGGCGGCGGCTTCGACCAGCGCTGGCGTATCTTCCGTACTCGCGCCGGTGTAGAGATTCCCTTTACGGTCAGCCTTGAAGGCGGCGATAAGCGCGATGTTCGGCACCAGATCGACATACAGGCGGGAATAGAGCTCGATATAGGTGTGAATCGAACCGATTTCCATCTGACCGTCTTCCAGCAGTTGCGCGATGCGCAGGCTTTGCGGGCCGGAGAAAGCGAAATCGAGTTTGCGGGCGATGCCGCGTTCAAAGAGATCCAGATGTTCGGCGCGGCTGACGCTTGGCATGATCATATGTAAATCATGCAGTTTTTCAGGGTTCACCTTCGCCAGCGAGCGGGAAAGGAAATCAGCTTGTTTCTGGTTATTCCCTTCCATCACTACGCGGTCGCCGGAGGCAATCAGTGCTTCGAGGATAGGAATAATTTTATCGGTGGGTAACACTTTACCCTCTGCCACGGCACGGACACTGTTGAGACGCCGTTGTTTTTCATTGCGGCGGGTGTCCCACGCTTTCGTGGTCTGCGGATGTTGCGGCATGCCAAACCTCCCTGGGTTGCGCTTGCTGAAACCTTCCCGGCGTGACGAAAGAGCAGAACGGAGGGAAGTTCAGTCAAGTGGCGGTTGCATCACATTTGACCTGTTTAGGTAACGGGTTAAGTGTAGGAATCGGGGGCATTTCCATCAATAAAGTGCTCTGACACTTCGTTACTCTCAGAGTAATGATTAAAAATATCGTTGATAAATCAGGGGAATGAGGAATTCAGAAAGGGGGATGGCGCACAAATATCAGGAAATAAAAAGGGATGCACAGTGGCATCCCCGGAATCTAGTACAGAACGGACGGATTATTTGAAGACTTCAGCCGTTGCGGTGATTTTCTTTTTCTCTTGTGCCGCGATCACGACATAATATTTGCCGCCTTTCTCATCAGCCAGTTTGGACAGCTCTTCTTTAGCATCCATTGGCGCGGTGTATTCGTTGCTGGTGGTGACCACGCCCAGGCTGGTGTAACCCTTATCCTTTGCGTCTTCTTTGCTGATCATCTCAGCTGCCATTGCATTGATTGAGAATAACCCGGTCAACATTGCCGCAACGATAATTTTATTAGATTTCATGACATTACCTCTAAATTAGATGAATATTTTTCAAAGAAAGCAGTCAGGATATAAACGGCAGGTGCGAATGCGCTGGCATGACCTTCATGGTTAAACACCAGTAAACTCCCCAGAGACGCAAACAGGCAGGCGTAACAACTTACGCTTGCCACTCACTCCGTCATTATCGGCTTAAGTATTGGTCACCTTTGGAAATTATCCAGAAATTTGAAAAATATTTTTACATCCTCTTTCATTTTGTCATCAGGAAGTCTTCAACGAGTGAACAAAAAACCTCGGGATGAGAGACAAAAGGGGCATGCGCCGCTTTATTAATGATTTCGGAGCGGGACTCAGGCCACAGCGCATCCAGCAGCGGCACCACTTTGCGCGGAACCAGACCGTCGAGCGCGCCATAAATTCGCAGCACAGGCGCGGTCAGAGCGGCCATCGGCTGGCGTAAATCGACGTTGCGTAAGATCTCCAGCCCGCCGTTCAGCACGTCGACCGAAGGCATGGGCTGGCCCAGCACAATGGATTTCAGCAGACGCGCATCCTGCCGGGCGCTGTCGCTGCCCAGGGTTTGCAACGCCAGAAAACGCTCGACCGTGCGCTGAAAATCTTCACTCAGCTGATGCTGAAAACCCTGCAACACGTCAGGGCGGATGCCCGGCCACGCCTCATGCGCTGAAAAGCACGGTGACGACGCCACGGTGATCAGTTTTTCCACCCGCGCGGGCGCGCTCAGCGCAATCTGGCTGGCGACCAGCCCGCCCATTGACCAGCCGAGCCACGACGCTTTTTCCGGCGCGACCTCCAGAACCGTTTCCGCCATCGCGTCCAGCGTCATTGCCCCGAAACCCTCACTGCGGCCATAGCCCGGCAGGTCGATCAGATGCAGACAAAAATGCGGCGCAAGTCGCTCTGCGGTGTAACGCCACACTTCGGCGTTCAGCCCCCATCCGTGAAGCAGCACAAGATGGCGATCTCCTTCGCCGATTGTTTCCCGGTAAAGCGTGTTCATAGCGTATTGTCCGTGTCTGTCTGATTGGCAAAAGGAACCCGCCACTATGCTAACAATTGCCAGCCGCTGTTGGCTATGCCAGTGTCCGCTGCATCTGGCGGTACAGGGAATATGCAGCCTGTGTCTGAAAACGTTGCCCGCCGCCCCGCCCTGCTGCCCGCGCTGCGGATTGCCCTCCTCCGGCGGACATATCGATTGCGGGCGCTGCCTGCTTAAACCGCCGCCGTGGGATGCGATGATCTTCGCCTGTCCGTACGAGATGCCGGTCAGCGGGCTGGTGCTGCGGCTGAAATTCTCCAGACAGCCTGAGCTGGATACCGCGCTCGCACGCCTGCTTTTATTGCGCTGGCAGGCGCGCTGGCGTGAAAACCGGCTGCCGCGACCGGATGTGATGCTCAGCGTACCGCTGCATCAGAAGCGTTATTTCGCACGCGGGTATAATCAAAGTGAACTGCTCGCCCGCCCGCTGGCGCGCTGGCTGCACTGCGATTATCACCCCGCAGCACTCAGCCGCGACCGGCGCACGCCCCCGCAGCAAAGCCTGACTGAGCTGGAAAGGAAGTGGAATCTGCGCAAGGCATTTAGCTGCCATGAAAACCTGAAAAATAAGCACGTGATGCTGATCGACGACGTGGTCACCACCGGCAGCACGGTGAAAGAAATCGGTAAAATCCTGCGTAAACAGGGAGTTGCCTCGCTGCAAATTGGCTGCATTTGCCGCACGCTGTAAGTTTAAGCACAGGCTGCTAACACACTGGTCACACGAGGGATGACGGGTAAATGCAAAGGGCGTATTATAACCAACTGGAATAGTCAACTATTGAGCTAATGTTATGATCCTTGTTACCGATGCTGCCCAAGAGCACTTTGCCAAACTGCTGGCAAACCAGGAAGAAGGCACCCAAATCCGCGTATTCGTGATCAATCCGGGTACGCCAACCGCAGAGTGCGGTGTCTCCTATTGCCCACCCGACGCGGTTGAAGCGACGGATACCGAACTGAAGTTCGAGAAGCTGTCTGCTTTCATCGATGAATTAAGCGCGCCTTATCTGCAGGACGCGGTGATCGACTTCGTTACCGACCAGCTTGGTTCCCAGCTGACGCTGAAAGCGCCGAACGCGAAAATGCGTAAAGTGTCTGATGATGCGCCGCTGATGGAACGTGTTGAATACCAGCTGCAGTCACAGATCAACCCGCAGTTAGCCAGCCACGGCGGCCGTGTTTCCCTGATGGAAATCACCGACGACGGCATCGCTATCCTGCAATTCGGCGGCGGCTGTAACGGCTGTTCAATGATTGATGTCACCCTGAAAGACGGCATCGAGAAAGAACTGCTGCAAAACTTCCCTGAGCTGAAAGGCGTTCGCGATCTGACCGAACACCAGCGCGGCGAGCACTCGTTCTACTGATCCTCCGTTGATCAGCCAGAATGCAAAAAGCACCCTTCCGTTGGGTGCTTTTTTTATGCCTGCCTGCGCTGGTTCACCTCACGGAGCAGCGCATCAATCTCCTCATCGGCAAACATCTCCTCCAGCGTTCGCGTCAGTTTGCGGCGCCAGTTGGGATATTCAGCGTTGGTACCCGGCACATTGACCGGCGTCGCCATATCCAGCCAGTCCTCCGGTTGCAGGCCGAGTAACGCGCTGGCGCTGCCTGCCAGATACCCCTGTAGCCCGTGATTCAGTACCGGGCTCATCGGCATATGTTCAGCCTTGCGGGGTGTGGTTTTCGGTACGCAATGCTCAAGATGCAGCGCATTGAGCAACCCCTGCTTACTGTGTTCACGCTCCCCGCGCAGCTTCTCCAAAACCTGCGGATCCGGGTAAACCCCGAGAGACGCCCCCAGCGTTAAATCGCCACCTTCCCAGTAGCCGCGCAACGTCGGTAAATCGTGCGTGGTGACCGTTGCCATCGCCTGCGAAACATAGTCTTCCGGTGGCCGGTAGACGAAGTGTTTATCGTGCTCGAAATACAGCACTTTGTAGGAATAGACGCCGCTGTCGCGCAGGCTGGTGACAATCTCTTTCGGCACGGTACCGAGGTCTTCACCAATCACCATGCACTTGTGCCGCTGGCTTTCCAGCGCCAGCACGCCGAGCAAATCTTCCAGCGGATAACGAACATACGCGCCATTTCCCGCCTCCTGATCTGCCGGTATCCACCACAAACGCAGCAATCCCATGACGTGATCGATACGCAGTGCGCCGCATTCCGCCATATTCGCGCGCAGTAAATCAATAAACGGCTGATAGGCGCGGGCTTTCATTTCATGCGGATCAATGGGCGGCAGGCCCCAGTTCTGCCCCTGCGGCCCGAGAATGTCCGGCGGCGCGCCGATGGTGGCATTCAGACAATACAGCGCCGGATCCGACCAGGTTTCTGCCCCGCCTTCTGCCACGCCGACCGCTAAATCACGGTACAAGCCGATGGGCATATTCAGCTCAACGCTGCGCTGATAACAATCTGAAAACTGCGCATGCGCCAGCCACTGCTGCCACATATAAAATTCAATTTCGCTGGCGTAACGCTCACTGAATTCGGTCACGTCGGCGCCTCTGGCATCGCGATAGGCATCGGGCCACACCGGCCAGCCCCACTGGCCTAAATCCAGATCGCGCAGATGCACATGCAGCGCGTCGAACAGCGCCTGTTGCCGCAAACTGTCACCACCCGCGTCGACGAAACGGCGGAAATCCTGCTTACGCGGGCTGTTTTCCGGCAGTTCGCAAAACAGCGGCCAGGCCAGTGTCAGCGCCGCTGATTTCAGCGCCATCACCCGTGGATAATCGACAAACTCCGTGCTGCGCGCCTGCAATAACGCGTCGTGCGTGTCGAGGGCATGCCACCAGCATTGTGCCTCGCTGCTGGCGGTGAATTCTTCCACCGCATTGACGTCAATGTACGTCAGGTTCAGCCAGCGGCGGGACGACGGGCTGTACGGGCTGGCGCTCAGCGGATTGGCAGGGTACAGCGCATGGATCGGGTTCAGCCCGACAAACGCCCCACCGCGTTTTCCGACTTCTTCGACCATCTTTTTCAGATCGCCAAAATCGCCCACGCCCCAGTTATTTTCCGAGCGCAGTGTATAAAGCTGAACCGTCGCGCCCCACAGTTTTTCCCCGGCCAGCAGGGCCTCAGGCTCATAACAGCGAGCGGGGGCTACGATGATCCGGCAGTGCCAGACGTTGTCGTTTTGCGATAACGTCAGCTGGTGATAGCCGGCGGGCAGCGCCGCACCTAAGTTCAGCGCATTGCCCGGCGCAAGATCGCCCTGCGACTGCGCACCATTTTCCTGCGTCAGCTGCCAGCGAAATGCGCCGCTGCCTTCCGGCGTCAGCAGTATTTTTTGGCCCTGGGTAAAGACTTTCACCGGCGGCACCGGCGTCACGTCCTCTTCATCCGCCGGATCCCGTCCCATCGCCGCCAGCAAGGCGGCGCGGGTATCATCGGACACCGTTTCCACGTCATCCGTCATATTAATAAAACTGTCCAAAATCCCGGCCCGGCGCGCGGCCTCAACGAGTTGCTTATCCTCCATGTCGGCTCCTAACGTTTGGCCTGCCAGATACGCTGCTGGTAATCGCGAATGGAACGGTCGGCGCTGAACATCCCGACGCGCGCCGTATTGAGCAGCGCACGGCGCGTCCATTCGTCGGCGTTACGGTAAAGCGCGTCCACCTGTTTTTGCGCCTCGCAGTATTCGGCGAAATCCGCCAGCACCAGATACGGATCACCGCCATCGAGCAGGCTGTTCAGCATCAGATCGAACGCTTTTTTATCGCCATTGGCATAAAAGCCGCTGGCCAGTTCGTCGAGAATGGCTTTGAGGTGTTTGTCTTTTTTCACCAGCGCTTTCGGCTTGTAGCCTTTTTTCAGCTGCGCTTTCACTTCGTCGACCGTCAGGCCAAAGATAAAGATGTTGTCCTCGCCGACCTGTTCGGCAATTTCGACGTTTGCGCCGTCGAGCGTTCCGACGGTCAGCGCGCCATTGAGCGCCAGTTTCATGTTGCCGGTGCCCGAGGCTTCCTTACCCGCCGTTGAAATCTGCTCGGAGACGTCCGCAGCCGGGATCATCAGTTCCGCCACTGACACGCAGTAATCGGGAATGAACACCACTTTGATACGATCCGCGACGATCGGATCATTGTTGATCTTCTCCGCCACCTGATTGATCGCATAGATAATATTTTTGGCGAGGTAATAACCGGGGGCGGCTTTGGCACCGAACAGGAACACGCGCGGCACAATGTCGAGTTTCGGGTTGTCACGGATCTGGCGGTACAGCGAAAGAATGTGCAGCAGGTTGAGGTGCTGACGTTTGTACTCGTGCAGGCGTTTGATCTGCACATCGAAAATCGCGTCCGGATTGAGCCTGATGCCCATGCGCTGCCAGACGTATTCCGCCAGCCGCACTTTGTTGTCATGCTTGATGTTGCGGTACTGCTTACAGAATTTTTTGTCTTTGATGCCGTCTTCCAGCCCTTTCAGCGCATCGAGATCCGTGACCCAGCTGTCAGTTTTCAGGCGGTCATCAATCAGCGCAGACAGCGCCGGATTACACTGTTTCAGCCAGCGACGCGGCGTGATGCCGTTGGTGACGTTGTGGAATTTTTCCGGCCAAAGCTGGTGATATTCCGGGAACAAATCTTTCACCACCAGATCCGAGTGCAGCGCCGCAACACCGTTAACCGCAAAACCGGCGACCACGCACAGGTTCGCCATACGCACCTGTTTATCGTGATGCACCGCCAGCTTCGCCCACACCGCTTCATCGCCCGGCCACTCTTTGCTGACCAGTTTCTTAAAGTTGGCGTTAATTTGCTTAATGATCTGGAAATGGCGCGGCAACAGGCTGCGCACCAGACTTTCGTCCCAGGTTTCCAGCGCTTCCGGCATCAGGGTATGGTTGGTGTAGGCAAACGTGCGGCTGGTGATGTGCCACGCGTCACTCCAGCTCAGCTGATGCTCGTCGAGCAATACGCGCAGCATTTCAGGAATGGCGATGGTCGGGTGCGTATCGTTGAGCTGGATAACTTCATAATCCGGCAGCTCGCTGATTTTTCGGCCAAGGAAATGATGACGCCGCAGGATATCGGCCACCGAGCAGGCACACTGGAAATACTGCTGCATCAGGCGCAGACGTTTACCGGCCTGATGATTGTCGTTCGGGTAGAGCACTTTGGTGAGTTTCGCCGCATCAACGCCCTGCTGTTCCGCTTTCAGAAACTCGCCGTCATTAAATTTTTCGAGATCAAACGGATGCGGATGCGTGGCTTCCCATAAACGCAGCGGCTGCGTGATGCCGTTGCGATACCCCATCACCGGCAGATCCCAGGCTTCGCCACGCAGCGTAAACTCCGGCTCCCAGCGCGGAACACCCTGCTCATCTTTCACGATTTTCCCGCCGATCCCGACGCTGACCGCCAGCGAACTGTTGTGGCGGAACCACGGGTATTCGCTGCGGTGCCAGTCATCCGGCGACTCTTTCTGTTTGCCATCCACAAAGCGCTGGCGGAACAAACCGTACTGATAGTTCAGGCCGTAGCCGATCCCCGGCTGCCCGACCGAGGCCATCGCATCGAGATAACAGGCTGCCAGACGCCCGAGGCCGCCGTTGCCGAGCGCCGGGTCGATTTCTTCTTCCAGCAGGTCGGTCAGATTGATATCGAAAGATTCCAGTGCCCCGGCAATTTTCTCGTACCAGCCGAGGTTAATCAGATTGTTGCCGGTCAGCCGCCCGACCAGAAACTCCATCGAAATGTAGTTAACGTGGCGGGTGATTTTTTTGCTTTTGCTAGTGACGGTATCGCTTTGCGGCGGTAACTGTTCGGCGACGGCAGCACTGACCGCATGCCACCACTGATGCCGGGTCATATCCGTGGCACAAGTGAGTCCGAACGCTTGCCACTGGCGGGTGAGCGCCGCCAAAAAAACATCCTGCTTGAACGTGATCTTCGACATAAGGGCAGTCTCTTTTCTGTCTGAGGGACGGAATACTTCCGTGAGAAAAAGCCTGGTTGCGCTAAAAAATGTGATCTGGGCATCTTTATGTATAAACCCTATGCCGGAAAAAAGCTCACTGCGGGGATGAGGAAAAATGCATGAAATCATGTCGAAGGGATAATGTCGGGTTAGCCGGAGATATCTTTAA
This sequence comes from Rahnella sp. Larv3_ips, assembly GCF_003697865.1. Taxonomy (NCBI): domain Bacteria; kingdom Pseudomonadati; phylum Pseudomonadota; class Gammaproteobacteria; order Enterobacterales; family Yersiniaceae; genus Rahnella; species Rahnella sp. Larv3_ips. The sequence continues at coordinate 593,600 of NZ_MJIB01000021.1, read as the reverse complement.
GCCCCATCCAACCCCCACCTTCGAAGGGGGGGCCGGGGGGGCATTTTAAGGGCATCTCCGTGCCATTATTTCTGTCCGTAATAGGCATCCGGCCCGTGTTTGCGGCTGAAATGTTTTTGCAGCAAATAGTCGTCCATCGGGGTTTGGTTACGCCGGATTGAACCGGTGATCCACGCCATTTTCGCGACTTCTTCCAGCACCACGGCGTTGTGTACCGCCTGTTCCGGCGTGGTGCCCCAGCAGAACGGGCCGTGCTGGGCGACCAGAATGCCCGGCATGTGCAGCGGGTCGATGCCGCTCAGCGCTGCGGCGATCACTTTGCCGGTTTCCAGTTCATATTCGCCGCCCACTTCCTGACGCGATAAAGGCCGGGTGCACGGCACCGCACCGGCGAAATAATCCGCGTGCGTGGTGCCCAGCGGCGGGATGGCCACGCCGGCCTGCGCCCATGAGGTCGCGTAGGTGGAATGGGTATGCACGATGCCGCCAAGCTGCGGAAAACGGGCGTAAAGTTCGAGATGCGTGGCGGTGTCGGAGGAAGGGGTGTAATGCCCTTCCACGACGTCGCCTTGCAGATTCAGCACCACCATATCGCTGGCCTGCATGCTTTCGTATTCCACGCCGCTCGGCTTGATGACCACCAGCCCGCGCTCGCGGTCAATCCCGCTGACGTTTCCCCACGTAAAGGTCACCAGACCGTAAGCGGGCAGCGCCATGTTGGCTTCAAATACGCGTTGTTTCAGAGCATCCGTCATACGGTTTCCTCCATGTTCAGCCCGGCTTTCTGCATTTTATCCACCACCCAGGCGCGGGCGTTGCGCACTTCCTGCATCGGATCGGCGGCCGTTTCGCTCCACATTTCGATCAGGTACGGCCCGCGATAACCGCTTTTTTGCAGCGTGGCAAAGCAGCGCTCGAACTCCACCACCCCGCTGCCGAAGGGCACGTTTTTGAATACGCCGGGCTGCGTGTCTTTAATATGCACGGCGACGATGTGCCCCGCGCCGCTCGCCAGTTCCATCTGCACGTCGTTATCCCACGCCGACAAATTGCCGATATCCGGGTAAAGCTGGAACCACGGGTTATTCAGGTAATGCGTGTAGCCCAAGGCTTTGCTGATGGAATTCATCAGCGGGTAGTCCATGATTTCCATCGCCAGCGTCACCTGCGCGCGGCTGGCCATTTCGACCGACTCCTGCAAGCCGTCGCGGAAACGTTCGCGGGTATGGTCGTTGGCCTGCTGGTAATAAACGTCATAACCGGCGAGCTGGATCACGCGGATGCCCAGATCCTGCGCCAGCACGATGGCTTTGCGCATGATGTCCAGCCCCTGATTACGGGTTTCATCATCTTCTGCGCCGAGCGGAAACCGCCGGTGCGCGCTCAGGCACATCGACGGAATGCGGATGCCGGTGCGCGAAATCGCATCGACCACCAGCAGGCGTTGCTCGCGTGACCAGTCAAGCCGCGCCAGCCGGTGATCGGTTTCATCTACCGACATTTCAACGAAATCGAAGCCCAGCTCTTTCGCCAGCGTCAGGCGCATCAGCCAGTCTTCGCCCGCAGGCAGGGCTTTTTCATAGATACCGAGTGGAACGGCTTTATGCATCATGCGAGATTCCTTAGCCCCAGAGCTGGCTGATGGATTTTTTGAACTGACGCGCCGCGTCAACCGGATCTTTGGCATCGCGGATACTGCGACCGGCGATGAAAACGTGGACCGGAATGTCTTTAAACAGCGGCAAATCCTCCAGCGCCAGCCCGCCGGTAATGGTCACTTTAAAGCCCATATCCGACAGGCGTTGGATGGCGGTGATATCGGCATCACTCCACGCCACACCGGCGGCCTGAGCATCGCGGCTGCGGTGATAAACCACCTGCTGAATACCGGCGTCATGCCATTCCTGCGCCTGTTCCCACGTCCAGTAACCGGTCAGTTCAATCTGCACGTCGCCGTTAAATTCCTTCGCCACTTCCAGCGCGCCTTTGGTGGTGTTGATGTCGGCGCAGCAAATCACCGTCACCCAGTCGGCGTTGGCTTCAAAGCACATGCGCGAGAGGATTTTTCCGGCATCGGCGATTTTGGCATCGGCCAGCACGATTTTTTCCGGATACAGCGCTTTCAAATCACGCACCGCCCGCACGCCTTCAGCGACGCATAAAATGGTGCCGACTTCGATGATGTCGACTTCGCTGGCGATCAGGCGCGTGGTTTTGTAGGCGTCGTCCATCGACTGGTTATCCAGCGCCACCTGCAACATCGGTAATGAATGAGACATATTGAATTCCTTCTCTGCTAACGAATTAGTGAACCGCCGCGGCGGAAGTCTGGTCGATCAAATCCAGCACCTGCTGCGCGGTGGTACAGGCGCGCAGGCGGTCAAAATTGGCCTCGTCATCAAACAGGTTCACCACCTGCATGATGCCGATTTCCTGATGGGCGTTGGCATCCACCGCCGCCATCGTGATGAGGATATCCACCGGATCGTTATCCTCGTGGTTGAACACCCGCGGCGTTTTCAGGGTCACCAGCGCAAAACCGGTTTTCAGGACGCCTTCTTCCGGGCGGCCATGCGGCATCGCCAGCCCCGGCGCTATCACGAAATACGGCCCGAACTGTTTCACGCCATCCAAAATTGCCTGGTAATAACGCGGCTCGACCACACCGGCGTCCACCAGCATATCGACGCCGATTTTCACCGCTTCCTGCCAGGTTTCTGCTTCTGCGTTGAGACGAATCGAGTTGTTTTCAGCCAGCGAATCTCGCAGTTTCATACAGCGCTCCTTACTTTTTCAGCGACGACGGAAAGTGCGCGTTGATCACTTCCATCACTTTCGGGCCGAAATCTGCCGCCGACAGCATGTTGCGCACGCCGACCACGTATTTGTTGCCGCTGACGGTGATTTCATCCGCCACGTGCGTGGAGGCGACAATAATGTCGGCGCCGCCCAGCTCTGATTTGTATTCCCCCACCGCGCAACTGTTCATGGTGTGATCCACGCCTTCCTGCGTCAGGAACTGGCCGATTTTCATCTTCATGATCATCGAACTGCCTTGCCCGCAACCGCATACCGCCAGAATTCGTACTGTCATGGGAACCTCGTTGATTAATGTGAAGTGGATTGATTAAGCGTTTGTTTTTCCGCATCTTCTTCTGCGCGCAATGTGCGACCGGCGAAGAACATGTACAGCAGTGCGATGACCGCGATGATGCCCATAAAGGCCATCCCTATGCTGAAGAAGCCCTGCATCATTGGCGGTGCCAGAATCGACCAGTCAGCCATGCCCATCCAGGCGCTCAGGCCGGTGAGTTTGATGGCCCAGACGCAGCCGAAGATTTCGATCATCCCCATCACCAGACAGATTTTCAGCGCCGCTCGCCAGCCGCCGAAGTGGTTGGCAAACACGCCGATGGTGGCGTTGGAGAAGAACATCGGGATGAAACCGGGGATGATCATGATGGATGAACCGAGGCCAAACAGAATGGCGACGGCAATCAGCTGGCCGATGGTGCCCCACATAAAGCCCCAGACCACGGCGTTCGGCGCAAAGCTGTAGATTGCCGCGCAGTCGATCGCCAGTACGGCACCGGGAATTAAACGTTGGGAGATGCCGTTAAAGGCTTCGGTCAGTTCAGCGACGAACATGCGCACGCCCTGAATAATGATGAAGATCGCCACCGCAAACATCAGACCGGTTTGCAGGATGTAAATCGTCCAGTGGGTTTTACCGGCCATTTGCTGCAGGGTGTCGAGGCCGAAGGAGCACAGAATAATGCCGAAGAACACGGTCATCACGATGGCGGTTGAGACGATATTGTCGTGGAAGATATTCAGCCAGCCCGGCAGTTTCAGGTCTTCCACGCTCTCTTCTTTTTTACCGAGATAGGGCGCGATTTTACAGGCGATCCACGAGGCGAACTGCTGCTGATGCCCGATGGAGAAACCGCTGTTTTCCGTCACGGACTGCGTCGGTTTGTACATCATGTTCGACGTAATGCCCCAGTACAGTGACACCAGGATCGCCGTCGACCAGATGGTGGTCCACATCGGATAGCCCATGATGAAGAAGAACACCGCAATCAGCCCCGCCTGCTGGAACATGATATGGCCGGTGAGCATGATGGTGCGAATGCCGGTAATACGGCGGAAAACCACCATCAGGATATTCAGCCCGAGGGCGATCAGCACCGCGTAACCGACCCAGCTGTAAGCCTCGCCCATGCGCTCGACCGTCGCCATCATCGAGGCGTAGGTGTCAGAGATCGCGCCGTTAATGTGGTAAACCTCTGAAAGTTTTGCCACCACCGGTTTAAAGGTGCCGGTCAGAATACCGGACCCCGCCTGCAACAACATAAAGCCGATAATGGTTTTAATGGTGCCTTTGATGATCACCGTCGCGCTCTTCCTGAGCAGGATGTAACCCAGCATGGTCACAATACCCAGCAGCAACGGCGCGTTGGTCATTACCTGATTAAAAAATACGGTGAAGATGGTGTAGAGGAATTCCATAAGACTCTCCGTCTGACCTTGTTTGATCTTCCCGGCGCTGCACAACGCGCGGCGAAGTGAGGGACAGACGCACTCTAATGCTCACATCGAATCAGATAAAGATTCACAATGATTATTTGTGAGCAGTCTCGCAAGATATCGTCATCAGGGTAAATAGCCACCTGGCTAAAAAACCTCATATTAATGAATAATTTCAATACCATAATGACGTATTATCTTATTAAATAATGCGAATCCGGCTGAATACTCCTTCTCATACGTTTTTATTCATGCTCAAAAAACCCGCCTTAAAATCATTGTCATGACACTTTTTCGGTGATAACTTCCTCACCAATAAATCATGATTAATCATTAAATGATTTATTATGACGTATTATTTCACACCCAACTCAGATGAGGGAATACCATGAGCAAAGTAGAAACGATCAGCCGCGAGTCCTGGATCCTCAGTACGTTCCCGGAATGGGGCACCTGGTTAAATGAAGAAATTGAGCAGGAAAAGGTCGCGCCGGGCACCTTTGCCATGTGGTGGCTGGGCTGTACGGGGATCTGGCTGAAATCTGAGGGCGGCGCGAATATCTGTATCGATTTATGGTGCGGCGTCGGCAAGCAAAATCACAGCAGCCCGTTGATGAAAACCGGCCACCAGATGCAACGCATGGCCGGTGTGAAGAAGCTCCAGCCGAATCTGCGCACCACGCCGTTTGTGCTCGATCCCTTTGCGATCCGCGAGATCGACGCCGTACTCTCCACCCACGATCATAACGATCATATCGATGTGAACGTCGCCGCCGCCGTGATGCAAAACTGCGCTGCCGACGTCCCCTTTATCGGCCCGCAAACCTGCGTGGATTTGTGGATGAGCTGGGGTGTTCCGGCTGAACGCTGCATCGTGATGACGCCGGGCAAAGTGGTCAGGATCAAAGATGTGGAAATTCACGCGCTGGATTCCTTCGACCGCACGGTGCTGATCACCCTGCCCGCCGGTCAGAAAGCCGCAGGCGTGCTGCCGGACATGATGGATCAGCGTGCGGTGAATTATCTGTTCAAAACGCCGGGCGGAAACCTGTATCACAGCGGCGATTCACACTATTCCAACTACTACGCCAAACACGGCAACGAGTATCAGATTGACGTGGCGCTCGGCTCTTACGGCGAAAACCCGCGCGGCGTGACCGACAAAATGACCAGCGTGGATATGCTGCGCATGGCGGAATCCCTGAACACCAAAGTGGTCATTCCGTTCCATCACGATATCTGGTCGAATTTCCAGGCCGATCCGCAGGAAATCCGTGTGCTGTGGGAGATGAAAAAAGATCGCCTGAAATACGGCTTCAAGCCGTTTATCTGGCAGGTGGGTGGCAAATTTACCTACCCGAACGACAAAGACAATTTCGAATATCACTACCCGCGTGGATTCGACGACTGTTTCACCACAGAAACTGATTTGCCCTTTAAATCTTTCCTTTAAAATTATTTACTTAAAAGAGTCATGCATTCACGGCGGGGAAAGTATTCCCCGCTGGTTTTATCAGCAAATGATGATTGAATGCATTAAATGCTCGTTTATAATCACGCGGTAATCACCTATTTACCTGCGGAGCCACCATGACTGAGCCACAACGACACAACGCTATTCTCGATCTCCTGCAACGTCAGGGGCAGATTTCCGTCGCAGATGTGATTGATCAATTTGATATTTCACCGGCGACAGCGCGTCGTGACATCACCAAGCTCAACGAACTGGGGAAATTGCGTAAAGTGCGCAACGGCGCTGAAGCCGTTAATCAGCCACGCCAGAACTGGACACCGCTGAACATCCATCAGACCCACAACCTCAACGAAAAAATGCGCATCGCCAAAGCGGCAGCCGAACTGTGCCAGCCGGGTGAAAGCGTGGTGATTAACTGTGGCTCGACGGCGTTTCTGCTGGGCCGTGAAATGTGCGGAAAAGACATTCAGGTCATCACCAACTATCTGCCGCTGGCCAATTATCTGATTGAGCAGGAGCACGAGAGCGTGGTGATCATGGGCGGGCAGTACAATAAAAGTCAGTCGATTACGCTGGCACCCCAAGACGGCGATGCCAGCCTGTATGCCGGACACTGGATGTTCACCAGCGGCGCGGGGCTGACCACTGACGGCCTGTACAAAACCGATATGCTGACCGCGATGGCCGAGCAGAAGATGCTGAATTACGTCGGGAATTTAGCGGTGCTGGTCGACAGCAGCAAAATCGGCCAGCGCGCGGGTATGCTGTTCAGCCGCACCGAGCAAATCGATGTGCTCATTACAGGCAAAGAAGCGAACGGCGACATCATCGGGCAGTTACGCCAGAAAGGTGTGAAAGTGATCCTGGTTTAACGCTTACCCCTTCTCTTTGTCTGGTCTTCGTCGTGCAATTATTGGGTAGAATGACGACATCACCTTTTATGAGGCACGACCAGAATGGAACAATTTGAAGCAATCAGCGTAGAACTTGCGCATTCCCGCCTGACCTCCGGCGAAGCCGTGATGGTCGATATCCGTGACCCTCAGACGTTCGGCGCGGGTCACGCACCCGGCGCGTTCCATCTGAGCAACGACAGTATGCGTGCATTCATGGAACAGGCCGATGCCAAAAAACCGGTGCTGGTGATGTGCTATCACGGCATCAGCAGTCGCGGAGCAGCACAGTTCCTGATTGGTCAGGGTTTCGAATCGGTCTACAGCGTTGACGGCGGCTTTGAAGCCTGGTCGAAAACCTTTCCGCACGATATCGAAGCCTGATTTTCTCCCCGTTACCCCCTTGTTCTTTTCCGGCGCAGACTATGCTGTTTATAACCAGCTTGATCAGTTTGCGCCGAAAATGTTCTTAAGTTGAAAAAGCTACCTTTCCTCAGTCTTGATATAATTTCCGCCTACTATCGACAGGATTTCAAGATGAAAAATCTGAACACTTCACGTTCTTTAGGGATGCGCACCCTCGCCGTTCATGGCGGCCAGCAGCCTGATGCCCAGACCGGCGCCGTCGCGACGCCTATCACGGCCTCTTCTGCATTTTCGTATCCTGATTTCGACAGCGGTGCTCGCCGTTTCAGCGGTGAAGAGCCGGGCTATATGTACAGCCGTTTCGCCAATCCGACGGTCAGCGTTTTCGAACAAAAACTGGCGGCGCTGGAAGGCGCGGAAACCGCTGTGGCCTGCGCAAGTGGCATGGCGGCCATCAGCGCCACGCTGTTTGCCCTGCTGGTTCCCGGCGATGAAATCATTCATATCGGCACGCTGTATGGCGGCACCGAAGGCGTGGTGCGTAACCTGCTGCCGCGTTATGGCATCAAACCGGTTCACGTCACCGATGTGAGCGGGCTGGAAGCGGCATTCACGGCAAACACTAAAGTGGTGCTGGTGGAAACCCCTGCCAATCCGGGGCTGGATATCGCCGATCTGGCCGAAATCGCCCGCCTGTCCAAAGCCGCAGGCGCGGTGAGTGTGGCGGACAACACCTTTGCCACGCCGTACCTGACGCGTCCGCTGGAATTGGGCATTGATATCGTTCTGCACTCCGCCACCAAATACATCAGCGGTCACGGCGATGCGACCGGCGGCGTGGTGGCCGGTTCTGCGGCGTTAATCACCCCAATCCGCACCCTGAGCCTGAAACAGTTCGGCGGTTGCCTCAGCCCGTTCGAAGCCAGTTTGCTGATCCGGGGTTTGAAAACGCTGCCGCTGCGCGTGGAAGCCAGTTCCCTCAGCGCGCAGGCGGTGGCGGAGTTCCTCGACGGCCACAGCGCGGTCGACACGGTGTTCTATCCGGGGCTGAAACAGCATCCGGGGCACGCCACGGCATCGAAACAAATGAAACTGTTTGGCGGGATCATGGCGATTGAGCTGAAAGGCGGGCTGAACGCCGCACGCACTTTCCTCGATAAGCTGAGCATCATCACGCAGGCGGTGTCGCTCGGCGATACTGACTCGCTGGCCTGCCATCCGGCGTCCACCACCCACAGCGCCGTCGCGCCGGAGATCCGCCGTCAGAGCGGGATCACCGACGGGCTGGTGCGTATCAGCATCGGTATCGAAGACACCGAAGACCTGATCGCCGATCTGGCGCAGGCGCTGGAAGGGTTGTAAGCAAACGGGTAATGAATATGCCGGTTTCTGTCATTATTATGGCGAAAATCGGCATTTATCGTCAGAATATTAGCGTTTTGGCTTCCATCAATCAGGGTTGTTATTTCTGTCTGTTTCATCAGATCTCGATCTATCTCACACCCGCGTTATTTTATTGTTCACCGCTGGCCACACAGCATTCCTAAATTCCCCTCGTTTACCCGTCTGACGTTATAATCGACTTCCCTCACGCTGGCAGATAAGGTATTGCCCTAAAATGACGGCAACAAATCAAACAATTAGGGAAACCGCTTAACGCTATGGTGCGCATTCTTAACCTGAACAACCCCCGCCTCGCTCAGGCGTTTGTCGATTACATGGCAACGCAGGGTTTTACGCTCACGACGAAACACGAAAGTCAGGAAGTGCAGATCTGGCTGGAAGATGAATCCCGTCTGGAAGAAGCAGAAAAACAGGTCGCGCTGTTTGTGCGCGATCCGCTGCATCCGCGTTATCAGGAGGCCAGCTGGAAAACCGGCAAAACGCAGCCACATTTAAAAATGTCGCACGCGCCTTTCCTGAAAAGCCTGCGCAGCCGCGCCGGGCCGCTGACCATCGGCATGATTGTCCTGAGTCTTGCGGTGTTTATCCTGCAACAAATGGTGGGCGATCAACTGGTGATGAGCTGGCTGGCCTGGCCTGACAGTTCCCGCATGTTCCAGGTCTGGCGCTGGTTCACGCCCGCGCTGATGAATTTCTCGTTTATCGCCTTACTGATTAATCTGGCCTGGTGGTGGTATCTTGCCAGCCAGATTGAAATGCATCTGGGCAGCGGCAAGCTGTTTACCGTGACGCTGATTTCCGCACTGATCAGCGGCTGGGGTCAGTCGATGGTGAGCGGTATCTGGTTTGGCGGTCTGTCCGGCGTGGTTTATGCGCTGATGGGCTATGCGTGGCTGACCGGCCAGTTAAAACCGGAAAGTCGTTTGTACGTTCCCGGCGGATTGCTGGTCATTTCGCTGATTTTCATGTTCATTGGTTACGCAACCGGCGGTGCTGCTGTGGCGAATGCCGCACACGCATTTGGTCTGGGTCTTGGCCTGGTGATGGCATTTGTTGATACGCGCACACCGCGCAAAAAAAGCAAGTAGGGGATTCGGGTGAAACAAACACAACGCCATGATGCGATTATCGATCTCGTCCGTCAGCAGGGTTACGTCAGCACGGAAGAGCTGGTGGAGCACTTCGCCGTCAGCCCGCAAACTATCCGTCGTGATCTGAACGATTTGGCCGAACAGAACAAAATTCATCGCCATCACGGCGGCGCAGCCTTGCCGTCGAGTTCGGTGAATGCGGCCTATAACGACCGTAAAGTGATGTGGTCGGAAGCGAAAGCGCGCATCGCCGAACGCGTTGCCAGCCAGATCCCCGACGGTTCAACGCTGTTTATCGATATCGGTACCACGCCGGAAGCCGTGGCGCACGCGTTGCTCAACCATAAAGATCTGCGCATCGTCACCAACAACCTCAACGTGGCAACGCTGCTGAGCGCCAAAGACGATTTCCGCCTGTTCCTCGCCGGGGGTGAAGTTCGCGCCCGCGACGGCGGCATCATGGGTGAAGCCACGCTCGATTTCATCTCTCAGTTCCGCCTCGATTACGGCATTCTCGGCATCAGCGGCATCGATATGGACGGCTCGCTGCTTGAATTCGATTATCACGAAGCGCGAACCAAACGCGCGATTATCGAAAACTCCCGCTGCGTGATGCTGGTGACAGACCATTCCAAATTTGGCCGTAACGCCATGGTAAACCTCGGAAAAATGGATTTAATCCACTATCTGTTTACCGATAAACTGCCGCCGGACAGCGTGAAACAGATCATCGACAAGTACGACGTTCAGCTCGAACTCTGCTGATTTCCCTGCTTTTTCTGGAGCGCCGCGCAGGCGCTCCCGCTTTTCCCTTCTCCTCCCTGCCCTTTCAAAACGAACAATTGCGAAACATTCCACGCTTTGCCGCGTTCGGTTTCGTTCCCTTCTTGCCGTTTTGCTCGAAACCGACACAAAAATGTTACCTTCATCACGCATAATTGTTTTTATTTGGTTAACGCTTGGCTTGTTTGACGATTCTCGATTACAATCGTGAGCGAAAACGAACATAAAAGAGCTATTGCGAACATCTGGAGGAAGATGACGTGGAAACCAAAGACTTGATCGTAATTGGTGGCGGTATTAATGGTACCGGCATCGCAGTAGATGCAGCTGGCCGCGGGCTGTCTGTTCTGCTGCTTGAAGCGCAAGACTTGGCCTGCGCGACCTCTTCGGCCAGTTCTAAACTGATCCACGGTGGCCTGCGCTATCTGGAACATTACGAATTCCGTCTGGTCAGCGAAGCGCTGGCTGAACGTGAAGTGCTGTTGAAAATGGCACCGCATATTGCCTTCCCGATGCGTTTCCGTTTACCGCATCAGCCGCATTTGCGCCCGGCCTGGATGATCCGCGCCGGTCTGTTCCTGTACGACCATCTGGGCAAGCGCACCAGCCTGCCGGCCAGCAAAGGCCTGAAGTTTGGCAGCGAATCGGTGCTGAAACCCGAACTGACCAAAGGTTTTGAATACTCAGACTGCTGGGTCGATGACGCGCGTTTAGTGGTCGTCAACGCTCAGGAAGTGGAAGAGCGCGGCGGCGAAGTCCGTACCCGCACCCGCGTGACCCGTGCATGGCGTGAAGACGGTTTGTGGATGGTCGAAGCCGAAGATATCGACACCGGCAAAACCTTCACCTGGCGCGCCAAAGGCCTGGTGAACGCCACCGGCCCGTGGGTCAAACATTTCTTCGACGACGGTCTGAAACTGAAATCGCCGTACGGCATTCGTCTGATCAAAGGCAGCCACATTGTGGTGCCGCGTGCGCACAATCAGCCGCAGGCCTACATTCTGCAAAACGAAGATCACCGCATTGTGTTTGTGATCCCGTGGCTGGATGAGTTCTCGATCATCGGCACCACCGACGTGGAATACCACGGCGATCCGAAAGACGTGAAAATCGATGATAAAGAAGTGGGTTATCTGCTGAAAGTGTACAACGACCACTTTAAGAAACAGCTGACCACCGAAGACATCGTCTGGACTTATTCCGGCGTGCGTCCGCTGTGTGATGACGAATCGGATTCACCGCAGGCAGTGACCCGTGATTACACCCTCGACGTTCACGATCAGGACGGCAAAGCGCCGTTGCTTTCCGTGTTCGGCGGCAAGCTGACCACCTACCGTAAACTGGCAGAACATGCGCTGGAAAAACTCGGCAAATACTACCCGAAAGCAGGCCCGGCATGGACCAAAACGGCGGTACTGCCCGGCGGGAAGCTGAACGGCGATCGTGATACTTACAGCGCCAATCTGCGCAGCCGCTTCAAATGGTTGCCGGAAACCCTGGCTCGCCGTTATGCCCGCACTTACGGCAGCCAGACGGAGTTGTTCCTGTCTGACGCCACCAGCATTGAATCGCTGGGTGAAGATTTTGGTCACGGGTTCTATGAAGCAGAGTTGCGCTATCTGGTGGAAAAAGAGTGGGTGAGCGAACTGGATGATGCGATCTGGCGTCGTACTAAGCTCGGCATGTGGCTGGATAAATCCCAGCAACAGCGCGTCGCCGAGTGGCTGCAAACCTACAAACAGCAGAAAAGACATTTGTCACTGGCGTCATAAACGCGCCTGCAAATAAACACTGCTCAATCCCCGGCCACTTCGCCGGGGATTTTTTTATCTGCGCGCAGGGCTCAGATACTGCCGCCCGCTGAAATTGTAAAGCCGACATCCACCATGCGCGGGACGACGTTCTCACCGCGTAACCTCGCCAGCAGACGTTCGGCGGAGATCTGCCCCATTCTCTCACGCGGTGTCAGCACACTTGCCAGCGGCGGTTCCATCGCCTGTCCCATGTTGTGACCATGGAAACCGGCGATCGCCATTTGTGACGGGATTTTCAGCCCCTGACGCTGGCATTCGAAGAATGCGCCTGCCGCAAGGTCATCGTTGGTACAGAAAATACTGTCGATTTGCGGCCAGTCTTTTTGCGCCTGACGCAATAATTCCGCCCCCGCGCTGTAACTTGATGACCGGCTGGTCATCACGCTGTAAGGCTCCAGCCCGGATTCACGCATCGCCTGCTCGTAACCCTGCTGCTTGATAAGGGTACGTTCGTCCTGACGTGCGCCGAAATACACCACATGGCGGTGGCCCCGCGCGATGATTTGCTGGGTCATTTGCCGCGCCGCTTCAAAGTTGTTGAATCCGACCGCCAGATCGACGCAGGGTGAGACGCAATCCATCATTTCCACCACCGGAATACCGGCGACTTCAATCATTTTCAACGTACGTGCGGTGTGATGACGCTCCGATAAAATCAGCCCGTCGATATTGTAAGAAAGCAGCGAGGTCAGACGCTGTTCTTCGCGCTCCTGACTGTAGCCGTAGTGCGCCAGCATGGTCTGATAACCGTGAATATCCGTGACGCTTTCGATGCCGCGCAGCACTTCGGCGAACACCTGATTGGTCAGTGACGGCAGCAGCACGCCGATGGCGCGGCTTTTGGCATTCGACAGAATGTCCGGAGCGCGGTTGGGGATGTAACCCAGTTCATCGAGAGCGGCCGAAATCTTTTCCTGCAACGCGCCGGAAACCTGTTCGGGGTTGCGTAAGTAACGGCTGACCGTCATTTTGGTCACGCCCACTTTATCGGCCACATCCTGGAGTACGGGTCTTTTTTTCTTCATAGTCGTCAAAGGGATGTGCCGCTGAAAGGGGTTAAGGGATCAGGGAGTTATGGTAGCAAACATTCGCGCAGGCGGATATCCGTTGCTGCGCGACATGCGATGCGGGTCAGGCAGGCAAACAAAGCTGCCCGCGAACCGGCTCGCCGGTGTTCGCTGAAAACTGTCCGGTAAGCAACGCCATCGCTCTTTGCGCCAGCGTTTCCAATGGATAAGCGATAGCCGGCACCGCCGAAGCGCCCGGCGGCAGCGTGCTGTCGAGGCTGAACACCATCACGGCCTGCGGCACCGCGCGGCCCAGCTGGGTAAGCTGACGTAACGCGTCCTGCGCGGTGGCATCGTCTGGCACCAGCAGCGCATTGAACGGGACATTCTGCGCCAGCAGCTGCGTGAGCGCGTGTTCTCCGCTGTGGACCAGCCGCCGGTCATAAGGCAGTAAGAATTTTTCCAGCGCCAGATGGTAGCCCTGAAGCACCTGCCCCGCCGCCTCGCTGTTTTCAAAGTTAATCAGTGCAATCTGTCGGCGCCCCTGCTGCAACACATACTGGCAGGCGGTTTCGGTAGCAAAGCTGCGGTCAAAATGAATGCTGCGCCCGGAATCCGCGTCCAGGCAATCAATGGTGATGACGTTGTCCGGCAGCGCAGGCAGGGCGAAGCGCGCGCCAATCACAATCATCGCATCGCAAAGCCCGCGACCGATTTCATCCACGGAATGGGCAAGGCTGGCGGCATCGGTGGCGAATCTCAACAGTAAATACTTTTGATTGAGCCTCAGCTCTTTTTCCAGCGCGTGCAGATAGCCGGTGCTCTGATTGATATTTTCTGCCGCGCAAATCACGCCGATGCAGCCGGTAGACTGCGTGGAGAGCGACTGCGCAATCATGCTGGGTTTGTATTGCAGTGTTTCCACCGCCTGCATCACGGCCAGGCGGCTTTCTTCTTTTACACCGCGGCTGCCACTCAGGACACGGGAAACCGTCGCTTTCGAGACGTTTGCCAGCCGCGAAACGTCGTTAATGTTTGCCATGTCTTTCCTTGCGTCACCGCGTTAAGGGTTAGTCGAAACCGTGATGTTTGGCGACCTGCGCGAACCATTCGCCACTCTTTTTCACTGTCCGTTTTTGCGTGTCGAGATCCAGTTGCACAAAGCCATAACGGTTTTTGTACGCATTCATCCACGACCAGCAATCAATAAACGTCCACATATGGTAGCCGAGACAGCCGCTGCCTTCCTGCAACGCCCGGTGCAGCCATTTCAGATGCCCGCTGACAAACTCGATGCGGTAATCGTCGTCAATCCGGCCCTCTTTTTCGAAGCGCAGTTCGTGCTCCACGCCCATGCCGTTTTCGGAAATGAAACAGCGCGGATTGCCGTAATTTTCGCGCAGATTGGTCAGAATATCGTAAATGCCCTGTTCGTAAATTTCCCAGCCACGGTGCGGGTTCATCTTACGCCCCGGCATGACGTAGTTGTCAAAGAACCATTCCGGCATAAACGGACTTTCCGGATTCACCATACTGTCGCGGCACTGAATGCGGCGCGGCTGGTAATAGTTGATGCCGAGTAAATCCACCACGCCCTGCTGCAACAGCTCTTTGTCTCCCTGCTGACAAGCCGGGAGCTGATCGTGTTTTTTCAGCAACTCCACCAGTTCCTGCGGATATTCGCCGCGCAGTGCCGGGTCGAGGAAGCTGCGGTTGAACATCAGATCCGCAATGTTCGCGGCTTTCAGGTCAGCCGGGTTTTGCGAGCGCGGATAAGACGGCGTCAGGTTGAGAATGATGCCGATTTCACCGCCGAGATTGCGGGCGCGGTAAGCTTTCACCGCCCGCGAATGCGCCAGCATGGTGTGATAGGCAACGGTGGCCGCACGTTTGAAATCCACCACGTTCGGATAGTGGAAATCATACAGGTAGCCGCCTTCGACTGGCACCACCGGCTCATTGAAGGTAAACCAGTGTTTCACGCGATCGCCGAATAACTCAAAACAGGTATCGGCATAAGTTTCATACGCCTGCACCACGTCGCGGTTTTCCCAGCCGCCGATTTCCTGCATCGCCATGGGCATGTCGAAGTGGAAAAGGTTGATGAACGGCTGCACGCCCTGCGCCAGCATTTCGTCAATCACCTGATTGTAGAACGCCACCGCTTCCGGGTTGACGGCGCCACGCCCGTTGGGGATCAGTCGCGCCCAGGAAATAGAGGTTCGGAAAGTATTGTGGTTCAGCTGTTTCAGCAGCGCGATATCCTCGCGCCAGTTTTTATAAAACGTCGATGTGTCCTGCGGGCCGACGTCGCCGTGAAAACGTGTCGGTTGCTGCGAATACCAGTGATCCCAGACCGTGGCGCTTTTACCGTGACTGAGGGTTTCCCCCTCCGTTTGCGGCGCTGAGCTGGCACTGCCCCACCAGAATTCTTTTGGAAATTGATATTTCATCGTCATCCTCGCTGTCCGTTAGCTTTTAGCTGTTTGCTGGCACGGCGTTACCCGCCGTTTGTGTCGTAGCCTTTTCCGCTTCCTGTTTCAGCAACGTACGTTCGTAAGCTTTCAGGAACGGGTAATACATTACTGCCGATAACACCATACAGAAAAGACACATAATTACCGGGCTGAACGCCCAATTTGCGGCCCATGACGCACCAATTGGCGCCGGTGTCGTCCAGGGTGTGAGCGACACCACTTGCGCCACCCAGCCGAGTTTTGTGGCGGTATAGGCGAAGATGGCGTTGAGCATCGGGACCAGTGTGAACGGCAGGAAAAACACCGGATTCATGATAATCGGCGTACCGAAGAGAATCGGTTCGTTGATGTTAAAGAAACTCGGCACCACACCCATTTTGCCGATGGTACGCAGGTGCACCGCCTTGCTGCACAGCAGCAGGATCGCCAGCGGCAGGGTCGAACCGACGCCGCCAATCAGCAAATAGTGATCCCAGAATCCTTGCAGATAGATATGCGGCAGTGGCGCACCGGCCTGTAATGCCGTCTGGTTCAGCGCCAGATTGGTCATCCAGAACGGATTCATGATGCCGGTAACAATCAGCGCACCATGAATACCCGCAAACCACAGCACCTGGCAGATAAACACCGAAATCAAAATCGCCGGCAGGGAATCGGAGGCAGAAACCAGCGGCGCCAGCAGGTGCATGATCGCTTCGGGAATAATCATCCCGGTGGTGGACTGAATAAACAGGTTCAGCGGATGCAGCGTGGCGACAATCACAATCACCGGGATCAGAATTTCAAAAGAACGCGCCACGCCGGTGGGCACTTCTTTCGGCAGGCGGATGGTGATGTTGCGGCGTTTGAGCAGCGCATACACTTCAGCGGCATAAATCGCCGTCAGGATCGCGGTGAATATGCCTTCGCCGGAGAAATATTGGGTGGAAATTTGTTTGTCATGATAGGGCGCGGCGACCAGCAGAAAGGCCATAAACGCCAGCAAACCGGTCATGATCGGGTCAAGTTTATAGTGTTTGCCAAGGCTGGCACCGATACCGACCGAGATGAAAAAGGTCATCACGCCCATGCTCAGATACCACGGCAGCATCAGCTGTTCGCGGTATTTCAGCGACAGATCCAGCCAGCCGCGGGCAAAACCGTTGGTGGTGTCGGGGGAAAAAGGCGGGAAGATAAACACCAGCATAAATGAGCCGATGATCATAAACGGCAGCGCGGCGATAAAGCCGTCGCGGATCGCAATCACATGCCGCTGCTGGCCGACGCTACCGGCCAGCGGCGTGATGTGCTTTTCGATCACGTTCACCATCGCCTGATAAAGGCCACTCATACGCGGCTTCCTTCCTGGGCGATCAGGCCGTAAGCGAAGTCCAGCACGTTGTCGCCGCGCTGCATGCCGTAATCCATCATATTGATGGTTTCGACCGGAATATTAAATTCTGCTGCCTTTGCCGATAAATCGGCCTGCATGTAGCGCACCTGCGGCCCGAGCAGCACCACCTGATAGTCACGGAATTTTTCGTCAAACTCGCTGGCACCAAACGCCTCGATCTGCACCTCTTCGCCCCGCGCGGCTGCGGCCTCTTTCATTTTGCGAACTAACAAACTGGTCGACATCCCCGCCGAACAACAAAGCATGATTCTTTTCATTTTGCTTCACTCCCAGATAATTAATGTTCTGCCCGTTTTCTCTTGCCGAAGGTATTTGAGTCTCTTTGGAAACCGGTTTCCATGACTGAAAGGATGGAATGAGAGCATGCTCATAAAATCGGGACAGCGTCGTATCAGGCTGTGAAAAGCGTCACGAAGTTGAATAAATTCTCAGCATCTTTTTAGAGAAAGGACTATGCCGCCGCGTTGCGCAAAACGCGTTGAGTTAAGAAACTCACCGGTAATCATTGCTTTTTTGCCCGGCTAAAATTCCTCACACCGGGCTGTGATGCCCGTGGTGCCTGACATTTTTATCTCTGATGCAGTGTGATTAGCCTTGCGTAAAAAACAGACTATATTGAGCCGCCTTATCCGATGACATCAGGGCAGACAGGCAGGCGAACTCATGACGACTTCAGGCAAAACCCTCACTTTTACCGCCTTTACGCTGCTGTTTATTCTGGGCAGAACGGTCAGTTTTGCGCTGCATGAAAGTTGTGTACAGGCAGCTGACCCGCAACCGGCGCAAAATGCCTATGTCACAGCGCCTTACCTCAACCGGGAATATGGCTTTAAAACGGTGGGAACCTACCTTGAACGGCAGAGTAATGCGTCGAAAAATCGCGAAAACGGCACCTGGGGTTTACTCGGCGGCAGCCATAACGCGGATGTCACGGATACCCGCTATCGCGCGTCGAATATCTGGTTTGCGCAAATCGGCAGAGATCTGTTTCAGGAAGAAAAACCGGACGGGGAGCACCGCCGCGCCGGGGTGATCGTCACACTGGGCAATCAGACCACCGATACCAAAGACAGCGCGCTGAGGCTTATCGGGCAGGCGCTCAGTACCGGCAATATTTCGACGGCATCGGCGGGCATTGGCGGGTATTACAGCGCGGTGACATCAGAAGGCGGCTACCTGAATGTCGTTAACCAGAACACCTTTTATCGCGAGGACTTATCGGAAAAACGCAACGCCGCGCAGAAAGGTTATGGCTCGACGCTCTCCGTCGAGATCGGCAAGCCTTACCGTGTGGCAGACAACTGGAGGCTTGAGCCGCAGGCGCAGTTTGTCGCTCAGCATCTGCATCTGGATTCGTTCAACACGCTCAGCCAACGCATTCAGCCTATCGATCAGAACAGCGGCCAGGTGCGCGGCGGCTTGCGGATTTTCCGTCAGACAGAACGCAACACCGCTTCCCTGACGCCCTATTTTCACATTGATCTGGTGGGCAACGTCGGAGATAAATCGGCAGTGACCATCAATACGGTTGAAATCGAGCCACCGACGACGGAACGCTGGGTGCAGGACGGCGTGGGCCTGACCGCGACGCTGTCAAAACGCGTGGCATTTTTCAGTGACATCACCCATTACCGAAATTTAAGCCTGCCGGGGATGGGATATCAGGGGCAGTTGGGCATTAACGTCAGCTTCCGATAACAGACGTAAAAAAGGCGACCGGAGTCGCCTTCAGGGGTGTTACCTGCCTGTTCAGACCGGTGGCAGATCAAACAGCAGAATTTCACTGTCTTCATCGGCATGAACGGACAGCGCCGTTTCATCCCAGATCGCCAGCGCATCGCTTGGCCCGGCTTTCTGACCGTTGATGGAGACGGTGCCTTTCACCACCTGGATCCACACACGACGTTCTGCCTGAATCTGATAGACAGACTGTTCGTCTTTTTTCAGTGCCCAGCGGGACAATTCCATGTCCTGGAAGACTTTCAGTGAACCATCACGTGCATCCGGAGAAAGCACCAGCTGGCGGCCTTGTGGCGCGTCGAACATACGTTGTTCATAACGCGGTTCCAGACCTTTTTTATCCGGAATGATCCAGATCTGATACAGATGCAATTTGCGGTCTTTGTTGCCGTTGTACTCAGAGTGCGTCACGCCGGTACCGGCACTCATGATCTGGAATTCACCCGCCTGAATCTGCTCTTTGTTGCCCATGCTGTCCTGATGTTCCACGGTGCCTTCGAGCACGTAAGTCAGGATTTCCATGTCTTTATGCGGATGTTTGCCAAACCCTTGCCCTTCGTCGATAAAGTCTTCATTGATGACCCGCAGTGCGGAGAATCCCATGAAGTTTGCATCGTAATAATCGGCGAAAGAGAAAGTGTGCCAGCTTTCCAGCCAGCCGTGACTTGCGTGCCCGCGTTCTTGTGCTTTGCGTAAGTAGATCATGTTCAACTCTCCTCAATGTTTTCTCTAGTCTAGTCAACGGCTGAGAATAAGAAAGCGTAAAAACTTCACCCCTCTGTTCAAAAAATATGAACAAACGCAGATGACTAAATTCAAAGGAATTGCAGGAGATAAAGGCGGGTTTTGGGAGAGAGAGGGAAAAAGATTTTATCTAAAGAGTGTGAGTGGCAGGCAAGCGAATCCCGGCGAGTTTACCTGATTCATTGATCCGGGTGAGCGAACGCGGCCATCGCCTCTGCCGCTCAAAACAGGGCAAAAAAAAAGCCAGCACCCGGCTGGCTAAATAATACTGGAAGCAATGTGAGCAATGTCGTGCATTCATGGGGACCCGTTTGACCTTGGTGTGAGGCCATCCCCGGAACGCATGGCAATAATAATCATTATCATTCGCACTTGTAAAGCATTTTTTTTCACCACATGACACATTGACACTTTTATTATTCCTGATAAATCTAGAGGATATTCAAACAGTAACCACACTAAAAGGAGTGTCGCTATGAGCGAAATCGTTATACGCCATGCTGAATCAACGGACGCGCAAGCGCTTGGGCAACTTTACGCGCAGGTGCCGGTGTACAGCGACACTCTGCAACTTCCTTATCCACCCGCCGCCCTCTGGGAAGGCCGCCTGGCGAATTCTTCTCCTCACCGTTTCGCGCTGGTGGCCTGCATTGACGGCAAACTGGTCGGGAATCTGACGCTGATCGTAGAAGAGCCCTGGCGACGCCGCCACGTCGCCACGTTCGGCATTGGTGTGGATGTCAGTTTTCAGGGAAGAGGAGTGGGCAGCAAACTGCTCGCGGCCGCTCTTGAGCTGTGTGATAAGTGGCTGCAGGTGAAACGCGTGGAACTGACGGTCTATGCTGACAATGACGCCGCCATCGCCTTGTACAAAAAGTTTGGTTTCATGCTCGAAGGCCGCAGCCCTTGCTATGCGATGCGTGACGGTGAGCTGGTGGATACGCTGCACATGGGCCGCCTGCACGGCGTGTAATGTGTTGAAAAAGTGTCAGAGGTCGGCGCGGGTGTTCTGCGGTGAAGGACGTAACAACAGCCGCAGCACCAGCGCCATCGCCACCAGAACCAGCAGCGCTGAGCCAGGATAAATCGCCCCGATCCCCGCCTGCGCCATCAGTATTCCCGCCAGGGGGCCGGTGACACCCAGTGATAAATCCAGAAATGCCGAATAGGTTGCCAGCGCGCTGCCCTGATTTTCCTGCGGCAATTTTTTAACCGCCACCACACCCAGCGCCGGAAAGACCAGCGAGAAACCCGCGCCGGTAAGAAATGCGCCGCCCATCGCTACCCCTGCCGTTGGGGCGAAAAATACCAAAATCAGCCCGATGATTTCTACGGCGAAACACACCAGTGAAACACGCAGGCCGCCAAAACGGTTGATGCAGTTGGGGAAAAGCAGCCGCATTCCCACGAACGCCGCGCTGAAAAACGTCAAAGAGAATGCCGCGCCAGACCAGCCTTTGGCATCGTAAAACAGCGTAATGAACGTTGCGATCACGCCAAAGCCGGTGGACGCCAGCCCGAGCGCCAGCCCGTACGGCAACACTTTGCCAAGCACCTGCCTGAACGGAAGTTGTGTCGCGGCTTTCCCCGCCACCGGCGCTTTACGCCACGCCGCCAGCAACGCCGTGAGCGCCACCAGAATAATGCAGCCGGAAAGCAGGGTCAGGCCGCCAAGGCTGAAAATCCACACGCCGAGCGGCGCGCCAATCGCCATAGCGCCATACGTCACCACCCCGCTCCACGAAATGACTTTGCCGATATGCAGCGAACCCACCACGCCAATGCCCCACAGCGTCGAACCGGTGCCCGCGAAACTTTGCCCGGCACCAAGCAATAAACGTCCGATGCACAGCAGCGCCAGACTGGCCGCCGGTGAGGCATCCAGCCACAGCGCCAGCAGGTAAAACACCCCGCTCAGCAGGCAGCCGGTCAGGCCGATCATCACCACTTTTTTGGGTCCGACTTTATCGGCATAACGCCCGGCATGCGGGCGGCTGAGCAGCGTCGCAAAATATTGCAGGCTGATCACCAGGCCCGCCCAAAACGCGCTGTAACCGAGATGCTCATGTACATACCCTGGCAGGATCGCCAGCGGCAGACCGATGGTCAGATAATTAGCGAAGTTGAACACCAGAATCGAAAGAATGCGCAGCGTGGTCTTTGAAGCAGCAGCCGGAGATAGATCGGGCGAAGCGGGAGCGGGCATGGAAATCAGCGTCTCACGAAAGATGGGTTGGGCATTTTAGTCGCCATGCAGGAGTGTTGACTCTATGGGTATTTGGCTGTTTTCGCAACAAATTGAACCGGTGTTTTATTCAGCCTTCCTCTTACTGCCATCAAAACGTCACATCGCTGTCATGTGCGCTGATTATGGTCGGGAGACTTCAACCGGAGGACATCCTATGTTCAGCATGGATACCCTGTTTCAGGATCTCGACCCGCAGCACAAAACCCCTTCCTGGCAACGCCGTCTGTTAAAAACCCTTTTCCGCGAAAAAGAATTCCACCGTTTTGCCGACAAGTATCAGCACCTGAAAGGGATTGATATGGCCGAGCAGGTGCTTGAGCATTTCAATATTCGCTGTGAACTGACAGAGCGTGACCGGGAGCAGATCCCGAGTTACGGGCCGGTGGTGGTGGTGGCGAATCATCCGATTGGCACGCTCGACGGCCTCGCGCTGTTGCACGCAGTGGCGTCGGTGCGCCCGGATGTCAAAGTGGTGGCAAATCAGCTGTTATCGCTGGTGTCTTCGCTCGGCAGCCTGATGATCCCGGTGGACAATATGGGCAACCGTACACGCCGCAATCAGGTCACACAAATGCAGGAGCATTTGCAAAATCAGGGCGTGCTGATTGTCTTCCCGGCAGGCGAAGTGTCGCGGATGAGCTCGAAAGGCGTGCGCGACGGCAAATGGCACACCGGATTTATCCGCCTCGCGGCCAAAGCCCGTGCGCCGGTGGTGCCGGTGCATATCAGCGGCAGCAACAGTGCGCTGTTTTATCTCACGTCGATGATTTACCGCCCGCTGAGTACCCTGCTGCTGGTGCATGAAATGTTTGGACAGCGCGGCAACAGCCTGACGCTAAAAATCGGCGCGCGCATTCCGTATGCCAGCTGGCACGACGGACAGATGCAGGCGGGGGATCTGGCGGCGCGTTTTCGTAAACATCTTTACCGCCTTGGTGCAGGCAAGCCGGGGCTGTTCCACACTGAAACGTCGATTGCCCGCGCCGAAGATCGGGCGGTGCTGAAACACGCGCTGGAAGCCAGCGAAGTGCTGGGCAAAACGCCGGACGGCAAGATGATTTATCTCTATCGCCGTCACGGAGAAGATACGGTGCCGATTTTGCGCGAACTGGGCCGGTTGCGCGAAATTGCCTTCCGCGCCGTCGGTGAAGGCAGTGGCCGCCGTCGGGATCTCGACGGTTACGATGACGACTATTATCACCTGGTGCTGTGGGATCCGCAGGCGCTGGAGATTGTCGGCGCGTACCGGTTTATCCCGACCGCCGATCTGGTCGCCAGCAAAGGATTGAACGGCATTTACAGCCAGAGTTTGTTTCAGTACGGCCACCAGATGGATCCGATTCTGGCGCAGGGTATCGAACTCGGACGCAGCTTTATTCAGCCTGCGTACTGGGGAAAGCGCGGGCTGGACTATCTGTGGCTGGGCATCGGCGCGTATCTGGCGAAATATCCGCAAACGCGTTATCTGTTTGGCCCGGTGTCGATTTCCGGCGGCATGCCGCTGCCCGCCCGCGATTTGCTGGTGGCATTTTATCGACTGTATTTCGCCCCGACGCTGCCACTGGCGACCTCACTGCGCCCTTATCCGACGTCGTTGCCTGACGTGTTAGCGCAGTTTTGCGGCGATGATTATCAGGAAGATTTGCAGCGCCTTAAACGTCTGCTGGCCAATCTCGGATGCAGCATTCCGGCGCTGTATAAGCAGTATTCCGAACTTTGCGAAAGCGGCGGCGTGCAGTTTATCGATTTCGGCAGCGACCCGGAATTCAACAACTGCATCGACGGATTGGTGCTGGTGGATCTCAGCCAGCTGAAACCGGCCAAATTTGAGCGCTATATCGCGGTGCATCAGGAAAGTGCCTCCCTGGCTTAATGTGCCAGAGAGGTTGTGACAGGTAAGCGGCCTCCCCGGCGAAGGGGAGTGCTGACCGGCGGTCAGTGCGGGTTGTTCACGTTCACCACCGACACCGTGTAAATCACCACTGATTTTGGCTTGCCGTCCTCACTGTTTTTCCCGACAGGGGCAGGCGGGATAACAATCGTCACTTTTCCGCCTTTGCGGACAAGTTTCACGGCATCACGCAGAACAGGCGGCATGTCGGCCACGCGGAAAATCTGGTTCGCATTGTCGATTTGCGGGCCATCCACCATAGTGCCATCGAGTAATTCCCCTTTGTAGGCCACCTCCACCTGATTGGTGTCTTTGATTACCGCACCTTCACCTTTATTTTCAACCAGATAGTAAAGGCCTTTCGCGGTTTTTTTCACACCCGGACGTTTGGCAAACTCTTCAATAAAGGCTTTCTCTGCGCCCTGCTCTTTCGCTGTCGCCGCCTGCGTCAGGATCTTCACCTGCTCATCAAACGCCGTCAGCGTGGCCTGCACATCCTGCGGACTCATCTTTTCGCGCTGGTCAAAGGTATCGGTGATCCCGGCCAGAAGAATGTCTTTGTCCAGCGTAATGTGCAGCGCCTTTTGCTCGACAATCTGCGCTTCAATGTATTTAGCCATGGCAACGCCGCTGGCATAGGCACGCTTTTGCTCTTCGCTGTTCAGGCTGAAAGCGACTTTCTCAGGCTCCGGCGCAGCTTCAGCAGCCGGTTCTTTTACCGACTCAGGCTCGGGTTCCGCCGTCGCGTGAGTGAGGGGCAGCGTGGTCACGGCATCGGCCGGGGCAGCAGGTTGTGCGTCTGGCGTAGCGGGCGGCGTCACTTCCGGCGTGGCTTGTGGCGGCGTTTCCGCCGTGACCGCCGTCGTCTCCGGGGTTTGAGGCGTCGTCAGAGGTGCAGCGGGTGCGGCTGGCGCAATCGTGGCGGCGTTATTTTCCGAACCGGCAACCTGTGCAGCGGCCGGTTCATTGGCAAAAACCTTAAAGGTATAACAAAACATCATCATGAGGCTTAGGAGATAAGCGCTCTTCTTCGCAGGAATAAAAGACATGGGATTACCTTCGCAATAAAATTACTTTGTTGAATCTTATAAATCAGGGAAATAGCGTTCATCGCGATAAACCAGTGCACGTTAAAATAGAAAATGCAGCGAGTTTTCCTGCGGATAAAGTGAAGCCCACTTTGCAATGGTGACAAAAGATTCAAAACATGATGGCGCAATGATTTCATACACGAGTAAATAATGCGAATTTTTTTCACATTATTTACTTTACATGACCATGAATATATTAGGATTTTTCGCACTTAGTGAGGATATTTACTGACAGGTTTCCCGGTAGTCATCCGCCATTGCCATTTTTAATAACAAATCATGACCAATATAGTTACTCCAGTTAAAGGAATTCTGTAACACGACAACAGCATTCTGATGTTTTTTATCAAAACCGATATAACTGGAGTATCCGCCGATATATCCGACCTGGTATGTAATTATCTGGTTATCTTTATAATCAGTGACCCAGGCAATATTGGCGGCCTCAATTTCTCTTTCGAAATAGACTTTTTCTGTGACCTGAATAGCCGCGTTGAGATCGCCGGTGCGGGAATTCTCGATATGCGCACGAAGATATTTCAGCAGGTCATCGGCGTTGCTGTACAGATTGGCCGCCGCCACCATGTTGTTGGTGAAGTACCAGTCAGGCACCACTTTGCCGCGGCGAATAAACTTCGGCTGATCGCCCGCATGACCGATCGCGCGATAAGGGTAATCTTTCAGCGTCGGGCCGTGGAAGCTGGTATTGCTCATTTTCAGCGAGTTAAAGATAAAGTCATACGCCAGTTGCTGGATGTCTTCGCCGGTTTTGACTTTGAGAATGTAGCCAAGAAGCGCGTAACCCAGATTGGAATACTGAGGCTCCCGCTTTTGCGGCTTTTTGAACGAAGAGAGATCGTTCACTACCGCATCGCTGTCCAGTTCGTTATAAAAATTGTCGCCGGTATACAGATATTTCAGGAAGCTCTGCAACATGTCTTTGTTCATGTTTTGTCGCGGTAAACCGGAAGTATGTGTGGCCAGCTGCAACAAGGTGATGTTCCGGGCATCCGGGCTGAGCAGAATATTTTTCGGCAATAAGTCCGAGAGTTTATCGTCCCAGTTCAGCTGTCCTTTATCGACCAGCCCGGCCACCACTTCACCGGTCACGCCCTTACTCACTGAACCGAGCGCAAACAGCGTTTCCCCGTCAATTTTGTAGCCATTTACTGCGTTGGTATACCCATAGCCCCAGGTCCGGGCTTCGCCGTTGTTGCGGATAATCCCTATCGCCAGGCCGCTGGCTTTTTCCTTCTTCATATAGTGCTGAACAATACCGTCAACCAGCCCGTCGAGATTTTTCGTGCAGGCAAGTTGCTTCACCGCCTGCGGGCTTTCTTTCACCTGCATCTCGGATAAGGTTCCACACGCGGTCAGAAGCAAAGGAAGCATGATGCTCAGGCCAGAAAATCGTCCCGTTATTCTTTTCATTGCATTGATTTATAAAGGGAAGTTGAACGGCGACGACAGTGAATACACATCAGATGACCTTGTGACAGAAAAAGAGGCTCGCCGGATGGCGCGCTGCAGGCCGCAGACTGTGTCATTTCCCCGCGCTTTTCAATGAGAAATTGACGCGATCCTGATGTTCTTTTGCACAAACCCGCCGGGCGTCGGGGGAATCATTCAACATCGTCTGAGAGAGCATGAAAAATCTCTTTACGTGCATAAAAAATCATTTTAAACACCAACGCGAAACGTTGACTTAACGTAAATAATTGAATTAGATCGGTTTAATTAACGTTGGCGCAACCTTTGCCGATAACCCTGATTCACGTCATGCCACTTTCACGAAGGCCGGACTTTTAAAATCAGGGGAAAATATGAACATCACACAGCGTCTTTTACTGACGTTCTCACTGCTATCTGCCGCCCTCATCGCTCTGGGGGTCGCCGCCATTATGTTGATTTCGGGTTTCCAGGACCGGTTTGAATACGTTCAGGTCAATGCGATCCCTTCCATCAAAGATCTCAATAAACTCATCGACCAGAGCAACAGGCTTTCCCTCACGCTCTATAAACACCAGAGCCAGACCGATAACAGCAAAATGCCTGAGGTAGAAACCCTCATTCAGCAACGGATTGCCGGGCTGAAAACGCTGACGGAATATTATCTGCAACACGATATCTCCAGCGCTGAAGATGAAAGGCTGACCCACGTCGCTTTCGACAATATTCGTAAAGTGGAGGAAAAACTCCCGGCGTTTCTGGCCTCATCACGCGCGCATCAGGATGACGTCAGTCTGGCGCTGATTGAGGGTGACGGCGGCATCGGCATGGCTATCCGTCAGCTCATCTCCGATTACCAGAAACAGCTTACCGTTAACATCGACATCGGTGAGGGGCTGCGCGCCACTAACCGCAGCATTTTCAACGCCACACTGTGGGGAATGGGCAGCGGCGTGACGCTCACCATCCTGCTGCTGGGTTTCTTTGCGCTGGTCACCATCCGCCGCGTACGGAAAAGCCTGCTGGCCATCGGGGATATCATGACCATCGCCAGCGAACGGCTGGATTTGACGGTGAGCGCCGATGCCAGCCGTCATGACGAAGTGGGCAACATGGCCCGCGCCTTCAACAGCCTGATGCAACGCGTCTCCGGTGCACTGTTGTCCGTGAGTGCGGCGTCACAGTCGGTCAGCAGCGCGTCGGCACAAATCGCGGCCGGTAACGAAGATCTCTCCTCGCGCACCGAGCAGCAGGCCGCCTCGCTGGAACAGACCGCCGCCAGCATGACCGAGCTCAGCGAGACGGTTCGCCAGACCGCCGACAACACGCGTCAGGCCAGCCAGCTGGCGGGCAACATGAATGCGCTGTCGGAGAAAAGTGCCTCCTCGCTGGAAACCATGCTGAGCACCATGGGCGATATCCGCAGCAGTTCCCGCAAAGTCACCGAGATCATCACGCTTATCGAGGGCATCGCCTTCCAGACCAATATTCTGGCGTTGAACGCCGCCGTGGAAGCGGCACGCGCCGGTGAGCACGGTAAAGGATTTGCTGTGGTGGCCGGTGAGGTCAGAAATCTGTCACAGCGTTCGACCACCGCCGCGCGTGAAATAAAAGAACTGATCGACCTGTCCTACAGCCTGATCGAAGCCGGTGCCCATCAGGCGGGCGATGTCGGCGAGAACATGAACTCGATGGGCAACGCCATCCGTCAGGTTACAGATCTGGTGAACGAGATTGCCGCTGCGGCTACCGAGCAGAGTCAGGGGATTTCTCAGGTGCATCAGGCCGTTAATCAGATGGATGATGTGACCCAGCAGAACGCCGCGCTGGTGGAAGAAGCCTCTTCAGCCTCACGCTCGTTGCAGGATCAGGCCGACGGCCTGGCGCGACTGGTGGGTGAATTCCGCCTGAGCGACGCCGCCGGTCAGCGCCAGTCCTTCGTAAAACCGGCGCAGACGCTGGCTGCACTGCCGCGCACCCAAAAACCGGGCACTCCGCCACACAATGAGGCCGACTGGCAACGTTTCTGATCAGGCTTTTACCGTCGTCTTATTACAGGGAGAACAGCATTATGGATAATCTTCAGGAGCAGGCAGACCATCTGGAAAAGCACAAGGCATTGGTGGAGAGCTTTGAACAGATGGCGGCGCTGGTGAATCAGCTTGCCACCGGGGAATACCGGTCGCTGGATCTGTACATCAATAACTGCCGCCATTTTCGCGATCGCAGCCTGGAAGTTCAGGCAGTGCTGGCAGATAAATGTTTTGAAACTTACCTGATGCGCCACGATATAACGCTGTATTACAGCATTCACAGCGTGAATATGGCCTTTGGCATGATGACCAATATGCTGGAAAACCTGAAAAGATTCTTGTCCTGAGAACGCGTTAAAGAGCGCCAGATACCTGACACGGAGCATGTGAAGGGTCACCCTGAAGATTCGCGAGTATTTTCAGGGTGTTTTTGTATTCATCGCCGTGATAACTGGCAGCCAGTCGCGGTATGGAATTGATGAGTTGGGTTAGCTGACGCGGCCAGCCACCAGATCCTGCGCACACGCCCACGCGGAACTCCACGCCCACTGAAAATTATAACCGCCCAGCCAGCCAGTCACGTCCACCACTTCACCGATAAAGTACAAACCCGGCACTTTCGCAGCGGCCATGGTTTTAGAAGACAACTCCCTGGTATCGACACCGCCGAGCGTCACTTCCGCCGTGCGGTAACCTTCGGTGCCGTTCGGCTGCACCTGCCAGTTTTGCAGTTGTTCAACCAGTTCCGCCTGCTGCGGCACGTTAAGCTGTTTGAGCGTCACGTCCGGCAACTGGCCGAGCGTTTGCAGACATTCCACCAGACGCTTCGGCAGTTGCATCGCCAGCGTATTTTTCAGGCTTTGATTGGGATGTTCCTGCCGCTGGTCATTGAGAAACGCCGCCAGATCGACGTCAGGCAGTAAGTTAACGCTCACAAACTCACCAGGCAACCAGTAGCTGGAAAGCTGTAAAACGGCCGGGCCGGACATGCCGCGATGGGTGAAGAGAATGCTTTCACGGAAAACCGTGCCGTCTTCAGCGGTCAGCACCGCAGGCACTGACACGCCCGAGAGGGTTTGCAGGTGATCCAGCAGCGGTTTGTGCAGGGTAAAGGGCACCAGACCGGCGCGGGTCGGCAATACTTTCAGCCCAAACTGCTCCGCCAGACGGTAACCGAACGGCGTCGCGCCCAGCCCCGGCATGGAAAGCCCCCCACTCGCAACCACAAGTGAGTGAGTGCTCACAGTTGAGCCGTTCACCTTGATGACAAAGCCATTTTCCGTTTTCTGTACGTCGGAAATCTCACTGCGCAACCGGACATCGACATTGCCCAGTTCGCATTCTTTATCCAGCAGCGCCACGATTTGCTGTGCGGAGTCATCGCAAAAAAGCTGACCGAGGGTTTTCTCGTGCCAGGCGATGTTGTAGCGGTTGACCATGTCGATAAAATCCCACTGGGTGTAACGCGCCAGGGCGGATTTGCAGAAATGCGGGTTTTCGGAAAGATAGGCGGCCGGTTCGGCATACAGATTAGTAAAATTGCAGCGTCCGCCCCCCGACATCAAAATTTTACGTCCGGTTTTCTTACCATTATCCAGCAGCAGAACCCGGCAGCCACCCTGTCCGGCCTGCGCTGCACAGAACATGCCTGCCGCACCCGCACCTATGACTACCACATCAACCTGTTCCACTTTTGGCCTCTCTTTCCGGAAAATTCAGCTACGTTTTAAATAGGATACGCCCTGCGCACAGGAGGATTTTGACCGCTGCGCGTCGCGGATTGTAAGGGACTGACGGGGTATAAACCAGTCACAGGGGCATTGCATGAGGCAAAGTAAGCAAATGTTTCAAACGGCAAAGACCCAACAACCTGCTGATTAATAAAAAGTTAATCTACATTGCAACATTTTTTGAACTGTTTTTAATCAAAAAAATGTCATATTTTCCTTTTATCGGCCCCCTGTTCTCGCAGATAATGCGCGGCGTTCATGACCACTAACTGGCGTAACAATTATGCTGCATCTATTTGCCGGGTTGGATATTCATACCGGTTCGTTATTGATTCTCGCGTTACTGTTTGTCCTGTTCTATGAAGCCATTAACGGTTTTCATGATACGGCCAATGCAGTAGCAACCGTCATCTATACCCGGGCAATGCGTTCGCAATTAGCGGTCGTGATGGCGGGTGTGTTTAACTTTCTTGGCGTCATACTCGGTGGTTTGAGTGTGGCTTATGCCATCGTCCATTTGCTTCCAACCGATCTTCTGCTCAACGTGGGTTCCACTCATGGCCTTGCCATGGTGTTCTCGATGTTACTGGCAGCGATCATCTGGAACCTCGGCACCTGGTATTTCGGCCTGCCGGCGTCCAGCTCCCATACGCTGATCGGCGCCATCATTGGTGTCGGGTTGACCAATGCATTAATGACTCACACGTCCGTGGTCGATGCATTAAACATCCCAAAAATGATCGGTATTTTTGCCTCTCTGATTATCTCGCCTCTGGTTGGGATGATTATGGCGGGGACCATGATTTTCCTGTTACGTCGCTACTGGAGCGGCAACAAGAAACATGCCCGTATCCACCTGACGCCTGCTGAACGTGAAAAGAAAGACGGCAAGAAAAAGCCGCCGTTCTGGACCCGTATTGGCCTGATCCTGTCGGCTATCGGCGTGAGCTTCTCTCACGGCGCTAACGACGGTCAGAAAGGTATCGGTCTTATCATGCTGGTTCTGATTGGTGTGGCTCCGGCAGGTTTTGTGCTGAACATGAGCGCCACCGGTTACGACATTACCCGTACCCGCGACGCCGTGACGCACCTCGGGCAGTATTATCAGCAGCACGTTGATGCGGTACCCCACGTGGTAGCACAAACGCCACTGGTGCCTGCGCCAGACGTGAATATCGCCCCGACCGATGCAGCAAAAGTGTTCCATTGCGACAGCAGCCATGCGCTTGATGCTATTGGCCGTGCGCAAACTCTGCTGACCAATCTTCCGTCCTACAGCGCATTGTCACCGGATGAACGCAGCCATATGCGTCGCCTGCTGATGTGCGTGTCTGATACGGCAGATAAAGTCGCTAAGCTGCCGGAAACGTCACCTGCGGATAAACGCTTCCTGGGTGAACTGAAAACCGACATTCTTCAAACCGTGGAATATGCTCCGATCTGGATCATCATCGCTGTGGCTCTGGCACTGGCGCTGGGCACCATGATTGGCTGGAAGCGCGTTGCGACCACCATTGGCGAGAAGATTGGTAAGAAAGGCATGACCTACGCACAGGGCCTGTCAGCACAGCTTACTGCGGCGGTGTCTATCGGTGTTGCCAGCTACACGGGTATGCCGGTTTCCACGACACACGTGTTGTCCTCTGCGGTGGCGGGCACCATGATTGTGGACGGTGGCGGTGTGCAGTCGAAGACCGTGAAAAACATCGCGATGGCCTGGATCTTAACCCTGCCCGTCTCGATTGTCCTTTCCGGCCTGTTGTACTGGATTGCGCTGAAGCTCATCTGATAAGCATCTGAATCTCGGTTCAGAATAGAAAAAGGCGACCTGTGTTGAGCAAGGTCGCCTTTTTTATTTCCTTTTTCACACATCCTCACAACGATTATTCAGATTTAATACCAGATGAGCATCGCCATCATACTGATGAGAATAAGCCCTACCAGCGCTGTCGTCAGAACAAACTGACCGCGCACCCGCTCACAACGGCGGATAAATTCAGGATCGTGATGTTCAACGTAGCGCTGAGCATAAATATAACGCACCAGCCTGATTTGCTTACTCGGTTGCCCGTGAGACGTAAAGAATCCACCGCCATCAACATATTGATACAGCAGGGGATCACATCCCCGAAGAACCACCAGCAATGCGCGCAAAGAAGAATAATAGCGCAGCATATTCACCACACACACAAAACATAAAGCCCAAAATAGCGCAACGGGACTGATCATGATTCCCCCTCAAGGCGAACTCACCCCGCGCATTGCGGCCATCAACTCTGCCGCACACCCGACGTTTCGCCCTGCCTTTCCGCGATTTCACACCCCCGGACACGAATATGTCCGCCCTCTTTCACATCACAGAAAATTGCCAAAACAGGAGAAGCCTGCATTATTCAGTGTAGGAAACGAATCTGGAAATAGGGAAGACGCCTAATATTATTTATATCTATCGATTGCCGGAACAGGAAATGGGATCTGTATGCTTGATTTGTTTAACCATTTTGGCGCTATACTAAAAGCATGACTTTCGCATGATGCAGATATTGCTGTTAACCGACTTATGGAAGGAGTTTTCTTATGGCTTACAAACACATACTCATTGCTGTAGACCTGTCGCCGGAGAGCAAGGTTTTAGTTGAGAAAGCCGTCTCCATGGCGCGCCCTTACAACGCTAAAGTGTCCCTGATCCACGTTGATGTGAACTATTCAGACCTGTACACCGGCCTTATCGATGTCAATCTGGGCGACATGCAGAAACGTATTTCCGAAGAAACTCACCACGCGCTGAATGAATTGTCGCAAAACGCAGGTTATCCGATTTCAGAAACCCTGAGTGGCAGCGGTGATTTAGCACAGGTTCTGGTTGATGCGATTAATAAATACGGCGTGGATTTGGTGCTGTGCGGCCATCACCAGGATTTCTGGAGCAAACTGATGTCCTCCGCCCGCCAGTTGATCAACACCGTACATATCGACATGCTGATCGTGCCGCTGCGCGATGAGGAAGAAGAAGCGTAAGACACACTGTCTCGCTGAAACGGCTATAAAAATGCCCGCAGGTGAAAAACCGGCGGGCATTTTTTTATGGCTATAGCGGAAGTGGCTAAAGCACCAGCGCGTTACAGCGGCGTATAAATATCAAACCGGTGGCTTTTGGTGACCACGGCGGCCTGGGCAGGAATATCGGCCATCGGCGGGGCGTAATCCGGGCGTTTCACCACGATGCGTTTTGTCGCTAAACGCCGCGCCGGTTCCAGCAGGCCATCGGCATCTTCATCCGGGCCGACGAGTCCCTGAAACACCCGCATCTCTTTCTTCACCAGCGCACTTTTCTGTTTGTGCGGATACATCGGGTCGAGATACACCACTTCCGGCTTCGGGGAAAGCTCAGAAAGCGCCGTCAGGCTTGAAGCGTGCAGCAGCGTCATGCGCTCACGCAGCCACGGACCGATTTCCGCATCGCGATAGCCACGCGCCAGCCCGTCATCAAGCAATGCCGCCACGACCGGATTGCGCTCCAGCATCCGCACCCTGCAGCCCAGAGAAGCGAGCACAAACGCATCGCGCCCCAGCCCTGCGGTGGCATCGACGACATCCGGCAGATAGCGGCCTTTAACACCGACGGCTTTCGCCACCGCTTCACCGCGTCCGCCGCCGAATTTACGACGGTGCGCCAGGGTGCCGCCGACGAAATCGACAAAAATCGCGCCGAGTTTGGGCTCGTCGCGTTTGCGTAATTCCAGACGTTCAGGCGTCAGCACCAGCGCCATCACGGCATCCGGATCAGACGTCAGATTCCAGCGCTGCGCCAGAACAGATAAGGCGCCTTCATCGGCGCCTTCTTCACACAGTAAACACACACTCACAGGCAGAGGTTATCCTTTGATTCCATAGTGGCGCAGCATAGCATCCAGCTGCGGCTCACGCCCGCGGAAGCGTTTGAACAGCTCCATCGGCTCTTCGGAACCGCCGCGCGACAGAATGTTATCGAGGAACGACTGACCGGTTTCGCGGTTGAAAATCCCGTCTTCTTCAAAGCGGGAATACGCATCGGCAGACAGCACTTCCGCCCACAGATAGCTGTAGTAACCAGCCGCATAACCGCCTGCAAAGATGTGGCTGAAAGCGTGCGGGAAACGTCCCCATGACGGTGACGGCACCACGGCAACCTGCTTCTTAATTTCTGCCAGCGTTTGCAGGATTTGCGCGCCTTTGGCCGGATCATATTCCGCATGCATACGGAAATCGAACAGGCCGAACTCCAGCTGACGAAGGATAAACAGCGCCGCCTGATAGTTTTTCGCCGCCAGCATTTTATCCAGCATCTCTTTCGGCAACGGTTCGCCGGTTTCGAAATGGCCGGAGATGAACGCCAGCGCGTCCGGCTCCCAGCACCAGTTTTCCATAAACTGGCTTGGCAGCTCGACGGCATCCCACGGCACACCGGAAATACCGGCCACTCCCGGGGTGTCGATGCGGGTCAGCATATGATGCAGGCCGTGACCGAACTCATGGAACAGCGTGGTGACTTCGTTGTGCGTGAACAGCGCCGGTTTATTGCCGACCGGACCGTTGAAATTACAGGTCAGGTACGCGACCGGTTTTTGCAGCTCGCCGTCAGCTTTACGCAGGCTGCCGACGCAGTCATTCATCCATGCGCCGCCGCGTTTGTGCTCGCGGGCATACAGGTCGAGGTAGAAGCTGCCGCGCAGGTCGCCGGTTTCATCGAACAGGTCGAAGAAACGTACGTCTTTGTGCCAGGTTTCCACGTCTTTGCGCTCTTTGGCGGTGATGCCGTAAATACGTTTCACCACTTCGAACAGCCCTTCCAGCGCGCGCTGTTCAGGGAAATAAGGGCGAAGTTGCTCGTCGTTGATGGAGAACAGATGCTGTTTCTGTTTTTCACCGTAGAACGGCAAATCCCAGGCTTCCATTTCATCCACGCCGAAGTGTTCTTTGGCGAAGGCGCGCAACTGCGCCAGCTCCTGCTCACCCTGCGGGCGCGCGCGCGTCGCCAGACCGCTGAGGAAGTCGATCACCTGCGCCGGGCTTTCCGCCATTTTGGTGGCGAGGGACATGTCCGCGTAAGAGTCAAAGCCCAGCAGCTGCGCCAGTTCATGACGCAGCGATAAAATCTCCGCCATCACTTCGCTGTTATCCCACTTACCGGCGTTAGGGCCCTGATCGGAGGCGCGGGTGCCGAATGCGCGGTACATTTCTTCGCGCAGCGCACGGTTTTCACCGTAGGTAATCACCGGCAGATAGCTCGGGATATCCAGCGTCAGCAACCAGCCTTCCTGCTCTTTCGATTCGGCCAGCGCTTTGGCAGCCGCCAGCGCGCTTTCCGGCAGACCTTTCAGGTCGTTCTCATCCGTGATGAGTTTGCTCCAGCCCATGGTGGCGTCGAGCACGTTGTTGCTGTAAGTCGAGCTAAGCTCGGACAGACGCGCGGAGATTTCACCGTAACGTTTCTGTTTTTCCATCGGCAAGCCAATGCCGGACAGCTCGAAATCACGCAGCGCGTTATCAATGGCTTTTTTCTGCGCCACGGACAGCGTGTTGAAATGCTCGCTGGCTTTGAGATCGCAATAAGCCTGATACAACCCGGCATGCTGACCCGCCCAGGTACTGAATTCGGATAAAATCGGCAGGCACTGCTCGTAAGCTTCACGCAGTTCCGGGCTGTTTTTCACCGCATTCAGGTGGCCGACCGGCGACCAGATACGCCCCAGACGATCGTCACTTTCTGCCAGCGGCTGACACAGGTTTTCCCACGTATAAGGCGCACCTTGCGCGACCACGCGTTCGATGGTCTGGCGGCTTTCTTCAATCGCAGACTTCATCGCAGGGACAATATGTTCAGGTTGGATCGCAGAGAAAGGCGGCAGGGAGAACGGTTTTAAGAGCGGATTCGACGCGTTTTGCTGTTCAGTCATAGGGCCAGTCCTTCGTAATAGCGTTTGGGGCTGATGCGTCTGTGGCGCACCACGCCGTGAATTCGGATCGTCTTAAAGATGACGTAACTTCTAACATGCGGTCAAGTGACGGGGAAATCAAGGGTGGCGCCGATATCGCCCGGCAGGCACAGATATTCATGTTATCAATCACTCCCGCTCGAATTATCATCCTGCAGCAAGACCTGCCTCGCATTTTTCATCTTTGTCTGTGCCTGCCCGCTAACCCTTATTTACAGCAAGGTTATTCGTGTTAACTTCCTGTCATCTGGCATATGCCAGTACGGTTTTTCAACAACACAGGGAGTCAGCAGGGAATGAAAACACTCAAGATTGTCACGCTGGGCGGCGGCTCAGGTTACACACCGGAACTGATCGACGGCTTTATCCGCCGCCACGCCGAATTACCGGTGTCGGAATTCTGGCTGGTGGATATTGCCGCCGGCGAAGAAAAGCTGAATATCGTGGGCGCGCTGGCACAGCGGATGGTGAAAAAAGCCGGTATCCCGATGACGGTCCATCTGACCACCGACCGGGAAACCGCGCTGCGTGATGCGGATTTCGTCACTACCCAGCTGCGCGTCGGCCAGCAGGAAGCCCGCATTCACGACGAGGCCATCCCGCTGAAATATGGCGTTCTCGGGCAGGAAACCACCGGCGCGGGCGGGTTTATGAAAGCGCAACGCACCATTCCCGTGCTGTTAGAGTTGTGCCGCGATATGGAAAGGCTGTGCCCGGAGGCGTGGCTGATCAATTTCACCAACCCGGCGGGGATTGTCACCGAAGCCATCGAAAAATATTCGTGCATCAAAACGCTGGGGATTTGCAGCGGCGCGAACAGCATGATGATGGATATCGCGAAGGTGTATGACGTGCGCCGCGAAGACGTATATGCCCGCGTGATGGGGCTGAACCACCTGATTTTTGCCGATCAGATCGCCGTCAACGGCCACGACGTTACGGCAGAATTTATCGAAAAGCTGGCACAGGGCAACGATCAGCATCAGTTGAAAAACATTCCCGACACCGGATTGCCGCCCGCCTTTATCCGCGCACTCGGGCTGTATCCCCTTTCCTACCTGAAATACTTCTATTTGCGCCGTGAAATGGTGGCGCACAGCGTACAAGACAGTCAGACGCACGGCACACGCGGAGAACAAACGCGCGAAATTGAGCGCCAGCTTTTTGAAATCTATAAAAACCCGCAGCTTGAAAGTAAACCCAAAGAACTGGAAAGCCGCGGCGGCGCGTATTACTCAGACACTGCCTGTTCGATCATCAGCGCGATTTATAACAACCGGCAGGAAATCCACGTCGTGAATACGCGAAATCGCGGTGCCACGCCGGATCTTGACGAAAATAGCGTGGTGGAAACTAACGCGGTGATTGACCGTCAGGGCGCGCATCCGCTGGCGTATGGCCGTTTACCGTCGAAAATCCGCGGCCTGATCCAGAGCGTCAAAGCGTTCGAAGAACTCACGATCGACGCTGCCGTCACCGGCGATTATTCCACAGCATTGATGGCGCTCTCGGTGCATCCGCTGATGCCGTCCGTGGATATCGCCGAAAAAATTCTCGACGAATACCTCGCGGTAAACCGGGCTTATTTACCTCAATATGATTATTGAAAGACAGGTAAAACCTCATGATGAAATTTTTGGAATCACGCGTTGTCCCCTCTCTGGTGAAAGTGGGCGAAAACGTTATTCTGGTCGCCGTCAGAAA
The DNA here is from genome assembly GCF_003697865.1 of Rahnella sp. Larv3_ips. Taxonomy (NCBI): domain Bacteria; kingdom Pseudomonadati; phylum Pseudomonadota; class Gammaproteobacteria; order Enterobacterales; family Yersiniaceae; genus Rahnella; species Rahnella sp. Larv3_ips. Next base: position 555,763 of record NZ_MJIB01000021.1, on the reverse strand, counting down.
CGGCATTACGCTGACGCTGCCGTTTATTATTTCCGGCAGTATCTTCTTAATTATCGCCAATCTGCCGATCCCCGGCTGGACGGAATATTTAGGCCAGTTCGGCACCGCGCTGAATGTGCCGGTCATTGTGACCTTCGGGGTGATCGGATTAATGTCGGCCATCGGCATCAGTTACAATCTGGCGAAACATTACAAGCTTGACGGACTGATGTGCAGCGGGATCACCGTCGCCGTATTTCTGATGGCGCAGCTTAACGATGAATATACGTTAAACGTCGATAATCTCGGGGCGTCCGGTCTGTTCTCGGCCATTATTCTTTCAGTGCTGACCGTCTATATCATTCGCTTTTTTATCGAAAATAAAATCTATATCCGGCTGCCGGAAAACGTTCCTCCCGCCGTATTACAGTCCTTTATCGGCGTCATTCCGGCGTTCGTCTGTCTGGCGCTGGTGTGGTTTGTGCGGGTGATCCTGCATTTTGATATCAACGCATTTTTCACGCTGATCTTAAGCCCGCTGGTCATCGGCCTGGGCACCTTGCCCGGTATGCTGGTGCTGGTGTTTCTCATCTCGCTGCTCTGGTGCTGCGGCATTCACGGTACCAACGTGCTCTCCGGCATTACCGCACCGATATTTCTCAAGTTTATTGTCGAAAATACTCAGGCCTATCTCAGCCACCAGCCAATACCCCATATCTTTGCGGAAGGTTTTTATAACTTCTTTATTTGCACCGGCGGGTCCGGCGCGACGATGGGACTGGTGCTGGCGATGATGATGTCGAAAAGTCGTTATTATAAATCGCTGGGCCGGATGTCTTTTGCGCCGTCGCTGTTTTGTATTAATGAGCCGGTCATTTTCGGCGTGCCGATGGTGTTTAATCCGCTGATGATGCTGCCGTTAATTATCACGCCGATGCTGCTTTGCACCCTCTCCTGGTTCCTGATGGCGTTTAATATTATTGGCCGCCCGGTCTTGCAGATCCCGTGGACCATGCCGCCCTTCTTCAATGCCTATTTTGCCACCGGCGGGAATATTCCGGCAGCCATCTGGTCAGGCGTCATGATTATTATTTCAGCAATGATCTATTATCCCTTCTTCCGCGTGCTGGAAAAGAAACAGCTGGCGATGGAGCACAGCGAACAGCCTGTTCCGGCTTTGCCGGTCAATGCATAAATCTTAACGACAAGGAATACATCATCATGAAGATAAACTGTGCGTTTGTAGGATTCGGAAAAAGCGCAACGCGCTACCATCTGCCTTACGTTTTGCAGCGGCGCGACACCTTTGCGGTTCGCACCATTTTTGATATCACCCGTCGCCCGGACATTGAGCAAGAAGAGGCTTATCAGGGCATCCGCTTCACCTCTGATCTCAATGATATTCTGCACGACGAAAGCATTACGCTGGTGACCCTGTGTACCCCGCCGCAAACCCATTATGACTATGCGAAAATCTGCCTTGAGCACGGAAAGAACGTCATCGTCGAAAAGCCGTTTACCCGCACGCTGGAAGAAGCACGGAGCTTATTTGCGCTGGCTGCGGAAAAAGGGCTGACGGTGACGCCCTATCAGAACCGGCGTTTCGACAGTTGTTTCCAGGCGGTGAAAAAAGTCATCAACAGCGGCGTGCTCGGTAATATTGTTGAGTTCGAAAGTCATTTTGATTACTTCCGCCCTGACGCCCCCGATGCGCCGGCCGATTATACCCACGGCGCTTTTTACGGGCTGGGCGTTCATCTTGTCGATCAGGTGGTCAGCCTGTTCGGGCGGCCGGAATGTGTGCATTACGATATCCGTTCGGTGCGAAATAAAAATAACCCTGACGACACCTTTGAACTGCAGCTTTATTACGGCAAAACCAAAGCCATTGTTAAATGCAGCCATCTGGTGATGCAGCCTTACCCGAAATTTATTCTTCACGGAGAAAAAGGCTCCTTTATTAAACTCAATATCGATCAACAGGAAACCTGCCTGAAAGCCGGGAAATTACCGGGTACCGCAGATTTTGGTCAGGAAACGGAATATGGCGTGCTGAAATATCTGGATGAACACGGTGAAACCATTACCGAACGTGTCGATGCGGGCAACGGCGATTATGGCCGCGTTTACGATGCGGTCCATGCCACCTTATCTCAGGGACAGCCGCCGTATGTGCCTGCCGCAGAGGTGATGACCACGATGGAAATTCTGCATCGTGCGTTTGAACAGCCGGCACCGGCGCTGATCCGCCTGCGATGACACGCGCGCAGACCGGGAGCCTGCGCTTCCGGTCTGCGGGGCATCTGTCTATACTGCTCAAAAATAAACCCTGACATGAAGAAGTTACGCCCATGGCCGCCCGCTACATTGATATCAAAAACAGCCTGAAACAGGCGATCCTCAATAAAGAGTATCGGGTCGGTGACAAAATTCCTTCCGAGCGCGAACTGGCCCTGCGTTATGAAGTGACGCGCGTGACACTGCAAAAAGCCATGCACATGCTGGAACAGGAGGGCTTTATCGAACGTATTCATGGCAAAGGGATGTACGTCACCAAAGTCATCGAAGATAACGTTTATCTGCTCAATAACGGTACCAGTGATTCTATTCTCGGTTTTTCTCGTGAATTCAAAGATGACGTGAAAGTGTCCAGCCGCTTAATCAGCCTGCATACCCTCAAAGCCGGGGAATATATCGCCAGCCAGCTGGATATTCATGAAGACGACGAAGTGCATTATATTCGCCGCGTCCGGCTGGTGGACAATATTGCGGTGCTGATCGAAGATTCCTATATTCCCTGTACAATCATCGACATTATTCCTGAGTCCGTTTTACAAAACGGCTCGTTATATGAATTCATTGAAAATAAAACCGGCAGGAAAATTAAATTCTATAACTCCGTGATCGAGGCCTCGCTGTTTGATGACGCGCTTTCCGCGCTGCTGGCGTGTGAAACCGGCCTGCCGATGCTGAAAGTGTCGGGCATTACCAAACTGGAAGACGGAAAAACCTTCAATTACTCAATCAGTTATAACCGCGCAGACAAATTCAAAATCAAGAACAGCTGGGTGGGGAAGTAAGATCACGCCTGCAACGTGAAGTATGAAGAGGGCAAACAGTTTATACTGTCGCCAATACGCCACTCCGGAACATGATATTTATGCTGAGTTACCGCCACAGTTTTCACGCTGGCAACCATGCCGACGTCCTGAAACACACCGTTCAGAGCCTGATCATCGAGTCTCTGAAAGAAAAAGAAAAACCCTTCCTTTATCTCGACACCCACGCGGGTGCCGGGCGCTATCAGCTGAGCGGCGAACACGCCGAACGCACCGGCGAATATCTGGAAGGCATCGCGCGCATCTGGCAACGTGATGATATTCCTGAAGAACTGGCGGCCTATATGTCCGTCGTCAACCACTTCAACCGCAACGAAAGCCTGCGTTATTATCCGGGCTCACCGCTGATTGCCCGTCAGCTGCTGCGCGAAGAAGACAAACTGCAACTGACCGAGCTGCACCCGAGCGATTTCCCGCTGCTGCGCAGTGAATTCCAGAAAGATGACCGCACCCGCGTTTCGCGTAGCGATGGCTACCAGCAGCTGAAAGCCCAGTTGCCTCCGCTGTCGCGCCGTGGCTTTATCCTGATGGATCCGCCGTACGAACTGAAAACAGATTATCAGGACGTGGTGAAAGGCATTCAGGAAGGCCACAAGCGCTTTGCCACCGGCACTTACGCGCTGTGGTACCCGGTGGTCATGCGCCAGCAGATCAAGAAAATGCTGCGTGATCTTGAAGCGACCGGCATCCGCCGCATCCTGCAAATCGAGCTGGGCGTGCGCCCGGACAGCGATCAGCGCGGTATGACGGCTTCCGGCATGATCGTCATCAATCCGCCGTGGAAGCTCGAGCAGCAGATGAACAACGTGCTGCCGTGGCTGCTGAAAGTGCTGGTCCCTTCCGGTACCGGTCACACGACGGTCAAATGGGTTGTGCCTGAGTAAGTAAAGAATTGCCCTTCGCCGGGACCTTTTTCTAAGGTCCCGGCTATCAAACCTATTGCAGCCATCGATCCAAACTTTGCGACAAAATGCATTCACGCGCTAAACTCACAGCAATTTTTAAGATTAGCGACGCCGGTATGGCGTTCTTCATTTTTGACAACTCATGGAAAATCCGATGACCAAACATTATGACTATCTGGCAATTGGCGGCGGCAGCGGCGGTATCGCATCAATCAACCGTGCAGCCATGTATGGGAAAAAATGTGCGCTGATCGAAGCTAAAGAGCTGGGCGGCACGTGTGTCAACGTGGGTTGTGTCCCGAAAAAAGTCATGTGGCACGCCGCGCAAATCGCTGAAGCGATCCGCAACTACGGCCCGGATTATGGCTTCGATACCACCGTTAACAGCTTTAACTGGAAAACGCTGGTCGCCAACCGTACCGCCTACATCGACCGTATCCACACCTCGTACGATAACGTGCTGGGCAAAAACAACGTTGACGTGATCAAAGGTTTCGCGCGTTTCGTTGACGATCATACCGTGGAAGTGAACGGCGAGAAGATCACCGCGGATCACATCCTGATCGCCACCGGCGGTCGCCCGAGCCACCCAAATATTCCGGGTGCAGAATACGGCATCGATTCCGACGGTTTCTTTGATCTGACGGAAATGCCAAAACGCGTTGCCGTCGTCGGCGCGGGTTACATTGCGGTAGAAATCGCCGGTGTGATGAACGGCCTGGGTGCTGAAACTCACCTGTTCGTGCGTAAACACGCGCCGCTGCGTACTTTCGATCCGCTGATGGTCGATACGCTGGTTGAAGTGATGGAAGCCGAAGGTCCGGCGCTGCATAAAGAATCCATTCCGAAAGAAGTGGTGAAAAATGCCGACGGCAGCCTGACGCTGAAACTGGAAAACGGTCAGGAATTTGAAGTCGACAGCCTGGTCTGGGCGATTGGCCGCGAACCGGAAACTGACAACTTCAACCTGAAAGCGACGGGTGTGAAAACCAACGAAAAAGGGTATATCGTCGTCGATAAATTCCAGAACACCAGCGTAAAAGGGATTTATGCCGTGGGCGATAACACCGGTGCGGTTGAACTGACTCCGGTTGCCGTTGCCGCAGGTCGTCGTCTGTCTGAACGTCTGTTTAACAACAAACCTGACGAGCATCTGGATTACAGCAACATCGCCACCGTCGTGTTCAGCCACCCGCCAATCGGCACGGTCGGCCTGACCGAACCGCAAGCGAAAGAGCAGTTCGGCGAAGAGAACGTGAAAGTGTATAAATCTCAGTTCACTGCCATGTACACCGCCGTTACGCAGCACCGTCAGCCGTGCCGCATGAAACTGGTGTGCGTGGGTGCGGAAGAGAAAATCGTCGGTATCCACGGTATAGGTTACGGCATGGACGAAATGTTGCAGGGCTTCGCCGTCGCACTGAAAATGGGCGCGACTAAGAAAGACTTCGACAACACCGTCGCTATCCACCCGACCGGTGCGGAAGAGTTTGTGACTATGCGTTAATTCGCGCCCTTGCGACGCTAACGCGATGCAGTAAAAAGGCTTCAGATCTGCGGATCGGAAGCCTTTTTTTGTTGCCGTTAATCCAGCAAAATCACCTTCGAACTGTCCGCCTCGAACAGCGGCTTGCACAGGATTTTATAACTGTCGCGGTCGAAATGCGGAACGGCCATGTCGAAGGCTTTTGCCGCCTCCAGCGTTTGCACCGTTCCCAGATAAAACCAGTGATTGATGACGTGATAATCGGTTACGCCATTGGCTTCTTCGGCAATAGCAATCCGGCCAGGATAGGGCCAGCTGCGGATTTTCAGGGCGCTGAGCGCCTCTCTGAGACGCGCCTGATGCGCCTGCGGGGATTCTTTTCCACAACAGACACCGGCACATTTCCCCAGTGAATAGCGGAAGCACGCGCGGTTTTTTGTCAGCTTCTCCAGCCCCAGCGCGCCGTAACACAGCTTTTCCTGATCGGCGATATCACGGATTTTCTCGACCGCCGACATCTTGGTTTTAAACAAGCCGAACAAATCGTCACTGTGCGAGAAATCCACTTCGTTGCTGAACACGATACTCGCGCTTAGCGCCTCAAGCCGGATCGAACAGAGCTTGCGGGCGGTGCGCAGACGTTTATTAAACAGCGGACGCCGGGTTTTGATCAGATCCGATTCCAGCAATAACGCCCCGACTTCGCCGATGGTTTTCACATAATCGATATCGCGGGTCATGTGGAGCAACTTGGCTTCGGCAGGATTACGAAAATGCGACATCACGCGGCTGCGGATATTCACACTCTTGCCGATATACAGCGGAAAAGCGTTGTCGTCACCATAGAAAATATAGACACCGCTGCTGCTGGGTAAATTTTCCAACGTATGACGAAGATGTTCAGGGTATTGATAAAGCTCGGTAAAAAGCTCTTTTTCGGGATTCCACAAAATGGCTGACCTGCTTTCTGTGATGACTTTTCTCTGATAACGACAGCGTATAAAAAACAGCCGAATCATACTGGCGTTTTATACAGTCTTCAACCTTTGCAGGGCAAACAATGTGTAAATTTCGGGCGACGAAACATTACGCCTGTGTGCGCATCTCAATATATTCCTGTCCTCTCAGTAAGTTGGCTAAGGCGGCCTCGCGGATATCGCGCTGATCGGAGTGTATCCACTGATACAAATTATCAATGTTATCGAAGCGCACGAGCAGGGTGTAGGTGGTTTCACCGTGAACCGGCCGCAGGATGTTCACATTCTGATAACCGGGAAACCTTGCCGCATCCGCCTTCAGCGTCTCCAGCCAGCATTCATAGTCCGCGAGCTTATCCCGCTGTATGCAGTGGGTGATCACCAGAGTCATGTGGTCAGGTTGATGCGGATAGGTCATCGGATATTCCTTCTCATTCACCGTTGTTCTGGTTAACTGAATGTTGCGTTATATTCATAAACGATACGAAACCAGCACCCTCATTGATAACGAAAATATTTTGGGGTGTTGTTAAACAATTTTTGGGGTGGGAAAAATAATGCGATTAAGCCTTGAAGCGCTGCTGATCCTGGATGCGCTGGACAGACACGGCACCTTTGCGGCCGCCGCGGCCAGACTGTTTAAAACCGCCTCGGCACTGAGTTATACCGTGCAGAAGATGGAAAGTGATCTGAACATCAAACTGCTGGACCGCTCCGGTCATCGCGCGACATTCACTCCCACCGGCCGCCTGATGCTCGAAAAAGGCCGCGTACTGCTGCGCGCCGTCAGTGAGCTGGAACAACAGGCGCAGTACGTCGAAAGCGGCTGGGAAAGCAAACTGACCCTCAGCGTTGATGCCTCCGTTCCCTTCGCGCTGCTTGCACCCCTGATCGACCGGTTTTACGCCGAACATCAGCATACCCAATTGCTGTTTCGCCACGACGTGCTCGCCGGTTGCTGGGAAGCGCTCAGTTATGGCGAAGCCGACATTGTCTTTGGCGCCGTGCAGGAACCCCTGACCCGCAGCGGTATCGAATATCGCGCCATCGGCTGGCTGGAATATGTGTTTGCCGTTGCGCCCCACCACCCGCTCGCCGCAATGCCGGAACCGCTGGTGCGTGAACACATCCGCCAGTATCGCGCCGTTGTCGTTCACGACACCTCCCGCCACGGCGCAGGCGCTGATTTACGCGTGCTTGATGAGCAGAAAATGCTGAGCGTGCATGACTTTAACGCCAAAGTGCATGCACAAATTGCCGGGCTGGGTTGCGGCTATCTGCCGCGTTATCTGGCCGCACCGCATCTGGAAAGCGGTGCGCTGGTTGAGCGTCGTCTCGATACCGAACCCCGCCGCGACCAGGCGTTTATGGCCTGGAACGACAATGCCACCGGCAACGCTGCCATGTGGTGGCGTGAGAATTTGCAGAACTTTGACGGGCTGAGCACCGTTTATAGCCCGGAATAACCGGGCTGCCATACCAGAATTACCCCTGACGCTGTGGCGCTTTGTGCACCATCGTGTAGGCATAATCGACGCCCATGCCGTAGGCACCGCTGTGTTCACGCACCAGATCCATAACGGCGTCGTAGGTTTCTTTGCGTGACCAGTCGCGCTGGTATTCGAGCAGAACCTGCTGCCAGGTCACCGGCACTGCACCGGCCTGCACCATACGGTCGATGGCGCGTTCGTGGGCATCCACGCTGGTGCCGCCGGAGGTGTCGGTCACCACATACACTTCATACCCTTCTTTCAGCGCCATCAGCGCCGGGAAAGTCAGACACACTTCGGTCCAGAGGGCGGAGATAATCAGTTTTTTGCGCCCTGTCGCTTCAACGGCCTTCACGAAGGCCGCGTCTTCCCAGGAATTCATTGAGGTACGTTCGACAGGTTTCACATCAGGGTGCACCGCCAGTAATTCCGGCCAGATATAACCGCTGAAGCTTTCCGTTTCGACCGAGGTGTAAATCACCGGCACGTTAAAAACCTTGCCCGCTTTGGCGAGAGCGACCGTATTATTTTTAAGCTGCTGGCGATCAATATTCGCAACGCCGAATGACATCTGTGGCTGATGGTCGATGAAAATCAAAGTGGAGTTCTGTGGGTCCAGCAGATCGAATTTAGACATTTTCATTTCCTCTCAGAGTGCATTGTTGGGTTGTGTGTTTGTATTTAATGTTGTGTTGTTGTGCTGCTGGAATTAAAAATAGGGCAGGAGTGTAAAAGCGGATAGCGGAAAGAATTTGGCAACTTGTTCAGATTTTTTTGACAGACATTTTTTTCTGTAAAGAGTAAAAAAATCCTCTTATTTTCATGCCTATAGGTACAACAAGATTTCTTAACGACATGTTAAAGATAACCTGTCATCACTCTTTACCCCTGGCACCTCATAGTATTTTCAACACGACACATGACCCGTTTAAAACCTGCCAAACCACTGCGGAGAAAAGATAAAAATGAGCACATTCAGTACTCAGGATGGCACGCGGATTTATTTTAAAGCGTGGGGAAAACGAAAAGGCATTCCCGCCACGGAATGCCTTTTTATTTTGGTCAAATTCAAAAACAAGCCGTCATGCCACCGGCAGTTTATCCAGGATCGCCTGCGCGGTATTCACGTCTGTCACTAATGAATTGATCATGCCCGAACGCACCGCGCCGATAATTCCGGCGGCTTTTTCCGGCGTGGCGGCGACGCCGATGGTCAGTGGCGTTTTGCGCAACTGTTCAACCGAAGCCGCAATCATCCGCTCCTCACCTTCCCAGTGTAATAATTCACCGGATTCCGTGAAGTAGTGGCGCAGCACGTCACCCGCGGCATCGCTCAGCGCCTGTTCGCCCGGCGTGGCAGTGGTGGATTCGCTCGGTTTCGGCGTGTGGGTCAGCCCGATGCCGACGATCGCTGCATCCAGCTTATCCCACAGCGAAATGATTTCCTGCACGCTGCGGTCAGCGAGAAAGGCATCACGCAAAGGTGCCGAGGAAAGATAAGGCGCATGTAAAAAGTACGGTGTGCCTTCCATCTGTTCCGCCGCACGGCGGACGAACTCGGTGATCTGAAAATGCGGTGCAGACTGTTGCATCCCGCCGTTCAGCGCCACGGTCATGATCCCCGGCAGACGCGGCATACCGGCCAGCGTCACTTCGCGCACCGCCCTTCCCCAGCCGATGCCCAGCACCGAGCCGGCACCTAATCCGGCGTCCTGAAGCAGCGAGGCCAGCGGCGTTGACAGCGCACCGAGCACATTCCCCGGCGGCGCATCGACCACATAGGCCTGCTTCAATCCGAGGCGCTTAACCAGGTCTGATGTCATGTCTTCCGGCGAAGATAATCCCACCACTTCGATGCGCACGATGCCCGCCGCACGGGCCTTATTGAGCAATCTTGAGATGGTGGCCGTCGACACATCCAGCTTGCGAGCAATCTCCACCTGAGACATATCAGACTCGTAATGCAGCTTAGCCACTAAATGCATCATGGCGCGCGTTGCTGCAATATCTTGCAAAATTGGCTCTTTCAGCTTGAAATTCCTTTCAGTAATGAATTACACTCAAATTGTCGATTGAGGGATTATTGCGCAACACCTGTAAAAATGCAATGTACCGGATCGGGCTTCAACCCTTGCAAACCGGCGTGTTACGCGACTTTCCGCCCCTTTTCATCAGGGGGCTAAAGACAGAACGTCCAGTGTAATCGAGATTTTTTCATCTGTAATAAATTTCACGCAAAGGAGAGTTCCATGTCAAAAATGTCTACTTCAGAATTACGCAGCTATCAGCAAATTTGTGGCAAGAATGGCGCGATGCTGGTGATCGCCTGTGACCAGCGCGGTGCCATGCGCAGCCTGCTGGCCAGCGACCCGCAGCAACAATCCGCCATTTCAGAACACGAACTCGGGCTGATTAAAGCCGACATCACCCAATACCTCGCCAGCAAAGCCTCCTGCGTGCTGGTCGATCCGGTCTGCGCCGTGCCGCAACTGGTGGATGACGGCATTATTGCCCGCGATACTGCCCTGCTGATCGGCCTTGACGCATCAGGCTGGGATAATTCACCGGAAGGCTACCGTCTGTCCCGACTGGTGGCGAATGTCGATGCGCGCCGCGTGCGTGAACTGGGCGCCACAGGCGGCAAAATCATGGTCTACCTGCGCGCTGATCAGGAAGAAGCCAACCGCCATAACATTGGAATTCTGCATCAGTGCATCGAAGATTTTGCCCGCGAAGACCTGCTGCTGGTGGTGGAGTTCCTGACCTATAAACTCGACAACGAAACCGAGGAAGAATATAAAGAAAAAGTCCCTTCACTGATCTATGGCGGCACTAAGATTTGCCTGGAGTGCGGTGCGAAGGTGCTGAAACTGCCTTATCCGGGCTCGAAACAAGCCTGTGCCGACATCACTGAACTCGCCGGCGACGTGCCATGGGCGGTGCTTTCCGCCGGGGTTGATCATTCCACCTTCCTCAAACAAGTGGCGGATGCCATGAGTGAAGGCGCATCGGGCGTTATCGCAGGGCGTTCATTGTGGAAAGACTGCATTTCTCTCGACCGCAGCGCGACCAAATCCCGCCTTGAATCCCTTGCGGTACCGCGTCTGAACGAACTTCAGGCCGTGATCCAGCAATACTTCAAGGCTCCGGTACCTCATAAAACTGAACAGGTGGAACATGTCTGAAAACAGAAGCGCCGCACGAAATGGCTTTGCCGGTAAACGCGTTATCCTGGTTAACGGGATCCCCGCATCGGGTAAAAGCCGGCTCGCCGTTGAGCTTTCTGAACAGAGTGGCTGGTTGCAGTTGTCGCTCGATGGCATTAAAAACCCGTTTTTACAGCGGCTGCAAAATGTCGATCGCCCGTTTAACCGCGTACTGGGCCAGGCCAGTTATCAGGTGATCTGGGATATCGTCGCAGGCGCGCCGGACGGCAGCACATTTATTGTCGATGCCTGGTTTGGTTTCCAGCCAAAAGACGTGTTGCACACCTATTTGCAGCAGGCTGGCGTGACACAGGTGCTGGAAATCTGGTGCCAGATTGATGCAGAACGGGTCGCGGAACGTTTTGCCTCGCGAGTGGGCGAACGCTTAGCGGGACATGTCGGGGCAGAATATATTCCCGAATTAAAAATTCTTGCAGGAAATGCGCAGCCAATGGCATTAGGACCGGTATATTCTGTGGATCAAAATAATGTTGATGAGAATAGACCTGTAAATATTGTTGTTATTCACGAATGGATAATAAATTCATTCCATACCCAAACACAATAAACCGGAAAGGGAAATATTGCGTTACTGAACAAAAAACATGACGTGTTTTATTGTCACAGACATTAATTCCGACACATCGTTTTACATTCTTATCTTGGATAAATGAAAAGCTTTATTTAGTCACCAATAGAACTGGACAGATCACAGTTTTTATTTAAATTAAATATCATACTGAGAAAAGCCCCTATTCATGTAAAGAGGTATTATGTTAAGCGACTGGATTAATGAAAATAACACCAAGATAATTCCGAAAACAGAAGACTGGAAAAGTGCCGTCGCGTTAGCGGTGCAACCGTTAATTGATTCCGGTGCGGCGGAAAGTCGTTATCTTCAGGCTATATATGATATGCACCGGGAAATCGGTCCTTATTATGTGTTGGGCGAAGGCATTGCTATGCCGCACGCCCGGCCCGAAGAGGGCGTCAACCGCACGGCGCTGTCGCTGGTGATTGTTTCACAAGGCGTCGAGTTCGGCAGTGAAGATAACGATCCGGTGTACGTTATTTTCGCGCTGGCCGCCGTGGACAGCCATTCGCACATAGAAATGATTGCCAGTCTCTCTCATCTTTTCTGCGACGATGAGGCCGCGAAAAAACTGAAAGAGAGTAAGAACACGCAGGAAGCCTTAGAGATTATCCGGCAGTTTTAAACGTGAAGTGAAGAGAGATGACCATCAACCGATATTCATCATCTACAACAATCATCACCTACAAAATGCGTAAGGGAGTCTTATGAAAAAGTTATCTATCCTTGCAGTCTGCGGCGCAGGTCTGGGCAGTAGTTTTGCCTGTGAAATGAGTATCGAAGCCGCATTAAAAGATTTAGGTGTCGAAGCCGATTTATCACATTGCGATATTTCCAGCGCCACCTCTACCCGGGCAGATATTATTATGACCGGCGAAAACTTCAGATCACAATTCCAGCATTACACCATCAAAGCCAATATTATTTACCTGAAAAGGCTGGTGGATAAAAATGAAATAAAAAGCAAACTGACACCCGTTCTTCAGGAAATGGGTCATCTGGCTATCTAATAATAAAAAATAATATCATCCAATAGAACAACTCTACATCTCTACTACAGGGGACGCTTATGTCTTTCCTTCACTTTATTGTTAATGATGTATTAGGCCAGGCATCAATATTAATATCGCTGATTGCGATGATTGGCTTGATCGCATTGAAAAAAAGTCCCGGACAAATTATTACCGGCACACTGAAAACGCTGCTGGGTTTTTTAGTCCTCCTTTCCGGGGCGAGCATTATTGTTAATGCGCTGACTTTTTTGGGCGAAATATTCCAGAAAGGTTTCCATATGCGCGGCATCGTGACTGACGTCGGGTCGATTGCCGGGATCGCCCAGCAGACGCTCGGGCGTGAAACCGCCTTAATTATGGTGCTGGCGTTTATCGTCAATATCCTGATTGCCCGCCTGACCCGCTTTAAATATATCTTCCTGACCGGCCAGGCCTCCTTGTGGATGGCGACCGTCTGTTCGGTCATCGGTTATATGGGTGGCCTGCGCGGTGTGGAGCTGATCGTAACCGGTGGGGTGATAGCCGGGGTGATGGCGGTCGGTATGCCGGTACTGGCACAACCGATTGTGCGCAAAATTACCGGTTCCGATGATTTTGCGCTCGGCCATTTCTGCACCATCGGCTATATCGTGCAGGCGGGTGTGGCGAAAATCACCGGCGACGTCAGTAAGAGCACCGAAGATTTTGAGCTGCCGCAGTCCCTCTCATTCCTGCAGGACACTTATCTGTCGATGATGGTGGTGATGATCCCGATTTACCTGATCCCCGCCGTCGCCGCAGGCCCGGAAGTTGTCGCGCCTTTCGCCAATAACGTCAACTATCTGGTCTATTCCTTCCTGCAATCGGTTCAGTTTGTGGTGGGTGTGTATGTTCTGCTCTCTGGGGTGCGCCTGTTGCTGGCTGAAATCGTCCCGGCTTTTCGCGGGATCGCCCTGCGCATCGTGCCAAACGCCATTCCTGCGCTCGATTGCCCGGTGCTTTTCCCTTACGCCCCTAACGCGGTGATCATCGGGTTTATCTCCACCACCATCGGGTCGGTCATCGGCATGTTCCTGTTCCCGAGCCTGGGACTCGCGATGATTTTACCGGGCATGCTGACCAACTTCTTCGCAGGCGGCACGGCGGGCATCTTTGGTAACGCCGTCGGCGGACGTCGCGGGGCGATTATCGGCGGTATCTTCCACGGCCTGTTTATCACCTTACTTCCGGCGCTGCTGCTGCCTCTGCTGGGCAAATTCGGCTTCTCGAACGTGACATTCAGCGACTCGGATGTCATCAGCGTCGGGCTGGTGTTTGGTCATATTCTCAACTTCTTCCATTAACCGCGCGGAGGTCATCTTTATGGATACACGCATTGAGCAAATTTTAGCGCAACAGCTGCCGCCGCAGGAGTCGGCCAAAGCGCTCAACGAGCTGGGAAAACAGTATCAGGAACAACAGGAACTGGAGGCGGCGATCGCCTGCTGGGAGCAGAGCATGGCCTGTTACGGCAAACCTGGCTTTGCGCAGGCGCAACTGATGAAGGCCTATAACGCGCGGCGGCGTGAGTGCTCAGAGGCCGGAGACGGCAAAGGGCTGGAGACGTATTCGCAGAAAATTGACGCGCTGATGCAACAAAGTAAGGATGCGATCCGATACGGATTTTGAGACAAAAAAGCCAGAACTCAGGTTCTGGCTTTTTACATTCATACGTCCGGGTACTTTACGGGTTCAGCGATTTCGTTCGCTGCGCAAAGCTCTTGCGTAATTTTTGCAGTTTCGGTGGGATCACCGCCATGCAGTAACGGTTCTGCTGCCCCGCGCCATCCCAGTAATTCTGGTGATAGCCTTCGGCCACGTACACCTCACCCAGCGGTTCGATGCTGGTCACAATCGGATCATTGTGATCGTGCTGCGCGCGCAGGATGGCGGCTTCCGCCTCGGCTTTTTGCTGCTCATTTGCCGGGAAAATCGCCGAACGATACTGCGTGCCGACGTCGTTGCCCTGGCGGTTAAGCTGGGTCGGATCGTGCGTCACAAAGTGGATATCCAGCAGATCGCCGTAGGTCAGTTTTTCCGGGTCAAATCCCACGCGGATGGCCTCCGCATGGCCGGTGGTGCCGGTGCACACCTGCTCATAGTTCGGATTCGGACGACGCCCGCCGGTGTAAATACTTTCCACCGACTCCACGCCGATGACGTCTTTGAACACCGCTTCCGTACACCAGAAACAGCCGCCACCAAAAATAGCGTATTCGATTGTCATACAGACTCCTTCACTCAGGGGGTAGAGGAAATATGGGGACGGATAAGGCTGACATAAAGGTATGGCATTAAAAAAAGGGAATGTGAAATGCTTATCGCCGGTAAATTATATTATTTTGCTTTCTCTTATTTCCCTGCAAATAGTGATGATATTCCGTCTGATTGATCTGCCTTTTTTTTCATGGCAGACTCACTGGCATTGAAATACATGGAATTCCCCCTATGAAAGACGTTATTGAAGGTTTTCTCAGATTCCAGAAAGAAGCGTTTCCGCAACGCTCTAAGTTATTCAAACAACTCGCTTTAAACCAAAATCCTAAGACCCTGTTTATATCCTGTTCTGACAGCCGTTTAGTGCCGGAATTAGTGACCCAGCGTGAACCGGGCGAACTGTTTGTTATCCGTAATGCCGGTAACATTGTGCCACCCTTCGGGCCGGAACCGGGCGGCGTATCGGCAACGGTGGAGTACGCGGTGATGGCGCTCGGCGTGAAAGATATCGTTATCTGCGGGCATTCCAACTGTGGCGCGATGAGCGCAATCGCCAACTGCACCTGTCTGGATCACATGCCCGCGGTCGCCCACTGGCTGCGTTATTCCGATGCGGCGAAAGCCATCAACGAAGCCTCTGAGCACGAATCCCCTGAAGCGCGCGTCAACGGAATGGTGCATCAGAACGTGGTTGCTCAGCTGAGTAACCTGCGCACGCACCCTTGCGTTGCGGTCGCGCTGGCGAAAGGTCAGGTTACCCTGCACGGCTGGGTTTATGATATTGAATCCGGGTGTATTGATGCATTTGATGCGAAGAGCAGCACCTTTATTTCACTTTCAGATAATCCTGAAGTCAGGGCCAGTTAATTAAAAAATCCGGCATATCGGCTTGCCGGATAATAATACGGAATCTATCCCAACAGGTTCCGTATTATAAATCAGCGGGTTAAGCATTTTTATTTTTTCCTCCGCACCTTTCAGCCGACATTATTTCCCTGCCTGAACGACACTTAAGCGCTTTCTCCTTCAATGCCACAGCGAGAATATTTCATGCCTGTTATCACGTTGAGCCGTCTGGCTGATTTGCCTGCCGCACAGTGGGATGCGCTGGTGCCTGCGCAACAGCCTTTCCTCAGCCATGCATTTTTATCTGCGCTGGAAGACAGCGGCAGCCTGGGGCCACATTCCGGCTGGCGTCCTGAACATCTGCTGTGGCAGGAAAATGGCGACATCCGCGCCGCCATTCCCGGTTACCGTAAACGTCATTCTTACGGCGAATACGTGTTCGACCAGGGCTGGGCGGATGCCTGTCAGCGTTCGGGCATCGCCTATTATCCGAAATGGCTGGGCGCGGTGCCGTTCAGCCCGGTAACGGGCGCCCGTTTGCTGGGCGATGACTCTGCGGCCTTGCGTTTGTTGCAAGCGTTGCCGGAGTATCTGGTGGAAAACGGCCTGACCGGCGCGCACATCAATTTCACCGATGAACGCGCCAACCGGCTGATCGGCAGTGAAGCCGTGTGGCAGCACCGGCAGGGCTTGCAGTATCACTGGCAGAACCGCGGTTATCGTGATTTTCAGGATTACCTCGACGCCCTCACCTCGCGCAAACGTAAACAGTTCCGCAAGGAGCGCGAACAGGTGGCGGCGCAGGGCATCGAGTTTATCTGGCTGAAAGGCACCGACGTGACTGAAGCGCAGTGGGATTTTGTCTACAGTTGCTACAGCAATACTTACGCCGTGCGCGGCCAGTCGCCGTATCTGACCCGCGCTTTCTTCAGCCTGCTGGCGGAAAGAATGCCGGAGGCGATCCGTCTTGTGGTCGCGCAGCAAAACGGTCGCGACGTGGCGATGGCCTTCAGCCTGATCAGCGGCGATACCTTTTATGGCCGCTACTGGGGCTGCGTGGCAGAGTTTGACCGGTTGCACTTCGAAACCTGTTTTTATCAGGGTATGGAATACGCGATTGCCAGCGGGCTGGCGCGCTTTGACGCGGGGGCACAGGGCGAACACAAACTGCTGCGCGGCTTTGAACCGGTGATCACCGACTCGTGGCACTATTTACGGCATCCGGGTTTACGCGATGCCGTGGAAGATTTTTTAGTGGAAGAACGTGCCGGCGTGCAGCGCTGGGCCGATGAAGCCCGTGAGGTGCTGCCCTACCGGCACGCATAGAGCCTTAATCCATCCCGACAAATCCGCCGGTCTGATGTTGCCACAAGCGCGCGTAAAGGCCGCCGTGCGCCAGCAGTTCGGCGTGGTTACCCACCTCAACAATCTGCCCTTTTTCCAGCACCACCAGACGGTCCATTTTGGCGATGGTCGATAAGCGGTGGGCGATGGCAATCACCGTTTTACCGCCCATCAGCGTCTCGAGACTTTCCTGAATTGCCGCTTCCACTTCTGAATCCAGCGCCGATGTCGCTTCATCCATGATCAGGATCGGTGCGTTTTTCAGTAACACGCGGGCGATGGCAATACGCTGACGCTGGCCGCCGGAGAGTTTAACGCCGCGTTCACCGACATGCGCGTCCAGCCCGGTTCTGCCCTGCGAATCATACAGTTGCGGTATAAATTCATCGGCACGCGCCTGACGGATCGCCAGCTGCAACTCCTCATCGGTGGCGCCCGGCCTGCCGTAAAGCAGGTTATCGCGGATTGAACGGTGCAGCAGCGAAGTGTCCTGCGTAATCATGCCGATTTGCGCGCGCAGGCTCTGCTGCGTGACCCCGGCAATGTCCTGCTGATCAATCAGAATGCGCCCGCCGTCGATGTCGTAGAGCCGCAACAGCAGGTTCACCAGCGTGGATTTCCCCGCGCCGGAAGGGCCGATCAGACCGATCTTCTCACCGGGGCGGATCGCCAGATCCAGATTCTGGATCACCCGGGCGCCTTTGCCATAGTTGAAATCGATGTGATCAAAGTGGATCGCCCCCTGATCCACCTTCAGCCCTTTCGCCTGTGGTTTATCGGTCACGGTCAGCGGCTGCGCGATGGTGTGCAGACCGTCCTGAACCGTACCAATGTTCTCGAAAATCCCGTTCACCACCCACATGATCCAACCAGACATATTCACGATACGTATTACCAGACCGGTCGCCAGCGCAATCGCCCCGACGCTTATCAGCGACTGCGTCCATAACCACAAGGCCAGCCCGGTGCTGCTGACAATCAGCAGACCGTTCAGCGTGGTAATGGCGAACGCCATACCGGTTAACAGCCGCCCGGCGAGCTGCGTTTTATACGTCTGTTCGGTGATGGCCTCACGCGCATATTGCTGCTCCAGATCGGTGTGTGCGAACAGCTTTAGCGTCGAGATATTGGTGTAGCCGTCAACGATACAGCCCATCAGCTTCGAGCGCGCTTCAGAAGACTCGACCGAGCGCTGCTTCACCCGAGGCACAAAGAACCACAGGCAAATCGCGTAACAGAATATCCAGATAATCAGCGGGATCATCAGCCGCCAGTCGGCTTCGGCAAACAAAAACAGTGCGCTGGCGGCGTAGATCACCACGTGCCAGATGGCATCCACCATCTGGACTGCGGAATCGCGCAGCGAGCTGCCGGTCTGCATGATGCGCTGGGCGATGCGCCCGGCGAAATCACTCTGAAAAAAGTTCAGGCTCTGCTTCAGCACATATTTATGGTTTTGCCAGCGGATCATGCTGGTCATACCGGGCGTCAGCGTCTGATGTACCAGCAAATCATTCAGCCCGAAAAACACCGGCCGCAGGATCATCGCCACCGCCGCCATCCACAGGAGTTCCCCCATGTGCTCGGAGAAAAAACTGCCCGGCGGTGTGTCTTTGGTGAGATCGATAATCTGGCTGAGGTAGCTGAACAGCGACACTTCAATCAATGACGCTACCAGCCCGACCACCAGCAATACCGCAAAACTCGGCCAGACCTGGCGCAGATAATAGAGATAGAAAGGAAAGACTTTGTCAGGCGGCTCCCCGCCCGGCGCCTCACGGAAGATGTCGATCATTCGCTCAAAACGGCGAAACAGCATGGTGATCCCCTTTTACTTGTCCCTGAAAAATACCGGCGCTGATGGATGTCTCCAGCGCCGTAAAGGGGAAAGCTTAGTGTAAATCACATAAAATGCCGTCGGTTATTTCTTCAGCACCACATCTTTCTGCAACAACGACAGGACAAACGCCAGCACCATGACCCCGGCGGAAATCTGGTACACCGAGTGCAGCGCGGTGGCGAATGCCTGCAAATAATCATCGCGAATGGTTGCCGGTAATTGCTGTACCGCCTGCGCGCTGAGTGAGCGCGGGATCGGGGTGCCTTCGGGGATCAGTTTTTCCAGCTGCGAACGCAGACCCTGTGTGAAAAGTGCGCCGAAGGCCGCCACGCCGATGGAACCGCCGATCGAGCGGAATAACGTCACGCTGGATGTCGCCACGCCCAGCTGTTTCATCGATACCGAGTTCTGCACCGCCAGCACCAGAACCTGCATCACCATACCCAGTCCGAAACCGAGGACGCCGATATAAAGATAAAGCTGGGGTAACGTTGTGCTGAGCGTGAGATTGCCCAGCATCAGCATGCCGATAAAACTGAGTAACGTGCCGAAAATCGGGAACAGCCGATAGCGGCCAATGCGGCTGATAATCCGGCCACTGACAATCGAACTGACCAGCAGCGCCCCCATCAGCGGCAGCAGTTGCATCCCGGCGGCGGAAGGTGAGGAGCCTTTGACCACCTGCAAATAGAGCGGCAGGAAGGTCACCGAGCCCATCAGCGACATGCCGATAATAAAGCTGATGGCGCAGCTCAGCAGGAAGGTGCGGTCGCGGAACAGCCCGAGCGGGATGATCGGCTCCGCCGCCAGCGTCTCTTCATAAATGAAGCCTCCGAGGGTCACCACGCCGAACGCCAGAATGCACCACAGCTGCGGATCAGACCACTGATACACCGTGCCACCTTCGCTGGTAAACAAGATGATGCTGGTCAGCGCCGCCGCCAGATACGCCGCGCCGAGAAAGTCGATTTCATGGCGAATACGCGCAGTCTGCGATTTCAGCGCCACGCCGATCACCAGCAGCGCAAAAATACCCAGCGGCAGGTTGATGTAGAAAATCCAGCGCCATGACATGTGCTCGACGAGAAAACCGCCGATCAGCGGACCAATCACGGTCGCCAGCCCAAACACGCCGCCGAACAAGCCCTGATATTTACCGCGTTCCGCCGGCGGAATAACATCCCCGACCGCGGCCATAGTGACCACCATCAGCCCGCCGCCGCCCAGCCCCTGCAGGGCACGCATCAGGATCAGCTGAGTCATGTTCTGCGCCAGCCCGCAAAGTACGGAGCCGAGCAGGAACACCACTATCGCCGTTTGCAGCACGATTTTCCTTCCCAGCAAATCACCGAATTTGCCGTACAACGGCACCACGATCGTTGACGCCAGCAGATAGGAGGTGACCACCCAGGAAAGCTGATCCAGCCCGCCCAGTTCACCGACGATAGTCGGCAGCGCCGTCGAGACAATGGTCTGGTCAAGCGCGGCCAGCAGCATCACCAGCAACAGCGCGGAGAACAGAAGCTTGATCGAAGGCCTGGCCTCTTTCACTTCGCTCTGCGCCGAATTTATAGTTGTCATGAATGCTATCCTGACTTGTAATTAATTAACTGTATAATTAATATTGACGCATCACCTTCATCCGGTCAATGGATCACCCCGCTCATGACAGACAGAAAAATCTCAGAAAAGGCGACGACAGCACAAAAGGTTCAGGAGGAAGGCACCGCGTCCGCACGCCGTCCGGGTCGCCCGAGTGGGGTCAAAAAAGGCGCGGATAAGCGCGAACTGCTGCTGGATGCCGCCCTGAAACTCTTTGCCCAGTCAGGTATCGCCGAAACGCCCCTCAGCATGATCGCCAAAGAAGCGGGCGTCACCACCGCCATGCTGCATTACTACTTCAATACCCGCGAACAACTGCTGGATGTACTCATCGACGAACGTTTTCAGCCAGTACGCGCGGGGTTTAGCGATATTTTTGATATCCACGCCGACGATCCGCTGATGGCAATCACTGCGATGGCACAATGCATGATTGACGCGGCGGTGAAATATCCCTGGGTCGCGCCGCTGTGGGTACGGGAAGTGATCAGTGAAAGCGGGATGTTGAAAAAACGCATGGAAGAACGCAATGGCGACAAAAACCGCAAAGTGGTGCAGGAATGCATCACCCGCTGGCAGAGCGAAGGCCGCCTGAACCCCGATCTCGATCCGGCGCTGTTGTTCATCTCCCTGTTCGGCCTGACCCTGTTCCCCCTCGCCTCCATGAAAATGCGCCAGGGCACCGCTTCCCCCATTTCCCCCGAAGCGCTGCGCAAACACGTCGCCGTCCTGCTCTTCCACGGCGTTGCGTCGCAGAAGCCATGATTTTTCAAAAGCGTTAAAAATAGTGAGTCTTTCATGAAATAAGTGATCAGGCCCACGCTTTTACATCTGGTTTTATTTCCATATTTTCCCTATAAGTAATCATCACGCAGCAGTGATTAAAAAATAAAGAGGGTTATATGGAAATTCTTGAACAATTAAACAGTTTGGCTGTAAAAATCAAACAGCAGTCACTTTTAATTCAGACTGAAGAAGCAACGAAAAATGCATTTGTCATGCCTTTCATCAATAAAATCCTTGGCTATGACGTTTTTGATCCAACTGAAGTCGTTCCAGAATTTATCTGTGACGTAGGTACAAAAAAAGGTGAAAAAATAGATTATGCGATATTGAAAGGTGGGGAAATACAGATTCTGGTTGAGTGCAAAAAAATAGGCGAACCTCTAAATGTTAATCATGCATCTCAGCTATTTCGTTATTTTCATGTAACCAATGCAAGAATATCCATCCTCACAAACGGACAGGTTTATAAGTTCTTTACCGATCTGGATGCACCCAATAAAATGGATGAAAAGCCTTTTCTTGAGCTGGACATCCTTGATATTGATGAGAATCTTGTTTCAGAACTTGTGAAGTTAACAAAGTCTGCTTTCGATGTTGAATCCATAGTCAATGCGGCAGGGGAATTGAAGTACGTTAGCCAAATCAAAAAAATATTCCTTGCTCAATTCACTAATCCCGAAGAAGACTTTGTGAAGTTTTTCGCTTCGCGGGTCTACGATGGAATGTTGACGCAAAAAGTACGCGAACAGTTTAATACTCTCACCCGTAAAGCCGCAGTCCAGTTGTTGAATGATCAGGTGAACGAACGACTGAAATCAGCCCTCAGCGGCACTGTTCAAAATTCAGCGACAAAAGTTGTTGAAGAGGAACAGGAAATATCACAACCGACAGTCAATGTTGTTGAATCCGATCAAATCGTTACAACAGAGGAAGAACTTGAAGGGTTTCATATTGTTAAATCAATCATCAGAACAGTGATTGATATCAAACGCATTACTCATAGAGATACTAAAAGTTATTTCGGTATTTTGATTGATGACAATAACCGTAAGCCTGTTTGCCGCCTGCACTTTAACCGTTCTCAACTCTATATTGGGTTATTTGATGCGGACAAGACTGAAACGCGTCATCCGATAGAGTCGCTTGATGACATCTATCAATTCGCTGAGCATCTCAATGCTACCGCACAAAGCTACTGCTGATTTTTCTGTGTATAACTGAGCCTGCGCAAGTGGGCTCACTGCTCTTCCACGGCGTTGCGCCGCAGAAGCCGTAACACAATAGTGCTAAGGCGCGGGGATAGCCGCGCAACTCACTTTATTCCCCGCTTTTTGTATCGAAAAATACTGCGCAGACTCGACTATTATCATTGGTCATCCACGATGTTTTTGAAAGGAATGCCTTGAGAATGAAGGGAATGCCGCCGCTTATCCTCGCGCTGCTCGCCAGTTCGTTAGTGCTCACTATCGGACGAGGTGTGACGCTGCCGTTCATCACGATTTATCTGACCGAGCACTATCATCTGCTGCCGAAAAGTGTCGGGATTATTCTCGGGGCCAGTCTGGCGATCGGCATTCTCAGTGGTCTGTATGCCGGTTATCTGGTGGATAAATTCAATCACCGGACGCTGATTATTGTCTCGATCAGCGCTTTTGGATTGAGCTTTTTACTGCTGCCGGTACTGCCCGGCGTCACCGGTGTTCT
Source organism: Rahnella sp. Larv3_ips (assembly GCF_003697865.1). Classification (NCBI taxonomy): domain Bacteria; kingdom Pseudomonadati; phylum Pseudomonadota; class Gammaproteobacteria; order Enterobacterales; family Yersiniaceae; genus Rahnella; species Rahnella sp. Larv3_ips. The sequence goes on along the minus strand of NZ_MJIB01000021.1, from coordinate 532,639 downwards.
GGTGGTGCTGGCGTTGCTCAATGCCTCCTACGCGCTGCTGAGTATTACGCTCAAAGCCTGTATCGCCAGCTGGTTGCCGGTGGCGAAACGGGTTAAAGCCTTCTCCATGAACTACACGCTGGTGAACGTCGGCTGGGCGGTCGGATCATCACTTGGCGTCTGGTTAGCCGGGTTCAGCCCTAAGCTGCCATTCGTGATTTCCGGTGTGCTGGCGCTCGGCACGGTGATTTCCCTGGGCTGGGGATTACGTCATATCCCCCACAGGCCGCCGCAGGCAGAAGAGGAACACAAACCCCTGCCGAAACCGAATCTGCGCCAGACGCTGGGCATTCTCGCGCGCGACCGCCGTCTGATTTATTTCACCCTGGGCAGCACGCTCGGCTCGGTGGTTTTCGGACAGTTTGCCGGTTATCTGTCGCAATATCTGATACTTGTGTCGAATGCCGCCTTTGCTTACAAGATCATCGGCGCGGTAATGATCACGAATGCGGTGATTGTCATCGCTTTCCAGTATGTCTTAAGCAGCCGCATGAAACAGGACACCCTGCTGAGGTGGCTGCTGCTCGGCACGGTATTTTTCATCGTCGGGTTGATCGGTTTTATGGTTGCGGGGGAATCGGTACTGCTGTGGATCATCGCCATGGCCATCTTCAGCTTTGGTGAACTTATCGTTATTCCGGTGGAATACATGTTTATCGACTTTATCGCACCGGAAAACATGAAAGGCAGCTATTACGGCATGCAGAATCTGAGCAATCTGGGTGGCGCGATAAACCCGGTGATGTGCGGTTTCCTGCTCAGTTACGCCGCCCCGTCAGTGATGTTTATCGCGCTGATCGCCGCCTCTGCGGGCGGGCTGGTATTCTTCTGGATGGGGCACCGGCTGGCGGCTAATACAGCGCGCGCGCCTGCTGCGTAAGGGTTTCCATCAGCCCGATATAAGGGTGCGGGCCGTAGCTTAACCGGCTGATCCCCGCCGCAATGAGATCGGCCAGCGGCGGCGTCAGGCTGCTGGCCATAATATTCACCGGCAGCGCGGAAACCTCACAGAGTTCCGCAATCAGGCCCGGATCGCTCAGACCGGGGGCAAAAAAACCACTGGCACCGGCGTCCTGATAAGCGGCCAGCCGTTTTTTAGCTTCCGCCATCAGCGCCGTATGCTGCGAGGCATCCGGTTGCTGCAAAAAGACATCGGTACGGGCATTGATAAATAAAGCGATTCCCTGTGTTTCAGCCACCTGACGAAGCGAGGTCAGAATCTCGCATTGCTCACGGACCCCGTTCAGCGCGGATGATCCCATTTGCTGATCTTCAACATTAATCCCCACCACGCCTGCCTGCAAAAGGGCGCTCAGATTATCGCAACGGCCAGCGCCATAACCGGTTTCGAAATCCACCGTCAGCGGTAGACTTATCACCGAAGCGATGCGCTGCACCGTCTGCAACAGGCTGGCAAAAGGCATGGCCTCGCCATCCTGATAACCCTGCGCCGCCGCGCATGACCAGCTGCCGGTCGCGATGGCCTTTGCCCCCGCCTGCTCCACGGCCAGCGCGCTACCCGCATCCCAGATGTTGTATAAAATGACCGGATTGTGTTTCTGATGAAGCGCTGAAAATGCCAGTGCCTGACGTTGCTGACTCATACCTTGCTCCTCGTTTAGCGGCTCAGCGCCATTCTTCGTTCGTGTTCAATCAGCCAGCGCTTGCGCCACAATCCGCCGCCGTAACCGGTCAGCGAACCGTCGGCACCGATGACGCGATGGCAAGGGATCAGAATGGAAATCTGGTTAGCGCCATTTGCCCTGGCGACGGCGCGGGAAGCGGTTGCCTGCCCGATATCGGCCGCCAGCGCAGAGTAGCTGCGCACTTCACCCGCCGGAATAGCTCTGAGCGCATCCCAGACTTTTCGGGTGAACAACGAACCGAATTCTGCCAGCGGCGTGACGAATAAGCGCTTCCCGCCTGCGAAATACGCCGCCAGTTCCTGTTCGAGCTGATCTATCACCGGGTTGCGGCCAAAAATAATTTCAGATGACGTCAGCTGTTTCAGCCGCTCAATTTCATTGGGCAACGCCGGACGGTCAATAAACTCCAGCAGATACAGCGCGTCGCGGCTGGCAATCGCCAGCATGGAACCGATGGGCGTATCCAGCCAGTCAGCTTTCAGAAACTGATGCTTTCTGGCCTGACTGGGGTTCAGCCCGATTTGCCGGGTGATTGCCGCGCGGAATCCGCTGCCGGATCCAAAGCTGGCATCCAGTTGCGCTTCAATCACCGGCTCTCCGCCGGTCAGGGCATCGACGCCTTTACCGACTCTGCGCAGGCGCGCCATTTCCAGAAACGTGATCCCGAACTGCCGTTTAAAAGCCCGGCGGACAGTGGAAGGGTCAACATTCATTGCCTGCACATCGCCTTCACTCCACTTTCTGTCGGGCTCATTTTCCAGCGCTGCCAGTAACTTCAGCACCAGCGGGTCTTTCTCTCCGCCCTGCATGAGCGGACGGCAGCGTTTACACGGGCGGTATCCTGCTTCCATCGCACTGACCATCGACGGATAAAACACCGAGTTCTCACGTTTAGGCTTGCGCGCCGGGCAGGTCAGCCGGCAAAAAATCCCGGTACTTTTCACACCGACAAAGGCAAAGCCGTCGTAAGCCGGGTCGCGGGCAATCAGCGCAGCATAAAGAACATCATCGTCAGGCAAATCGAAAAGCATGATTTCACTCGCAGACCGGGAACATGGGAAAAGCATAGGGGAATTCGAACGGGGGAAGCGACGTTTTTCGGGCGTTGATTTAACTCTTTCCGGCGAGGTTATCCGTGCCCGGCGCGATACCGGGCACGGCCATTTTTACTCCTCCAGCCCGCGATTTTTCAGCATCGGCTCGATCGACGGCGCCTTACCGCGCCAGGTTTCGTAGAGCTTTTCGAGATCTTCGCTGTTACCGCGTGAGAGGATCTGGTCACGGAATTTCTGACCATTCTCCCGCGTCAGCCCGCCCTGCCCGGTGATACCCGCAAAGGCATCGTCGGCCAGCATTTCTGTCCACAAGTAGGCGTAATATCCGGCCGCATAGCCGTTGCCCCAGATGTGCTGGAAATAGCTGGAACGGTAGCGCGGCGGCACATAGGCCAGGTTCACTTTGTCCTTCGCCAGCGAATCCGCCTCGAACTTATCGACATCCTGCTGGGGTGCGTCGGCGCTCAGGCTGTGCCAGTGCATATCCAGCAGCGCGGCGGCCAGAAGCTCGGTCATGTCATAGCCTTTGTTGAACTTACTGGCCTTCTCGATTTTGTCCTGCAATGCCTGCGGCATCACTTCGCCAGTCTGATAATGTTTCGCGAAGTGAGTAAACACTTTCGGGTCGCTCGCCCAGTGCTCGTTAAACTGAGAAGGGAACTCGACAAAATCACGCGGCGTCGCAGTGCCGGAAAGGCTCGGGTATTCCTGACTGGCAAACAGACCATGCAGCGTATGACCAAACTCGTGGAACATAGTGATCACGTCGTCCCAGGACAGCAGCGCCGGTTGCCCCGCTGCGGGTTTCTGGAAGTTGGCGACGTTGTAAATCACCGGCTTAGTGCCCAGCAGTTTCGACTGATCGACGTAGTTGCTCATCCACGCGCCGCCGCCTTTATTATCGCGCTGATAATAATCGGCATAGAACAGCGCCATCGATTTACCGTCTTTATCGAACACCTCAAAAACCCGCACGTCCGGGTTATACACCGGCAGGTCTTTGCGTTCTTTAAACGTGATGCCGTACAACAGGTTAGCGGCATAAAACACGCCGTTTTCCAGCACATTGTTCAGCTCGAAATAGGGTTTGATCTGCGCGTCGTCCAGATCATATTTCTCTTTGCGCACCTGCTGCGCGTAATGCTGCCAGTCCCAGGCAGCCACCTGGAAGCCGCCCTTTTGTTTATCGATTTCCGTCTGAATATCCTGCGCTTCACGCTGTGCGCGGGCGGTGGCTGCCGGCACAATTTTGTGCATGAAATCCAGCGCAGCCTGTGGCGTTTTCGCCATTTGATCTTCCAGCTTCCACGCCGCATAGCTTGGGAAGCCCAGCACCTGAGCCTGCTCAGCGCGAACTTTTGCAAGCCTGGCAATCAGCTCGCGGGTGTCGTTGGCATCGCCTTTTTCAGTACGATTAATGGATGCTTCATACAGCGCCTTGCGGGTATCCCGGTCATCGAGCGACTGCAACAACGGCTGCTGCGTCGTATTTTGCAGCACCAGCAGCCAGGCGTTATCCAGCTTACGGTCTTTGGCGGCCTGCGCGGCAGCGGATAATTCGGCATCACTCAGCCCGGAAAGCTGCGCTTTATCTTTCACCGTCAGCCCGCCCGCTTTGGTCGCGGCCAGCAACTTGTTGGTGAACTGGGTGCTGAGCGTCGCCGCCTGCTGATTCAGCGCCTTGAGTTTGTCTTTATCCGCATCAGAAAGATTGGCGCCGGCCAGCTCAAAATCTTTAAATGTCACCTCGATCAGACGTTGCGATTCCGGCGAAATTTTCAGGCTGCTGCGCTGGTCATACACCGCTTTCAGGCGCGCAAACAGTTTGCTGTTGAGATGAATGCTGTCATCCATCGCGGCCAGTTTTGGCGATGTGTCTTCGTCAATTTTTTGCAGCGTATCGTTGGTGCTCGCGCCGGTCATCGCGCCAAAAACGTTTTGCACGCGCTGGAGCATAACGCCGGATTTTTCCAGCGCCACATAGGTATTTTCAAAAGTAGGCGGCGCACTGTCGCTGGCAATTTTATCGACTTCAGCGAGTTTCTGGCGGATGCCTTCAAGAATGGCCGGTTCGTAATCACTGTCTTTATAGAGATTGAATTGCGGTGCCTGATATTCCAGCGGGCTGGGGGTTAAAAACGGATTATCGGCTTTGATAGCATGATTCATGACGTGCTCCTGCGTGGCGGGCTGCGCATTTTGCGCAGCGCCTGCAAACTGGCTGAGAGCCAGACCGGTTGCCATAAAGAGGATGGACAGACGCATTTTCAGTCTTCCTTAGCTGAGGGAAAGATGGACTCCGTTAAGTGTTTGAGAATAGACGCCTGCTGCCCGATCGGCAAAAGAGAATCCTAAGTAAATCGTGTTATTACGAGGCAGGTTCCATATTTTTGGCCGCAGCATTCTGTCAGGATAGCGTTCTTCGCAGCACGTAAAATGACCGGAAAAGAGATGATCAAAAACCAGACTTTCAGCGACCAGCGCTTTAGCCAGCAGCAACTGTCGGGCGAAGAATTTCACGATTGCAGGTTCCTGCGCTGCCGTTTTGACAGCACAAATCTGTCTGACATCGCTTTCGTCAACTGCATTTTCTACGACGATGAAACACAGTCAGGTTGTTCTTTTCAGCATGCGCAGCTGAAAGATGCCAGCTTCAAACATTGCGATCTGACGATGGCGGATTTCAAAAATGCGCAGGCGCTGGGTCTGGAGATCCGCGAATGCAAAGCCACCGGCGCAGATTTCAGCGGTGCCAGCTTTATGAATATGATCACCTCCCGCACCTGGTTTTGCAGCGCATTCATGACCAAAAACAACTTCAGCTACGCCAACTTCAGCAAAGTCATTCTGGAAAAATGCGAGCTGTGGGAAAACCGCTGGACCGGCGCGAACGTGCAGGGGGCAAACTTCAGCGGCTCCGACCTTTCCGGCGGCGAATTCACTGAATTCGACTGGAATAACGTCAACATCACCCATTGCGACCTGACGAATTCAGATTTGGGCGAACTGAACATCCGCAAAGTCGATCTCGATGGCGTGAAAATCGACGACTGGCAGCAAAGCCATCTGCTGGAGAAGCTGGGGATGATTGTGATTCATTCGAAGTGAGCGTATTCGAAATCGCGGTTAACGTTTTTTCTGCGCGAGGCTGTAAAGCGCCTCAATATTACTTTTTTCGCCTTCGGCCTCTTTCAGCCTGCGACGCTGTTCAGCGAACTGCTCATATCGCTGGCAGGCTATTTCATCCGCTTCTTTTTTGCTGATTTTGCCGCTGTCCTGCAAAACGTCAAATTCATTAAATTGAAGGAATTGCTCCAGTTTCTCCTCCCAGTTTTTTAAGAAAATCTGCTGACGGCGTTTAGTTTGATCCTCAGCGTAATCCAGCCACATTGAGATAATGCGATTGAGTTGATCGATTTCTGATTCACGTAAGTAATTTTTAGCAATCGTCGTATCTGTCTTACGCACATGATCATATTTGAAACTGGTCAGCCCCATATCCGGCAGGCTGGCGTCGGCACGCTGGGCGATGATTTCTGCTGCCGTCATGCCCGTGCAGGCATAATGCAGCTTATTCTGAATCGCCTGGAAAAAGCGCGCGGTATGTTTATCTGAGGCTTGATAATCCGCCGCCATTGCAAAGATATCTTTGATCCGTAAATAAACACGGCGTTCGCTGGCACGAATATCCCGGATGCGTTCCTGCATCTCATCGAAATAATCCGGCACAACAGACGGGCCAACAGGTGGATTTTTCAGCCGCTGGTCATCCATCACAAACCCTTTGATGACATATTCCTGCAAAGTTTGTGTTGCCCACTGGCGGAATTGCGTACCCCGGGTTGAGCGAACGCGGTATCCGACAGCAAGAATGGCATCAAGATTGTAATAATCAATCTGCCGGGAAACCTCCCGGGTTCCTTCCTGACGAACTATCCGGAATTTCCGGATAGTTGCGTTTCGCTCAAGTTCGCCTTCCTGATAAATATTCATCAGATGTTCGTTAATTGTCCGAACATCTTTTTGGTAAATTTCAGAAATCAGAGCCTGTGATAACCACAAAGTCTCCGACGCGAAGCGACATTCTATGCGTACACGCCCGTCCTTAGCCTCAAAAAGAACAAACTCTCCCTCCGGCGCCAGAGGCGTAATGTGTTCATCCATCCTGACATACCCCTTCAGACGCCATGAGGCGTTTAACCTGCAGACAATAGCCTCATTCTACCTGTTTCCCCTGAATGCAAAAATAGCGGTTAATCTAACCCGATATAGAAACCGAAAAGTGCGCTTCTCCCCCGCCCTTCATCAGAATCTCATCACACTATGCTATAACTGGCATTCGCTTTAGCCACGAAATTAAACTCATGAAAGATAATAGTATTTACTCTCCTCAGGCGTCTGTGCCGGAAAAATCACGGGTGCTGGGCTGGTCTGATTTATTCTCGCTGTGGTTCTCGCTCGGCATGGGCCTGATGGTGTTACAGGCCGGGGCGATTCTGGCTCCGGGGCTCGGGCTTGCAGGATCGCTGGCGGCGATTGTGCTGGGTTCTGCCGTCGGTGTTGCGCTGCTGGCGCTGGTCGGGGTGATCGGCGGGCAAACCGGCATGTCTTCGATGGCATCGCTGACACTGAGCCTCGGCAAACGCGGTGTGGCGCTGCCGGTGCTGTTCAATCTGATCCAGCTGATCGGCTGGGGCGCGTTTGAAATTGTGGTGATGCGCGATGCGGCCAGCCTGCTGGCAACACGGGCCTGGGGGGACGGCAGCTTTTGGGCGAATCCAACCCTGTGGACGTTTATTTTCGGCATCGTCGCCACCTTGCTGGCGGCCAGCGGTCCGCTGGCATTTATCCGCGTGGTGCTGCGCCGCTGGGGGATCTGGTTACTGTTGGCGAGCTGCGCGTGGCTGACCGGTTATCTGTTCCTGCACGCGGATTTATCGATGCTGTGGCATAACGCCGGGAACGGTTCGATGCCGTTCGCGCTGGCCTGCGACATCGTGGTGTCGATGGCATTTTCATGGCTGCCGCTGGTGTCGGATTACACCCGTTTTGGCAAGTCTGCGCGGCAAAATTTCTGGGGAACCGCCTGCGGATATTTCCTCGGCAGCGTATGGATGATGTCACTTGGCGTCGCGTATACGCTGGCGTTTGTCAGCACCTCAGCCGATGCCAATGCGCTGCTGCTGGCGCTCTCAGGCGTGGCGCTGGGTATTCCGCTGCTGCTGATTCTGGTGGATGAACACGAAAACGCCTTTGCGGATATTCACTCGGCGGCGGTATCGGCGGGCACATCGGTGCCGGTGAGCGTCGGGAAACTGACGCTGGGCATCGGCCTGCTGTGTACGCTGATCGCCTGGTCGGTGCCGCTGACGCAATACGAAAACTTCCTGCTGCTGATTGGTTCGGTCTTTGCACCGCTGTTCGGCGTGGTCTTGACGCATCATTTTGTGCTGCGTCGCCAGACCAACGAAAACCTCAATCTGCGCTCGGTCATGGCATGGTTTACGGGGATCGCGGTCTATCATCTGATGGCGAATCTGCTGCCCGATGTCGGCGCGACCATTCCGTCGCTGCTGGTGGCGGGGCTGATGTGCTGGGGATTGGGGCGCAAAGTCTGAACTAAGAAAACCGCCCCTCAGGGCGGTTCCTTAATTACTACAAACCAGATCCCATGTTGACGTTAATCTTGATATCAGAAACGTTAACGTTCCATCCACCATTCTCAGTCGTCATCAAAGAACCCAGCACAACGATCAGTGCATAAATACACTTTTTCATTGTTGCGGCCTTTTACAACCGCGTTTCACCAATAAGCACCGGGACTTACAGGAGAAGGACAGGCAAAGTTGAGGTTGCTCGTCCCCGCGGTACTGAAAGTGCTATTTCCTAAGCCCGGTGACCTGCCGCTAAACAGGCGAAACTAGCCCCGCGCGCAGACTAGCACTAAGACCATAAAAAAAGTAAGACAATTTTATAGTCTCCCAACTTGTTCAGTTTGGGTGAATCATGTACAGTTCTTTCCGTTGGGGTTGCTTGTTCCCGCTTGTTTTAAAAAGGCTGATTTAGCGCTAACTGAATCACCCAACAAAAAAACCGCTCTTTGAAGCGGTTTTTTTGTACCTGAAATTCAGCCCTTACAGCCTCATTTCCCCTGCCCGAAAAAATCGTTGTACAGCATATAAAGGTGCGCCGCGCTCCATGAGAAGTTGGGTGCGCCCTGCTGCTGGCCGGTGAGCGGGTTGTAGTTTTCGCGGATCGGGCCGTCGGTCACCAGGCCGTCGGCGTGGTCGAAGAAGGCCTGCGCCATGGCGATAGCATCGTTGCGGTAGCCGTATTGCTCCATGCCTTTCAGGCCGAAATAGAGCTGATCGACCCACACGCGGCCGCGCCAGTAAATGTCCGCACCGAACGCCGGATTGGTCAGTGCGGCGGTGCCGAGCGGCACATAGGTGTTGAATTCGCGCCCATCTTTCATCACTTTCACCACGGCGTCGGCATGCGCCTGCGTCGCTGCGCCATTAAACAACGGCGACCAGCCTTCCGGGCCTTTGCCGCGTTCGACAATCGGTTTGCCCGCGCAGCCGTTAGCCAGCGGTTTCTCTTCAATGCGGATGTCATAGAAAAAGCCGCTGCGGCTGTCGAACATGCAGGTATTGATGTATCCGGCCAGTTTGACGGCTTTCGCACTAAAATCTGCGGCTTCGGTTTTCTTGCCTAAAATGCCGGCGATGTCGGCCATGTACTTGTTGTCGCTGTACATATAGCTGGCTTCATCGACCGATTCCTGTAGCAGTGAATATCCCAGCAGCGTTCCGTCATCAGAACGGTTTTCGGCGAATTTAACCTGCCAGTCTTGTTTTTTACCGCCATTTTTGATGTATTTCGCCAGCTGATCGGCGTCGATAAAACCAAAGGCCGCCGCATCGTCCCTCCCCGATTCCCATGAAGCCGCCACCTGCGCCGGAATTTCTATGCTGTCGTACTGACCGGATTTCACTACGCGGTCATAGTTTTTCAACCCGGATTCGGTCTGTTCTTTCTTCCCTTCCCGAACGGTAAACAGCATGCTGCCGTCGGCGGTGTTGTGCGCTTTATCGCGCGTTGCGCCGTATTCCGGCACGCCGTTATGGTTGTGATCGCGGTTGCGCAGCCACCAGTCATGATAGGCGACCAGTTTCGGGTACATCTCTTCCAGCCACTGTTTATCACCCGTCGTTTTGTAGACTTCCATCACCGACCACGCCGCCAGGCTCGGCTTGGTGTTGCGCTCATTCCAGTTGGTGCCGTCGCCACCGCGCTCAGGGCTTGTGTTATAGGCGATGAGATCGGGCACAAAACCGGCATCCCACGGGCGAACCGTATCGCCGGGTGGGATCTGAAACGCGAACACGGCGCGGATATTGTTTTTCGCCACGTCAGGATTGAAATGCGCCATCGCGTAAGCCTGTTTCCAGGTGTCCCACGGCCAGGTCTGATTGCCGGAGAACCAGCGGCCGGTGACCGACGGCGTCACGGAATCAAATCTCATTACGCCCGCCGCCCCGCGCCAGTTGCCGTTAAGGGTTTCGATGGCTTTGACCGCCACACGTTCCTGCGCCGGTGTGGCGTGCGGGTTGGTCAGCCCGCGGGTCAGATATCCTTCCCAGCGCTGTTGCGAGGCCGCCAGAAAACGTTGCGGATGCGCCAGAATACCGGCGATCTCAGGCTGCTCTTTCTGTACCTCACCGGCGGTCAGCAGATGCGAATAGGTGGTGTAAATTGTGGTGGAACCGGCGATGTTGGCTTTCGCGGTAAACTGATGCCCTGCCACCGTCGTCTGCATCGGCAGGGATTTGTGGATCTGGTATTCCGACTCGCCCGACGTCATCAGGCTGGAGGCCTCGCGCACTTTCCCGAAGGTCACGCGCAGGCCGTCAGCCGTCGGCAGGATTTTGCGGTTATAGCCCGGATATGCCTGTTCGATGGTTTTATCCGACGGCGGTTTTCCCTCCTGAGCGCGCAGGTTTTCCAGTAATGCGCCGTCCCAGACCAGTTCCAGCGGGGAATCGGTGGTGATTTTGGTTTCCAGCAACGAGGTGCGGGCGGTGACAAAACGCAGCGTCATGTCGACGCGAATGCCGGGCGCGGTCAGCGTCTGGATCAGCGCGCCGGGAATGCTGTACGCCTCCATGCTGAGCGCCACTTTCTGACCGTTTTTGAAGATCGTCAGCCGGTCAAAGTTATCCGCCATAAAGTTGATGTATTCTTCGGTCAGCAGCGCCGGGCCGGGAAATCCGCCCATGCCTTCCGGCCCGGCCGGTAATAAATGTCCGTGCCACGCGCCATCATCAAATAAAGGATTAAAACGCTGATGCTCATCGAAATCATAATCGAGCATATAATGCGGCGCACCGGTGCGGTTAATGACGTTTTTATAAGACTCAGCCTGTAATGGCTTTGCCGTTTCAGCGACCGCATTGCCGGAAATAAATAAGACAGACGAAATAAATAAGGCAAGGATTTTAACGCTGCTGATATTTTTCATTATGATTTACCCCAATAGAAATATTGCATCAGAAATATCGAATTACTGGCGCCGGTATTGTCGTTGCTCATATAAAATTTACTGTCTAATGCGGTCGCGAACCGGCCACCATAATATTCGTACCAGATACCGGCCTGCGCGTAGGAGGTGGTGGTATCCGCCGCGTTATCGAGACGGTGTTGGGCGTAGCTGTAGGCAGTTGAGAAATACAGGCCGGACACCGCTTCGACCATCGCACTGACCATCATGCCCGATTCACTGCCGAGCTGATTGCCATCGCCTTTGCCGGTGTGATGCCAGACACGTCCGGCGAGGTTTTTGCCCTGTAAACCCGCAAGCACCAGCTGCCCGGTGCCGTCGGTGAGTTCGAGGCCGTTGAGCAGCGTCAGCCCGTCGGTCAGATCGTATTGCGTGTAACCGTTAACCATCGCCCGGTACGTGTATTTATCTGAATAACGGTCATATTTGCCAAAATGCAGCAGCGCCTTACTTTCATCAACGCGGCTTTCCGGCGCGGCGGTCACGCTGTAGCGGAACTTGCCGGTGAGGTTCTGGATTTTCGCCGCCTGCGTTAAATCGCGGGTATTGGGAATGACGTAACCGTATTCCGGCGTGAAATCGCCCCACCATTGCAGGTCATCCAGCGAGGAGTCATTGCGCATGCTGAGGATCATCTCGGTGCCGTTATCGGTGCGGTAGCCGCCATAAAAACGGTTCAGGCCGCCTTCAAATCCGCCCCAGCTGTGATCGGGCACCCAGGCATTTCCCTGATGGTCGGCCTGCACCGTCCAGCCTTCGCCATAAATAAGCCCGAACCAGTGGCCGCGCTGTATTTCCAGACCGCCTTCGATATAGGTACCGTCGCTGTATTTATGCTGGTCCTGCCCCTTTAAATACACGCTGCCTCCACCGCCCATTTCGCCATAAAACCGGTAAGCGGTTGCCTCTGCACTTTTTGGCGTTAATTCCGGCGGGGTTAACATATTATGTTCGGCGGGAACCACAGAGTCCTGCGCCCATAAATTCATTGGTGAGGCGAATAATAAGAATATGAGTATTTTATTGAGTGATATTTTCTTCATCGGTATGCGCATCGCTCAGGGTGAGGGGCTGAAAGTGAGCCAGAAATTAAAACGCATACTAGTAAATATTTTACTAAAATATACTTAAATATCGGTAAAGCGTTAACCGGGTCACATTGCATTTTTGCAGCCCTGCGCGCATGCGGCGTGTATACATGCGTCTGCGTAGCCATTAAGCTAACCGCCTGATTTACTGATAACCCTGGACTGAGACGCTGATGGCAACATTAAAGGAAATCGCTGAGGCCGCGAACGTATCCGTTGCGACGGTTTCACGCGTGCTGAATGACGATCCGAGCCTGAGCGTAAAAGCGCAGACCCGGCAGAAAATTCTGGAAGCGGCAGAACGCCTGGAATACAAACTGTCGTCGGCCAGGCGCAACGCCAGCCACCGCATGATGTTTGCCGCGCTGTTCACTTACCGCCAGGGGCTGGAAATTGATGACCCTTATTATCTTTCCATGCGTTATGGCATTGAAACACAATGCGAAAAACTCGGCATTACGCTGGTTTCCGGCTATGACTTTACCGGCGATAAAGCCCTGCCGTCTGCCGAGGGCTTTCTGGTTATCGGGCAGCCTCAGGCCGCACTTCATCAGCAACTCAGTCAGCAATCCCTGCCCGTCGTGTTTATTGATGGCGTGATGGACGATCCGCAGTCCGACTGTGTGAATGTCGATCTGTTTAAGATCAGCCAGAAGGTGATCGATTTCTTCATAGGGCAAGGCTATTCGAGGATCGGGTTTATCGGCGGGCGCGATGAACCTGAATTTGCCGATCAGCGTGAGCAGGCTTTTGTGGAATATGGCCGGCTGAAAAATGTGGTGCAGGCAGAGGATATTTATTACGGCGATTTCACCAGCCAGTCCGGCTACCAGTGCGCCAAAAAAATGCTGTTGGACAACAGGCCGTACCCTCCCGCGCTGCTGATTGCCACCGATACCATTGCGCTGGGCGTGACCCGTGCGCTGCTGGAGCACGGCGTGAAAATCCCGGAGCAGATCGCGCTGATCAGCGTCAACGACATCCCGACCGCACGCTTTGTTTTCCCTTCTTTATCAACGGTGCGCATTCATTCCGAAACCATGGGCGCGCAGGCGGTTAACCTGCTGACCGAGCGCCTGCGTGATGACCGCAACGTGCCGCTTTCGGTATTTGTCCCCAGCTCATTGCAGTTGCGCGATACCACCCGCCGCTGATCCCGCCCTGCCGGTTCGCACCTTCTGACGCCCTGCTTTTCCGATCGGGCAGGCGTCAAAGGGATCGCCGACGATCGCTAAAAATTAACTGCCTGATCCCCCGTCGCTTTTTTTAATTAGTGTGATCCCTCTGACAATCGGTAAATGTTTTTAGTTATTTTTACTAAATATTTACTATCTTATTTCCCATAGATACACGTCTCAGGAGAGATCACGTGAATAATTGGGAAAACATCGACAAGCAGTCAGAACACCGTTTACCACCGAGGGCCAGTTTTTTCAGCTATGACACTGCGCAACAGGCGCTGCGCTTTGACCGCGCTGCCAGCCACTGTTTTCAGCTGCTCAGCGGTCGCTGGCAGTTTGCCTATTTTGATCACCCGGCGTTAGTGCCGGACGCATTTTACAACCAGCCGGTGACGGGCTGGGGCGATATCGCCGTGCCCGGAATGTGGCAGATGGAAGGCCACGGCCAGCTGCAATACACCGACGAAGGTTTCCCGTTCCCGATCGACATTCCTTTCGTGCCCGCCAGTAACCCGACCGGCGCGTATCAGCGGACGTTTAGCCTTGACGCCGCGTGGGCAGGCAAACAGATCATCATCAAATTCGACGGCGTCGAAACCTACTTCGAAATCTACGTGAACGGCCATTACGCCGGCTTCAGCAAAGGCAGCCGCCTGTGCGCGGAATTTGATATCAGCGCGTTTGCGGTTCAGGGCGAAAACCTGCTGTCGGTGCGCGTCCTGCAGTGGGCGGATTCCACGTATATCGAAGATCAGGACATGTGGTGGATGGCGGGGATTTTCCGCGATGTGTATCTCACCGGCCAAAATCCTGTCCATCTCAATGATTTCACCGTGGTTACCGCGTTCGACGAAAACTACTGCGATGCCGTGCTGAGCATTGATGCCGTTCTGTGTAATTTGCGCGAGCCGGTCAGCGGTTATCGCCTGCATGCGCAGTTATTCGACGATGGCGTCTGTGCGGCGCAATTGTCCGCAGATAACCTGCATATCGGCGATGAAACCCGCTGCCGTCTGGACATACCGGTCAGCCAGCCACGTCAGTGGAACGCCGAACATCCTGAGCTCTATCAGTTGCTGCTGACACTGTATGACGACGCGGGCAAGGTGGTTTCCGTGGTGCCGCAGCGCGTCGGTTTTCGTGATATCTGCGTGCGCGACGGGCTGTTTCACGTCAACGGGCGCTACCTCAAGCTGCACGGCGTCAACCGCCACGACCACGATCACCGCAAAGGGCGCGCGGTGGATATGGCGCGGGTGGAGCGCGATATCATCCTGATGAAACAGCACAACATTAACTCGGTGCGCACTGCCCATTATCCGAACGACCCGCGCTTTTACGAGCTGTGCGACATCTACGGGTTATTCGTCATGGCCGAAACTGATCTGGAAAGCCACGGTTTCGCCAACGTCGGCGATCTGAGCCGCATCACCGACGATCCGCGCTGGGAACACGCCTATGTGGAGCGCATCGAGCGTCATGTGATGGCGCAAAAAAATCATCCGTCGATCATCATGTGGTCACTCGGCAACGAATCCGGTTATGGCTGCAATATCCGCGCGATGGCCGCACGCTGCAAAGCACTCGATCCGACACGTTTAGTTCACTATGAAGAAGACCGCGACGCCGAAGTGACCGACGTCATCAGCACCATGTATTCCCGTGTTTCCATGATGAATGCGTTTGGTGAATACCCGCACGCCAAACCGCGCATCATCTGCGAATACGCCCATGCGATGGGCAACGGCCCCGGCGGATTAGCCGAATATCAGGCAGTGCTCAACCGCCACGCCAGCCTGCAGGGGCATTACATCTGGGAATGGTGCGATCACGGCCTGCTGGAAACCGGCGAAAATGGCCGGATGCGCTACACCTACGGCGGCGATCACGGCGATTATCCGAACAACTACAACTTCTGCATGGACGGGCTGATTTATCCGGATCAAACCCCCGGCCCCGGCCTGCGCGAATATAAACAGGTGCTGTGCCCGGTCGGCGTCAGCCTGAGCGGCGGCGCGCTGCGTGTTAAAAACCGTTACTGGTTCAGCTCACTGGAAGACATCACGCTGTCGCTGACCGTGCAGATGGCCGGTCGCTGTGAAGAAGCCCGCGAAATCACCCTGCCGCATCTGCAACCCGGCGAATCGGAAGAGATTTCCCTGCCGCCATTCACCGCCAGCGGGCAGGAAACTTTCCTCAACGTCAGCATCTGCAAAAACAGCCCGACCGCCTACAGTGACGCAAAGCATCCGCTCGGCCAGTATCAGATGCTGTTGCAGGCGGCGCAGCCTTTGCCTGCTTCGCCGGTTGCCACACGCGTCACCCCGCTGCTTTGCGACGAGCAAAAACATCAGCTGATCGTCAGCGGCGAAAACTTCAGGCTGGCGTTTTCCCGCCTCGATGGCGAACTGAAAAGCTGGCAGGTGGACGGCGAAGAAATCCTGGGCCGTGCGCCGAAAATCAACTTCTTCAAGCCGGTCATCGACAACCACAAACCGGAATTCGAAGGCCTGTGGCAACCCAATCATCTGCACATCATGCAGCAGCATTTACGGTCGCTGCGCTGGGAGCCTATGCAGGATGACGTGGTGGTTGAAGTGCAAAGCATCATTGCGCCGCCTGTTTTCGATTTCGGTATGCGCTGTACTTATCGCTGGCGGATATCGCCTCAGGGCGCGGTGAACCTCGATTTATCCGGTACGCCTTACGGTAATTTCAGCCACGTCATCCCGAAAATCGGCCTTGATGTTGGCATCAGCCGCCGCTTCACGCAGGTGGAATATTACGGCCGCGGGCCGGGCGAAAATTATCAGGACAGCCGTCAGGCCAACCTTATCGGCCATTATCAGCAACCGGTGAGCCATTTATTTGAAAACTACCCGATGCCGCAGGACAACGGCAACCGGCAGGACGTCCGCTGGCTCAGCCTGCGTGATAACGCCGGTCGCGGGATTTTCATTCAGCCGCGCCAGCCGATCAATTTCAGCCTGTGGCCGTACAGTTCGCAGCAACTGCAACAGGCGCAACACATCGACGAACTGACGCCGGACAGCTGCCTGACGCTCAATCTCGATCACAAAATTATGGGGCTGGGCTCTAACTCCTGGGGGTCGGAAGTGCTTGATTCTTACCGCGTCTATTTTTCTGCATTCCGCTACGGCTTCACGCTGGTGCCGTTCCGCCAGCAGGACACCGACAGCCAGCACCTTGCGGAATTCACCTTTCATACCGGGGAGGAAAACTGATGATTATTCTCGACTCTTTACATGAATTTGAGCGGCTGTATCGCAGCGGAAAGAAATGGCAGCGCTGCAGGGAAGCCATCAATAACCTGGAAAATATTCGTCCCGGCGTTTTCCATTCTGTCGGCGATTCGCTGGTTTACCGGCTGGCCAGCGGCAGCGAAAAACAACGGGCGGAATTCGAAGGCCACCGCCGTTATTTCGATGTGCATTATTACCTCGAAGGGGCAGAAGAAATCGAATTTGCCGCGAAATCTGCCCTGCACTGCGTGGCGCCTTATGACGATGAGACTGACCGTGAATTTTTTAGCGGCCAGGGTGAAACAGTAAAAGTGAATAAAGGCAGTGTGATCATTTTTGAAAATCACGAAGCCTGCCGGTTCAGGCCGGAAAAAGACGTCAGAAAAGTCATCTTACAGGTGACCATCGAAGAGAGTTATTTCGTTAATAAATAATAAAAAACAATAAAACCCTTACCCTATAAACATCGCAGTTGGAGAGTTTCTATGGCCGGATCGAGCAGAAACACAATCGGCAAATTTGGATTGTTATCCATGACATTTGCCGCCGTTTTTAGCTTCAACAATGTCATTAATAACAATATTCAGTTAGGCATCGCGTCTGCGCCCGTTTTTCTGGTGGCGACAATCCTCTATTTCATTCCGTTTTGTCTGATCATCGCCGAGTTTGTTTCGCTGAATAAAAACTCGGAAGCCGGAGTTTACGCCTGGGTAAAAAGCGCGCTCGGCGGTCGCTGGGCATTTATGACCGCCTATACCTACTGGTTCGTGAATTTATTTTTCTTCACCGCGCTGCTGCCGCGCGTGATTGCCTACGCCTCGTACGCCTTTTTAGGCCATGACTATATTTTCACGCCAGTCACCACGGCTATTATCAGCATCTGCCTGTTTGCCTTTTCGACGCTGATTTCCAACAGCGGCGCGAAATTACTCGGGCCGATGACGTCAGTGACCTCGACATTAATGTTGCTGCTGACGTTCTCTTATATTGTGCTGGCAGGCGCGGCGCTGATCGGCGGCGCTGAACCGGCCAATCCGATTAACGTCGAGGCCATGACGCCGCATTTAAACTGGGCATTTTTAGGCATTATTGCGTGGATATTTCAGGCCGCGGGCGGCGCGGAATCAGTCGCCGTGTACGTGAATGACGTTAAAGGTGGCAGCCGCGCGTTCGTGAAAGTCATCATTATTTCCGGGCTGGTGATCGGCGTGCTGTATTCCATCGCCTCCTTGTTAATTAACGTGTTTGTGGCACAGTCCGCGCTGCATTTCACCGGCGGCACCGTGCAGGTATTCGAAGGGTTATCGGCGCACTTTGGTTTACCGGCGGTGATGATGAACCGCTTCGTCGGCGTGGTTTCTTTCACCGCGATGTTTGGCTCATTGCTGATGTGGACGGCCGCGCCGGTCAAAATATTCTTTACTGAAATTCCTAAGGGGATTTTTGGCGAGAAAACCATTCGTCTGAATAAACACGGTGTCCCGACGCGCGCGGCGTGGATCCAGTTTCTTATCGTCATTCCGCTGATGCTCATTCCAACGCTCGGCTCCAACAGCGTACAGGAATTAATGAACACGCTGATCAACATGACCGCCGCGGCATCAATGCTGCCACCGCTGTTTATTATGCTGGCCTATCTGAATCTGCGGCTGAAATACGACTGCGTTGAACGCGATTTTAAAATGGGATCCAGAATGCAGGGGATCGCCATCGTCAGTACGCTGATTGTGATTTTCACCGTCGGCTTTATCGCCTCGACCTTCCCGACCGGCGCCAGCATTATTACCATTGTGTTTTATAACGTCGGCGGACTGGTGTTATTCCTCGGCTATGCCTGGTGGAAATACAATAAATATTCCAAAGGTTTGGATGAGAACACCCGTTACCACGAGGACACGCCGCTGGCGAGAATTGTGCTGGAATCGCAAAATGAAACCGCCCGCCTGAAAGAAGCGACGGTCGCCAAATCGCTGTCAGGGGCGTAACGGGAAAAGAGAGACATAAAAAAACCGCCTGAGAAGGCGGTTTTGTTTTTTCCGAATCCGACCTTACAGCGCGATATCTGCGGGCAGATTGGTTTCTTCCTGCGCATGGGCGTCGAGCGGGCGCAGTTGCACCACGTCGGCGACCGGCGTCGTTTTCATCGACGGGATATCGAGTTGCAAAATACGGCTGGTGTCGAGCAGCTCTTTCTCGGTGGCTTCTACGTTTCCGTTCAGTTTGGTGCCATAAGACGGAATGATTTCGCGGAATTTAGCCTGCCACTCCGGGCTGGCCGCTTTCTCTTTGAAGACCGTTTCCAGCAACTTCATCATGATCGGAGCCGCCGTTGATGCTCCCGGCGATGCGCCCAGCAACGCGGCGATACTGCCATCTTGTGCGCTGACCACTTCGGTACCCAGACGCAGAACCCCGCCATGCTTGCCATCTTTTTTGATGACCTGCACGCGCTGCCCGGCAACCCAGCGTTTCCAGTCTTTCTGCTCGGCCTGCGGGAAGAACTCCTTCAATGCCGCATGACGATCGTTATCGCTGAGCATCACCTGCCCGACCAGATATTTCACCAGATCGAAGTTACCCATACCGACATGAGTCATCGGCAGCAGGTTGGAGCTGTTCACGCTGCCAAACAGATCCCACAGGGAACCGTTTTTCAGGAATTTACTGGAGAAGGTGGCGAACGGCCCGAACAACAG
>NZ_MJIB01000021.1:485832-512922 GCF_003697865.1 Rahnella sp. Larv3_ips | reverse complement strand
CCAACGGCGGCTTTGCCGTAAACCTTCGCCAGATGACGTTTCACCACATCCTGATTTTCTGTTACCAGGAACTCGCCGCCCACCGGGAAACCACCATAGTCACGCGCTTCCGGAATACCGGATTTTTGCAGCAACGTCAGCGACGCCCCGCCCGCACCGATGAACACAAATTTCGCGTTCACGACGTGGTGTTTGTGGCTGTGGCGGAGATCGGTGATGGTGACGCGCCAGCTTCTGTCCGGATTGCGCTGGATATCGCGCACTTCCTGACCGTTCGCCAGCGTGAAATTGGATTTTTTCTGCAACGCCTCGACCAGCTGGCGGGTTACCTCGCCGAAGTTGACGTCGGTGCCTGCGGTGGTGCGGGTGGCTGCCACTTTTTGCGCCGGATCACGGCCTTCCATGACTGCCGGGATCCACTGTTTGATTTGTTCCGGGTCTTCTGAATATTCCATCCCACGGAACAACGTACTTTCCTGCAACGCGGTAAAACGTTTGCGCAGAAAATCGATGTTTTCATCGCCCCAGACAAAGCTCATGTGAGGCACGCTGTTGATGAAGGAGCGCGGATTATTCAGCACGCCTTTCTGCACCTGATATGCCATGAACTGGCGGGAAACCTGAAACGCTTCGTTGATCGCCACCGCTTTGGTGATATCGACAGATCCGTCCTGCTTCACCGGGGTGTAATTCATTTCTGCCAGCGCGGAATGGCCGGTACCGGCGTTATTCCAGCCGTTTGAGCTTTCCTGCGCCACGCCGTCCATACGTTCGATCATATGGATCGACCAGTCTGGCTCCAGCTCCTGAAGGTAGGTCCCCAGGGTGGCACTCATAATTCCGCCGCCGACCAGCAATACATCAACGGATTTTTCGTCTTCTGCGGCCGCAGGCTCGCTGGCACCCAGTGAGTCACGGTTGAGAAGCATACCAAGTATCTTTCTCATGACGTCTGTTTCTCTAAATGTTCAGTTCTGTTTTTGGCGATTCGTTTAAGAATATTGTTATGGCTTCGAACAAGAAATTAGCAAAAAAACACGCGGGATCGTTACTGAAACTTCATTTTTTCAAATGACAGCAACGAATATAACATTATCACTACATAATTTAAAAAAGGATTTAACCTTTCAAAAAAAGAGGAGATGCGCCAGGCAGATCATCATGCAGGCCGCAGCCTGTCTGGTTTTTCGGAGATTTCAGCCTCTGTTCAGCGCGAATTTTTAGCGTACAAAGAACGCGCAATTCGTGCTAAATCGGGTTGGGGAGGGACAGCGTGCGGAGCGCAAATGTTAAAAAGGCGCAGTTGCCCGCGCCTTTACGATGGTTTTGTTAACAAATCAGATCAGAGCGCGACGTCAGCCACCTGCTTCTGCTCTTCACCCTTTTTCGGAGCAGAAGAGTTGTCAGCCGCCGGAGCCGGTTCTGCCGCTTTCGGCTGCGGGTTATCGAGCATCAGAACGCGGCTGGTGTCGCCCAGTTCTTTCTCGGTTGCCGCCACGTTACCGTTCAGTTCGGTGCCGTAAGAAGGGATGATTTCCTTCAGTTTGGCCTGCCATTCTGGCGTTGCGACTTTGTCTTTGAACACTTTTTCCATCAGATGCAGCATGATCGGTGCGGCGGTGGATGCGCCCGGAGAAGCGCCCAACAGCGCGGTAATGCTGCCATCTTTCGAGCTGACCACTTCGGTGCCAAGGCGCAGAACGCCGCCTTCTTTCTCATCTTTTTTGATGATCTGCACACGCTGGCCGGCTTCCCACAAACGCCAGTCTTCTTTCTTCGCATCCGGGAAGTATTCACGCAATGCATCGAAACGGTCGTCGTCGGACAGCATCACCTGGCTGACCAGATATTTCACCAGATCGAAGTTGTCGATGCCTACGTGGGTCATCGGCATGATGTTGGAGAAATTCACGCTGCCGAACAGATCCCACAGGGAACCGTTTTTCAGGAATTTGCTGGAGAAGGTGGCGAACGGCCCGAACAGCAGAACCTGTTTGCCATCCAGAATACGGGTGTCGAGGTGTGGAACGGACATCGGCGGCGAGCCGACAGACGCTTTACCGTACACTTTTGCCAGATGACGTTTCACCACGTCCGGGTTTTCAGTCACCAGGAATTCGCCGCCGACCGGGAAGCCGCCGTAGTTATCCGCTTCAGGAATACCGGATTTTTGCAGTAACGTCAGGGACGCGCCGCCTGCGCCGATAAACACGAATTTGGCTTTGATGACGCTTTCTTTGCCGTCGTTTTTCAGGTCAGCCACGGTGACGTCCCAGGTGTTATCCGGGTTACGTTTGATGTCACGCACTTCATGGCCGAGGCTCAGGGAGAAGTTAGGTTTCTTCTGCAACGAGGCCACCAGCTGGCGGGTGATTTCGCCAAAGTTCACGTCGGTACCGATCGGAATGCGGGTCGCAGCGACTTTTTGCGCCGGGTCACGCCCTTCCATCACCAGCGGGATCCACTGTTTGATTTGCGCCGGGTCTTCTGAATATTCCATGCCACGGAACAGCGTGCTTTGTTGCAGCGCCGCAAAACGTTTACGCAGGAAATTGATGTTGTCATCACCCCACACAAAACTCATGTGCGGCGTGCTGTTGATGAAAGAGCGCGGGTTGTGCAGTACGCCGTTCTCAACCTGATAGGTCCAGAACTGACGGGAAATCTGGAAGGATTCGTTGATTTCGACCGCTTTGGAGATATCGATGCTGCCGTCGGTTTTTTCCGGCGTGTAGTTCATTTCTGCCAGCGCGGAGTGACCGGTACCGGCGTTGTTCCAGCCGTTGGAGCTTTCCAGTGCCACGCCGTCCAGGCGCTCGACCATGTCGATGGACCAGTCTGGCTCTAATTCCTGAAGGTATGTCCCCAGCGTCGCGCTCATAATGCCGCCGCCGATCAGTAACACATCCACGGGCTTTTCATCTTCTGCGAACGCTGACTGACTGAAGGCAACCACGTTAAGGCAGAGGATCATGGCAAGTAACTTTCTCATGACGTCTGTTTCTCTGAATGTTTAGTTTTAGTTTTGCAGGTGAAAGCTATCCAGATTTCCCCTGGATAAACGAAATCAACAACCCGACGCGGTGGGAAACAAGCGATTATTTCCACAGAGTATGAAAGGACAATAATGGGGAGTAACGAAAACTGCGGTGCAGAACGACAATTCAACCACACAAATGTTACCGATTACTCATATTATCGAGATTTCGTAAACATTTTAACATTGCCGTTACGTGCATTAAAAATAGTTTAATACTTTAAATAATTACATAAGTTAGTTCCGTGACGAAACTATCAGCACGTCACTCATGCGATGCGTGCCTGCAACGTGGCGGCGTGCTGCGCCAGAATGGCTGCCGGACTGTGGCCGATCAGCATGAAGTTATAGCCCGAATCACGCCAGTAAATGACGTTCATCTTTTGCCGCACTTCGCTCTGCGGCGCCGTATTGCCAGGGTGTTCGCTGCGCGTGATACACAACGCCATCGGGCCGGAACGCGCATCCAGATAGGTGATTTGCGCGATATCATATTCGTCGTAATGCAACAGGCGGGCATTTTTAAGCTCCGCGCCCTGCACCACCAGCCCCGCCGGGCTTAACGCAATGCCCAGCGTTTTCTGCACCCGCGAGAGCTGGATTTGCTGCTGCTCCACGGAATCACTGACGTCCGCCAGCGTCTGCGCGGAATACAAAGACATGTAATCGGCCACGCGATCGCGCCAGGTGCTTTCGGCGGGCAAGGTGGTGGAATAGCGCCCGGCAAGCAGGCCGACCGCCAGAAAACTCACTGACGCGGCGATCAGGGCACGACGACTGACGCCGCCGGGGCGGGAAACCGGCGCATCGGGGATGGCATCCAGCGCGGCCTGAAGCCTGCCGACCGGCGCGTCCTGCAACATCAGTCCAAAGGCATCGTGGAAAGGCAAATTACTGCGCGCCATCTGCGCCAGACGCTCGCCGAGCACGTCATCACGCGCCAGTTGCTGATCAAACTGCGCGCGCTGTTTTTCACTCAGACGGTTATCGAGATACGCGACTAACACTTCATCGGAAAATGGCGAAGATAAGGTTTCACCGTTCATTTTTTCTCTCCCTGTCGTGACGACTTACCGGCATGTTGTGCCAGCGTCAGCCGGGCGGATGCCAGACGGCTCATAATGGTGCCGACAGGTACGGACAGCGTCATCGCCGCCTCCTGATAGGTAAAACCTTCGACATACACCAGAAAAACCGCGTTCCGCTGGGCTTCCGGCAGGCGCTTCACCCGCTGCATCACCTGCGTGTGCCAGTGCTTATCTTCGAATGAAAACGCATCGGCCGGCGTATCCAGCTCACTGGCATCGACAAATCCCTGCCCCTGACGCACGTGCTGCGCCCTGAGTTCATTGACCCATATGGAATGCAGAATCGAAAACAGCCAGCGATCGACTCCGGCGCTGTCCAGCACGTGCGCGCTGCGTTCCAGCGCACGCACGCAGGTGGACTGCACCAGATCGTCGGCCACATCGCGCTTATGCGATAACACCATCGCATAGCGCCAGAGGCGGGCCAGACACTGGCTCAGTTCGTGACGTAAGTCTGTGGGTGAGATTTATCGTTTCCCCGTTTTCAGGATTCAGGATGCCCGTCAATGGCGGCGCTGAGATCACGATACTCTTCGCAACCGGTGCCGCATAAGCCTTTGATGGTGGCCAGCTGGGCTTTGGCGAGATCGGGACGCCCTTTAATCATATAAGCCTCGCCGAGATATTCCCGGACTTTGGCGTACTTGCCGTCAATGGCGATCGACTTCTGATAATAGCTGATGCCTTCATCGGTGCGCCCGAGTTTACGGGTGGCGTAGCCGCGATAGTTCCACGCCTCTTTGGTGTTCTGATCTTTGAGCGTATTCAGCACGGTCAGCGCTTCCTGATAACGTCCTGTTTTCGCCAGATGATAGGCGTACTGCGTTTTATCCTGATCGGAAATCATGCTGCCTTTATCCACCATACAGCTTTTGGTTTTGCTGTCGTAGATTTGCCCCTTCGGGCAGTCCGGCGTTTTTTTCGCGTCGGAATCGTCGCCCATCGCGTGGGCAACGCCCGCGAACAGCAGCAAATTAGCCGCCAGGCAAGCCACTGACAGCGCGTTAACCGTTTTTTTCGTCTTCATGATGTTGTCCTGTAGGGTACATATTGATGATTTACGGGCGGCTTTCACTGCCCGGTAACATGCGGCGCAGAATGCCGTCGCGCAGAACGTAATGATGGAAAAGTGCCGCCAGGGCATGCACGCCAGCCAGAATAATCAGCGCCCACGCCACGTTGTTATGCAATGAGCCAAAAGTTTTGGTCATCACGCTGTCAAAATTGAAAACATCCGGGATCGGAAATAAACCGAAGAAATAGAAAGGCTCGGCCTGCGACCAGCGGAATAAAAAGCCCAGGGTGATCTGCGCCACCAGCAGTAAATAGAGCGCCAGATGGGTCAGGTGCGAAGCGGCTTTCAGCAGCGTGGGCATGGCAATCGGTTTCTGTTTGCTGCGCCCCGTACTGACGGTGAACAGCCGCCACAGCAGACGCCCGACAATGATCGCCGCCAGCAGAATGCCTACCGAGATATGCACGGATTGCAGCCCTTTACGCAGTGGCGTACCGCGCTCCAGCACTTCCCAGATGTGCGCGCTGGCAAACAGAAAGACCACGGCCAGCGCCGTCAGCCAGTGCAGAAGGATGGTCAGCCCGTCGTAACGGCTGCGAAGAACAGAAGAAGAATTTTGCATAAGAACGGTACCCGTCAGTGTTCGATATGAAGGTAAACACCTGAGCACGGTTTTTTATTCGATGAAAAGAGAAAAATTTTCAAATGAGTGGAAACTGATCGACCGGCGTGACCGCCCAGACAGTCAGCGTAATAAAATTCCGATGAGGGAAAAAATGATACTCACGTGGGTGAAAAATCGCCTATATATAGATTCAGGGCGGCAGATATTCCCTGACCTGACGCCGAAATTTCACATTGAACCGCGCAAAATATCAGGGTCAGTACAATAAAGATTTATTCCGGGTAGCCGATAACCGTAACGGGCGCTTTATACGTCAAAGGCTGCGCCAGCAATTTATGATTAATGAATTATGAGGTGTGGCAGGTGAGCGAAGTACCCAAAGAGTCGTTTGCTAAGCGTAACACGCTGGCAATATTGTCCGTTTTACGGGATCTGAAAAAAAACCAGACGCTGGTGATGGTCACCCATTCCCGTGGGCAATTTATCAGTAAAATACTGGACGTGAATGCCGACGGTCATCAGTTCTTATTCGATCTGGGCAGTTCTGATTATGAAAACGGTCTGGCGATGGCCGCAGACACGCTGAGTTTTGTCGCTGAGCCTGCGGGTGCCAAAGTGGAGTTCGCCTGCGGAAAAGTGCGTCAGGTCACCTACGACGGCCTGCCTACGTTTATCTGTGATATTCCGCCGGTTCTCTATTTTATTCAACGCCGTGAATATTTCCGCGTGAGCGTACCCTGGCTGCCGGATTACCGTTGCAGCGGTAAATTAGCCGATGCCAGTGACTTTGCTTACCGGGTCAGGGATATTTCCCTTGGCGGTCTGGGGCTGGAAATTGATGGCACCACCCTGCCGGAAATTGCCTCGGGCGAAGTGCTGAAAGATTCGCTGATCCAGCTGGCGGAACTCGGCACCTTTAAACTGGATTTGCAGTATATCGGTTCGATGCCGCGTAAATCGGTGAGCAATAAAGGCGAGACGGTCAGCACCCAGCGGCTGAGCTTTAAGTTTCCGCGTTTGTCACCCGCGCAGGAACGCGACCTGCAACGGGCTATTTTCGAGCTGGAAAAACAACAGCATATAAAAGCGAAGCGTTTCCAGCACGATTAATACCGGCCAGAAACGTCGGATCAGATAAACATACCGCCTGAAGCTTCGACCCGCTGGGCGGTCATCCAGCCCGCCTCATCACTGAGCATGAGCGCCACCATATCCCCGATATCATCCGGCAATCCGGCGCGGCCCAGCGCAGTGTTACCGGCCACCATTTTATTGACCTCAGGATTGTCGCGAACCATTCCGCCGCTGAAATCCGTTTCAATCGCGCCGGGTGCCAGCACGTTGACGGTAATACCGCGCGCGCCAAGTTCTTTTGCCTGATAACGGGTCAGCACTTCCACCGCGCCTTTCATGATGGCGTAAGCGGAAGAGCCCGGCAGCGCAAAACGCGCCAGCCCGCTGGATACGTTCAGAATGCGCCCCCCGTCAGCCATCAGAGGCAACAGTTTTTGTGTCAGGAAAAACGGCCCTTTCAGGTGGATGTTCATCATCAAATCGAACTGCGCTTCGGTGGTTTTGGCGAAAGACTCGTGCAGCCCGACGCCCGCGTTGTTCACCAGAAAATCAAAGGTATCGCGCTGCCAGATCTGCTGAAGCTGGTGGCTGACGCCGGTTACAAACGCATCAAAGCTGCTGCTGTCTCCGGCATCGAGTTTAAGCGCCACAGCCTTGCCGCCCAGCGCCTCGACCGATTTCACTACCGCCTGCGCGGCGTCCTGCTGGCTGTGGTAAGTCAAAATGATATCCACGCCCTTTTTTGCCAGCTTTTCAACGGCATTCTTGCCTAAACCACGGCTTGCACCGGTCACTATCGCGATTTTACGGTTCATTCCAGACCTCATCATGTTTATGTCACTGCTGCATTGGATGAAATCCAGCCTATTGGATTACGCGCGCGTGATAAATGGCCCATAATGAGTTTCACTGTCTCATTTCAAACAACAATTGGGTAAAATGTGGATAAAATACAATCGATGCAGGTTTTCGTGCGTGTCGCCGAACTGAGCAATTTTACCCGCGCCGCCGAAAGTCTGGGGTTGCCGAAGGGCAGTGTCTCGCGTCTGGTGCAGCAACTGGAAACCCGGATGTCTGCCCGCTTGCTGCACCGCTCGACGCGCCGCGTACAACTGACACAGGACGGCCAGGTGTTTTATCAGCGCTGCAAAGAGCTGCTGGCCAATATGGAAGAGCTGGAATCGATGTTTCAGTCGAATCCGGCAAGCGTCAGCGGGCGGCTGCGGGTGGATATGTCGGTCGGCATGGCTACGCATCTGGTATTGCCACGGCTGGCGGAGTTTCTCAACCGCTACCCGGCGCTGGAAATCGAACTGAGCAGCACCGATCACCGCGTGGATGTGGTGCGCGAAGGGTTTGACTGTGTGATCCGTTCCGGCACGCTGAAAGATTCCGGGCTGATTGCCCGCCCGCTCGGCGCTCTCAGCATGATCAACTGCGCCAGCCCCGGCTATCTGCAACGCTACGGCACGCCTGAGGACCCCGAACAGCTGGCCCATCACGCGATGGTGCATTACCAGCAAACGCTCGGCAGCCACAGTGATGTCTTTGAGTATCTGGACGGCAAACAGCTGAAAACCGTCAGGAGCGGTGGCGCGGTGACGGTCAACAGCACGGAAACCTACGTGGCCGCCTGTCTTGCGGGTCTGGGCATCATTCAGGTGCCGCTGATGGGCGTACGTGACCCGCTTGCAAACGGCCAGCTGGTCAGTGTCCTGCCGCAATACTGCGCGCCGCCGATGCCGGTCACGCTGGTCTATCCGCACCGCCTTAACCTGTCGCGGCGGGTCAAAGTGTTCATGGACTGGCTAACAGAAATATCCCAAACGTTCATTGCCTGAGCGGTTAAACCGCTGCCCCGTCGCCTGCGCCGCTCAGGTGTCTATACTTAGGGCTGGATGCACTTTTAAGGACAACATGGATCAATGCCCCTCATTTCAAAAGAAGACCTTTCAAAAAACGCCGCGGCTGAGCAGGAAGAAGCGACGCCGCTGATTAACATCAAAACCGGCAATCACACGGTGGATAAAAACATCGGCAGATTTTCGCACCTGGTGGAACACGTCAAATCCTGGGGATGGGTAGCGCATCTGCTGCGCACCACCGAGCGGTTTAATGATCGCCTCGGCAGCCAGTTTGGTGCGGCGATCACTTATTTCTCGTTCCTGTCGCTGATCCCGATTTTGATGGTGTCGTTCGCCGCCGTCGGTTTTGTTTTGGCCTCGAACCCGGATTTGCTGGCGGAGCTTATCAATAAGATCGTCAACAGCATCAGCGACCCTAATCTGGCGGCCACGCTGAAAAGTACGGTGAACACGGCGATTCAGCAACGTACCGCGGTGGGATTATCCGGGCTGCTGATTGCGTTGTATTCCGGCATCAGCTGGATGGGGAATTTGCGTGAAGCGATCCGCGCACAGTCGCGTGATGTCTGGGAGCGTAACCCGCAGGATCAGGAGAAAATCTACCGCCGCTATTTCCGTGACTTCGTCTCGCTGACCGGTCTGGTGCTGGCGTTGATCATCACCCTGTCGCTGACCTCCATTGCCGGTTCGGCGCAAAAATCCATTGTGGATGCGCTGGGGCTGGGCGGAATCGAGTGGCTCAGGCCGGTGATGACCAGCATCGCGCTGGTGATTTCCATTGCGGCCAACTATCTGTTGTTCCTGTGGATATTCTGGATGCTGCCGCGTCATAAACCGCGTAAAAAAGCCCTGCTGCGCGGAACGCTGCTGGCGGCGATCGGTTTTGAGGTGATCAAATTTGTGATGACCATGACGCTGCCGCGCCTGGCGACCTCGCCGTCCGGTGCCGCCTTTGGTTCGGTGATCGGCCTGATGGCGTTCTTCTATTTCTTTGCCCGCCTGACGCTGTTTGTCGCCGCATGGATTGCCACTGCGCAGTACAAAGACGATCCGCGCATGCCAGACCGCAAAGATAAAGCCGCGCAGAAAGCAAAAGGGACAACGGTAAACGACAGTGAATACTCGCCTGACCATGTCATCGTGCCAGACGAAATACATATCGCAGACGTTAATACTGATACCAAAGCACAAAAGCAGTGATTAGCACTGAAATAGTCTCTGCGTTACCCTGAAAACCAGAATAACTGACTGAGGCGTGCACTTTTATTTTGCCGTTTTCCAGTCAGTTACTCTGCATTTCATCTGTTCCCCGAACTTATGAAGGGTGAAACAGGATGTTAATAAAACAATCGCCCGATCCCGCCTGAAATGCCCTTTTCCCTGCGCCCTGCCGCGTTGAAATGCCGTCGCGCTCTGCTTAAGATGCCTTTTCGCTATACATTTATTTACATTAGTTCCCTCTCACTCATTACAAATAAGAAATACTTATGCAAGCCACTATCACTCCAGAATTAGAAGCTGACGCGCACCTGGTGAGTCAGAACTCCCGCGGCAAAGTCATCGTGGCATCGCTAATCGGTACGGCCATCGAATTTTTCGACTTTTATATCTACGCGACCGCCGCCGTCATTGTGTTCCCGCATATCTTCTTCCCGCAGGGCGACCCGACGGCCGCCACGCTACAGTCACTCGCTACTTTTGCCATCGCCTTTATTGCACGTCCGATCGGCTCTGCGCTGTTTGGTCACTTCGGCGACCGCGTTGGCCGTAAGGTCACGCTGGTGGCCTCATTGCTGACCATGGGCGTGTCCACGGTGGTCATCGGCCTGTTGCCGACTTACGCCACCATTGGCGTGTTCGCACCGATGCTGCTGGCACTGGCGCGTTTTGGTCAGGGTCTGGGTTTGGGCGGAGAATGGGGCGGTGCGGCATTACTCGCCACCGAGAATGCGCCACCGAAAAAACGCGCGCTCTACGGCTCTTTCCCGCAACTCGGCGCGCCAATCGGCTTCTTCTTTGCTAACGGCATGTTCCTGCTGCTGTCGTGGCTGCTGACTGACGAACAGTTCATTTCCTGGGGCTGGCGCGTGCCGTTCCTGCTCTCCGCCGTGCTGGTCCTGGTCGGTCTGTACGTTCGCGTTTCGCTGCATGAAACGCCGGTGTTCGCGAAAATCGCCAAAGCCGGTAAACAGGTGAAAGTGCCTATCGGCACGCTGTTCACTCAATACAAAAAAGCGACTATCCTCGGCACATTCATCATGGTGGCAACTTACACGCTGTTCTACATCATGACCGTGTATTCACTCGGTTACGGCACTGCCGCAAAACCTGTCGGGTTGGGCATTCCGCGTAATGAGTTCCTGCTGATGCTGATGCTTGGGGTGATCGGATTCGGCGTGATGGTGCCGATTGCCGGCCAGCTGGCCGACAAATTTGGCCGTCGCAAAACCATGATTTGCATTACGCTGCTGATGATCGTTTTCGCGCTGAGCTTCCCGACGATTCTGGGTTCCGGCTCGCAGGCACTGGTGATGGTGTTCCTGCTGTGCGGATTCATGGTGATGGGCCTGACTTTCGGCCCGATGGGGGCTTTGCTGCCGGAACTGTTCCCGACGGAAGTTCGCTATACCGGCGCATCCTTCTCCTATAATGTGTCTTCGATACTGGGTGCGTCCGTTGCGCCGTACATCGCCACCTGGCTGGCAACCCATTACGGGTTGTTCTATGTGGGCGTTTATCTGGCCTTTATGGCAACGCTGACGTTAATTGCGCTGCTGCTGTCCAAAGAAACCGCCCATCAGTCACTGTAACTGACCTGGACACCGTGCCCGGTATGCGCCCGGCACGGTGCCTTCTGCGAAGGTTTCTTATGCGCTTACGACGATTGATCCTGCCTGCCCTGCTTCTGCTTATCGTGATTGCCGCCGCTTTCTGGTTCTTCTGGCCTCACACCTCAAATCCTAATGCCCTGTGGAATATCATCAGTCAGAAATGCGTGCCTAATCAGCGCAGCAGCGGAAAACCCGCGCCTTGTGCGCAGGTCGATGAACAGCAGGGATTTGTGGTACTGAAAGATTTGAACGGCCCGTTGCAGTATTTACTGATGCCCAGTGCGCGGATCACCGGCATGGAAAGCCCGGCACTGCTGGAACCGGCCACGCCGAATTTCTTCAGTCAGGCCTGGAGTGCGCGGCATTTTATGGCGGAGAAATACGGAAAACCGATCGACGACAGTAATGTCTCACTGGCAATCAACTCACAATACGGACGGTCGCAGAACCAGCTGCACATCCATATTTCCTGTCTGCTGCCACAGGTCAAAGCCACGCTGATTAAAGACAGCGCGCAGCTTGGATACGACTGGCAGACACTGCCTGATCAACTGCTCGGTCACACCTATCTGGCACGCAAAGTCACCCCCTCTGAGCTGAATCAGCGAGGGGCTTTCCGCATTCTGGCCGCTGGCGTGCCGGGCGCCGACAAAAAGATGGGGCATTTCGGTATGGCGATGGTCAGCCTGCAAGGCGGCGATTACCTGCTGCTGGCAAGCGAACGTGACTTACTGAAACTCAATAATGCCTCCACCGAAGAGATCCAGGACCATGACTGCAAGGTACTGGATCCCGTGCCTAAGTGATTCAGATAAACAGCGCGGGAGACATGCCGAAACGCGATAATTTCCGGCAACCTGCGTTGGCAACCTGGCAGCAGCGGAACAGGCTGCGCCAGGGTTGCTGATATCGCCCCTTTATTAACATCACTTCTCTTTCATTTGCTGCAATATCGGGCCGCACTGGTTTTCTGCGCTGTCGCTTGGGGAAATCAGCGCCAGCAGGGCAGCCGCCGGGGCAACGACGGCCCCGAGAGCGACGGCGGCGGCGCCACGGGCAATCAGCGGCCCCGGTTTGACACCCGCATCCGGATTTTTATAGGTCCCGCGCACGTACAGCGGTGAACGCAAGGTCAGCACGCGCAGGCCCTTACTTTCCGGGTCGATGGTCAGATCCAGACGCTCGGTTGCCATATTGGTGCTGCCGGTGATGGTGATCACCGCATTCTCAGTGTCGAACACGAACAGACGTGGCGTTACCAGCCCGTTTTTGATGTTGACGTTGGCCGCAGCGCAGTTAATTGCCACTTCGTCATCGCCGAACAGTTTTCCGACCAGATAATTCCCCACGTTCAGCCCCGCCAGTTCCATCAGGCTGCGGCTGACTACGCCGTCGTTTATCAGGATTTTCATATCACCGTTGCTGGTGCCCAGCAGCGCGGCGACGGAATTACCGGTACCGGTGAGCGTTGCATCACCGTTCAGATCCCCCAGACTGCGTTCCATGGATTCCATTTTTGGCAGCAGCTGTTTCAGTTTCAGATGGCGGGCATGCAGATCCGCACGCGCCCGCATCGGCGATTTATCCCCTTCCAGCCTGATGGTGGAATTGAGGTTACCGCCCGCCACACCGAAGCGCAGAGGGTCGAGCAGGATAACGCTGTTGTTAAGTTTCAGATGGGTACTCAAATCGCTGAGTGGCAGAGATTCGCCATGTTCAATGCGTTTTGCGCTGAACTTCACGTCAGCATCCATCGCGCCCCAGGATTTGGTATCGAACTTCTCGACCGGCAGCACTTTGTCAGAAGGCTGACGCGTCGTCTCACCGCGTTTCGCTTTCTCTTTATTGGAATCGGCCCCGATAAGCGGTGCCAGATCGGCAAAGCGCAGCTGTTTAGACACCACTTCGCCGGTCAGTTTCGGACGCGGCTTACTCGCCTGATAAGTCAGGGAACCGTGGATGTCGCTGTCGCCAATTTCACCGTTAAAGTTTTGATAACGATAAATTGCGCCGTTTTTATCGTGCAACGTCGCCGATAAATGACCATCAGTGGAATACGGCGGCGTTTGTGGCAAGAGCACGCCGGTCAGGCCATACAAATCAGACAGCGTCTGGCCGGAGAACTTCAGGCGTAAATCCAGACCGCCGAGGTTCATCGGATCCTGCAGTGTCCCGGCGACGGCCACGCGGGTATTCCCGGAGCGGACGTCTGCCTGTAACGGGAACAACGCATCCGCGTCTTTCAGCGCCAGCATCCCGCCGATTTTGCCGCTGCCGGAGAGCGATTCACCGTTGTATTTGCCGTCCACTTTCCAGCCAAACACGAACGGCGGCGTTTTGCTTTTCGGTGCGTCTTTTTTATCGCCGGTAACTTCGGTGAACGGCAATGGTTTGCCCAGCGGATCAATCACTGCGCGGAAATCGGCTTTCATCACGGCATCTTTGTAATCAATCTGCCCGCGATCAAAGACGATGTCGTTGAGGGTAAACGACCAGGCTGACGGTGGCTGTGCCGGGTCTTTCTGATCACTGTTGGCAAGATTGAACG
The DNA here is from genome assembly GCF_003697865.1 of Rahnella sp. Larv3_ips. Taxonomy (NCBI): domain Bacteria; kingdom Pseudomonadati; phylum Pseudomonadota; class Gammaproteobacteria; order Enterobacterales; family Yersiniaceae; genus Rahnella; species Rahnella sp. Larv3_ips. The sequence goes on along the minus strand of NZ_MJIB01000021.1, from coordinate 498,839 downwards.
TCCAGTTATTTTTGCCGTTGGCTAAACGCAGCAGCGAGGCATCCGGCTGTTTCAGCCAAATCCTCGGGATCAGCACTTCTTTATGCAGTAACGCCAGCGGCGCGATGCTGGCATCTACGCGGGCAAGTTTCACCATCTGCGCATCTTTCTCACCGCCCTGCACATCTGCGGGATTCCCCAGCACAATGTCTTCGGCATGGATGTGCGGCCACGGAACCCACGCACGCCAGCCCGCCTCGTCTTTCTGGCGTGACCAGTCCACACCCAAATCGCCACGGATCGCGAACGTACGGTTCAGCTCAGCGCTGACTTTTTGATTGATCGTAGGTTTGAGGCGATTCCAGTCAAACATCGCGATGAAAATAACGATGGCGATCAGCAGAATAATAATCACACCGGCAATCCACGAGATCACCTTACCTGTGCGCGTCATAAACGGGTTCCTTTCAGACAGTTAACGAATTCCAGAGTTTAAACATAGTTGAATTCGCCTCAGCTTGCCTGAAACGGTGCAGAAGAAACGGAGAAGTGCGGAAGGAAGAGAAAGGCATAAATCAAATAAAATCAAGGAAATAACAATGTATCACACCACTGCAACCCGTCCGGCATTTTGAGACTTGCCTGTACAAAGTTTGGTGTGATTCATTATTCTTCGAAATGTATTGGCAGATTATCCAGCCCGTCGAAAGTGGCCGGACGCGCCAGGTAGTACCCCTGCGCCGCCAGCGCATCAGACTGGCGCACCATCGCCCATTCAGCGGCAGTTTCCACACCTTCAATAATCACGCCCTTGCTGTAGCGGTTCATCAGCGTCACCAGCGTATAGAAGAGTCGCGAGCCCTCTTCGCTCTGGCACAGCAGAATAAACAGGTCGCGGGCGATTTTAATGTACTCGTAATGCCAGGTCGTGAAAGACGAGAAGTTTGCGATGCCCTGACCAAAATCATCCAGCCACAGGCGATCGGACTGTTCGATTTGCGACAGCGGAATACTCAGCGCATTTTCAGCACTTTCGACCAGCTCAAACCGGACGTACGGCATCGCACTGATTTGCGCGCGCAAAGAGGACTCCGATTGCAGCATCTCCAGCACCTGACCATCGACGTTAATGGACGCCAGCAGGCCGTTATCAATGAACAAGCGCTGCCAGCGCTGCAAAAGATCGAGCTGCTCCTGCACGATTTGCAGGCGTTTGCCTACGGCGATCGCGACGAAGTAATGCTCAGGCGAAATAAATTTCTGCGGCTCGGCCGGGTGGAAAACACCGGTCAGCAATTCAATACCCAGTAATTTTCCAGTTGTACGGTAAATGGGCTGAAAACGGTACACTCTCTGACATTGACGCCAGTATGACTGTGCTTTTACGCGCTCAAGCGCGGTAAAAGAAGGCGTAATCAGCCCTAACATCATCTTAGTTATCATATTTTTCTGCCGTCATGAATAAGAGTCAGATAATCAGGGACATGCGGCAACATGTCTTCCGCGACTACGATGTATGACGTGCCGACAAGGTAGTTCGATTTCCTGGCTTTCTTTTGTAGAGATATCTATCGGCGCAGCGCGCAGAAACTTTAATCACTCCGTATTTCCCTTCCTCTTCTTGCCTGTAAATCCCTCATTGCGCGCTGGAAGTTCTTTTGTGCAGGCTCTACATTGGAGGTCGTTTAACACGTCATTAACCCCACCTTCCCGAGACGGAGAGAAAAAATGCCTTACGTAAACATCAAAATCACCCGCGATGGCGCGACCGCCGAACAGAAAAAAGCGCTGATCGCAGGCGTAACGCAGTTGCTGGTCGATACGCTGGGGAAAAATCCGGCGACAACGACGGTGATCATCGATGAAATCGATACGGATAACTGGGGGCTGGGAGGGCGTCCGGTGACCGAACTGCGTAACGAAGCTAAATAACACGTCTTTACCCTGACATCAGATGGAAGCCCCGTGGCTTCCACTTTCATATCGCTTGCATCCCTTTTTTCGATCTTCCTCGTAAAAAATAAAACCTCGTTTTAATTTAATTGACTGACCGCATTCTTATGAAGAGACTAGAGCGCAATAATGACGGACTTTTCTTCTCTTTCGTTTTAATGCTTCAGACATAGGCCAGGTAAAATGACTCGTAAAAACATTGCCGTTATCGGCGAATGCATGATCGAATTGTCACAAAAAGGCGATGCCCTTCATCGTGGTTTTGGTGGCGATACGCTGAATACGTCTGTGTATATCGCCCGCCAGGTGTCTCCTGATGCGCTGAACGTGCATTACGTGACGGCACTCGGCAATGACAGTTTCAGTAATGAGATGCTGCAGGCATGGCAACAGGAAGGGGTTCATACCGATCTGACCCAGCGTCTGGAAAACAAACTGCCTGGCCTGTACGTGATTGAGACGGATGACACCGGCGAGCGCACTTTCTACTACTGGCGCAACGACGCCGCAGCGCGTTACTGGCTGGACAGCCCGCAGTCTGAAGAGATTTGTCAGGCACTGGCGAAATTCGATTATCTCTATCTGAGCGGCATCAGCCTGGCGATCCTCAATGACCCAAGCCGCGACCGCCTGATGACCCTGCTGAAAGCCTGCCGTGCACGCGGCGGTAAGGTCATTTTCGACAACAACTACCGTCCGCGTCTGTGGGCCAGCAAAGAACAGACGCAGTCCGCCTACAACGCCATGCTTTCCTGCACCGATATCGCCTTCCTGACGCTCGATGATGAAGACATGTTGTGGGGTGAAAAACCTTATGAAGACGTTATTGCCCGCACGCACGCACTGGGCGTCAGCGAAGTGGTGGTGAAACGCGGTGCAGACAGCTGCATCGTGTCCAGCGCGGAAGGCGAGTTGCACGATGTGCCCGCCGTGAAATTACCGAAAGAGAAAGTGGTGGATACTACGGCAGCCGGTGACTCCTTCAGCGCAGGCTACCTGGCCGTGCGCCTGACCGGCGGAAGCGCAGTGGAAGCCGCTGTACGCGGGCATGAAACAGCAAGCACCGTGATTCAGCATCGCGGGGCGATCATTCCGATGGAGTTTATGCCTGAGTGGGCATAAGGGCAGTTTTTCACCTGCAGTGAGGACCGGGCGGCAAGACTGTGAAAGTGTCGGTTTTTTAAGTGCTGTGCTCACTTAACATGTCGCGCCAGAACCGATAAAGCGAGGAGGGATCCAAAGGAGGGAAAGCACTTCCCTCCTTTGGTGGGTTTCGGCGCGGGGCGTTAAACCATCACCGCACGCGAAACCTAAATATTCTCGATCATGTTTAAAAAGATTAATAAGGGTCAACCCTTATTGCGCCGCGGCTACCGGTGTCTCAGTGACGGCAGCCTCTCCCGCCGGGCTGGCTTCTGCTGGCGCCATAATCTTGTCATAAATCGCCCTCAGTTCCCCGGCATTGACCTCCGGTTCACCTTTCGGCTGTGCCAGGACTAATGCCGGCTCACGCGACAGTTGCTGTTTAAGCTCCTGATTCATTACCGGTAAGGTCAGCGTTGAGAGGAATTCCTGACGCAATTGCTGATATTGCTCCGGCGCGATGTCTACGACCCCGTTTTGCTGTGAACGCAGGCGCTGACTCATCAGTACGTCGGTATCCGTGCGGGCATAGGTGGCGAACAGCTTGCTCAGCTGATCTTTTTTCTGGGCAATCAGCGCATCGAATTCAGATTGTGAGATGCCTTTATCACGCACAACCAGCAACTCATCGGAAAGACGTTTAAACAACTCCGCAAGTTTGGCCTGCGGTGCTTCAATACGAATGGCGCACTGCGCACGTTGGAACTGCACGTTACAGTCAAAGCCTAAGCCCGGCCCCGGTGTGGCTGCGTCTTTCTTATTCTCGAAAGAGGATTTCAGCGCTTCCTGTAAATGCCAGAACAAGGCTTCACGCGCCAAATCACTGCGCCAGTAAGACGCCAGTGCCTGAGAGTCCTGAATCGGCTGCCACGCGCTGTCCCACATTAATGACAAACGATCTTGCGTCAGATTGTCGTCCATCAATGTCATGGATTTCATGGTCACTTCAGACAGCGTCGGCAACGTTTGCGGCGTCTGGCGGCTGCCTTTGAGCGGTGAGAAGGTCCGGTTAATTTGTTCGCTGAGCCCGCGGCCATCCACGTTACCGACAACGAATAATGTCATCACATCTGGCGTGTACCACTGATGATAAAACTTGATGAGGGAGTCTATATTGATGGGTTTGGTCGGCAGCTGATCCGGATTATGCCCGACCAGAGTGGAGCCGGTAATGCGGGCGCGCCAGAAGGCGTCCTGGGTATTTTGCGGCAGCGACCCCACCGGATCCCGTGACTCCTGACGCGCGGCGCTCACCAGTTCGGGTGTCACGGAGACTTTCCCTGCAGTGTTCGCCAGCCAGTTCAATGCGTCTTTCAGCAGGTCCGGGCGGTTATTGGGAAGACTCAGATTGTACATGGTGAAATCGTACGAGCTGACCGCCGGCGGCAATGGCCGTTGCGGGTTAATGCTCTGCTGCCAGAGAGACTGGAGTTGGGCCGTGCTGAATCCTTCGCTATGCATTAATGCCAGACGAGGAAGGAAATGCGTGTAGCCAGACTGTTGTGCTGACTCTGCCAGTGACCCGGTGCGAACCACCAGGCGTAATTCAATACGATCGCTCGGACGTTGTGGTGTAGTCAGAAGCTGCCAGGTGAACCCGTTGTCTAACTTGCCCTGCTGCCAGGCCGGGTCGGGTTGTAATGTTTCTGCCTGCACATGACTTGCGGCTGCTGCCAGCAGCAATCCACCAATGAGTAAACGGATTTTGGTGCCCTGCATGTGAACCCCTACGTAATGACAATCCAATTTTCAGAGTGCTGTCCTGCCGGTGTCTGATGACGGGCCCACAGGAACTGAATGCGTAAAATAAAGCCCGAAAAAATAAAGCTCTTCGTTAGACCGCGGGTTTTTCTCAAAGTCGCGCATCCGTCAAAAATATTCTCGGAAATAGCGCCGGTGACGGCACAAGAGGGGCATATTATGAAGATAATCCACCGGTTACATCAAGCAACCGGTGGATATTAGGGGAGATGACGCCGAATAAATGCTTTTTTTGGAAGCTTACGCGGGTTTTATGCCCACATATCCACCATTATTCAGAAACAATCAGACACCGGAAACTGACTTTTCCGCTTCCGTCAGGCACTTCTGACCGTTCAATGTGGCTTTCAGCTGGCCTTCATCGAGCTGTCCGCACCACTTCGCAACCACAATCGTCGCCACGCCATTACCCACCAGGTTGGTGAGCGCACGCGCCTCCGACATAAAGCGGTCAATGCCTAAAATCAGCGCCAGACCTGCAACCGGTAAATGTCCGACTGCCGACAGGGTTGCCGCCAGAACGATGAAACCACTGCCGGTCACGCCCGCCGCGCCTTTGGAGGACAACAGCAGCACCACAATCAGGGTAATCTGATGCCAGATATCCATATGTGTATTGGTGGCCTGCGCGATGAAAACCGCCGCCATGGTCAGGTAAATCGAGGTGCCGTCAAGGTTGAAAGAATACCCCGTTGGGATCACCAGCCCGACCACCGATTTCTTGCATCCCAGACGCTCCATCTTATCCAGCATACGCGGCAGCGCAGACTCGGAAGATGAGGTACCCAGAACGATCAGCAACTCTTCTTTAATGTAGTTAACAAACTTGAAGATGCTAAAGCCGGTGAAGCGTGCGATTAGCCCGAGCACCACCACCACGAACAAGACGCAGGTCAGGTAGAAACAGATGATCAACTGGCCGAGTTGCACCAGAGAACCCACGCCGTATTTACCGATGGTGAACGCCATCGCACCGAAAGCCCCCAGCGGAGCCAGGCGCATGATCATGTTGATGATGCCGAAGATGACCTGCGAGAAGCTGTCGATCACGTTGAAAATCAGCTGTCCTTTATGGCCCAGACGGTGCAGCGCAAAACCAAACAGCACGGCAAACAACAGCACCTGCAGGATATTCCCGCTGGCAAACGCACCAATCACGCTGGAAGGGATCACATCAAGCAGGAAAGGAATGATGCCCTGACTTTGTGCCTGTTCGGCATAGACCGCCACCGCTTTGGCATCCAGAGCCGCAGGATCGACGTTCATCCCCGCGCCCGGCTGGACGATATTCACGATGACCAGCCCGATAATCAGCGCCAGAGTGCTGACAATTTCGAAATACAGCAGTGCAATCGCACCGGTACGGCCAACCGCTTTCATGCTCTCCATGCCTGCGATGCCGGTAACCACCGTACAGAAAATCACCGGAGCGATGATCATCTTGATTAACTTAACAAAACCATCACCTAATGGTTTCATTTGAGCGCCGAGGTCAGGGTAGAAATGACCCAGCATGACACCCAGGGTTATTGCCATAAGCACCTGGAAATACAGGCTTTTGAAGATAGATTTTTTCATGAATCGCCATCCTGATGTGAGAGTGTCGCCCTTTGTTTTGTAGGGGTACAGATAATGAGCGACTGCCGAAAAATAACACCATCACAACATCATGGAAATATATTGTTTCCTCCGGAAAAGACGGGTCATGAAAAACCAGAGCTGAAAGCATTCAGCCGACGGAGAGTAAGTAAAAAAAGCAGATAAAATGACAGACAGGAACGGGTTTCCTGCCTTCAGAAGGGTCAGTCAGGCTGGCAGAATTTCAGTTCGAAGGCGTCTTTCGACAGTGGCGCGGAGAATAAATACCCCTGACCTAACAGAATGTTTTGCTCAAGTAACCACTGGCGTTGCGCTTCATTCTCGACACCTTCAGCCACCAGCTGGATGTTCATCGCGCGGGCGATCGAGGCCACAATGTTGACCATCACATCGTCCTGCGGCAGAGCGCCGACAAAGCTGCGGTCGATTTTAATGACATCAATAGGCAGCGAACGCAGGCGGTTAAGATATTCGAGGCCTGAATAGCCGAGGCCGAAATCATCCAGTTCAATCGACACCCCTACGGCGCGCAATTCGCCCAGTAGCAGCAGTGCGCGATCGAGGTCGTCGATACGCGCAGTCTCGGTGATTTCCAGCACCAGTTGTCCCGGATTGATTTTGTAGCGGCTCAGTAAACTGCGCAGTTCCGGCAGGAAATTGCGTTGCTGCACCTGAACGCCGGAGAGATTCACTGACAGGGGCAAATTAATCCCCCGCCGTTGCCAGTCAGCGAGAATGCCGCAGCCCAGTTCAAGAATTTTATAGCCCAGCATGCTCATCACGCCGATTTCTTCGGCAAGCACAATGAAATCGCTTTCCAGCCCGTAACTGCCGTCGGCCATTTTCCGGCGCAGCAGCGCTTCAGCACCGACCACCCCGCGGGTGCGCATATTCACCTGCGGCTGGATAAACAGCGTGAAATCGTTCTGCTCCATGGCGTGCAGAATGTCGTTTTCCTGCAACAAACGTTTCTGAATCTTTGCCGTTAACTCCGGCTCAAAGAACAGAATTTGATTCTTACCCTGCTGATAAGCCGACACCCGTGCCGCCCGCGCATTGACCATCAACTGCTGCGCCGTGGCCGGGAACTCGCCGGTATATTGAACGATGCCGATACTGCCCGTCGGATGCAGAGACATATTGCCTGCATCGCTTTCCTGCGGTGCATTGATGCGTTCCATAATATGACGGGCGAGACGCATCGCCATAAATGGCCGGACAATGTCGCCGGCCAGCAAAGCAAATTCGTTATAGCTCAGGCGCGCCAGTAAGCAGTGCTCGGGCAGTGCATCAATGATGGATCTCACCAGCGGGCAATCGACGTGGCCGTCATCACGCAGGCTTTCGATACCTATCATTAACAGATGAAACCCTTTTTCCGGCTCGGTGGAATGCAACCGGTGTTGCAGCCGCGACATAAACTGCTCTTCATTACTGATGCAGTCTTGTGCGGGAGGCTGCGAATCGCTGATCTCTTGCTGCAATTTTTGCATGTGCTGCTGATTACGGTTGTAACTGCGCACCAGCATGCCGATTTCATCATCTTCATGAAGCGCAGGCATGGTCAGCTGATGATACGGCACATCGCCTTCCGGCAGGGATTCCAGCTCGCGGGCGATAGTGCGTACCGGTTTGACAATCAGCCGGTTAATGATCCAGCTGAGGGAAATGGTCAGGATCAGCGCCAGCAGCAGATACGTCGTCAGCATGGTGGACAGCGCGCTGACGATAAACTGGTACATGCGGTAGGAGTCAGCCTGCACGACCAGGTACGCCAGGGGTTTCGGGTCTTTCGGGCTGGCCGCGGCGGAATAAAGAGGAACGGAAATCGTGACAGGCAGATTGAATCCACGGGACACCCACTGCGGCACCGGGCGGCCTGGCGGAAAATGGGTGTGCAGCGCTGCGATTTCATTGGGCATCACCACATCCGCACGGCTGAGAATACCGACGGGTTGCAGCGTGTTCAGGATCTCCTGCGTTTCATCCAGATCGACGTCCAGCACCGCCTGGGACAGCGGTTCGCGGACAGAATGGGCGATATTTTCAAGCTGCTGGGCGTAATCATCCCTCCGTTGTTGCACAAAGTGGAACAACTGGATAATGATGAAAATACAAATAGTTATCGCAGCCACACTCGACACGGCTGCCATCTGCTTGATTGTTAATGAACGCCTGACCCGCAACTTAGTTCTCCATCAACCGCCGACCTGTTTTGCTCCGTTCTACTTATCAGGAACACTATTAGAGCGCAGTATACCTTATATCGTGTTATTTCGAGGCAAAACAGGGCCGTTAGGCTATAAAAAACAATGTGTTTGCACCTCTGAAATTATCACAGAAATACTTTATGTTATTTTACTGACGAAAAACCGACACTCTGCATTAACCCGATGATTAGTGGTGTTATTAAAATTCTGAGTTTAATGTCCCTGATGCAATCTCTGTGCTGCACATCACACAAAATGCAACCGTTTACTCTCACATAAGATAAAAAATCAGATAAAAAAAACAAAAAACCTTTTGTGACAGCCAGTTATAAGGGTATTGTTTTTTATGGTGCTATTCCTAATTTTTGTAAAAAGTGCTCCATGCTGTACAAGAACTGATATATTAAGATTAATCTTATCCTCAAAAAAAACTTCAAAAAAACTAAACCTTTTACACTCTTTATTAGCAGTTCTCGCTTGGTTGACAGCGTTTCTTGCTTGGCCGCTTTGACGTCCAGATAATTCCCACAAAAATATAATCCTACCGGGCGGGATATATGAACAAATATGACGACATTAAGCGTTTTATGGATAAGACCAACCTTAAACAGCTTGATTACAAAGAGCTAAATGATAAATCGACCGGAGAATCAATTACCGGTTCGATGAATCAATGGACCTTGATCAAGCAGGTTTCTGCCAGCCAGACGCCGGGTGGCCCCTTAGATAACGGGCGCTCGACGCAGCCCACGCCACAGTCCATTTCTGCTGATGAATTCTCGCCACAGTCGGCGCAGGAAGCGCTGCATGCCCAGCATTCGCAGCCGCAGACTGATTCCGCTGCGCCCGAACACGCCGGCCCCATGTCTTCAGAAGTCCATCCTCCGGCGGCGGGCTTTGGTTTGCTCGATGCCCTGCGTGAAACTCTGCCGCCCGTGCCTGAACATCCGGCACCCGCGCCAGCACAGGCTCCGCATTCTCCTCCGGTTCATTCGACTCCGGCCCTGCACGCGCAGTCTGTGATACCGGACAACGGTTCAGGTTTGCTCGACTCCCTGCGCAAAGCCATGCCGCAAGCGCCGCGTCAGCCACCCGCGCCACCGGCCAGCGCAGCGCCCGCGCCCGCAGCGCCGGTGTATCAGCCTGCACCCATGATCCGTTCAACCCCATTACAGAGCCCGGCACCCGCGCACGTGGTGCCCGCATCTGCGGCGTCTGCCGATACCGATCAGCGTTTTAAACAGATGTTTAAACAGCGGGCGCCTCAGCCTGCCGGCGCTTATCTGCATCGCGACACACCGCTTCAACCTTTGTTAGAGATGATTGCCTCATGCCGTTAGTTTGCGTTTGTTCACCGAAAGGTGGGGTTGGAAAAACCACGGTGGCCTCCAACCTGGCCTATTCGCTTGCCCGCAGCGGCAGCAAAGTACTGGTCATCGATTTTGATGTGCAGAATGCCCTGCGCCTCCATTTTGGTGTGCCTATTTCCGATACCCGCGGTTTTGTCGCCGGGTCAGGCAATGAATCCGACTGGAGCCAGTTTATTCTCAAAGCCGGGTCGAACACGTTTGTGCTGCCCTATGGCGAAGTGAGCGAAGATCAGCGGCTGGAGTTTGAACATCAGTTAGCCAGCGATCCGCATTTTTTACCGCGCGGATTAAATACCGTCCTGAATTATCCGGGGTTAATTATTATTGCGGATTTCCCTCCCGGCCCGAGCCCGGCATTAAAAGCCGTGCAGAGCATTGCTGATTTACATGTTGTGGTCATGCTGGCGGATACGGCGTCATTGTCTTTACTGCCATTAATGGAAAAGAACAAATTAATAGGCACCCCGCTGAATAATAAGAAAGGGGAATATTACGTTGTGAACCAAAGTGACACCCGCCGGACGTTAAGTCGCGATGTCACGCAATTTTTCGAACAGCGTTTAAATGAAAGATTATTAGGCACAATACACAGGGATGAATGTGTGCCGGAGGCGAATGCCTCTCAGCGATCTATTATTGATTTCAGTCCGGTATCAGCGTCCGCGTTTGATATTGAACTGATCAGCAAAAAAGTCGCCGCCATTTTAGGGATTAAAGTCGGTGATGGTGAATTACACGCCGCGCCTAAAACCGGCAGTTATTAACTGTCACTGATAACAGCGATCCCAAAGCGATGAATAAATTCCTGTTTTCCCTGCTTGTGCTTCTGCTGCTGCCGGTGGCAGCAGTTATCGTCATCACGCCAATGGACAGCCAGAAGCAGTACATCTTCGGGCTGATCAGTATTGGTCTTTTATTTTTACTGGGCATCAGTAAAAGCCGCCGGATAAGTGTGGTCATGGTCATCATGTCAGTCATGATGTCCACGCGATATATTTACTGGCGCGCCACAGAAACTCTGCATTTCAATTCCACCATTGAAGCTATTTTAGGCATCGGCTTATTCCTCGCCGAGCTGTATGTCTGGCTTATTCTGTTACTGGGTTATCTGCAAACCACCTGGCCGCTGAAACGCACCATCGAACCTTTGCCGGATGACACCACATTGTGGCCAACGGTAGATGTGTATATTCCCTCGTATAACGAAAGTCTGGACGTGGTGCGTGATACCGTTCTGGCGGCGCAGTGCATCGATTATCCAAAAGACAAAATCAAAATATACGTACTCGATGACGGCAAGCGCGACGAATTTGCGGTGTTCTCTGCCGATGCGGGCGTGGGATATATCACCCGCGACAATAACGCCCATGCAAAAGCCGGTAACCTGAATCACGCAATGAAACTCACCAAGGGCGAGCTGATTTGCGTATTCGATTGCGACCACGTCGCGACCCGCGCCTTTTTACAGGCCACCGTCGGCAGCTTCCTGAAAGACCCGCGTCTGGCCCTGATCCAGACGCCGCACTACTTCTATTCACCGGATCCGTTCGAACGTAACCTGTCCGCTGGCCGCACCATGCCAAACGAAGGTGCGCTGTTCTACGGCCCGGTTCAGCAAGGTAACGATAACTGGAACGCGACGTTCTTCTGCGGTTCCTGTGCCGTGATCCGCCGCGTGGCGCTGGAAGAAGTCGGCGGCTTTGCGGTAGAAACCGTCACCGAAGATGCGCACTCGGCGTTGAAAATGCAGCGTCGTGGCTGGAACACCGCGTTTCTGGATATCCCGCTGGCAGCGGGTCTGGCAACAGAACGCCTCGGCCTGCACGTTATTCAGCGTACCCGCTGGGCGCGCGGTATGACGCAGATTTTCCGCGTCGATAACCCGTTGTTTGGCCGTGGTCTGAAATGGCAGCAGCGTCTGTGCTACCTGAACGCCATGCTGCACTTCCAGTTTGGCCTGCCGCGCGTGGTGTTCCTGACCGCGCCGCTGGCGTTCCTGCTGTTCAACCTGAACATCATCTCCTCGTCCGCCAGCCTGATTTTTGCTTATGCGCTGCCGCATCTGGTGATGTCGCTGTACATCAACTCCCGCATGAATGGCCGTTTCCGCTATACCTTCTGGGGTGAAATTTACGAAACCGTGATGGCGTTCCACCTGATCCTGCCAACGCTGGTGACCATGTTCGCGCCAAAACGCGGCAAGTTTAACGTCACCGACAAAGGCGGTTTACTGGACGTCGGCTTCTTTGACTTCAACATCGTCAAACCTCACCTGATTGTCGCCATTCTGATGATTATCGGCATCGGTTACGGGCTGGTGCGCGCGGTGTTCCACAACTACTTTGCCATCGATCCGAACGTTATCGCGCTGAACGTGGCATGGGGCAGTTTCAGCGTCCTGATCCTGCTGGCGGCGATTGCCGTCGCGAAAGAAACCCGTCAGGTGCGTAAAACCATCCGTATTGATGTGGCGATCCCGGCCATCATTCATTACGCCAATGGCATTTCTCTGCGCACCACCACCATTGATATGTCGATGGGTGGCGTGCAACTGGTGACGCCGGATGTGCGTTATCTGGAAGAAGAAATTGAAGAAGTAGAAATTCAGCTTTCATCTGGCGCGGAGAGTTTCCCGGTCACGCAGATCAGCGGCAACAAAGAGCGGATTCGTCTGCAATTTGAAAACCTGCCGCTGTCTAAACGCCGCGAACTGGTGCGTGTGGTTCTCTGCCGTGCGGATGCCTGGATTGGTGAAGAATACCCGCCAGACAACCCGTTCAAATCGCTGCTCAGCATCATCCGCTGCGTATTTGAATTGTTCTACAACACCTGGAAAGAACGCCGCGGCAAAAATACACCCGCTGAAACCACCAGCAAGAGTGAAGCAGCATGAACCGACCTCGTAAACCAATGAGTAAACGCCGTTTGTCTGCGGTGCCTGGCACGTCCCTTTTCAGAAAAATCACCACCGGCCTGCTGCTGACCTTCAGCA
>NZ_MJIB01000021.1:318704-485651 GCF_003697865.1 Rahnella sp. Larv3_ips | reverse complement strand
CGGCCCCCCGCCGACACCGCCGCGCCGCCAGTGGCTCAGCCGGTGCCCTCAGAATATGCGCCCCAGACCGATACCACGCCGGTCAACAACAGCGAGTCGGCAAATGCTGCGGCTGTGGCTGCCGATCCTGCCGCCGCGCCTGCTCCGGTGATCCCGCTGGTTCAGCCGGTCACCAGCAACGTGACCGTCGCCGAAATGGGCCAGCCAAACGGCCTGACCCTCAGCGGCGGCCAGTTACAGTCGGGTATTCTCTTCACCCTGCCTGCGGATGAAGTGGTGACTAACGCCCATCTTTCGCTGGCACTGAAAATTTCTCCCGCGCTTATCGCCCGCGATACCACGCTGGAGCTGATGCTCAACGGCCAGCCGCTGGGCAATCTGCCGCTCAACCAGAGCAGTAACGGCGGCGATGTCTATGAACTGGATATCCCGTCAGCGATGGTGGTATCGAGCAACAACCTGAGCTTTCGCGTGCATGACAGCAACACCATGACCTGCGAGAAAGATCAGTCGGATAAATATTGGGTCACGATTTTGCCTACCACCAGCATTGGTCTGGAAGGTCAGCAGCTGAACATTGGCCGCAATCTGGGCAATTTCCCGCGCCCGTTCTTCGACAGCCTGCAAATGCAGGAGTCTAAAATCACCATGGGCTTCTCCTCGGCGATGAAACCGGGAGATGTCAGCGCAGCGGCGATGGTGTCTTCGTATCTCGGCATGTTATCCGATTATCGCGACGTGGATTTTCCGGTGATCCTGAACGATTTGCCCGATCAGAACGGCATTCTGTTTGGCAAACCGGGGGACAAAATCGGTTCGCTCACCCTGCCGTCCAGCAGTGGTGCATCGATTCAAATCATCGATAACCCGATCAATCCGGTCTACAAACTGCTGCTGGTGCTGGGCAATGATGATAATCAGCTGCGCCAGGCGGCTTACCGTCTGATAAGCGGCGGTATGCCGAACAACACAGATCATCTGGGCGTCACGCAGCAAACTATTCCGTCGAGCAAACCTTACGATGCGCCACGCTGGATAGACACCTCGCGCCCGGTCACGCTGGGCGAACTGGCGGGTAAAGATCCGGATTCACTGATTTCTAACGGCATTTATCACGATGGTATTCAGGTTGCGTTCCGTGCTGCGCCGGATCTGTTCATGTGGGACGGACACAATATTCCGGTGCGCATTGATTACCGCTTCCCGACCGAAAACTGGATCGATGAAGACACCTCACGGCTCAATGTGTCCATCAACAGCAACTTCCTGCGCAGCCTGACGGTCAACAAAGTCGGTCTGGTGGAAAACCTCTGGCGTCGCCTCGGCGGTGACAGTCGTCAGGAACGCTACACCATGCAGCTCGCGCCGTACCTGATTTACGGCGACAACCAGTTGCAGTTCTATTTCGACATCAAACCGAAAAAAGACGCGCCGTGCAGCATTCTGACCAGCGACAACATCAAGAGCCGCATCGATCCGAAATCCTTCATCGACCTGAGCGGAAGTTACCATTTCGCACAGTTGCCGAACCTGTCGTATTTCGTGGGGGCTTCTTATCCGTATTCCAAACTGGCTGATTTCTCGGACACGCTGATGTTGCTGCCACCGCAACCGAGCGCTGATGAAATTCACACCTTGCTGAACCTCGCCGCGCGCGCAGGGAAAGCCACCGGCGTGCCGGTGAGCCATGTGCAGGTTGCCTTTGGCCTGTCGGGTGATGAACAGGGAAACCCGCTGTTTGACCGCGATATTCTGGCTGTCACGACGCTGGGCGACGCCGCCTTCACGCAGCAGCTGCTGGCCGATTCCCCCTTTGGCGTCAACGCGAACTCGATGGGCGTGAAAACACCGACGCAGGTGCAGCGCATGGTGGCCTGGCTGACCGGCGACTGGTATCGCCAGCCGGTGGATGCCGACCGCTATCTGTCGTCAACCGGCGCATGGCGCGGCTTTGTCAGCTTCCGCTCCCGCTGGTCAAACGATCACGTCGTGGTGGTCGCCACGGGGACTGACGATCAGCAGCTGCTGAAAATTCACAACGATCTCAAATCGCCACAAATCAACGCCAACGTGCGTGGCGATCTGGCGATCATCACCGATGAAAACGGCATCCGCAGCTTCTCGGTCGGCCAGCAATTCCCGACCGGACAAATGCCGTGGTACATGATGGTGCTCTGGTACGCCAGCACGCACATCGTGATCCTGTCGCTGATTGCCACGCTGGTTTCGCTGGTGGTGGGCCTGAGCCTGTTCGTCGTTCTGCGCGGGCACGCGGCCAAACGTCTGGGTCAAAAATGAAAAGCCTCGAACGAAGAAAAAGAACAATAAAGGTGGCCGTTACTCCCGGCTATAACCTGGCGATTACCGGAGCTGGAAAATGAAAAAACATAAACTGTCCCTGGCGGTGATCAGGGCTATTTATCTGGTAGGGATCGCCGGAGCCGTAAGTTTCAGCGCCGCCACATTGGCGGCGGACACCACCAATCCGGCCATGAAAGCGCTGTTTGATCAGGCCGCTTACTGGCACGAACGCGCCCATGACGATCTGGCAAAAGACGCCTTGCAGAAAGTGCTGCTGGTCGAGCCGAACAACGCACAGGCGCTGTACCTGATGTCGCTGTACTCCATGCAGAGCGGTGACAAAACGGCGGCGAACCAATGGCGCGAAAAACTCTCGGCTGCCTCACCGGACGATCCGCGTCTGGCCTCGCTCAACAGCGCCAAAGCCATGCAGTCGATTCCTCCGGCGCAGCTCGCCTCTGCCCGCCAGATGGCCGCGCAGGGCAACGTCAGCGGTTCACTCTCGGCCTACCGCACCATCTTCAACGGCAATCAGCCGCTCGACAGTCTGGCGACCGAATATTACCTGACCATGGCGGGCGATAAGTCGCTCCAGCCGCAGGCAATTCAGGGATTACAGCAGCGCGTGGCCTCACGCCCGGACGATACTCAGGCGCGTCTGGCGCTGGGTAAAGTGCTGACTTATCAGGAATCGTCGCGCCGCGATGGCATCAAACTGCTGAGCACGCTGGCGGGCAGTAACAGCGATGCTGACCGGTCACTGCGTCAGGCATTGCTGTGGATGGCGCCGCAGGAAAGCGATCGCGACCTGTATCAGGGCTATCAGGCGCGTCACCCCAATGACACCGGCGTGATGGCCTACTTCCAGAAAAATATCGGCGGCGCAGCCAAAGGTCAGGGCTTTACCGCGCTCAACAGCGGCAACGTCACCGACGCTAAAGCCAAGTTCGAAAGCGTGCTGGCAGGCGATCCGAACGACGCCGACGCGCTGGCCGGTCTGGGGTATATCGCGCAGCGCAGCGGTGATTTCGAAGCCGCCTCGCAATACCTTAGCAAAGCCGCCGCACAGGGCGGCCCGAACAGCGCACAGCTGAGCAATCAGGCGCAGGACTCGGCATTTTATGCCCAACTGGCGAAAGCCAAAGACGCAGCCGGTTCCGGCAGTTACGACGCCGCACTGGCGGCGGTCACGCCGCTGACCCAGGTTGGAGGCGAGAAAGGTCAGTCAGCCGGTTTGCTGCGCGCCGACATTCTGCGCCGTAAAGGCGATCTGGCCGGTGCCGAGCAGCAATACAGCGCGCTTGGCGACAATGCTGATGCCCGCGCCGGGCTGTTCTACGTGCTGCGTCAGCAGAACAAATCTGCCGAAGCCAGCGAAGTATTGAAAACGCTGCCTGCGGATATTCAGAACAAAATGAATCCGCCGAAAGTGGCGGATGTCATCGAGCCGTTACGCCGTCAGGCGGCGCAGGCCGTGGCGAATAACGATCCGCAACGGGCGCTGAATTTACTTCAGCAGGCGCAGGAACGTCAGCCGTCAAACGTCTGGGTTAAACTGGATATGGCGCGCATCCTGCAATCGCAGGGGCAAAGCGCGCAGGCGCAATCCATCATGGCGCCGTCTTCGCGTCCCGGCGCGTCTTCAGCCGATCTCTACGCGGCCGCCTTATTTGCCTCCGAAACCAAAAACTGGTCCACCGCCAGCGCCCTGCTCTCGCGCATTCCGCGTGGCAGTCAGAATCAGGGTATGCGTGAACTGGCACAGCGCGCCAACTTCAATGCGCAAATGGCCGATGCGGAGAACTATCTGCAACAGGGCAACAGCGCGGCCGCCGCCAACACCTTACGCGCACTGGCGCAGAATCCGCCTTCCGCGCCGGCTGACGTCGGTGCGCTGGCGAAAAATCTGGCCGCCACCGGGCAGCTTCCGCTGGCGGTACAACTGGTGCGCCAGAACATGCGCAACGGTGTGAAAGGCAACGCCGGGGATTACGCCGATCAGGTGACGGTGCTGAATCAGGCCGGGCTGAGTAACGAAGCACAGGCCTTCCTGCAAAATCCGGAGATTCAGTCCGGCACCTCACCGACCGCGCTGGCGAATCTGCGCAACGGTTTCGTCATCACTCAGGCCGATCAGCTGCGTGAACAGGGCCAGTATGCCGCGGCTTACGACAAGCTTATCGTCGCCCTGCAGGCCGATCCGCAAAACCGCGATCTGATGCTGGCGATGGCACGCCTGTATCAGTCCGGCAAGCTCAATAAACAGGCCGGTCAGGTCTACAACTACCTGATGACCAACGACACACCGAATCAGGATGCCCGCGTGGGGGCGATCAATATCGCGCTGGGCGAAGGCGATACGGCGCGCGCGCAGCAACTGATGAATGGGCTGACCGGCCCTCGCACGCCGGACCGCCTGTTACTGGCTGCCCGCGTTGCCGAAGCGCAGGGCGACCACCAGCAGGCGATGGCGCTGTTGCGTTCCGCGAAGGGCAAGATGATCGGTCTGGAAGGCGCAGACGGTTCGGCGCAGGTCGCCGGATTGCAGCTTTCCGACAATCCGTTCATCAACCGTTCGACGCGCACCACGCGTTCCACCACCCAGTCCACTTATGGCACGGTACTGCCGTGGCAACAAACCGATCAGACCTCGGTTAACAGCACGGTGCCGGTACCGGGTGCTGCGCCAACCGCCGTGGTGCAGCGTAATGCAACGGAAAAACAGATCGACGACATGCTCGACGATTTGCAGGGCAAAACCGCGACCTGGGCGCAGGGCGAGATGTCGATCCGTGGACGTGACGGCGAAAGCGGCCTCAGTCAGCTGACCGAAGCCAAAGCGCCAATGACTTTCGCCTTCGTGCCGTTCGATACGTCGCGTCTGAGCATCGGCGTCACGCCGGTTTCCCTCAGCGCAGGCAGCCCGGCCGGTACGGCCAATGCCCGATTTGGTCAGGGGGCGCTGGCACAGGCGCAGTCTGCACAGAAAGATGTGGCAGCGGCGGCAACAGCGGCAGGTCTGAACATCGCCGATTACAGCACTTTCGCCAAACTGCAGGCGGCGGCTTCCACCAATTCCAGCGCAAACTGTAGTTCGACCAACGCGGCCTCGGCGCAGTGCGTGGCCTATAACACCATTACGGGTACCGATCCGACCACCTATTCCGCTCCGGATGCCGGTAATCAGAAAGCCACCGGTGTAGAAGTCAACGCCGCGCTGACCGGTG
This sequence comes from Rahnella sp. Larv3_ips, assembly GCF_003697865.1. Classification (NCBI taxonomy): domain Bacteria; kingdom Pseudomonadati; phylum Pseudomonadota; class Gammaproteobacteria; order Enterobacterales; family Yersiniaceae; genus Rahnella; species Rahnella sp. Larv3_ips. The sequence goes on along the minus strand of NZ_MJIB01000021.1, from coordinate 480,123 downwards.
ACAGCTATAAAGCCGATGTGGGCAGTACGCCGCTCGGGCAGGATCTGAACTCGCTGGTCGGTGGCGTGCAATGGGCACCAAAACTGACCGACTTCACCACGCTGACGGTCACCGCAGAACGCCGCGCAATCACCGACAGTATTCTGTCTTACGTCGGTACCAAAGATAACTACAGCGGAAAAGAGTGGGGCCAGGTCACCAAAAACGGCGGCAGCGTCAATCTTTCCTATGATGACGGCGACGCCGGGTTCTATGCCGGTGCCGGTTATTACAGCTATCTGGGTAATAACGTGAAGAGCAACCAGTCGGTTAACGCCAACGCCGGGTTGTACGTTCGTCCGTATCGTTACGATGATCGCGAGCTGAAAACCGGCATCAACGTCGGTTACATGGATTTCGACAAAAACCTCAGCTACTACAGCTACGGCCAGGGCGGTTACTTCAGCCCGCAGAACTACGTCAGCGTCTCCTTCCCGGTGGAATACACTCAGAAGTATGACGACTGGGATTTGAAATTGTCCGGCTCTGTGGGTTATCAGTCCTATTCTCAGGATAAGAGCGCCTACTTCCCGAACAACCCGGACTTGCAGAAACAGCTGGAAGATCTGGTGGCCGCGGGCTACGGCACCGAAGCGTACTATTCCGGTAAAACCGAAAATGGTATCGGCTGGAATGCGGGCGTGGGCGGCAACTATCATCTGAACAAGAACATGCAGATTGGCGGACAGGTTGGCTACGATACTTTCGGTGATTACAACGAGAGCAAAGCGCAGGTCTACTTCCGCTATCTGATGGGCCAAAATTAAACCGGTGGAATAAAACCATGCAGGAACAGAACTATACTCAGGTCGCGCAGGATTATTACCGCCAGCGTCACACCACACCGGGCTGGCAAAGTCTGGTGCAGGTGCTATTTTCAGGTATTCTGGCCTCCGCCGACGACGAGGATGGCCGCCGGTTTCTCACGCTGATGGGCGGCAATCTGGCGCGTCAGCATGCGTTACCGGTTTCCGCCACGCTCGGCGAACTGGAAGAAAACATTAATCACCTTCTCAGCCGCTTTGACTGGGGCGTGGTGAAAATTGAAGCCACCCAGCAGCAGCTCACGCTGGTGCACATCGCCTGGCCGGTTTCGCCTCAGGGCGAGAACGACGAACTGTGGCGCATCGCGCTGATTTCGCTGTTTGAAGGGCTGTATGCACAATGGTTGCAGGCGCAAGGCGGGCAACCTTACGTTCCGCTGCGCTGGCAGGAAAGTACACCCGAAGGCGCATTCGTCTTCCGTTATCAAAATGGTTTGTAAGGAATTTTTATGTTGGCATTTCGACGCTACGGCCTGGTGCTGTGGTTCGGTCTGGTTTTCTCATTATTCACCACGGCAGTAATGGCGCAGGATCAGGGCTGGTCAGCCTTCAAAAGTCGTTTCCTGATGCCTGATGGCCGGATCATTGATACCGCCAATAAAAACGTCAGTCACACCGAAGGCCAGGGGTTCAGCATGCTGCTGGCCGTCTTTAACGACGATCAGGCGACCTTCGACAAACTGTGGCAATGGGCGAACAACACGCTGTACCGCAAAGACATTGGCCTTTACTCCTGGCGCTATGACCCGAATAACAGCGTCCACGTGGCCGACAAAAATAACGCCTCCGACGGTGACCAGCTTATCGCCTGGGCGCTGCTGCTGGCGGGCGATAAATGGAGTGATTCGCGCTATACCAAGGCTTCAGAGAAATTGCAGTCGGCGCTGATCAAATACAACGTGATTGATTACGCCGGTTACAAAGTGATGTTGCCGGGCGTGACCGGGTTTAATCAAACCAGCAACGTCACCGTCAATGCGTCCTACTTCATCTTCCCGGCGTGGAAAGCGTTTTACGCTCACAGCCACCTGAAGGTGTGGAAAGATCTGGATGAAAGCGGCACCGCGATGCTCAGCAAAATGGCCTTCGGTGAGTTCCGTCTGCCGACTGACTGGGTTGATATGCAAGCCTATGGCAGCATGAAACCCGCCAGCCGCTGGCCGACGCGCTTCAGTTACGACGCAATACGTATCCCGCTGTACCTCGGCTGGGCACATCCGGGCAGCCCGCAGCTGGCACCGTTCATTCTGTGGTGGCAAAAATCGCCACGCACCGCGACCCCGGCCTGGATTGACGTCATGACCGGCACCAAAGCGGGCTACAACATGTCACCGGGATTACTGGCCATCCGCGACTTCACCATGGCCAATGCCGGTGCAATCAGCCCGAACCTGGCCCCGAAAGACGATTACTACTCTTCAACGCTGCAACTGCTGAGCTGGTGGGCGAGTCAGAAAGGGTAAGTGCGGTTTGAAATAACACTGACTAATTTCGATGGTGTATTGAGTTTATGAGGATCATCGCCACAAAATGGATGTTAATATTCATTTTGTGGCTGCTTCACTATTTGATCATCACCTATCAAATAAGAAATTTTATTATTTTCATCGTGTAGGACCGTCATTATTTCACTATTATCTTTCTCATGGTCTTCCACCTGACAGGTAAATGTCCGTTTCCATTTCAGTAATGAAAGGCCTGAACCCGAACTTTTCATAACGTTGCAAAACAAACCAAATTCTGAAAAATCTCAGAGCACTATATTTTACTTTCAAAATATTTCCTTATTCAGATAGAAGAAATTGTAAAAACCTTCACTGATATAATTCATAAGAATGGTTTGATAAATTCATTCATCACCGAAAATGTAATTTATTTCACCCACTCTTTTACTTGTTACTCGCATAAGAATATTTTTCTCGATACAGCTGTCTTCTGATTTAACTTCATCAAAACAAATCAGATCAGTAGTAGAAAAAGAAAACCATATTGAATCAGCCTCTGAATTTTTTTTGAATCCATCTCCTATATCAAAAATAAAAATATGATAATGGCCGAACTCATCAGCTTTTGGTATTCCATATTTTCCCTTTAAATATAACTGGTTATCTTCCCACCATTTAACTCTTCCTCTCTGAGTCAAAGGGAATTTGTTCACCACTATATCTGTGAATTCATCCCCCTGGTGTACTAATATAACTTCAGGCTCCCTTAAAGAAAGAAGTAAAGAAATTACAAAAAGTAGTATTGCAATAACGAATAGTGTTATCTTAATCCTCATGGCTTACGCCATGAAATACGTATAGTACACTCCATCTCTGTGACGAAAGGTTTGAAAGCCATTTTGTTATAGTGCTGTAAAAAAACCAAATCCTAATAAATCTAAACGAATTATATCCTAATCCCAGAACTTCTCGTTTATCTAGACCGAAGTGTTTTTCTACTTTAGAATGAATTAACTCTTTAAGTGAACTACTGATAAGCGATAGTGATTTAAAAGTTATTTGTGTAGCAAAAGTATCATGTACTGTCATCCCAATAGCATTAACGCTGTCTTTGAATCGGTAAATGTTTGTAACGATCCACCGGCTTATCGACAAGCAATTTTCGCCTGCGGTGGTGATATATATTATTTCTGGCGGTCTGATTTTTGACATATAAATTCCTTTTAAAGAAAAATTTATAATTATTTTTGTGGCGATTGTATTATTTCATCATTCCCAATTCGGATCATCGCTTTTCCGTTTTCCCAATTTTCTATTTCCATAAATATATTTTTCTCAATACAATTTCTCTCGGAATCTATTACCGAAAAACAATAAAGATCGTTGGTTCCAAGACTAAAAAGTGTTGAACCCACAGGTATCGTCTTAAAGCCATTACTCCCATCCCAAATAACGATATTATAGTTTCCATCTGGATCTGGCTTGGGTATTTGGTATTTGTTTTTTAAAGCAAATTTATTTTCATTCCACCACTTTATTTTTCCATACTTTGTTAAATGGAAATTTTTTGCCACTATATCTGTGTAGGCCTCGCTTTGCTGAATAAGCATAATCTCAGGGTTTCTTATGAAAGAGTAATAAAGCGTTATAAATCCCGCCGAGATAAAGATAATCGTCTTTTTCATTTTCATAACTTACACCTTAAAACCTTATGTTATAATCATTCCATTAATTTATAATATATTTTTCATTTAGTAATGTACCTCCCTTCTATAAAATAGTCTGTTTTGTTTTTCATTCCATTACTGATCAGCATAAGAAAACTTTTCTCAATGCATCGATCATCTGACTTAATCTCATCGAAACAATAGAGATCAGTATGTTCAAAACTAAACGAATATAGATTAGCTTCTGTAACTTTCTTAAAACCACCACTGCCATCTAATATAGCAACGTAATAATTTCCATCAGTATCAACTCTGGGTAGTTTATATTTTTCTTTAATTAAATTCTTATGATTTTCCCACCAGTAAATCTTACCCCACCCCGTAATGGGGAAATTTCTTACTATGATAAAGGTACTATCTTCATCTTCTTGAACATAGATGATTTCCGGCTCTCTTGAAAAAAATAAATAAGTGAGTACAAGAATTACAAAGATTATAAGGATAGCGAATTTCTTATTCATCGAATGCCTCCTTTAATAGAAACATTTACTTCCATCTCAGTCGTAAATGGTTTAAACCCAAATTTTTCCCAGCGTTGAAGAACAAACCAGATTCGGAAAAACCGTAAGGTTTTAAATTGAAAATTTGAAATATCTTCTTTATCAAGTCCGAAATGATCCTGAACTTTATAATTAATGGTGGCCCTATAATCATTTTTTATAATAGAGAGTGATGTCAGAGTTATCTGAGTAGCATAAGTATCGTGAACAGTGATACCCATACCATTAAAGTTATCTTTGAATCTTTTGAATTTTGGAAGGACGCAGGACTGTAAATTTTTTCTCAGTAATACCTCAATATTTTTAGGGTAAAGGTTACCTCCAAAATTTATGTTCTTCAGCAGTGTCTCTTTTATAATGTTTAAACTGCTAATCTGGGAATAATCATATTTAATCTGTCTCTCCAGTGCCTTATTTAAAAGATAATCCCTGAATGGTAACCCGCTGTTCTTTTGCATATGGTTGATCATCTTCACGATCAGTCCGCTGTAAACACCATATAATGCGAAAGGCTTAGACAGTTCCCTCATCTCATCAAAAAGAATGTCGCTGCATTCTTTTGTTGAAAGTATGTTTTTTCTTTCTTCGTGTAAATGAATAAAGCGCGACTGTATTTTAGGGAAGTAATCGACGAGAAAAGAAGCGGGCCGGTCTGGAAAATTGCGATCCATAAACGGAGAGAGTTCCATAGATGGATCACGTTTTATCTCTTCAATTTTAGTCAGGGTAAAAGGGTTTACTCTTGCTGAAACATCATCCAGATGGTAGACAGACCGGAGTTGCTGCTCCGTCATATCACCATACTGCAAATCGTCCGAGGATTTCGCTCCTGCGGGGGTTGTATATATTCTGGCAGGCAATCTGATTTGTGACATATAAATTCCTTTTAAATAAACTCAAAGTACTCCATTCATAAAGCAAATAGATAAAATTCACTGATTTTAATTAGCAATAAATTCACGCGGATAATGCATTACACAACTTTGTGGTCAACATTACATTAATATGATTATTTAAATAATCATTGATCTGGATTGCATACTTCAGGAATTAGGCATCCGTGATTTCATCATGGCCTACCCCGGTGCTATCTGCCCAACTCTCGCCTCGAGAGACGATGACTACGCTACAACATTGTCACTGCTGAGCGGGTAGGTGAGTCAAAAAGGAAGGGCCTTTTTGATGAATCACAGTTTAATTAATTTGATAGCTAAAATTAGCCGTATAGCTGTGGCTGTTATAGATATAGCTCGCAGCGTTGCTTAACGACAAAACGTTTCCGCTATAGGTAACATTCACCCGGTTATTCGCACCGGTGCTGATATCCACAATGGTTCCACTTCCTGAAATAAACGGAAAACCTTCCGCCAGCGACTTAACGACGTCACCATTGTTACCCTTCAGTTCCCCCGCCAGATAATATCTGTAATGGAATGGAACCGTTGCGCCACCACTTTGGCTTTCAGTCATGTACAACCACATATGGTCATTGATTTTTTGGGTGCGGAGCAATTTATCTCCGGCGGGATCATCTACGCTATGACTAAGCCACCAGAAACCAATGACCAGAAGTAACAGCGTAAGGGTCACAACACGATGCAGCCATTTAATAGCCATTCTGAATGGCATAATCGATCCCTTCTTGTATGTTGCGCTGATCTGTCGGGTCATCGCCATATGGCGGCTTTTGAGTCCATTTTCCCCACTCAGGTTTCGATGTTCCTGCGCGTCCTTGCGCAAACCCTGCGCCCATAAGGAGTGTATTTGCCGGTATACCTGCTGCTGTTCCTGCAGCACCGAAGTTAAAATTCCCGAAGGCCGCCCAGTAAGGATCATACGCTTTATAATCCCAGGGGCCGTGGTTCCTCACTTTCTGATAAAACCAATAATATGTACTTGCTGTCGCCATGTTTCTCGATGTTCCATGCTGCCTTGATTCTCTCATATTATTTTGAATAACCAGAGAACCGGGTCCGGATAGGGGAACGGATGCCATCATAAACGTCCTGTTATTGTAGGGTGAAAGCATCATATCAATAGCCCATCAGCCAACGTGTCTGAAAATCGCCCACAAAAAAGCCCGCTTTCGCGGGCTTATTCATTTTTGGATTTCAGCGCTTCAGCCAGATTTATGCGACAGTCTGCGCAGTGCCATTTTCATCCTGATCCACTGCAAAACAGGCGACAAGCTGGTCGCCGTACTGTTTCAGCTGTGGCTGGAACTGTTTGCAGGTGCCGAAGGCGCGGCGGCAGCGGGCGTTGAACGCGCAACCGGCTGGCGGATTCAGCGGGCTTGGCAGCTCGCCGGTCAGTTTGATGCGTTCGCGGCGTTCGTCCGGGTTCAGACGTGGCGTCGCGGAAAGCAGTGCCTGGGTGTACGGATGGCGCGGATTGCTGAAGATGGCGTCTTTCGGCCCCTTCTCCACGCAGCGGCCAAGGTACATCACCATCACTTCGTCCGCGATATGTTCTACCACCGACAAATCGTGTGAGATGAACACGTACGACAGCCCCAAATCCTGCTGCAAATCCATCATCAGGTTCAGCACCTGCGCACGTACGGAAACGTCGAGCGCAGAAACCGGTTCGTCGGCGATCACCACGTCCGGATCCAGCATCAGACCACGGGCGATAGCAATACGCTGACGCTGGCCGCCGGAGAACATGTGCGGATAGCGGTCGTAATGCTCATTTTTCAGACCGACTTTCGCCATCATCGCCAGTGCTTTTTCACGGCGTTCGGCGCTGCTCAGCCTGGTGTTGATCAGCAGAGGTTCTTCGAGGATCTGGCCGACTTTCTTACGCGGATTCAGCGATCCGTAAGGATTCTGGAACACGATTTGGATCTTCTGACGGCGCAGCTTTTCCGCTGTGGCATCAGGTTTAAGCAAATCCTGCCCGCGATAATAGAGTTCACCGCCGGTCGGCACTTCAATCATGGTCAGCAAACGGCCCAGCGTGGATTTACCACAGCCAGATTCGCCCACCACGGCCAGCGTTTTGCCGCGTTCAAGCGTAAACGACACGCCGTCGAGCGCTTTTACCGTGCGTTCCGGGGCGAACATCCCTTTCTTCACCGGGTAATGTTTTTTCAGGTCAATCGCGTGCAACAACGGCTGCGATGCGGTGTTATCAGGACTCATAAAGTAGGTCTCCCGGCATCATCCAGAGGATAATGGCACTTCGACTGACGCCCGTTCGCGAGGTCACGCAGCGCCGGTTCTTCTTTGCGGCAAAGATCGGTGGCATACGGACAACGCGGATTGAGCAGGCAGCCGTCAGGACGGTCATATTTGCCCGGCACCACGCCCGGCAGTGACTGCAAACGCGCCTTATCTGCCGCGAACTCCGGCAGCGAGCGCAGCAGCGCCTGGGTGTACGGATGGCGCGGCGCACGGAAAATCTCCGTGGCTTTTGCCGATTCCACGACCTGACCGGCATACATCACGATGATGTGTTGTGCGGCTTCCGCCACCAGCGCCAGGTCATGGGTGATCAGCATCAGTGCCATGTTCTCTTGCTGTTGCAGCTCAAGCAGCAGTTCGATGATTTGCGCCTGAATGGTGACGTCGAGCGCGGTCGTCGGCTCATCGGCAATCAGCAGTTTTGGACGGCAGGCGATCGCCATCGCGATCATCACGCGCTGGCTCATGCCGCCGGAAAGCTGGTGCGGATAGACGTCGAGGCGTGAAGCCGGGTCAGGAATACCGACCAGGTTCAGCAAATCGATGGTGCGCTGACGACGGGTCTTTTTATTGCCACCCTGATGCACTTTGATGGCTTCCATGATCTGGAAACCTACGGTGTAACAAGGGTTGAGGCTGGTCATCGGATCCTGGAAAATCATCGCGACTTCGGCACCGACAATCTGGCGGCGCTCTTTTTCGCTCATGCTTTTCAGGTCGCGGCCACCAAACTCCAGCTTCTCAGCCATCACTTTGCCGGGGAAGTCGATAAGGCCCATCAGCGCCAGTGAACTCACCGATTTGCCGGAGCCAGATTCACCGACAATCCCGACCACTTCGCCCTGTTTTACGCTGTAGCTGATACGGTCTACGGCGCGAAACGGCGTGCCTTCATCACCAAAGTGTACGGAAAGCTTATCGACGGTCAGCAGCGTTTTGCCAACCGGTACGTCTTGAATCAATGTGGTTTCCATCTCTCGTCCCCTACTGCTTGAGTTTAGGGTCAAGGGCGTCGCGCAGGCCGTCACCCATCAGGTTAAATGCCAGTACCGTCAGCAGGATGATCACGCCGGGGAAGGTCACAACCCACCAGGCACTTTGAGCAAACTGTAAGACGTCGGACAGCATCGTGCCCCACTCCGGCGTAGGCGGTTGCGCGCCCATGCCGAGGAAGCCGAGAGCCGCCATATCGAGGATGGCGTTGGAGAAACCGAGCGACGCCTGAACAATCAGCGGCGCTAAGCAGTTAGGTAAAATGTTGATGAACATCTGGCGGGCCGCACCGGCCCCCGCCACGCGCGATGCGGTCACGTAGTCGCGGTTAACTTCCACCAGCACCGCCGCGCGGGTTAAACGCACGTAGTGCGGCAACGCCACGAAGGTCAGCGCCAGCGAGGCGTTAACGATCGACGGGCCGAAAATCGCCACCAGCACCAGCGCCAGCAGCAGGCTTGGCAGGGCCAGCATGATATCCACCACGCGCATGATGATCGCATCGATCACACCGCCGTAATAACCGGCAAACAGGCCGAAAATCACGCCGAGGATCAGCGAAAGCACCACCACCAGACAACCGACCAGCAGCGACAGGCGCGCGCCGTACATCAGACGCGACAGAATATCGCGACCCACGTCATCGGTGCCGAGCAGGAATTTCCAGCTGCCGCCTTCCATCCAGACCGGCGGACGCAGCAGCGCGTCACGGAACTGTTCAGCGGGCAGATGCGGTGCGATCACATTCGCCCCGATCGCAATCACCAGCATGATGATGATGTAAGCCAGGCCGGTAACGGCCCCTTTATTACGCTTGAAGTAATGCCAGAATTCGCGCAACGGCGGCATCGGCACTGGCGCAGCCGTCACGATTTCATTCGCGACGGGCTCTGTAACCTGAGACATTTTGCGCCCCTTATTTTCTGTGACGAATACGCGGGTTGACCACGCCGTAGAGCACGTCTACCAGCAGGTTAACCACGATGATCAAAGTCGCGACCAGCAACACCCCGCCCTGCACGACCGGATAGTCGCGGCGCTGGAGTGCGTCGATCAGCCACCGGCCCAGCCCCGGCCAGGAGAAGATGGTTTCCGTCAGGATAGCTCCGCCGAGCAGCGTCCCGACCTGCAAACCAATGATGGTCACCACCGGCAAAAGCGCGTTGCGCAGTGCGTGGACGACAATCACCCGCATACGGCTGACGCCTTTGGCGCGCGCGGTACGGATATAATCTTCACCCAGCACTTCCAGCATGGAAGAGCGGGTCATACGCACGATAACGGCCAGAGGAATGGTGCCAAGCACCAGCGCCGGCAAAATCATGTGCATCACGGCGTCTTTAAAATCGCCCGGCTCGCCCCAGATGAGGGAGTCGATCAACATAAAGCCGGTCAGCGGCATGCTGTCATCAAGGAAGACCGTATCGCTTATTCGCCCCGATACGGGCGTGAGGTTGAGCTGTACCGAAACCAGCATCACCAGCATGATCCCCCACCAGAATATCGGCATCGAATAGCCGGTCAGTGAGATGCCCACCGCCGTGTGGTCGAATATAGATCCCCGCTTTACCGCTGCCAGTACACCCACCGGGATGCCGACAAGGATCGCGAAAATCATCGCGCAAATGCCCAGCTCCAGCGTCGCTTTGAAACGCGGGACAAACTCCTGCCAGACAGGCGTTCGGCTTTTTAAGGACGTGCCCAGGTCGCCGTGCAGCACCCCGTTCACATAGTGGAAGTATTGTTGATAAAGAGGCTTATCGAGCCCCATATCTGCCATTAACTGGGCATGACGCTCGGGGGAAACACCGCGCTCGCCTGCCATGATGGTGACCGGGTCGCCTGGTATCATGTGTACGAAGGCAAAAGTCAGCAAAGTTATGCCGATAAACGTTGGGATAACTAACCCCAAACGTCGGAGTATGAACTGAAACATATCCCGTACTCTCTGTATAAAATGCCCGGAGAACCGTAGCTCGCCGGGCTTATTGTGGCTCACATTTCTTTCTTGAGAATCAAAGCTGTACTGAATGGCCCGCGAGCACCACATAACGCAGCTCACGGGTTATTATTCAGCAGGCGATCACTCCATTGAGACGTTTTCGAAGTGATGCTTGCCAAGCGGATCAACCACATAGCCTTTAACTTCTTTACGAACAGGTTCGTACACAGTGGAGTGAGCGATGATCAGCGCAGGTGCCTGGTCATGCATCACAACCTGAGCCTGCTGGTACAGCGCAGCACGTTTGGCATGATCGGATTCAGCACGAGCAGGCTGGATCAGATCTTCAAACGGCTTGTAGCACCAGCGGGAATAGTTGGAACCGTCTTTAGCTGCGGTGCAGCTGAACAGCGTGGCGAAGAAGTTGTCCGGATCCCCATTGTCCCCGGTCCAGCCCATCATCACAGACTGGTGTTCGCCCGCTTTTGCACGCTTGAGGTATTCGCCCCACTCGTAAGTGACGATGTTGGCTTTCACGCCCACTTTCGCCCAGTCAGCCTGGATCATTTCAGCCATACGACGTGCGTTCGGGTTGTACGGACGCTGTACCGGCATTGCCCACAAATCGATAGTGAAACCGTCTGCGTGACCTGCTTCTTTCAGCAGCTCTTTGGCTTTTTCAGGATTGTATTCGTAATCCACCACGTCTTTGTTGTAGCCCCACATCGTTGGTGGGATCAGGTTTTTAGCCGGCTGGCCAGCACCCTGATAAACCGCATCAATGATGGCTTTTTTGTTCACAGCCATGGTCAGTGCCTGACGCACTTTCACTTCATCTAACGGTTTTTTCTCAACGTTGAAGGACAGATAACCGACGTTCAGACCTGGCTGTTGCATCAGGTTGATGGTTTTATCTTTCTTCATGGCAGCGATGTCAGCCGGGTTCGGGTACGGCATTACCTGGCATTCGTTTTTCTGCAATTTCGCATAACGCACGGAAGCGTCAGGCGTGATGGAGAAGACTAAACGGTCGATCTGCGGCTTGGTGCCCCAGTAGCCTGGGAAGGCTTTGTAGAGGATGCGTGAATCTTTCTGGTATTGCACAAGCTGGAACGGACCGGTACCGATCGGATCCAAATCGACTTTCTCAGGGGTTTTGGCTTTCAGCATGTTGTCAGCGTATTCCGCAGAAAGGATTGACGCGAAGTCCATCGCCAGGTCAGCCAGGAATGGAGACTCAGGGCGGTTCAGTACGAACTGCACAGTGTTGTCGTCCACTTTCACGATCTTGTTGATCAGATCGCCCATGCCCATACCTTCGAAGTATTCGTAGCTGCCGCCAGACACACCGTGGTAAGCGTTATTTTTGTCCAGCTGACGCTCGAAGGAGAACACAACGTCGTCCGCGTTGAAATCACGGGTCGGTTTGAATTCCTTGTTATCCTGCCATTTCACGCCTTTGCGCAGGTGGAAGGTGTAGGTTTTGCCGTCTGCCGACACGTCCCACTTTTCAGCCAGACCGGACTGAATTTCTGTGGTCCCGATCTTAAACTCAACCAAACGGTTGTAGATAGGCACGGAGCTGGCGTCATACGTGGTGCCTGAGGTGAACAGCTGAGGGTTGAAGCCTTCAGGTGAACCTTCAGAACAATACACTAACGTTTTTGCCTGCACGCTTGCCGCAACGGTCAGCGCAATCAGGCCCATACTGAATTTCAGTAGCCCCGACTTACCTAAAGAGATTGTCATCGCTTCTGCTCCATTGATGAATGGTGATGTGGATGTGTGTGTTGTGTTTTGCAGCTCACGGCACCCTTTATTTTTATTTGCGGGTGACTGTGTTGGTTGTGCGCTGCAATAAGTCCAACCAGAGCATGGTGAACTGCCATTTTTTTTCCATCGAACTGTAAAGCGGGCTTTACAGATCTTTACCGGAAATAATCACTGGTCTTCCTTGGGGCTATCAATTTGGCAACTCCTATCCCTGACGTCAATATAACCATCAGGCATTTACACAGACTGTGAGTAACAGCAAACAAACATAAAAAAACATTCTGTTAACCAAATCAGGATGAATGTTCAGTTTTTGAACCCAAAACCCACACAATCAACTTTGTAAAAGAATATTCACGGGTGTTTCACTCATATTAAATCCCTAAAAATTTCTCGCTAAATGATGAATATATGAACGGTTATTTTTGAGATAGGGGTGGAAACCAGCGGAAAATGCTGGGAAGAGCCGCGATTGTCGCAAAGCTGTCATAAAAAGCGTCCGCCAGCGGCACCGGCAAAACACCCCAAAATGGCGCAAATGTGCCGTGATGGTGCATCTCCTCCGACACCCCCTTCCTGCTTATTTTTTCAACGAAAGCGCGCGCAAGGGCTGAAATATATCGAAACGATCATGTTTCCCAAATTTGAATTCTGGCGTGTTTATTGCTTTGCGCGATAGATGCAGTATCCGGTCAGCATTTTGCAAAACGAAAATGCAGGTTTAAGAGGCAATCTGACGCAGATTTGCGGCACGTAACGCATAAACGATCACGTACATTCGGGGCATTTGCATTACCAATGCATTTGCATTACCAATGCATTTGCATTACCCTGCCGAAATCGCTCAATTAAGCATCACAAGGAGTCTCGTCTATGCCTGCCTCAGTCACATGGGGAATCAAACTCGAAGCCGAGTCTAAAGTGACCCGTCGCTTTCAAACCACCATCCCCGCAGCCATACGCAAGGCGTTAAATCTTAGCGGGAACGATCGCATTCAATACAAGATCTTACCGGACGGACAGGTGGTTATTTCGAGGCAACTCGAAGAACCGGAAGATCCTGTCATCAATGCCTTTCTGGATTTCGTGGCGACGGATATGCTCAATCATCCGGAAAATATGCAAACGGTGACCTTATCTCTGCATGAAAAGATGAGTGTACTGACCACTGGCGTTGCCGTTGACTTTGAGAGCCCGCTTTCTGACGATGATGAGTAAAGGACTATGCATAATCAGGCCATGGAGAGTAATGGGTGGACGCTGCTCGCTCACCCGTTGATTCTGCAACAGATAGAGAAACTCACCGAGCAGGTCGTACAGCTGCGCCGTAAAGACCCTGTGGGTTACAAAAACAGGAATGCGACCAAGAGACTGGCGGCGATTAATAAGTTGATGTTTGAAGTCATCCCGCAAGACCCTGCCCGGGCGGAGTTTCGACAGGGAGATACGTTAGGCGGGGAGTTTACTCACTGGTTCAGGGCAAAATTCTTTCAGCAATACCGTCTTTTTTTTCGCTACAACTTTAAAAGCCGGATCATCATTTACGCATGGGTTAATGATGATAAAGAACTGCGAGCCTATGAGAGTAAAACAGACGCTTACCGGGTATTTCGCAAAATGCTCAAAAGCGGTGAGCCGCCTGACAGCTGGGTGGCGTTGTATGAAGCAGCAAAAAAGGAAAACCTGAAGGAAGAAACAACCTGAGGGGTATCGTACAAAACAAAAAGCCCGCAACCAGAAGGCTGCGGGCTTTTCGTTATCTGATGACTGAATGCATCATCAGACGGGGATATGGTCGGCGAGAGAGGATTCGAACCTCCGACCCACTGGTCCCAAACCAGTTGCGCTACCAAGCTGCGCTACTCGCCGAGTGGGGCGCATCTTACTGCGACGGTTTCAGAGCGTCAACGGCTTTTTAATGCATATTCACCGACTGCCCAGAAATCATCCGATACGCCGCCAAATTAACCTATAACTTCTGATCCGTCTGAGGTTTTGCACACCAGTTGTTCGCCGGATTGATGCCACCGTCCGGTGAGGTGTAACCCAGGCAGCCCAAAATTGAATCGAACAACTCAACATGACGCTTCTTCGCCCCGACGCGTTGCTGCGCCTGGAGCTGCTCGAACGCCTCTTTATGATCCGGCTGCTCGAGGAAACTGTCGGATGCCCACACCATCATCGGCACGCGGAACTGCTCCGGCGGCGCCATCTCGCGCGGTGTTCCGTGCAGATGTGAGTTTTCATCAATGGATTCGCCGTGATCGGACGCGTAAAACACCAGCGCTTTCTTATCACGCAGCTGATCTATCACGTTGTCGATAAAGGTGTCGGTGTACAACACGCTGTTATCGAAGGCATTTATCAGCTCATCTTTGGTACAGGTGTTGCTCTTACACTCCGGCGTATAACGTGCGTAGCTGCGCGGATAACGCTGAGAGTAGAGATAATGCGAACCTTTGGTATGCAGGATCACCAGATGTTTGCCTTTCGGATGATTTTTCAACGACTCCTGTAATTCATTCACCAGCAACATATCGTCCACCGGCTTACCGTCATTACGCTTTTCAGAGGCGATGATTTCACGGAAGGAGAAATTGTTGGTGTTGGCATTGTTGTAGAACCACAACTCGCTTTGCATCGCGAACAGTTCAGAGGTGAAACCTAATGATTTCATCACTGCAAAAATGTTCTGCTCTTTCAGGGTGCGCTGAGGATTATCTTCCGTACCGCCTTCCCTCACGAACATACAGCGCAGAGAGAGCTTGGTCGCCGTGTCGCACGACGTCCCGCGAAACGCCACCAGATTCTTCTCTTTCGACAGGCGCGGCGTGGTGTCGCGCTCGTAGCCCAGAATACCCATATGATCCCAGCGCGTGGTTTCACCGATGATAAATACCACATAGGTATCGTCGATATCTGCCGGTGGCACGTAGGTAAACTCTTTCGCCGGATCAAGGAAATGGCTGGCATCCTGACCTTCATCCACCTGGGTATAGGCATATAAACCCAGCGCGGCCAGCCAGTTAGACGGTAAATAAGAGTGGGCGACAACGCCGCCATAGCTCGGCAAATCGACGTTGGTTTTCTTCTCGTTCACACTTTGTTCGTGATCGAGATACCGCAGCGGCAGCCAGACCAGCAATGCCGTTGCCAGCAGAACCATCAGCGGCAACGCACGCTGCCCCGGTGTTTTAATCTGCTCAATCAGCGTCAGCCGCAGGTTGTTTTTCCAGATCAGGAACAGCGGGATCGCACTGACCAGCGCCATCCAGACAAACAAATGCAGGCCAATGATCTCTTTGCTGAGGTCAATGTCAGTGGTCATCACCGACACCACGATGCCGTAGCCGATCACCACATTGAACATCACCATGTAATAGCTGGCGG
The DNA here is from genome assembly GCF_003697865.1 of Rahnella sp. Larv3_ips. NCBI lineage: Bacteria > Pseudomonadati > Pseudomonadota > Gammaproteobacteria > Enterobacterales > Yersiniaceae > Rahnella > Rahnella sp. Larv3_ips. Next base: position 464,305 of record NZ_MJIB01000021.1, on the reverse strand, counting down.
CGACGGAAATCAGCACCAGCAGGCTGGCGACGATGCGGAAAAACAGCCGTCCGCCCAGTGACACCAGGCGCAGTACGAAGAAGGTAAACAGCACGATGGCGCAGACTTCAGTGACAGCCTGCATCAGTTCAATGGAAGTGAAGTGATTAATTAAGGCGGCAAAGCGGCGCTGAAACACGGAGACATTCAGGAAAATGCCAATATAAATCGCTAACAATAATGAAATATTTTGCTGCGATAGAGTCTTCACTCTATTCATGTAATGTGGTTTTCCGGGAAGTTTTTTGAAAGATTCTGAATCATTGTGACATGTTTATGCCCGGCGAGTTCACAGATTATGCTGAGATTACGTTTATATACACACCGGCCAAATGCCTGAGCGCAAGCGCCCTGCAGAGGAGATGAGAAGATCGTGGCGGGAATTTCAGACAGGAAAAGGGAGGCCGAAGCCTCCCGGATAGTGCATTAAAACGCCCTGGTGAAGGCGGTACTTCTCTAAAAATTACTTAATATTCAAGGTTACATCGATGTTGCCACGGGTGGCATTGGAGTACGGGCAAACCTGATGTGCTTTGGCCACCAGCGCTTCTGCGTCGCTGCGTTCAAAGCCCGGCAGAGTGATATCAAGCTGAACTTCGATACCGTAACCGCCCGGGATTGCCCCGATACCCACCGCGCCTTCAATTTTCGCGTCAGCAGGGATCTTAATTTTTTCCTGCGCTGCCACGGCTTTCAGTGCGCCGAGGAAACAGGCTGAGTAACCGGCAGCAAACAGCTGCTCAGGGTTGGTACCGCCGCCCATGCCGCCCATTTCCTTTGGTACACCCAGTTTGACATCCAGCACGCCGTCGTCAGAAACAGCGCGGCCGTCACGGCCACCGGTTGCAGATGCATGAGCACGATACACAACTTTTTCGATAGACATATTTCGTTCCTTTTCGGGTCAGATGACTGAATGACAAGAGTGATGTAATCAGAAATTTATACACGATTTAATCGTGCGCTATGTATTAGATACTAGCAGACAAATTCGAAAGCGCACGTCGGATTTATCTGCTTGCTGCAATAGGTACCATCAATCACCGAAAGCGGCGGGCAACACCTCGCCCGCCGTTCAGGATTTGTCTTTCAGATTCTCGCGCAAAGATTCGAGCTGCTGTTTGAGCGTCATCATTTCACTGAGCTCGCACTCGGTCGCACACAAAATCGCTTCAGGAATGCCCTGAGCTTTCTCGCGCAACTGCCTGCCCGCCTCGGTCAGGGTGATGATGACCTGGCGCTCATCGGCTTTCGCCCGACGGCGCAGCAGTAAACCGGCGGTTTCAAGGCGTTTGAGCAGTGGCGTCAGCGTCGCCGAATCCAGAAACAGCTTGTCGCCGATCTCAGAGACGGTCACTTCGTCGCGCTGCCAGAGAACCAGCATCACCAGATACTGCGGATACGTCAGCTCCAGCTGGCTGAGCCATTTGCGGTAAACCTTATGCAACGCAAGATTCGCGGAATACAGTGCGAAACACATCTGTTGATCCAGATGCATGCGGTTGGGCGTGGAATCGTTGTCTGTTTTCATGTTCATGCCGCCAATCTATATAGCGCGCGATATAATCGCAATCGCTTTCTGGGGGAAATATCCGCTGACGCCAACAGTGCTGGCGCCCGGCAATCAGAATCCGTTCACTCTGTGCAACAGATAAGGATAAAACGGATTCGACGATACGCGCATCAGTTGATCCATACTGACGACCAGCGCGCCGTTTTCACCGCGGGCCGCCAGTGTACCCAGCCGGATGCCAAACTGTGCCGGCCCCTGAGGAGTACGGCCATACAGTGAATCATCTGGCGGGAACGGCAGCGCAACGTGCGAAAGCGAGAAAAATTCCGCGGGATAATCCAGCCCCAGCGGCGTCGTCACCACGGCAGTCTGACCTGCCGCCGTGATCTGCGCGACCGTCGCGGCCTGATCGGGCGCCGCATTGGTGATCACCGTGGTCTGGTATCGCCGTGGCGCGGGCGGAAGTAAACGCCCTACCGCCGTCTCTGACGCCACCCGCAGCAGCGGACCGACGTACGCGCTGCGGTTAATATCAAACAGCACCAGCTGGCTGCCGTTCGCAGGCAGCTGATTAAACAGCGCCGTCACGACTGCCCGGCTACTGACGGTGGAATCAACCACCGACTGGAATGCCAGCACCGGCGGTAACTGCGCCAGCTTGCCGGATTGCGCATCCCGGGTGATTTGCTGCTGCAACACATGGGTCAGCAGATAAGACTGGCGGGCAGCTTTGACCGGAAACGAGTTGTATTTAAACGGATTGAATTCCGGCATCAGGTTCAGCCAGGCGGTTTTGGCAAAGGCCGGGAAAATCGCAGGCCAGCCTGCATATCCGGCAAAGCGCGCGAAGCTCGTCACGCCGATCATCGGGGAAATCAGCACCACGCGGGAAGGCCGCACCAGCGCGGAGTCATCAAGGGAATCCAGCGTATATTTCATCGCCAGCGCGCCGCCGTTTGAAAAGCCCACCAGTTGCAGCGGCACATCCGGCCCGGCGACACGGCGCGCCTCGCGCACCGCCAGCCGCGTTGCCGCCATCCACTGCTCCCAGTCCACCCGCGTCAGGCCACCGGGCACCGTTCCGTGGCCCGGCAGGCGAATACCGACGGCCACGAATCCGCGACGGCGATAATCCTGCGCTATATGGCGCAGGCTGTAAGGGGAATCGGTCAGGCCGTGCAATAACACCACCGCGCCGACCGGTTTGCCGTCAGGCATCAGCTCATAAGACCGGTTCCAGTCCTGTGCAAAATGCTCAGGGTAAATCGGGCTGCGGTCGTAATAGCGGTTAAGCGGAATACGTTCTTCGGCGTCCAGCTTGTCCGTCACTTCCTGCTTCACTTCAAGAAATGCCTGCTGTTCCGCGCGTAAATACGCCGCCCAGTCACTCTTATCCAGCTGCTCCGCACTCAGTTCGTCCGGTACCAGTTTGTGCCACGGCTCAAGCGGCGGCCCCTGCAAGGCGTCATAAGTGCGCACAGCCAGAAGCGTAATAATCACCAGAATCAGCGCCAGCAGCAGCTTTTTCAGGCGTACATAGAGACGACGAAGTTGCATTAATTAGGGGTTTCCTCTGGCTAATGTTGCGAGGTATGCACCAGCCTCTGCCAGGCACATTACTGCGCAATGATGGATCGTTTTCTGGACATGAATCCGCCCGCTTTTCTGCAAAGAATAATAAATCATCAGTTCATACAACTGTATACCGGAACCTTTATCGGGCCACGTTTATCTTTTTCCTGCGGGATATCGCGCAAATTTTCGCCCCATTTTTGCTCAGTTGCCTTGCGTGCGTGGTGCAACAAACGTACAACGCTTTCACGCGATAAATAATAAATCATTTAAAATCAACAAATAATGATTTGGCACGGCCCTTGCTTAAGTGAATTCAATCTTGTGTACCAGATGGAATTCAACCTATGACCGACGCCTCACATTCTACAAGCTCACCTTATCGCGGTTTTACCTTGCGGGACTGGCAACAGCATTATCGCACTGCGCCGGGCAGCCTGCGCACCACGCTGTCGATGGTGTTGGGTAGCCTGAGCCCCGCCGATAACGCCTGGCTTTATCGCGCCAGCGCCAACCAGCTTGAAGATCAGATTGCGCATCTGGAAAGCCTGCGCCAGAAGGCCGAAGGCTCGCTGAAAGACCTGCCGTTGTTTGGCGTCCCCTTCGCCGTCAAAGACAATATTGATATTGCCGGCTGGCCGACCAGCGCCGCCTGCCCGGCGTTCACTTACACCGCCGAAGCCGATGCCACCGTGGTCGCGAACCTGAAAGCCAAAGGCGCGATCGTCATCGGCAAAACCAATCTCGACCAGTTTGCCACCGGTCTGGTGGGAACCCGCTCGCCGTTTGGTGCCGTGCGCAACACCTTCAACCCCGACTATGTCAGCGGCGGCTCCAGTTCCGGGTCGGCCTCCGTTCTGGCACGCGGCCTGGTGGCCTTTTCCCTCGGGACCGACACCGCCGGCTCGGGCCGTGTCCCGGCCGGATTCAACAATATCGTCGGGCTGAAACCGACCAAAGGCTGGCTGTCGAATACCGGCGTGGTGCCTGCGTGTCGCCTGAATGACTCGGTGTCAATTTTCGCGCTGACCGTGGCCGACGCGCAGACCGTCGCCCATGCTGCGGGCGGATACGACGCCACGGATGCCTATTCGCGCCGCAATCCGCGCACTGCGCCGGTGGCAATTTCGGCTCATCCACGCTTTGCGGTGCCGGACAGCCTGGAATTCTTCGGTGATGCGCTGGCTGAATTTGAATTCGATCAGGCACTGGAACGCCTGAGCAGCAGCGGCGTCACGCTGGTCCCGGTGGATTTCACGCCGTTCCGTGAACTCGCGGAGCAGCTGTATTACGGCGCATGGGTGGCGGAACGTACGGTTGCAGTCGGTCAGATTTTCGAAGAAAACCCGGAAGCGATGGATCCGGTGGTGCGCGGCATCGTCGCCAGTGGTCTGAATTACAGCGCCTGCGATGCCTGGCGTGCCGAATATTTACGCGCAGAGCTGTCGCGCAAAATCAATCTGGCGCTGGAAGGGTTTGATGCGCTGGTGGTGCCGACCTCACCGACCATCCGCACTCAGGCAGAAATGGCGCAGGAGCCGGTGCTCTACAACTCGCAGTTCGGCATTTACACCAACTTCACCAATCTGGCGGATTTGTCTGCTCTTGCGCTGCCCTCCAGCCTGCGCGCCGACGGCCTGCCCGCCGGGATCACCCTGGTCGCCCCGGCCTGGCACGATGATGCGTTAGCCAGTTTTGGCCGTCAGTGGCAGCGCAGCCTGAGCCTGCCGCTGGGCGCAACCGGGCTGGCGATGAAGCCCGAAGAATTCATGATCTCCGCGCCGGTCAGTGCTGCCAGCGTGCGCGTCGCCGTGGTTGGCGCGCACCTGACCGGCATGCCGCTCAATGTCCAGCTCACCAGCCGGAACGCGGTGCGCGTCGAGCAAACCACAACCGCCGCGACCTACAAACTTTACGCCCTCGCGAATACCACGCCGCCAAAACCGGGGCTGGTACGCGCCGGATCGGGCAGCGCGATTATCGTCGAACTCTGGGATATCCCGCTGGCACGCTTCGGGGAATTCGTCGCTGAAATCCCGGCACCGCTGGGTATCGGTTCGCTCGAACTGGCCGATGGCCGCACCGTGAAAGGCTTTATCTGCGAGCCGTGGGCGATTAGCGAAGCCACAGACATCACTCATTTTGGCGGCTGGAGAAGTTATATCCAGAGCCTGAATTCACCGGTCAAAAGCTGAGGGCGCGCACATGTTTACTACCGTGTTAATTGCTAACCGTGGCGAAATTGCCTGCCGCGCCATCCGCACGCTGAAACGTCTGGGCGTCACCAGCGTGGCCGTGTATTCCGATGCCGACCGCAATGCACCGCACGTTACGCAGGCGGATATCGCCATCGCGCTGGGCGGCGAAAAGGCCAGCGAAAGCTACCTGATGATCGACAAAATTCTGGCCGCCGCGACAGAAACCGGCGCGCAGGCGATTTATCCGGGATACGGCTTTTTATCCGAAAGCGCGGAATTTGCCGATGCCTGCGAAGCGGCGGGCATTGCCTTTATCGGGCCAACCGCCGGGCAAATCCGCGAGTTTGGCCTCAAGCACCGCGCCCGTGAATTAGCCGGTGCCGCAAATGTGCCGATGACGCCGGGCACCGGTTTGCTCGCAAGCCTGGAAGACGCCGTGAAAGCGGCCGCAGACATCGGTTATCCGGTGATGCTAAAAAGCACCGCTGGCGGCGGAGGCATTGGCCTGACGCGCTGTGACGACGAAGACGCCCTGCGCGCTGCGTGGGACAGCGTGAAGCGTCTCGGCGAGCAGTTTTTCCGCGACGCCGGGGTGTTTCTGGAGCGCTTTGTCGACCGCGCCCGTCACGTCGAAGTACAGATTTTTGGCGACGGCAAAGGCCGCGTGGTGGCACTCGGCGAGCGCGACTGTTCATTGCAGCGCCGTAATCAGAAAGTGGTGGAAGAAACGCCTGCGCCGAACTTGCCGCAGGCCAGCCGCGAAGCGTTGCATCGTGCTGCCGTGGAGCTGGGCGAATCGGTGAATTACCGCAGCGCCGGAACCGTGGAATTTATCTATGACGCCGCGCGCGACGAATTTTATTTTCTCGAAGTAAACACCCGTTTGCAGGTGGAGCATCCGGTCACCGAAATGGTCACCGGTTTGGATCTCATCGACTGCATGCTGAAAGTCGCCGCAGACGAGCCGCTGGACTGGCCTGCGATGGAAAAAGCCCCGCAGGGCGCGTCGATGGAAGTGCGCATTTACGCCGAAGATCCGCTGAAGAATTTCCAGCCAAGCCCCGGCGTGCTGACTGAAGTGTTCTTCCCCGAAGACGTGCGCGTCGATGGCTGGGTGTCTACCGGCAGCGACGTGTCGGCGTTTTACGATCCGATGATCGCCAAACTGATTGTTCACGGCACCGACCGTCAGGACGCACTGGCAAAAATGTCGGCCGCGCTGGCCGCCACGCGCCTGCACGGCATCGCCACCAACATTGATTATCTGCGTCAGGTGGTCGCCACGCCGGTGTTCCGCGACGGCGACATGTGGACGCGCATGCTCGACAGTTTTGCTTATGCCCCCAACGCCATCGAAGTGATCGCGCCCGGCACCTACAGCAGCGTGCAGGATTATCCGGGGCGTCTCGGTTACTGGGATATCGGCGTGCCGCCGTCCGGCCCGATGGACGATTTTGCCTTTCGTCTCGCCAACCGCATTGTCGGTAATCATCTGGATGCCGCCGGTCTGGAATTCACGTTACAGGGACCCACGCTGCGTTTTCATTGCGACGCCATTATCGCCCTGACCGGCGCGCGTTGCCCGGCCACCATCGATGGCGAGCCGGTTTCTTACTGGCAGCCGGTCGATGTGAAAGCCGGTCAGACGCTGACGCTGGGCCGCGCCACGCAGGGTTGCCGCACCTATCTCGCCGTGCGTAACGGTTTCGACGTGCCGGTGTATCTCGGCAGCCGCTCGACCTTTGCGCTCGGGCAGTTTGGCGGTCACTCGGGCCGTACGCTGCGTGTCGCCGATATGCTGACCGTTTCGCAGCCGGAACTCGCGGCCTGCACCACGCCTGCGCCGGTGGGTTTACCGCAGGCGGCAGCCGAAAACATCGTGCCGCCTTACGGCGATATCTGGAATATCGGCGTGCTTTACGGGCCGCACGGCGCACCGGATTTTTTCACCAAAGCTTCTATCGACACTTTCTTCGCCGCCGAATGGCAGGTGCATTACAACTCCAACCGCCTCGGTGTGCGGCTGGTTGGCCCGAAACCGCAATGGGCGCGGCAGGACGGCGGCGAAGCCGGGCTGCATCCGTCGAACGTACATGACTGTGAATACGCCATCGGCGCGATTAACTTCACCGGCGATTTCCCGGTCATTCTGACCCGCGACGGGCCAAGCCTCGGCGGTTTCGTCTGCCCGGTGACCATTGCCAAAGCCGAATTGTGGAAAGTCGGCCAGGTAAAACCGGGCGACAAAATCCGTTTCCATCCGATCAGTTTTGAACAGGCGCAGGCGCTGGAACTGGCGCAGCAAGGCACGCTCGACTCGCTGATGCCGATCAACGCCATGGCGCTGCCGGTGCCGTCGCTGCTGCCCGATACCACCGCCTCCGCCACTATTCTCGCGGCTTTACCGGCGACAGCCGATCGTCCGTCGGTGGAATACCGCCAGGCTGGCGACGGCTACGTGCTGATTGAGTACGGCGATAACGTGCTGGATCTGGCGGTGCGGATGCGCATTTACCTGCTGATGAACGCCATTAAAGCCGCCGGTCAGGAAGGCATTGAGGAGTTGTCGCCGGGCGTGCGTTCGCTGCAAATCCGCTACGACAGCGGCGTGCTGCATCAGACGGCGCTGCTGCAACATTTACTGACGCTGGAAAACAGTCTGGCCGATATCAGCCAGCTCAAAATCCCCACCCGCATCGTGCACATGCCGATGGCCTTTGAAGATTCCGCCACGCTCGGCGCGGTCGAACGCTATCAGCAGACCGTGCGCGCCGACGCGCCGTGGCTGCCGAATAACGTCGATTTCATCCAGCGCACCAACGGGCTGGCGAGCCGCGACGAAGTGAAAAACATCATTTTCGACGCCAGCTATCTGATCCTCGGGCTGGGCGATGTGTATCTCGGCGCGCCGTGCGCGGTGCCGGTCGATCCGCGCCACCGCCTGCTCAGTTCCAAATACAACCCGGCGCGTACGTTCACCGCCGAAGGCACGGTCGGCATCGGCGGCATGTACATGTGCATTTATGGCATGGATTCACCGGGCGGCTATCAGCTGGTGGGCCGCACGCTGCCTATCTGGAACAAGTTCCTGAAAAACGAGCAATTCAAAAACGGCGAGCCGTGGCTGCTGCACTTCTTCGATCAGGTACGGTTTTACGAGGTCACCGAAGCCGAACTGGACATCCAGCGCGAGGCGTTCCGCGAAGGCCGCGCACAAGTTCGTATCGAAGAAACCGAATTCGACTTTGCGCAATACACGCAGTTCCTTGCTGACAACGCCGCCGATATTGCTGAATTCCGCGCGAAACAGGCCGAAGCCTTTACCCGCGAAGTCGCGCACTGGCACGAAGCCGAAAGCGCCGCGGTGGAAGCCGCCGCCAACGCCGTGCAGTTAGCGGAAGACGACGCGGATCAGGACGGGCATCTCGTCAGCGCCGATCTGAACGGCAATATCTGGAAAATTCTGGTCGAGCCGGGTCAGCAGGTCGAAGAAGGCCAGCCGCTGATCGTCGTCGAAGCCATGAAAATGGAACTCTCGGTGAACGCGCCGTGCGCCGGCACCGTTCTGAAAATCAGTTGCCAGCAGGGCCGTCCGGTCGGGCCAGGTGATGCGCTGCTGTGGCTGGATTTAGCGGTTTAAGCGGGTTGAACCCACAAGGGACTCTTTATGCAACTGACTGACGCCAAATCGGCACGCAGTAAAAATAACCGCCCGGAAGGGCTGGCAGAACGTATTTATCAGCAGCTGAAAACCGACATTTTCAGCTTCCGCCTGCTGCCGGGCGATCGGTTCAGCGAAAACGACATCGCCGATCGCATGGAAGTCAGCCGCACGCCGGTGCGTCAGGCGCTGTTCTGGCTCGAACGCGAAGGTTACGTCGAAGTGTTTTTCCGCAGCGGATGGCAGGTGCGGCCTTTCGATTTCGACTTCTTCGAACAGCTTTACGACCTGCGCATTGTGCTGGAACTGGAAGCGGTCAAACGCCTGTGCGCCTGTGCGCCGGCGTCTCAGCCCCTGCAACTGGCGGAGCTGAAAGATTTTTGGATAGACAAGCCACGGCTGCAAGACGGGCAGGCGGTATCGCGCTTTGACGAAGAGTTTCACATGACGCTGGTGGCCGCGGCCGGTAACGCCGAAATGGCGCGTATTCACCGCGAACTGACCGAGAAAATCCGCATCATCCGGCGGCTGGATTTCACCAAAGATGAGCGGATCAACGCCACTTATCAGGAACACGCGAGCATTTTGCTCGCCATCATCGGGCAACGCACTGAGGAGGCACAACGCCAACTACACGACCATATTGCCGTCAGTAAAGCCGAGGTGCGCAAAATTACCCTGCACATGCTGCATCAGGCCCGGGCGGAGAATAACGGAAATCTTCCGTCATGACTTTTTTAAACATTTTTTCGACTTTCTACATACCAGCGTTCTCTTAATCATCTTTTCATTTCGAGGGTACATCTATGCAACGTCGACGTTTTATTAAAGCCTTTGCTCTGTCCGCCACCGTAGTCAGCATGGGGTTAGCCTGGAGCGCGCAGGCAGCCGACACCATCAAAATCGGGATCATGCATTCCCTTTCCGGCACCATGGCGATTTCAGAAACGCCGCTGAAAGACATCGCGCTGATGACCATTGACGACATCAACGCCAAAGGCGGCGTGCTCGGCAAAAAGCTGGAACCGGTGGTGGTTGATCCGGCCTCTAACTGGCCGCTGTTCGCCGAAAAAGCCCGCCAGTTGCTGACGCAGGATAAAGTCGCGGTGGTGTTCGGTTGCTGGACGTCGGTATCGCGCAAATCCGTGCTGCCGGTGTTTGAAGAGCTGAACGGTCTGCTGTTCTATCCGGTGCAGTACGAAGGCGAAGAGATGTCGCCAAACGTGTTCTACACCGGCGCCGCGCCTAACCAGCAGGCCATTCCGGCGGTGGAATATCTGATGAGTGAAGACGGCGGCGCTGCCAAACGCTTCTTCCTGCTCGGCACCGACTACGTTTATCCGCGCACCACCAACAAAATTCTGCGCGCCTTCCTGCATTCCAAAGGCGTGAAAGACAGCGACATCGAAGAAGTCTATACGCCGTTCGGTTACAGCGATTATCAGACCATCGTTTCCAACATTAAGAAATTCTCCGCAGGCGGCAAAACGGCGGTGATCTCCACCATCAACGGCGATTCCAATGTGCCGTTCTACAAAGAGCTGGCGAATCAGGGCGTGAAAGCGACCGACGTGCCGGTGGTGGCGTTCTCGGTCGGTGAAGAAGAACTGCGCGGCATCGACACCAAACCGCTGGTTGGTGACCTCGCGGCCTGGAACTACTTCCAGTCCGTGGATAACCCGACCAACAAGAAATTCGTCGCTGAATGGAAGGCGTACGCCAGGGCTCACAAACTGCCTAACGCCGATAACGCGGTGACCAACGACCCGATGGAAGCGACCTATGTCGGCATCCATATGTGGGCGCAGGCGGTGGAAAAAGCCGGTACGACGGACGTGGATAAAGTCCGCGCCGCCATGGCCGGCCAAACCTTCGCCGCCCCGTCCGGTTTCACGCTGACCATGGATAAAACCAACCACCACCTGCACAAACCGGTGATGATCGGCGAAATCGAATCCAACGGTCAGTTCAACGTGGTCTGGCAGACCGACAAACCGGTCCGCGCCCAGCCGTGGAGCCCGTACATCGTTGGGAACGATAAGAAGCCGGATACCCCGGTGAAAACTGCTAATTAGGAATGGGAGCCCAGGCACGCTGAGAGCTTGGGCTTGGCGTCCAAACTGCCTAAGACCTTGGGCTCGGCGTCCAAACTGCCTAAGACCTTGGGCTCGCCGCCCAAACTGGCCCAAAGGAGGCATAAACGTGCCTCCTTTGGAATCCTGCGTTTTTTCTCTGAGACACCGACAGCATCGCGCCATACAGGCACCGTGTTCCAGGAGCATCCGTTCTCGCCGCAAAATACCGCCGCGACGCGGTACCTTCGCGGCGGGTTCGAGCCATAGGTCTCGAACCTCTTGCTCAGCGGAATTTTTGAATGCGGCCTAATGGCTATGTAAGTCAAAAAAAATAGCAGAGCAGGTCTGTTTTGACCTTAAAAATGCCTCAAAGGCGCACTCAAAACGGCGGCGAATGAACGGTGAGAAACCGCACGGGTCTTTTTCCGGGCGGGTCCGAACCTGAAATGAGAGCACCGCGCAGCGGCGCCGTTTGCGCCGTGAACGGAAGTCTCTGAAACACGTTCCCTGCCAGCAGCGATAGCTGTCGGTGTCACAAACAAAAAGGCGCGGGATGTCCAGAAGGGGCGCGCCTTGGCGCTCCTTCTGGGCGGGTGTGGGCTGCAGGCCCACGGTCTTAGCCAGTTTGGGCGGCGAGCCCAAGGTCTTGGCGGGTGTGGGCTGCAAGCCCGCGGTTTAAGCCAGTTTGGGCGGCGAGCCCAAGGTCCTGGCGGGTGTGGGCTGCAGGCCCACGGTCTTAGCCAGTTTGGGCGGCGAGCCCAAGGTCTTAGCAGGTGTGGGCTGCAAGCCCACGGTTTAAGCCAGTTTGGGCTGCAAGCCCGCGCTCCCAGAGGTATTACTTTTATGGCGAAAACATGATGAAAACTTTACTTCGATCTCTGTTTTTCCTGCTTGGCTGCCTGCCATGGCTTGTTCACGCCGGTCCGGCCAACGATTTTGCTGCCGCCAGCCGCAGCCAGCAGGCCACGTTATTGCAGCAATGGGCGGCAGATCCGCAGCCGGAAAGGCTGCCGCTGCTCGAGGCGCTGAAACAGGAAAACGTCGTCATCGACGAAGCGAAACACGCATTCACACAGAATGGCGATCAGCTGACGCCGCTGGAAGGCGACGTTAAACCCCAGGGCGAAGCCAAAAAAGTCTGGCTGAACAACCGCCTGCGAATTTTGATCGCCAATGCACTTTCCGCGCACCGTCTGGTGAGCACCGACAGTACCGTTCGTTTGCAGGCCGCCAAAGCCTTACAGCGCGACGCGCAGGCCGACCAGTTGCCGCTGCTGACCCGTCGTCTTGAGCTGGAAAAAGACAGCACGGTGCACGATGCCCTTTCCATCGCGCTGGCGAATTTACAGCTCGCCGACGCCAGCCCGCAGGTGCGCCTGAAAGCCGTTGAGCTGCTCGGCACCTCGGGCGATCCGGATACACAAGGCCGTCTGCAAAGCCTGACCGACCCGAAAACTGAGCCAGATGCCACAGTGCGTAACGCCGCGCTCACCAGCCTGAAAGCGGTGCAGCATCGTCTGCTGATCGGCGATTTACTGGGTCAGGCGTTTACCGGCTTGTCTCTCGGCTCAATTCTGCTGCTCGCCGCGCTGGGTCTGGCGATCACCTACGGTTTGCTGGGCGTGATTAACATGGCGCACGGCGAAATGTTAATGCTCGGCTCTTACTCGACCTACATGGTGCAGTCGCTGTTTCAGCACTACGCGCCGGGGCTGCTGGCGCTGTATCCGCTGGTCGCGCTGCCGGTGGCTTTTTTCATCACCGCCGGAATGGGTATGGCGCTGGAGCGCACCGTCATCCGCCATTTATATGGCCGTCCGCTGGAAACCCTGCTGGCGACCTGGGGCATCAGCCTGATCCTGATCCAGGGCGTGCGCGTGCTGTTTGGCGCGCAGAACGTCGAAGTGGCGAATCCCGGCTGGCTCTCCGGCGGCATTCAGCTGCTGCCCAATCTGGTGCTGCCGTACAACCGCATCGCGGTGATCATCTTCGTCTTGCTGGTGCTCGGCCTGACCTGGCTGCTGCTCAATAAAACGCGGCTCGGCATGAACGTGCGCGCCGTGACGCAAAACCGTGCGATGGCGGCCTGTTGCGGCGTGCCGACCGGCCGCGTGGATATGCTGGCGTTCGGCCTCGGCTCCGGCATCGCCGGTTTAGGCGGCGTCGCGCTGTCGCAGCTGAGTAACGTCGGGCCGGAACTCGGTCAGGGCTACATCATCGATTCCTTCTTAGTCGTGGTGCTCGGCGGCGTCGGGCAACTGGCTGGCACCGTGGTGGCGGCCTTTGGTCTGGGCATTGTGAACAAAATTCTTGAGCCGGAAATCGGCGCGGTACTGGGAAAAATCCTGATCCTCGCGCTGATAATCCTGTTTATCCAGAAACGTCCGCAGGGACTCTTCGCCTTCAAAGGCAGGGTGATTGACTGATGAGCCAGCCGCTGACGATAACCGGCGTACAAAAAGCGCCGAAGATTGCGATTTCTGTGGGCACGCTGGTGCTCATCCTCCTGATTGTGATGCCGTTTCTGGCGCTGCTGCCCGCCAGCAACCCGCTGGCGATCTCCACTTACACGCTGACGCTGGTCGGCAAGATCCTCTGTTATGCGATCGTCGCGATCGCACTCGATCTGGTCTGGGGCTACGCCGGTTTGCTGTCGCTCGGTCACGGTTTGTTTTTTGCGCTCGGCGGCTACGCGATGGGCATGTATTTGATGCGCCAGGCCGCAGGCAGCGGGCTGCCGGACTTTATGTCGTTTCTGTCGTGGACCGAACTGCCGTGGTTCTGGGCGGGTACCCAGCATTTCGCCTGGGCGCTGTGCCTGATCGTACTGGTGCCGGGCGCGCTGGCGTTTGTGTTCGGCTATTTCGCCTTCCGTTCAAAAATCAAAGGCGTGTACTTTTCGATCATGACGCAGGCGCTGACTTACGCCGGTATGTTGCTGTTTTTCCGCAATGAAACCGGCTTCGGCGGCAATAACGGCTTCACCGGTTTTACCACCCTGCTCGGCTTTCAGGTCACCGCCACCGGCACGCGCGTGGGATTATTTCTGGCGACGGTTCTGGTGCTGGTCGCCAGCCTCGCGCTCGGATTCGCGCTGGCGCGCAGTAAATATGGCCGCGTGCTGACGGCAGTGCGCGACGCCGAAAACCGGCTGATTTTCTGCGGCTACGATCCGAAGGGTTTCAAGCTGTTCGTCTGGACGATTTCCGCCATGCTGTGCGGCCTGGCGGGCGCGCTGTACGTGCCGCAGGTCGGCATTATTAACCCCAGCGAAATGTCACCGACCAACTCCATCGAAGCCGCCATCTGGGTGGCACTCGGCGGGCGCGGCACGCTGATCGGTCCGGTCATCGGCGCAGGCATCGTTAATGGCGCGAAAAGCTGGTTCACCGTCGCCATTCCCGAATACTGGCAATTTGTCCTCGGCGGCATGTTTATTCTGGTGACGCTGTTCCTGCCGCAAGGCGTGATTGGCCTGCTGCGTAAGAGGAAATCCTGATGAGCCCGATGACCATGACCGAAGACCTGTTTACCCAGCCGCACCTGGCGGACCGCCACCGCGCACAGACCGATCCGATTTTGCAGCTGGAAAACATCAACGTCAGTTTTGACGGATTTAAGGCGCTGACCAATTTGTCGCTCAACATCGGCGTCGGTGAACTGCGCTGCGTGATCGGCCCGAACGGCGCAGGGAAAACCACGCTGATGGACGTGATCACCGGCAAAACCAAACCACAAAGCGGCCGCGTTTATTACGATCAGCGCACCGATCTGACGAAGCTGGATCCGGTGCGCATCGCGCAGTCCGGCATCGGGCGAAAATTCCAGAAACCGACGGTGTTTGAAGCGCTGACGGTGTTCGAAAATCTGGAGATCGCGCAGAAAACCAATAAATCGGTATGGGCGTGCCTGCGCGCCAAAATGAACAGCGAACAGCGCGACCGCATTGATGAAATGCTGGGCACGCTGCGTCTGGCGGCGGAACGCCATCGCCCGGCGGGGTTGCTGTCCCACGGTCAGAAACAGTTTCTGGAGATCGGCATGCTGCTGGTGCAGGAGCCGCATTTATTACTGCTCGATGAACCGGCCGCGGGCATGACCGATGCCGAAACCGAATACACCGCCGAGCTGTTCAAACAGCTGGCGGGCAAACATTCGCTGATGGTGGTCGAGCACGATATGGGGTTTGTGGAAACCATCGCCGACCACGTGACGGTGCTCCATCAGGGGCAGGTGCTGGCCGAAGGTTCACTGCGCGACGTGCAGGCCAACGAGCAGGTTATCGACGTGTATTTAGGGCGCTGAGGAATCGCATTATGTTGCAGGTAAATGAACTGAATCAGTTTTACGGCGGCAGCCACATTCTGCGCGGCCTGTCTTTTGAGGCAAAAATCGGCGAAGTGACGTGCCTGCTCGGGCGCAACGGCGTCGGCAAAACCACGTTGCTGAAATGCCTGATGGGGCTGATCCCGGCGAAATCCGGCACCATCAGCTGGCAAAATCAGGTGATCAATTCCCGCAAACCGCACCAGCGCGTGCAGGCGGGAATTGCCTACGTCCCGCAGGGACGCGACATTTTTCCGCGCCTGACCGTCGAAGAAAATCTGCTGATGGGCCTGTCGCGTTTTTCCGGCAGCCAGGCAAAGCAGGTGCCGGATGAAATCTACCATCTGTTTCCGATCCTGCTGGAAATGAAACACCGACGCGGCGGGGATTTGTCCGGCGGCCAGCAACAACAGCTGGCGATTGGCCGCGCGCTGGCCTGCAAACCGAACCTGCTGATCCTCGACGAACCGACCGAAGGCATTCAGCCGTCGGTGATCAAAGAAATCGGTGCGGTGATTAAACAGCTCGCCGCCCGCGGCGACATGGCGATCCTGCTGGTCGAACAATTCTACGATTTCGCCGCCGAACTGGCCGACAGCTATCTGGTGATGTCGCGCGGCAGCATCGTCAAACGCGGTCGCGGAGAGGAAATGGAGGCCGAAGGCGTGCGGGGGCTGGTGGCAATTTAACTCTTCTTAGGATTGCACCCATTATTAATTTTGGCTGATAATAACTGAGTTCCGTACCCATCAGCCTTCAAATACATATTCAAAACTAAAATTAACATGCTAAATAATAACTTCTCTGCATGATCAATTATGTATTAATCTAATAACTATGGAGAGTAAATTGAGCCAGATCATCTAATAATAAAAACATAGTGAATTATATTGTAATATCAGCAACCATTGGGTATTAAAAGGCACAGAAAAAACTTTTGCACAGGAAGTGAAACCATGGCTTTTTTTAAAGAAGAAATCAGTAAGGAGGATTTTGAGAAGTATCAGATTGGGCGTTACCGCGAGCGGATCCCTACTGGCTTTCGCCCTGGTGACGACTGGGCAGTTGACCGTGAAAGAAATATATACCTCATGATCATTTCCATCAGCGGACGTGAACCTGAATACTTTGGTTTAAATACAATTTTATTCTTTTTTGATGGCGATGTTTACATTGCAAACATATTTTTAGACTTGAATAAAATAGGGGAAAAACATTGGTCACTCCATTGGAGACAGCATTCATGGCGTACTGTTCCCTATTTCTCTTGTAATAAAAATGATAGGGGATCAATGCGTGACGTTGCATTAGCACTTAAAGAAGCACTGTTGGTTTATCGTCTAAGAGGTGTCGATAGCAATTACGATGCAATATTAGATATTACTTTTGATTTCTAATTAAATTTTTTACCTCCCTAAAAACAAGGAATATTTATGGATTTTATATCGGCTGATCAAGCACTCGAACTGTTAAAATCCAACCCGGAAAATTATACTACGCCAGATTCGATACGCGGCTTAATAAGCCGGGTACATATGAATACACCGGGCGAAATAACCCTTCTTTACAGTGGGTACTATACTGACGGTGGTCTCCCAACCAGCGCCAATGGCATTGTTCAGGCGATGGCGCATCGAAGCGTTTTATTGCCGAAACCGTCGGTGAAGTTCGTACGGTACCGCCAATGCCCGCAATAACCGCCTACATACCTAAATCAAATAGTAGCCTGCTAAACAATAGATTAAATACATATTAAATAAGTCGTTCCTTCAATTTAATCCCCCAAATTAATTGCACCCGATCTCTGTTCTGGAAAATAGTGATCACTGGCATTTCCTTTTTTGAATTGAAGATATTAAGTGGCATAATGTGAATCAATATTTATTATCAGTAAAGGATAACATCATGGCTTTTGTCAAAGAAGAAATCAGTAAAGAGGATTTTGAGAAGTATCAGATTGGGCGTTACCGCGAGCGGATCCCTACTGGCTTTCGCCCTGGTGACGACTGGGCAATTGACCGTGAAAGAAATATATACCTCATGATCATTTCCCTAAGCGAACGTGAGCCTGAATACTTTGGTTTAAATACAATTTTATTATTTTTTGATGGCGAGGTTTATATTGCGAAAGTATTTTTAGACTTGAATAAAATAGGCGAAAAACATTGGTCACTCCATTGGAGAGAGCATTCATGGAGTTTTGTCCCCTATTTTTCTTCTAATAAAAATGATAGAGGATCAATGCGTGACATTGCATTAGCACTCAAAGAAGCTTTGTTGATTTATCGCCTAACGGGTGTCGATAGTAATTACGATGCAATATTAGATATAACTTTTGATTTTTAATCAAAATTTTCACACCCCCTAAAACAAGGAATGTTTATGAACTTTATATCGGCTGATCAAGCACTCGAACTGTTATAATCCAACCCGGAAATTATACTACGCCAGATTCGATAGCGGACTAATGAGCCGGATAGATTTGAATACACCGGGCGAAATAATCCTTTTTAACAGCGGGTATATACTGACGGTGGTATCCCAACCAGCGCCAATGACATTGTTAAGGCGATGGTGCATCGAAGCGTTTTGTTGCCGAAACCGTCGGTGAGGTTCGTACGGTACCGCCAATGCCCGCAATAACCGCCTACATACCTAAATCAAATAGTAGCCTGCTAAACAATAGATTAAATACATATTAAATAAGTCATTCCTTCTATTTCTCCCCCCAAATTAATTGCACCCGATCTCTGTTCTGAAAAATAGTGATCACTGGTATTTCCTTTTTTTTGAATTGAAGATATTAAGTGGCATAATGTGAATCAATATTTATTATCAGTAAAGGATAACATCATGGCTTTTGTTAAAGAGATAATCAGTAAGGAGGATTTTGAGAAGTATCAGATCGGTCGTTACGACGAGCGGATCTCTAATGGTTTACACCCCGGCTCAGAGTGGGCAATTGACCGTGAAAAAAATATATACCTCATGACCATTTCCTTAAGCGGACGTGAGCCTCAAGATTTTGGTTTAAATACAATTTTATTCTTTTTTGATGGCGAGGTTTATATTGCAAAAGTATTTTTAGACTTAAATAAAATAGGAGGAAAACATTGGTCACTCCATTGGAGAGAGCATTCATGGAGTTATGCCCCCTATTTTTCTTGTAATAAAAATGATAGAGGATCAATGCGTGACGTTGCATTAGCACTCAAAGAAGCTTTGTTGATTTATCGCCTAACGGGTGTCGATAGTAATTACGATGCAATATTAGATATAACTTTTGATTTTTAATTAAAATTTTCACGCCCCCCTAAAAACAAGGAATGTTTATGGACTTTATATCGGCTGATCAAGCACTCGAACTGTTAAAATCCAACCCGGAAATTATACTACGCCAGATTCGATAGCGGACTGATGAGCCGGAAAGATTTGAATACACCGGGCGAAATAATCCTTTTTAACAGTGGGTACTATACTGACGGTGGTATCCGAACCAGCGCCAATGACATTGTTAAGGCGATGGTGCATCGAAGCGTTTTGTTGCCGAAACCGTCGGTGAAGTCCGTACGCTAACCGCCTACGCAGAACATGGCCGCACCTTTGATTTGGTGGAATTACCTGGGGTGTTGCGTAACCCAACATTACCTATATTGATGGGGTTAATAATTCATTACTGCTGAACCATTACAACACGCTACTCGCCAATGGGAATAATAATGACGCGACGAGAGGTGCTATTTTTGACGCCGTAACCGCCCGCTCCTACGATGCCTCTGCCTCATTGCATTATAACGTCGCCAATTTTGTAAATGCGGTCTCAAAAGTTAGGGATAATCACCCTCAAAAAGGGCAGTAAACAGTTTTCACCAATGCAAAATCTCGATGATGTTTTTTTAATCGATGACGTCGTCGACTCAAAATGGACGCTGACCGTGATCGCCGCATTATTACAACAAGCCGGGAGCGGCTGTGTTTATCCAGTTGCTCTCGACTGGCTCAAACGCGCTGAAAATGAAGGTGCCGTTAAAAAGTTGCTTAAGCCAGTGCGCTACCAGTTTATGAATCCCGACTGACACAGAACTTCAGGTCAGCCGATACTCATCACACTCCTTCAACAAAAAACTTCTCGCCAGCGGCGGGTCAGCATCAAATTATTTGCTGCTCGCCGTCGCGGTTTGCGGCATCTCACACTTCTTTCCGGCTAAAAATCCTGCTGCAAAATATTCGGCGCTCACCGGAAAATCATTTCGCTGTCACCCTTTCATCGCCTCTCTATACTTGCGCACAGGTACTTCTTTTCCCCACATCGGATGTTCAGGAGAGTAACGATGACTACGCATCAATTTCAGGCAGAACCCTTCCCGTTAGCCTTTGACCCGCAAACGACGGCGTTAGTGATGATTGATATGCAACGCGATTTCGTTGAGCCCGGCGGGTTTGGCGAAGCGCTGGGCAATGACGTGTCGAAAGTCCGCATAGCGATTGCGCCCTGCAAAAAAGTGCTGGACGCCGCCCGCGCGCAGGGAATGCTGGTCATTCATACCCGCGAAGGCCATCGCGCCGATCTGAGCGATTGTCCTCCGGCTAAACTGACCCGTGGCGGCCAGACGTTTATCGGCACCGACGGTCCGATGGGTCGCATTCTGGTGCGCGGCGAAGCCGGTCACGACATCATTCCTGAGCTGTATCCGGTTGCCGGTGAGCCGGTTATCGATAAGCCAGGCAAAGGCGCGTTTTATCAGACAGACCTGCATCTGGTGCTGCAAAACCACGGCATCAGAACCCTGATTGTCTGCGGTGTGACTACCGAGGTGTGCGTCACCACCACCGTGCGCGAGGCCAATGACCGTGGCTTTGAATGCATTATTCCTCAGGACTGCGTCGGATCTTATTTCCCGGAGTTCCAGAAATCCGCGCTGGAAATGATTAAAGCACAGGGCGCGATTTTCGGCTGGGTCAGCGACGCGAACGCCATCATCAACGGCTTAAAGGCATAACGTGCAACTGCCCGTGGTTTCGCTCGGCTATCTGGCTAAAGACCGCCTCGCGCAGCCGCTGACGGCGCACAGCCGTTTTCAGCATGCAATGAACCTGATGGCGGATGACGGGCAGTTACTGACGCTGCTCGATGCCAGCCGCTACCCGAATTTGCCGGATGCCATCCGGGTTCAGCTTCCACACGGCTGGGACTGGCGGCGAATGACCGGCGAATTAACCGGGCTGGAGCACGCAGAAATCTGGCAGCCGCAGATAACGCCGGTGCCACCCGAACAGCGGCCACAACACTACGCCACGCTGGTGAAAGCGCTGATCAGGCAGCCGGTGGAAAGTGAACTGATGCTGCTGCCCGGCGGTGACAGCACGAAGCGCCAGCCACATATTTTTGCGCAGGACAGCGCAGAAAAGCTGACGTTTCAGGTGTTACGGCTGATCGGCTTCGGCGGCGGGCTGACGCCGGACGGCGACGATTATTTGCTCGGTTATCTGGCCGGATTGTGGCGCTGGCAGACGGCGCCGCGCATCGCCCGACATTACCGGCTGATGCAGGAGATCATCGCCAGCCATCTGACGCGCACCAACGATATCAGCGCGCATTACCTGCGCCGCGCGCTGGACGGGCATTTCTCTGAGCCGCTTTGTGACCTGCTGATGCTGCTGGCCACACCGGCCAGCGACGACATAGTGCACAGCGCGGCGCAGAACGTCATGCAGTTTGGTGCCAGTTCAGGCACTGACTGTCTGGCAGGCCTTCTGCACGGAATGCGCACGCTACAGACCACGTTGTAACTCACTCTTTTTCTCTTCATGCCGGTTGCCCCCTGCGCGCCGGCAGGGGATCCCTTTGCCTGAAAAAACAGGCAGTAAGCACAGGTATTAGTTATGAGTGTCATTTCTCAGGTTTTCAGCAATATGTATCAGGACTCGGTGTCGCTGATGCAAATCTCCGCCAACATCAGCAAACAGCCGGGTATCGAACAGGCCTCTGTGGTGATGGGCACGCAAACCAATCTGGCGCAGCTGGCGGATGCCGGTCTGGGTCAGGAGATGAAAGCCGGTCCAAACGATTTGATTATTGCGGTCAAAGGCGATGAAGCGGCCTGTCAGGAAGCGATGACGCTGGCGCGCGAACTGCTCAGCAGCAAACCGCAGGAAGCCGCCACAGACGGCGTTTTCGCGCCAAATCTGGTGAGTCTGGATATGGCGCTGGAACGCCATCCCGACATCAATCTGGCGCTGATTTCCGTGCCCGGTGATTACGCCGCCGCCGAGGCGATTAAGGCGCTGCAACTGGACATGAACGTGATGCTGTTCAGCGATAACGTCAGTCTGGCGCAGGAAAAGCAGATCAAAACGCTGGCGCGCGAAAAGAACCGGCTGGTGATGGGGCCGGACTGCGGCACCGCAATCATCAACGGGATGCCGCTGGGTTTTGCTAACGTTGTGAAACGTGGCGCGATCGGCGTGGTCGGCGCGTCCGGTACCGGCGTGCAGGAAGTCACCTGCCGCGTGGATCATCTCGGCGCGGGGATTTCTCAGGCGCTCGGCACCGGCGGCCACGACCTGCATGAAGAGATCGGCGGCATTTCCATGCTGCACGGCCTGAACATGCTGGCAGGCGATCCGGATACCCAAGTGATTGTGCTGATTTCCAAACCTCCGGCCCGCGCCGTCGCCGAACGCATCCTGCAACAGGCCAGCGCCTGCGGCAAGCCGGTGGTGGTGAATTTCCTCGGCGCAGATGCGGCAGATATCGCCCGCGATCGCGTTTTCCCGGCAACCACTCTCGCAGACGCCGCTGATAAGGCAGTGGCGCTGCTCGACGGCAGGCCATCCGTGACGGCTTTCGGTGAAATCATCCGCCCTGAGCAATGCCACGCCTTACCGGCGACGCGCACCGATATTCGCGGCGTCTTTGCCGGAGGCACCTTCTGTTATGAAAGCCAGCTGATTTGTCAGCAACAGGGTTTTCACGCCGCATCCAATACGCCGGTTACCGGCAACAAAAAACCGGATGATGTGTGGCGCAGCCGCGGTCACACCCTGATCGACATGGGCGACGACGATTACACCCGTGGCAAACCGCACCCGATGATCGATCCGACGCTGCGCAATCAGCGCATTGCCGCCGAGCTCAGTGATCCGCAAACCGCCGTTCTGCTGTTCGATCTGGTGCTCGGTTATGGCGCGGCCACCGAACCGGCAGCGGAATTACTGGAAATTCTCGCACAGCATCCGCGCGATCAGCGCCCGCTGCTGGTCGCCCACGTCTGCGGCACCGAAGCCGATCCACAACAACGTTCACGTCAGATCGACGCATTGCGCCAGGCAGGTGTGATGGTTGCTGAATGCAACGCACAGGCCGCGCTGTGGGCCAGCCAGATTGCCCGCATTCAGGCAGAAAAGAAGGGAGAAAAATAATGAATACGTTACTTAATCAGCCACTTTGCGTGGTCAATGCCGGTCTGAACAGCTTTGCTGAAAACCTGAAGACCGCCGGTGGCGACGTGGTGCCGCTGAGCTGGCAGCCGCCTGCGCTGGGCGATATCGCTGCCGGTCTGAGTCTGGCGGAATTGCTGCGCCATCCGCTGGTCGAAAAAGCCAACGACGTGGCGTTTGCCCGCTATCTCAGCGCGCAACCGGCGCTGGTGGATGTGCTGGCCGCGCGCGAGGCCATTCCGGCCATGAGCGAACGCAAACTCATTCTGCACTCCGGCCCGCCGATTGCCTGGCAAGACATGTGCGGCCCGGTGAAAGGGGCGATTATCGGCGCGGTGATTTACGAAGGCTGGGCAACCGGTCATCAGAATGCAGAGCAGATGATTGAAGCGGGCAACATTGCGCTCGAGCCTTGTCACCACTATCACGCGGTCGGTCCGATGGCCGGTATTATCAGCCCGTCGATGCCGCTGTGGGTGATTGAAAACAAAACCAACGGCAAACTGGCATTCAGCAATTTCAACGAAGGTCTTGGCAAAGTTTTACGCTTTGGCGCCAATAACGAAGAAGTTCTGGATCGTCTGCGCTGGATGGCTAAAGAGCTGGCTCCGGCGATGAAAGCGGCGGTGCTAAAACTCGGTGAGATGGAACTGAAACCGCTGATGGCGCAGGCGCTGCACATGGGCGATGAAGTGCATAACCGCAATGCGGCAGCCACCGGTTTGCTGATCAAGCGTCTGGTTCCGGCGCTGCTGGAATGTAATCTTCCCGCTGAACAGCTTCAGCGCTGCGTGGCGTTTATCACCGGTAACGATCACTTCTTCCTCAATTTGTCGATGGCGGCCTGTAAGGCAATGATGGATGCGGCGGCGGACGTGCCTTACAGCTCGATGGTCACGGTGATGGCGCGTAACGGCGTTAACTTTGGTATCCGTCTTTCCGGCACCGGCGACCGCTGGTATCAGGCTCCGGCCAATCCGGTAGAGGGCCTGTTCTTCCCCGGTTACGGCGTGGAAGATGCCGCCGCCGATCTGGGCGACAGCGCGATCACCGAAACCGCCGGTGTCGGCGGCTTCGCGATGGCGTCGTCTCCGGCCATCGTCAAATTTGTCGGCGGCACGCCTGCGGATGCCTCCAGTAACAGCCGCAAAATGCAGCTGATCACTCTCGGTGGCAATCCGGCATTTACCCTGCCCGCACTGAACTTCGCGCCGACGGCGGCAGGCATCGACGCCCGTAAAGTCGCCGACCGCGCCATCCTTCCGATCATCAATACCGGTATCGCCCACAAACTGGCGGGTGTCGGCCAGATTGGCGCGGGGATCACTACCGCACCGATGTCCTGCTTTACCGATGCACTTCAGGCGCTTTCTCAGGAGATCCCGGCATGAACACACCTTTAGCCGTGGTGGCCGTCGGCGGAAACGCGCTGATCGCCGATGAACACAAAAACAGTATTCCCGATCAGTATCAGGCGGTGATTGAGAGCGTGCGTCCGGTTGTGGACATGATTGAAGCGGGCTGGGACGTTGTGCTCACGCATGGCAATGGCCCGCAGGTCGGGTTTATTCTGCGCCGTTCGGAGCTGGCTGCCGGTGAAGTGGCGCCGGTGCCGCTCGATTACGCGGTCGGCGATACGCAGGGTGCGATTGGCTATATGTTCCAGAAAGCCCTGCTGAACGAGCTGCAAAAACGCGGCATTTCGCGCCCGGTCGTGGCGCTGGTGACGCAAACGCTGGTCAGCGCGCAGGATCCGGCGTTTCAAAATCCGGTTAAACCGGTCGGTGCATTTATGGATGAAGCGACCGCCCGCCAGCGTCAGCAGGAGCTCGGCTGGAGCATCGCCGAAGACGCCGGACGCGGCTGGCGCAGAACCGTGCCTTCGCCACTGCCGCTCGACATTCTGGAGCGCCAGACCCTCAGCACACTGCTGGCACAGGGCTGCATTGTGATTGCCTGCGGCGGCGGCGGCATCCCGGTGGTACGCGATGAGCATCAGCAACTGACGGGCGTGGAAGCGGTGATTGATAAGGATCTGGCGTCAGCGCTGTTAGCGGAACAACTCGGTGCGGATTTACTGCTGATCCCGACCGGCGTGAAGCAGGTCGCCGTGAATTTTGGCACGCCGCAGCAGCAATGGCTGAGCAATCTCAGCGTGGAACAGGCCGAAACGTTTATTCGCGAAGGGCAGTTTGGCGCGGGCAGCATGCAGCCGAAAGTCGAGGCCATCGTGAAATTTATCAACAACAGCCAGCAACAGGGAAAACACGCCAAAGGGCTGATCACCAGCCCGGAAGCGATTAAAGCCGCCCTGAATCATCAGACCGGCACCTGGATTTCACATAATTAAAATAAGGATATCAACATGGAAAACACTATTTTACTGGCAGTGAACGGCACGCTGATGCGCGGTCTGGAACTGAACCCGAACATGACCGGCGCGGGCGGCGTGTTCGTGCGCGAAGACAGCACCGATGCCCATTACCGTTTGTGGACCATCAACGACCGTCATCCGGGGATGATCCGCGTTCAGCAGGGCGGAAACACCGTCAGCCTGGAAATCTGGGCGCTGCCGCCCGCTTCTTTCGCCGCGTTGCTGAGCAGCGAACCGGCAGGGCTGAGCATCGGTAAAGTGAAGTTGCAGGACGGCAGCGAAGTGCTGGGCGTTTTGGCAGAACCCTGGCTGGTGGAAGGACAAACCGACATCACCGCGACCGGCGGCTGGCGCCAGTATACCGGGCATCATCACACCCGCTGAGAGAACGGCCTTCACTGAAAAGGAGTGGGTTATGCGTAAAACAGAAAATGCACCGAATACGGCGTCAGGCCTGCGTATCGCCATGATATTACTGGGCATTGCCGTCACACCGGTTTTGCTTTCTTCATCAAGTTTAGGCAATCAGTTGTCAGGTTCGCAGCTGATTACCGTGGTGGCGCTCGGCGGAATTATTCTCACGCTGCTGGCGGCCATCACCATCTGCGTGGGTGAAAAAGCCCGCCTGCCGACCTACGGCATTGTGAAATATGCCTTCGGTGAAAAAGGCGCGGTGGCGATTAACATTCTGATGGCCGTCAGCCTGTTTGGCTGGATTGCGGTCACCGCCAATATGTTCGGCCATTCAGTCCATGATTTGCTGGCAGAGCATGGGCTGGACGTGCCCGTGCCGCTGCTGGTGACGCTCGGCTGCGGCGTGTTCGTTGCTTCGACGGCGTTCGGTTTTGCGGTCCTCGGCAAAATCGCGCAGGTCGCCGTGCCGGTGATTGCGCTGGTGCTGGTTTACATCCTGTATGTGGCGATGCACGGCCACGCGCCGGTGGCGGAAAGCCTCAGCCAGATGAACACCGGCGTGGCGGTGTCTACCGTGGTCGGCACCATTATTGTGCTGGTCGCGACATTGCCCGATTTCGGCAGTTTTGTGCATAACCGCAAACATGCGCTGATTGCCGCAGCCGCCGCGTTTCTGGTGGCGTATCCGCTGCTCTACTGGGCCGGTGCCATGCCGAGCGCGCTGAGCGGTCAGGGTTCCCTTCTCGGGGCGATGGCTGTTTTCGGCGCGGTGCTGCCGGCGGCGATGTTGCTGATTTTTGCCTGCATCACCGGCAATGCGGGGAATATGTTCCAAGGCACGCTGGTGGTTTCCACCCTGCTGACCCGTTTCCCTAAATGGCAGATTACGCTGGCGCTGGGCGTGCTTGCGGCGATTATCGGCAGCATGGACATCATGGCGTGGTTCATCCCCTTCCTGCTGTTTTTAGGGATCGCCACCCCGCCGGTGGCCGGGATTTATATCGCGGATTTCTTCCTGTACCGTCGCAACGGCTATCAGGCAGAGGTCCTGACCCGCGAGCCACCCATCAAGTTACTGACTTTTGTCGCCTGGCTGCTCGGTTCCGCCGTCGGTTTCATGACGGTAAAAGGCATGATGACGCTCACCACCATTCCGTCAGTGGATTCAATTCTGGTGGCCTGCGTGTGTTATGCGCTGTTTAGCCGGATGCAAAAGCACTGACGGCGAAAAGGGTAAAATACGGCATAATTAAGGAAATCCGTCATGACGACGGGTTTCCTTTTTTTATGGCAGGAGCGCCTTTGTATGCTGATTTCTGATGAAAGTATTCGTATCGTCCATCTGGTCGCGAAATACCAGAGCATTACCACCGCCGCCGATCAGCTGAACAAAGTCCCTTCTGCCATCAGCTATACCGTGAAAAAGCTCGAGGAAAGCCTCGGCGTGGCGCTGTTTATCCGCAAAGGCAATCACATTGAACTGACGCCTGCCGGGCACTATTTTATCCGCCACAGCAAAACCCTTTTGAGCGATCTCGATGCCCTGAAACGCAACACCGCCCTTATCCATGAAGGCGTCGAGCAGGAATTTATCATCGCGGTGAATAACATCGTGCCGGTGCCTGTGCTGGTGGATTTTATCAGTGCCTTTGAGCGGGCATTTCCCTCGACGCGGCTGTCGCTGAACGTTGAGGTCTACAACGGCTGCTGGGACGCGCTTTACAGTAAACGGGCCGATCTGGTGATTGGCGCGCCGCATAACGTGCCGGGCAGCGAAGGGGTGGTCACCGAAAGTCTCGGCCAGCTGGAATGGGATTTTGTCGTCGGCCCGCAGCATCCGCTGGCAACGCTGATGCAACCGCTGACCAACGCCGAGCTGCGGCAGTATCCGGCGGTGTGCATTCGCGATACGGCAGTGAATTTCGCCCATCAGCAGGCGTGGCTGCTCGAGGGGCAAAAACCCTTGTTCGTCCCTGATTTTGCCATCGCCATTTCCCTTATCGAGCGCAATACCGGCATCGGCTATCTGCCTCATCACCTCGCCCTGCCGTTACTCAACAATGGCCGGCTGGTGAAAAAACCGATGCAGGAACATAAACATGCGACACAACTGTTCCTCGCCGCCCGCTCCGACGGCATGGGCAAAGTCTGCCAGTGGTGCCTCGATTATCTGCTGGAAGCGGGCGTTAAGGGGGAATTGTGCGGGAAGTGAAACCGGGTAGGGTGTTTCAATCTGACGAAAAAAGTCGCAATTCATCTTTCGCGGAGATCAAAGCTTTGTTTCGTTATTTAGAAGCAAATATCGTCAGGCTCAATGCTGAATGGGAGAAAATCCATGGCACCAATGACACGATTTGAAGCGGCGTTGAAACGGGGGGAACAAACGGCCAATGACCCTTCCCGCCCGGTTTCAGTCGAATATCGTCCAGGGCAACATGCTTTTATGATCATGCACGGCAATGGCGTCGGCTATCTTATAAACATTGATCTCATTGAAGAACTTCAGTTCGCCACGCAAGAACAGCTTAACAGCGCAGAGGTGGATGGTTTCAGCAAAGCACTGCGCATTCCGGCATGTGATGTGGACATCTACCTTCCGGGTTTACTGGCAAAAATTCTCTTTGACGCCAGCGATTTACAGAAAATTGTCGCCTCGATCAACGGCGCCATGCGCAGTGCTGTTAAAGCCAGCACCAGCCGGGAGAATGGCAAAAAAGGCGGACGTCCGCGTAAAAATGCAGAGTTAAGTTAATGCCCAAAATCAAAAGTCAGGAAGCGCTGGTACGCCAGCGTATGCGCGGGGTCATACTGGCGGTGCTGGTGATGGTTATCGCGGGGTGTTACCAGTGGTGGAAACAAGGGAAACTGATTTCCGAGCAGTGGAGCCCGAACAAAGAGTATGTGGTGCGCGAATATAAGACCTTCGATTTTATCCCGCGCATGACCATGCCGGGCGATGGCGGCCATTACTCAGGCTATATGCGGGTGTATAACCGCGACGGCAAACAGTTTTATGAAGAGTATTCCGACCTGCTCGACTTTATCGAAGGCCCGTTCTGGGCGAAGGAAGGCGTGTACTGGATGGGCAATGAAAATCAGGACATCGTGCGCCTGCCGACGTCGCCGGTGGAGTAAATCGCAGACACAAAAAAGCCGCGACAATGCGCGGCTTTTTTTTTATTTTCAGGCGTAATGGCGGACCATTAGCTCCTGATTTTGCGGTAGATAAACAGTACGACAATCGCACCGATCACCGCGACGACGAAGCTGCCGAAGTTGAAACCGTCTACGCGACCAAAGCCGAAGAAAGTACTGATGTAACCCCCGACCACAGCACCGACCACACCCAGGACTACGGTCAGAATGAAACCACCGCCATCTTTGCCCGGCATGATCCACTTAGCCAGAATACCTGCAATAAGACCAAAGATAATCCAGGATAAAATTCCCATTTTCGACTCCTCCGAATAAATTTCCGCTACCGTGAATATTGTTCAGCCAAGTCGGCCAAACAAATGCAGAATGATTGAAATCCTGCGGTTTGGGTGGCAGGTTTACTTTCATACCCCACGCACAACCCGTTTCTGATACTACCCTGAAAGCGTAGCACTCTTTAGACAAACCCGCCAAAAATCAGCAGGAAGGAGAAAACAGCAGCAAAGATGGGTGTTTTTACAGTCTGCGTCAGCATTATCGCGGTTTCGTCAGTTGCCCGCACAGGGACGTAAAATTGCGTAAAAAGTAGACCAAATATTTTGAATGACTTACTCAAATCAATCCGTTTTTCATCTCTGCGCATCAGGCTTATTATGCATCCATCGAAAGGCAACCACCTTTCAATCACATAAACCTGAATGGAATACACATCATGAAAAACGTCAAAATTTTTGCTGTAGCTGCAACCCTCTCCCTGATTTCTTTCGGTAGCTTCGCGGCTCAGCAGGTGAATCAGCCCTCTGGTGACATGCAGAAAATCGGTGTTATCTCCGCTGCCAACTCAACCACCCTGAGCGGCCTGGAAACCAAACTGTCAAAGCAGGCGAAAGAAGCCGGTGCTTCTTCTTACCGCATCATCTCTGTGACCGGTAACAACAAACTGCACGCTGACGCTGAAATCTACAAATAATCTCCTGCGATAAAACCCTCTGAAAAGCCTGTGGAAGTCTGACTTCCACAGGCTTTTTTGTATTTACCTCTCCATCTTCAGATTTTCTTTATCCGCGCATTGCCACTCCCCGGTCATATTCACTATTCTGATTTATCATTTCTGCACTCCGACTCACCACGATAAAACGCGAATAAAAAGGAATCCTGTCATGAAGACCCGTCTCAGCCATGCCCCGACCGAAAGCGATCTCGAGGAGATCAAAAGTGGCCTGCGTAATTTCAACAGAAACTTTATCCCTCAATCAAAATTCCGTGCGTTAGGGATTTTTGTGGAAGATGAAAAAGGCAACAAACAGGCGGGGATAGTGGCGGAAACCGTCGGGAATTGGATGTACATCCAGATGCTGTGGGTCGATGAATCGCTGCGTGGCAAAGATGTCGGCACGCAACTGATCGCCGAAGCGGAAGAAGAGGCCAAAGCGCGGGGCTGTCGTTACTCACTGGTGGATACGTTCAGTTTTCAGGCGCGCCCGTTCTATGAACGCATGGGCTATCACATGCAAATGGCGCTGGAAGATTACATCGCCGACTCCCGCGCACCGGACGATGCGCCTTCCACGCACACCCGCTTTTTCCTGACCAAATCACTGTAAACGTCTTTAGCGCAGTCAGCCTGTGATCTGACTGCGCCACTCATCTTATTTCGCGGAAAGCGCTAACCACGCCAAAACGGACGGGCGCTGCCACTGCGATTGGGCATAGGCGATGAGTTTTTCCGGCATCGGATCGCCGTTCAGACGCAGACGGTTCAGCATCAGCGCCAAATCCACATCCGCAATGCTCCATTCACCAAACAGATTCGTTTTATCACCGAGCAAACGTTCTGCGGCATCGTAGAGTTTTTCGGCGGCCTGCTGGCCTTTGGCTGTCAGCGGCGGGCGTTTCGCGCCAGCGAACACCACTTCAGTGGAGCGTTCTTCGCGGATTGGCATCAAATCACTGCGCAACCAGGCCTGAACTTCGCGGGCTTTGGCGCGGTTTTCAGGATCAGCCGGATAAATGGCAGGAAACGTCGGGGCAGGAAACAGCTCATCGACATATTCATCAATCGCAGAAGACTCGGATAACACAAAGCTCCCGTTGGTTAACGTCGGTACGCGGCGGGTCACGGAAATCGCCGAATAGGTTTCTTTCAGATTCTCCGCGTCAGCCAGATCCACTTTTTCCAGTTCGAAGGGGATGCCTTTTTCGGTCAGCGCGACAAAAGCGGACATCACGTAAGGGCTGTAAAAATTGGCATCGGAATACAAAATCAGCGAAGGCTGGCTCATGGCAAACTCCTGAAAGAAATCAAACAAAGGAACAAAAACATAGCGCAGAAAGCGGGGTGTGTCGTTAAAAAGCCTTCCACCCGGAGGCAGAAGGCGGTGAAGCGTTATTTCAGCCGGAATACCTGAACGATCTCATTCAGGCGGCGGGCCTGATCTTCGAGAGATGCAGAGGCGGCAGACGCCTGCTGAACCAGCGCCGAGTTTTGCTGGGTGACGCCGTCCATTTCGTGCACGGCCTGCGTCACCTGGCTGATGCCGCGCGACTGTTCGTCCGACGCCGAGACGATTTCGCTCATGATGTCACGCACGTCAGTGATGGCCTTCATGATCTCTTTCATCGTCTCACCGGCATTTTTCACCAGCCCGACACCGTGATCGACGCGTGAGGTCGATTCTGCGATCAGCGCGGAAATCTCTTTGACCGCATCGGCGCTGCGTTGCGCCAGGCTACGCACTTCCGAGGCCACCACCGCGAATCCGCGCCCCTGTTCCCCTGCCCGTGCCGCTTCCACTGCCGCGTTCAGCGCCAGAATGTTAGTCTGGAAGGCAATGCCGTTAATCACCGATGTAATGTCGGCAATGCGACGGGAACTGTCGTCTATTTCGCCCATAATGCCGACAACGTCAGACATAATGCGATCACCTTTACCGGCAATCGTGGTGGCATTTTCAGTGAGTTCCGTGGCGACATGCGCGTTATCGGCGTTCTGTTTTACGGTAGCGGTGAGCTGCTCCATACTCGCCGCCGTTTCTTCCAGCGCCGCCGCCTGTTGTTCGGTGCGCGAGGCCAGATCGATATTTCCTGCCGCAATCTGCGACGCGCCGCTGCCGACCGCATGGCTGGTGGAAATAATGTCCGTGACCACGTGGCGCAACTGCGCCTGCATGGTTTGCAGCGCGAAGAAGATGCTGGTGCGGTCGTTTTTCTGCGTCAGGATCGGATGCGTTAAATCGCCATCGGCCACCGTCAGCGCGATTTTCGCCGCATCTGCCGGCTCACCGCCGACCGGGCGCAGCACTTTGCGGGTAAAGATAATGCTGAGCACCGCAAACACCACCACAATGCTCAGCACCATCAGCACCAGCGCGGAATAGAGCTGGCGCGTGCTTTCCTTCATCACCGCGTTGACCGGCGCAACGATGCCCAGCATCCAGGGTGTACCGGTATCGCCAATCTGAATCGGCACAAACTCGGCAAAGGCGTTTTCACCCAGCACCGGATCCTGCTGTTCGCTGCTGTAGGGCTGGCCGGTCTGAATACTTTTCAACAGCGACGCATCGTTTTCCAGCTTCTGCGTGACCTGATCTTTTTTTGGCGAAGAAAGGTAATGGCCGGACTGCGAAAACAGCATCGCGTAGCCGGTGCCCTGATAGGGTTTGATGCCGTTGACCATGGTCTGCAAGGTTTGCAGCGAGAAATCCGCCGTGACCGAACCGAGGAATTTTCCCTCCACGATGATCGGTACCGCGATCGACGTCAGCAGCGTTTCCACGCCGTTGTAGGGGTAGCTGTACGGCTCAAGAATCACCTCTTTTTTGAGTTTGCGCGGCAGCAGATAGTAATCGCCGCTGCCCGGCGTTTCATAATCGGTGAGGTTGTGCAGCACCACGTTGCCACTGGTGTCGCGGTCAACATAACGGACGTAACGGCCATCCGGATCCTGCCCTGCCTGTGCGGCTAAGTCAGCGTCTTTCCCGTCGAACGCATCCGGCTCCCAGGCCAGAGACATCGACAGAAAATCCGGGTGATTTTTCAACGCATTTTGCAGCAAGGTATCGGCCAGTTTGCGGTCAGCATGTCCGGCTTCGCGCAGGCTTACCATGCTTTGCACCAGATCGCGGGCGGCATAGAGGGCGGTGTCGAGTTTCTGACGGGCGAGATAGCCGTCGGTATTGGCGGTTTGCTGAAGATAACGCCGGGCGATGTCGCGCTGCTGGTTGGCCGACTGCCAGCTGAGCAAACCGACCGTAATGGTATAACCCAGGCTGATGGTGAGCAGCCCGACGATCAGCATCAGCGTGCGGGTACGCATCGGCGGTTTCTGTGGATGTATATGCTTCTTTGGCGCAGCCGTGGCCGCAGGTGAGAACGCCTGAATCTGACTCATAAAACTCCCCGGAACAGTCAACGTGCTGTGAAAAACTCACTGTGAAAAATGGGTTATCTGTCCCTGATACGTGGCCTCTGAGGATGAGCAGGAATTCCGTTATCGTCTGAATTATCGGCACAGACTGAGGATGCTTTAGCCACAACGGTAAAAATCCGTCGCGAAAAGATAAACGTTCGCATCCTGCCCACGGCTCCCTATACTGCTGTTATGTCGGCTGATTCAGACCTGTTCAGGAAACTCCTATGAAGTCATGGCTTTTACCTCTGTTGCTGCTCGCACCGCTGTGCTCGCAGGCGGCATCGACGCCGAAAGAAATCAAAACCCGCTTCAGCCAGTTTAAGGTGGGGGATAAGACCATTTGCCTCGACGAAGTGATCTACGCTGATAACAAAAAAATGAAGGTTATCGAGAACGGCTTTGTGGTGTCGAAGCGCAAAAACATGCTGATTTACCAGAGTAATACGCTGTTTTTGCTGGGTAATAACGTCACGGTTAATATCAAGGCGATCATTGAAAGCCGGATCGGCAAAACCTCATTCAGCAATCAGTTTAAGCAGGCGATGATTCAGGTCGAAGGGCTGGATGATCCGGCGCGGGCAGATGACAAAGCTAAGATTATTCAGTCATTTGAAAACGTGGTGGCCGATAAAGACAATCAGACGCCGTACAGTTCTGTGGCATTGACCGAAAAAGGCTACATCATCACCCAGGCCGAAGCCCATTCGACGACCATCAGTGAATGCTACGTGACGCCTTATAAAAAACCGGATACCGCAAAATAATTCAGAGGGAAATGATGACCGTATTAGTACCAATGAACGCGGCGTTCTATGACGAATTTGCCGAACTGCTGGCAAAAGATTACGCCGGGGAGAATGTGACTGCCGGCCTTTGGGCCGCCGATACCGCGCTGGAACGCGCCCGTCATTCCATTCAGGCGTCGTTGCCGCAAGGGATTGAGACGCCGGATCATTATCTTTATGAGATCAAAACCGACGCGCAAAATGACAGGGTCGGCTATCTGTGGTTCGCCAACGTGGAACGCTACAAAGTACACAGCGCCTTCGTTTATGAGCTGATGATTTATCCGCAGTTTCGCCGTCAGGGCCATGCCGCTGCGGCATTCCGGCTGATGGAACAGCGCCTGCGTGAAATGGGCAGTGCGGCGATCGAACTCAATGTGTTCGCCAGCAATCCCGCTGCACAGGCGCTGTACGCCAGCCTCGGTTACGTCACCACGAAAATGACGCTGCGCAAGCCGCTTTAACGGACGTATTTCATAAAGTTAGTGGTCTGCCCCACCCGGTCGTAAAGTTTGCGGGCGGTGTGGTTGGTGGTTTGCGTCATCCAGTAGACGTTGGCTTTGTCGTTTTCATCAGCGTACGCGTAGACCGCTTCAATCAGTTTCTGCCCGATCCCCAGCTTGCGCGCACTGTCATCGACGTACAAATCCTGCAAATACACCACCTGGCGCATATGCCAGCCGTGATCGTGATTAATGCAGTTCACCAGCCCGACCAGTTTGCCCTGACATTGCGCCACAAAACCGAACATGCTGGCGTAGTCAGGCTGCGAAAGCCGCTCGAATGTGTAGTCAAACTGAGCCGGATCGAGTTTTGACTGGTAAAAATCCAGATAACTGCGCCAGAGAACCTCCCAGCTTTCGCGGTCAGCGGGCATTAACGGGCGGATCACAACATCTTGC
Organism: Rahnella sp. Larv3_ips; assembly: GCF_003697865.1. Classification (NCBI taxonomy): domain Bacteria; kingdom Pseudomonadati; phylum Pseudomonadota; class Gammaproteobacteria; order Enterobacterales; family Yersiniaceae; genus Rahnella; species Rahnella sp. Larv3_ips. The sequence continues at coordinate 429,439 of NZ_MJIB01000021.1, read as the reverse complement.
GGCTGGCTCATCAGAGCATTCTCCTCACAAATAGAAAACGTTACGGACGTGACTGCGGGTAATGTATCAGGTCGTGGAAACGCACGGAATGCCCGCTGTTGTTGCGGTATGCATGCGGACAATCGGCAGCAAAACGCAGGGCTTCACCGGCGTGCAGCACACGCGTGACGCCATCGACGGTCAGCGTCAGTTCGCCTTCAATCACAATCACATGCTCAATCACGCCGGCTTCATGCGGTGTGGATTCACTGCACCCGTCCGGCTCGAGATCGATAACAAACATGTCCATGCGCAGCGTGGTATCGAACGGAAACAGCGGCACCACACGCATTCCCGAGGTGTCACTGTTGAACGTGGTCAGTAAGCCGTGGCGATGCAACGCCGCCGACTGCGCGGGTGGCGTTTCGAGAAATTCCGAAAACGAGACGTTCAGGCCGCTGGCGATTTTCCACAGCGTCGCGACGGTCGGGCTGGATTCGCCGCGCTCAATCTGCCCGAGCATCGCCTTGCTGACACCGGTCTGTTCTGCCGTCTGGCTGAGGCTCCAGCCGCGCTCGCTGCGCACGGCTTTCAGCTGGCTGCCAATATGGCGGGTAAGTTCCTGCATGGTGTCTCCTCTGCGATGATGATCGTTCATCGCGATTGTGCGTTATAACGCACAGTGATATCTTGAGCGCAACAGGTGTGCGCTATAACGCACAACAGCATAACGTCAGCGTCCGGTAACCAGAAGGATTTTCACAGATGGCCTCGCGTTTCAGTTGGCAGGATTTAACGTTTTCGGCGGTCATCGCCGGATTTGTCGCGGTATTGGTGGGTTACACCAGCTCGGCGGCGATTATCTTTCAGGCGGCGGAAGCCGCGGGCGCCAGCGTGGCGCAGATTGGCGGCTGGCTGAGCATGCTCGGGCTGGGGATGGGCGTCACCAGCATCGGTTTATCGCTCTATTACCGCACGCCGGTGGTGACTGCCTGGTCAACGCCCGGCGCGGCGTTACTGGTCACCAGCCTGCCCGGCACCTCGATTAACGAGGCCATTGGCGTGTTTGTATTTGCCACCGGCCTGATCCTGCTGTGCGGTGTGACCGGCCTGTTCGCCAAAATGATGCATTACATTCCGCAGGCGCTGTCGGCGGCCATGCTGGGCGGCATTCTGCTGCGCTTCGGGCTGAACGCCTTTACCTCGCTGCAAAGCAATTTTGCCCTCGCGGGCAGCATGTGTCTGGTGTATTTGCTGGCGAAACGCGCCCTGCCGCGCTATGCGGTGGTGCTCGCGCTGGCCGCCGGGCTGATTGTCGCCGGATGGCAGGGCGATATCGCCCTGCACGGCCAGTCGCTGACGTTCGCCGCACCGGCGTTTGTCATGCCCCATTTCACGTTATCTTCGATTATCGGCATCGGCGTTCCTTTCTTTATCGTCACCATGGCCTCGCAGAACGCGCCAGGCATTGCCACGCTGAAAGCCCACGGTTACAACCTGCCGGTATCACCGCTGATTTCATGGACGGCGCTGACGGCGCTGATTTTGGCCCCGTTCGGCGGTTTTACCGTCTGTATCGCCGCCATTACCGCCGCAATTTGTATGGGCGAGGATATCCATCCCGATCCGAAAAAACGCTATATGGCCGCCGTCGCGGCAGGCGTTTTTTATCTGATTGCAGGCGTGTTTGGCGGATCCATTGGCATGATGTTTACCGCGCTGCCGCAAGTGCTGATCCACACCATCGCGGGACTGGCGTTGCTCGGCACCATTGCGGGCAGTCTGTACCGCGCACTGGAAAACGAAAGTCAGCGCGACGCGGCAATCATCACTTTTCTGATCACCGCATCCGGCGTCACGCTGCTGGGCATCGGTTCGGCATTCTGGGGGCTGGCGGGCGGTGTGATTACGCATCTGATCCTGAGCATTCCGGCGCGCAAGCGTGATAAATCCGCCGGGAAAGGTTGAGTCCGTTCAAGTTATGGGTAACAGGTTTTCGTAACACGGCGCAAAGTGATGGCGGTCACGTTTTCGGATCGGTAAACCCTCTTTACTGGAGCCAATCAGGCCCTTTAAAGAGCGAGAATTCCATGACTATTGCCACACAATCCTGCGTCGTCACCGGGAAAAAAGACGTCGCGGTGATCAACCAGACCCTCGATTACACCGGCCAGGGCACGCTGGTGAAAGTGACCCGCGGCGGCATCTGCGGCTCGGATCTGCATTACTACGAACACGGCGCAGTGGGTGATTTCAAAGTGCGCGAGGCGATGGTGCTCGGGCACGAAGTGGTCGGCGTGGTGGAGAAATCGGATAACCCGAATTTACAGCCCGGCCAGAAAGTGGCGCTCAATCCGAGTAAACCGTGCAGAGCCTGTAAATATTGCCTGTCCGGCGACGAAAATCAGTGTACGACCATGAAATTTTTCGGCAGCGCGATGTATTTTCCGCACATCAACGGCGCGTTCACGCAGTATAAAATTGTCGACAGCGATCAGTGTATTCCTTACGACAATCAGGTCAGCGACAGTCTGATGGTGTTCGCCGAACCGCTGGCCGTCGCCATTCATGCCGTGAATCAGGCGGGCGATATTCATGGCAAAACCGTGTTTGTTTCCGGCGTCGGCCCGATTGGTTGCCTGATCGTGCTGGCGGCGAAAGCCAAGGGCGCGGCGCAGATTGTGGTGACCGACCCGAGCGAACGCTGCCGCACGCTGGCACTGGCGGTTGGCGCAAGCAAAGCGCTGGACGCCGCACAGGGCGATTTCAGCGAATATCAGGCAGAGAAAGGCTTCTTCGATGTCTCCTTTGACGCCTCCGGCCATCCGTCTTCCATCCGCCGTTGTCTGGAAGTGACCCGCGCACGCGGCACGCTGGTACAGGTCGGCATGGGGCCGGTAGTGAATGAATTTCCACTGATGATGCTGATTGCTAAAGAAATTAACTGGGTCGGCAGCTTCCGTTTCACGGAAGAATTCAACACCGCAGTGGAATGGCTGGCGAATAAAACCGTCGATCCGATGCCTTTATTGTCGTCGGAATTCCCGCAGGAAAGTCTGGTGGACGCGCTGGAATTCGCGATGGATAAATCCAAAGCCTCGAAAGTGCAGCTGGTTTTCTAGTCTGCCACCTCACTCACATTATCAAAACGTCGTTTCATTTTATGATGTCCTCTGATTTTTAACCTCAGAGGACATTTGCATTATGGTGAAGGACAACGCGAAAAAGCAGGTCGCCCTGCTGCTGGCCGACGGTTTTGAAGAAGGCGAAGCGGTGATTGTGCTCGACATTCTCGAGCGGCTGGACATTCAGGTCACTACGCTGGCGTGCCAGAAAAGCCTGACGCTGCGCACCTATCACGGCATTCAGATGCAGGCTAACGCACTGCTTTCCGCGCAGGGCGACCGTTTATTCGATGCCGTGGTGATGCCCGGTGGCCCGGAAGGATCGGTGGCGCTGGCGGCCAGCAAAGAGGTGGTGGAATTTGTCCGCCGTCACGACGAGGCCGGTAAACTGATCTGCCCGCTGTGCTCCGCGGCCGCCCGCGTGCTGGGCGGAAACGGACTGCTGAAAGGGCGTCGCTACGTCTGTTCCGGCGATTTATACAAAGATGTGAAAGACGGCGTGTACGTCAATCAGTCCTTCGTGGAAGACGGCAACTTACTGAGCGGCAAAGGATTAGGGCTGGCGTTCGATTTTGCCTTCCAGCTGGCCTACCGCCTGACCGGCGACGCCGAAACCACCAATTTCCAGGCCGATCATATCGATTATCACCACTGGCGTGCAGACCAGACACTCTGATTAAAACATTCTACTTCCGGCGGATGATGCAGGTCGTCCGCCCCTGTCAGCATCATGTCCGTTTTTGGCATTCTCCCTTAAGCATTCGAGGCGCAAACTGGCTTCACACTCATCTGATGGAGTCCGAAAATGGCACACAGCGCCCTGTTAAACATCGACGTTCAGCGTTCCTTCGAACAAAAAGATTTCTGGCAGCAGGATGATTTACCGGCTTTCAGTGCAGCCTTAACCCGCCTGATCGACGGCTGTCAGGCCCGCGACGTGCCGGTCATCGACGTCTTTCACGTCAATCCGGATGGCGTGTTTTCGCTGGATTCCGGGCTGGTAACGCCGATGTCTTTTCTCAGTCATCAGCCGCAACATGTGGTGCACAAACACGTCCACAATTCCCTGACCGAATCCGGCCTCGACGGCTGGCTGCGTGAAAACGGCATCACGCATCTGATCATCGCCGGAATGCGTACCGAACAGTGCTGTGAAACCACGGCACGCGTGGCGTCCGATCTCGGTTACTCGGTGACGTTTGTGACAGAAGCAACGCTGACCTTCCCGATGACGCACGCCAGCGGCGTCACCCTGAGCGCTCAGGAGATCAAACTGCGAACCGAACTGGTGCTCGATGACCGCTTTGCCACCATCACCGACGTAGCCGGTGCGCTGGCGGAACTCGACCGCGCTGTGTGAAGATAGCGTTTTCCCCTGCACACGGATCAACACTATGCAGCGACATGTCTACTTTGTGACGCTCCCCGGCGTGATGGCGTTAGATCTCGCTGGCCCGGCGGAAGCGCTACGGCTGGCCGGGCAATTTACGCTGCATTACATCGGGCCACAGCCTGAAGTCGTGATGTCGACCGGTCTGACGGTCAGCCATTTACAGCCGCTGCCGGAAAGTCTGCCCAAGGACAGTATTTTGATCATGCCGGGGGTGGCGGAATCCGCCGAAAACTTCGCCTCACCGGTCGCGCAAACAGCCTGCGACTGGTTGCATCAGCAGAAAAGCGCGATTGAAGCGGGAAGTTTAACGCTGGTGTGCATCTGCTCCGGCAGCCTGCTGGCCGGAAAAGCCGGGCTGCTCGACGGCTATCAGTGCACCACGCACCACGATGTGATCGAGCGCTTACGCCAGCAGGTGCCTGCTGCCCAGGTGAAAGATAACCGGATATTTGTTGAGGACCGTTTCGTGCTGACCAGCGCGGGCATCAGCGCCGGTATCGATCTGGCGCTGCATCTTATCGCCACGCATTCCGGGCCGCAGGCCGCGCTGGATGTCGCCCGCGAAATGGTGGTCTATTTCCGCCGCGCCGGCGATGATCCGCAGCTTTCCCCGTGGCTGCGTTACCGCAATCACCTGCACCCTGCCGTGCACCGCGCGCAAAACCTGATGGCCGCCGAACCGGAATCCCCCTGGCAGGTGGAAGACGTCGCTGCCAGATCGCACATCAGTAGCCGCCACCTCACCCGTCTGTTCCGCCAGCATCTGGGCATCAGCGTGCGCGACTACCACGAACAACTGCGCATCGGCGTCGCCCAACAACGCCTGCAACAAGGCGCGGGTATCGAAAAAGCCGCCCTCGCTGCCGGGTTTTCATCTGCAAGGCAATTGAGGCGGGCACAGGAACGGTGGGGGTGAAGGTGTTTAACTCACCCAGTTCCGTCTGTCTATTTTCCCCAGCCCCATCGCCAGTAATAAACCGCCGCCCAGGCCGCAGATAAACAGATACGCGATATTCAGCAGCGGATAGTGCGGGAAATCGAGATGCAGGCTGCGCAGGCCAATGATGATCAGTGCATGAAAGCCGTAAATGGCCATCGAATGGCGGGAGATCAGCGCAAATCCCGGCAGGATGCGGTGGGTCAGCGCATTTTTGAAAATGATAAACAGCGAGATGGCGGAGATAAAGACCAGCGGGCCGCTGTAGACGTAAAACGTGTCGGCGAAATTCTGGTTAATCTGCATTTGCCGGTAAGTGCCCGTCGCAACCGCCAGCGTGCTGAGTATGAACATGCCGCTGGCCGCCAGCGTGACCGGCGTTTTTTCGGTATGCAGCTGGCTGAGGGCGCGCCCCATCAGGGCATAGAGCACGTAATAGAAAGTATCGCCGCTGATGTACAAATCCAGCGGCAGGAGGTGGATTTTCTGCCACGTGATGGCCGGAAGTTGCGGGTTCGCCAGAACGCCGAGCAGAAGCCCGGCGATCAGCAGATATTTTCCGGAGACGGCTTTAACGTTAATCAGCGGGGAAAGCAGGTAAATCACGATGATCGCGTAGAAGAACCAAAGATGATAAAACACCGGTTTTTCGAGGATCAGTCGCAGAGATGGCCAAAATCCGATTTTTGTCATCGTGAGAATATAAATCAGCGAGACGGCACTGTAGAACAGCAGGCATAACGTGACGCGCAGAAAATGCCGTTTTTGCGCGCTCTTTTCGCCGAAAAACAATGCGCCGGAAATCATAAAGAACAGCGGCACACAGACACGCGAAGCCGAATTGAGCAGGTTAGCCACCGTCCATTCCGCGGTATGCACCGCGGCGAAATTGACCACCAGTGACGTGCTGGCGTGAACCATCACCACCATCATGCAGGCGAGCGCGCGCAGATTATCTATCCAGCTTATTTTTTCGCTCATTACCTGCAAATTCCTTCCTGTTGATGTGTTGTTTGCAGCCTAGCCAGCTTTGAGAGGGCTAACAAGGCAAAAGTATCATTCTCAGATTGTGCTGAACGTGAATCCGGTGATTGCGTTACGCTCAAATAATCGGCAAAATAGCCGGTATTACTGCCTCGCTTGCGAAACCCGCCCGGACAGTCTCTTATTTTCTGCTAATTTTCAACCGATTAGCCTTACGTCTGTGAAATAACTAAAAATGCATAATTCTCCAAACACTGCGTCCCTTCTGGGTCGGCAGGCGCTTTTGTTCCCTCTTTGTCTGGTGCTTTTTGAGTTCGCCACTTATATCGGCAACGATATGATCCAACCCGGCATGCTGGCCGTGGTGGCGAATTTCAATGCCGGAGAAGAGTGGGTGCCGACCTCCATGACGGCTTATCTGGCGGGCGGCATGTTCCTGCAATGGCTGCTCGGGCCGCTGTCCGACCGCCGCGGGCGTCGTCCGGTGATGCTCACTGGCGTCATCTTCTTCATCATCACCTGTCTGGCTATTTTGTTTGTACAAAACATTGAGCAGTTTATGGTAATGCGTTTCCTGCAAGGCATTAGCCTGTGCTTTATCGGGGCCGTGGGTTACGCCGCGATACAGGAATCCTTCGAGGAATCGGTGTGTATTAAAATCACCGCCATGATGGCGAACGTCGCGCTGATTGCGCCGTTGCTCGGGCCGCTGGCCGGTGCGGCGCTGATCCACGTCGCCCCCTGGCAGTCGATGTTTGTGATTTTCGCCGCACTCGCTGCCATCGCGCTGTGGGGGTTGTGGAAATCGATGCCTGAAACAGCGTCCCGCCTCGGCGAACCTTTCTCCATGCCGAGCCTGCTGCGCGATTATAAACACGTGCTGAAGAACCGTCAGTTCGTGTGTGGCGCGCTGGCGATTGGTTTTGCCAGCCTGCCGCTGCTGACGTGGATTGCGCAGTCGCCGGTGATTTTGATCAGCGGTGAAGGTCTTTCGACCTACGATTACGGTCTGCTGCAGGTGCCGATTTTCGGCGCGCTGATCGTCGGTAACGTCACACTGGCGCGCCTGAGCGGTAAGCGCACGGTGGATTATTTGATCAAACTGGGCGCAGGGCCGATGGTGATTGGCCTGCTGATTGCGGCCGCGGCGACACTGTTTTCCGCGCATGCGTACCTGTGGATGACCGCCGGTCTGAGCCTGTACGCGTTCGGGATTGGCGTGGCGAATGCCGGTTTGTACCGTCTGACGCTGTTCTCCAGCGACATGAGCAAAGGCACCGTTTCTGCCGCGATGGGCGTCATCAGCATGATGATTTTCACGGTCGGGATTGAGCTGGCGAAAGTGGCTTACGTCGAAGGCGGTGCGGGGATGTTTAACCTGTTCAACCTGATAAGCGGCCTCGCCTGGCTGGCGCTGGTGGTGGTTTTCCTGCGCAGCCGCCAAATCGTGCTGCCGACGAACAGCGTAGTGTGATGCAAAAAATGCCAACAACGCCGATGCCGGGGCGTTATTGGCGCAGGGAGTGTGGACACGGACTGCACCGAAGAACCGGAGCGTACACCGGGTACGTGAGGGTTCTGAGTACAGTCCGGGTTCAAAATACCAGGGTAAAATAGCCCCGTTAAAACTTAGAAAAGTCCCATCGGTTTACTCGAATAACTTACCAGCAGGCATTTGGTTTGCTGGTAGTGATCCAGCATCATTTTGTGAGTTTCCCGCCCGAGACCGGACTGTTTGTAACCGCCGAATGCCGCATGCGCCGGATAGGCGTGATAGCAGTTGGTCCAGACGCGGCCCGCCTGAATGTTGCGCCCCATGTGGTACGCCACGTTGCCGTCGCGGCTCCAGACGCCCGCCCCTAATCCATACGCCGTATCGTTGGCGATTTGCAGCGCCTCATCCATATCTTTAAACGTCGTCACCGCCAGCACCGGTCCGAAGATTTCTTCCTGGAAAACGCGCATGTTGTTTTTACCCAGCAAAATGGTCGGTTGCAGGTAATACCCCTCGTTCAGCGAGCCTTCGAGTTTTTTCTTCGCGCCGCCGGTCAGCACTTCCGCGCCCTCTTTCTTACCGATTTCGATGTAATCCAGAATGGTTTTCATCTGCCCGGCAGACACCTGCGCGCCCATCTGCGTTTCCATATCTAACGGATTACCGGTTTTAATGGCTTCGACGCGTTTAATGGCGCGTTCCATAAAGCGTTCGTAAATGGATTCCTGCACCAGCGCGCGGCTCGGGCAGGTACAGACTTCGCCCTGATTGAAGGCAAACAGCGCGAAGCCTTCCAGCGCTTTATCGAAGAATTCGTCTTCTTTGTCCATCACATCCGCAAAGAAGATATTCGGGGATTTACCGCCCAGTTCCAGCGTTGCCGGGATCAGGTTTTGCGCCGCGTATCCGGCGATTTGCTGGCCGACTTCGGTCGAACCGGTAAAGGCCACTTTGGCGATGCGTTTGGACGTCGCCAGATATTCACCGATTTCGCCGCCCGCGCCGTTAACCACGTTGATGACGCCCGCAGGCAGAATGTCCTGCACCATTTCCATCAGCAGTAAGACGGAAAGCGGCGTCAGTTTGGCCGGTTTGAGCACGATGCAGTTCCCTGCCGCCAGCGCCGGCGCCATTTTCCAGCAGGCCATCAGCAGCGGGAAGTTCCATGGGATGATTTGCGCCACCACGCCCAGCGGTTCGTGGAAATGATAGGCGACGGTGTCGCTGTCGATTTCGCTGATACCGCCTTCCTGCGCACGCACGCAGGAGGCGAAATAGCGGAAGTGGTCGATGGCTAACGGCACGTCTGCGCCGCTGGTTTCGCGGATCGGTTTACCGTTATCCCAGGTTTCGGCGTTTGCCAGCAGTTCGAGGTTTTGTTCCATACGATCGGCGACTTTCAGCAGCAGGTTTGCCCGTTGCTGTACCGGCATTTTGCCCCAGTCGTCTTTGGCTTTATGGGCGGCGTCCAGCGCCAGATCGACGTCGTCAGTGCTGGAACTGGCGACTTTGCACAGCACTTCACCGGTCACCGGCGTCAGGTTGTCGTAATACTCATTTTTTACCGGCGCGACCCATTCACCGCCAATGAAGTTGTCGTATTGTTTTTTGAGTTTGAGCGGGAAACCGTATTCTTCCGGTTTGACGGCATGAGGATTTTTATCATAAGCCATGATGGAACTCCTTTATGCAGCAGGTAATAGCAGAGCGCTGCATAAAGTTTAGGCAGTGGTTGGTTAACCCGCGGGATGTAAAGAGAACTCTTCGAGCGGCCTCACACCTTTTTTGCGATAAAGCTGGCGTTACCGCTTCCGGGTGGCGTCGTGCGCGCAAAACTCTCGCGCTGGAACAGGCGCTCGACCAGTTTTATCAGTTCAGGGCGCTCAACGCACCAGCCGGGCGCGATACGGCGAAAGTTAATGTAGCCCAGAGAACAGGCTACCGCGATATCGGCGACGTTCAGGCTTTCCGAGTTGAGCAGTGTGCGTTTTTCGGCGAGTTTTTCCAGCGCATCCAGCCCGCGCAGCAGCTTTTCCCGCTGACGCAACACCCAGGCTTCGTTACGTTTATCGGCATCGCGACGGCCTTCCAGCACTAACGCCACGGCGGCGTCGGTCACGCCATCGGCCAGCGCTTCGATTTGCTTCACCCGCAGAGCTTCCAGCGGCTGCCACGGTAACAGCGTCGGCGCAACGTTCATCAGCTCGATGAACTGCGCAATGATCGGGGAATCATAAAAAATTTCACCCTCGTCGGTGACGAGTGCGGGGACTTTTCCAAGGGGATTAAACTGGGTGATTTTGCAGCCCGGTTCGTGCGGCGTGTCATTAATGAAATCAAACGGGATGCCTTTTTCCAGCAACATCACCGAGATTTTACGTACATACGGGCTGGTGTAACTGCCGATCAACTTCATCAGACCCTCCTCGATTTCGCCGGAACCTTATTTAAAGCTAGCAGCCGTGCCGGGGTTTACCAGTCACGGCGGCCAGTTTTACAGGTTATTGTGCGGGAAACAGGAACGGGTTAATGCCGCTGCCGGAAAAACCTTTGTCTTCCATGCGGTCATCAAGCAGCAGCGTGGCGAGGTCATCTGCCACGGCGTCTGCCTGCGGATCTTTATCCTGATAAATCAGTTTCAGATAGGCGCCGCAGTCATCGCAGGCTTCGGCTTTTACCGTTGCCTGTTCGTCGTCGATGGACCACAGGTTGAGATGTTGCATCTCGTCACAGTTGCTGCATTTTGCCCGCACCACATGCCATTCGCTTTCGCACAGATTGCAGTGCAGATAGCGCAGGCCGCTGGCCGTGATCACCGCAGACACAGGAATGCTGCCGCAAACCGGGCAGAACTGACGGTTCTCGCCGTAATCCGCACGCCCGACGCCACGCAATTGTGCCGCCATCTGCGCCCAGTACAGTGATAACGCGGCCCAGATAAAGGGGGCGTGATCGGCCGGAACGTGTTTGAAATCCTGGCAAAGCAGTTCTGTCGCCATCATTTCACGCTGAAGGTTCGGGGACTGCTCAAGGCGGTCCAGCACCGCGCGCACCGGCTCAGAAGCGTCCGGCTTCAGGACAGCAATCAGCGCGTCCAGCAGCATCAGCCAGTGCGGCGTACGCGGAAACAGGCTGCAATCGAGCGGCGGTTTACCGGCGGCTTTTTGCAATTCGTCACTCAGACTGATGTCGAGCGGGAACGTCTCAAGCACCTGCTGCTGCGCGTCGCAAATCGAAGCCGCAAAGTTCAGATACCCGTCGAGCGGGCTGTCTTCTGCCAGTTTTTTCAGACGACCGGCGCGGTTCTGGTAGAGCTTTTTCAGGTTAGCGAACAGTACCGGCGGGATGTCCCCCGCCGTTTTTTTACCGTCAGCCAGCAAGTCCTGTGCAACTATCTGGATGCTCATCCGGCTTTCCTCTCGTCTTGTTCTTTTTTCTGCTCTTCATCGCGCACCTGACGATACCAGCGCGGATGGTGATACTTCGCCCATGACACCGGCACTTTGCCGCCGGTCATCGCCGAAATCGACCCTTTCGCCCATGTCGCGGCGTAAACGTGCATGATGATCACCAGAATCAGCCCGATACCGGCCACGGAATGCACCAGCAGCGCCAGACGGATCAGCGGTATCGGGAAATAATCCGCAAACCACGGACGCCAGATGATCACGCCGCTGGCCATCAGCAGTACCAGGCAACCGATCGCCGCCCAGAACACGCATTTCTGGCCGAAGTTATAGCGACCGGTGTCGCCGACTTCATGGTTGGTCAGCACTTTATCGATATTTTTCGCCCACACGAGGTCGTCTTTTTCCGGCAAATTGTGCTTCCAGTAACGGAAGAACATGCCGAGGAAAGAGACGAACATCACCACGCCGAAAAACGGATGGAGAATGCGCGCCAGTTGCGGGGTGCCGTACACGTTCATCATCCAGTTAAACGACGGGAAAAAGAAGCCGATACCGCTGAGCGCCAGCGTCACAAAACAGAACGCCACGATCCAGTGATTGAGGCGTTCCACCAGGTTATAGCGCTGGATTAACTTCTCTTTTTTCATGGCCGTTTCTCCTCATCGTCATGTTTATCCTCTTCGGCTTGCTCTTCCTCTTTGACGTAATTCGGTCCCACGCCGAGGAAGTGGAAGGCCGCTGCCGCAAAGGTCACCGCGAAGCCCACCGCCGCCAGCGGTTTCCAGACACCTTTCCACAAAGTGACCGCGGCGCTTATCGCCGGATCTTTTGGCAGGCCGTGATACAGCTGCGGATTGTCGGCGTGATGCAGCACATACATCACGTGCGTGCCGCCGACGCCCTGCGGGTCGTACAAACCGGCGTGCTCAAATCCGCGGCCTTTCAGCTCACTGACGCGTTCTGCGGCTAAATCCTGCATCGCGGTTTTGGTGCCGAAATGGATCGCGCCGGTCGGGCAGGTTTTCACACAGGCCGGTTCCTGGCCGACACTCACACGGTCAACGCACAGCGTGCATTTGTAGGCACGGTTGTCCTGTTTGTTGATGCGCGGAATGTTGAACGGGCAACCGGCGATGCAGTAACCGCAGCCGATGCAATGTTCAGACTGAAAATCGACGATGCCGTTGGCGTACTGCAAAATCGCGCCTTCCGCCGGGCAGGCTTTCAGGCAGCCAGGATCGGCGCAGTGCATGCAGCCGTCTTTGCGGATCAGCCATTCCAGCTTGCCGTTTTGTTCTACTTCCGAGAAACGCATCACCGTCCAGGATTTCGCGCTGAGATCCATCGGGTTGTCGTACACGCCGGTATTAATCCCGACGTCATCGCGCAGGTCGTTCCATTCGGAACAGGCGACCTGACAGCCTTTACAGCCGATGCAGGTGGTGACGTCGATGAGTTTCGCCACTTCCTGCTGATGATCGCGGGCACGCGGCGCTGGCGTAAACCCGTTGGTTGCGGACTTACGAAGTATGTCCTGAGATTGCATTGCCATAATTCGCCTCCGTTAGACCTTTTCCACGTTAACCAGGAACGCCTTGAACTCCGGCGTTTGCGAGTTAGCGTCACCGACTGACGGCGTCAGCGTGTTGGCTAAATAGCCCTTACGCGTCGCGCCTTCAAAACCCCAGTGGCAAGGAATGCCAATGGTATCGACGTGCTTGCCGTCGATGGTCAGAGGCCGGATGCGTTTGGTCACCACGGCTTTCGCCACAATGAATCCGCGCTTCGAGGAGACTTTCACCTCGTCGCCCTGCGCAATGCCTTTCGAGGCGGCCAGACCTTCGCCGATCTCGATAAACTGCTCAGGCTGCGCGATGGCATTCAGCAACGCGTGTTTGGTCCAGTGGCGGAACAATTCGGTGATCGAATAGGTGGTCGCCACATACGGGAAATCTTTGGCGGTGCCCATATTCGGCAGATCGCTGGCAAAAATACGCGCCACCGGATTCGAAATCACCGAAGGATGCAGCGGGTTAGTGCCAATCGGCGATTCGATCGGTTCGTAATGCTCAGGGAACGGGCCGTCAGCCATTTTGTCGGTGGCGAATAAACGCCCGACGCCTTCCTGTTGCATGATGAACGGTCCGACGCCGGAACCGGGCGCAGCGGCGCTGTAATCCGGCACGTCAAAACCAATCCACTTCGCGCCATCCCAGCGGATGATTTCGCGTTTTGGATCCCACGGCTGCCCCTGCGGGTCGGCGGAGGCGCGGTTATACAGAATGCGGCGGTTGAGCGGCCAGCACCACGCCCAGCCGGACGTACAGCCCAGGCCGGAAGGATCGGCGTTATCGCGGCGCGCCATCTGGTTACCGGCTTCGGTCCAGCTGCCGGCGTAAATCCAGCAGAAACTGGCGGTGCTGCCGTCGTTTTTCAGATGCGCAAAGGTCGAAATCTGCTGGCCTTTTTTCGCCAGCACATTGCCCTGATCGTCATGGATATCGGCCAGCGCTTTGCCGTTGGCTTCGCGGGCAATTTCTTCCGGCAGCGGGTCGAGCGGATCCTGATAATCCCACGCCATATTCATCACCGGCAGCGGATTGGCACCGCCTTCCTGCCGGTACAGCTCGCGCAGTTTCATGAACAGGCGCGCGATGATTTTGCCGTCGTGCAGCGCTTCACCCGGCGGCTCAGACGCCTGGAAGTGCCATTGCAGCCAGCGGCCGGAGTTCACGATCGAGCCGTTTTCTTCGGCGAAACAGGAAGACGGCAGGCGGAACACTTCGGTCTGAATATCGGCGGTCTGCACGTCGTTCATTGCGCCGTGGTTTTGCCAGAAGTTGGAGGATTCCGTCACCAGCGGGTCGATCACCACCATGTATTTCAGTTTTGAGAGCGCACGCGAGGATTTGTTTTTGTCCGGGAACGCGGCCAGCGGGTTGAAGCCCTGCACGATATAACCGTTCAGTTTGCCTTGCGTCATCAGCTCGGCTTGCTGCATCACGTCGTAGCTTTTGTCCCATTTCGGCAGCCAGTCAAAGCCCCAGTCGTTCTCTGCCGTGGCGTGATCGCCCCAGAAGCTTTTCATCATACTGACGAAGAAGTTCGGCGTGTTTTTCCAGAAATTGACCTGCCCGTCCACCAGCGGCGCTGGCGTGATCTGTTGCAGGTAATCGGTGAAATTGGTCTGTTTTTCTGACGGCAGAGGCATGTAGCCCGGCAGGTTCAGCGACAGCAAACCGAGGTCGGTGTAGCCCTGAATATTGGAGTGACCGCGCAGCGCATTGACGCCGCCGCCCGGCATACCAATGTTGCCGAGCAGCAACTGGATCATCGCCGCACAACGGATGATTTGCGCGCCGCCGGTGTGGTGCGTCCAGCCCAGTGCATACAGAATGGTCGAGGTTTTATCGCGCGCGCAGGTTTCCGCCAGAATGGAACTGATCAGCAGAAAATCTTCTTTCGAGGTGCCGCACAGACGCTCCACCAGTTCGGGGGTGTAGCGGGAAACGTGCTCTTTCAGCAGATTCCAGACACAGCGAGGGTCCTGCAGGGTTTTGTCTTGTTTCGCGAAGCCTTTCTCATCGAGCTGATAATGCCAGCTTTCTTTGTTGTAGGATTTTTTCGCCGCATCAAATCCACTGAACAGCCCGTCGTTAAATTCATAGTCTTCACGCACCAGCAGGCTGGCGTTGGTGTATTCACGGACGTATTCGGTCTGAATTTTATTGTGCGTGATCAGGTAGTTGATCATACCCAGCAGGAACGCGGTGTCCGACCCGGCGCGGATCGGCGCATAGATATCGGCCACGGCGGCGCTGCGGTTGAAACGCGGATCGACGACGATGACTTTGGCGTTATTTTTGGTTTTCGCCTCAATCACCCATTTGAACCCGACCGGGTGCGCTTCTGCGGCGTTTCCGCCCATAATCAGAATGACGTTGGCGTTTTTGATATCGACCCAGTTGTTGGTCATCGCACCGCGACCAAAGCTTGGCGCTAACGCTGCAACGGTCGGGCCGTGGCACAGACGCGCCTGGCAGTCGATCGCCACCATGCCCAGCGCGCGGGTGAATTTCTGATCCAGCAGGCCGGTTTCGTTACTGGCCGCAGACGAACAGAGCATGCCGGTGGTCAGCCAGCGGTTAACCGTGACGTTATTGTCATTTTTCTCGACGAAGTTGGCGTCGCGGTCATCTTTCATCAGGCGGGCGATACGGGAAATCGCCTCATCCCATGAGATGCGCTGCCATTTATCAGAACCGGGCGCGCGATATTCGGGATACCTCAGACGGCCTTCGCTGTGGATGTAATCCAGCACGCCTGCGCCTTTCGGGCACAAGGAGCCACGACTGACCGGATGATCGGCGTCACCCTCTACGTGGAAGATATTTTCAGTGACGTTTTTCGCGCCGTCGCCCTGGCTGTAAATCAGCATCCCGCAACCGACTGAACAGTAGGTGCAGTTGTTGCGGGTTTCACGCGAGCGAAGCAGTTTATATTGGCGGGTTTCCGCCAGCGCGATTGTCGGGGCAAACCCCAATAATGCCGCTGTTGTGCCGGCCATACCGCCCGCACATATTTTGAATAATTGTCTTCTGCTGACTTGCATGAAAGACTCCTTCCCATCATTTGTTAACACATTGCTTTTCAAATTGCCGCTTTCCGCCGCAGTGGCGTAAGCGGTAAAATTAAGGCCTAAAGTCCTGACAGTTTGTACGGCTTATGTAGCCGGAATGTTTATAAGGTTATTGCTAATGGATGTCCATCAAGTAAACGAACTGGGCAAAAAAGATGATAAAAAAGTGACTCAGATCATCGGAGCGAGCCAAAAAACGGTGATGCAGCGCGCACATCTTGATGAGCCCAAAGATGACTGGATTGCTCAGGAAGTGCCCGTTGCGCTGGTCTATAACGGCATCTCGCACGTGGTGATGATGGCCTCGCCAAAAGATCTGGAAGCCTTTGCGCTGGGCTTTTCGCTGTCAGAAGGGATCATTGAATCCCCCGGTGACATTTACGGGATGGAAGTGACACCCACCTGTAACGGTATAGAAGTGAATATCGAGTTATCGAGCCGCCGTTTCGCCGGGCTGAAAGAGCGCCGTCGCGCCATGGCGGGGCGCACCGGCTGCGGCGTTTGCGGCATCGAACAACTGGGCGATTTGTTCCGCCCGCTCGCGCCGCTGCCGTTTACCCAGACCTTTGCGCTGGCGAATCTGGATAACGCGCTGAATCAGCTGAAATCCGTGCAGGAAATCGGCCAGCTGACCGGCTGTACCCACGCTGCCGCGTGGATAACCTCGCAGGGCGAATTACTGGGTGGCTGTGAAGACGTGGGTCGTCACGTGGCGCTGGATAAAATGCTGGGTATGCGCGCAAAACAGAATGACTGGACATCCGGCGCGGCGCTGGTTTCCAGCCGCGCCAGCTATGAAATGGTGCAGAAAGCCGCGATGTGCGGCATCGAAATTCTGTTCGCCGTCTCCGCCGCCACCACGCTCGCGGTCGAAGTCGCCGAAAAATGTCACCTGACGCTGGTCGGTTTCAGCAAACCGGGCCGGGCGACGGTGTATACGCATCCGCAAAGACTGCGTTAACGCTTTAAGCACACCGTGCCTTTAGACAATTTAGGATTGTTTGCGGTTATCTGGTTCTAAGCCCCGTATAACAGGCGCTTACGAGTACCCGTACAAAGGGTGGAGCATAGATAATCATTTTCAATATCATTTAATTAACTATAATGATCCGACTGATTACGCGGTGCTCACAATGACGGTGCCGCCCTACACTATGGAGACGATGAACATGAGTTATTCACTGCCATCACTGCCTTACGCATACGACGCACTCGAGCCGCATTTCGACAAAGAGACGATGGAAATCCATCACTCTAAACACCACCAGGCTTACGTGAACAACGCGAACGCTGCACTGGAAAGCCTGCCAGAACTGGCAAAACTTTCTGTTGAAGAGCTGATCGCAAACCTGGACAAAGTCCCTGCGGATAAGAAAGTTGCACTGCGTAACAACGCAGGTGGCCACGCTAACCACAGCCTGTTCTGGAAAGGCCTGAAAACCGGCACCACCCTGCAGGGCGAACTGAAATCTGCTATCGAACGCGATTTCGGCAGCGTTGACGCTTTCAAAGAAACGTTTGAAAAAGCAGCAACCACTCGTTTCGGCTCAGGCTGGGCGTGGCTGGTTCTGAAAGACGGCAAACTGGCCGTTGTTTCAACTGCTAACCAGGACAGCCCGCTGATGGGCGAAGCCGTTTCCGGCGCATCCGGTTACCCGCTGCTGGGTCTGGACGTTTGGGAACACGCTTACTACCTGAAATATCAGAACAAACGCCCTGACTACATCAAAGCTTTCTGGGATGTGGTGAACTGGGACGAAGCTGCAAAACGTCTGGCTGAAGCGAAGTAATTTCGCCCTGCCGCCCTTAACGGGCACGATGTTTTCGCCAATGGCGGGTCTGTGACCCGCCTTTTTTATGCCCTGCTTATTCTGCTAAAAACGTTACTCTGATCACTGTTTTACAGCGAATTATCCGCCTGGTTTTCTCCCTTTTCAGACATCGCCCGCATTAATCAAAAATACACCGCAGATCCTATAAAGTTTACCGCCAAGCCTACCGATAGATTCTTCACAAAGGCGTAACAAAACCGCCAACTTTGGCAGGGATGTTTTACGGAGAACGATTATGGGTAACGGCACGGGTCTTTCGCAGTGGATGAATAATCTCAGAGTCGGTACGAAACTGGGTCTGGGGTTTGGGTTAGTGTTAGTGATCGCCGCCGTGATCACCGTGGCGGGCATGGTCAAATTAAATGACATCAGCCAGCGCGCTGAAAAAGTGGATTTCAGTAATCAGATGAATGCGTTACTGAATGACGCCCGCCTGAGCCGTACGCTGTATCAGCTGAAATATGAACCGACGTATCTCCAGCAAAATCAGGAGAAAATCGACGCACTTTCGCAGCTGATCGCTCAGTCAAAAGGCAAGCTTGAATGGGACGCCACCAGCCAGGCAAATCTCGATCAGGTACCGGTAAAAATCCGCGAATATCAGCAGGCACAAAACGCCTTTAAACAGGCCGTTGACAGAAAAGACGCCGTGCGTGCCAGCTGGAATCTTTCCGAAACCGAAGCCGTGGTAACACGTTTACAGGATCAGTTGCGCGTGGAAGATGCCGATCCGTCAATCCGTCTGTCTCTGGCGGAAGTGGTTCAGAAGCTTATCAGCGTGCGTTATTACGTGCGCGGCCTGCTGCTGAACATGGATAAAGAATCCGAAGCCACGCTGCTCAAAGCCATTGATGAAACCCAGGCAAATGCCAAAAAACTGAATGCCCTGTTACTGCCCAACCAGCAGGCCACTCTGGCTCCGCTGATGAGTGCGCTGGCGAATTATAAAAGCCACGTCGTCGCTTATATGCCCGCGTATGAAGATGAGCAGAAAAACTCGCAGTTGCTGTCAGTCAAAGCCAGTGAGATGAATACGCTGGTGGCAAAAATCTTCAAAAATGAACTGGCGAACACGCACCTCGATATCAGCCGCGCACAAATGATGATGATGGTGATCACGCTCGTCGTTCTGCTGGCCGGTATTCTGATCGCATGGCGCATTACCCGCCAGATCACCCAGCCGCTGCGCGATACGCTGAAGACCGCCGAGCTGATTGCCAAGGGCGATTTGACGGCAGCCCATCCGACGGCGCGCCGCGACGAACTGGGTATGCTGATGAATGCGGTGTCGGCGATGAGCCAGAATCTCAGCACCATGATTTATGAGATCCGCTCGGGTGTGACGCAGGTTTCCCATGCTGCCGCAGAAATCGCGGCGGGGAATACCGATTTGTCTTCCCGTACGGAACAACAGGCAGCCGCCGTGGAAGAAACGGCAGCCAGTATGGAACAGCTAAGCGCAACGGTGAAACAGAATGCCGATAACGCCCATCACGCCAGCAAACTCGCCAGTGAAGCGTCCGGGACCGCCACGCTCGGCGGCAAACAGGTCAGCGACGTGGTCGATACCATGCAGCAGATTTCCGGCAGTTCTAAGCGCATTGCCGAAATTACGTCGGTCATCAACGGTATTGCCTTCCAGACCAACATTCTTGCGCTGAACGCCGCAGTAGAAGCTGCGCGCGCCGGAGAGCAGGGGCGCGGATTCTCGGTCGTGGCTTCTGAAGTCCGTACGCTGGCACAACGCAGTGCGCAGGCCGCGAAGGAAATTGAAGGGCTGATTGCTGAGTCGGTTGAGCGTGTGAATACCGGCGCGAAGCTGGTGGAAAACACCGGCCGCACCATGCAGGACATCGTGAAATCGGTTTCTCACGTGCGCGATATCATGGGTGAGATTGCCTCGGCGTCTGACGAGCAAAGCCGGGGTATCGCGCAGATATCACAGGCGATTGTCGAGATGGACAGCACCACCCAGCAGAACGCCGCGCTGGTTGAGCAATCCTCTGCCGCCGCCGATTCGCTCGAAGATCAGGCTGCCACGTTGACGCAGGCGGTATCCGTATTCCGTCTCGCTGATAACCGCAACATGCAGCACGCACCTGCCGCCAATGCCCTGCGCCGCCCGACGTTACCGCCAGTGCAGAATAAATCCAGCCAGGAAAACTGGGAAACGTTCTGATATTCCCTTTCATCCGGCGTGCGTCTCCCCGACAACGCGCCGGATGATTCTTCCTACTCACACCCTCTAATGCAGGTTATGCTGAGCTCAACGACTGATGAGTGGCGGAGACCTTATGCATTATCCCGACGTTTATATTGGTGCTATTGAGCAGTATCCCGGCTATTCCCCCAGCGCGATTGCCAAACGTCAGGTCAACGGCGGCATGGCATTAACGTCGCTGGGTCTGGAAGGCGATCAGCAGGCTGAAACGTCTTACCACGGGGGCACTGACCGCGCGCTGTGCCACTTTCCCCGCGAGCATTACGCCTGGCTGCGTCAGCAATTTCCCGAGGATGAAGAGCGCTTTCATCCGCCCGCGTTCGGCGAGAACCTTTCCACGCTGGGCATGACGGAAGAAAATGTCTTTATCGGCGATATTTTTCGCTGGGGCGACGCGCTGATTCAGGTTACGCAACCCCGCTCGCCCTGCTACAAGCTGAACCATTTTTTCGACTGCAAAAATCTGTCGCCGTTACTGCAAGACAGCGGCCGCTGCGGCTGGTTGTATCGCGTCGTGGCAACCGGAAACGTCAGTGGCGACAGGCCTCTGGAACTGATGACCCGCAACAGCGAGGTGTCGGTCGCTGAAGCGATTTCCATCGCATTTTCTATGCCGTTCGATGAAGAACAGTATCGTCGTCTGATGTCTGCTGCGGGGATTTCGGCCAGCTGGAGCAAAACGATGCAAATGCGGCTGATTAATCGCAAGATTGAGGATTTTGGACGCAGATTGTTTGGTGCGCAAGGGAAGTGAGTTATAGCACCCTCCCCTGTGAAGGGGGAGGGTTGGCGTGACATTAAAATTCTTTTTTGGCGAAACCGGTCACGACTTTCAGGCCCATTTCGCGGCCCAGTGCAGTCATCGGGTGAACCACCACGATACCGCGTACGGTTTTCTTCAGCGTGCCCATATCAGCCTGTTCTTTCTTGGTGATTTCACGGCTGAACAGCTTTTCCAGTTTCTGCGCTTCGGTGCTGAGTTTTTTCACACGCACATCTTTCAGACGCGCAATCTCGGCGGCCAGCTTTTCTTTCTCTTCTTCATGTTTGGCGATCAGCTCAGAATTCCCCTGCTGAATAACGGCCGGGTCTTTGTGATTCAGTGCATCAAGCATGTCGCTGAGACGCTTGATCTCGGCTTTTTCAATTTCTTTCATGGTGACCAATTCGTGTAGTGAACAATTGGGGTAAGTGTAACAGCCCGATGCGCGAGATGCTCGATTTGTGGGGCATACATTTTCCTCTTAATACTTTCAGGATGTTTGCATCGGCATATCAGATTAAGGTGTGCGCCATTATTCTCCCTCATGGAAAGAGACATCATGAACCCAACATTCAGCCGCGATCACCGTCTGGAAATGCATTTAAACAACGGCATGTTCAATGGAAAACCGCTTTATATTCATTACACGTCTGCGCAAACCTTCCCCCAGATTATCAACAGCCGTTGTTTTATGGCCCGGCCAAATTATGACCGGCGCGGCGTCGCGGCCAAACCGGGTATCTATCTTGTGCGTAGCATACATGCCTTCAATGCCGAGAAAGCGTTTCAGCAACTGTTTCTCGGCGAAGCTAAATACCGCGAAAGCGCTAAGTTCTGCTTCCTCTTTACCTTCAACAGCGATCCCCATTTAACCGGACATCCTGTTTCTGCCGGAAGCAGCGTTGAAGAACTGATCCATCCCGGAAACATCAGTTTTTCAAAAATTAATATTATTTATCAGGGAATGAATCCGTTCCTGTGACTTCCAGCCCCGGCGGCAAACCGCACATCTCACAGGCGCGCTGACCAATGCGGATCATCGCCGAAATATAACGTGTGTCGAAGACATAGCAGCAGGATAAGCGCAGGCCGTTGATATAACGCCCGCTCGGCGAATAGAGTTGCCCCGGCGTCATGCAGATTTTATCTTCCAGCAGTTGGCGGAATAAGGTTACGCAATTCACGCCAGGCGGGAAATCCACCCAAATAACAAAACCGCCCGACGGTTGCGTCGCACGCGTTCCCTGTGGGAAATGCTGAGCAATCAGCGCGCGTGCCTGCTCGACCTGTGAGGCATAGCGCCGGCGTAAGGCGCGCAGGTGATGGTCGTAACCGCCGGATTCGAGAAATGCCGTCAGCGTTTGCGAGAGCAGCGCAGATTCAGCCATCGACGACACCGCTTTCAGCTTATGCAGCTTCGCGGCGAAACGCCCGCCTTCCATCCAGCCGATACGAAAATCCGGCGCCAGGGTTTTCGTAAAACTGGTGCAGAACAGGATCCAGCCATCGTGATCGAAGGATTTCACCGCCGGAGAGAGCGTCGCGCCGAACTGAATTTCCGCGTATAACCCGTCTTCTATCAGCGGTACCTGATGATCGTTCATCATCCGCGCCAGCCGTTTTTTCGCGGCGAGCGGCATGGTAAAGCCCAGCGGATTTTGCGCCGTCGGCATGGCGATCACCGCGTTCAGGCGCTTTTCGGTGAGCAGCATGTCGAGGACATCCAGCGAAAGGCCCGTTTGCGGATCGGTCGGAATTTCCACCGCTTTCAGCCCGAGGCTGGCAAGCAATGGCAGCAAATAAAAATAGGTCGGCGTTTCCAGCCCCACGCTGTCACCCGGTTTGGTGGTGACGCGCAGCGCCAGCTGTAACGCTTCCATACAGCCGTGGGTAATGGTGATGTCGGTCGGTTCTAATATCATGCCCAGCGTCAGCGCACGGCGGGCAATTTGCTGTCGCAGCGGCGGATGCCCCGGCGGCAGGGCATATTGGCCGATCAGATTGGGCTGACGGCGCAGCAAAGACGACATAATGCGCCCCAGTTTTCCGCCAGGATAAAAGTCATTGGACTGCGGACAGGCCAGCGAAAGATTGGTGTACGTCGGGTCAATTTGCGCGGCGAACACTTTGTCGATCAAATCCAGCACTTCATCTGCCGGTTCGGCGGCAGGCGTCTGCGGCTGCACGTGCGGCGCAGGGTTCAGCCCCGGCAACGCGGCGCGAACATAGAATCCGGACTGCGGCCTCGCCTCGATAAACCCGCGATCTTCCAGCCGCCGGTATGCCGCAACCACCGTATTAATACTGACCGACCAGGTTTGCGCGCTGCGCCGCACGGAAGGCAAACGGCTGCCCGGTGCGAGCGTGCCACGGCGGATGGCGTCCGCCAGTTGTTCCGCCAGCTGGTTGTAACGGGTATCGCTGAAATCCGCGGTGTCAGTCATGGTGTCAGTTCCGTGAAAAGTGATGGGCACAGTGTGTATTTATGCAATCTGTAACCCTGACAATAGCGTATTTCTGGCTCTGTTACCTTTGCTGTTCACTGTTTACTCTGGTTATCTGGAAAACAGGGGATGCAGGAATATAAAATGATCGATACCGCTTTTGTCAGTTACGTCACCGTGATGTCTATTACGCCCGGCCCTAACAATCTGTTGCTGGCGGCCTCCGGGGTGAATTTCGGGCTGCGTCGCAGCGTGCCCATGATGGTCGGTATCACGCTGGGCTGCGTGGTGCAGTGCGCGCTGATGACCTCCATGCTGGCGATCTTACTCAGCTGGATGAACGCGGTACGCCTGCCGATGGCGGCCGTGGGTTGCGCCTATCTTTTCTGGCTGTCGTGGAAAATTTACCGTTCAGGTTCGCCAAAAGAAGGCGAAAAACAACAGCCGATGAACCTGCTCAGCGGCGCGTTATTTCAGGCGGTGAACCCGAAGGCCTGGCTGATGGCAACCAACGTGGCGATTCTGTTCACGCCGCCGGACGGCAATATGCTGCATCATACGCTGTTGATTTGTGTCGGCTTCGCGCTGATCAATCTGCCGTGCATTCTGGTGTGGGTGGTGATGGGTGACAGGTTACGTCAGGCGTTACGCGTGGAATGGAAGCTGAAAATGTTCAATACGATCATGGGCGGCATGATGGCCTTAACCGCGCTGTGGTTGCTGGTGGGCGAAGTGCGCCATGCCATGATCTGAGGAAATTACTTCTGAACGGGCGAAAGTCTTGAGGGCTGCTGATTACTGATATGGGCGATAAGCCCGGTGACAGAAAGCACCATGGTTGAGCGGACGATTTGCTGGTAACGCTGGCGTTGCATGGCGATCAGCGATTCGTCGGCTTCGCCCGGTTTCAGGAACGTGGGGGCGGGCGGCAGTTCCGTCACACAGTGCAATTCCCCAAACGGACCGAGTATTTCATCATCGGTAAAACGGTACTCTTCGCCGTCGTAATTCAGTTCTTCACGCAGCGCCATCAGTAATTCCGCATCTTCATACTCATGACGGCTGATCACCCCCAGCGCGTAAATCAGTTTAAGACGCACGGAGAGATCGCCCAGCGGACCGGTGCCGGTCAGCAGGGGTTCAACGGCGTATTTCACCGCGTAATCGTCCTTACGGAAAACCTGCACCACCAGAATATCCAGCGCTTCGGCCAGCAACTCTACGGAGGTCATCAAAAAGCTGCGTACGGTTTTACCCGCATTGAGCTTCTCAAGAACACGGTTTTCAAATGCCTGAGCTTTTTCCATTGGGCTTTCTTGCGATAAAGAACGGATACTTTTAACGCCCTTGGCGTCATCCCTGAAACGCACATGTCGGGCAGTCACTGCCTGCCCGACAGGGCTTTCTTTGCCTGGTATTGGCGAAATCAAAACGAACGCAGTGTTAGTGCATGGATTCGTAGATTTTTACTGCTTCGGCGACCACTTCGCCCTCTTCCGGCAGCCCGGAAATCTGAGCAAGGGCAGCTTTCGGCCCCACTTTCTCCAGCAATTCGGTCAGCTCTTTCGCCTGCGGATCCTGCTCACTGCGGTAACGCATCGCAGCGGCAATCCCGATAACCAGATTATTGTGCGGCAGGCGATATTCCTGCGTGCCCAGCAACGGTTTGATCAGACGATCGCCCGCGCTCAGTTTACGCAGTGGCTGACGGCCAACGCGCTCCACGTCATCATGCAGGTACGGGTTTTCAAAACGAGTCAGAATTTTTTCGATGTAAGCGAAGTGTTTTTCCGGGTCAAAACCGTAACGGCGGATCAGCACTTCACCGCTTTCTTCCATTGCACCGCGCACAATCAGACGCACTTTCTCATCCAGAATAGCATCACGAATCGTCGCATGGCCTGCCTGCTGACCGAGGTATGCGGTGATGGCATGCCCGGTGTTGAGCGTGAATAATTTACGTTCGACGAACGCCATCAGGTTGTCGGTCAGTTCCATACCGCCGATGTCCGGCAATGCACCTTTGAACTGGGTTTTATCGACAATCCATTCGCTGAAGGTTTCCACCGTCACTTCCAGCGGATCGGTGGTGCCGGCTGCGGCTGGCGGAACGATGCGGTCTACAGCGGAATCGACAAAGCCGATATGCGCTTCCACCCAGGCTTTTTCTTCTTCCGGCAACGCATTGAAGACGTGCTGTTTGAACTGGCTGGTACCGCGCACCATGTTTTCACAGGCGATGATGTTCAGCGGCTTTTCGTTGCCCTGCTGGTGACGCAGCACCAGACCTTTGGCGACGTTTGGCGCGATTTTTTCCAGCACGGTCGGGCCGACGGCGGTGGTCATCAGATCAACTTCAGCGATCAGATTAATCGCCTCCTGGCCGGCGCTGTTGACTGCGCTGACGTTGCTGACCGTCTCAACGGTAGCCTGCTCGCCGACCACGTGTACGTCATAACCTTTACGGCTGTTCAGCGCGTCCAGCAGCACGGGGCTGACATCGGCAAAGGTCAGTTCGATACCGGCATCTGCCAGCAATTTACCGATAAAACCGCGGCCAATGTTACCTGCGCCAAAATGTAGTGCTTTCATAATATTTCCTTCAAATCGGGGGCTATAAGTAGGTAAAGCTGGGGAGCCGCCCGGCTCCGAATCAACAAGCGGGTCTCGTAAGACCCGCTGAGTGACGCTCTGTGACTGCTTTTACTTAAGGCTTAACCGCGCAGAATGCTCAGCACTTCGTCAACGCTGGTGGTGTTTGCCAGACGGTCGATGACGCCATCTTCGTCGAGCGCAGTGGTCAGTTTGGTGATCACGTTGATGTGCTCATTATTGCGTGCAGCGATACCGATAACCAGACGCGCGGCATCATCTTCATCATCGCCCCAGCGGATACCCGCCGGATACTGGCAGAACACGATGCCGGTTTTCAGTACGCGATCTTTCGCTTCGATGGTGCCGTGTGGTACCGCGATAGATTCGCCCAGATACGTGGAGGTCAGCTGCTCACGGGCCAGCATCGCTTCAACATATTCTGCCTGAACATACCCGCCTTTCACCAGTTGCTCACCGGCAAAGCGAATCGCTTCTTCTTTTGTGGTCGCCTGCAGGCCGAGGAAGATGTTGCTTTCGCTCATGCGGAACAGGTTTTCGTTGTCATGGTCAGCCACGATGCTGTCGCCGAGCGTGGTGGTCACTTTCTCTTTGTACTGGCTGGCTTTGTTCACTTCCACCAGACGGGAAGTCAGATCAGTGTACAGGCCGCTGTCGAGGAAGTTGGTCAGCGAAATGTGCTGAGCGTGCGGCACCTGACGCATAGCGCGTTCAGTCAGGTCACGGTGGGTAATCACCAGATCCACGTCATCAGGTAAATTGTTGATGGCGCTGTTGGTGACGCTGATATTGGTCAGCCCCGCATCCTGCACTTTTTTGCGCAGCACACCGGCACCCATTGCGCTGGAACCCATACCGGCGTCACAGGCTACGATGATTTTACGCACGGTAGACAGGTCGCCCGCTACACCAGTCGCTGAAGGTTTGCCGCCTTTAGATTCTGCTTTCATGTCCTGCATGCGACGGGTCGCTTCGTCCAGATCGTCACCGTCTTTCGCTTTAGTGGTTTTCAGCAGCAGCGCAGAAACCACGAAGGATACCGCAAAGGCTGCCACGATAGCCGCGATGTTGGCGAAGTACGCGCCTTTTGGCGTCATCGCCAGAACCGCCAGGATAGAACCCGGAGATGCCGGAGAAACAAGACCGCCGTTCAGCAGCGTCAGGGTGAACACGCCAGTCATACCGCCCAGGATAACCGCCAGCAGCAGACGTGGATTCATCAGAACGTATGGGAAATAAATTTCGTGGATACCACCCAGGAAGTGGATGATTGCCGCGCCGCCAGCAGATTGCTTCGCGCTGCCACGACCGAAGAACATGTACGCCATCAGGACGCCCATACCCGGACCTGGGTTCGCTTCGATCAGGAAGAAGATAGATTTACCGGTTTCAGTCGCCTGCTGGATACCCAGCGGAGAGAAGATACCGTGGTTGATGGCGTTGTTGAGGAACAGAATTTTCGCCGGTTCAACAAAGATAGAGGCCAGTGGCAACAGGTTATGAATAACCATGATGTGCACGCCTGCAGCCAACACTTTAGAGAGAGCTTCTACCAGCGGACCGATCGCCAGGAAGGCGAGGATTGCCAGCAGCATACCGATAATACCGGCTGAGAAGTTGTTAACCAGCATCTCAAAGCCGCTTTTGATTTTACCGTCAACCCAACGGTCAAAGCGTTTGATACACCAGCCGCCCAGCGGGCCACCAATCATCGCACCGAGGAACATCGGCATATCCGCACCGACGATCACACCCATCACGGTGATAGCACCGACCACACCACCGCGATCACCACCGACCAGACGACCACCGGTGTAACCGATGAGCAGTGGCAGGAGATAAGTGATCATCGGGCCAACCAGTTTCGCTAGCGTCTCATTTGGGATCCAGCCGGTTGGAATGAACAGAGCCGTAATGATACCCCAGGCGATAAACGCGCCGATGTTGGGCATTACCATGTTACTCAGGAAGCGACCAAAGTTTTGAACTTTGATCTTAACGTCTGGTGAAAACATAAAACGCACCCCTATTGATACGCGCTGACAATAGAGCGCGTGATATCAGTTAATTATCGGTGACGGTTAATTCGGTTTTTGTGCCACTGCTTTAAAAATCCGTCCGTCGAATTGCTGTCTGCGAGGCGGACTCTACCACGTGATTATAGGCCCCGCGTACCCACCCGACATCCCGTGATGCAGATCACACGTATACCCTCACCACCCCCCGCCTTTTGGTGATCACCGTCACAAAAACACCCTGTAACCCGGCTACAGTGGCGATAATTTAAGCTTGCCACCGCTAAAAATGTGACTTGAGTCACCATTTGTTAACGAGTCTTTATCATTAAAACGTGATATTCGTCACAAAGTATTTTTCGACGAACTTGTGTATTTCGCTTAAAAAGCATTCAGACGTGTCCGAACCGCGCAGAAATGAGTTTACGGGAGGGGTGTTGAAAGAAAATTACAGGGGGGGAGTAGGGAAAAGCACCTTTCTGAAGAGGTTATCTGCGTGTTTGTTTAAGGAAGATTCGCATACAAGCGTTATAGACGGAAAAAGCGTTCACCATTCTCTCCTTCCTTATCTTTTAGAAGATACGGCAAACTACGGTTATCTTATCCGGCTTAATTTCATGATACAGCGCGCGCTAATTATAAAGTCATGGGTGGATAAGGGATTCAATCTGGTCATGGAACGCTCCCGCCTTGAGGATCACATCTTTATTAATTTTATGTTTAAGGCTGAATGTATCAGCAAAACACAATATGAGGCATATATTACCCCGTGGAATATTCACTGATTTATCTCCATAACGACGAAATACATGGAGTCCGGCCAGAAGAATTTCCTAATGAAATTGACATCTTTTCTGATAAAGTTTTTCAAAAAGCAATGTTATTAAGGAGAAATAATGCGCCAGAGAATAATTGTGTGCCCTGTAATACAAAATGAAGGAGAGTTTCTACTTTGTAAAATGGCCAATGATCGCGGGGTTTTTCCTGGGCAATGGGCTCTGCCTGGTGGAGGGCTAGAACCTGACGAAACCATTGAACTCGCTCTCAGGCGCGAAATCATGGAGGAGTTAGGAGAGGAACTTATTATCACTGACATTAAGCCATGGGCTTTTCGTGATGATACCCGAATAAAAACTTACCCGGATGGCACGACCGAAGAAATTTACATGATTTATCTTATATTCGACTGTGTAAGTGGAAATCGTAATATTACGTTCAATGAAGAATTTCAGGAAGTCATCTGGGTACTTCCTGAATTAATGAAAGATATGGATTTAAATGAGGCGACCCGGGTCACTTTTACCCAAAAAGGCATCATTTAAAGAGGTGCCTTTCGAGGTTATAGCCAGAAATAGCTGTTCATTTTTTTAATTAATGTCAGTGCGGGAAAACCCGACGCCTTGCGACGCCGGGTTTAATGTCTTACTTCCCGCCCTGCGCCTTCACAATGGCTGCCTGTAAATCGTCGGCTGATACAGCGCCTGGCAGCACGGTGGTGTTTTCTGCGGTGGCACCGCTGACTGGCATCACGACAAAACCTGGCGTGCCGCTGAAGCCCAGCGTACGGGCCAGTTCGTCGTTAGCGGCGATGGCTTCGTGCGTGGCTTTACGTTGTGCCTCGGTCGGCAGTGTGGCTTTTGCCGCTTTCACTGCGCCTGCGATATCCGCATCGGTCAGTTTGCCTTCGTCATGACCGGTGCGGTAAATGCTGTTGTGATAATCGAAATACGCCTGCGCGCCCTTCTCTTTCCACACGGCCATACCGGTTTCAGCGGCCGTGATGGAAGGTTTCCAGCGGTCACCGAAGATTGGCCACTCTTTGAAGACGAAACGCACATTCGGGTTCGCTTTCACGGTCTGTTCAACCACCGGTGCCATACGGCTACAGTACAGGCACTGATAATCGAAGAATTCGACAAACGCGACTTTCGCGTCTTTCGGGCCATAGCTTGGCGTCGCCGGATCGCTGGTCAGGGTTTTGGCGTTTGCCAGTACCGCGCTCAGGGTTTGTTCCTGCTGCTGATCGGCCTGTTGCGCCTGAAGCTTCTGGCTGACCTGCACCAGAATTTCCGGGTGTTGCAGCAGGTAATCCGCTGCAATTTTACCAATGGCGGCCTGCTGTGCAGGGGTGAAATCGGCGGTTGCGCTGTCGGCAGCCGTTGCCAGCGTCGGAGCCAGTATCAGGGAAGCCAGCAAAGTCATCGTCTGACGTTTCATTAAACATCCTTAAAGTGAATACGGGAAAAAGGGACAGTTGCCTTCAAAAGTAGAGGAATTCCACCGGCTTTGCAGGCTAAAAATTGTCATTTTTTATAAACCTGCACGTGATAGCTGCCGTCTGACGTCATCTCCAGCATGATGTCCGCCTGCCTGCTGTCTTGCAGCACCCGCGTCACATTCGGCCCGTCAGTGGCAGCATAAAAATCACCGGCCTGCTGCGGCGTAAGGCCGCCCCGAATTTTACGGTCGATCAGCCGCCCGCGAAGGTCGTCCGGGCTGGCATGAATAAAAATACTCAGATCGCAATATGAGGCCAGTTCCCGCCAGCCTTCATCTTTGAGCAACAGCCAGTTTCCTTCCACAATCAGCACCGGCGCGGTGACATGAATCGCGTCTTCGACCGGTTCATGAAGCGTCCGGCTGTACTCCGGCCAGCGACTGCCCGGCGTGCGTAAGTCGATCAGGGCATCGCGCAATTTATCCACATCAAATGTCTCCGCGGCGCCTTTTTTCTGACGTAATTGATGCGCTTCCAGCCAGGCATTGCGGCGATGGAAACCGTCCATCGGCAAGGTCTGGACCGGCACTAATCCTGCCGTCTCCGTGGAAAGCGTTTGCCAGAACGCCGAAAGCGTCGATTTACCGGTTCCGGGCGGTGCCACCAGAAACACAATCAGCGGGCGATGTAACTGACGTTGCTGCGCGGAAAAACGCTGTAAAAGGGGAAGATGTAACTGCCCGATATCGTGCTGTGGGAAAAACGCCTGCGTGATCAGCCCGTTAATGGTCAGCGTCACGTTCATAGGTCAGTTCCTTGAGTAAATCCGTCACGGCCAGCGACAACGCCGTTTTCACCAGACCGCCATAGCGCGCAGTATTGAAGATCTCAAAACCGGCATATTTCATTTTCTCAATCGACTGAAACATCAGCGGGTTATCCGTTACGCAACGTAAGTTCTTAACGAATTCATACGCGGTGTCGTCATGAAATTCGACGATCCCCGCCTGCGCGTTGAGATGCTCATCCAGTTGAGAAAACAGCAAAATATCGGCATAGACGGATTTTTTGATTTTCCCCAGGGCATAAATCAGCCGCAGGGAAACATCTATGCTGTCGAGCGGGCCTGATTTGGCGAGCAACGGCCTGACGGCAAATTCGCGAATATCCTCGTCATTATTGATGAAGAGATGAGGAAGGAACTGTTTAATGCCGCTGAGTAAAATAGCGTTCGCGGCATTCAGAAAATCATTGAGGTTCGTCCGGGCGGAAAGCGTCTCCAGCACCTGATCTTCAGTTAATCCAGTCATCCTTCCCTTAACCATCGTTTTTAATGAGGAGAATCGATGATATTACAGCCCGGTGGAAACACCAAAGTGGCTGAGCAGTACGCGTTCCGCCTGTTCATTCCAGACACCGTGCGTCGGTGCGACCTCCTGCGCCAGCCGGGCAAACAGCGGATCGGTTTTGCCTAATTCTGCAAAATCGTCAATGGCGGTCAGCGGCAGGGAAATGCCGTTATAAATAAGCTTTTTACCGCCAGGAATATGCGGCAGATTGAGCACCGTGTCGGGAACGGCATCCAGACCGCCGATATGCGTGATCATATAGGATGGCTGAATACGCCCTGCCGCCGTCAGCGCCAGCGCCTCCTCCATGTCGCCGGTCGAGCCGCCGGACGTGCCGACAATATGCGTCGAACCGTAGTGAACGTTGTAGAAATTGAAGGGAACGCTGAAATTTTTGTCGGTCGGCCCGGCAAAGAAGTTCAGGCAACCGTCTTCGCCCAGCAGCGCATCCCCCAGTTCAATCACTTCCGCCACCGCCGCGTACACAAATACATCATCAAAGCCTGCGCCGCCGGTCATTTCGCGCAAAGCCGCCACCGGATCTGGCAACGTTTTGCTGTTGATATACACCAGCTCGATGCCTTTTTCTGCCGCCATCGCCACCGGTAAAAGCTGTTCTGCGCGCGCCAGCCGTTGCTCGTCGATATCCACCACCACAACCCGCGCCGGGCGCACGTCGCCGTTGATCGCATAATCAATCGCGCCAATGCCCATCGGCCCCGCGCACGCCAGCAGCGCCAGATTCCCCCCCGCTTTGATGCCCATCTGATGCTCATACACATATTGCGTGGTGTGATAACTGGCGTGATATGCGCCGATGATGCAGCACATCGGCTCGGCGAGCGACGCAGCGGCGAAATATCGGCTTTCGTACGGCAGAACACAGCCCATATCGATAGCCAGTTTCGGGATGATCATGTACGTCGCATTGCCGCCAAAGGTTTCGTAGCTGTAACCGGCGGAATAGCCACTCGGCAGCCCCATCGCCGGTTGCAGCACGAAGCGTTTTCCCACTTCAAACCGGTTTCTGAGATTTTTGCCCACCTGCACAATCACACCCGCACATTCGTGCCCCGTGATGGCCGGATGTTCGGCGATATCCTCCGGCACACGTTTATGTTCGCCGCCCAGCAATGCCGCTTTGTAGGTCGAGAGGCAAACGCTGTCCGAGACGACGCTCACCAGCAATTCGTCATCGGTGATGTCCGGCAATTCAAACTCACGCAGTCTCACATCTTTTTTTCCGTAAATGGCGGCGACGTTGGTTTTCATGCTGTTGCTCCTTGCTGAACCGGGGAAGTGATATCGGCAAACAACGCATCAAGCGCCGGGTCGCCGAGATAGTTTTTTATCAGGATCAATGGCTGATCGGTCACCCGCTGCGCACGGCCTTCGAGGCTGGCATGGGTGACAATAATGTCGGCGTCGGCCGGAATGTTTTCGATGGAGTAGTGCTTCACTTCGATTTCATAACCGGCTTTTTGCAGCTTTTTGCGAAACGTTGTCGCGCCCATCGCACTCGATCCCATTCCCGCATCACAGACAAACGCAATCAGACGGATATTGCCGGTGACCGGGTGCACCGTATTTTTACCTTCAGCTTTACGCTTTTTACTGGCGGCCTGAGAATCTGCAAACGTGTCTTCCGCAGGCGATTTATCCAGTTTAAGGATGGCCGAGGCGACGACAAAAGAGACGACCGTACCGGCCAGCACGCCGGCGCAGGTTCCCAGAAAGCCCCCGCGCGGCGTCAGCGCCAGATAGGCAAAGATAGAGCCAGGGCTTGGCCCCGCCACCAGCCCCGCGCCAAACAGTTCGAACACATAAATGCCGGTCATGCCGCCCGCAATCATGGCGATAATCATCAGCGGTTTCATCAGCACATACGGGAAATACAGTTCGTGGATGCCACCGAGAAAATGAATGATCATCGCGCCGGGTGCTGACTTCTTACTCAGCCCTTTGCCGAACAGGGAAAACGCCAGCAAAATGCCCAGACCGGGGCCGGGATTGGAGGCCACCATGAAATAAATCGATTTTCCGGCGACGGCGGTGTCCTGCATGCCCAGCGGATAGTAAACGCCCTGATCTATCGCATTATTCAGAAACAGCACTTTGGCCGGTTCATTAATCACTGACAGCAACGGCAGATAACCGGTCGCCACCAGCGCCTCAATGCCCTCTTTCACCACGTTATTGGCGGCCATTACCGCCGGGCCGATCACTTCATAGGCCAGCAGGCACAGCAACATGCCGAGAATGCCGAGGGAGAAATTATTGATGACCATTTCAAAGCCCGCCGGAATGCGCTTCTCGAGCGCCTTATCGACGACTTTGATGACATATCCCCCCAGCGGCCCCATCACCATTGCGCCGATGAACATCGGAATATCAGCCCCGACAATGACGCCCATGGTGCCGATCCCGCCCATTACCGCACCGCGCTTTCCGCCAATTAAATGGCCGCCGGTTGAGCCAATCATCAGCGGCAATAAATAGGTGATCATCGGGCCGACAAGCTGACCAAAGTGCGGATCAGGGGTCCAGCCGGTGGGTATAAATAACGCGGTAATAAAACCCCAGGCAATAAATGCGCCTATATTGGGAATAACCATTGCCGTCAGAAAGCCGCCAAAAGCCTGCACTCTTGCGCGCATAGATTTATTAGCCATATTAAAATCCTGTGTGATGTTAGGATAAAACTAATAACGCTGAATGATATTAATTAATTCCTCTGAATTATTTGCATTGAGTAATTCATCAATAACTTCATCTTCGCAAAGCATTTCACTTAACGCCTGAATTGCCTCAATATGTGAATCAGAATCTTTCGCGGCTAATCCGATAAGCAAACGAACCGGCGGGCTTTCAGCATCAAAGCTGACGCCTTCGCGCAGCAATGTCAGGCTCAGCGCCGTACCTAACGCACCGCACTCCGGCCTTGCATGGGGCATGGCAATACCAGGGGCGAGCAAATAATAAGGGCCGATTTCACAGGTAGTCTCTTTAATCGCCTGAATATAGTCCGGCGTAATATATTTTCTTTGCAGAAGATTTCCCATCGATAAATCTATCGCCTCAGACCAGTTTTCAGCGCAAGAATATATCGCGATACTTTCACGTTCGAAAAAATCCATTAATGACGACATGACTCATCCTTATTTTATCGATGATTATTTACTTTCATGAGCATATTCTTTGAAATGGATTTAATCAAACCGGCAAGGATTTGTGACCGACATTATAAAAACTGTCATGGCGATAATAAAACCTAACCAAGATCACACGAATAACGTCATTTTCATAAATAAGGATTTAACGCAACAGGCTAATTGTGAATTAATTCACAGAATTCATTTTTATATTATTGTCTTAATTTGTGATGGAGATCTGATTCACCTGATTGCATTCACTCCAGACAATAAAAAAGCCACGCAGACATCGCGTGGCTTAACATAAATCGTTTTTTACCGGCTTAGCGGCTGAAATCGCCCTGCGCGACTTTCTGCGCCTCAAGCAATGTCTGCTGTTTGCCCACCAGATTCGACATCATGGTGTTGTACTGCGTCGCCTGCTGTTGCGTCGGGAACTGCACGCCGCCGTTGGCGAATGCCACTTGAGCGCCCTGCTGTTGCAGGTAATCACCGACAGAGACGATATCCTGCGTGAAGCTTTGCAGCGCAGGTACCAGCGGGGTCAGCACGTTAGCGGGTTGCGTCACTACGGTGCTGTACACCTGGCTGTAAACCGCTTTCAGATCGTCCGGCTGTTTCAGTGCAGCCATCGCGGTATCGGCTTTCACTTTCGAGTCACGCAGCTGTGCATTGAGCAGGCTCAGCGTACCGGCCGCCTGTTGCAGCGCACCGCGTTGCGTCATGTAATCCTGCGGTGTGCGCACCTGACCGATTGCGTTGACCACTGGCACGAAGCTGCCATCAACAGCGCCTTTCATCTGACGGGAGAATGACAAAATAATGCCGTAGTCATTCGCGTAATTACCAAAACGTTGTTTCTGATCTTCGCTCAGCGATGGCAGGTTTTGCCCGCTGCGCATCACGGTATTTTGCAAATAATCGATAAAGGCTTTGCGTTGTTCCGGTTCTTTATCGCCACATGCCGTGAGCTGGAAAACGACCAGCAGTGCGATAAACGGCGCCAGCCAGCGAGAAAATGCACCGCTTCTGATCCCTACAGCCATGAGTCCTGACTCCTGATTTCAATGTTCTTCTTCCGGCCAGTTCCCTGCCGATGCTGTGCATTCCATGCGGGTTATAGGATAGAACAATTGGGGGGAGAACGCTTTTTAAAAAAGCCTGTAAAAACGTTAAATTCAACTTAACGTTCAAGTTCAAGGTCAGGAGCAACGCCGGGGGCTTTTTAATTCACAAGCAGAATGGTTTTATTTTTAAAAGGTGTGGATTGGCGTGCTTAAAAATGGCACCGAATGAAGGGTTCGAGACGTGAGGCTCGACACCTGAAATGAGGGCATCGCGTAGCGCGCAGTGAAAAGAGCGGGGAGTCCAGAGGGAGAACGTTTATTCTCCCTCTGGTCGGCGTGGGCCGACGCCCGCAACCTTAATTTACAAAGTCACCGGCTTACTGAAGCAGCGAAATATCCGCTACCTGCAGGAACAACTCCCGCAGTTTAGACAGCAATGTCAGACGGTTGATACGCACCGCTTCGTTCTCATCCATCACCATGACGGTGTCAAAGAACGTATCCACGGTTTCGCGCAGCGCAGCCAGTTCCACCAACGCATCTTTGTACTGACCAGCGGCAAACAGCGGTTCCAGCTTGTCGCGCAGCACCACCAGATGCGTCGCCAGTTTCAGCTCAGCAGGTTCTTTCAGCACGGAGGCGTGAACGTGATCCAGCAGAACGTCGGTGGATTTCGCCAGAATGTTGGATACGCGTTTGTTGGCCGCAGCCAGCGTTGCCGCTTCGTCCAGCGTACGGAAGTAACTCACCGCTTTCACACGGGCATCGAAATCTGCCGGTTTGGTCGGACGGCGTGCCAGCACGGCCTGAATGGTATCGACCGCGTGACCTTCTTCCTGATACCACGCGCGGAAACGACCGAGCATGAAATCAACCACTTCATCGACAACCTTGGCGTTAGTCAGCTTGTCGCCGTACAGGCGCACCGCTTCTTCGGTCAGGGTTTGCAGGTCGAGTGACAGGTTTTTCTCAACGATGATACGCAGAACACCGAGCGCGGCACGACGCAGTGCAAACGGGTCTTTGTCGCCTTTCGGATGCTGACCGATGCCGAAAATACCGGCCAGGGTGTCCATCTTGTCTGCGATAGCCAGCGCGCACGCCACCAGCGAAGCCGGTAACTCGTCGCCCGCAAAGCGTGGCTGATACTGTTCGTTCAGCGCAACCGCGACTTCTTCCTGCTCGCCGTCGTGACGCGCATAGTGCATGCCCATCACGCCCTGCGTGTCGGTGAATTCGAAGACCATGTTGGTCATCAGGTCGCATTTTGACAGCAGGCCCGCGCGTTTGGCGTTCTCAACGTTGGCACCGATTTTATCGGCGATCCAGCCAGACAGCGCCTGAATACGGTCGGTTTTGTCACGCAGCGTACCCAGCTGTTTCTGGAACAGTACGGTTTCCAGACGCGGCAGGTTATCTTCGAGACGTTTTTTGCGGTCGGTATTGAAGAAGAATTCGGCATCGGCCAGACGCGGACGCACCACTTTCTCGTTACCGGAAATGATTTGCTGCGGATCTTTCGATTCGATGTTGGCCACAAAGATAAAGTTCGGCAGAAGTTTGCCCGCAGCGTCGTACACCGGGAAATACTTCTGGTCGCCTTTCATGGTGTAAACCAGCGCTTCAGCCGGTACCGCCAGGAATTTCTCTTCGAATTTCGCGGTCAGCACCACCGGCCATTCCACCAGAGACGCCACTTCTTCCAGCAGGCTTTCACTCAGATCGGCGATGCCGCCAATCTCTTTCGCCGCTTTCTCCGCATCCTGTTTGATCAGCGCTTTACGCTGTTCGTAATCAGCAATGACTTTGCCGCGTTCCAGCAGAATTTGCGGATACTGATCGGCGTTGTCGAGGGTGAATTCAGGTTCGCCCATGAAGCGGTGACCGCGGATCGTGCGGGCAGAATCGATACCGAGGATTTTCGCCGGGATCAGTTCATCGCCTAACAGCAGAGTCACGGTGTGAACCGGACGCACAAACTGCACGTCGGAATCGCCCCAGCGCATCAGTTTAGGAATAGGCAGTTTGGACAGTGACGTTGCGATCATCGCAGGCAGCAGCTGTTGCGCGCTTTCGCCTTTGACGTGCGCACGGTACACCAGCCATTCACCTTTGTCGGTGACCAGACGATCGGCCTGATCAACGGTGATACCGCAACCGCGAGCCCAGCCTTCAGCGGCTTTGCTCGGTTTGCCTTCGGCATCAAACGCCTGCGCCACAGCCGGGCCGCGTTTTTCAACTTCGCGGTCAGCCTGAGATTCATGCAGACCGGAGACTTTCAGCGCCAGGCGGCGCGGCGCGGCAAACCATTTTACGTCGCCGTGTGGCAGATTCGCCGCATCCAGCTCCGCAGTCAGGTTGGCTGCAAAAGATTCAGCAAGGCTGCGCAGAGCCTTCGGTGGCAGTTCTTCCGTGCCGATTTCCACCAGAAATGTTTTTTCAGTCATGGACTTATCTCACTTCTCGTTCTTTTTGCACATCGGGAAGCCCAGCACTTCGCGGGAAGCGTAATACGCCTCAGCTACCGCTTTAGTCAGGGTACGGATGCGCAGAATGTAGCGCTGACGTTCAGTCACAGAAATCGCTTTACGCGCGTCGAGCAGGTTGAAGCAATGGGCCGCTTTCAGGATGCGCTCGTAAGCAGGCAGCGCCAGTGGCTTTTCAAGCGCCAGCAGGGTTTGCGCTTCTTTCTCGTGCTGTTCGAAGCAGGAGAACAGGAAATCAACGTCGGCGTATTCGAAGTTATAGGTGGATTGCTCCACTTCGTTCTGATGGAACACGTCGCCGTAGGTGGTTTTGCCCAGCGGACCGTTGCTCCAGACCAGATCGTAAACGCTGTCCACGCCCTGGATGTACATCGCCAGACGTTCCAGACCGTAAGTGATTTCACCGGTCACCGGTTTACATTCCAGGCCGCCAACCTGCTGGAAGTAAGTGAACTGCGTCACTTCCATGCCGTTCAGCCACACTTCCCAGCCAAGACCCCAGGCGCCGAGCGTCGGGTTTTCCCAGTTGTCTTCAACGAAGCGAATATCGTGGATCAGCGGGTCGAGGCCCAGCTCTTTCAGCGAGCCGAGGTACAGCTCCTGAATGTTTTCCGGTGAAGGTTTGATCATCACCTGGAACTGATAATAGTGCTGCAGGCGGTTTGGGTTTTCGCCGTAGCGGCCATCCGTCGGACGGCGTGAGGGCTGAACATAGGCTGCCGCAAAAGGCTCCGGGCCGAGTGCGCGCAGGCTGGTCATCGGATGCGAAGTACCCGCGCCGACTTCCATATCCAGCGGTTGAACAATGGTGCAGCCCTGCTGCGCCCAATAATCTTGCAGTGTCAGGATCAGGCCCTGAAATGTCTTGGTATCAAACTTTTGCATGTTGGATTCGCACGCGAGAAAGTGGGTTTAAAGAGAGTCCGACAGTATACCCGCTGAACGGAAGATAATCAGCCAGAATCAGGCGAGTGAGCGTTACCGAGAGGGAGTGTTTAGGTTTTGGCGCGCATTTTTGGAAAGTAAAAGGGGCTCTGCGCCCCTTTCGTGGTTAAAACCGGGCACTGATCCCGGCGTTGTAAGACGTTTGTTCGCCGGAATCCAGGCCGGTGGTTTGGGAAATCGCCGCAAAAGCCGAGACGCTGTGGGTTATCTGGACGTTCGCCCCGACCGTCATATCGACCCAGTCGTTGTCCTGTTCGCCGGTGGTGCGGCTGAACCGGGTGCGGGTGGATTTGATCGCGCCGGTGGCGGTGTAAGTGTCATCGCCAAACTGACGGTCATAGGTCACCTGCGCATACGGATTCACGATCCCCAGATCTGCGTTCAGGCGCCAGCCCAGCGCGCCGATTTGCGAGTGAGACGTCTGGTCACCAAAGCGCATAGAAGTGCTGTTGTTGCCCTTCTCGCTGTATCCCTCAATGCTGCTGTAATCCCAGCTGTATTGCGCCACCGGGCCGGTTTTCAGCACCGGTAAAATCGGAAAATCCCAGCCTGCGGTGACGCGTCCGCCAATCTGCTTGCCGTCCGTTTCACCGCGCTCGGTACGGGTGGTGGGTCCGAGTTTGATGCTGCGGTTGATATCATCGTAATTCAGCGAGCCGTAATGCACATCGCCGTTGATCCAGCCATTTTCGGCGATTTTCACGCCGGTAAAGGCTGTCGCCATCCAGCCGCGCGTGCGGTAGCTGTAATGGTCCGTCGGATCCTGTTTATCGTCTGAACCGGAAATCATCAGCCCCATCATCCAGCGATCGGTCATCTGATAATCCATCCCGATATTGAGCGAGTTAGAGGTGAGATCGCCCTCGCCCAGCGACGGATTGATTTTGCTGTCGGCGCTTTGCCCGGCGTAACCGCCAAACATACCGAAAGTCCCGGCGTCATTCTCCTGCGTGCGTAACTGCTGATAGCGGCTGTCGAGCAATCCCTGCGTATTGCGCGCCAGCGCCAGCGAACCCTGATTCAGCGCGGTGACCTCCAGCGGGCCGTTGATCACGGACTGCATGTACTCGGCGATCAGCGCATGTGCCTGCGGTGTCGGGTGGAAATGGTCAGAGAACAGAAACGCTTTGCTGGCGTCAAAACCCGGCAGGCTGGAGGTACATTCTGAGGCTGAAGTGCCCACCGGACAGGCGGTCCCGGCGGTATTTGCGAAACCGTACAGCGCCGGATCGGCGACCACTTCATTGAACAGCCCGTTGATATCCACGCGTGCAATATTGCCGCCGGTTCTGGCCAGCGCGATATCTTCAGTGGTGTTGTACGTCTCGGTCAGGCCGCCCGCCACGTCTTTCAGCGCGTCATAGGCCGCTGCCAGCCCTTTGGCGATGACGTCCTGCACCAGCGGGATCCCCGAGCCTTCCGCCGCCGCTGCCGCCAGTGCGTTGTGAATCGCCTCGGTGCGGGCATCCGTATTCGGTGTGTTTTGCGCATTCAGGTACTGATAGGCCGCTGCCAGCGCCTGTTGCTGCACCGGCAGCAAGCCAACCTGAATCACGCCTTCCATCAGCACCGGCGTCAGACCGATATTGGGCACCGTCGGCACCACGACCGCTCCGGCTCCGGCTTTGAGTAAATCATTGACCTGAGAAGCCGCCTGCGTGGCGCTGT
This sequence comes from Rahnella sp. Larv3_ips, assembly GCF_003697865.1. Lineage (NCBI taxonomy): Bacteria > Pseudomonadati > Pseudomonadota > Gammaproteobacteria > Enterobacterales > Yersiniaceae > Rahnella > Rahnella sp. Larv3_ips. The sequence continues at coordinate 388,704 of NZ_MJIB01000021.1, read as the reverse complement.
TGGTGGCAATCTCCACTGCCGTGATCGGGTTCAGGCTGAGCGCCGCGGCGGCCAGATCGTTGCCGCCAATCCAGTGAATATACAGCCCTTTCGGATCGGCTTTGCCGCCGGTCGAGGCCAGATAGCTTTTGACCTGATCCTGCGTGGTGTCATCAGAGTCCAGCCCCGGCACCGCGACGCCGCCGCCTTGGGCATAGTTCAGGCCGCCTTTGGCAGAAGGTGTCAGCGTCGTGCCGATATTGTTGGCGAGGATTTCGTCATAAAGCGGATGCGAACTGCTGTCGAAGGTCCAGCGTCCATTATTGCCGGTGTCACTCAGGCTGTCGCCGAAGACATAAAGTTGATCGTAAGCCTGCACCGGAGCCTGTAAACCCAGGCACAGCGCGACGGCGAATGCGCTTTGTGTCAGCCATAATGCGGCGGTTTTTCTGCCTGTCATTGTCGTCGCTTCCTCAAAAAATGAGCGGTTCTCATCCCTGAAATGTAAGGATTGAGTCATGAATGGCTTTAAATATTGTTCAGATCCGACCAGCGTCAAGCCGGAGCATGAGAAATTGCGACGTTGCAGAGTTATCCGAGAAGCCACACACTGGCCGACGTATTCAGGCTTCTTCTAAGGACAAAAGAATGGCGACCACCCGTTGTAGCTGGGTTTCAAAAGAACCGATTTATCTCGAATATCACGATAAAGAATGGGGCGTGCCGGTCAAAGATGGCCGTGAGCTGTTTGAAATGTTGTGCCTCGAAGGCCAGCAGGCAGGGCTCTCGTGGATCACCATCCTGAGAAAGCGCGAAAACTACCGCCAGAACTTCCACCATTTCGATCCGGTGCGCATTGCCAAAATGACCGATGAGGATGTTGAGCGCCTGGTGCTCGACGCCGGAATTGTGCGCCATCGCGGAAAAATCAAAGCGATCATCCTGAATGCACAGATTTATTTAGCCATGCAGGCCAGCGGCGAAGATTTTTCAGACTTCATCTGGCGCTTTGTTGATCATCAACCGGTCATCAATAATCCTCTCGGGCCTGAAGGCGTACCGGCAACCACCGCCGTGTCAGATGCCATGTCTAAAGCGCTGAAAAAGAAAGGGTTCAAGTTTACCGGTTCGACCATCTGCTACGCGTTTATGCAGGCCGCCGGGCTGGTGAACGATCATCAGGCTTATTGTTTCTGTCATCCGAAAAATCAACCCGCATGATCCGCCGCTCAGTACCAGCCGACACCGAAGCGATTATGCATCTGTGGCTGCGCAGTACGGTGGCGGCACACCCGTTTATTGAGGCGTCTTACTGGTACGAAAGTTTGCCGATGGTGCGCGAGACGTTTCTGCCACAGGCTCAAACCTGGGTTTCGACCGCCGAAGACGGTGGGATCAATGGCTTTATCGGCGTCTTAAATCAGCAGTTTATCGGCGCGCTGTTTGTGGATGAACGCGTGTACGGTAAGGGCATCGCGCAGCAATTAATGGACGTGGTCAAAAAACATTATCCGCTTTTGCTTCTCGAGGTTTATCAGCAAAATCACCGCGCCGTGGCGTTCTATCGCAAAGAAGATTTCTTAGTGGTCAACGACACGGTTCATCCCGGAACCGGTCTTCCGACCTGGGTTCTGCGCTGGCATCAGCCCCTTTTCGAATAATTTCCCAAAATCCCTTAAAAGACAAAAACGGATAACCGGAATTCTCCTACTGCTTAACGTCACGAAATTGCGCATAAATGGCGCCAGAACGCCGCAGGGCGGATGTCCGCCCGTTGCATTTGTTTATGTTTTGACACCTTTTTCTGTGCAACTTACCAGAAACCCGGCAGTCATAATGCAGCGGTCAGTTTCTAAATAAAAAACATCCTTAAAGGGAAAAAAGATGAGCAAAAGATTACTTGTGGTTGCTGGCGTACTTTGCGTCACGATGGGCCTGTCAGCCTGTACCACCAATCCGTACACCGGCGAATCAGAAGCAGGAAAATCCGGCATCGGCGCAGGGCTGGGTGCAGCTCTGGGCGCAGGCGTGGGGATGCTTTCATCTTCTAAACACGATCGCGGCAAAGGCGCCCTTATCGGTGCCGCAGCAGGTGCTGCGCTGGGCGGCGGCGCGGGTTATTACATGGATGTGCAGGAATCTAAACTGCGCGACAAAATGAAAGGCACCGGCGTCAGCGTGACGCGTCAGGGCGATAATATCGTGCTGAACATGCCAAACAACGTGACCTTCGATACCAACAGCAGCACGCTGAAACCGGCGGGCGCGAATACGCTGACCGGCGTGGCGATGGTACTGAAAGAGTATCCGAAAACAGCCGTGAACGTCGTGGGTTACACCGACAGCACCGGCACGCGCGCGCTCAACATGAAGCTGTCACAGCAACGTGCTGACGGCGTCGGCAGTGCGTTGATCACCCAGGGCGTTGATGGCAGCCGCGTTCGTACCACCGGTGCAGGCCCGGATAATCCGATTGCCAGCAACAGCACTGAAGCCGGTAAAGCGCAGAACCGTCGCGTTGAGATCACCCTCAGCCCGTTGCAGTAACGGCTTCACCTGCCGTATAACGCCGGGGCCAGATGGCCCCGTTTTTATGCATCCTGTGTTATTCTGGCGTTCTCACCTGCGTAACGGATGCCAGTATGTCTCTGAAAGCTATCGCGAAAGATCTCGGTCTGTCTGTGACCACCGTCAGCCGTGCGCTGAACGGTTACGACGATGTTTCAGCGGACACTAAAGCGCGGGTACAGGCAGCGGCGGATTTACGCGGCTACCGGCCCAACACCCTCGCCCGCCGGTTAAAAATGGGCAAGATCGATGCTGTTGGCCTCATTTTCCCCTTCACTTCACATCCGTTAAGCAATTCAGCCTTTGTCGAAATGGTGGGCTGTATCACCCGCGAACTCGCGAAATATGAAATTGATCTGCTGCTGGTGCCGGATGAACTGGGCACGTTTTCGTGGCGACGCCTGATTGAAAGTAAACGCGTGGACGCCATGCTGGTCGCCCATACGCTGGATGATGATCCGCGCCTGCTGGATTTGCAGCAGCGCAACTTTCCGTTTCTGGCGCTCGGGCGCAGCCGTTGCCTGACGCAGGATTACGCCTGGTTCGATTTCGATAACCGCGCTGGCATGCAAATGGCGGTCGATCACCTCGCCACGCTTGGGCATCAGCGCATCGCGTTTCTCGGCGAAAATAATCAGCAGTCGTTTATCGGCCAGCGTCATCAGGGCTATCTCGACGGGCTTCTGGCACACAAACTGCCGCTTTACGACGGGTACGTGAACAAAGTCAGCCCAAGCCGCCGGGCCGGATATCAGGCAACGCAGGCGTTGCTGGCCCTGCCGCTGCCGCCGACGGCGATTGTCTGTGACTGCAATATGCACGGTGAAGGCGCGGCGCTGGCGTTGTACGAAGCCGGATTGCTGCTTAACGGCGGCGTATCACTGATTATCTATGACGGTTTACCCTCTGACAGCCTGCCAGACGTGGCGGTCACCGCCATCCGTCAGGGCACCCGGGAAGCGGTCGGCCTGCAAATCGCCGGCATGACAATGGCACTGATCCGTAACGAACCGGTGAGCGGTTTGCAGGTGCTCTGGCAACCAGAATTGCAGGCGGGCGTCACCGCACATCCACCGCGTCAATAATTCCCCTTTCGGTTATTTTTCCACCCTATATCACAAATTTGCACCATCACATTTCCCATCCGAAACGTTTCGGATCAATAGTTACTCCACCAGATAACGTTTTATCGCTGCAAATTACCCTGTGGAGTAGTGACACTATGGAAAACCCGATCGTCCATTTAACCAGCGAACACAGCAGCCTGATCGTCCGTTGTGCGCCGTTCGCTGAAATCCTCTACTGGGGAAACCGCCTGAGCCAGTTTTCGGCAGACGACGTCATTTCCCTCGCCCGCGCCGTACCCAATGGCCGTATTGATGTGGAAGCACCGGTGAATTTCAGCGCCGATTCAGGCCGGGGCTCGTTTGGTACGCCGGGCGTGGAAGGCCATCGCGACGGGCTGGACTGGTCGCCGGTATTCGATACCACGGACGTGAAACAGCAGGGAAATCAGCTGATCATTACCACCGAAGACGCCATCGCAGGTTTGCAGTTTCGCAGCGAACTGCGCCTCGGTGACAGCGGCGTATTGCAGATGCGCAATGCGCTGACCAGCCTGAAACCCGGCACCTATCAGGTGACGCGGCTGGCCGTCACGCTGCCGCTGCCGGAGCGCGCCGCCGAAGTGATGGCGTTTCATGGCCGCTGGATCAAAGAGTTCCAGCCGCACCGCACGCTGCTCGATCACGGCGGCATCATTCAGGAGAACCGCCGCGGGAAAACCTCTTCCGAATATTTCCCGGCGATGATGATCGGTCATCCGGGGTTTAGCGAGGAACAGGGCGAAGTCTGGGGAATACATCTCGGCTGGAGCGGTAACCACCGCCTGCGTGCCGACATCAAAATCGACGGTCGCCGTCTGGTCCAGGCCGAAGCGCTGTATCTGCCGGGCGAACAGCGTCTTGAACAGGGTGAAACACTGGAAACGCCGTGGCTGTACGCCAGCTATTCTGCTGCCGGGCTTAACCGCATGAGTCAGCAGTTTCACCGCTTCGTGCGTGAAGATATTTTGCGTTTCCCCGGCGACAAACCGCGACCGGTGCACCTCAATACCTGGGAAGGGATTTATTTCGATCACGATCCCGACTACATCATGCAGATGGCGACACAATCCGCCGCGTTGGGCGTTGAACGCTTCATTATCGACGACGGCTGGTTCAAAGGGCGCGACCACGATCGCGCGGCGCTCGGCGACTGGTATCTCGATGAGAAGAAATACCCGAACGGCCTGAAACCGGTGATCGACCACGTCAAACAACTCGGCATGGAATTTGGTATCTGGGTCGAGCCGGAGATGATTAATCCGGATTCCGATTTATACCGCGCCCATCCCGACTGGCTGCTGGCCTTGCCGGGGTATCAGCAACCGAGCGGACGCCATCAGTTCGTGCTCGATCTGAACAATCCGCAGGTCTTTGATTATCTGGTGGAACGCATGAGCTGGCTGCTCGGTGAACACGATGTGGATTACGTAAAGTGGGACATGAACCGTGAAATCGTTCAGCCGGGCCACGAAGGCCGCGCAGCGCTGACCACGCAAACCCGGCAGTTCTACCGCCTGCTCGACGTGCTGGGCGAACGTTTCCCGCAGATTGAATTTGAATCCTGCGCGTCCGGCGGTGGCCGCATTGATTTTGAAGTGCTCAAACGCAGCCACCGTTTCTGGACATCCGACAACAACGATGCGCTGGAACGGCAGAAAATTCAGCGCGGCATGAGCTATTTCTTCCCGCCGGAAGTGATGGGCTCGCACATCGGCAACAAACTGTGCCACGCCACGTCGCGCCAGCACAGCATTGAATTCCGCGGCCTGACGGCGCTGTTTGGCCACATGGGCATTGAGCTGGATCCGGTGAAAGAAGGCGAAGCCGAACGCGCCGGTTTTGCGAAATACACCCGCCTTCATCAGCAGCTTCGCCCGTTACTGCACAGCGGCGACGTTTACCGCGTGGATACGCAGGATGAAACGGTGCTGATTAACGGCGTGGTCAGCGAAAACAAAGATCGCGCCGTGTTTCTGGTCAGCCAGTTGGCGATGCCGACCTGGTCATTACCCGGTGTGTTACGCGTGCCAGGGCTGAAAACCGATGCCCGCTATCGCGTGACGGTGCTGGACGAACCGGCGCTGCTGGCGGGTGGCGGCAGCGGTCACACCATGCGGGTGCAACCGGCGTGGCTGCATGCATCTGTGGCATTGAGCGGTGAATGGCTGGCGAATGCCGGGCTGACGCTGCCGGTGCTGGATCCGGAAAGCGCTCTGCTTCTGGGCTTCGAAGAAATCAGATAACAACAAAAAAACGCCGGTACGACAGTGCCGGTTTTCATGGTTTCGGCAAGGAAATCACTATGAACCCTACACAAACTTCCGATCGTTGCTTCTATAAAAAAAATACTAACTTCTGGATATTTGGCAGCTATTTCTTCCTCTATTTCTTCATTATGGCGACCTGTTATCCGTTTTTACCGATCTGGCTGTCAGACGTTATCGGCCTGAGTAAAACGGAAACCGGCATCGTGTTTTCCAGCATGTCGCTGTTTGCCATTCTGTTTCAGCCGTTCTTTGGCATCATTTCTGACAAACTTGGCCTGAAAAAACACCTGTTGTGGATCATCGCCGTCCTGCTGTTTCTGTTTGCTCCGTTCTTCATTTACGTGTTTGCGCCTCTGCTGAAAATCAATATTGTGCTGGGCGCAATCCTGGGTGGTGCGTACATCGGCTTCGTCTTCGCGGGCGGTTCAGGGGCTACCGAGGCCTATATCGAAAGGGTCAGCCGCAGCAGTGCTTTCGAATATGGCAAAGCGCGTATGTTCGGCTGTTTCGGCTGGGGGATTTGCGCTTCCACCGCTGGCGTATTATTTAACATCAACCCGGATATCGTGTTCTGGATGGGTTCCGGCGCGGCAGTTATTCTGATGGTATTGCTGCTGATCTCCCGCCCGCAGGAAAACAAAAATGCGCAGGTGATGGACAAACTCGGGGCCAATCAGCCGCAATTCTCGCTGAAAACGGCGGCATTGCTGCTGAAAGAACGCAAACTGTGGATGTTGATTTTGTACGTGGTGGGTGTCGCCTGCGTTTACGACGTATTTGATCAGCAGTTCGCCACCTTCTTCAAAACCTTCTTCTCCTCGCCGCAGCAGGGCACGGAAATGTTCGGCTACGTGACCACCGCCGGGGAATTGTGCAACGCGCTGATCATGTTCTGCTCACCCTGGATCATCAACCGCATTGGCGCGAAAAATACGCTGTTGCTGGCGGGGACGATCATGTCGATTCGCATCGTCGGCTCTTCGTTTGCCACCACGGCTGCCGAAGTGATTGTGCTGAAAATGCTGCATGCGCTGGAAGTGCCGTTCCTGCTGGTCGGCGTGTTCAAATACATCACCCAGATTTTTGATGTCCGGTTCTCGGCGACTATTTATCTGATCGGGTTTAACTTTGCCAAACAGCTGGCGGCGATTTTCCTTTCTGCTTTCGCGGGCAGCCTGTATGACCGCATCGGGTTCAGCGATACCTATCTGATCCTCGGCGGTATCGCCTTTGCGGTGACGATCATTTCCGCCTTTACGCTCAGCAGCAGACCGAAGCCTCAGGCGGTTTCGGCCGTGCGCACGGCCGAAGGTTTGCGCTGACTTGCGGTTACAGCCTTTCGACACTCTGTGCTAGTCTCCGTGGAATATGCATGAGGGGAGAAAGGTTGTGAGCAAAAAACAGGAACCGGGCGCGGCGGTTCGCGCTACGATACGTGACGTTGCCAGTGCAGCAAAAACCGGTAAAACCAGCGTTTCACGTTATCTCAACGGTGAAAAACACCTGCTGTCCGATGATCTCAAAGAGCGCATCGGACGGGCGATCTCCCTGCTGGATTATCAGCCCAGCCAGATGGCCCGCAGCCTGAAAAGCGGCCATACACGTCTGATCGGGCTGATCCTCGCCGATATCACGAATCCCTATTCTGTCGATGTGATGCGCGGCGTCGAAGCCGCCTGCCGTCAGGAAGGGCTGACGTTGCTGGTCTGCAACACCAATAACGAGCTCGATCAGGAAAAGCATTACCTGCAGTTACTCAGCAGCTACCGCGTGGATGGCATGGTGGTCAACGCCGTCGGGATGCGTGAAGCGGCGATCTCTACGCTGCAACAGGCCAATTTACCGATGGTGCTGATTGACCGCAAAGTCGCCGATTTTGCCTGTGACGTGATTGCACTGAACAACGTCGAAGCCACGCAGATGATGACCGATCATCTTCTGCAACAAGGCTTTGAAGCCGTGCTTTTCGTCACCGAACCCGCCAACGTCAATACCCGCCTGGATCGCCTGCGCGCCTTTTTGCAGCGCATGCAGCAATCGCCAGAATGTATCGCCGAACAGGGCGAAATCGAGCTCAGCAACACGGGCGGGCTGGAGACGTTGCTGCGCGATTTTGTCGCACGCCATCCAGACAAACATAAAGCGGTGATGTGTGTGAACGGAGCGCTGACGTTACAGGTGGCACGCGCCCTGCGCAGGCTGGATATCACCTGGGGGCCGGACATCGGTCTGTCAGGTTTTGACGAACTGGTGTGGGCTGATCTTGCCGGCGTTGGGATCACCACGTTCAGGCAGCCGACGTATGAGATGGGCGTCGCAGCACTCGGTCAGCTGGTGACGCGCATTCAGGGCAGCACCGCACCGGTCAAAGACCTCGAATTCTCCGGCGAGCTGATTGCACGCGCCTCCACCGCACGCCGCTGATCGCTTTCTTCTCCCCTTTTCTCTCCCGTTCTTCGTGAGCGGGATCATGTTTCTGACCTTCGGGTCTTTTGATTGGAACCGGTTCCAATTAGGTTATATAAAGCGAAACAAATTATTAACAAGAACACGCAGCGCCATTTGTTCCACTAAGATAATGTCTTCTAAACGCTCGCTGGCACCGCATTCCGGTGCGTTTTAACAGGACAAAGAGTCATGCAAAGAGAGATCGTCATCGTTACTGCCGCTTACGGTAACAGCGTCGTCCGCGCCCTTGGCGGGCAGTCAGAACTGCTGCCGGTCATCGCTGCCGCGAAGGCCGACGGCGTGGAAATCCGCCGTGAACTCTTCACCGGCGAAGAGCTGAACGCCCTGGCGCAACTTGCTGAAAAGATTAAACAGAACGGGCTGTTCGCGGTGTATTCCGTGCCCTTCGCGCTGTTTAACACCGGCGGCAAGCTGAACCCTGACGCGGAACAGTATTTCGATGAGGCCCATACTTTAGGTGCCCGCACCATCAAGTTCTCACTCGGCGAGTTTGAGCCGGGCGCGGACCTGACGCCGCTGAAAGTGCTGCTGGCAGCGAAGCCCGTGAAGCTGGTGGTGGAAAATGACCAGTCGAGCGAATGCGGGATACTTTCGCGCATTAATGCCTTTATGTTTGCGGCTGAATCCCTGCACCTGCCGCTGGATATGACGTTCGACATGGCGAACTGGCTGTGGGTGGGACAGGATCCGGCAACGGCAGCTGAACGGCTGGCGCGTCACGTCGGTTACGTCCATGTCAAAGCGGCAGAAAAGCGTGGCGGAAAATGGCACGCCGTGGCACTCGATGACAGCGATGGCAGCTGGATCCCGTTACTGAAAGCCCTGCCTCAGGATGTGCCGCGCGGCATTGAATTCCCGCTCGAAGGGGAAGATTTGGTCGCCGTGACACGGTATTACGTCGAGCTGTTGCGTAAAACATACTGAGGATCCATCAGGAGAAACCGTTATGAACCAGTCCAGGATTGCACCGCGTCGCTGGTGGTACATCATGCCGATCGTGTTCATCACTTACAGTCTGGCTTATGTCGACCGCTCGAACTTCAGCTTCGCGTCGGCGGCCGGTATCAATGATGATCTCGGCATCACCAAAGGGATGTCGTCCCTGCTGGGCGCACTGTTTTTCCTGGGTTATTTCTTTTTCCAAATCCCCGGCACCATTTACGCCGAAAGGCGCAGCGTTAAGAAACTGATTTTCTGGTGCTTATTGCTGTGGGGCGGGTTTGCCTCTCTGACCGGCGTGGTGAATAACATTCCCATGCTGGCCGCCATCCGCTTTGCGCTCGGCGTGGTCGAAGCCGCGGTGATGCCCGCGATGCTGGTGTACATCAGCAACTGGTTCACAAAGTCAGAGCGCTCACGCGCCAACACGTTTCTGATCCTGGGTAATCCGGTCACGGTGCTGTGGATGTCGGTACTTTCCGGCTATCTGATCGAATCGTTTGGCTGGCGGGAAATGTTTATCTTCGAAGGTATTCCGGCTGTGATCTGGGCGGTTATCTGGTGGTTTACCGTCAAAGATAAACCCGAAGACGTCGGCTGGCTGAGCGCGCAGGAGAAAAAAGCCCTGAGCGAGCAGCTGGCAAAAGAGCAAAAAGAGATCCAGGCGGTGGGCGGTTATCGCGAAGCTTTCCGCTCGCGCAGCGTCATTCTTTTGTGTCTGCAGTATTTCTTCTGGAGCATTGGGGTCTACGGCTTTGTGCTGTGGCTGCCATCGATCCTGCACGACGGTAAAGAGATGGGCATGGTCGAGGCGGGCTGGTTATCTTCCGCCCCCTATCTGGCCGCCACGCTCGCCATGATCCTGGTGTCATGGGCCTCGGACAAAATGCAAAACCGCAAACTGTTTGTCTGGCCGCTGCTGCTCGTCGGTGCGCTGGCGTTCTTCGGCTCCTGGGCGACCGGCAGCCACAACTTCTGGCTGTCTTACGGTTTGCTGGTCATCGCCGCGGCCGCAATGTATGCACCTTACGGCCCGTTCTTCGCCATCATTCCTGAAATGCTGCCTAAAAATGTCGCCGGTGGCGCGATGGCGCTGATCAACAGCCTTGGCGCGCTGGGCTCTTTCTTTGGTTCGTGGTTTGTTGGTTATCTGAACGGGAATACCGGCAGCCCTTCCGCCTCTTTTATTTTTATGGCCGTGTCGTTGCTGGTCTCCGCAGGCCTGACCCTGCTGGTGAAACCGCAGCAGGCCGCAACAAAACCTGAAGATGTTTCCTTAACCCAAGGGAGTAATAATTGATGAAGCCGTCTATTGTCCTGTACAAAAAACTGCCCGCCGATCTGCATCAACGTCTCGAACAGCACTTTTCTATCACTGAGGTGGATGGCATCACCGATGAAAACCGCGCTGCGGTGTTTGATGCGCTGCAAAATGCCGAAGGGTTACTGGGGTCTGGCGGCAAGATTGATAAAGAGCTGTTTGACCACGCGCCGCGCCTGCGTGCGGTATCCACCATTTCCGTGGGATACGACAATTTCGACGTGGCAGAACTGACCCGCCGCGAAATTCCGATGATGCATACCCCGACCGCACTGACCGACACCGTGGCGGATACGGTCATGGCGCTGGTGCTTTCCACTGCGCGCCGCGTGGTGAATGTCGCCGAACGCGTGAAAGCCGGTGAATGGACAGATAACGTCGGCCCTGACTGGTTCGGCACCGACGTACACCATAAAACCATGGGCATCGTCGGCATGGGCCGCATCGGTCTGGCTCTGGCGCAGCGCGCACATTTCGGTTTCGACATGCCGATTCTGTATAACGCCCGCAGTCAGCATAAAGAAGCGGAAGAGAAGTTTGGCGCGCGCAAATGCGAACTGGATGAGCTGCTGAAAACCGCTGATTTCGTCTGTATTCTTCTGCCGATGACCGAACAAACCTTCCATCTGATTGGCAAAGAAGAGCTGGGGAAAATGAAATCCAGCGCGATCCTGATCAGCGCCGGACGCGGCCCGGTTATCGATGAACCCGCTTTGATTGAAGCCCTGAAAGCCGGGACGATTTATGGCGCAGGGATGGACGTGTTCGAGACAGAACCACTGCCAAAAGACTCACCGTTGCTGAGCCTGCCAAACGTGGTGGCGCTGCCACACATCGGTTCTGCCACGCATGAAACCCGTTACGACATGGCCGCCTGCGCCGTCGATAACCTGATCGCCGCCCTGACCGGCGAGGTGAAAGAGTTCTGCGTTAACCCGGAAGTGTTGAAGAAGTAAGTTTCATCGCCTCGCAGTGATCCTCCCCTTCCGGCACGTCCGGGAGAGGAGGACATTTCAAAACCCGGTGGTCCGATTGCACTGCTTTGCCGCAGGCGTTATTGTGGACATCACATTTCGATAACATACAAAGCTTTCTATGACGTTTTCTGCTTTCGGTGACAAATTTACCCGTTTTTCAGGCATCACCCGCCTGATGGGCGACATGAATGACGGTTTACGCACGCCCGGCGCGGTGATGCTCGGCGGCGGTAATCCGGCGCAAATTCCTGAGATGCAGGATTATTTCCAGACGTTGCTCAGCGAAATGCTGGCCACTGGCAAGCTGACTGAAGCCTTGTGTAATTACGATGGCCCGCAGGGCAAAGACGTTCTGCGCCATGCGCTGGCAGAAATGTTACAGAAAGAACTGGGCTGGCAGCTGGATGCGCAAAACATTGCGCTGACCAACGGCAGCCAGAGCGCCTTCTTCTATTTGTTCAATCTGTTCGCCGGACGTCGCGCCGACGGCAGCATGTCAAAAGTGTTGTTCCCGCTGGCACCGGAATATCTGGGATATGCCGATGCCGGGCTGGATGAAAACCTGTTTGTCTCGGCCAAGCCGAACATCGAATTGCTGCCGGAAGGCCAGTTCAAATATCACGTCGATTTCGATCATCTGAACATTTCCGATGACATTGGCCTTATCTGCGTCTCACGCCCGACCAACCCGACCGGCAACGTCATCACCGACGAAGAGCTGATCCGCCTCGACGCACTGGCACAGCAAAAGAATATTCCACTGTTAATCGATAACGCCTATGGCGTGCCGTTCCCTGGCATCGTCTTTACCGACGCCACGCCGCTGTGGAATCCGAACATCATTCTGTGCATGAGCCTGTCGAAACTCGGCCTGCCAGGGTCGCGTTGCGGTATCGTGATCGCCGATGAGAAAATCATCAAAGCGATCAGCAACATGAACGGCATTATCAGCCTGTCTCCGGGCAGCGTCGGCCCGGCCATCGCTCATGAGATGATTGCGCGCGGCGATTTGCTGCGTCTTTCCGAAGAGGTGATCAAACCCTTCTATTTCCAGCGCGTGCAGGAAACCATTGCCACGCTGCGCCGTTATCTGCCGGAAGAACGTTGCCTGATCCATAAACCGGAAGGGGCGATTTTCCTGTGGCTGTGGTTTAAAGATTTACCGATCACCACCGAAGTGCTGTATCAGCGCCTGAAACAGCGCGGCGTGCTGATGGTGCCAGGCGATTACTTCTTCCCAGGGCTTGAGCATCCGTGGGCGCATACGCATCAGTGCATGCGCATGAATTACGTGCCGGACGCCGAGCAAATCGAGCGCGGCGTGCAGATTCTGGCGGAAGAAGTGGAAAAAGCGCACGCGGAAACGCAGGCACTCTGAGCCGATTTACAGGCATAAAAAAACCGGAGTTCGTCACCCCGGTTTTCTGTTTACGCTCAATGTTCAGATCTTATGACGGCTGGTTTTCCAGTGCAGGTTTTTCACTGCCGATCGCGATTTTCTGCGGTTGCAGCGCTTCCGGTACATCACGCACCAGGCTAATGTGCAGCAAACCGTTGACGAACTCGGCTGCTGACACATGCATATGCTCAGCCAGCGTGAAACTCAGGGTAAAAGGTTTGATGACCAGGCCCTGATGCAGGTATTCCACCTTCGTCTCCGCCTGTTCCGGCGTACCGCTGACGGTTAAACGCGGCCCTTCCACTTCTATATTCAGGTCACTTTGTTTAAAACCGGCCAGTGCCAGCGAGATGCGATAATGGTTATCGTCTGACTTCTCGATGTTATACGGCGGAAATGCCTGATCTGAACCCTGCATTGAACTGGCTAATTTATCGAAACCAATCCACTGACGCAGTAACGGGGAAATATCATAATTACGCATGGTGTAACTCCTTCTTTGAAGCGAGATTAACAATTCCGTCCTCCATTTTGGATGTGACGGTTCAGCTCCCTGACGGCGAGCCTAAACTTTTTCATTTTCTGACGGTCAATATCCTGATTAACGGGATAGCGACCGTTGAATTAACGAATGTCGATACGGCGCGGTTTTGATGATTCAGGAACAATACGTTCCAGATCGATATACAACAGGCCATTGGACAAATTAGCGGCTTTAATTTGGATATGCTCTGCCAGCTGGAATTTGCGTTCGAAATTACGCTCAGCAATGCCCTGATATAAATAAGTGCGGTCGGTTTCTGTCGGCGCATGCGCACCTTTAACCACCAGCATGTTGTCGTGAGCCGTGATGTCCAGCTCGGATTCTGCGAAACCGGCTACCGCGATAGCAATCCGGTAATGGTTTTCGTCAACCAGCTCGACATTATAAGGGGGATATCCGCCACCCTGATTCTGACCCGATTCGATGAGATTAAATAAACGGTCAAAACCAATGGCAGAACGGTACAACGGGGATAAATCGAAATTACGCATTCTTACTTCTCCTGATATTCAGCGAGTGTTTGTTTTAGCCCTCCGGTCGGACAGGCTGCAACGCATTCCTTCATAACAAACGGTCATGAGAAAAGATCCCTTACGGCGTATCTTTGTGCGTCTCCCTTTAAAAATGGAGACGAAAGGAATATTTTCAAGCGGGGAAAAACAAAAAAATTTCGTTTTCGTTGAACCGGAATAGCCAAAATACAGCACAACGACAGGCGAAAAATCAGGGACAGCAGGCAGTTTCCTGCAGGATTTCAAATAGTAATTACACTTAATGGGATCGCAGCCACAGAGCTACAGCTTGCTTTGTTAATTTTTTGTGTTGAGTGTTATAAGTCACCTTGACTTAAAAGCTCAGCCTGACAGCATAAGATGAGTTCTAACATGATGAAATTTGCATTAACGCCGCTGATGACAGGATGTGTTTTTTTAGCGACGAGCGGTTGCTCCAGCGTGATGAGCCATACAGGGGGTGACACCGGATATTATTCCGGCGCCCGTGCTGATGTGAATATGATAAAAAGCGATGACACCAGCTGGGCCATGACGCCGCTGCTGTTGATCGACTTACCTTTCAGTGCCGCGCTGGATACGCTTCTGCTGCCTTATGATTATTATCGCAGCGGGAAAGTGACGACGCGCGATCGCGTCAAAGCCAGCGAAGAACGCAATATTGCGCTGAGTAACGGGGTCGATATCGATCACATCCCGCCAATGACCACCTCCGATCGCGGTCACAAATCTTCGGCACATAAAAAGTAACCCCATGTAACCGGCCAGAACAGGCCGGTTTTTAACAAACGTTAATCACTGTCTGCCACGCAAATCTGCGCATATCCTTCCAACTGACGCATAAACGCTACTTTACGGCCATCCGGTGAATACACGACTGCATCAGCGCACGGCGCAATATCCGATCGTGGCGTTAACCGCTGCATCTCTCCGCTTTGCACATCCAGACGCATCACGCTGTTATCGCAGATCAGCGCCAGGGATTTTCCGTCCGGGCGCCAGCTGAACGCAGACTGAATTCCCTGAACGCCATGGCTGATTTGCACCGGCTCGCCGCCGTTGGGGGAAACCGTCCACACCTGCACCACCGCGTTATGATCTTTCATCAGAAAGGCTATCTGTGTGCCGTCCGGCGACGCACGCAGCCAGTGGCGCGGCTGGGTGGCGATGCCGTTTTCGGTAAACGTGATTCGCCGCTGCTTTACCCCCGCCGGTGGCGCAGGCAGCGTTTCAAGCGTGCCCTGCAAGGGTTTATCACCGGCCTTGCGGTAATCCGCATCATTTTCCGGCAAATCCACCACAAAGATTTCCGGGTGCTTTTCGCCCTCGGCTGAAAGCGTGTCGCCGATAAAGGCCAGTGCCCGGCGCTGACGGGAACCATCGGCTTTCACATAGCCTTCCTGTCCGATCCAGCCTTCTTCATAAGCGCGGTTGATGTCATCGCTGCCGGGCTGAGGAGCAGGGGTGGTGTCGCTGACCAGCACGCTGAAATGGCTGCCGTCGTATTCGCGGGGATGCTGTTTTGCTAAGGTCACCGGACAACCGGCAAGGGCGACGCCGACATTACGCAGATCAAGCACCGGATCGTGCTCATGCAAAACGTGGTCGTTATAGGTGAAACTCAGACGGGAGCCGTCCGGGCTGAAAACATGAACGTGCGTCCCCCCGCGCAACGCGCCGGGAGTGTAAGGCGCGGTGATGTCCATGGCATCCAGCGTGACGGCCTGTTCGCGCGCGGGTTCAGAGACGATGACTCCGCGACGATGATGGAAATCATACTGCCACTGGGCATCCGGATTTTCCGGGCCATGAATAAACGCGTAACGGGCGGGCTCATCCGGGCTGACCGTCACCACACCCACGTGTGCGCCGTCCTTCGCCTGGTAAAGCACCTGAGTTTCACCGGTTTCCACATTCACCCGCTCAATGGTTGAGCCGGTAAAAGAACCGCCATGCGGACGCACGTCATACACCAGCCACTGGCTGTCCGGCGTCCAGACGTTGATATTGGTGAGCTGATGCCCGCGGGCATCCGTAGTGAGTTGTTTTTCGGTCATGCGTTCAGGTGTGCCCTGCCGTTCAAGGAGTGCCTAAGAATAGGGGACTCAAACGGCAGTGGCAATCTTCAGCAATCGCCGACACCTTTCACTTCCCCGACCAGGAAGAGATAAGACAACGCCCCCATAATGCACCGGGGAAGAAAACAGGCCGCAACTATCAGAGAGGATCAGTGGCCCAGCACGAACTTATTCACGGCAAACGCCACACCGTCTTCGGTGTTGGTTTTAGTGACGAACTGGCTGACGGCTTTCACGCTATCGAGCGCGTTCCCCATCGCGACGCCAATGCCCGCAAACTCCAGCATAGCAATGTCGTTTTCCTGATCGCCCAGCGTCATTACGTTTTCGCGCGCGATGCCCAGTTTTTCCGTCAGCGTCTTCACGCCTTCGCCTTTATTGACGCGCTTATCCAGGATTTCGAGGAAGTACGGCGAACTTTTCATGATGGTATAGCGCTCTTTGGCTTGCGCCGGAAGCTGGCTGATGGCGCGATCCAGCAGTTCAGGATCGTCAATCATCATGATTTTTGGGAAGGTCAGCGACGGATCCATCTCCTCAGCCGGACAGAATTGCAACGGTATACCGGTGGTGAACGACTCATGCACGGTATAGCGGCTGACGTGGCGGTTGGCAGTGAACAGATCGGTTTTGGTCAGCGCCTGGAAATGCACGCCCAGCTCACGCGCGAGTTTCTCAAAGTAGTGATAATCGTCAATTTCGAGGGCTATTTCGGCAATCACGCTGCCATCTTTCGCATTATGCACCAGCGCGCCATTGTTGGTGATGCAGTAACAACCGTCCTGCTGCAAATCCAGTTCCTGCAAATAACGCTGCACGCCAATGAAAGGACGCCCGGTCGCCAGAACGATTTGCACGCCTTTGGCACGCGCATCGGAGAGCGCTTTTTTTACCGCAGGCGTGACTTCGTGCTGCGGATTGAGCAAGGTTCCGTCCATATCAATTGCAATCAATTCAATAGCCATAGCATCCTCAGAGTTTGATTAATCTTTCTCAATGCTAACGCGATCACCCGCTGTAAAGCCAGTCAGAATGCGGGCTGCGTCAGACGAAAAAAAAGTCCGAAGCGGTTTCCCGGTTCGGACTCTTTATCAGCTTATGCCACTATCAGATATCGATATTGGCCGCTTTCAGGGCGTTCTCTTCGATGAAGGCACGGCGCGGTTCAACCGCATCGCCCATCAGGGTCGTGAACAACTGGTCAGCCGCAATGGCATCTTTCACGGTCACGCGCAGCATGCGACGTTGTGTTGGATCCATTGTGGTTTCCCACAGTTGCTCAGGGTTCATTTCGCCCAGACCTTTATAACGCTGAATCGACAGACCGCGACGTGACTCTTTCACCAGCCATTCCAGCGCCTGCTCAAAGCTGGTCACTGGCTGACGGCGTTCGCCACGTTCGATGTAAGCGTCTTCTTCGATCAGGCCACGCAGTTTTTCACCCAACGTACAGATTTTGCGGTATTCGCCGCCCTGAATGAAGTCTGCATCCAGATCGTAATCGGTATCCACGCCGTGAGTACGAATACGCAGGATTGGCTCGAACAGCTGGTGTTCGAGATTTTCACGCACAATCGCACTGTAGCTGCTGCCGTGCTGCTCTTTTTCGTTGAGCAGGGACACCAGCGTTTCGATCCATTCCTTCACTTTCGCTTCGTCAGCGAGCTCAGCACCGGCTAAGGTTGGCTGATAGATCAGGTTGTTCAGCAGCGCACGCGGATAACGACGTTCCATACGGCCAATCATTTTCTGCACGCTGTGATGTTCAGCGACCAGTTTCTCCAGCGGTTCACCCGCCAGGGCTGGTGCATGGGCGTTGGCGTGTAACGTTGCCCCGTCCATCGCAATGGAGATCTGATACTGATCCATCGCTTCATCATCTTTAATATACTGTTCCTGCTTACCTTTTTTCACTTTGTACAACGGCGGCTGTGCGATAAACACGTGACCACGTTCCACAATTTCAGGCATCTGACGGTAGAAGAAGGTCAGCAGCAGGGTACGGATGTGTGAACCATCGACGTCGGCATCGGTCATGATGATGATGCTGTGATAGCGCAGTTTGTCCGGGTTGTATTCGTCACGGCCAATGCCACAACCGAGCGCGGTAATCAGCGTCGCCACTTCCTGAGAAGAGAGCATTTTGTCGAAGCGCGCTTTCTCAACGTTGAGGATTTTACCTTTCAACGGCAGAATCGCCTGGTTCTTACGGTTACGGCCTTGTTTTGCAGAGCCGCCCGCTGAGTCCCCTTCCACTAAATAGAGTTCGGAATGAGCCGGGTCACGTTCCTGGCAGTCAGCCAGTTTGCCTGGCAAACCAGCCAGATCCAGCGCGCCCTTACGACGGGTCATTTCACGTGCTTTACGGGCTGCTTCACGCGCACGGGCTGCATCAATGATTTTCCCGACAACGATTTTCGCATCCGCCGGGTTTTCCATCAGATAATCCACCAGCTTCTCGTTCATCAGTGACTCAACGGCTGTCTTCACTTCGGAAGAAACCAGTTTGTCTTTGGTCTGAGAAGAGAACTTAGGATCCGGCACTTTCACCGAAACCACGGCGATCAGGCCTTCACGGGCATCGTCGCCGGTGGCACTGATTTTGGATTTTTTGCTGTAGCCTTCTTTATCCATGTACGCGTTCAGCGTACGGGTCATCGCAGAACGGAAGCCCACCAGATGGGTGCCGCCGTCGCGCTGTGGGATATTGTTGGTAAAGCAGTAAATATTTTCCTGGAAACCGTCATTCCACTGCAACGCCACTTCCACACCGATATCGTCTTTCACGGTTGAGAAATAGAACACCGTCGGGTGAATTGGGGTTTTGTTTTTATTCAGGTATTCCACAAAGGCTTTGATACCGCCTTCATAATGGAAGTGATCGTTTTTGCCGTCGCGCTTATCCAGCAAGCGGATCGCCACACCCGAGTTCAGGAACGACAGTTCACGCAGGCGTTTCGCCAGAATGTCGTACTCGAATTCAGTATGATTGGTAAAGGTGTTAAAGCTCGGCCAGAAACGCACGGTGGTACCGGTTACGTCGGTATCGCCCACGACTTTCAAGGGTTCCTGCGGCTCACCGTGCACGTAAGTCTGGGTGTGCACTTTGCCTTCACGACGGATAACCAGCTCCAGTTTTTCCGACAGGGCGTTAACGACGGAAACACCCACGCCATGCAAACCGCCGGACACTTTGTACGAGTTATCGTCAAATTTACCACCGGCATGAAGTACGGTCATGATGACCTGAGCAGCTGAAACGCCCTCTTCTTCGTGAATGCCGGTTGGAATACCACGACCATCATCCTGCACGGAAACAGAGTTATCCGCATGGATCGTGACCTGAATCTCTTTACAGTGGCCCGCGAGGGCTTCGTCGATAGCGTTGTCCACAACCTCGAATACCATGTGGTGCAGACCAGTGCCGTCATCGGTATCGCCGATATACATGCCCGGGCGCTTACGCACCGCGTCCAGCCCTTTTAATACCTTGATACTTGAGGAGTCATAAGAATTCGACATCAACGTTTCTCGCTCATTTTTAGTCCTGTGATAGAACGGCTATTTTACCTTGTTCCACGCGGAACATCTTGCCCTTTTCACCCATCATGTCGGTCACTTGCTCAGCGCTTATCGCACTGACAAAAACCTGTGCCTGGGTGGCTTTCAGGCGATCGGCCAGCAACCGACGTCGGTCGGCGTCCAGCTCGGAGGCAAAATCGTCAAGAAGATACAGGCAACGCCGCCCGCTCTGTCGGGTGAGAAACTCACCCTGCGCTAATCTGAGCGCACACATCAGTAATTTCAGCTGCCCACGGGACAGCAAATCTTCCACCGGCGTGCCGTCGGCACGAATGCGGAAATCCGCTTTGTGCGGACCTGACGCGGTATACGTTAAGGCTCTGTCGCGTTCAAAATTACGCTCCAGCAACTCGCCGTACTCGGTTTCCTTGTCCCATCCACGCTGGAAAGAAAAACTGAGGGCGAATTCGGGCAGGAATTGCGCGCAGGTCGCGCTGATATCAGCCGCGATCGCTTCGCTGTATGCTGCCCGCCATTCGCTAATGCGCTCGGCTAACGGGATCAATTCCTGATCCCAGGCACGAATTTGCGCATAACGACTCACCTGTCGCAGCGCGGCGTTGCGCTGCTTGAGTAACCGTCGCAGGTTGCTCCAGGCGATAAAAAAACCGGGATCGTGATGGAAACAACCCCAGTCGATAAATGCCCGCCGGTACTTCGGCCCGCCATTAAGCAGGGTGAAACCTTCGGGGGTGATAAGTTGCATGGGCAGCATCTGGGCCAGTTCAGACACTTTGTGCCCGTCAGTGCCATCAATGCGCACTTTGCTGTCGCCCTGACGGCTTTTACTCAGACCGATCGAGACTTCGCGATCGCCACCATCATCCACACGCGCATGGAGAACAAACTCCGGCTGATCGTGACGGATAACGCGCCCGGCCTGCAAACTGCGAAAAGCGCGGCCATGCCCCAGGGTATACACCGCTTCGAGCACACTGGTTTTACCGCTGCCGTTGGGACCGACCAGAAAGTTAAAACCAGGCGACGGATCTAAATCCGCCGCCTCAATGTTGCGGAAATCTTTTATCAGTAAGCGCGTTAAGGCCATTAATTCAGACTAGAGCCTCATCGGCATGACAACATACGCGGCCGACTGGCTGGCAGCGTCTTCGATCTGCACGCTGGAGACGGAGTCCGTCAGCAGCAGATTAACGTCTTCGCACTTGAGCGCATTCAGCACATCGAGCACGTAACTGACGTTAAAGCCGATTTCCATTTCGGTACCTTCGTAACCGACATCCAAAATTTCTTCGGCTTCTTCCTGTTCCGGGTTATTCGCGGTGATTTTCAGCTGGTTATGGCTGACATACAAACGCACGCCGCGGAATTTTTCATTGGACAGGATCGCTGCACGGGCAAACGCCTGTTTCAGCAAATCGCACCCGGCCTGCAGCGTTTTGTCCGGATTTTTCGGCAATACGCGGCGATAGTCAGGGAAGCGACCGTCGACCAGTTTAGACGTAAAGATGAAGTCGCCGACGTGAGCACGGATATTGTTGCTGCCAATTTGCAGCTGCAATGTGGTGTCACCGCCGTCGAGCAGACGCACCAGTTCCATCACACCTTTACGAGGCACGATCACCGAATGCGACGGCAAAGACTGGCCGATAGGCATTGAACACACGGCCAGACGGTGGCCGTCGGTCGCGACGGTACGCAGTTCTTCACCTTCGGTTTCGAACAGCATGCCGTTTAAATAGTAACGAACGTCCTGATGCGCCATAGAGAACTGCGTGGCTTCGATCAGACGTTTCAACGTGGCCTGCGGCAGGGTGAATTCTACTTCGCTTTGCCAGTCGTCGAGATTAGGGAAATCTGTGGCCGGCAAGGTCGACAGCGAGAAACGGCTGCGGCCTGATTTTACCAGCATGCGGTCGCCGTCGAGAGCGACGGAAATTTCCGCGCCTTCCGGCAATCCACGGCAGATATCAAAGAATTTACGCGCCGGTACCGTGGTGGCACCCGCTTCATGTGGCTGAGACAGCGCGACTTTCGCCACCATCTCCATTTCCAGATCCGTCCCGGTCAGCGACAGCGCGCCATCCGTCACCTGTAATAACAGGTTACCCAGAATAGGCAGCGTTGGTCGTCCACCCAGCGGGCTACTGACCTGTTGCAGTGGTTTCAGTAAATGCTCACGTTCAACAATAAATTTCATAGCGCTAGGAAGATAATGTTCTGATTAAGTTGGAGAAATCTTCTTTGATGTCGTGACTTTCTTCACGCAACTGCTCGATTTTACGGCAGGCGTGCAACACCGTGGTATGGTCCCGACCACCGAACGCATCGCCGATTTCTGGCAGGCTGTGGTTGGTCAGCTCTTTCGCCAACGCCATCGCCATCTGGCGTGGGCGGGCTACCGAACGGGAGCGCCGTTTGGAAAGCAGGTCAGCGACCTTGATTTTATAATATTCGGCCACTGTTTTCTGAATATTATCGATAGTGACCAGCTTCTCCTGCAGCGCTAACAAATCACGCAGCGCTTCACGCACGAAGTCGATGGTGATCGCACGGCCGGTAAAGTTGGCGTTCGCGATCACGCGGTTCAGTGCGCCTTCAAGCTCACGCACATTAGAACGCAGACGTTTGGCAATAAAGAAGGCCACTTCACCCGGCAGACGGATATCATTCTCGTCAGCCTTTTTCATCAGGATCGCCACGCGGGTTTCTAACTCAGGCGGCTCGATCGCGACCGTCAGACCCCAGCCGAAACGGGATTTCAGACGATCTTCCACACCGTTGATCTCTTTTGGATAACGATCTGAAGTCAGGATGATCTGCTGATTGCCTTCCAGCAGGGCATTAAAGGTGTGGAAAAACTCTTCCTGTGAACGTTCTTTATTCGCAAAGAATTGAATGTCATCGATGAGCAACGCATCGACGGAGCGATAGTAGCGTTTGAACTCTTCGATGGCATTGTTTTGCAGCGCTTTGACCATGTCCTGCACAAAACGCTCGGAGTGCATGTAGACCACTTTTGCATTGGCTTTACGCGCCATAATGCCGTTGCCGACCGCGTGCAGTAAGTGGGTTTTACCCAAGCCGGTGCCGCCATAAAGGAAAAGCGGGTTGTACGCGCCACCCGGGTTATCTGCCACCTGACGCGCCGCCGCGCGGGCCAGTTGGTTAGACTTACCTTCTACGAAGTTGTCGAAAGTGTGTTTCGGGTTGACGTTAGAACGGTAAGACAACTCTGGTTGTACCGGCGAGCTGTCCCAGCTTGGACGGGAAGGTGCGAGGCGCGGAATAGCCGGTGCTGCCTGCGAACTGACGCTGGTGGCCACGGGCTGGCTGACGCGCTGAATCAACGGCTTACTGCCCACTTCAAAACGCAGCAACGGGGCATTCGCTCCACAGAAATCGTTAAGCAAGCCGTTAATATTATTTAAGTATTTGTCGCGAACCCAATCCAGGACAAAACGATTCGGAGCGTAAAGCGCCAGCGTATTGTCGTTGAGTTCCGCCTGTAGGGGGCGTATCCACATACTGAATTCTGTGGCAGGTAGTTCATCCTGCAAACGGGCAAGACATTGCTGCCAAAGCGAAAGTGACACGGCGGACTCCACTCGAACAAGATCAAAAAAGAAAAGGATCAGGATATTTTTTAAATCATGATTTTTGACACACGCTCCGCCCGTTGAATGGGGGAAATTTCTTTCACCACCCTGTCAGTGGCGTAAAGTCACGTGCGAACCGCTTTTTGCGGTTTTTGTCGACGGCATCCCGGCTGGGATCGCGATCGGAATGGCGGATCATAACGCAATCCGACACAGAGATCCTCCCCTTCCTGACAGTTTAGATCCTTTTTATCCACAGGCAGCGGTCGGCAAGTGGGTAAGCTTAGCCGATCCTTTTATAATTAGACGATGTAATCATCACTCTGGTGAAAAAATAGGACTCCGCTGAGGCATTTTTCATCAGTTTGCGCGCAAGATCTCAGCCCTGTGGATAAGGATCGCCCGAGGATCCTTGCGATTTATATCAGAGTCCGTATAATTCTCAGCCCTATGTGTCAAGCCTGTGTTCCTGATGGTCATAACCAGATGGATTTGCGGTGTGACCACAGGCCATTCTGGTAAACATTTGGACCCTTTCTGGCAATCTAAATTGACTCAGGACTGTACAGTTATTACAATCCCGCTTCTTTATATGTTGCGACAAGGGCATCGGTCGTATTTTCGCCGACATGTCTTCGCGTTTACTGATCAGTAATAATTTAAGTTTAGGTAGAAATCGCTATGAAACGCACTTTCCAACCGTCCGTATTGAAGCGCAACCGCACCCACGGTTTCCGTGCTCGTATGGCAACCAAAAATGGTCGTCTGGTTCTGGCCCGCCGTCGTGCGAAAGGCCGTACTCGTCTGTCAGCTGCTTCCAAGTAATAAAAGCTAATCGAATTAGTGGTTAAGCTCGCTTTTCCCAGGGAGTTACGTTTGTTAACTCCCCGTCATTTCACTTTCGTCTTCCAGCAGCCACAACGGGCTGGCACGCCGCAAATTACGATACTCGGCCGCCTGAACGAGCTGGGGCATCCCCGCATCGGTCTTACCGTCGCAAAAAAACACGTCAAACGCGCTCATGAACGCAATCGGATCAAACGCCTTACCCGCGAGAGTTTCCGACTGAATCAGCATGCGTTGCCGGCGATGGATTTTGTGGTAGTAGCCAAGAAGGGTGTCGCCGATTTAGACAATCGCGCGCTGACGGAAGCGTTGGAGAAATTATGGCGTCGACATTGCCGACAGGCACCCGCATCCTGATTAAACTGATACGTGGTTATCAGTTGTTCATCAGTCCTTTGCTCGGGCCGCATTGCCGCTTTCGACCAACCTGCTCTCAATACGGTATTGAAGCAATTGGTCGTTTTGGCGTGTTAAAAGGCAGTTGGTTGACTTTGAAACGCGTATTAAAATGCCATCCTTTGAACCCAGGTGGTGATGACCCCGTACCGCCGAAAACCGACAATAACAGAGAACTCTAACGATGGATTCGCAACGCAATCTTTTCCTCATCGCTCTGCTGTTCGTGTCTTTCATGATCTGGCAGGCATGGCAAACGGACCACGCTCCGCAACCGGCCAACCAGACCACGCAACAGACTGCGAACACTGCAAACGGTGATGCTGCTAACCAGGCTGTTCCTGGTAGCGGACAGGGCAAATTAATTACAGTTAACAGTGATGTGCTGTCATTAACAATCAACACCCGTGGTGGCGACATTGAGCAGGCTCTGCTGAAGGCTTACCCTACGACGTTGGGTTCTGACCAGCCATTCCAGTTGCTGGAAACCACTCCTAATTTCATCTATCAGGCACAAAGCGGTCTGACAGGTAAAAACGGTCCAGATAATCCGGCGAACGGCGAACGTCCTCTGTTCCAGACCAGCTCGGATACCTTCACGATGACCGAAGGTCAGTCTGAACTGCGCATTCCGATGACTTATACGGCGGCAAACGGGGCGATTTACACCAAAACCTTCGTGATCAAACGCGGTTCTTATGC
This sequence comes from Rahnella sp. Larv3_ips, assembly GCF_003697865.1. NCBI lineage: Bacteria > Pseudomonadati > Pseudomonadota > Gammaproteobacteria > Enterobacterales > Yersiniaceae > Rahnella > Rahnella sp. Larv3_ips. The sequence goes on along the minus strand of NZ_MJIB01000021.1, from coordinate 363,462 downwards.
GGTTAACGTTGAATACAACATCAACAACACCACATCTACCCCGCTTGATCTGACGATGTTTGGTCAGCTGAAACAAACCACCGATTTGCCTAAGCACCGTGATACCGGAAGCAATAACTTTGCTCTGCACACGTTCCGCGGCGCGGCATACTCCTCAAGCGATGACAAATATCAGAAATACGCGTTCGATAAGAGCGAAGTGCTGAATGTCACCACTCAGGGCGGTTGGGTTGCAATGCTGCAGCAGTACTTTGCGACTGCATGGATCCCGTCTGCGAAAGACACCAATACTTTCTTCACCACCACCAATAACGGTATCTCAACGATTGGCTTTAAAGGCACGCCGTTTACCGTTGCACCAGGTGCGCAGCAACAAGTTGCTTCCATCTTGTGGGTTGGCCCGGAAATTCAGGACAAAATGGCGGCTATCGCGCCTCACCTGGATCTGACGGTTGACTACGGTTGGTTATGGTTCATCTCTCAGCCACTGTTCAAACTGTTGAAATTCATTCAAGGGTTTGTCGGTAACTGGGGCTTCTCGATCATCGTAATCACCTTTATTGTCCGCGGTATCATGTACCCACTGACCCGCGCACAGTACACGTCGATGGCGAAAATGCGTATGCTGCAGCCGAAACTGGCCGCCATGCGTGAACGTATCGGTGATGACAAACAGCGCATGAGTCAGGAAATGATGGCGCTGTATAAGTCTGAGAAAGTGAACCCGCTGGGCGGTTGTCTGCCGCTGGTTATTCAGATGCCTATCTTCCTGGCACTGTATTACATGCTGTCTGGTTCCATTGAATTGCGTCATGCGCCGTTCATCCTGTGGATCCATGACCTGTCAGCGCAAGACCCGTACTACATTCTGCCGGTTCTGATGGGTATCACGATGTTCTTCATTCAGAAGATGTCGCCGACTACCGTCACTGACCCGATGCAGCAGAAGATCATGACCTTCATGCCGGTCATCTTCACCGTGTTCTTCCTGTGGTTCCCGTCTGGTCTGGTGGTGTACTACATCGTCAGTAACCTGGTTACCATTCTCCAGCAGCAGCTGATTTATCGCGGGCTGGAAAAACGTGGTCTGCACAGCCGCGACAAGAAAAAGTCATAAGTTAATGTCAGGGCGGGTTTCGTCCTGACAGCTAAACTTGGTGATAAAAAGACAAAGGCGGTCATTTGACCGCCTTTTGCATATCCGTAAAAAGACCAACAGAGAAAATTGCTATGAGCACCTCAGATACCATTATTGCCCAGGCAACGCCCCCCGGCCGCGGTGGTGTGGGCATTTTGCGCATTTCCGGCCGTGCGGCGCGTGATGTGGCACAGGCTGTCTTAGGTAAATTGCCAAAGCCGCGTTATGCCGATTATCTGCCGTTTCAGGATGCAGACGGCAGCACGCTGGATCAGGGCATCGCGCTGTGGTTCCCCGGCCCAAATTCCTTTACCGGCGAAGACGTGCTGGAACTGCAAGGCCACGGCGGGCCGGTCATTCTCGATTTGCTGCTCAGACGCATCATCGCGCTGGAAAACGTGCGTATTGCGCGTCCGGGCGAATTCTCTGAACGCGCTTTCCTCAACGATAAGCTCGATCTGGCACAGGCCGAAGCGATTGCCGATCTGATTGATGCCAGTTCAGAGCAGGCCGCGCGTTCAGCGGTGAACTCGCTTCAGGGCGCATTCTCTAACCGTATTCATCATCTGGTGGAAGCACTCACTCACCTGCGGATCTTTGTCGAAGCGGCTATCGACTTCCCGGATGAGGAAATCGACTTTCTGTCCGACGGTAAAATTGAAGCCAAACTCAATACGGTGATGGGCGATCTGGACGCGGTGCGCGCCGAAGCGCGTCAGGGCAGCCTGCTGCGTGAAGGGATGAAAGTGGTGATTGCCGGGCGTCCGAACGCCGGAAAATCCAGCCTGCTGAATGCCTTAGCTGGCCGCGAAGCGGCGATCGTGACCGATATTGCCGGGACGACCCGCGATGTGCTGCGCGAACATATTCATCTTGATGGTATGCCATTACATATCATCGATACCGCCGGTCTGCGCGAAGCCATCGACGAAGTTGAGCGCATTGGTATCGAACGTGCCTGGAATGAGATCGAACAGGCTGACTTAGTGCTGTTTATGGTCGATGGCACGACAACAGCCGCCACTGAACCTGCGGATATCTGGCCGGAGTTTATGGCCCGCCTGCCTGCCACATTGCCTATCGTGGTGGTGCGTAATAAAGCCGATATCACCGGCGAAGCGCTGGGTCAAACAGAAGTGAATGGTCACTCACTGATTCGCCTTTCCGCCCGTACCGGGGATGGCGTCGATTTGCTGCGCGATCATCTGAAACAGGTCATGGGCTTTAATCACAATATGGAAGGCGGATTCCTTGCCCGCCGCCGTCATCTGCACGCACTGGAAGACGCAGCACAACATCTGGTTCAGGGCAAAGATCAGCTGTTAGGCGCCTGGGCGGGGGAATTGCTGGCGGAAGAACTGCGGCTGGCACAGCAGTCGCTGAGTGAAATCACCGGCGAATTCACCTCCGACGATTTGCTGGGCCGTATTTTCTCGAGTTTCTGTATCGGTAAGTGATTTCTTCTTCGCCGAAACACAAAAACCCACATTGCAAAATGTGGGTTTTTTATTGTCTTCAGTGCGACGCGGATTACCACACTTTATAAACGCGGCCTGTCTGGGCACCTTCGACACTGCGTCGGTAGGCTTTTGCCACTCGTGCGGCCGGTGCGGCGTCGAAGCCGGGGAAAAACGGACCGTAACTTTTCAGCGATTCTTCGACAACCGTCGGGCTGACTACGTTGATACGGATCCCGCGCGGCAATTCGATGGCAGCGCCGCGCACGAAACCTTCCACAGCAGCATTCACCGTGGTGGCGTTGGCACCCTTACGGATCGGTTCCTCGGCGATAATGCCGCTGGTCAGGGTGATCGAGCCGCCATCATGCAGGAAGTGCTGGCCGATCAGACCGATGCGCACCTGCCCCAGCAGTTTGTCTTGCAGACCGGTGTTGAACTGTTCAGCCGTCATTTCGGTCAACGGGCCAAAATGCAGACTGCCGGTGGTCGCGATGATCGCATCCAGTTTACCGGTATGGTTGAAAAGCGCTTTGACGCTACTTTCATCGGTGATATCCACCTGAAAATCCCCGTGAGTCTTCCCCGCTGTGACCACGTCATGATTTGTCTCAAGCTCGCTGACCACGGCTTTGCCTAATGTTCCCGTCCCGCCAATCACTAAAATTTTCATCATGTGCTCCTCAGTTGGTGACAGGAACATCATTGACCAAACTTCAGGTTAGATATATAGAACGATTATTCACTCTGAACTAACCACAGGTTAGCAATATGGATAAATTACGGAATATGGAAGTCTTCGTCACCGTGGCTGAAACCGGAAATTTCAGCGCGGCGGCGGAGAAGCTGGGGATTTCTGCCGTGATGGTCGGCAAACATATTCAGCAACTGGAACGGCATCTGAGTACGCGTCTGGTGCAGCGAACCACGCGTAAGCAGAACCTGACCGAAGCGGGCGCTGTTTTCTACGAGAACAGTAAACGCGTCCTGGAGCAGGTGAAGTGGGCAGAAAGTACCGTGGAAGGGCTGCAAACCGCCCCCAGCGGGCTGCTGCGCATCAGCGCGCCGGTGTCGCTGGGGGCGAACGTGGTATCGCCTTTACTTGCGCGCTATCTGGAGGCATTTCCGCATGTGCAGGTCGAGCTGACACTGAGCAACGCCCGTGTGGATTTGATTGAGGAAGGGTATGACGCGGCGATCCGCATCGGGCCGGTGGGTGATGACCGGCTGGTCGCGCGACCAATGAAGCCTTATGAAATGGTGATTTGTGCCACGCCTGCCTACTTAAAAAAATTTGGAACACCCGCCACGCCGGAAGAACTGAAAAATCACTCATGTCTGATCCATGCCGTCTGGAATCACAGCGACGGCTGGAAGCTGACCAACACCGACGGCAGCACCTCGAAATGGCCGCTGTCCGGCCGCTATATTTCCAACGACGGAAACGCTCTGCGCTGCGCCGCCTTGCAGGATGCCGGACTGCTGCTGCAACCAAAGGTGTTACTGGCCGACGATCTGGCTTGCGGACGGATGGTATCGGTGATGGAGGATTTTGTCCCCGTTCCCAGACCCATCAGTCTGGTCTATCTGCCCGATTTCAGGCCGCGCCCGAAGCTGACCAGTCTGATCACCTTCTTTGCGGAACAGGCAGATTACTGACCGCTCTGGCCTGATGTGGTGGTGAGTTTACGCATCGCTTTCACCTGCGCGGCACTGACCGCTCCGGCCTGGTTTCCCCAGCCATGGCGGATAAAGGTCACCACGTCGGCAATCTCCCGATCGTCCAGCCCGGCAGAAAAGCCCGGCATTTTAGCCGCTTTCGTGTCGAACTGCGTCGCGGGTGCCGGTGAACCGTTCAGGACAAGATTGATAAGCGAGGAGGGATCGTCGCTGACCACCACCGGATTTTGCGCCAGCTGCGGATAACGGCCACGTTCGCCCTGCCCGCTGGAAAGATGACAATCAAGGCAGTTATCCAGATAAACCCTGGCACCAGGCACCGTGCTGTCTTCTGCCTCCAGCGCGATGGTCGTCGCATTATCATTAACCTGCGCGCGATAATTGCCGTCAGCCGGCAGTGATTTCAGGTAAACCGCAATCGCCTGGCGGTCAGTATCGCTGAGATATTGCGTGCTGTTGTGGATAACCTCAGCCATTGAACCAAACGCCGTCGCCCTGTCGGTGTGCCCGAGTTTCAGAAACTGGCTGATTTCCGCTTCGTTCCATTGCCCGAGCCCGGTTGTCGCATCTGCCCGTAAATTGGGTGCATGCCAGCCATCCACCGTCCCGCCGGAAAGATAATCCTGTGAAGTCTGATCCAGCGCCTTCTCCTGATACCCCAGACCGCGCGGCGTATGGCAGCTGCCGCAGTGCCCTAACCCCTGCACCAGATAAGCACCTCGGTTCCAGTCTGCGGTTTTTTGCGGATCGGAATACCCGATTTGCTGCACGGTAAACAGACTGTCCCATACCGCCAGCGGGAAGCGCACGCTCAGGGGGAAAGGGATGTCGCTGTCGCGATTTTTCTGGCTGACAGCCGCCACCTGATAGTGGAAAAATGTATATAAATCAGCCATATCTGCGTCAGTGATTTTACTGAAAGAAGGATAAGGCATCGCCGGATACACATGATGGCCATCCCGGGCAATGCCCTGACGTAATGCGCGACTGAAGTCATCTTCTGAATAGCTGCCAATACCGGTGGCGACGTCCGGGGTAATATTGGTGGTGTAAATGGCCCCCAGCGGCGTCAGCATTTTCAGGCCGCCGGCAAAAGGTTTACCGCCAGGTGCGGTATGGCAGGCGGCACAATCTCCGGCACGCGACAGGTATTCGCCCCGTTTGATTTGCGCAGGATCCGGGCTGGATGCTGCATGAGCGCCGGTAAACATCAGGCAGATCATCATGATAAATCCGCCCTGTATCGCTTTCATTCATCTTCTCCCGCCGTGCCAGTGCGTTAAGTGTGCGACGGTTCCGGCCAGATTGCCGGATATATCGCGCAAAATTAAAAAAGCCCGGCGGTAAAATGCCGGGCTGAAGGGGGCAGCGCAAAAATCAGCGGATCCTGCTTTAGAGGATCACAACTTAAACCCGGCAACCACGGTTTGCAGCTGAACGGTTTGATCCTGCATCGCCTGTGCGGCGGCTGACACCTGTTCCACCAGCGCAGCGTTTTGCTGGGTGGCGTTGTCGAGCTGGGTGATCGCGACGTTCACCTGCCCTATACCGAGGCTTTGCTCCTGACTTGACGACATAATTTCATTCATCAGCGTCGCCACGTTATTCACACCGCCCATGACTTCATCCATGGTGGAGCCCGCCGTCGCCACCAGCTGGCTGCCGGTGGCAATATCCGCCACCGAGTCTTCAATGAGTTTCTTAATTTCGCGGGCAGAGGTCGCTGAACGCTGCGCAAGGCTGCGCACTTCGGATGCCACGACCGCAAAACCACGCCCCTGCTCACCGGCACGGGCCGCTTCCACCGCCGCATTCAGCGCCAGAATATTGGTCTGGAAGGCGATGCCGTCAATCACGCTGATGATATCGACGATTTTGTGTGAAGAACGGGTGATCGACCCCATCGTTTCAACCACCTGTTTCACCACTTCCGAGCCTTTTTCAGCAACGGCAGAGGCTTCGCGCGCCAGCTGGTTGGCCCCTTCCGCGTTAGCGGCATTCTGTTTCACCGTGCTGGTCAGCTCTTCCATTGACGCGGCCGTTTCAACAATTGAACTGGCCTGCTCCTCGGTACGTGCGGAGAGATCGAGATTTCCGCTGGCGATCTGCCGTGATGCAGAGGTAATGGCCAGACTGCTGTCGCCGACCTGACGGAGGATCGTTTGCAGGAACGACAGGAAACTGTTGAAGCTCTGATTGATGTCATTGAATTCCGGACTGCGGCTTTCCGGTAAGCGACGGGTAAGATCCGCGCCCCCCGCCGAAAGCTGGCTGATATTTTTATGCAGCGCAGAAAGCTGACGCATGAACATCTTGATGACCACAATCAGTACAATCAGTAACAGCAATACCATCGGGATTTGCACCATGCCAAGGCTGGCAAGAATACTGTGCGTGCGCGTCAGCAACTGGCTGGTCGGCATGTCCGTGACGATGTACCACGGTCCCTGAATTTTGCTCATGAACATCGTGTGAGACGTGCCGTCGCTGTCGTAATCAGTCATCAGTTCGGGCTGGTTATCTATCTGGTCAAGGCTCTGACGGATTTGTGCCACCAGCGCTGACTGTTCGCCTAATGAAGCCAGCTTTGGCAGTTTTTCATCGCTGGCGTGGCTGGTGCCAACGATGGTGCCGTCCTTCTCAACGATATAAATCTTACCGTTAACCTTCTTCTCCATCGCGATCACCAGCTGGTTAAAGAAGCCCAGCGTGACGTCAATGGTGGCAACGCCCCATTGCTTGTCGCCTTTATAAATCGGCATGGCGCAGTTAGTGCGCGGCTGCGTGCTGGCATCATCGAAATACGCCGGTGCCCAGACACACTGTCCTTTTTGGCCTTTTGACGCCGCCAGATACCAGGACTGATCAAAGTAGTTAGGTGATTCAGCGCTGTTCCAGAAGGTGTTAACCGTCAGGAGATTATTATTATTGCGTGCAAAAAAGGTGCTGAATTTGATTTTTGCGGGATCGCGCTGATTCGGCAACGGCCAGATGCCGCCGCCAAAGACAGCAGAATCACCGTACTGATCGACCAGCGCGGGCAGCAGGCGATCGATACTGTCGCTGTCCATTTGTGCGACAGTTTGCGTGATGGTACGGACCTGTGATTCCACTTTATTCAGGCGATCGTTAATCGCGATCGCCACATCCGCCACCTGACTGGCAACCAGCTTACTCTCGGTTTGTTTCAGTTGGGGTGCGATAAAGACCTGGATAACAATGAGCGTAACGATGATCAGCACAATAAAAAACAAGCTGATCAATGCGATAAAGCGAGATTGTGTTGTTTTTAACATTTTAGGGTACTCACCGGCAAAGCAGCGAGATCGCTGCTTAAATACTAACGGCATTTTCTGATGTTTCTTTATGTTGCTATAGTAGATATATCTGGTGGTCAGATCATCCGGGTGAAAAACCAGAACATCGTGTTGATGAGATCTCTTCTCACCATGAGGGTAAATACGTGATAGCGCTCACTAAAACGTTATGAAAATCTTTCTGAAAAGTAAAATAAGTGTGGTGTGCCGCGGGTTTTAATCAGTTTTTAATGATTTCTCTTAATGTTATTCTTATCTGATATTGAGAAAATATGGTCGAACCATTAATCATGGAGTGAACAATGGCGTGCCATTTTGCAAGATGGGCAGTAACGGATGCAGAACCTGATACTCACCGGGTGCCCAAAGACATCGTATTATCCGCAAGAAACCTTTCCGAAAAACAGCGCCGTCGCTTTCTGAACGGGCGCGTTCTGCTCGCAGAAATGATTTTCTATCTTTACGGCATCCCCGAACTGCCCAACGTCATTACCTTGCCCAGCGGTCGCCCAAGTTTTGAATCTTCTGATCTTCCCGATTTCAGCCTGGCCTATGCCGGGAGTACGGTCGGCGTATTGATCAGCAGCGAAGGTAAAGTGGGGCTGGATCTGGAAATCATTCATGCCCGCAGTGCGCTGGTTAATCCTCAGCAGCAGGAGCAGTTGTCCGCCGTCGAGAAAACCTGGATTGCCATGCAGTCCGATCCCATCGAGTCTTCATTGCAGTTGTGGTGCATCCGTCAGAGCATGTTGAAAATGTCCGGGATGAATGAGCAGAATCCGCTGACGCTGAGTCTGAATCCTGCCTCGGGGCGATTACGCTCGACCGTGACGCCGGAGGCGCAGGTGATGAGCGACATCGAAGGGCCGATCACCTGGGCGTGCGCGCAGTCGCCGTCGATAATTCGTTTGCAGTGCTGGCGTTATGAACCGGAAAATGGCTTTACCCGCACGCAAACCCTGTCAGTTGATCAGCAATCCGAATCACCGCATTACATGAAATTCATCAGCCTGCCGCCTGCTAAATAAAACTTCACCTATGTTTTCATTAACCTTATATATCGCCATGTCGTTTTTCGTTTAAGGTAGAACCCAAACGTTATCCATAACAGGAGTTAACCATGTCAGCTCAGCCACTGAAGTTTGTCACACTGTTAGGTAGTCTTCGCAAAGGGTCTTATAACGCGATGGTCGCCCGCTCGCTGCCGAAAGTCGCGCCAGCCGGTGTCACGATTGAAGCGCTGCCGTCGATAGGGTCTGTGCCGCTTTACGATGCGGATATTCAGCAGGAAGACGGGTTCCCGGCCGATATCGAGGCCATTGCGGAACAAATCCGTCAGGCCGACGGGGTGATCATTGTGACGCCGGAATATAACTACTCGGTGCCCGGTGGTCTGAAAAACGCTATCGACTGGATTTCACGCCTGCCTGACCAGCCTTTAGCCGGTAAACCGGTACTGATCCAGACCAGTTCAATGGGACCGGTAGGCGGAGCACGTTGCCAGTATCATCTGCGTCAGATTCTGGTTTTCCTGGATGCGATGGTGATGAACAAACCTGAGTTCATGGGCGGCGTGATCCAAAGCAAAATCGATGAGCAGACCGGTGAAGTGATTGATCAGGGGACGCTGGATTTCCTCAAAGGCCAGCTCACTGCCTTTGCGGATTACACGCACCGCGTCAGCAAATAACTCTCTGTCTCAGAAATGCAAACAGCCCGCAAATGCGGGCTGTTTTTTTTATCGTGACAAAAATCAGTGTGCGTCGACAAACGCGATTTTCAGCACGAACAGTAAGGCCACCACGACCACGCACGGGCTGATTTCTCTCCAGCGGCCGGTGCCCAGTTTCATCACCACGTAAGAGATGAAGCCCAGCGCGATACCTTCGGTGATCGAGAAGCTGAACGGCATCATCACTGCGGTCACGAACGCCGGAACGGCTTCGGTCAGGTCATCCCATGACACGCGCGCCAGACTAGACGTCATCAGCACGCCGACATAAATCAGTGCACCGGCGGCCGCGTATTCCGGCACCATACCCGCCAGCGGGGAAATGAAGATCACCAGCAGGAACAGTAAACCGGTCACCACTGCCGTCAGGCCGGTACGCCCGCCCACAGACACGCCAGAGGTGCTTTCGATGTAAGCCCCTACCGAAGATGTGCCGATGAACGCGCCCGCCACAGAGGCCACGCTGTCAACGTACAGCGCCTGCTTCATCTGCGGGAATTTGCCCTGCGCATCCGCCAGACCGGCTTTGTCGGTCACACCGATAAGCGTACCGGAGGAGTCAAACAGGTTCACCAGCATGAAGGAGAAAATGACGCCCGCCAGACCGATGTTCAGCGCACCTTTCAGATCCACCTGACCGACAACGGTGGTGATACTTGGCGGCATCGACCAGAATCCGTTGTAGTGCACATCGCCAATCATCAGGCCAATGCCGGTGGTAACAATGATCGACACCAGCACAGAGGCGTGGAAATTACGCGACGCCAGCACGGCGATAATAAAGAAGCCCAACACACCCAGCAGAACGTTGTGTGAGGTCAGGTTACCAATGGTCACAATGGTGTCCGGATTTGGCACAATAATTCCGGCATTTTTCAGCCCCATCATGCCGATAAACAACCCGATACCGGCGGTGATCCCCACACGCAGGCTGACCGGAATATTGGCTATCATCCAGTAACGGATACGGAAAATGGTCAGCAACAGCAAACCCACCGCGCCCCAGAAAATCGCGCCCATCCCGACCTGCCAGGAAACGCCCATCGCGCCCACCACCACAAATGCAAAGAACGCATTCAGCCCCATTGCCGGTGCCAGCGCGACAGGCAGATTAGCGATCACGCCCATCAGGATGCTGCCGAAGGCGGCAATCAGACAGGTGGTCACAAAGACGGCCTGTTTATCCATGCCCGCGACACCCAGAATCTGCGGGTTCACGAAAACGATGTAGACCATGGTCAGGAAGGTGGTTAAACCGGCGATAGTTTCAGTGCGAACCGTCGTACCGTGCTGGGTCAGTTTAAACAGACGCTCAGCCAGTCCTTTACCACCGGTCGCATTGCTGTGTGGTGTGCTCATGTGTGAGTTCCAAAATGGGGGAAAAACAATCGGGGGGTATCCTAAGGATTTTAGCGGAAAAGCGCCAGCACTGGATGGGGAGGATTACATCACTCGTTCGGGCCGGATTCCATAACTCACATCAATGTATTCAGAATAAACACGCAACCACCTGAATAAGTTTTACGCTCTGCCGTTCAGGCAACTCAGGGAAGCGTTCAGACACTGCATAAATCCGGCACAGGTCGTCAACCCGGGGACCTGCGCGCCTGATGACCGCCAATATGTCACGTCCGCAATGACATATTGGCGATGAATCAGTCTTCGGAAGTGATCTGATGATAAGCCTGCATGCGTTTTTCCAGCTCGGTGAGCGAGCGCAGACCATCCGCCAGCGGCAGGATTTTATCGTTGAAGATTTCCAGTGACCACGGCCCGCTGAAGCCTTTTTGATTCAGCGTACTGACAAAATCCACCAGCGGTAAATCGCCTTGTCCGGGATAGCAGCGGTAACTGCGGCTCCATTGCTGTACGTTCATGTCTTTGAAGGGCGCGTCGGCCAGTTGCAGGAAGCTGATTTTATCCAGCGGAACCTCGTCCAGACGGTCGAGATTATCGCCGACGGCCAGCACGTGAAAGCTGTCCAGTACAATGCCCAGCGCCGGGTGATTGACCTCACGCACGCGATCCCAGGCCTGCAGATAGCGGTTAACGTGTTTCCCCCACGCCAGCGCTTCGTAGCCGATGCGGATAGCGTACGGCTGCGCCATGTCGGCCAGGGCAGCCAGATCGGCAATCTGTACCTCGCGTTCGGCAGAGCTGTCGGCGTCGGTGTTGCTGCACACCAGCAGATGATCGCAGCCCAGTTCGCTCATGAGATCAAACTGACGCCGGGCGCTGGCGAGTTTTTCAGGCCGTTTTTCCGGCGCGACGCCTTCAAAATCGCGAAAAGGTTGCAGCAGGAAGATACGCAACCCCAGAGAATCCGCCAGATTGCGGATAGCGACCGGTTTGACCGGGTTTTTCAGTAAATCATCTTCAAAAATTTCCACACCATCAAACCCGGCAGCGGCAATCGCCTTCAGTTTTTCAGGCAGGGTGCCGGGCACAGAAACCGTCGCAATGGAACGTAATCGGGAAGTTGCAGGCAAAATAGCGTCCTTTTTATCAGGTTTCGGTTCTTACAGTAGTGGACCCTGAACCCTCGTTCGTCAAGTGTTGCGGGCAGGTACGCACGGATTGTCGCCAGGCTGATTGTAACCGGGCGAATCAATGGTTAATCTCTGGAGCGTAAATGTGGTTAACGATGAGGGTAAGACGCTGAGCAGCCAAAGTTCCCCGGCGCCGGGACGTAAAAATGATCCGATAGGCCTGAAGCAGCGCATTTTCGACAGCGCACTGGCTGAGTTCGCCGAATCGGGCCTGATGGGCGCGCGCATGGAAAATATCGCCGCCAACGCCAACACCACAAAACGCATGGTGGTCTATCACTATAAGACCAAAGAAGCGCTGTATTTGCTGGTGCTGGAGCACGTGTACCGTGAGATCCGCCAGCATGAGCTGGCGCTGGATTTATCGGCGTTTCCGCCGGCAGAAGCCATCGTGAAGCTGGTGGAAGCCAGTTTTGATTTCCACGTCTCGCATCCGGAATTTATCCGTATTGTCTCCACCGAGAACATGCTGCGCGGGCGTTTTATCCGTCAGTCCACCAGCATTCGTGAGATCAATAAATCCGCGTTAACTTTGCTGGAAGATATTCTGGAACGGGGAAAGCAGAGCCATCTTTTTAAAGATGATGCGCAGGCGCGCGATGTGCACCGGCTGATCAGCAGTTTGTGTGTTCACCAGGTGGCTAATCAGTACACCTTCGGCGCGTTATTTGAAAATCCTGATGAAGTGGATTTACAGGTCGCGCATTATCGCCAGCTGGCGGTCATGGTGGCACTGCGATACGTCATGAAATAACCCGCTGATCGGACAGCAAAAAGGCCTCAACGGAGGCCTTTTTCATTGGGACTGTGTCACCGACCGGTTACTCTTTTTTCTCTTTGCTGTCGGTCAGTAATTTATCCAGGGCATCACCGCCGACGTGACGGAAATCCTGACCTTTCACGAAGTAGAAGATGAATTCACAAATGTTCTGACAACGGTCACCGATACGCTCTATAGAGCGGGCGCAGAACAGCGCAGTCAGCACGCTCGGAATCGTGCGTGGATCTTCCATCATGTAGGTCATCAGCTGACGCACGATGCCTTCATATTCCTGATCCACTTTTTTGTCTTCGCGGTAAATACGCACGGCTTCGTCGAGATCCATGCGCGCAAACGCATCGAGCACGTCATGCAACATCTGCACGGTGTGGCGGCCCAGTGACTCCAGGCTGACCAGCAATGGCTGATGCAGATGAGAGAATTTTTCCAGCGCGGTACGGCAGATTTTATCCGCCACGTCACCGATGCGTTCCAGCTCGGAAATGGTTTTGATGATCGCCATCACTAAGCGCAGATCGCTGGCGGTCGGCTGGCGCTTGGCAATAATGCGCACGCAAGCTTCGTCGATCGCCACTTCCATCATGTTCACTTTGTCATCACCTTTGATGACCTGCTGCGCCAGCTCCGCGTCCTGATTGTGCATCGCGGTGATAGCGTCCGTCAGTTGCTGCTCAACCAGCCCGCCCATTGCCAGCACCTGAGTGCGGATGTGTTCAAGCTCTGCATTGAACTGGCCGGAAATATGTTTATTTAAGTTCAGGTTATCCATTTTTCTTACCTCAACCGTAACGGCCAGTAATGTAATCTTCGGTCTGTTTACGCGCTGGCGAAGTGAACAGCGAGTCAGTGTCGCTGTATTCGATCAGTTCGCCCAGATACATAAACGCAGTGCGGTCTGAACAACGCGCAGCCTGCTGCATGTTGTGCGTCACAATCACTACCGTGTAATCGGATTTTAATTCGGTAATGAGCTCTTCGATACGGCCCGTGGAAATCGGATCCAGCGCCGAACAAGGTTCATCAAGCAGCAACACATCAGGGCGGATCGCGATACCGCGCGCGATACACAGACGCTGTTGCTGGCCGCCTGACAGGCTGTAACCGCTCTGGTGCAGCTTGTCTTTGGATTCATTCCACAATGCCGCTTTGGTCAGCGCCCACTGCACGCGCTCGTCCATATCGGTACGGGAAAGTTTCTCAAACAGACGCACACCAAAGGCGATGTTGTCATAAATCGACATCGGGAACGGCGTCGGTTTCTGGAACACCATGCCAACTTTGGCGCGCAGCAGGGCGATATCTTGCTTATCGACCAGAATGTTTTCGCCGTCGAGCAGGATTTCGCCTTCCGCGTGTTGCTCAGGATACAGCTGATACATTTTATTGAACGTGCGCAGCAGCGTGGATTTCCCACAGCCTGACGGGCCGATGAAGGCGGTGACTTCGTTCTTGGCAATATCCAGGGAAATATTTTTCAACGCGTGGAATTTGCCGTAATAAAAGTTCAGATCGCGAACCTGAATCTTGCTGTTGGATGCGTCAGTCATTCTCAGACATCTCTCTTATTCGTGCGCCGCATCGCGACGCAGGGAAAACAGTGAGGCCAGCCGACATCGCCTGCCCTCAATAATGAATTATTGTTTTTTCTGCGCGAAAATCACACGCGCCAGAATATTCAGCAACAGCACGCAAAGCGTAATCAGCAGCACGCCCGCCCACGCAAGTTGTTGCCATTCACCGAACGGGCTCATCGCGAACTTAAAGATGGTCACCGGCAGGTTGGCAATCGGCTGCATCATGTCGGTGCTCCAGAACTGGTTGGAGAGCGACGTGAACAGCAGCGGCGCGGTTTCACCGGCGATACGGGCAATCGCCAGCAAAATACCGGTGATAATGCCGGAAACCGACGCTTTCAGCGTGATGGCCGAAATCATCTTCCACTTTGGCGTACCCAGTGCGTAAGCCGCTTCACGCAGGCTGTCCGGCACCAGTTTGAGCATGTTTTCGGTGGTACGGATCACAATCGGGATTTGCAGCAGCGCCAGCGCCAGAACGCCCGCCCAGCCGGAGAAGTGCCCCATTTTCGCCACCATGATGGTGTACACAAACAGGCCGACGACGATAGATGGCGCAGAAAGCAGAATGTCGTTGATGAAACGAATAAACTCCGCCAGCCAGGATTTACGGCCATATTCAGCCAGATAAATCCCCGCCATCACGCCCAGCGGCGTACCGATCACGGTCGCCCACAGAATAAGTAATCCGCTGCCTGCGATGGCGTTCGCCAGACCGCCGCCCGCGGTATTCGGAGGCGGGGTGTTTTCGGTAAAGAGCGCCAGCGACATGCCGTCTACGCCTTTCACTACGGTCGTAAACAGGATCCACACCAGCCAGAACAGACCGAATGCCATGGTCATCATCGACACCATCAGCGCCAGACGGTTCTTCTGGCGACGCCATGCCTGGCGTTTACGGCGCGATTCCAGCAGTTCAGGTGTGCTTTGCATTTCGAGTGTCGTCATCTTAACGGCCCTCTTTCTTAGCCAGGCGCAGAATCATCACTTTCGACAGCGCCAGAACAATAAAGGTGATAACAAACAGGATGAGGCCGAGTTCCATCAGCGCGGCAGTATGCAGACCGGCTTCCGCTTCAGCGAATTCGTTGGCCAGCGCCGAGGTAATACTGTTGCCCGGCATATACAGCGAGACGCTGTCGAGCTGGTAGGTGTTACCGATGATAAAGGTCACCGCCATGGTTTCACCCAATGCGCGGCCAAGGCCTAACATCACACCGCCAATCACGCCGTTTTTGGTGAACGGCAGCACGATGCGCCAGATCACTTCCCACGTCGTACAGCCAATGCCGTATGCAGACTCTTTCATCATCACCGGCGTTTGTTCAAACACGTCACGCATCACAGAGGCGATGTAAGGGATGATCATGATGGCAAGGATCACACCGGCGGCCAGAATACCGATACCAAAACCGGGACCGGCGAACAAGGCGCCGACGATCGGAATGCCGGAGAGCACGTCACCGACAGGCGTCTGGAAATACTGCGCAAACAGCGGTGCAAAGACGAACAGCCCCCACATGCCGTAAACAATACTGGGGATGGCCGCCAGCAGTTCGATAGCAATACCCAGCGGGCGCTTCATCCAGTTAGGGGCAAGTTCGGTGAGGAATAATGCGATACCAAAGCTGACCGGTACGGCAATCAGCAAGGCGATAATCGAGGTCACCACGGTGCCGTAAATCGGTACCAGTGCGCCGAATTGTTCGTTCGGGGCATCCCAGGTTTTAGTCCACAGGAAGGATAAACCAAACTTTTCGATGCTTGGAAGGGAAGCAATAAACAGCGAGACGATAATACCGCCCAGCATTAATAACACGATCAGCGCAGCCAGTTTGACCAGCGCGCCGAAGATGATGTCACCGTTTTTGCTTGGTGCCTTAATAGCCGGCTTGTATTCAGCCATACCACTCTCTTTTAATTCAGATTTAATTCCCTCCCCGGCCGGAGAGGGAATGAAGCAGAAGACTTGTACTCTATATCAGACGTAAGGTCAGATCCTAGTACAGTGCTTTACCGCTGGAATCTTTAATGTTGGTTTTCCAGGCTGCGCGGATCTGTTCAACAACAGAGTCAGGCAGTGCGGCGTAATCCAGATCGGTCGTCAGTTTGTTGCCGTTTTTGTAAGCCCAGTCGAAGAACTTCAGCACTTCAGTGCCTTTCGCTGCATCGGCCTGGTCTTTGTAAATCAGGATGAAGGTGGTGGAGCTGATTGGCCAGGCGTTATCACCTTTCTGATTCGTCAGATCCTGAGCGAAGGTTTTCTTCCAGTCAGCGCCTTTGGCTGCTGCGCTGAAGGATTCTTCCGTCGGGGAAATCGCTTTACCGTCAGCATCAACCAGTTTGGTGTATGCCAGGTTGTTCTGTTTAGCGTAAGCGTATTCTACGTAGCCGATGGAGCCTGGCAGACGCTGTACGAAGGCCGCGACGCCGTCGTTACCTTTACCGCCCAGACCGGTAGGCCAGTTAACGGTAGAACCTGAACCGATTTTCTCTTTCCACTCGTTGTTCACTTTCGCCAGATAGCTGGTGAACACGAAAGAGGTGCCTGAGCCATCAGCACGGCGAACGACCGCGATGTTGGTGTCTGGCAGTTTCACGCCCGGGTTCAGCTTAGTGATCGCCGCGTCGTTCCACTTTTTGATTTTGCCGAGATAGATATCACCCAGCGTTGCGCCGTCCAGCGTCAGTTGACCGGATGTGATCCCAGGGATGTTTACCGCCAGTACCACACCACCGATTACGGTTGGGAACTGGAACAGGCCGTTTTTGTTCAGATCTTCTTCTTTCATCGGCGCATCAGAGGCACCGAAATCGACAGTCTTGGCGATAATTTGTTTCACGCCGCCGGAAGAACCGATGCCCTGATAGTTCACCTGGTTGCCGGTTTCTTTCTGGTAAGCATCCGCCCACTTGGCGTAAACAGGGGCAGGGAAGGTACCGCCAGCACCAGTCAGATTACTGGCAGCGAAAGCAGACATTGCTGTGAGGGAAAAAGTCGCTGCTACAAAACCGGCGACGGTGTTACGCATCAATTTCATGTTCCACTCCTGGTGGTTTTAAACTTCCCGACTTAATGTCGACGTTAATTAAAGTGTTTGGCACAGGAGGAAAATAGGACAATTAGGTGACAGTAAAATGTACGTTATATGACAGTTTTATGACAGCGGTCACAATTGGACCGAAGTGGGCAATCCAGAGGAAACAGGGGATGGTTTTGGGGGTAAAACGGGCTTTCAGGGCGATTATTGATCGGAAACCGAATGTTCGATACGCCTGAACAACTCACTCCGCTCCTCGCCGGTTAACTCGCGCGATTCCCCCGGCGGCAGCGCGGCAAGATGGATATTCATGATCCGCACGCGCTCAAGCCGTGTGACTTCATAGCCAAAATATTTCGCCATGCGGCGGATCTGACGGTTAAGCCCCTGCACCAGGGTAATACGAAAGACGTCATCTGATTCTTTGATCACTTTACAGGCTTTCGTTACGGTTCCCAAAATCGGGACACCGGCGCTCAGACCGAGAATCAATGCGTCGGTCACCGGTTTGTTAACGGTCACCACGTACTCTTTTTCGTGATCATTACCGGCGCGCAGGATCTTATTCACTACATCGCCGTTATTGGTCAGCAGAATCAGCCCGTGCGAATCTTTATCCAGACGCCCGACGGGAAAAATGCGCTGGCTGTGACGGATGAGCAAACCAATGTTATCCGCCAGACCGTCATCCATTGTGGTGATGATCCCCACCGGTTTGTTCAGGGCGATCAGCACCAGGTCATCCTGGTCGCGCAGCCCGATCTGTTGGCCATTCACGTTCACCACATCACCCGGAAATACTGGCGCGCCAAATCCCGCCTGCTTATCGTTGATAAAGACCAGCCCCTGCCCGACGTAACGATCGGCGTCACGGCGCGAACACATGCCGCTATCGCTTATGTATTTGTTAATTCGAACGGAAGGAGTGGTCAGCATTCAGCAGTGCCTTTCAGTTAAAGGCGGACTATACCCTGTTGCTGCTCAGAAATAAAAAAAGCGCCCGCAAGGGGCGCTAGCAACGGAAGGAGCAGAGTCTTATTCTACCGTGACGGACTTCGCCAGGTTACGTGGCTGGTCTACGTCAGTCCCTTTAATCAGCGCGACATAATAGGACAGCAGCTGTAGCGGAACGGTGTAGAAAATCGGTGCAACAATCTCTTCAACGTGAGGCAACTGGATGATTTTCATGCCTTCGCTGTCGGTGAAACCGGCATTCTGATCGGCGAAGACATACAGCAGGCCACCACGGGCGCGCACTTCCTCGATATTCGACTTCAGTTTTTCCAGCAGTTCATTATTTGGCGCAATCACGATCACCGGCATATCGGCGTCAATCAGCGCCAGCGGGCCATGTTTCAGCTCGCCAGCAGCATAGGCTTCTGCATGAATGTAAGAGATCTCTTTGAGCTTCAGCGCACCTTCCATCGCGATCGGGTATTGATCGCCACGACCGAGGAACAGGGCGTGATGCTTGTCAGAGAAACCTTCTGCCAGAGATTCGATGGTTTTATCCAGCGATAACATCTGTTCAATACGCGCTGGCAATGCCTGAAGTGCATGAACAATATCGTGCTCAACCTGAGGCGCCATGCCTTTCAGACGGCCCATACGCGCTACCAGCATCAGCAGAACGGTAAGCTGAGTGGTGAACGCTTTGGTGGAAGCCACGCCGATCTCAGTGCCCGCTTTGGTCATCAGCGCCAGATCGGATTCACGCACCAGCGAGGAACCGGCAACGTTACAGACAGCCAGAGAACCGAGATAACCCAGCTCCTTAGACAGGCGCAGTGCAGCCAGCGTATCAGCCGTTTCCCCGGACTGAGACAGCGTGATGATAAGGCTCCCCGGACGCACGGCGGATTTGCGATAGCGGAATTCGGAGGCGATTTCCACATCACACGGCATGCCGGCCAGCGCTTCGAACCAGTAACGCGCGACCATGCCTGAGTTATACGACGTCCCGCAGGCGATAATCTGAATGTGCTGAACGCGTGACAGAATATCGTCAGCTTTTTCACCCAGTTCGCTCAGGTTCACTTCACCGTGGCTGAAACGTCCTTCCAGGGTGTTTTTGATTGCCAGCGGCTGTTCGTAAATCTCTTTCTGCATGTAGTGACGGTAAACGCCTTTATCACCGGCGTCATACTGCACTTTAGATTCAATTTCTTCGCGCTCAACGGCATGACCATTTTTGTCATACACGCTGACAGAGCGACGTTTAACTTCTGCCACATCACCCTCTTCCAGGAACAGGAAGCGGCGGGTAACAGGCAGCAGCGCCAGCTGGTCTGAAGCGATGAAGTTTTCACCCACGCCACGGCCAATCACCAGCGGGCTGCCGGAGCGCGCAGCGACCAGAACGGACGGATCGCGTCTGTCCATCACGACGGTGCCGTATGCGCCACGCAGTTGTGGGATAACACGCTGAACCACTTCCAGCAGCGTGCCGCCCTGAAGTTGTTCCCAATGCACCAGATGCGCGATCACTTCGGTATCCGTTTCAGAATCAAAACGGTAACCGCGCTCGATCAGCAATTCACGCAAAGGCTCGTGGTTTTCGATGATGCCGTTATGCACAACCGCAATATAATCAGATACATGAGGATGGGCATTCGCTTCTGAAGGTTCGCCGTGCGTTGCCCAGCGGGTGTGAGCAATGCCGGTGCCGCCGTGCAAGGGATGTTGATCCAGTGCATCAGCCAGCATCTGTACTTTGCCGACACGACGTAAACGCCCCATCTTCCCTTCCGCATCAATCACAGCCAGACCGGCTGAGTCATAACCGCGGTATTCGAGACGGCGTAAACCTTCTAACAGAATTTCAGCAATATCGCGTTGCGCTACTGCGCCTACAATTCCACACATCAGTTTTATTCCTATTGAAGGTCTTTCGGACCTTTTTTGATGCCTGACCTGATTTATCCGCGAGCCCCGTTTTCCGGTGTACCTGCGGTTCCCCGAGCCTTGTAGAAGTTGGGGATTATTATGTAATGCTTATTATTTCTTCACCGGTTTTTGCCAGTCAGGTTTATGCACCTGAGGCACCCGGCTTAACAGTAAACCGTTGTCGGGAACATCGCGCGTGACAGTGGTGCCCGCCGCGATGGTCACGTTGTTACCGATACTCACCGGCGCCACTAACTGGGTGTCAGAACCGACGAAAACATCGTTACCAATAATCGTTTTGCTCTTGTTCACGCCATCGTAGTTACACGTGATGGTGCCCGCGCCGATATTCACGTTATCGCCGATATCAGCATCGCCGAGATAGGAAAGATGGCCGGCTTTAGAGCCTTTGCCTAAACGTGATTTTTTGATTTCAACGAAATTGCCGACGTGGGCATTTTCAGCCAGCTCAGCGCCGGGACGCAGACGGGCAAATGGCCCGACCGTGCAGCCGCTTTTCAGCACGGCGTCTTCGAATACGCTGTAAGGGCTGATTTCGCAGTCATCGCCGATGACGCAATTTTTCAGCACGCAGCCAGCGCCGATTTTGACGCGGTCGCCCAGTTTTACGTGGCCTTCGATAATCACGTTTGTGTCGATCAGCACGTCGATACCGTGAGACAGTTCGCCACGCAGATCAAAACGCGCCGGATCCATCAGCATGACGCCTTCCAGCAGCAGACGCTCGGCCTGTTCGCTCTGATATACGCGCTCGAGACGCGAAAGTTGCAAACGGTTATTTACGCCATCCACTTCGCTGTTGCGCGCAGGATGTACGGTAGCGATCTGGTGACCTTCCGCATGCGCCATCGCAATAATATCGGTGATGTAGTATTCACCCTGCGCATTGTTGTTGTTCAGTTTGCTCAGCCAGCGTTTCAAAGAGGCACCGTTAGCCACCAGGATGCCGGTATTGATTTCCTGGATTTTAAGCTGTTCTTCGCTGGCATCTTTCTGTTCGATAATCCCGGTCACCGTGGCGTTTTCACGCACAATCCGGCCATAACCGGTGGGGTCTTCGAGCACAACGGTCAGTAAGCCAATGCCACCTTCCGGTTTCGCTTTGAGCAATTTTTCCAGCGTATCGACCGAAATTAACGGGACATCGCCGTACAGCATCAGCACATCTTCATCATCGGCAAAGAAAGGCGCTGCCTGTTGCATTGCGTGGCCGGTGCCCAACTGCTCCGCCTGCAATACCCAGTTCAGATCACTGCCTGCCAGATTTTTCTTCAGCAAGTCGCCACCATGGCCATAAACCAGGTGCACGTTTTTCGCCCCCACCTGAGTGGCCGCGTCAATAACGTGTTGCACCATTGGCTTACCCGCCAATGAATGAAGAACTTTAGGAAGGTTGGAGTACATGCGTGTCCCCTTGCCTGCGGCAAGGATCACGACACTCAGTGCGCTGTTCGACATAGGTAACCTGACAAATCCAATTTGAGTGACAAAAGTAACCCGTTCAATGGTCGGATTACTACATATTTCGCTTCAAAAACCACCCGCAGGCCGCAGCCTGTAAGGGTTGTACACGCTATAGACTACAGCAAAAAATCTGAGGGTAAAACGCCCACTTATCCGGCAAGTATTCCATTAAAAGCCCTGTTTCGCTTTCGGACAAATGCTAGAAAGTGGCTTATTTAAAGGCAAAAAAAAAGCGACCCAAAGGTCGCCTTTTAAACTGATGTCTTTACATCGCTTTCCTGGTCAGTTCGATAACGCGAAGTTTCGCGATCGCCTTGGCCAGTTCTGCTGACGCCTGAGCGTAGTCAACGTCGCCGTGAGAACTATTGATATGTTCTTCCGCTTTGCGCTTAGCTTCAAGCGCGCGCGCTTCGTCGAGGTCTTGCCCACGGATTGCAGTATCAGCCAACACGGTTGTTGCATTCGGCTGCACCTCAAGGATGCCGCCGGAAAGATAGATATACTCTTCTTCCCCGTGTTCTTTAACAATGCGCACCATGCCAGGCTTGATGGCGGTGAGCAGCGGAGCATGCCCCGGGAAAATACCCAGTTCGCCTTCGCTACCCGTCACCTGGATCTTTTGTACCATGCCGGCAAACATACGTTTTTCCGCACTGACAACATCCAGATGGTAAGCTTTTTCAGCCATGTCATCCTCTCTCAATACCACAACAAACTAGCGTTACAGTTTCTTGGCTTTTTCCACTGCTTCTTCAATGGTGCCAACCATGTAGAACGCTTGTTCCGGCAGGTGATCGTAGTCGCCGTCCATAATGCCTTTGAAACCACGAATGGTATCTTTCAGCGATACGAACTTGCCCGGAGAACCGGTAAAGACTTCGGCCACGAAGAATGGCTGGGACAGGAAACGCTGAATCTTACGCGCACGGGATACAACCAGTTTGTCATCTTCTGACAACTCGTCCATACCCAGGATCGCGATGATGTCTTTCAGTTCCTGGTAACGTTGCAGAATGGACTGCACGCCACGAGCCACATCATAGTGTTCCTGACCAACAACCAGTGGATCCAGCTGACGGCTGGTGGAATCCAGTGGGTCAACCGCCGGGTAAATACCCAGAGACGCGATCTGACGGCTCAGTACCACGGTCGCATCTAAGTGAGCGAAGGTGGTGGCTGGAGATGGGTCAGTCAAGTCATCCGCAGGGACGTAAACGGCCTGTACGGAGGTGATAGAACCACTTTTAGTTGAGGTGATACGTTCTTG
Organism: Rahnella sp. Larv3_ips; assembly: GCF_003697865.1. Lineage (NCBI taxonomy): Bacteria > Pseudomonadati > Pseudomonadota > Gammaproteobacteria > Enterobacterales > Yersiniaceae > Rahnella > Rahnella sp. Larv3_ips. The sequence goes on along the minus strand of NZ_MJIB01000021.1, from coordinate 340,555 downwards.
CAGAACGCCCATCTCTTCCGCCAGTGTTGGCTGATAACCTACCGCAGAAGGCATACGGCCCAGAAGTGCGGACACTTCAGTACCGGCCAGGGTGTAACGGTAGATGTTATCGATGAACAGCAGGACGTCACGACCTTCATCACGGAATTTCTCCGCCATGGTCAGGCCGGTCAGTGCCACACGCAGACGGTTGCCTGGTGGCTCATTCATCTGGCCATAGACCAGGGAAACTTTGTCGATAACGTTGGAGTCGGTCATTTCGTGGTAGAAGTCGTTACCCTCACGAGTACGTTCACCCACGCCAGCAAACACTGAATAACCGGAGTGCTCGATCGCGATGTTACGGATCAGCTCCATCATGTTTACCGTTTTACCTACACCCGCACCACCGAACAGACCGACTTTACCGCCCTTAGCGAACGGGCACATCAGGTCCATAACTTTGATACCGGTTTCCAGCAATTCCTGGGAGTTCGCCAGCTCTTCATAAGAAGGGGCCGGACGGTGAATTGAACGACGTTCTTCTTCGCCGATTTCACCTTTCATGTCGATTGGTTCACCCAATACGTTCATGATGCGACCCAGAGTCGCTACACCAACCGGAACTTCAATTGGGTGTTCCAGGTTGTTCACTTTCAGATTGCGACGCAGGCCATCTGATGTACCCATTGCGATACAACGAACAACGCCGCCACCCAACTGCTGCTGAACTTCCAGCACCAGTTTGGAGGTACCGTTTTCTACCTCAAGAGCATTGTACACATTCGGTACTGCATCCTGAGGGAACTCGACGTCCACCACGGCGCCGATTACCTGGATAATCTTTCCAGTAGCCATCTTGAATCCTCTACGTAATTCGTAAACCTAGCTTAAACCGCGGAGGCTCCCCCGACGATCTCGGTGAGTTCCTGAGTGATGCTGGCCTGACGAGCTTTGTTGTATACCAACTGCAGCTCTTTGATCAGGCTGCCGCCGTTATCGGTTGCGGCTTTCATCGCTACCATTCGCGCGGCCTGTTCGCTGGCCAGGTTTTCTACGACGCCCTGATAAACCTGGGATTCCACATAGCGACGCAGGAGGGTATCCAGCAGTGCTTTAGGGTCCGGCTCATACAGGTAATCCCAGGATTTTTTCGCCAGTGCGCCGTCTTCTGCCGGTGGCAGAGGCAACAGCTGTACGATGCGTGGTTCCTGAGACATGGTATTGACGAATTTATTGCTGACAACGCATAACTTGTCTAAACGACCTTCGTCGAAAGCCTGCAGCATCACTTTTACCGGTCCGATCAGTTCTGACAGAGAAGGGTTATCCCCCATGCCAGTGACCTGAGCAACAACGTTGCCACCCACGGAGCCGAAGAAAGAGGCTGCTTTGGAACCGATCAGGGCGAGATCAACTTCGACACCTTTTTCGGACCAGCCTTTCATCTCTGCAAGCAGCCTTTTGAACAAGTTAATGTTCAGACCACCACAAAGACCACGGTCGGTAGACACCACCAGATACCCGACGCGCTTAATTTCACGCTCATCCAGGTAAGGGTGCTTATATTCCAGATTACCTAACGCAAGGTGACCAATCACTTCACGAATGGTTTCTGCATAAGGACGGCTGGCCGCCATACGTTCCTGCGTTTTACGCATTTTGGAGGCGGCGACCATTTCCATCGCTTTAGTGATCTTTTGCGTGTTTTGCACGCTGCTGATCTTACTACGTATCTCTTTTCCGCCGGCCATCTCTGCTTCTCCTCATGACCAAACGGCCTGCTGCTTATCTGCCTTAAGCAGGGCAGCAAGGCCGCTTAGTGTTACCAGGACTGGGTTGCTTTGAAGGTATCGAGGATTTTTTTGAATTTACCCTCGATCTCATCGTTATACGCACCAGTTTGGTTGATTTGCTGCAGAAGCTCGCCGTGCTCACGGTCGGCAAACGCCAACAGTGCCGCTTCGAAGCTACCGACTTTGGACAACTCAACGTCTTCCAGATAACCACGTTCTGCTGCGAAGATGATCAGAGACTGCGCCACGATTGACATCGGTGCGTATTGTTTCTGTTTCAGCAACTCAGTCACTTTCTGACCGTGGTTCAGCTGTTTACGGGTTGCCTCATCCAGATCGGAAGCGAACTGGGAGAACGCAGCCAGTTCACGATACTGTGCCAGTGCGGTACGAATACCACCGGACAGTTTTTTCATGATCTTGGTCTGAGCAGCACCACCAACACGAGATACCGAGATACCCGGGTTAACCGCAGGACGAATACCGGCGTTAAACAGGTTGGATTCCAGGAAGATCTGACCATCGGTAATCGAGATTACGTTGGTCGGAACGAACGCGGAAACGTCGCCCGCTTGCGTTTCGATGATCGGAAGCGCAGTCAGGGAACCGGTTTTGCCTTTCACTTCACCCTTAGTGAATGCTTCAACGTATTCGGCGTTAACACGCGCAGCACGTTCCAGCAGACGGGAGTGGAGATAGAAAACGTCGCCTGGGTAAGCTTCACGACCTGGTGGACGACGAAGCAACAGGGAAATCTGACGGTAAGCAACAGCCTGTTTAGACAGGTCATCATAAACGATCAGTGCGTCTTCGCCGCGGTCACGGAAGTATTCACCCATTGCGCAACCGGAGTACGGTGCCAGGTATTGCAGTGCAGCAGATTCTGATGCAGTCGCAACAACAACGATGGTGTTTTCCAGTGCGCCGTGCTCTTCCAGTTTACGTACCACGTTAGAAATGGTGGACGCTTTCTGGCCGATAGCCACATAGATACATTTGATGCCGGAATCGCGCTGGTTGATGATCGCATCGATCGCCAGAGCTGTTTTACCGGTTTGACGGTCACCGATGACCAGTTCACGCTGACCACGACCGATTGGGATCATGGCATCAACGGATTTGTAACCTGTCTGCACAGGCTGGTCTACGGATTGACGTTCGATAACGCCAGGTGCGATTGCTTCGACAGCTGAGAAGCCGTCATGCTCTACCGGACCTTTACCGTCGATAGGTGCACCCAGGGTGTTAACAACGCGACCTAACAGGCCACGGCCAACCGGAACTTCCAGGATACGACCTGTACATTTTACTTTCATCCCTTCGGCGAGGTCTGCGTAAGGGCCCATAACAACGGCACCTACAGAGTCACGCTCCAGGTTCAGGGCGATAGCGTAACGGTTACCCGGCAACGCAATCATTTCCCCTTGCATGACATCGGCCAGGCCGTGCACGCGGATGATCCCGTCACTGACGGAAACGATAGTACCTTCATTGTGAGCTTCGCTCACTACATTGAACTGAGCAATGCGCTGCTTTATCAGTTCGCTGATTTCGGTGGAATTCAGTTGCATGCTCCAGTCCCCTTAAGACTGCAAGACGTCTGCCAGGCGTTCTAGACGACTGCGAACGCTGCCATCAATCACCATATCACCTGCACGGATAATGACACCGGCAAGAACAGACTTGTCAATTTTGCAATTCAGCTTAACTTTGCGAGACAAACGTTTTTCCATAGCAGCAGCAATTTTTGCCTGCTGTTCTTCCGAAAGTGGACTTGCTGAAGTGACTTCAACCTCAGCACTAGCCTCTAGAGAGGCGCGCAGTTCGATGAACTGCTGCAACACTTCCGGAAGAACGCGTAAACGTCCATTTTCAGCCATCACCCTAATCAGGTTCTGGCCTGCGTCGTCGAGTTGTTCACCACATACAGCAATAAACGTCTTGGACAGCGTTTCTGGTGCAGTCGCACCGGAAAGCAGCTCTTCAATCATTTCATTGCGTGTGACTTCAGCCGTGAACGCTAACATAGACTGCCAGCGATCTAAGCTTTGGTGCTCAACGGCAAAGTCAAAAGCTGCTTTGGCGTAGGGGCGAGCTACAGTTACAAATTCAGACATCAGCCCCTCCCTCCTTACAGTTCAGCGACCAGTTTATCAACGATGTCGCTGTTAGCAGCTTCATCCACGGAACGTTCGATGATCTTCTCGGCGCCAGCAATGGCCAAAATCCCGACCTGTTTACGCAACTCTTCACGTGCACGTTGGCGTTCGGCGTCAATCTCTGCCTTAGCTTGCGCTACGATCTTGTTACGTTCCTGCTCGGCTTCGGTCTTCGCTTCGTCGACGATCTGTGCTTTACGCTTGTTCGCCTGGTCGATGATTACCTGAGCTTCAGCTTTGGCTTTCTTCAGTTGGTCGGTCGCATCGGCTTGCGCTAAGTCCAGCTCTTTTTTGGCACGTTCAGCAGAAGACAAACCTTCAGAAATTTCTTTCTGACGTTTTTCGATGGCAGCCATAATTGGCGGCCACACGTACTTCATACAGAACAGGACAAACAGGACAAACGCGATAGCCTGGCCGAGGATTGTTGCGTTAAGATTCACAGCACAATGCCTCTTTCAAAGTGAAATATTTGATGTAGTTCGTTTAACCGTGAGCAAGCTCAGTGTTAAGCGACAGCAAACATCACGTACAGACCCAGACCAACAGCAATCATTGGGATTGCATCGACCAGACCCATAACGATAAAGAACTGTGTACGCAACAGAGGGATCAGGTCAGGCTGACGTGCAGCACCTTCCAAAAATTTACCACCCAAGATGCCGATACCGATTGCAGCACCGATTGCCGCCAGGCCCATCATCACAGCGGCAGCCATGTACAGCAGATCCATACTCAGGTTTTCCATGACAGTCTCCAGTTTGTTTCAGTTAAAACGCAGTAGTGTTGAAAGAAAAATCAGTGTTTTTCAGATGCCATCGAGAGATAGACAATCGTCAGAACCATGAAGATAAAAGCTTGCAGCGTAATGATCAGGATGTGGAAAATGGCCCAAGGCACACTCAGAATCCACTGTGACCACCACGGCAGCAGGCCAGCAATAAGGATGAAGATCAACTCACCCGCATACATATTGCCAAACAGTCGCAGACCCAGTGAAACTGGTTTAGACAGCAGGCTGACACCCTCAAGAATCAGGTTAATCGGAATGAAAACCGGATGATTGAATGGCTGCATTGTCAGTTCTTTAACGAAACCGCCAACGCCTTTCATCTTAATGCTATAGAAAAGAATCAGAATGAATACGCCAAGTGCCATGGACAACGTGATGTTCACGTCAGCCGTAGGAACCACACGCAACGCTGGCAGACCAAAGATGTGCTCGCCGATGAAGGGCAGCAAATCGATTGGCAGCAAATCCATCATGTTCATCATGAACACCCAGACGAAGACAGTCAGAGCTAAAGGCGCAATGACTTTGCTTTTGCCGTGATACATGTCACGCACGTTGCTATCGACGAAGCCGACAACCAGCTCGATGGCCGTTTGCAGTTTCCCCGGAACACCACTGGTGGCATTTTTAGCGACGCGATGGAAGATAACCAGAAAGAGTACTCCGAGGAACACGGAGAAAAACATCGAATCGATGTTAATCGACCAGAATCCCGTCCCTATCTGAAGCTGAGTCAGATGGTGACCGATATACTCTTGTGGAGTAGAGATTTCTCCTGATGCAGACATGATGCCTCTTACCCTTTAGTAGTTAAGTACGGTAACTGTTAATGACGGCCGGTGCCAAAATCTGAGTCATCAACACCGATAAATAGGCCAACCCCAACGGAGCGAAAGCCGCCTTGAACAGGCCAAGAGCAATAATCATGAAGATTATCGTCACCAGCACCTTCAGCGCTTCTCCGATAGCAAAGGACCAGGCAACCCGTCCAGAGACCGTTGTTTGCGCCTGATGGCGCCATGCAAACAGCATGAACAGTACATTTGGTACCCAGGCGGCCAACCCACCCATAAGAGCGGAAAGGGTCCATTCCAGGCTTTTGAAACCAAATACTGCACTGAGCAGAACAAAGGTCAATAACTGCAGTAGTAACAGCTTTCTGGCAACCTTCACACTTTGCGTACTGTGTAAAATACCGGATACAGACATGACGTTTGTTCTCTCCGTATCAAGTACCTAGCTGGAGGTATGCTGAATGCCGTATATCACTGCCTTTACTGTTTTGAGTCAAGCAGCAAAAACCGAGCAAATTATACGGTGCACAGGAACGAATTCAATGGATAAGTAGCGAAAAGGTGAACAATTATTTAAATTTTCCTCTTCATCACTATTTTGATAACGAAACTATAGCTGAATTTGCCCTTTTTACTTTGCTTCGGTTATTTCATCCCCCGACAAAGAAGCGTGCACTGGATCACATAATTAACCGGAGCCCTTTTATATACCCTGGGCGTCCGGATTGTCTTTAGCTAAACCGGCTTTTTAAAGATGTTATAAATCATCATGTTAAGAAATTTGCGATTGAGAAAACATCTTATTTAAAAATAGACACCCTTCATTGATACATCTACCCAACAAATAACAACATTTTCATTACAAGTTGAATATCAGTCGTTCAATGCCGATTAAATTTCACAAGTGACTATCTCGGTACGGATTAAAATAAAACGTCGCAAAAATGCTATCAGTGTGTAAAAAACCGGTGATTTGTAGAAAGTCACCGCTATTTAATTAGCCTGCTCATTTTTACTCTGATAACACACACATTTTTTAAGGATTAATTGATAATTCTCAACTTTAGTTTGCATTAAGAATTATCAGATGCCGTTCTCCGTCAAGTTCCGGTACCTGCAGTTTCACCACACTTTCCAGTGTGATACCGGCGGGTAAGGCGGCGAGCTCATCATCGGGGCACACGCCCTTCAGCGCATAGAAACGCCCCTGCCCTTTCTTCGGTAAATGGTGGCACCAGGACAACATATCCTGCAACGAGGCGAAGGCACGGCTTATGACGCCATCGAATGGGGGTTCAGAGTCAAACTCTTCAACCCGGCTTTGGACCGGTGTGATGTTCTGCAGCCCCAGTTCATGCTGAACCTGGCGCAGGAAGCGTACGCGCTTACCCAGGCTGTCCAGCAGCGTAAAGTGTGAATCAGGGCGAACGATGGCGAGAGGAATGCCTGGCAGGCCCGGGCCTGTGCCGACATCAATAAAACGGCTGCCCTGTAAATGCTCGTTCACCACAATGCTGTCCAGAATATGTCGCACCAGCATTTGCATCGGATCACGCACGGATGTCAGGTTGTAGGCTTTGTTCCACTTATGCAGCAGTTCAACATAGGCAATCAGTTGGTGTTTTTGCTGATCGGGTAACGCTATTCCTGCCGCAGCAAGCAGCGAGTCCAGTTTCTTTTGCACAGTGAAAATCCTCTGACAGAGTCGGTATTCCGGGAACAGCCCGGTGGGGGAATGATAAAGCAGCCAGAAAGGCGGGAAAAGCAGGATTTAACCGCCCGTTAGAGCAACAGGGCGGTTATCAGAGAGGTGACTCAGGCGCTGCGACGCAGCAAGCCTTGTTTTTTCAGCCAGATCAGCAAAATGGAGATTGCAGCCGGAGTAATACCGGAGATCCGCGAAGCCTGACCGATCGATGTCGGCTTGTGATCATTAAGCTTGGCGATCACCTCGTTAGACAGACTGTTCACCTGACGGTAATCGAGATCGGCAGGCAGCACCGTATTCTCATTTCGCAGCTGTTTGTTAATCTCTTCCTGTTGACGGGCAATGTAACCTTCGTACTTGATCTGAATCTCAACCTGCTCAGCGGCTTCTGCATCAGGGACTGATGGCGCAAAGGGGGACAGCGTTGTGATCAGCGAATAAGTCATTTCCGGACGACGCAGCAGTTCTTCCGCGCTGGCTTCTTTTGAGAGCGGAGCTGACAAGTGTGCATTGATCTCTTCCACCTGCGCGTGATGAGGATTTACCCAGATACCACGCAGACGCTGACGTTCTTGTTCGATCATTTCGAGTTTCTGGTTAAAGCGAGCCCAACGCACATCGTCGACCAGGCCCAGTTCACGGCCTTTTTCCGTCAGACGTAAATCAGCGTTGTCTTCACGCAGCATCAGACGGTATTCAGCACGTGAGGTAAACATGCGGTACGGTTCTTTAGTGCCCAGCGTACACAGATCGTCGACCAGAACCCCCAGGTACGCCTGATCGCGGCGTGGGGCCCAGCCTTCATCTTCAGTGGCGCTGCGTGCTGCGTTCATACCCGCCAGAAGGCCCTGGGCTGCTGCTTCTTCGTAGCCTGTGGTGCCGTTGATTTGTCCGGCAAAGAACAGGCCTGCGATGAATTTGCTTTCCAGCGTCGGTTTCAAATCACGCGGATCAAAGAAATCGTACTCAATGGCGTAGCCAGGACGAACGATCACCGCATTTTCCATACCCTGCATGGAACGTACGATCTGCATCTGAACATCGAAAGGCAGGCTGGTTGAAATTCCGTTCGGATAAACTTCGTTGCTGGTCAGGCCTTCCGGTTCAAGGAAGATCTGATGAGAATTACGATCGGCAAAACGCATTACTTTATCTTCGATCGACGGGCAGTAACGCGGGCCGATCCCTTCGATGATCCCGGCATACATCGGGCTGCGATCCAGATTATTACGGATCACGTCATGGGTTTTTTCGTTGGTATAGGTCATGTAGCACGGGATCTGGCGCGGATGTTGCGACGCGTTGCCCATGAAAGAGAATACCGGTGCAGGATTATCACCGTGCTGTTGAGCCAGTACGCTGAAATCAATTGAGCGAGCATCGATACGCGGAGGTGTCCCGGTTTTAAGGCGGTTTACGCGTAGCGGTAATTCACGCAGGCGCTGAGAAAGGGAGATCGCAGGAGGATCCCCGGCACGGCCACCGCTGTAGTTTTCCAGACCGATGTGGATCTTGCCATCAAGGAATGTTCCGACGGTCAGTACGACAGTTTTCGCGCGGAATTTCAGACCCATTTTGGTCACGGCGCCAACCACGCGATCGTTTTCCACAATGAGATCTTCGACGGACTGTTGGAAGATCATCAGGTTTGGCTGATTCTCTAATGCCGTACGTACCGCCTGGCGATATAACACACGGTCAGCCTGGGCACGTGTTGCCCTGACGGCCGGGCCTTTACTCGCGTTTAGTATCCTAAACTGAATGCCCGCATGGTCGATCGCTGTGGCCATCAACCCGCCGAGAGCGTCCACTTCTTTAACCAGATGTCCCTTCCCGATCCCGCCAATTGCCGGGTTACACGACATCTGTCCCAGCGTGTCGATATTGTGGGTTAACAACAAGGTCTGGCGTCCCATTCGTGCAGAAGCCATGGCAGCTTCAGTACCTGCATGACCTCCACCGATGATAATGACGTCAAATTGATCCGGATAAAACATGCGACTGCACCTCAGCGTTCAAGCGAACTTTCTTTGTATGGCGTTGGGAGGAGGGATTCTACTCAAGTTTAGAGCTTCCACAAGCCCCGGAGGATCTTCCCTAATTAAAAGAAGATCTTTTTTATTTAAAGATCTCTTATTAATACTTCTATTAGGATCGCGATCCTCTGTGCATAAGTCATTTTTGTCTATGAAGATCAGTATGCTAAGAAGGATCGAATGCTGTGAATGATCGGTGATCCTGGACAGTATAAGCTGGGATCAGAATTGAGAGTTATGCACAGCCTGAAAAGCGTACAGCAGTTGTTAGAGGGATAACTACGGGTTTTACACTGCTTTAAAGCATAGTTATCCACATCTGATCGCCTGAAATTTACACTTATTTGAGTAAATTAATCCAATTGATCACCCAAACCTCTGCGGGATCCTCAGGAATTTCATGCTGAGTCACGTCGATCTCAAGACGATCGCCGATCCGTTTTGCCCCTAATGAGGTCAGTTTCTGATCCAGCGCGTTGATCGCACCGCAGAAGGTATCGTATTCGCTGCTGCCCAAACCTAAGGCACCAAAACGAACATTCGACAGATCCGGTTGCTGATCTTCCAGCTGTTCCATGAAGGGTTGCAGGTTATCCGGTAACTCACCGGCTCCGTGCGTAGAGCACACCACCAGCCAGATCCCTTCTGAAGGCACTTCATACAGCTCCGGGCCATGAAACGTCTGTGTGGAGAAACCTGCTTCTTCCAGCTTCTCTGCCACGTGTTCGGCAACATATTCGGCACTGCCAAGCGTACTGCCACTGATCAGGGTTATGTCAGCCATAGAACTCTCACCCGAGAAAAGGAAGACATTGTACGCTGTGAATGAGCTGGGATCTACCTGTGGATAATAGGGGGATAGAAATCAGTGATCAGGGCTGGATAGTACGTGTGATGGGGTTTTGCAGGGAGATCAGTGTCTCAGTGGACTGGATCTCGTCTATGGTCTGGATCTTGTTGATAAGTACGTGTTGCAGGGAATCAATGGAACGGCACATGATCTTAATGAAGATACTGTAGTGACCGGTGGTGTAATACGCTTCGACCACTTCTTCGATGCTTTCCAGCTTTTTGAGGGCTGAAGGATAGTCCTTGGCACTCTTTAATATAATGCCGATAAAGCAGCACACGTCGTAGCCGAGCTGTTTGGGGTTCACAGTGATATGCGCGCCGGTAATAATGCCCGCCTGCTTCATCTTCTCAACGCGTACGTGGATGGTTCCCGGACTGACGGTGAAGACCTTTGCCAGTTCGGCGTAAGGCGTCCTGGCGTTGTCCATCAATGCATTAAGGATCCCGCGATCCAGCTCATCGAGCTGATAAATTTCTGACATGGTTATCTTTCTCTTTAAGGTGAGTTTCTTTGCCAGCGGCGCTGCACGCGGCTTTTAACGCCGGTATCAAAGCGCCAGATATGATCGAAGATACGCAAGATCCCGGGCTTTCCATAATGTGACATCGCTAAGGCGTGGAAACGATGCTGCTTTTCCTTTTGCAGCATTTTGACTTTCTTTTGCACTTCGTCAGGCAGCCGCTGGGCGATGAAATCTGAGATTACAATAGCATCAGCATCGTGCCATTGCGGCGAGGCTAGCTTGTCCAATGTGGCACTCAGGCAGGCCGCCAGATCGGTACCACCGCGAAAATGCTGGCCGAGAAAACGCAGTGCCTGATCCAGTCCGCCGCTGGACGTCAGTTCATAGTGGATCACTTCACTGGCAAACAACATGATGTAGCAGCGACGGTTATCCGCAAGAGCAATTCTCAGCAGCGCCAGGCAAAAAGCTTTCGCACACTGTTCATTGAAGCCGCCCATAGAACCGGAAGTGTCCACGCACACCACAAACGGGCCACGCGGTTGTGGTTCCTGTTGCTGATGCACCACCGGGCGCTTTACCACTTTCTCGCGCCAGACGTCGCCTTGCAGGCGGTAAGTCATCAGGCGTTTTTCCAGCAAACGGCGATAAAATTCGAACTCCAGTTCGGGGATCCCCAGCGTGCCCAGTTCGGTGGGCATCAGTCGCAAGATATCATCGCTCTGATGGATGCCATTCACTTCTTCCGGCACCGTAGCGGGTTCGCGCACCATCAGGCGGTGCGTCTCCATTTTAGCATCTTCATGTGGACTGGTTTTGACCGTCTGGCTGCGTCCGAGTTGTTCGGCCAGACGCATCAGTTCAGGCTGCTGTTGCAGGAACGCACCGAAGCGCGCCAGTGACTGAATGTCACCGCGCAGGCGCTTTCCTTTACTCATGTCCCACAGACGGCCTGCCGCGGTATCGTTCTCCGCTAATAAAGGAGACAGCTCGCTGCTGAGTTCCAGCCGTTGCAGTAATTCTTCCTGCAATTTCTCCTGTTCCTGTTCCAGTAACTGATGATGAACGTTCACCGTCTGGAAGGTCAGGTTCAGGCGCCAGCGCTGAAGAAACAGCGTTTGAAAACTGTTACCGGTCTGCGCCGTACGCGAGGCTTCATTGTTTTCCTGTAACGTGCGGGCTTCAGTGGTGAAAGGCGAATTGAGGCGGATTAACTCATCAATAAGTGCCGGTAGCCCGGTCTGGAAGGTGGTGACATCCCTCTGCTGACAGTGCTGATAAAGGTAGAATTCTTTCGCCAGATCCGGCGGTACGGGCGTTTCGTGGATCCTCTGACGCAGCCGTAACTTCCATTCAGGAAGATCTTTGGTCAGTGCGCGCTTCAGCCGGGGAAACTTCTCGAAAAACACTGACAGCGCAGGCGCGGCCAGAAGCCCCACAATAAGTTCTTCGATGATTTCCGTTTCGCTGATAGCCAGCAGCAGATCCAGAGATTCCAGGCTGAACATGGTTAGTGTCCGCTGAACGTCTGTTGCTGATGGCGTAACTGCTCGGTGACCTGCAACAGACTGGCTTCGATTTTTGCCATCCATTCTGCCGGTACAAACAGACAGTTTTGCTGCTGGCTGAATTCCTGCCGCTGCCGGGTCAGTTTTGCCGTCAGATCGCTCAGCGTATTCTTCATTTCGTCAGGCACGGCGATATGTTCATTGCCCGGCAACGTCAGCGGCGTGCTTTGACGGCTGACGTCCAGCACCAGCAGTTGCTGTTTATCATCAATCTCAGCATCAAGAGTTTGCGCAAAACCAATACCGTTCAGTTTGGCTTTCAGGATGCCGCCTTTATTGAGCCACTCTTCCAGCGCCTTGTGGTCGAAGAGCAGATGCGTGACTTTGATTTCATGCAGGTGCAAAGGCGTTTGCAACAACAGCGTCAGGCTGCTGGCGGAAAGAGTGTCTGGCAGGCTGTGCTGAGGTTTCCGGCTGAAAATTCCGGCTTTTTTGCTCAGTTTGATCGACTGGCGCGAGCTTTGTTGCTGCTGATATTGCATCCATTGCTGATCCAGTTGCTGGATTTTCATCAGGAGTGTTTGCTGATGATAAGCCTGCTCGGTGATCAGCTGTTCAATCTGAGTTTGCAGAAGATGGTAGGTATTGAGGTCATGCCAAAGGCAGTCTTTCAGCAGGATCAAATCGACAGGTGTGATGGTGTTCCGTCCGCTGAAAAAGGCGCAGGCCTGCAACAGACGCAAGGCTTTCTTCCAGCGCCGATCCGACACATACGGCGCTGTATCAAGGGCATCAAGGCGCTGACGAAGCTGGAATATCAGTTCGAAGCACTCGTCCGGCAGACTGACTTTATCTATCTCGCCTTGCCATTGCTGATACTCTTCATCGCTGATGCTCAGAGATTCAGCCACCGGATTGGCGCTTTCGTTAGTCCTGCTGGTCAGCAGGGAGCGGAAATTTTGCTTATCCTGTACCTTATCGAGCCACAAACGGATAAGCATGCGGTCGTATAACGCTTCCAGGCTGCCGTCGGCTTCGGGCAATTCATTGGATGCGCTGACCAGCAAACGCAAAGGGATCGCCTCTTCGCGTTCGCCATTACGAAAGCGACGTTCGTTAATCGCAGTCAGCAAGGTATTGAGGATGGCGGGACCCGCTTTCCATATCTCATCCAGGAAGACGATTTCTGCTTCCGGCAGATACCCTTCGGTCAGACGCAGATAACGGCCCTCATCTTTCAGGGCCTGAATCGAGAGCGGACCAAAGACTTCTTCCGGCGTGGAAAATCGCGTCATCAGATATTCAAAGGCGCGTGCATGGCGGAAGGCATACTTCAGACGACGGGCGATCAAACTTTTCGCAATGCCCGGCGGGCCCAGCAGAAAAACGCTTTCACCGCACAGTGCGGCCAGCAGGCATAAACGAATGGCGTCCTGTCGTTCGTACAAGCCATGTTCCAGTGCGTTAGCAAGACGGGCGATCCGTTCTGCCAGAAGGGGAGATTGCGCCATACTGTCTCTTCCGGTTTCCATTTAGATATTGAATAGTGTACTGGCTCGCAGCGATAAGCCATGATTATTTTTCACTGTATAGCTTGTTGATTACTAAAAATTTTCTATTATCAGAATTGTGACCTCGTTCATCTGAACGCCGGTTTAGCTGCACATTTAAGGGTAGGCAATCTGATTTATTCGTGCATACTGTGCGCCTTTTAGTGGGCATCATTGGACTGAGCGCACGCATCGCTTACGGATGTTCGAGCAAAAAAGAAACGAAATATGAGCACTGAACATAAACGGTCACTCCCAGCAGTAACCCTGGCCGCCATTGGTGTGGTCTATGGCGACATTGGTACCAGTCCTCTCTATACCTTAAGAGAGTGTTTTTCCGGACACTATGGTTTCAATGTTGAGCCTAGCGTCGTATTTGGTTTTCTTTCTCTGATTTTCTGGATGCTGATCCTGATTGTGTCGCTCAAATACCTCACTTATGTGATGCGGGCGGACAATGCGGGCGAAGGCGGTATTTTGACGCTGATGTCTCTGGCGGGCAGGAATACGTCCTCACGTACCACGGCGGTTCTGGTGATCCTCGGCCTCATCGGGGGCAGCTTCTTCTATGGTGAAGTGGTGATCACGCCGGCCATCTCAGTGCTTTCCGCGATGGAAGGTCTGGAGATCGCGGCACCGTCCCTTGATCCTTACATCGTTCCTCTTTCTATTACTGTCCTGACGTTGCTTTTCATTATTCAGAAACACGGTACCGGTATCGTGGGTAAACTTTTTGCCCCGGTCATGCTGGTGTGGTTCCTGACGCTTGCGGTTCTTGGCGTGAACAGCATCATGCAGAACCCGGAAGTGCTGCGTGCCATGAACCCGATGTGGGCAGTTAACTTCTTTATTGAGCATAAATCCTTCTCCTTCCTGGCACTCGGCGCGGTGGTTCTGTCGATTACCGGTGTGGAAGCGCTGTATGCCGATATGGGTCACTTCGGGAAATTCCCGATCCGTCTGGCCTGGTTCACCGTGGTATTGCCGTCTCTGGTTCTGAACTATTTCGGTCAGGGCGCGCTGCTGCTTAAAAATCCGGAAGCGATCAAAAACCCCTTCTTCCTGCTGGCTCCTGACTGGGCGTTGATTCCGTTACTGGTTTTAGCCACGTTAGCGACCATCATCGCTTCTCAGGCGGTGATTTCCGGTGTGTTCTCCCTGACGCGTCAGGCTGTGCGACTGGGCTACTTACCGCCAATGCGCATCATCCACACCTCGGAAATGGAAGCGGGTCAGATTTACATCCCGGCCATAAACTGGTTGCTGTATTTCGCGGTGGTTATCGTTATCGCCAGCTTCGAGCACTCAAGCAATCTGGCGGCGGCGTACGGTATCGCCGTGACCGGCACCATGGTGCTGACCAGCATTCTCTCCTGCACGGTGGCGCTGAAAAACTGGCACTGGAAACCGTTCCTGGTGGGGATTTTGCTGATCGGTCTGCTGTTTATGGATATTCCACTGTTCGCCGCGAATGCCACGAAACTGTTCTCCGGTGGCTGGTTGCCGCTGACGCTCGGTTTGTGCATGTTTATCGTGATGACCACCTGGAAAAGCGAGCGCTTCCGTCTTATGCGCCGCATGAACGAACACGGGAATTCTCTCGAGGCAATGATCGCTTCTCTGGAGAAATCGCCGCCGGTTCGTGTTCCGGGCACCGCTGTCTACATGTCCCGTGCCATCAACGTCATTCCTTTTGCCTTACTGCACAACCTCAAGCACAACAAAGTGCTGCATGAGCGGGTGGTCTTGCTGACGCTGCGAACGGAAGATGCGCCTTATGTGCATAACGTCCGGCGCGTCACCATCGAGCAATTGTCGCCGACGTTCTGGCGGGTGGTGGCGAGTTACGGATTTAAAGAAACGCCAAATGTGGAAGAGATCTTCCATCGCTGCGGTCTGGAAGGGTTGCCGTGCCGGATGATGGAAACGTCGTTCTTTATGTCGCACGAATCGCTGATCCTGACCAAGCGCCCTTGGTATCTCTACTTCCGCGGTAAGCTGTTTATGGCCCTGAGCCGAAACGCCCTGCGCGCGCCAGATCAGTTTGAGATCCCGCCGAACCGCGTTATCGAACTGGGTACTCAGGTGGAAATCTGACGTTCATTTGAGTCTCTGACAGGGTACCTTCGGGTACCCTGTTTTGTTTGCGCGTAATCCTTTCTGAAACGACTAACTCAAATTGCCCTCTGATTTCTGAATCATTCAGCGAAACGTTTCGACGCTGATCACAATTCCATCACATCTTCGTTGCCTTGTGCGGACATTTTCATAAACTCATCCGTGAGCGAAACGTTTCGCTGTAGGAGTCAAAATGAAGAAGTCACCGCTGTTAAATGCCGAAATCTCAACTGTTATTGCCCGGTTAGGTCATACCGATCAGCTGGTTATTGGCGATGCCGGACTTCCGGTGCCAGCAGCTTGCCAGCGCATCGATCTGGCGCTAACCCAGGGAGTTCCCACCTTTTTACAAGTCTTAGAGGTAGTGACACACGAGATGCAGGTTGAGCGGGCTATCCTCGCAGAGGAAATCCTCACGAAAAATCCTCAACTCCATGAAGCGTTACTCGCCCGATTGACACAACTCGAACAACACCAGGGAAACACCATTGCTTTGGATTACGTCAGCCATGAGGCATTCAAAGCGCAAACCGAAAAAAGTCGGGCTGTCATCCGCAGCGGGGAATGTTCGCCGTACGCGAATGTGATCCTGTGTGCCGGCGTAACCTTCTGAGGCCTTTATGCAACCTTTGCTGCAACTGACAGGGATTGATAAAGCCTTTCCCGGCGTAAAAGCACTTTCCGGCGCGGCGCTCAGCGTTTATCCGGGACGTGTCATGGCGCTGGTGGGTGAAAACGGCGCGGGTAAATCCACGATGATGAAAGTGCTGACCGGCATCTATCAAAAAGATGCCGGTTCAGTGCATTTCCTCGGAAAGGAAACGGTGTTTAACGGTCCGAAAGCGTCGCAGGAAGCCGGGATCGGCATTATCCATCAGGAATTAAACCTGATCCCTCAACTGACCATTGCCGAGAATATCTTCCTTGGCCGCGAGTTTGTGAACGGTTTTGGCCGCATCAACTGGAAAAAGATGTATGCCGAGGCCGATAAACTGCTGGCGCGCCTGAATCTGCGTTACAAAAGCAACCGGCTGGTGGGGGATTTATCCATCGGCGACCAGCAAATGGTCGAGATTGCCAAAGTGCTGAGCTTTGAATCCAAAGTCATCATTATGGATGAACCGACGGATGCCCTGACCGATACCGAAACCGCCTCTCTGTTCAGCGTCATTCGTGAGCTGAAAGCGGCTGGCTGCGGTGTGGTGTATATCTCCCACCGTATGAAAGAAATCTTTGAAATCTGCGACGACGTCACCGTTTTCCGCGACGGGCAGTTCATCGCTGAGCGTCCGGTCACTTCGCTGGAGGAAGACACGCTGATTGAAATGATGGTTGGCCGTCGCCTCGAAGAACAATATCCCCGCATTAGTCATGAACGCGGTGCGCTGCGTTTGCAGGTGCGTAATGTCAGCGGGCCGGGCGTGGATAACGTCAGCTTTGATCTGCACAGCGGCGAAATCCTCGGCGTTTCCGGGTTGATGGGGGCGGGTCGTACCGAACTGATGAAAATCCTGTATGGCGCGTTGCCGCGCAAAAGTGGCAACGTTTCACTGGATGGCCGCGAAGTGGTGACTCACTCACCGCAGGACGGGCTGGCGAACGGCATCGTTTACATTTCCGAAGACCGCAAACGTGATGGTTTAGTGCTTGGAATGTCAGTGAAAGAGAACATGTCGCTGACAGCGCTGCGTTATTTCAGCCACGGCGGCGGACGTCTCAAACATGCTGATGAACAACAGGCTGTCGGAGATTTCATTCGTCTCTTCAATATTAAAACGCCATCGATGATGCAGCCTATTGGCCTGCTCTCCGGTGGTAATCAGCAAAAAGTGGCGATTGCCCGCGGATTAATGACGCAGCCAAAAGTCCTGATCCTCGACGAACCGACGCGCGGCGTTGACGTCGGTGCAAAAAAAGAAATTTACCAGCTTATTAACCAGTTCAAGCGCGAAGGGCTAAGCATCATTTTGGTTTCCTCAGAAATGCCTGAAGTCATTGGCATGAGTGACCGGGTTCTGGTGATGCACGAAGGTCATTTAAGCGGTGAATTCCCGATAGCACAGGCTACGCAAGAAGTGTTGATGGCAGCCGCTGTCGGCAAGCAATACCGCGTGACGCAGGAGTAATCAGATATGAGTTCTCAGACATTATCAGCCAAAAAGCGCTGGATCAGTAAAGAGTGGTTGTTGGAGCAGAAGTCTCTGATTGCGCTGCTGGTGTTGATTGCCGTTGTCTCTTCAATGAGCCCGAATTTCTTCACAGTGAATAACCTGTTTAACATTCTTCAGCAAACCTCCGTTAACGCCATTATGGCCGTGGGCATGACGCTTGTGATCCTGACATCGGGCATTGATTTATCCGTCGGCTCTTTGCTGGCGCTGACCGGTGCGGTTGCCGCCTCGATTGTCGGGCTGGAAGTGAATGCCTTTGTAGCCGTCGGCGCCGCGCTGGCGCTGGGGGCGGCGGTGGGCGGCGTCACCGGTATGATTGTCGCCAAGGGTAAAGTGCAGGCATTCATCGCCACGCTGGTCATGATGCTGCTGTTGCGCGGTATCACGATGGTGTACACCAACGGCAGCCCGATCAGCACCGGTTTTAATGATGTGGCAGATGTCTTTGGCTGGTTTGGTATCGGTCGCCCGCTGGGTATTCCGACACCGGTCTGGCTGATGGCCGTGGTGTTTATTGCAGCCTGGTACATGCTGCATCACACCCGGTTAGGGCGCTATATCTACGCGCTGGGCGGTAATGAATCCGCGACGCGCCTGTCAGGTATCAGCGTTGATAAAGTTAAAATTATCGTCTACTCCCTGTGTGGTTTGTTAGCCGCTCTGGCCAGTATCATCGAAGTGGCACGCCTGTCTTCTGCGCAGCCTAACGCGGGTACCGGTTACGAGCTGGATGCGATTGCCGCTGTTGTTCTGGGGGGAACCAGCCTGTCCGGGGGTAAAGGACGCATTGTTGGAACGCTGATCGGTGCACTGATCCTTGGCTTCCTGAATAACGGTTTGAACTTATTAGGTGTTTCTTCCTACTACCAGATGATCGTGAAAGCAGTTGTCATTCTGCTGGCGGTTCTGGTGGATAACAAAAGCAACAAATAAACTCTCCTACAGGACTTATGACCATGAATATGAAAAAACTGGCTGTCTGGGTTTCCGCCGCAGCGATCACCGCTTCTTTCAGTGCTAACGTGATGGCGAAAGACACTATTGCCTTGGTCGTTTCAACGCTGAACAACCCGTTCTTCGTTTCCATGAAAGATGGCGCGCAGAAAGAAGCCGACAAACTGGGCTACAACCTGATTGTTCTCGATTCTCAGAATAACCCGGCGAAAGAACTCGCGAACGTGCAGGATCTGACCGTTCGTGGCACGAAGCTGATGCTGATTAACCCGACCGATTCTGATGCCGTAGGCAACGCCGTAGCAATGGCAAACCAGGCCAAAATCCCGGTGATCACCCTTGACCGCCAGGCAACCAAAGGGGTTGTTGCCAGCCATGTCGCTTCTGATAACGCCTTCGGCGGGAAAATGGCCGGTGATTACATCGCGAAAAAACTGGGCGAAAACGCCAAAGTCATCGAACTGGAAGGGATTGCGGGGACGTCCGTTGCCCGTGAACGTGGTAAAGGTTTCGCTCAGGCAGCTGAAAAACACCATTTCCAGATCCTCGCCAGCCAGCCTGCTGACTTCGACCGTACCAAAGGTCTGAACGTTATGCAGAACTTGCTGACTGCGCATCAGGACGTGCAGGCCGTGTTCGCTCAGAATGACGAAATGGCGCTGGGTGCATTGCGTGCTCTGCAAACTGCCGGTAAAACTGACGTTCTGGTTGTCGGCTTCGACGGCACTGAAGACGGTATTAAAGCGGTAAACAGCGGCAAAATGGGCGCGACCGTGGCACAGCGTCCGGAACAAATTGGCGTGATCGGTGTTCAGACTGCCGATAAAGTGCTGAAAGGCGAAAAAGTCCCGGCGGTTATCCCGGTTGATTTGAAACTGGTTGCTCAGCCGTAAAATCCGCATGATTGATGCTGTAACAAGCGCCTCCTGACGGGAGGCGCTCTTTAAACTCAGGGATTTCCACATGAAGACAGGCAAACTGGTGGTACTCGGCAGTATCAACGCTGACCACATTCTGAATATCAACCACTTCCCGCAACCGGGCGAAACGGTGATCGGTAAGCAATACACCGTAGCTTTCGGCGGTAAAGGTGCGAATCAGGCGGTAGCCGCCGGCCGCAGTGGCGCAGATATTTCGTTTATTGCCTGTGTGGGAGACGACGATATTGGCGAACGGGTTCGCAAACAACTGGCCAGTGACCAGATTGATACGCACCCGGTTGAAGCCATCAAGGATGCCACCACCGGCGTTGCGCTGATTTTTGTGAATGCGGAAGGTGAGAACGTTATTGGTATTGATGCCGGGGCGAATAATGCCGTCACGCCTGAGTACCTCGATCGTTACAAACAGCAGGTCATCGAAGCCTCGGCTTTATTAATGCAACTGGAATCCCCGTTAGACACGGTGATTGCGGCGGCGAAAATAGCCAAAGAACACGACACTCAGGTGATTCTTAACCCTGCACCGGCTTGTGAATTGCCGGACGAATTGCTTTCGCGGGTGGATATCATCACTCCGAATGAAACCGAAGCTGAAAAGCTGACCGGTATTAACGTCGACAATAATGAAGATGCCGCACGTGCTGCAAAAGCCCTGCATGACAAAGGTATTGCGACCGTCATTATTACGCTGGGGAGTAAAGGCGTCTGGTTGAGTCAGAACGGTGAAGGGAAGTTAGTCGCAGGTTTCCGTGTGAAAGCCGTCGATACCATTGCGGCTGGTGATACCTTTAATGGCGCCTTAGTGACCGCTTTGCTCGAGGGCAAGCAGATGGACAGCGCGGTACGTTTTGCTCACGCCGCGGCAGCGATTGCCGTGACGCGTCCCGGTGCGCAACCTTCTGTTCCGTGGCGTAAAGAAATAGACGATTTTCTCGCACAGCAGGAGGCCTGATTGGCCACCATGAAAGATGTCGCCCGCCTCGCGGGCGTTTCAACCTCTACCGTTTCTCATGTCATCAACAAAAATCGTTTTGTCAGTGAAGCTATTGCCGGCAAAGTGAATGCCGCCGTAGAACAGCTCAATTACGCGCCTTCAGCCCTTGCCCGCAGTCTTAAATTGAATCAGACCCGCACTATAGGCATGTTGTTGACCGCCAGCAGTAACCCGTTTTATTCAGAAGTGGTGCGGGGGGTTGAACGCAGTTGTTATGAACGTGGTTACAGCCTGATCTTGTGCAATACCGACGGCGATGCCGAGCGCATGAATCGCAGCCTGGAAACTCTTCTGCAAAAGCGGGTCGATGGCCTGCTATTAATGTGCACCGAAAATCACCGGCCTTCGAAAGATGCCATCAGCCGCTATCCTTCTTTACCCATAGTAATGATGGACTGGTCGCCGTTTGACGGCGCGAATGACGTCATTCAGGACAATGCCCTGCTGGGAGGAGAGATGGCGACGGAATATTTGATCCGTCAGGGCTATCGTAAAATCGCTTGTATCACCGGGCCGCTGGATAAAACGACAGCGCAGGAACGGCTTAATGGTTACCGTCAGGCGATGAACAACGCTGGCCTGGCAATTTTACCGGGCTATGAAGTCAGTGGAGATTTTGAATTCGAAGGTGGCGTCCCGGCGATGGAAAAACTGCTGGCACTCCCCGAACCGCCTCATGCAGTGTTTGCCGGAAATGATGCCATGGCCGTCGGCGCCTATCAGGCTCTCTACCAGCGCGGATTACGTGTGCCTGACGATGTGGCTGTCATCGGCTACGATGATATCCAGCTGGCGCAATATATGATGCCACCGCTGACGACTATCCATCAGCCGAAAGATTCGCTGGGTGAACTCGCTGTCGATGCCCTCTTGCATCGCCTGCAGGACCCGGAGGCGGAACCGCAAGTCCTGGTACTTACGCCGGAACTGGTTGTGCGTCAGTCCGTAGGGTCATTGGTCACTAAGTAACAGACGCTGACAGGCCAGCAGTGCCGCATTGGCATCGCTGGCAAGAATGGCATCGGTCAGGCGCT
>NZ_MJIB01000021.1:192782-318535 GCF_003697865.1 Rahnella sp. Larv3_ips | reverse complement strand
CGACGTCAGGAAAGGATTTTTCCCCGCCTCATAAATCAGCTGGTGAAACTGAGCATCCACCGTAATCCAGCGCTCCCGATCAAAGCTGTTATGCAGCATTCTCATTTCATACATATAAAGAGAGAGCTGATGTTTTTGATCATCACTGGCCGAAAGAGCGGCTAATGCACAGGCCTGCGGTTCGAGCGCTCTGCGCAATACAATAAAATGTGCCATCACCTGATCGAAGTTTTCACGCGTCATCCACCAGGTGAGCAAATCCTGGTCGAGAAAGTTCCAGCTGGATTGCGGCATTACTCGCGTACCAATACGGGGACGGGGTAAAAGCATGCCTTTTGCCGCCAGCGTCTTCACGGCTTCCCGTACTGCTGTCCGGCTGACGCCAAAAATCTCACCTAACTCATTCTCACCGGGCAGTATCGAACCTTCCGGGTAATCGCCAGACAAAACCCGCTGGGCAATCTTCTCTGCCAGCAAATAGGAAAGATTGCGCTGGGCAGCTTGTTGCTGTGCATTAAGTAACATGGAGGTTATTCCTGAATACCTTTTCTCTTTATTAAAGAGAGTTTACTCCAGCTCCGGGCTTTAAACTGGCGTGTTTTTCGCTGAAATCGGTCGAAATTTATCCGCTACGGGCTTTTTTGATGAATTAGTGAACGGTTGGTAAAATAATTGAAATTAGGGGTTGCGGCCTTCGGAGAACTCCCTATAATGCGCCTCCACTGACCGGGAACAACGACTCCTCTAACGAGAACAAGTCGCCCAGCCAGGGAGAATCAACCCGGTGAAAACACCGCATCTTGCAAAAGAAAATGGTTGACTCTTCAGGGAGAAAGAGTATTATCTGCCTCCCACGTTGCTGAGTTAAGTCTCGCAACGTACGCTCTTTAACAATTTATCAGACAATCTGTGTGGGCACTCACAAGACGATATCAGCCACCTCGGTGGCAAAAAATATCAAGTCTTAAAGAGTGACCAAGCAGTAATTCATTTAGGTGACTTGTTCACTTATAAGAGTACTACGAAAGTTAATTTTTGAGCACCGCTTAACTTGTTTAAGCAAATCGAACTTTTAATTGAAGAGTTTGATCATGGCTCAGATTGAACGCTGGCGGCAGGCCTAACACATGCAAGTCGAGCGGTAGCACAGGAGAGCTTGCTCTCTGGGTGACGAGCGGCGGACGGGTGAGTAATGTCTGGGAAACTGCCTGATGGAGGGGGATAACTACTGGAAACGGTAGCTAATACCGCATGACCTCGCAAGAGCAAAGTGGGGGACCTTCGGGCCTCACGCCATCGGATGTGCCCAGATGGGATTAGCTAGTAGGTGGGGTAATGGCTCACCTAGGCGACGATCCCTAGCTGGTCTGAGAGGATGACCAGCCACACTGGAACTGAGACACGGTCCAGACTCCTACGGGAGGCAGCAGTGGGGAATATTGCACAATGGGCGCAAGCCTGATGCAGCCATGCCGCGTGTGTGAAGAAGGCCTTAGGGTTGTAAAGCACTTTCAGCGAGGAGGAAGGGTTCAGTGTTAATAGCACTGAGCATTGACGTTACTCGCAGAAGAAGCACCGGCTAACTCCGTGCCAGCAGCCGCGGTAATACGGAGGGTGCAAGCGTTAATCGGAATTACTGGGCGTAAAGCGCACGCAGGCGGTTTGTTAAGTCAGATGTGAAATCCCCGAGCTTAACTTGGGAACTGCATTTGAAACTGGCAAGCTAGAGTCTTGTAGAGGGGGGTAGAATTCCAGGTGTAGCGGTGAAATGCGTAGAGATCTGGAGGAATACCGGTGGCGAAGGCGGCCCCCTGGACAAAGACTGACGCTCAGGTGCGAAAGCGTGGGGAGCAAACAGGATTAGATACCCTGGTAGTCCACGCTGTAAACGATGTCGACTTGGAGGTTGTGCCCTTGAGGCGTGGCTTCCGGAGCTAACGCGTTAAGTCGACCGCCTGGGGAGTACGGCCGCAAGGTTAAAACTCAAATGAATTGACGGGGGCCCGCACAAGCGGTGGAGCATGTGGTTTAATTCGATGCAACGCGAAGAACCTTACCTACTCTTGACATCCAGAGAATTCGCTAGAGATAGCTTAGTGCCTTCGGGAACTCTGAGACAGGTGCTGCATGGCTGTCGTCAGCTCGTGTTGTGAAATGTTGGGTTAAGTCCCGCAACGAGCGCAACCCTTATCCTTTGTTGCCAGCACGTAATGGTGGGAACTCAAAGGAGACTGCCGGTGATAAACCGGAGGAAGGTGGGGATGACGTCAAGTCATCATGGCCCTTACGAGTAGGGCTACACACGTGCTACAATGGCATATACAAAGAGAAGCAAACTCGCGAGAGCAAGCGGACCTCATAAAGTATGTCGTAGTCCGGATTGGAGTCTGCAACTCGACTCCATGAAGTCGGAATCGCTAGTAATCGTAGATCAGAATGCTACGGTGAATACGTTCCCGGGCCTTGTACACACCGCCCGTCACACCATGGGAGTGGGTTGCAAAAGAAGTAGGTAGCTTAACCTTCGGGAGGGCGCTTACCACTTTGTGATTCATGACTGGGGTGAAGTCGTAACAAGGTAACCGTAGGGGAACCTGCGGTTGGATCACCTCCTTACCTAAAGATACGCATTGTGCAGTGTCCACACAGATTGTCTGATAGAAAGTAACGAGCAGAAATACCTTAATAGGCTTGTAGCTCAGGTGGTTAGAGCGCACCCCTGATAAGGGTGAGGTCGGTGGTTCAAGTCCACTCAGGCCTACCAATTCGTCCTCATGCTGCGTTGTCGTCACACTCGTTTGCACAAGCAAACGTCGTATGAACTCCGCCTTGCCTGAGAACAAATTGGCTAACTCATCTTCCTGGTGTGTTAGTGATTAAGGTATCTGTAAGTGACTGTATGGGGCTATAGCTCAGCTGGGAGAGCGCCTGCCTTGCACGCAGGAGGTCAGCGGTTCGATCCCGCTTAGCTCCACCATTACCGTACAGCCCCTAAATAATACTTCAGAGTATATTGGTAACAGTATGCTGCGAAGTATTTTGCTCTTTAACAATCTGGAACAAGCTGAAAATTGAAAGTTTACAGCTGAACATCACTCTCCGTAGAAGTACTGAGTGGTGGATTAGTCTGTAACAGAGTCTCTCAAATAATCGCAGCGCGATGATGTCTTTAAGACACCTTCGGGTTGTGAGGTTAAGCGACTAAGCGTACACGGTGGATGCCTAGGCAGTCAGAGGCGATGAAGGGCGTGCTAATCTGCGAAAAGCGTCGGTAAGGTGATATGAACCGTTATAACCGACGATACCCGAATGGGGAAACCCAGTGTGTTTCGACACACTATTGCATGGTGAATACATAGCCATGCAAGGCGAACCGGGGGAACTGAAACATCTAAGTACCCCGAGGAAAAGAAATCAACCGAGATTCCCCCAGTAGCGGCGAGCGAACGGGGAAGAGCCCAGAACCAACATCAGCGTATGTGTTAGTGGAAGCGTCTGGAAAGTCGCACAGTATAGGGTGATAGTCCCGTACACAAAAATGCATACATTGTGAGTTCGATGAGTAGGGCGGGACACGTGACATCCTGTCTGAATATGGGGGGACCATCCTCCAAGGCTAAATACTCCTGACTGACCGATAGTGAACCAGTACCGTGAGGGAAAGGCGAAAAGAACCCCGGCGAGGGGAGTGAAATAGAACCTGAAACCGTGTACGTACAAGCAGTGGGAGCCTACTTTGTTGGGTGACTGCGTACCTTTTGTATAATGGGTCAGCGACTTATATTTTGTAGCAAGGTTAACCGTATAGGGGAGCCGTAGGGAAACCGAGTCTTAACTGGGCGTCAAGTTGCAAGGTATAGACCCGAAACCCGGTGATCTAGCCATGGGCAGGTTGAAGGTTGGGTAACACTAACTGGAGGACCGAACCGACTAATGTTGAAAAATTAGCGGATGACTTGTGGCTGGGGGTGAAAGGCCAATCAAACCGGGAGATAGCTGGTTCTCCCCGAAAGCTATTTAGGTAGCGCCTCGTGAACTCATCTTCGGGGGTAGAGCACTGTTTCGACTAGGGGGCCATCCCGGCTTACCAACTCGATGCAAACTACGAATACCGAAGAATGTTATCACGGGAGACACACGGCGGGTGCTAACGTCCGTCGTGAAGAGGGAAACAACCCAGACCGCCAGCTAAGGTCCCAAAGTCATGGTTAAGTGGGAAACGATGTGGGAAGGCATAGACAGCCAGGATGTTGGCTTAGAAGCAGCCATCATTTAAAGAAAGCGTAATAGCTCACTGGTCGAGTCGGCCTGCGCGGAAGATGTAACGGGGCTAAACCATGCACCGAAGCTGCGGCAGCGACGCTTAGGCGTTGTTGGGTAGGGGAGCGTTCTGTAAGCCGTCGAAGGTGACCTGTGAGGGTTGCTGGAGGTATCAGAAGTGCGAATGCTGACATAAGTAACGATAATGCGGGTGAAAAACCCGCACGCCGGAAGACCAAGGGTTCCTGTCCAACGTTAATCGGGGCAGGGTGAGTCGACCCCTAAGGCGAGGCTGAAAAGCGTAGTCGATGGGAAGCTGGTTAATATTCCAGCACTTGGTGTTACTGCGAAGGGGGGACGGAGAAGGCTAGGCTAGCCGGGCGACGGTTGTCCCGGTTCAAGCGTGTAGGGGGTGTGACTTGGTAAATCCGGTTGCATACTAACCCTGAGGCGTGATAACGAGCCACTACGGTGGTGAAGTAGTTGATGCCATGCTTCCAGGAAAAGCCTCTAAGCTCCAGGTAACACGAAATCGTACCCCAAACCGACACAGGTGGTCAGGTAGAGAATACTCAGGCGCTTGAGAGAACTCGGGTGAAGGAACTAGGCAAAATGGTGCCGTAACTTCGGGAGAAGGCACGCTGGCGCGTAGGTGAAGGGACTTGCTCCCGGAGCTGAAGCCAGTCGCAGATACCAGCTGGCTGCAACTGTTTAATAAAAACACAGCACTGTGCAAACACGAAAGTGGACGTATACGGTGTGACGCCTGCCCGGTGCCGGAAGGTTAATTGATGGGGTTAGCAGCAATGCGAAGCTCTTGATCGAAGCCCCGGTAAACGGCGGCCGTAACTATAACGGTCCTAAGGTAGCGAAATTCCTTGTCGGGTAAGTTCCGACCTGCACGAATGGCGTAATGATGGCCAGGCTGTCTCCACCCGAGACTCAGTGAAATTGAACTCGCTGTGAAGATGCAGTGTACCCGCGGCAAGACGGAAAGACCCCGTGAACCTTTACTATAGCTTGACACTGAACATTGAGCCTTGATGTGTAGGATAGGTGGGAGGCTTTGAAGCGTGGACGCCAGTCTGCGTGGAGCCAACCTTGAAATACCACCCTTTAATGTTTGATGTTCTAACTCGGCCCCGTAATCCGGGGTGAGGACAGTGTCTGGTGGGTAGTTTGACTGGGGCGGTCTCCTCCTAAAGAGTAACGGAGGAGCACGAAGGTTAGCTAATCACGGTCGGACATCGTGAGGTTAGTGCAATGGCATAAGCTAGCTTGACTGCGAGAGTGACGGCTCGAGCAGGTACGAAAGTAGGTCATAGTGATCCGGTGGTTCTGAATGGAAGGGCCATCGCTCAACGGATAAAAGGTACTCCGGGGATAACAGGCTGATACCGCCCAAGAGTTCATATCGACGGCGGTGTTTGGCACCTCGATGTCGGCTCATCACATCCTGGGGCTGAAGTAGGTCCCAAGGGTACGGCTGTTCGCCGTTTAAAGTGGTACGCGAGCTGGGTTTAGAACGTCGTGAGACAGTTCGGTCCCTATCTGCCGTGGGCGTTGGAAGATTGAGAGGGGCTGCTCCTAGTACGAGAGGACCGGAGTGGACGCATCACTGGTGTTCGGGTTGTCATGCCAATGGCATTGCCCGGTAGCTAAATGCGGAAAAGATAAGCGCTGAAAGCATCTAAGCGCGAAACTTGCCTCGAGATGAGTCTTCCCTGTGGCTTTAAGCCACCTGAAGGGACGTTTAAGACTAAGACGTTGATAGGCTGGGTGTGTAAGTGCAGCGATGCATTGAGCTAACCAGTACTAATGACCCGAGAGGCTTAACCTTACAACACCAAAGGTGTTTTTAGAGTGACTCTGAAGTAGATTTTCAGCTGAATGTTCCGAGATTGGTTCGTAGTGCAAGCCTGACTTAAGGTGCGCGTTATGAATGAAACAGAATTTGCCTGGCGGCAGTAGCGCGGTGGTCCCACCTGACCCCATGCCGAACTCAGAAGTGAAACGCCGTAGCGCCGATGGTAGTGTGGGGTCTCCCCATGCGAGAGTAGGGAACTGCCAGGCATCAAACAAGTGGAAAGCCCTGTACTGACGTACAGGGCTTTTTGCTATGTGCAATTTAGAGAAAGCAGGAAAGTAAAACCTGCTAATTAGCTTGTTTTTCCAGCCATTCGACAATAAAACACTCTATTTCTTCGATCTTATTGAGATCCAGCACCCTGATAGATTCCAAACTCAGAGCCGGTAATTGATTGCTGGCAACCGCAATGACATAAGAATCAATCAACTGCTCTAAATGCCTGCCACTTTCTTCCCTGTACAACACAATTTTATCTATCCTCTCGTGTTTGAATCCCTCAACCAGAATCATGTCGAGACTGTTGCTGTCGAAACGTGTCGCAAGGTACCTGAGATCTAGAGGTTCATGATGCGCTGTCTCTGTCATTAATGCCCATCTGTCACTGCTTGCGACCATTGTTTGATCTGCGCCAGCCTTTCTCAGTTCGAAACTGTCTTTTCCTGGCGTATCAACGTCAACGTCGTGATGAGTGTGTTTGATAAGGCCTACACGAATGCCTCGTTGGCGAAGATGCGGAATGAGTTGTTTCAATAATGTCGTTTTGCCCGTGCCACTGTAAGCCACTATTCCGAGCAGTGGTATTTCACGATTGTTCATTGTGATTCGCTCTGCCAACGTAAAACATCTTGCGGGTAATTGAGGTTGGAAAAATCTGCAGCATGATTAAACATAACTGACTTAGCACCAACGTTATGGAAGAAAATCATGAGTTTACGGTCACCATTTTCAAGATAGGATTTCAAGGCTGGAATAAGATTGCGGTTGAGCAGGCAAAGTGTCGGATGCTCCCGTTCCGGATCTCGTGCATAGAGGGCCTGACAGCCTGATAACTCGGACAAAAACGTTTCGGCTAAGTTAATGGGGAATCCCGGGACGTCACAAGGTACGAACAGCACCCATTCTGTCTGACTTACCGTTAAAGCGGCCAGCATACCGGCAAGTGGACCGGAGAAATCCTGCGTGAGGTCTGGGACAGTCTGAAATTTTTTGCCGTAGCGATCCGCATTTTGGTTACAACTGATCAGTATATTACCCACCTGTGGAGAGAGCCTGTCAGCTATGATTTCGAACAAAGGCTGACCTTTTACCTCAACCAATCCCTTATCCTCACCCATCCTACTCGAACGTCCGCCCGCTAAAATAACGCCGGTAATGCTGCTGCGATCCATAATATTCACCTGCCAAAATCTTTGTATTCCGACCATTGTAACGTCTAATTTTCAACACAAGCAGATTTAACTTTGTCATGTCAGCTTGTCCTTCCCCTGAAGAAATAACCCTGTTATTTTTAGGGACTCAACAAATAAAGGAAGAAACCTCATGAAAGAACATCGCGTAAATGAGCTGATTGAATTACTGCACCCCGCCTGGAAAGAAGACAGTGATCTTAACCTGATGGAGTTTATCCAGAAGCTGGCGGGTGAATGCGGTTATCAGGGCCCATTGGCGGAACTGAGTGATGACACATTGATTTATCACCTGAAAATGCGTGGAACAGAAAGCTCTGCAGAAATTCCCGGTCTGAAGAAAGACTATGAGGATGACTTTAAAACGGCGCTTCTGCGTGCCCGTGGTGTGATTAAAGATTGATGTAAACTTATGTGAACTTCATGCGAACCACGAAAAATAGGTGATACTATTTCCCATTATCATTTTTCTGTGCGGCCAATCCGAATGAAGTTATGAATAGTTCAGCTTTCAATTTTCAGGCATTGTCGCCGGATCTTATCCTTGATGCACTCGAGAGCGTCGGTCTGCGCGCAGAGTCCGGGCTCACTGCATTAAACAGCTATGAAAATCGGGTATATCAGTTTCTCTGTGAAGACAGAAAACGCTATGTGGTGAAGTTCTATCGTCCGGAACGCTGGAGTGAGGAACAGATTCATGAAGAGCATCTTTTTTCACATGATATGTCCGAGGCTGAAATACCGGCCGTTGCCCCGCTTTCTATCAATGAAAATACGTTGCATCACCATCAGGGTTACATGTTTACCGTGTTTCCCAGCGTAGGTGGTCGGCAGTATGAAATAGATAACCTTGATCAGCTTGAGTGGGTTGGGCGTTTCCTGGGACGTATTCATCAGGTGGGCAGTGAGAGCCTTTTTACTGCCCGACCGACGATGGGGCTGGATGAATATCTCGTACAGCCGCGTGAAGTTCTCGCACAATGCCCTCTGATCCCGAAGAGTCTGCGCGAGCCTTTCTTGCTGGCGACAGATAATCTGATCAATACCACACAAACATATTGGCATACGGACTGGAAACCTTTGCGTTTGCACGGCGATTGCCACCCTGGGAACATTCTCTGGCGTGATGGACCGCTGTTTGTCGATATGGACGATGCCCGCAATGGCCCGGCGATACAGGATCTCTGGATGTTGTTGCACGGGGATCAAAGTGAGCAGCGCCTTCAGCTGGAAGTATTGCTCGAAGCGTACGAAGAATTCGCCGATTTTGACTCTCGCGAGCTGGCACTCATTGAACCGCTGCGTGCGATGCGTATGGTTTATTATCTGGCCTGGGTCGCGCGCCGCTGGGAAGACCCTGCATTCCCTAAAAGTTTTCCGTGGATGACGGATGAAGACTTTTGGCGAGGCCAGATTGCTGCTTTTAACGAGCAAATTAAGAAACTAAAGGCACCTCCTTTGCAGTTGATGCCAATGTATTAAGTCACGTTTAATGTTCGAAGTTTAATTAATTGGAGATAGGCTTTATATGAAAAAGATATTCCTGGCACTGGTTGGTATGGTTATGGCCTTCAGTGTGTCTGCGGCACAATTTTCTGATGGTGCCCAGTACGTTACTTTAGATAAAACCGTTGCTAATGAGCCACAGGTACTCGAGTTCTTCTCATTTTATTGCCCGCACTGTTATCAGTTTGAACAAGTTTGGCATGTGTCTGACAGCATCCGTAAGAACCTGCCAAAAGACGTTAAATACACCAAATACCATGTGGAATTCCTGGGCCCGTTAGGTAAGCAATTAACTCAGGCATGGGCTGTGGCAATCGCGTTGGGCGTTGAAGATAAAGTCAGCCCACTGATGTTTGATGCCGTACAAAAACAACAGTCCGTTCAGAATGCCGATGATATCCGCAAAGTCTTTATTCAGGCTGGCGTGAAAGGCGAAGATTACGATGCCGCACTGAATAGTTTTGTGGTGAAATCTCTCGTCGTACAGCAGGAAAAAGCCGCCGCTGATTTAGGCCTGCAAGGTGTCCCATCTGTATTTGTGAATGGCAAATATATGGTTAAAAATGATGGCCTTGATACCAGCTCAATGGATATGTATGTCAAACAATATTCAGATGTTATCAATTTCCTAGCCACCAAAAAATAAGATATCGTCTTCTCAATGCCAGCCATCCGGCTGGCATTATATCCTTTCGAATTTATGGCCTGGCCAAATAAAAAATCTGAAATATAATTGATTTTATTTGTATGATGTCGTCTCACAAATATTACTATCCACAATAGCTATTAAGCTTCTATTACATGAATGTTTCATGCAAAAATCAGATAAGCTGATGAAAGCAGTGAGTAAAATGGTAAATGTTTTTCTCAATACATCTCATTAATAATTTCTCATCAAAACTATTCACAAAGTTATCCACAGGAAGATCCTTCGAGATCCCCCGCATTATCGCAATGAATTTCCCTCGTAAGGTTCGTCTTTCACGCTGGCTATGGCATCCTTAGCGTATGTGTGATCACGAATAAAGAAGAGTTATGGCCCAGATAGCAGAAAACCCATTGATACTGGTAGACGGTTCGTCCTACCTCTACCGCGCTTACCATGCGTTCCCCCCGCTGACAAACTCTGTGGGTGAGCCAACCGGCGCGATGTACGGCGTGCTTAACATGTTGCGTAGCTTATTGCTGCAATACACCCCAAGCCACGTTGCTGTGGTGTTTGACGCGAAAGGCAAAACCTTCCGTGATGAGCTCTTTGATCAGTACAAATCTCACCGCCCGCCAATGCCTGACGATCTCCGTTCGCAGATTGAACCATTGCACCAGATGGTTAAAGCCATGGGGCTGCCATTACTGGTGGTATCTGGCGTGGAAGCGGACGACGTGATTGGCACACTGGCTCTCGAAGCTGAAAAGGCCGGACATGCCGTACTGATCAGCACCGGTGATAAAGATATGGCGCAATTGGTCACGCCCGGCGTGACGCTGATTAATACCATGAACAATGCGATCCTTGGGCCGGATGAAGTCGTTGAAAAATACGGCGTCCCTCCTGAACTGATCATCGATTTCCTGGCGTTGATGGGTGACTCCTCGGACAACATCCCCGGTGTTCCCGGCGTGGGTGAGAAAACGGCGCAGGCGCTGTTGCAAGGCATCGGTGGTCTTGATGCGCTGTATGCCGATCTCGATAAAATTTCTACATTGAGTTTCCGTGGTTCCAAAACCATGGCTGCTAAACTTGCCGACAATAAAGACGTTGCTTATCTCTCCTATAAACTGGCGACCATCAAAACTGACGTTGAGCTGGACGTCACCTGCGCTGAACTGACCGTTAATGAGCCGAATGCAGATGAACTTCATCAGCTCTTTGGTCGTTATGAGTTCAAGCGCTGGCTGGCAGATGTTGAATCGGGTACCTGGTTGAGCGGTAAAAAGTCAGCGGCAAAAGCGACGACATCCGGTAAGAAAGGTGCCGCAGCTGAAGAGACGCTGACTTCTGAACCCGTCGAGCGTAATCAGCTGACGCAGGACGGTTATGTCACCATTCTGGATCAGGCAACGCTTGATGAATGGATTGGCTACCTGAAAGCTTCTGATGTTTTTGCGTTTGATACGGAAACGGATGGCCTGGATACGCTGACAGCGAATCTGATTGGTTTATCTTTTGCAACGCAAGCGGGTAAAGCGGCGTATCTTCCCGTGGCTCACGACTATCTTGACGCGCCGGTGCAATTAGATCGCGCTGACGTTCTGAAACAGCTCAAGCCTTTACTGGAAGATGAAAAGCAGCTGAAAGTCGGACAAAATCTGAAGTTCGACCGCGGTATTCTGTTGCGTTATGACATTGAGATGAAAGGGATCGCGTTCGATACCATGCTTGAGTCATACGTACTCGACAGTGTGTCAGGCCGTCATGATATGGACAGTCTTGCGGATCGTTATCTCGGCCATAAAACGGTCGGTTTTGAAGAGATTGCCGGAAAGGGTAAAAACCAGCTCACCTTCAACCAGATCGCTCTTGAACAAGCCGCCCCGTATGCAGCGGAAGATGCTGATGTCACCTTGCAGTTGCACCAGACGTTGTGGCCGCGCATCCAGGAAAGTGAATCGCTGAAGAAAGTCTTCACCGATATTGAGATGCCGCTGGTCCCTGTTCTGTCGCATATCGAACGCACCGGCGTTCTGATCGACCAGAACATTTTGGCTGCGCACTCTAAAGAGCTGGCCATCCGCCTGAATGAATTGGAAACCAGGGCGCATGAACTGGCCGAAGAGCCTTTCAACTTGTCCTCGACCAAGCAGCTGCAGGCCATTCTGTATGAAAAACAGAAATTGCCGATTCTGAAGAAAACACCGGGTGGCGCGCCTTCGACGAACGAAGAAGTGTTAGCTGAACTGGCGCTGGATTATCCATTGCCAAAAGTCATTCTGGAATATCGCGGCCTGGCGAAGCTCAAATCGACTTATACCGACAAACTGCCGTTGATGATCAACCCTCAGTCTGGACGTGTACACACGTCTTACCATCAGGCTGTGACGGCCACCGGGCGTCTGTCTTCCAGTGATCCAAACCTGCAAAACATTCCGGTGCGTAACGACGAAGGCCGACGTATTCGTCAGGCGTTTATCGCTCCGAAAGATTACTGCATTCTCGCTGCCGACTACTCGCAAATCGAACTTAGGATCATGGCGCATCTGTCGAAAGATGCAGGTTTGCTGACAGCATTTGCCGAAGGAAAAGATATCCACCGGGCGACAGCTGCTGAAGTCTTCGGTACGCCGCTGGAAAGTGTGACCGGCGAGCAACGCCGCAGCGCGAAGGCGATTAACTTCGGGCTGATCTACGGTATGAGCGCGTTCGGTCTTTCCCGCCAGCTGAACATTTCGCGTAAAGAGTCCCAGCGTTATATGGATTTGTATTTTGAGCGCTATCCTGGCGTGCTCGAATACATGGAACGTACCCGCACACAGGCTTCTGAACAGGGCTACGTTGAAACGCTGGATGGTCGCCGGCTGTATCTGCCGGACATCAAGTCCAGCAACGCAATGCGCCGTAAAGGTGCCGAGCGTGCCGCGATCAACGCCCCGATGCAGGGAACTGCGGCTGATATTATCAAACGCGCCATGATAAGCGTCGCTGACTGGCTGAAACAGCCGGATGCTCCGCGCGCCCGCATTATCATGCAGGTACATGATGAACTGGTCTTTGAAGTGCACAATGACGACGTTGCGGCAGCCAGTGAGAAAATTCGTAGCCTGATGGAAGCGAGCATGGAACTGGCCGTTCCATTGAAAGTGGATGTCGGTACGGGTGAGAACTGGGATCAGGCTCACTAAGTGAATAGTTATTAAGCTTTTATTGTAATTAAGCTACAGGATTATGGCCTCAGACCATGAAGGTGATCGCATAATCCGCAGTTTTTGTGTAAGTAAACTACAAAAAGTTCTTTTTCCCCGTCATGAAATAGGGTAAAGTTCCTGTTGTAGGGTACAGAGGTAAGATGTTCTATCTTTCAGACCTTTTACTTCACGTAATCGGATTTGGCTGAATATTTTAGCCGCCCCAGGCATTTATGTCTGGGGCGTTTTTTATTGTGCTTTTCACTGCGTTATCCCGCATTTTTGGGGTTTGGGCAGCCATGTTAAAAAAGCACATAAAAAAACGGGCGACCAGCAGGCCACCCGTCATGTTCTTTACTTACGATCCTGCCTGCGACTTACTCGCCTGACAATTCGTCTTCCACTACTTCTGGCGGGATTTCATTAAACCAGGTGTTCAGTTTATCACTGAGTTTATCCACACCCATTTTTTTGGGTGAAGAGAACGCTTCAACCTGAATATCCCCCATAAATTCTTTTACTGCTTCGCGTACCATTTTGATCTGCGCCTGACGTGCGCCGGAAGCCAGTTTATCGGCCTTAGTCAGCAGCAGCATCACCGGCGTACCGACATCCACGGCCCACTGAATCATTTGCTGATCGAGATCTTTCAGCGGGTGACGGATATCCATCAGCACTACCAGCCCTTTCAGCGAATTACGCATTTGCAGATACTCACCCAGTGAGCGCTGCCATTTGCGTTTCATCTCTTCCGGAACCTGGGCATAGCCATAACCCGGAAGGTCGACCAGACGAATTCCTGGCTCCACTTCAAACAGGTTAATTAATTGCGTACGGCCAGGGGTTTTACTGATACGTGCCAGGCTTTTCTGCTGGGTCAGCGTATTCAATGCACTGGATTTGCCGGCGTTTGAGCGACCAGCAAATGCGACTTCAATGCCTGCGTCACTCGGCAGATGCCGGATATCCGGGGCGCTCATGACGAAATGGGTCATATGATAGTTGTAAGTTTGGCTGGTCAAAACGTGCGTCTCCGTGAGGCTTGTGTATCTGGCTGACTGGAGATTATAACTGCAACAGCGCCGCGATACGTTCAGTGTTTTTTACAATCCGAATGATGATGCGAAGGGACCACAGAGATGAAGGCGGGGGAAAATGGCCTTCATGATGTAAGACATTTGCTATTCATAATGCGGGTTATTTCGCTAATTAAGTCGCCGTATATTTTAATTCACTTTAAATTCAATTCGATAACATCAGAGCATCGGCTGAAGGCGTGAGACGGCAGGGCGGTATCTTGAGCCTTTGCGTCGATAGGGTAAAGTCTTTCTTACGCGATGAAGGCAAGAATGGAAACACGGATGATTTACGCCTTCAGGGAATACGGGAAATGCATGGCGCTTTAAGGATGAACGGGGCCGGAAGCCCTGAAAGGCAAAGGAAAAACCGGGACGTTGAGGCTATACAGGGAAAGTGTTTGTTGAATATCCTTCGCAGGAAGGAAAGAAAAAGGCAGCAAGGTCCACTTGCTGCCTTTTTTCTTTGGTCGCTTTCTGCTAGATTCCGCCGCAAATCTATACTAAATGTACACACCTAAGAGCAGAATCCATGAAACAGCCAGCGAAAGCCCCGCGCGCCAATACCGCGACAGCCAAACCGAAGAGAAAAAAGAATCGCGTCGAGCTCGATATTGAAGCGCGCGAACGCAAACGTGACAACCGCCGCCGCGGCCGTAAGGCTGGTTCCCGTGCGAACCCGGATGCCAACCAAAATCAAAGTGGTGCAGCCGCGAAGAAAACCGATCCGCGCATTGGCAGTAAAAAAGCCGTGCCCCTGATCGTTGAAACCGTCATGAACAATGCACCTAAAGCGAAGAAAGCGGCGCAGCCAGTGCAAGATGCAAAACCAAAAATGACTCCGGAAGAAGAACTGACATTACTGGAAAATGATCAACGTCTGGATGCTTTGCTGGATCTTATCGATGACGGTAAAGCCCTGAGCGCTGAAGATCAGGCTTATGTTGATCAGACTCTGGATCGCATCGACGTTCTGATGGAACTGCTGGGTATTGAACTTGGCGATGATGAAGATGACGAAGAAGAAGAGAAGAACGAAGACATGATGCAGTTGCTCAAGCGCGGGAATCCCAAAGAAGGTTTCTAAGCCATGAGCTGGGTCATTCCGGCAATAGCCTTACTCTTTGCATGTTATCTGCTTTGGTTATTCGGTAAACTACGACGGTTATCGAAAACCAAAGCACGTTTGCGCAGAGCGACCTTTGCACGGCAGGCCAACAGCCTGCCGGTAAGGCGAACCGGCAGCATCCGACGCCGGAAGGAGTGAGTCACCATGTCAGAACAGACAACCGTTTGGGATTTAGCGCTGATCCAGAAGTACAACTACTCTGGCCCGCGGTACACATCCTACCCAACCGCACTTGAATTCAGCGAAAGCTACAACGATGCAGCCTTTGAAAAAGCCGCTGCCCGTTATCCGGATCGTTCCCTCTCGTTGTATGTCCACATTCCTTTCTGTCACAAGCTCTGCTACTTCTGCGGCTGCAATAAACTGGTTACCCGCCAGCAGCATAAAGCCGAAGAATATCTGAATGTGCTCGAGAAAGAGATCCGCCACCGTGCGCCGCTCTTTAAGGGCCGTCACGTGAGTCAGCTCCATTGGGGCGGTGGTACTCCCACTTATCTCAGCAAAGCCCAGATAAGCCGTCTGATGAGCCTTCTGCGTCAACATTTCACTATCCTGCCTGATGCTGAGATGTCGCTGGAGATTGATCCGCGTGAAATCGAGCTGGATGTGCTGGACCATCTGCGCAACGAAGGCTTCAATCGCCTGAGCATGGGCGTGCAGGATTTCAACAAAGAAGTGCAGCGTCTGGTTAACCGCGAGCAGGATGAAGAGTTCATCTTTGCGTTGATTGAACGCGCCAGGGCGCTCGGTTTCAACTCAACCAATATCGATCTGATCTACGGTTTGCCAAAACAAACCGCCGAAAGTTTTGCTTATACCCTGCAACGTGTGGCGGCGCTCAATCCGGACCGTCTCAGCGTTTTCAACTACGCTCACATGCCGAAGCTGTTCGCGGCACAACGCAAAATCAAAGATGCCGACTTACCCGGTGCTGAAGAGAAACTGAAAATCCTGCAGGAAACCATCAGTTCACTGACGGCGTCCGGTTACCGGTTTATCGGGATGGATCACTTTGCGCGCCCTGATGACGAACTGGCGATTGCTCAGCGCGAAGGCAAACTACATCGTAATTTCCAGGGGTATACCACGCAGGGCGACAGCGATTTGCTGGGCATGGGCGTGTCGGCCATCAGCATGTTGGGCGACACCTACGCGCAGAACGAGAAAGACCTCAAAACGTATTACGCCAGAGTTGAAGAGCAGGGAAACGCACTGTGGCGCGGTCTGGAAATGACCGATGACGACTGTCTGCGCCGCGATGTTATTAAATCGCTGATCTGCCATTTCGAGCTGAGTTTCGCTGATATCGAACAGCGTTATGGTATCCGCTTTACCGAGTATTTTGCCGACGATCTGGCGCTGCTGACGCCGCTGGCGGAAGACGGGCTTGTCGAGGTAAGTGAGACACACATTCAGGTCACGCCGCGCGGACGTTTGCTGATCCGTAATATCTGCATGTGTTTTGATATTTATCTGCGCCGGCAGGTACGTCAGCAGCAATTCTCCCGCGTTATCTGATTCTTCGCTGCAAATCTATTCGCATCAATGCAAAACAAAGCAAAACAGCCGCATGAGCGGCTGTTTTGCTGTCTGGCGCTGGAAAGGATTATTCCATGCCCAGTTCTTTTAGTTTGCGGGTGAGGGTGTTTCGTCCCCAGCCCAGCAACCGTGCAGCTTCCTGTTTATGCCCCTGAGTATGGCGCAACGCCGTAGTCAGTAATGTCCGCTCCATTTCAGGTTGTGCTTCCGACAGCAAGTTTTGATGACCGGAGCGCAGTGCGCGATCCGCCCACTGTGCCAGCAGCGTTGCCCAGCTGTCCGGCAAACTCTGTCCGCCTGCTTCCGGCGCAGAAGTCTCAAACAGTTCACTCGGCAAATCCTGAATCAGAACTTCCTGGCCCGCCGCCATCACCGTCAGCCAGCGACAAGTGTTTTCCAGCTGGCGCACGTTACCTTGCCACGGCAGACGCGTCAGCGCCGTTTCGGTTTCCGGATGCAGATTTTTTGCTTCCACGCCCAGTTCTTTTGCCGCCACTTGCAGGAAGTAACGCGCCAGACGCGGAATGTCTTCACGACGTTCACGCAGCGGTGGCAGATGGACGCGGATAACGTTCAGGCGATGGAATAAATCCTCACGGAATTTTCCTTCCTGAACCCTAAGCTCCAGATTCTGGTGGGTCGCCGCAATGATTCGCACGTCCACTTTCACCGGCGCATAGCCGCCGACGCGGTAGAACTGACCGTCTGCCAGCACGCGCAGAAGACGGGTTTGCACATCGAGCGGCATATCACCGATTTCATCCAGGAACAGCGTGCCATTGTCGGCCTGCTCGAAACGCCCCTGACGAACGGTGTTCGCTCCGGTAAATGCCCCTTTTTCGTGGCCGAACAGTTCGGACTCGATCAGGTCTTTCGGGATTGCCGCCATATTCAGCGCGATAAAAGGCGCTTTAGCGCGAGGACTGTGACGATGCAAGGCATGAGCCACCAGCTCTTTACCGGTACCGGATTCGCCATTAATCAGCACGCTGATTGAAGAGCGGGACAAACGGCCGATGATGCGGAACACATCCTGCATGGCTGGCGCTTCGCCAATAATGTCAGCTGTCGGGCCGCTGGCTGGCTGAGTTCGGGCCGGTTGTTGTTGTTCCTGATAATGACTGATGGCGCGCTCTACCAGCGCCACGGCCTCGTCAATGTCGAACGGTTTTGGCAGATAATCAAACGCGCCTTGCTGATAGGCGCTGACCGCAGCATCCAGATCGGAATGGGCTGTCATTATGATGACCGGAAGCATCGGATGGCGTTGTTTAATCTGCTTAAGCAGCGCTAAACCGTCCATCCCAGGCATGCGGATATCGGATAACAACACGTCAGGGGTTTGAGTCGCAATGGCTTCCAGCACTTCATTACCGCTGTCAAACGTGGTGCAGGTTAAACCGGCTCCAGTGAGCGCACGTTCAAGAACCCAGCGGATGGAGCTATCGTCATCGACGATCCAGACTATCCCTCGTTGCATAAGAACCTCACTGGCGAATAGGCAGGAAAACCGAGAATTCGGTATGACCTGGCCAACTGTTAAATTCAACTTTACCCGAATGCTGATCAATCAAACTGCGCGCGATGGACAGGCCCAAACCGGTGCCCCCCTCGCGGCCACTGACCATGGGGTAAAAAAGGGTGTCCTGCAAATGGCCCGGTACGCCGGGGCCGTCATCTTCAATATCGATGCGGGCCGCCAGACGATAACGCACACCATGTAACGTGATCTGGAAGGCAGTGCGCGTACGCAGTGTAATTGTGCCGCCTTCCTCCCCGAGTGCCTGCAGGGCATTGCGGGTGATGTTTAACAAAATCTGTTCTATCTGATCGGGGTCGTGCGCCAGTTCCGGCAGGCTTGGGTCATAGTCCCTCACCAGTTGAACGTTATCTGGCTTTTCCATCGATACCAGCTGACAAACACGCTCTGCAACCTGATGAATACTTTGCGTAACGTGCTGGCTTGGGCGCTGTGGCCCGAGCAAACGGTCGACCAGATTACGCAGGCGGTCTGCCTGCTCAATAATGACTTTGGTGTATTCCAGCAGCGCCGGATCGGGGAGCGCTCTTGAAAGTAACTGCGCTGCACCACGCAAACCGCCGAGCGGGTTTTTAATTTCATGTGCCAGACCGCGGATCAAATCACGCGCGGCAACCTGTTGAGCGTGCTGCAATTGTTCCTGGCTCAGCTTACGCTGATTATCCATCGGAGCCAGTTCGACCAGAATGAAGCCTTCCGGCAGCATCTGCGCGGTCAGTGATAACACGTGCGCGCGGCCATCCACGACCAGAGTCACTTCGCTGT
Organism: Rahnella sp. Larv3_ips; assembly: GCF_003697865.1. Classification (NCBI taxonomy): domain Bacteria; kingdom Pseudomonadati; phylum Pseudomonadota; class Gammaproteobacteria; order Enterobacterales; family Yersiniaceae; genus Rahnella; species Rahnella sp. Larv3_ips. Next base: position 299,601 of record NZ_MJIB01000021.1, on the reverse strand, counting down.
CTGTAAAGCCCTGTCCGGCAGTCAGACTTTCACGCATCAACTCGATATTCAGGGAAAAATATCCCACCAGCTCAGGCAACGGTGTGCCAAAAAGTTTGCGGGAACTTTGCGCCAGTAATTGCTGAGCCGCCGGATTGGCGTAATGCACAGCCAAATCGTCGTCCAATAACAGAACGCTGTTGATTAAGGAATTCAGGATCTGCCCAGCATCGGGCAGTTTGCCAGTTGCCATACCGCAGTCTCCCGCACCTGATCGGTGCATTTTATCTCGTTACCCGGCGAAATCACGGGGCTGAGGGGTTAAGCAGGAAAGAGTGTGGAGAAAAAAGCCCATCCGGAGATGGGCTGAAAGTTTCCACGGCAACAAATTAAATCGTCTGACTTGATTTTGACGCTGAAGGTTTTCTCACTACCGGGCCTTCAGTCGGGTATTACACTCAGCGTTCGTCCTGAAGACGAACGCTGAGTTAAGGGCTTAAACGCTGTAATACAGTTCGAATTCAACCGGATGCGGAGTCATACGCACGCGGTCCATTTCTTCTTTACGCAGATCGATATACGCTTCGATAGCGTCGTCAGTGAACACGCCGCCACGGGTCAGGAACTCGCGGTCTTCATTCAGTGCGTTCAGCGCTTCTTCAAGTGAACCTGCAACTTTTGGAATTTCTGCTTCTTCTTCCGGTGGCAGGTCATACAGGTTTTTGTCCATCGCATCGCCAGGGTGGATCTTGTTAATGATGCCGTCCAGGCCAGCCATCATCAGTGCTGCAAACGCCAGGTATGGGTTAGCCGCTGGATCAGGGAAACGCGCTTCGATACGCATCGCTTTAGGGCTTGATACGTGTGGAATACGGATAGAGGCAGAGCGGTTACGCGCAGAGTAAGCCAGCATAACTGGCGCTTCGTAGCCCGGGACCAAACGCTTGTAGGAGTTGGTTGTCGGGTTAGCGTAGGCGTTGATTGCTTTTGCGTGCTTGATGATACCGCCGATGTAGAACAGTGCCATTTCAGACAGGCCGCCGTATTTGTCGCCAGCGAACAGGTTGTTACCGTTCTTGGACAAAGACATGTGGCAGTGCATACCGGAACCGTTATCGCCAAACATTGGTTTAGGCATGAAGGTCGCTGTTTTGCCAAATGCGTGAGCCACGTTGTGCACCACGTATTTGTAGATTTGGATTTCGTCCGCTTTTTTGGTCAGGGTGTTGAAGCGGGTTGCCACTTCGTTCTGGCCAGCAGTTGCCACTTCGTGGTGGTGAGCTTCAACAACCAGACCCATTTCTTCCATGGTCAGACACATGGTAGAACGCAGATCCTGTGAGGAGTCGACCGGAGGAACCGGGAAGTAACCGCCTTTCACTGCAGGACGGTGGCCTTTGTTGCCGCCTTCGTATTTGGTGCTGGAGTTCCATGCGCCTTCGATATCATCGATAGCGACGTGGGAACCGGAGATGCTGCTGCCGAAGCGCACATCATCAAACAGGAAGAATTCTGGCTCTGGCCCGAACAGTACGGTGTCCGCGATACCAGAAGAGCGCAGGAAATCTTCTGCACGTTTTGCGGTAGAACGTGGGTCACGGTCATAACCTTGCAGCGTTGTCGGCTCAAGGATGTCGCAACGGATGATCAGCGTGGTTTCTTCATAGAATGGGTCAAGAACAGCAGTGCTGGCATCTGGCATCAGAACCATGTCAGATTCGTTAATGCCTTTCCAGCCACCGATTGAAGAGCCATCAAACATTTTGCCTTCTTCGAAGAAGTCAGCGCTAACCTGGTGTGCAGGAATGGTGACGTGCTGTTCTTTGCCTTTGGTATCAGTGAAACGTAAATCTACGAATTTCACTTCATGCTCATTCAGCATCGTCAAAACGTGTTCAGCGGACATACTAGTTCTCCCGAATTTCTCATTATCGTCGTGGAACGAATAACCATTTTTGGTCTTTAGTTGGAAATAACAGCTTTACTTGAACTGGCGTGTAGCCTAAACCGCACTATCATTTGTCTGGTCAGACTCTTTTCACCCTGTAAAAACTTTTTACCCTAAAAACTATTAGCGAAAAGTGTGCCAACTTTGAGAAAATCCAAACAGCGCCATTTTACAGGGCTCTTGCACTCAATAAGTATGCACCATAACGGAGTTTATGCACTATAATGGTGCTAATCGTGAGATACAAGGCACCAAAAAGGTGCGTCATATTGGTTCAGTGTTCTTTTTGCACCGTGAAAGGGATCACAAAGTAACCATCCTTAAGTTGTTTCAACAAGATCCTTGTGATCTTGTTTAGAACCTCGCTTAATACGTGTACAATAGCGCGCTATTTCTAATGCCTGAGGCAAAGCTGTGATCGAAAATTTGCGTAACATCGCCATTATTGCCCACGTTGACCATGGTAAAACCACCCTGGTCGACAAGCTGCTGCAACAATCCGGTACTTTCGGAGAGCGTGTAGAAGCCACTGAACGCGTAATGGACTCCAACGATTTGGAGAAAGAGCGTGGGATTACCATCCTCGCAAAAAACACCGCCATTAATTGGAAAGACTACCGCATCAACATCGTGGATACCCCAGGACACGCCGATTTCGGCGGTGAGGTTGAGCGTGTGATGTCAATGGTCGACTCGGTGCTGCTGGTTGTGGATGCAATGGATGGCCCAATGCCGCAAACCCGTTTCGTGACCAAAAAAGCATTCGCTAATGGTCTGAAACCGATCGTGGTAATCAACAAGGTTGACCGCCCTGGCGCGCGTCCTGACTGGGTTGTTGATCAGGTCTTCGACCTGTTCGTAAACCTGGACGCAACCGACGAACAACTCGATTTCCCAATCATCTATGCATCAGCACTGATGGGTATCGCGGGTAACGACCATAACGATATGGCCGAAGACATGACCCCGTTGTACCAGGCGATCGTTGACCACGTATCTCCGCCACAAGTTGAGATGGATGCACCGTTCCAGATGCAAATCTCTCAGCTGGACTACAACAACTATGTTGGCGTCATCGGCATCGGCCGCATCAAACGCGGTACCGTTAAGCCAAACCAACAAATCACTGTCATCGACAGCGAAGGCAAAACCCGTAACGGTAAAGTCGGTAAAGTTCTGACCCACATGGGTCTTGAGCGTATCGAAGCCACCGTTGCTGAAGCGGGCGACATCATCGCGATCACTGGCCTTGGTGAACTGAACATCTCCGACACAATCTGTGATCCGGCGAATGTTGAAGCTCTGCCAGCGCTGAGCGTTGATGAACCAACCGTAACCATGTATTTCTGCGTAAACACCTCTCCGTTCTGTGGTAAAGAAGGCAAGTATGTGACTTCACGTCAGATCCTTGATCGTCTGAACAAAGAACTGGTGCACAACGTGGCACTGCGTGTTGACGAAACTGAAGATGCTGATGCATTCCGTGTTTCAGGCCGTGGTGAACTTCACCTGTCGGTTCTGATCGAAAACATGCGTCGTGAAGGTTTCGAGCTGGCGGTTTCCCGTCCTAAAGTAATCAATCGTAAAATCGATGGCCGCATGCAAGAGCCATTCGAGAACGTGACACTGGATATCGAAGAGCAACACCAGGGTTCTGTTATGCAGGCCATGGGTGAGCGTAAAGGCGATGTCAAAGACATGATCCCAGACGGTAAAGGTCGTATCCGTCTTGATTACCTGATCCCTGCACGTGGCCTGATCGGCTTCCGTACTGAATTCATGACCATGACTTCAGGTACCGGTCTGCTGTACTCCACGTTCAGCCACTACGATGACGTTCGTCAGGGCGAAATCGGCCAGCGTCAGAACGGCGTGCTGATTTCTAACGGTCAGGGTAAAGCAGTTGCGTTCGCACTGTACAGCCTGCAAGACCGCGGTAAATTGTTCCTGGGCCACGGCGCAGAAGTGTATGAAGGCCAGATCATCGGTATTCACTCACGTTCTAACGACTTGACCGTGAACTGTCTGACCGGTAAGAAACTGACCAACATGCGTGCGTCCGGTACTGACGAAGCAACGACTCTGGTTCCTGCAATCAAAATGTCTCTGGAGCAAGCTCTGGAATTCATCGATGATGACGAACTGGTCGAAGTGACTCCTCAGTCTGTGCGTATTCGTAAACGTCACCTGACCGAGAACGATCGTAAACGTGCAATGCGTGGTCCTAAAGAAGCGTAATCTTCTTTCACGTACGCCGTTACACAGAAACAGGGTGCCTTTGGTACCCTGTTTTTTTTATGTTTTTTTTCTGCTCCTGCGTAACATCCCCTCCTTCTGTCACTGTTCACCTGTACGTTTTACCGCTAAAGTTAACAGTCATCTTTGAAATCAGGAGCGTGCAATGCTGTACATTTTTGATATGGGAAACGTCATTATTGATATTGATTTCAAACGTGTCCTTGGCGTCTGGAGCAATTTCAGCGGAACACCGCTTGCCACGCTGACCGAGCGATTCTCGATGGGAGAAGCCTTCCAAAAGCATGAGCGGGGAGAAATTAGCGACGAAGACTTTGCCGCCGAGCTTTGTCATGAGATGGGTATCGCGCTGAGTTTCGAACAATTCAGTTTGGGCTGGCAGTCAGTCTTTGTTGGATTGCGGCCTGAAGTGATCGAAATCTTTAAATCGCTGCGTGAGAAAGGGCATCGCGTAGTGGTGTTGTCCAACACTAACCGTTTGCACCTCGATTTCTGGCCGCATAACTACCCGGAAATAGAAGCCAATACGGACGCCATCTATCTTTCGCAAAACATTGGTATGCGTAAGCCTGAACCGGGTATTTTCCAGCATGTCCTGGAACAGGAAGGCGTTACAGCGGGCGACGCTGTGTTCTTCGATGACGTGAAAGAGAATATCGAGGCAGCGCGGGAGGCTGGCATCGAATCCGTGTGGGTGGAAGATAACCAGACAGTACCGAAGTACTTTTCCTGAAGGATGCTCAAATGCAGAAAAGGGCGCTGAGCCACTACCTGAAATCATGCTGGAAATTTACGCGTCTGCTTCTGCGGCGTTCGGATAAGGATGGCCTGACGCTTCTGGCGGGCCATTTAGCCTATGTTTCCTTACTTTCGCTTGTGCCACTGATTGCGGTGGTCTTCTCACTGTTCGCCTTATTCCCGGTCTTTTCGGATATCAGTGCGCAGCTAAAGACCTTTATTTTCTCCAATTTTATGCCGGCGACCGGCAACACCATTCAGCGCTATCTCGAACAGTTTGTGGCGAACTCCAGCAAAATGACGGCCGTAGGCACCTGTGGCTTAATCGTCACGGCGCTGCTTTTGATAGCCTCGGTAGACAGCGTACTGAACAAAATCTGGGACAGCAAAACCAAGCGCCCGATCGTGTTCTCTTTTGCGGTTTACTGGATGGTGCTGACGCTCGGGCCGATCCTGCTGGTTGCCAGTGTGGCGATCAGCTCCTATTTGCTCTCGCTGAACTGGCTGAACATCAGTGGCGTGCATTCGGTGATCGACCATGCCCTGCGCATTCTACCCTTGCTGATCTCGTGGATATCCTTCTGGCTGCTGTACCAGGTGGTGCCCACGGTCCGGGTTCCGGCCAAAGATGCGATGATTGGCGCGCTCTTTTCCGGTGCGCTGTTTGAATTGAGTAAGAAAATCTTTGCCTTATACATCCAGCTTTTCCCGTCATATCAACTGATTTATGGCGTACTGGCCGTGATCCCGATTTTATTTCTTTGGGTCTATGTCAGCTGGTGTATCGTGCTTTTGGGCGCGGAAATTACCGTCACGCTCGGCGAGTTTCGTTCCCTGAGAAAATTGCAGTCTGCTCAAGATGTAGCAGCAGAATAATCAGTCTGAAGGATTTATATGATTGCGTTAATTCAGCGGGTTTTGAATGCCAGCGTCACTATTGATGGCGAGGTCTGCGGCGAGATCGGGCCGGGACTGTTGGTCTTGCTGGGTGTTGAACAGGGCGATGATGAGCAAAAAGCCAGGCGCCTTTGTGAACGGGTGATCGGGTACCGGATATTCGGTGACGAAAACGACAAAATGAATCTCAACGTTCAGCAGGCGGGCGGAAGTTTGCTGGTCGTGTCGCAGTTTACGCTGGCGGCAGACACCTCAAAGGGTATGCGCCCCGGTTTCTCTCGCGGCGCAGAGCCGCAGGAAGCCGACCGCTTATATCAGTATTTCTGCGGGCAGTGCCGTGAAAAAGGCATCGCGACCGAAACCGGGCGCTTTGCTGCGGACATGAAAGTGGCGCTGGTGAACGACGGGCCGGTGACCTTCTGGCTACACGTCTGATAGAAAAGGCATAAACGCCGGAGAGAAAGCATCTATGTATCATCTGAGAGTACCGACGACCGAAAAAGAGCTGGCCGCCTATTACCGATTCCGCTGGGAAATGCTGCGCAAGCCGTTGCATCAGCCCGAAGGTTCAGAGCGTGATGCGTATGATTCCATCGCGCATCATCAGATGGTCGTTGATGAGCAGGGCGAACCGGTCGCAGTAGGCCGTTTATATATCAATGCCGACAACGAGGCCTCTATCCGCTTCCTGGCGGTTGACCCGGAAGTGCAGGATAAAGGGCTGGGAACGCTGGTTGCGATGACCCTGGAGTCTGTGGCGCGTCAGGAAGGCGTTAAACGCGTGGTGTGTAGCGCCCGTGAAGATGCGGTCGAGTTCTTTGCCAAACTCGGGTTTGTGAATCAGGGCGAAATTACCACGCCGCAAACCACGCCGGTGCGCCATTTCCTGATGATCAAACCGGTCGAAACGCTGGATGACATTCTCCATCGGCCAGACTGGTGCGGGCAACTGCAACAAGCCTGGTACGATCACATCCCGCTCAGTGAAAAAATGGGCGTGCGCATCAGTCAGTACACCGGCCAGAGATTTGTGACGACGATGCCAGAGAATGGTAATCAGAACCCGCACCACACGTTGTTTGCGGGCAGTTTGTTCTCGCTGGCCACGCTGACCGGCTGGGGGCTGATTTGGCTGCTGTTGCGCGAACGTCATCTGGGCGGGACCATCGTGCTGGCGGATGCACACATCCGCTACAGTTCACCGGTGACCGGCAGACCGCGTGCGGTGGCCGATCTCGGTTCCGTCAGCGGCGATCTGGACAGACTGGCGCGTGGACGCAAAGCCCGCGTGCAGCTCGAAGTGAATTTGTACGGCGATGAAGCCGAAGGTGCCGTGTTTGAAGGGACTTATCTGGTACTGCCTGCCGCGCCCGGTGCACCGCTGGAACCGGAAATCAACTGAGTTTTCGGGCACAAAAAAGGCACCGCGATGGCGGTGCCTTTTTCTTATCAGTGCCGCAACGAACTCTATGGCGTCGCAGCCCCGTTAACCAGCCCGTTGACCATCTTCTGATCGATGACCTGACCTCCGGTGGCGTTAACCTGAAGTGTGCCGTTCAGCGTCGGTTTATAATCCACGCCGGCAGGCATTTTTCCTTGCAGGTTGAGCTGCATATTCGCGTTACCGTCTAGGGCCAGATGCGGCCAGCCCCAGTTTTCCAACTGATTAACGGGTACGGCGCGGCCAGTCACTTTTACTGAGAACTGGCGCTGCGGTTGCTGATCCACTGTCCCGGTCGCTTCCAGCAGCCCTTCTTTGGTGAAAGCACTCAGCTCTGAAATAGTCACCTGACGGTCGTTGGCTTCCAGCATGATGGAAGGGCGGCGCACATCATTTCGGTTGAACGTGGCTTCGCTGGCGTTCAGATTCAGTTTTCCGTCCCATATTCCCCACTGATGATTACGCGCCAGCAGCAGATTATTGCCGAGGCCGTCGAGCGACGTCAGCTGGAAAGGAAACTGCGGATTGATATCGATAATCAGGTTCCGGTTGGCAATAAACCGGCCCACTGAGATTTCTGCCAGTGAATCCGGCAGCGGCTGAAGCCAGAGCTGTTTCCAGTTTTGCGGCAACGTGTATTCCAGCCCGGCGATGGAAAACTCATCGAGTTGCAACCGCTTATTCGCCCGCAGCCAGTTACCTGTAGTGCGTAATAAACTGCGCTCCCAGCGCGCGGTGGCCTGCTTGATCGAAATGCCCTGAGGCGACAGGTCGAGATTAATGATCGGATCCTGAATGTGCAGATTGCCGTTAATCATGTCAGTCGCGTTCAGCGTGATCTCACCGTCATCACTTTGCCAGTCGCCTTTTTCCAGCGTCACATCCTCAACGGAAAGATCCACATCGCTGAATGCCCAGTCAGTGCCTTGCAGACGGGCGTCGATCAGGTCCATCCGCTGAATGGTGACTTTTGGCAGGGTCTGGAAATCATCGAAAAATGCAGAAAGTGATTTTGAGGTTTGCAGGCGCACATTACTCAGACGCAGATTTTCGATATTCCAGCTGCCGTCCGCTGCCTGGCTGGCCTTACCCGTGAGCTGGCCCCGAGCCAGATCGCCGCCGAAATTCGCGAGCGTCAGGTTTTTATTGTTCAGGTTACCCTGAATCAGGACGTGTTCGGCTGGCAGCCCGTTGACGGTCAGCGTCGCGGCACTCAGCTGGAAATCGGCTTTATCGCCCAGCAGCTGGTGTGCTTTCGGTTGCCACGGTGAAATACCGGCGTTGATTTGCTGGCCCTGGATCTCCAGTCCCGCCGCGTTACCGGTCAGCGCCATTTTACTCAGCTGAAGTGTGTTCGCCTGCAACGGTAAATTCATGGCGGAAGGACTGACGTTCAGGCGCCCATCAACCAGAACCACGCGGTCGAAAAAGCGCGGTTCTGTTATCTGACGCCAGCTCAAATCCAGATCAACTTCGCCAGCACTGAGCGTCTCAGGCTGATTTTTTTGTCCGAAAATGACATGGGTTAGCGTAATCCGTCCTGGCGTGGACCAGTCATGATCTATTTTTTCGACGGCGAACCGGTAATCACTGTTATCCGTGACCCAGCTGCTGACCCTGCCAGCGGCCCAGCGGGTTTGTAATAGGACGTAAACCAGCACAATCGCCAGTACCAGAAGCAGAACGAACGTCAGCAAAATTTTACCGATAAATTTCATCGTCTGGGGCCTGTAGCGTGAATTAGGGATAAAGGTTCTCTGTTTATGCCGTAAACAGCGAAATTTCTCAACAGCTTAGCAGACTGGAGACAATAAAAAGCGGCAGGGGTTCAAGACTCCCTGCCGCGGTGACATTCATCTTAATGTCGGTTATGACTTTTCGTGAGGGAAAACCAGATTCAGAACAATCGCCGTAATCCCGCCTGCGGCAATTCCGGAGGACAACAGCGTCTTAATCCAGTCTGGTGCAAACTGCAGGATCAGCGGCTGCTGAGAAACGCCCATGCCGACGGCCAGAGACAGCGCCATGATCATGATCGCGCGGCGGTTCAGGCGTTCACGAGACACTATGCGCACCCCGGAAGCGGCAATGGTGCCAAACATCACGATAGTCGCGCCACCCAGAACCGGCTCTGGAATGTGTAGTACGAATCCGGCGACCGCAGGGAAAAGCCCCAGTACGATCAGCATCAGCGCCACCACAAAACCTACGTAACGGCTGGCAACGCCGGTCAGCTGAATCACGCCATTGTTTTGCCCGAAACAGGAATTCGGGAACGTATTAAATACCGCCGAAAGCATCGAGTTCAGACCGTTTGCCAGTACGCCGCCCTTAATTCGTTTCATGTACAGCGGTCCGCTGACCGGCTGCTCTGACACGTCTGATGTGGCAGTGATATCCCCGATGGTTTCCAGGGACGTGACCATAAAGATCAGCATCAGCGGGATCAGCAGATTCCAGTCAATTCCCAGTCCGTAGTACAACGGTGTCGGGAAGGTGATCCAGCTGGTTTGCGTCGCTGGCGTAACCGTAGGCAACATTCCCATCATCCACGCCGCCAGATAGCCCACCGCCATCGCGATGACCAGTGAAGCGACCCGCAGGTACGGGTTACGCTGGCGGTTCAGCAGAATAATGACCACCAGAACAACCGCAGCCAGCATCAGATTTTTCGGTGCGCCAAAGGTGTGGTCGCTCATTGCGGCGTATCCGCCACCAATCGAGGTCAGCCCCACCTGAATTAACGACAGACCGATAATCATCACCACAATCCCGGAAACCAGCGGGGTGATCACACGGCGCGCCAGATGCAGGAAGCGGGACAGAATGATCTCAGTACAGGACGCCAGCATCAGCGTACCGAACAGAGCGGCCATCATGGTCGGCACATCCGCGCCACCATTTTTCAGCGCCAGTCCACCCATAATCAACGGAGACACAAAGTTAAAACTTGTTCCCTGAATCGAGAGTAAGCCCGAACCCACCGGCCCCCAGGTTTTAATCTGCAAAATGGACGCCAGACCAGAGGCAAACAGCGACATGCTGATGATGTGCTGGGTGTCCTGCGCGGGCAATCCCAGCGCCTGGCAAATCAATAATGCCGGAGTAATGACCGCAACAAACATCGCCAGCAAATGCTGGCAGGCGGCAAAGAGTGTCTGCGGGAGCGGCGGCCGGTCTTCGAGCCGGTAAATCAGTTCACTTTTGGGCGGGCGGGAGAGTTCAGGTTGCTGTGTTTCTTGTTCTGCGGTTTGCGTACTCATGTTGTGGCATTCCAATAAGCGGCAAAGCGGGCATTTTTATTGAAAATGACCACAAAAGCAATCGTTTGCTTATGGCAATTTAAAACCACATATTTGAGTTAAGTTGGCTTATATGCGCTGTTTTTCTTGCCTGATGCCGCTTTTATGACTTCTAATTCAGTTTCTGGGAAAAAAGAAATTACAGATATTCATATAATTAGATGATTTTATTGGATTTAATACAAAATGGAGTTCTTTAATGATTCAGCTCGATACCTACGGCACGCTGGTGGCTGCCACGCTGGTTCTCCTTTTAGGACGCAAATGCGTCCAGTCGGTCAAACTTCTCAAGAAATACACCATTCCTGAACCCGTTGCGGGCGGTTTACTGGTTGCCGTGATGCTCCTGCTAGCCAACCGGATCATGGGCTGGGAAATCGGATTTGATATCTCGTTAAAAGAACCCCTGATGCTGGCATTTTTCGCGACCATCGGCCTTAACGCCAATCTGGCCAGCCTGCGTTCAGGGGGGAGGAGCCTGATGCTGCTGATATTTGTTGTCGTCGGATTGCTGCTGCTGCAGAACGTCATCGGCATAGGAATGGCAAAAATGCTGGGTATGGATCCGCTGATGGGCCTTCTGGCCGGTTCTATCACGCTTTCCGGCGGACATGGCACCGGCGCTGCCTGGAGCAAGGTTTTCGTCGAACGCTATGGTTTCGAAAGCGCGACCGAAGTGGCAATGGCCTGCGCGACCTTCGGATTGGTGCTTGGCGGTATTATTGGCGGGCCGGTTGCCCGCTATCTGGTCAGTCACTCTTCCACACCGAACGGTTCTCAGGATGATGCGGCCGATCCCAGCGCATTTGAAAAACCGTCCATTGGCCGCATGATCACGCCACTGGTGCTGGTGGAAACTATCGCGCTGATTGCCATCTGCCTTACCGCTGGCAGCCACATTTCGTTATTGCTGCAGGGATCTGCCTTTGAAATCCCGACCTTTGTTTGCGTCCTGTTTGTCGGCGTGATCCTCAGCAATCTTCTGGCGTGGCTGGGTTTTTATCGCGTCTTCGATCGTGCAGTGTCGGTGCTCGGTAATGTCAGTTTGTCGTTATTCCTGGCGATGGCTCTGATGAGCCTGAAACTGTGGGAAATGGCGTCGCTGGCGTTACCGATGATGGCAATTCTGCTGGTGCAAACTGTTGCGATGGCGCTTTACGCCATTTTTGTCACTTACCGGGTCATGGGCAAAAACTATGATGCCGCCGTTCTGGCGGCAGGGCACTGTGGGTTTGGCCTGGGCGCCACGCCGACGGCGATTGCCAATATGCAGGCAATCACTAATCAGTTTGGCCCTTCGCATCTGGCTTTTCTGGTTGTCCCTATGGTGGGGGCGTTCTTCCTGGATATCGCCAATGCCATCGTCATTAAGCTGTTCCTGATGTTGCCTGTCTTCCCGGCGATTCTGTAAAAAATAAGGGCGCAGAAACGACTGTTTCCGCGCCCGTGTTCTCTTTTCAACGTGGCTTAATTCAGGGCGTCTGCCTGCTCCGTATAGACTTTTTCATCCTCCGCGGCTTTCTCCTGCGTCAGTAACTGTTTCTCGTAGACTTTAAAGAATGGGTAGTAAATCACCATGGAAAGCGCCATCAGCAGGATGACCAGAATTGAAACTTTGAAATCCCAGCCCATCGCCCACGCCGCACCAATCGGTGCCGGAGATGTCCAGGGAACCAGAGACATCATGTGCGGCAGAAGGTTGGTTGAAACAGCCAGATAGGCGACCACGGCATTGATCATCGGCGCCAGAAGGAAAGGAATGAAAAATACCGGATTCATGACGATCGGCGTGCCGAAGATCACTGGTTCATTAATGTTGAAACAGCTGGGAACCAGGCTCAGTTTCCCCATGGTGCGCAAATGCGCTGATTTACTGCGGCAGAACAGTAACACCAGCCCCATCGTTGCGCCGGAGCCACCAATGACGATCAGAAAATTCCAGAAAGCCTCGGTCATGATATGTGTCATCGGCAATCCGGCGGCCAGAGCGGTCTGATTGAGGCCGAGATTGGTTAACCAGAAAGCCTGTAACATGCCCGAAACGATCGCAGAACCGTGGATTCCAGCAAACCATAGCAAATGACAAATCAGCACCGCGAGAAGTACGGCAGGCAGGGAGTCAGCGGCAGAAATCAGCGGTTCGAACAGCGCCATAATCGCCTGTGGCAGCAACATGTCAAACCCGGACTGCACCAGTAAGCTGATGGGGAAAAGAGTCATCACGACGGCAATAATGGGGATTAACAGATCAAACGAATGCTTGATGTTCGAGGGAACCTGCTCGGGCAGTCGTATGCCGATATTGTATTTTTTCAGCAACCGCGTCAGTTCGGTAACGTAGATGGCCACCAGTATCGCGGTGAAAATCCCCACGCCGCCCAGCGCTACCGTTGACATCTTTTCATCGACCTGTGGCGCCGCCACCAGCAGGAAAGACATGAGCGACAGCATGGCCGTCATAAACGGATCCAGTTTGTAGCTTCTCGCCAGATTGTAAGCAATCGAGGCGGCGATGTAGATCGACATGATGCCCATGGTCATATTGAACGGCGTGAGTATCTGGACTTCATATTTCGCTGACAACGCCAGCCAGCTGCGGGCGAACCCCCATGATGATTCCGGCGAAAAAGGAGGATGCACGAAAACGAGTAAAAACGATCCGACAATCATAAACGGCATTGCTGAAATAAAGCCGTCACGCACGGCCATAACGTGCCGCTGAGAAGATAACCGGGCCGCGAACGGACTGATTTTTTGTTCTATAAACTGAAAGAGTGACTGACTGATGCTCATAATGATAATGGCCTTATGATGAAGAAATCACACAGGGTTGCCTTAATTATCATCAGTGTAGATGCGGGGTATGAAACCGGTTACCGACTTTGTGCCAGTCTGTGAAGGTCATCAAATAACCAGTGAAGAAAGAGAGTGCAGGCCGTTTTGAACAAAACCGGGAGGAATGTATTCTTCGAAAACATCATTTTTAATTATGTTTTCTGAGGGGAAAGTCAGGCGTTGGTGTAACGAACGCGCTCCGGCAGCCAGCGTTCAATCAGTGCTTTAGCATGGTCGGGGAATTGCTGCTGGAGATAGCGTGCGATGCGCTGCACATCCGGGATCATCGCCTGATCGCGCAGCAGATCGGCCACTTTGAACTCTGCGCTGCCCGTCTGGCGCGTGCCCAGTAATTCTCCCGGACCACGGATTTCTAAATCTTGCTGTGCAATCACAAAGCCGTCGTTGCTGTCACGCAGAACCTGTAAACGCTTCTGCGCAGTCTTGCTGAGCGGCGTTTTGTATAGCAGAACACAATGGGATGCGACTGCGCCACGACCAACGCGGCCGCGCAGCTGATGCAGCTGCGCCAGACCCAGTCGCTCCGGGTTTTCGATGATCATCAGGCTGGCATTCGGCACGTCAACGCCGACTTCAATGACGGTGGTCGCCACCAGAAGCTGTACTTCGCCTTTTTTGAAGGCCTGCATGACGGCCTGCTTTTCCTGCGCTTTCATTCGACCATGCACCAGCCCGATATTGAGCGCCGGAAGTGCTTCTTTCAGCCCTTCCCAGGTCGCTTCTGCCGCCTGAGCTTCGAGCATTTCTGATTCTTCGATCAGCGTACAAACCCAATAGGCCTGTCGGTTTTCCTGCTCGCAGGCACTTTTGACGCGGCTGATAATGTCACTGCGGCGGGTGTCAGGAATAGCGACGGTGGTCACCGGCGTACGGCCCGGCGGCAGTTCGTCGATCACGGAGGTATCGAGATCCGCATAGGCCGTCATCGCCAGCGTTCGCGGGATAGGCGTTGCCGTCATGATCAACTGATGCGGATGGAAGCCCTGCTGTAATCCCTTTTCCCACAGCGCCAGACGCTGATGCACCCCAAATCGGTGTTGTTCATCAATGATCACCAGCGAAAGGGAAGAAAACAGTACCTGCTCCTGGAAGATGGCGTGAGTCCCGACCACCATTGAAACCTGACCGCTGGCTATCGCATCCTGCTGCGCCTGTCGGGCTTTGCCCTTTTGCTTGCCCGCCAGCCAGCCTACCTGAATCCCCAGCGGTTCGAACCACTGGCGGAAGTTATTGGCGTGCTGTTCAGCCAGCAATTCTGTCGGTGCCATTAATCCGACCTGCTGGCCCTGAGCGATAGCGCAAAGTGCCGCGAGAGCCGCCACCAGCGTTTTACCAGAACCCACATCGCCCTGAACCAGACGCATCATCGGGTAACTCTTTGCCAGATCCTGCTCAATTTCCGTCACAACACGTTCTTGCGCCCCGGTTGGGCTGAACGGCAGTGAGGCGAGGAACTGTTTTTTCAGGCGATCGTCGTGATGTAACGGCATCGCTTTATAACTTTGTGTACCCGCGCGAACGGCCAGCATGCTGAGGTTATGCGCCAGTAACTCTTCCATAATCAGTCGGCGCTGTGCCGGATGATGGCCTTTCTCAAGATCAGCCAGCTGTATATCCGGCGGCGGGCGATGCAACAAATGCAGCGCCTGAGGAAGTGATATCAGCGAACGGCTCAGTTCTTCGGGCAACAATTCGGCGATAGGCACGGTATCAAGCAATTCCAGCGCCTGATCGGTCAGCTTACGCAGCGTCGCCTGACGGATACCTTCTGTTGTGGGATAAACCGGTGTCAGCGACTCCTGCAAAACGACTTCGCTGTTCTCACCCTGAATGCGGTATTCCGGATGAATGATTTCTGCGCCGATCGTGCCGCGTTTGATTTCACCATACGCAGTGACCCGTCGGCCTGTCGCCAGACTGTTTTTCATCGCAGCGTTAAAGTTGAAAAAGCGTAACGTCACCATGCCGGTGCCGTCGCTAATCTGACACGTCAGCATTCTGCGGCGACCAAAGCTGATATCGCAGCGCAATACTTCGCCTTCAATGGTGGCAAACAGGCCGGGCAGTAAATCGTTTATGGCATACAGGCGGGTACGATCTTCATAACGCAGGGGAAGGTGGAGCAATAAATCCTGAATAGTTTCAAGGCCGAGCTTAGCGAGTTTATCTGCCTGACTGGCTCCGACGCCAGAAAGTGACGTGAGCGGGATGGCGTCGAGCAGGCGGCCTTTCATCTTTTTTTGACCGTCATTTGCATCGCTGACCACCATTCATCATCGGCAACAATTTGCCCCTGATCGTCAATGAAAGGGCGTGGAAGTTTTTTTCGCTTCGCCACATTCGACAAAACCGGATAACCCCCTTCAAATAGCAAACGCTGTTGTTCTTTCTCGCTGAGCAGGCTGGTTTCGCGGCGGTAAAGCCCTGCGTTTTCACGTTGGCGCTGGGCTTCGTACAGAATAAGCGCCGAGGCGACAGACACGTTCAGAGATTGCACCATACCGATCATCGGAATAATGATGTCGCTGTCAGCCAGTGCTAACGCTTCAGGCGTGATACCGGTTTTTTCCTGGCCAAGCAGAATGCAGGTCGGGCGGGTGTAATCAATTGCACGGAAATCGACGGCTTTTTCAGACAGGTTTGTGGCTAAGATTTGCATGCCCTGCGCCTTCATTTTGGCGACAGCATCCTGAATAGTTTTGTGTGTTTTGACCTGAACCCAACTGTTACTGCCTGCCGCAGAAGAAACCAGCGTTTTCATTCGCGTTGTAGGCCAGACGGCGTGGATCTCATGAACACCGACGGCATCTGCGGTGCGAATGACCGCCGAAACGTTATGCGGTTTATGCACCTGTTCCATGCAGACCGTCAGGTCTGGCTGGCGAGCCGTCAGCATTTCACGAATACGTGCATAACGTTCTGGAGTCATAACAATCAGTTTCGGTTGCGGGTAACTTTGATAACGTCCGGCATGATACGAATTTTACGCATGATATTCGCCAGATGAACGCGATCGCGGGTCGTCAGGCGGATAAAGGCGCTGTAGACACGGCCGTCTTTTTCTTCAGTGCTCAGGCTTTGAATGTTTGACTGCGCGGCGTTAATCGCAGCGGTCAGGTTCGCCAGTGCGCCCTGATGATTGAACATATCGACTTTGATTTCAGCGATAAATTCCTGATCGGTTTCCTGATGATCATCCCAGTCAACAGCCATGAATTTCTCAGGTTCTTTCTGATAACCACGGATATTACGGCAGGACTCATGGTGAATAACCAGACCTTTGCCCGGACTGATATGAGCAATAATCGGATCACCTGGGATTGGACGACAGCATTTCGCGAACGTAATCAGTACGCCATCTGCACCTTTGATAGGCAGATTGCGCGTGCCTGACGTTGCCATTGAAGACTGGTCACCCATCAGATTTTTGGCGACCACGACACTCATGGCGTTGCCCAGACCGATTTCAGCCAGTAAATCATCCATCGCGGCGAGCTTCATACGATCCAGCTCGTTTTTGATGTTTTCAGGCGGAATATCTGACAGTTTCTTACCGGCACCCAGTGCATGATTCAGCAGACGACGACCAAGCGAAACAGAGTCATCACGCTTAAGGTTCTTGAGCATCTGGCGAATTTTGGCGCGGGCCCGCGAGCTGACAACAAAGTTCAGCCAGGCCGCATTCGGTCGGGCACCCGGTGCGGTGATGATTTCGATGGTCTGGCCGCTGGTGAGCGGCTGCGAGAGCGGATACGGCTGGCGATCAACGCGCGCGCCCACGCAGGCATGACCGATATCGGTATGCACGGCGTAAGCAAAGTCGACCGGCGTAGCACCTGCAGGCAGTTCGACGATGCGGCCTTCCGGCGTAAAGACGTAAATCTCGTCCGGGAACAGATCCGATTTCACGCTCTCGATAAATTCAAACGAGTTGCCCGCACTTTGTTGCAGTTCGAGCAAACTCTGTAACCAGCGCTGGGCACGGATTTGTGCCGTTGTGCTGGTTTCACTGTTCTCTTTATAAGCCCAGTGAGCCGCAACCCCCATTTCTGCCATCTGATCCATATCTTCGGTACGGATTTGTACTTCCACCGGCACGCCGTGCGGGCCGATAAGAGAAGTATGCAAAGATTGATAGCCGTTGGCCTTGGGGATAGCGATGTAATCTTTAACCCGGCCTGGACGCGGTTTGTACAGACTGTGTGCCTGGCCTAACACGCGATAGCAGGTATCGAGTTCTTTAACGATCACCCGGAAGGCGTAGATATCCATAATGGAATGGAAACGCTGTTCCTTCAGGTGCATTTTGCAGTAGATCGAATACAGGTGCTTCTCGCGACCGCTGACACGACACTGAATACCGGCTTCAGTCAAACGGCCTTCTATCTCAGAGAGGATTTTCTGAATCATCTCTTTACGGTTACCACGCGCGGCTTTCACCACTTCTTTAATCACGCGATAACGGTTCGGATAGAGTGCTTCGAAGCCCAGCTCTTCGAGCTCGGTTTTCAAATGATGGATACCCAAACGGTGTGCCAGCGGGCTGTAGATTTCCAGCGTTTCGCGGGCAATGCGGCGACGTTTGTCCGGGCGTAAAGAGCCCAGTGTGCGCATGTTATGGGTACGGTCAGCCAGTTTGATCAAAATGACGCGGATGTCTTGCACCATCGCCATGACCATTTTGCGGAAGTTTTCCGCCTGTGCTTCTTTCTTATCGCGGAATTTCAGCTTGTCTAACTTTGAAACGCCTTCAACCAGTTCAGCAACGCTTTTGCCAAACAGTTGTTCCATATCCTGGTAGGTTGCAGGCGTGTCTTCGATAACGTCGTGTAATAACGCCGCCATCAGAGTCTCATGATCGAGCCTCATTTCAGCCAAAATACATGCCACGGCGACCGGGTGAGTAATATAAGGCTCACCGCTGGAACGTGTCTGCCCCTCATGCGCGTCCCGCGCCACGAGGTAAGCCTGCACGAGGCGCTTAATTTGCTCCTCCGGCAGGTATTTTTGAATCAGTTGATTCAGGCTTTCAAAGATATACAAGTGAGATCCGTTTCGTTAATTAACGACGACCTTCAGCGATGGCAGTGACTGCCTGAATCTCTGCGGCTTCCTGCTCTTGCTGTTCCTGACGATCGCGAACATCAAGGATCTTATTCGTGATCAGGCCTTCTTCGATTTCGCGCAGAGCGATAACGGTGACCTTGTCGTTTTCTTCAGCGACCAGTGGATCTTTACCACCAGATTGCAGCTGGCGTGCGCGACGAGCAGCCACCAACACCAGGTCAAAACGGTTACCAATTTTCTCTACAGCGTCTTGAACAGTTACGCGTGCCATATATGTGCTACTCCACAGGGGGACGAAAGACTGGGCATAATACTGAAAGTGACTTCAGTCTGCCAATAGTTTGGTGATTAATCCGTCATGACGGAGTTTTTGACGGCTCAGACGAAGACGTTCGGCGCGAATAATGGTTTTTAAATCCGACAGCGCCAGATCAAAATCATCATTCACGATTAAATAATCGTATTCAGCAAAGTGTGTCATTTCTGCCACCGCTTGCGCCATACGTTTTGCGATCACTTCTTCACTGTCCTGACCACGGCCACGGAGGCGGCGGTCAAGTTCATCCTTCGACGGCGGCAACACGAAAATGCTGCGAGCCTGCGGCATTTTCGCACGGATTTGCTGCGCACCTTGCCAGTCGATATCCAGAAAAACATCCACGCCAGAGGCCAGCACTTGCTCAATGGTGACACGTGAAGTTCCGTAGTAATTACCAAAAACTTCGGCATGCTCTAGAAAGTCATCACTTTCAATCATCTCAAGAAATTCTTCTTTAGAGACAAAGAAATAGTGCTCGCCATGTTTCTCGCCCGGACGTTCTGAACGGGTGGTGTGTGAAATAGAAACCTGCGTGTCGTAGAGCGGTTGCGTTTTAAGTAAAGCCTGAATCAGACTTGATTTACCTGCTCCACTGGGAGCGGAGATGATATATAGCGTGCCTTGAACCATGATGATGACGTTTCAACTGAATGGGTTGATAGGAAGTATGCGAAGAGTGATCTCCCGCACAGTATACACGCTCGCCGCATCCGGTGCAGCGTCCAGTCGTATTTCATCGCAACTTCACGACAGAAAACAGCCCTTCCTGCCAGATTTCCGCGCCACATTCCAAAATTTCTTACTGTTGCTGCAACCAAGTAAATAAGCAGGAATGCATCCCGCAAAGATGAAAAGTGGCGCTGGCAGCGAAGAAAACACTGGCGTTTACTGGCGGCCACAAGGAGGTGCCTATGCGCCGGATCGTATTTCTTATCAGCCTGTTCTTTCTGCCATTTTATGTATCCGCCAACCATGAGCTGCCGCAGGATTGCCCTGCATGGTCATTAGCGCAACTGACAGAGGAAACCCGGCAACTGACGGCGCAACTCGCGCAATGGGACAAAGATTATCACCAGTCCGGCAGCAGCCCGGTTGAAGATGCGGTTTACGATAATTTGCGCCAAAAACAGCATTTGTGGCTGCAATGTGCCGGTCAGTCTTCCGAAGACACGGGAGTACCTGTTGGTGTGAATGATCTTTATCCCCATCCGGTAGCTCATACCGGCCTTAACAAACTGCGTGATAAGCAAGCGGTTTCAGGCTGGATGCGCGGGCGTAAAAATCTCTGGGTGCAGCCTAAAGTCGACGGAATTGCCATCTCACTCGTCTACCGGCACGGGCAGCTTGCTGCGCTGTTAAGCCGTGGGGACGGGGCAAAAGGTCAAAACTGGACAGCCAAAGTGCCTTCAATACCGTCCATCCCCCTCAAAATTCCGGATACCCGCCCCGAGCTGGTTTTGCAGGGCGAACTTTATCTGAAGATGACCGGTCATCAGCAGAGTGTTGCGGGAGGCATGAATGCGAGATCCAAAGTCGCGGGAGCTATGATGCGCACCGCTGGCACTGAGCTGCTGTCGCAAGTGGGCGTGTTTATCTGGTCATGGCCAAACGGCCCGGCCACGATGACCGATCATCTGGGGCAGTTAAGCCTGCTCGGATTCCCGGTCGTTGGCCAGTTCACGATTCCGGTGCATTCGGTGGATGATGTCGATAAATGGCGGCAAAACTGGCTTACCCAACCTCTCCCGTTCGCTACCGACGGTGTCGTTATCCGGCAGGAAGAAGAACCCGCAGGTAAATATTGGCAAAATAAACCTGCTACCTGGGCGGTTGCATGGAAATATCCGCCTGCCAAAGCACTCACGGAAGTTGCCGGGGTTAGCACAACCATCGGACGAAGTGGCAAGGTGACGGTGATTCTGAACCTGAAACCACTCAGGCTCGATGATAAGTGGGTAAGCAAAGTGAATGTGGGTTCCATCTCCCGGTTTAAGCAATGGGATGTCATCGCAGGAGATCAGGTGGCGGTTTCACTGGCCGGGCAGGGGATCCCACGGCTGGATGATGTCGTGTGGCGGGTACGCGAGCGCTCAGAAAGGGTATTGCCAGATCCTGAATCCTACGGGGCACTTTCCTGTTTTACGCCAGAGCCAGGCTGCAAACAGCAGTTTCTCTCACGGCTAATCTGGTTAAGTGGCCCGGAATCGCTGGATATGGCTGGTTTCGGGGGAGCCACCTGGCAAAAACTGCTGGAGGGCGTTCCTCTCAACTCCTTGACCGACTGGCTAGGTCTGAATGAAGACGTGATGTCAGCTGTACCGGGGATAGGCATTAAACAGGCGAAGAAGTTGATGGCGCAAATTCAGCTGGCACGAAATAAAAGCTTCAGGCACTGGCTTTCCGCGTTGGGTTTCCCCTCTTTTGCCGTGAAATTTGCCGGGCAACAGCCCTCCTGGAATCATCTCCAGGAAATGACGCCACAAGACTGGGAAACGACCGCAGTTATCGGACAAAAGCGCACCGGGCAAATCGCGGACTTCATACATCATCCGCAGGTCATGGCGTTGACGGAAGCATTAAGGCAGGCAAAGGTGCCTGCGTTTCAGTGACGGGCAACGTGCCGGGAACTTAGTCGTGATCCGAATGCGGATAATTAAAGACGGGCAGTCCGAGGCGAAATCGCAACGCAATCAGACGGGCGACAAAACCCACCAGCAGGGTAATGATGATCACCAGGTTATGCGGCATAGCGAAATACTGCAGACCGATATAAACCCATGCCGAGGCGAATGAAATCCCTGCGTAAATCTCTTTCTGAAACACCAGCGGGATCTGGTTGCACATCATGTCCCGCAATACACCCCCGAAGACACCGGTTATCACCGCACACACGGAAGCGATAATAGCGCCATGGCCCATATCAAGCGCGACCTGAGTCCCGATAATAGAGAACACCACCAGACCCAGCGCATCCAGCACTAAAAAGAGCTTTCGCAGATGCTGCATTAATGGCGCAAGCCAGGTCGTCAGGAGGGCTGCAAAGGCAACAATGATTATGTATTCAGGATGTTTTACCCAGCCGAGTGGATAATGCCCCAGCAGCATGTCACGTACTGAACCTCCGCCAATGGCGGTGGCAGAGGCGATAATGATGACGCCAAAAGAGTCCATCTTGCGACGTCCGGCAGCTAAAGCACCGGTCATGGCTTCTGCGGTGATACCAATAATATAAAGAACAGTGAGTAACATGAGTGTGCGCCGGACGGGTCAGAAATGAGGAAACAGTAGCCGCGTAGAGTAATCAGGTTTTAAATTCCTCTCGACTGATTTTTTCTTTTGTATCGTTTTTAAAATTACTAAAACTAATGTGAAAAGGTGTTCAATCATTCGGTGTATAAGGATTTTAATGAGGCAGCAATAATTTTAGATTAGAAAAATCGTCATTGCTGACTTGTTTACAGTCCACGCTTCCTCTCTCAGGCCCACGACGTCCTCTTAACCTGTCAGGAAATATCTTCTGCTAAATAGTGACGAATATGTATAATCGTTACCCACTCACACATCGTTTAATTGCTTTACCTATCCGGAGGAGTTTATGAAACCCGATATTCCGGTTGCGTTAACTCAGCGTGGACCTGCCGAACATGAACGGCGTGAGCAGATCATCAATGCAGCATTTGAGCATTTCCGGCTTTACGGTTATGCCAAAACGTCGGTGGCCGATCTGGCAAAATCCATCGGTGTCTCAAGTGCTTATATTTATAAATTTTTTGAGTCAAAACAGGCCATTGGCGAAGCGATTTGTTCTCAACGTGTCGGACAAATTGATCATGCGCTGTTACTGATTGCACAGAGTGACCAAAGTGCCACTCTGCGCCTGCGATCCCTGTTTAGAACACTGCTTACGCGTAGTCTTGATCTCTTCTTTCAGGACAGAAAGCTGCATGATCTTGCTGCGATAGCCTCTGCTCAACAGTGGAAATCGACGTTAAATCATCGCGCTACGATGTACAGCATCATTGAGAAAATTGTCACAGACGGTCGCGAATCCGGGGAGTTTGAGCGTAAAACGCCGCTGGATGAAGTCTGTATGGCGATCACTACCGTGACGACGCCGTTCTCACATCCGCTGCTGCTGGAACAGAAAACCCCCGAGCAGTTGGAAGAACGCGTAACCGCTATTACCAGCCTGGTTTTACGAAGCCTGGCGAAATAACGAAGACAAAATTTTCGGGTTACGGGTTTACAAAACCGTAATTCGTCACATACTGTCAGCTTTTAAAGACCCTGTTTCTGCCGGACGAATCAAAACCCCTGCAAAAACGTATGCATTAACGGACAGGAAGGAACATTTTATGACTCATCGTCGAGTAGTGATTACCGGCATGGGGGCTGTGAGTCCTCTGGGCTGTGATATCGAAACTATCTGGAAGCGCCTGCTGGCCGGTCAGTCTGGTATCCGTGTATTGCCGGATGAGATTGTTGAAACGCTGAGCGTGAAAATAGGCGGTCAGGTGCAAACTAAAGAACAGGACCCTGAGTCTGGTTTCGATCCGGACCTGTTTGTCGTGCCGAAAGACCAGAAAAAAATGGACCGCTTCATTCTGTTTGCCATGGCCGCAGCCGAAATGGCGATCACTCATGCGGGCTGGAAAGCTGAAACCGCTGAGCAGCAGGAACGTACCGCGACCGTCATCGGTTCTGGTATCGGCGGATTTCCGGCCATCGCCCATGCCGTTCGTACCAACGACAGTCGTGGCGCTAAGCGTTTGTCTCCGTTCACCATTCCTTCATTCCTGGTGAATCTGGCAGCCGGTCAGGTTTCCATTAAACATCAGTTTAAAGGCCCTATTGGTGCCCCGGTAACCGCATGTGCGGCAGGCGTTCAGGCGATCGGCGATGCAGTGCGTTTGATTCGTAACGATGAGGCGGATGTTGCATTGTGCGGTGGCGCTGAAGCGGCGATCGATACCGTCAGCCTGGGTGGTTTTGCTGCCGCGAAAGCGATGTCAGCGGGTCATACCGATCATCCTGAGAAAGCATCCCGTCCATTCGACAGTGGCCGTGATGGTTTCATCATGGGTGAAGGCGCCGGTATGCTGGTCATCGAAGAGCTGGAACACGCGAAAGCCCGTGGTGCGACTATCTTGGCTGAGATCGTCGGTTACGGCACCAGCGGTGATGCTTATCACATGACTTCAGGTGCAGAAGACGGGAATGGCGCAGGTCGCGCGATGAAAATTGCGTTGCGTCAGGCGGGTATTCAGCCTTCAGACGTACAGCATCTGAATGCTCACGCCACATCCACACCGGTCGGCGATCTGGGTGAAATCAACGCGATTAAAACCCTGTTCGGGACTGACGGTAAACTGGCCGTGACCTCGACTAAATCAGCGACCGGTCATTTATTGGGCGCAGCGGGGGGGCTGGAAACTATCTTCACGATTCTGGCTATCCGTGACCAGATTGTTCCGCCAACCTTGAATCTGGAAAACAAAGATGAAGCAGCTGCCGGTCTGAATATCATCGGTAATACTGCGCAGAAACATGGCATTACCTATGCTTTGTCGAACGGTTTTGGTTTCGGCGGCGTGAATGCCTGCGTACTGCTCAAGCGCTGGGAAAAGTAATCCCCCTCACCGCTGACACATAAAAAAACGCCTCAGGTTGTGATGACCTGAGGCGTTTTTATTACATCGGTACAAATAAATTACTCGATGTTCTGAATCTGTTCGCGCATCTGTTCGATCAACACTTTCAGCTCGATGGCTGATGTGGTGACATCGGCATTAATTGATTTTGACGCCAGCGTGTTCGACTCGCGGTTAAATTCCTGCATCATGAAATCAAGCCGACGGCCGACGGCTTCTTCTTTCTTCATGATTTTATGTGTTTCTTTGACATGCGCTTCAAGCCGGTCCAGCTCTTCGGCCACATCAACACGCTGAGCCATCAGCACTAACTCTTGCTCCAGTCGTGTGTTTTCCAGCTGTACCTGCGCATCTTCCAGTTTGCTGACCAGACGCTCACGCTGCCATTGCAGAATATTTGGCATATGGGCGCGGACCTTCAGCACTTCTGCGCTGACGCCGTCAAGACGCTGTTCGATCATCACTTTCAGAGCGGCACCTTCGCTTTCACGGGCGCTGATGAAATCATCCAGAGCGGTTTCCAGTGCCTGCAGCAACTCGGTGCTGATAGCGTCCAGATCTTGTTCTTCGGCCAGCATTACGCCAGGCCAGCGCAGAACTTCCAGCGGATTAATTTCACCTTCGTCACTTTGCATTTTTACCCACTGCGCGGCTTCTACCAGCTGTTTAGCCAGTTTTTCGTTCAGCTGCAATGAGCTTTGTGCACCCGGGTCGAGGTCAAAACGCAGATTACATTCGACTTTACCACGGGTCAGACGGGCACGAATGCGTTCGCGAACGACCGGCTCCAGGCTGCGGAATTGCTCCGGAAGACGGATATAAGTTTCCAGATAACGTTGGTTTACCGAGCGGAGTTCCCACGCTGCGCTGCCCCAGTCACCCTTAATTTCGCGT
Organism: Rahnella sp. Larv3_ips; assembly: GCF_003697865.1. Classification (NCBI taxonomy): domain Bacteria; kingdom Pseudomonadati; phylum Pseudomonadota; class Gammaproteobacteria; order Enterobacterales; family Yersiniaceae; genus Rahnella; species Rahnella sp. Larv3_ips. The sequence goes on along the minus strand of NZ_MJIB01000021.1, from coordinate 274,253 downwards.
CGTGCATAAGCGGTCATACTACGAATCATGTATGCGTACCTGTTAATGTAAAGATGGAGGGATTATAGCCTCGGTGGACGGGTCATGATAGGCATTACCTCATGAAGTCCGTATAATGCGCAGCCAAACATGATTTGCGACCCGGAGTACTATCCCATGCGTCCAGCAGGCCGAAATGCACAACAAGTGCGCCCCGTAACACTGACCCGCCATTACACTAAACACGCTGAAGGTTCCGTGCTGGTGGAGTTTGGTGAAACTAAAGTGCTGTGTACCGCAACGGTAGAAGAAGGCGTTCCGCGTTTTCTGAAAGGCCAGGGTCAGGGCTGGATCACTGCAGAATACGGGATGCTGCCGCGTTCTACTCATACCCGTAATCCGCGTGAAGCCGCTAAAGGCAAACAGGGTGGTCGTACTCTCGAAATCCAGCGTCTGATCGCACGTTCTCTTCGTGCCGCAGTGGATTTAAAAAAACTCGGTGAATTCACCATCACCCTCGACTGTGATGTTTTACAGGCTGACGGCGGTACGCGTACCGCGTCTATCTCGGGTGCTTGTGTTGCGCTGGCCGATGCGCTGAATGCGCTGGTCGCTGCGGGTAAACTTAAAGCCAATCCGATGAAAGGCATGGTCGCGGCGGTTTCTGTCGGTATTGTTAAGGGTGAGGCGCTGTGCGACCTTGAGTATGTAGAGGACTCCGCTGCTGAAACCGACATGAACGTGGTGATGATGGAAGATGGCCGCATGATCGAAGTGCAGGGCACCGCCGAAGGCGAGCCGTTCAGCCACGAAGAGTTACTCAATTTACTGGCCCTCGCGCGAGAGGGAATCGACACCATCTTCCAGGCGCAGAAAGCGGCACTGGCGGAATGATTTTTTAAGGCGACTGAGAAGTCGCCTTTTTTATGGCCTGCGGGCTGACAATGTCAGAAATACGAGATTATCGAGGAGACCATCAATGAAAGCCTATCAGCGCCAATTTATTGAGTTCGCACTGAACAAGCAGGTTTTGAAATTCGGCGAATTCACCCTGAAGTCCGGGCGCATCAGCCCTTACTTCTTCAATGCCGGTCTGTTTAATACCGGACGCGATCTGGCGTTACTGGGACGTTTCTATGCCGAAGCATTGATGGATTCAAAAATTGATTTCGATTTAGTGTTTGGCCCGGCTTACAAAGGTATCCCGATCGCGACGACCACTGCCGTTGCGCTGGCTGAGCATCATGAGCGCGATGTGCCTTATTGCTTCAACCGTAAAGAAGCCAAAGATCACGGCGAAGGCGGTTTACTGGTAGGCAGCCCGCTGCAAGGGCGCGTCATGCTGGTTGATGATGTGATCACGGCGGGAACGGCCATTCGTGAGTCTATGGAAATCATCAATGCGAACCACGCGACGCTCGCCGGGGTTCTGATTTCCCTGGATCGTCAGGAACGCGGACGCGCTGATATCTCTGCCATTCAGGAAGTTGAACGCGACTACCATTGCAAAGTGATTTCTATTATTACGCTGGCAGATCTCATCGACTATCTGGAAGAAAAAACCGAAATGGCTGACCATCTGGCGGCTGTGCGTGCATATCAGCAGACGTACGGCGTTTAAGATTCGCCAAAAATGAAAAAGGGCCGAAAGGCCCTTTTTAACATCTGACACATTATTTCGACGCGACGTTATTGCAACTGAGCCGAGATGAGCGGCCAGCGCGTATCAAAATCCTGTGTGGGACGGTACTTAAACTCTGAGCGCACAAACCGCGATAACATCCCTTCACAGTAAGCCAGCAACTGGCTGGCGAGCAGCGTTTCATCATAGGTAAACCCGCTGCCTTCACGCATTTTCTTTTCCCGCAGTACCTGACGCAACTGGGCTTCAATTCGCTCAAAGAGCTGATTGATGCGGCCCTGCAGGCGGTCCTGTTCAAACATCAAAGCATGTCCGGTCATGATGCGTGTCAGGCCCGGATTGCGTTCTGCAAAACCCAGAACCAGCAGCAAAATCAGACGGATCCGGTTCAATGTATCCTTTTCATCCTGCAAGATGAGATTGATACGCGAGATCAGGCTGTCTTCAATAAACTCGATTAAGCTGTCAAACATCCGCGTTTTACTGGGAAAATGACGATAAAGAGCTGCTTCCGAAACACCTACGCTGGCAGCGAGTTTTGCGGTCGTGATCCGCTGGCTGCCATCACTGGACTGAAGCATTTGCGCTAACGCCTGCAAAATCTCTTCGCGCCGGTTCCTTTTTGTCGTTTCTTTCTCTGCCATGTCTGAATAGACCCTTGCTAAAAAACGGCTAAAATCATGGAGAAACCGCACAACTGCCGCATGAATCGCTATGATCCTGCGGCTTTTTTCGTTCCCTTGGTGTTGTTACGGTCTGATAGTGATAAGGATCTGTTCAATATCGCGTCAAAATCTGCGGTGCTGAACAGGTTCTTATTGACGGCCGGAGTGGCCAAAACCACCTTCACCGCGTTCACTGGCGTTGAAATCTTCCACCAGATTGAATTCAGCCTGAACCACAGGCACAAAGACCATTTGTGCGATTCTCTCGCCCGGTTCAATCACGAACGTTGTTTGCCCACGGTTCCAGACGGAAACCATCAACTGTCCCTGATAATCGGAGTCAATCAGACCCACTAAATTGCCCAGCACCACGCCATGTTTATGCCCCAAACCAGAGCGCGGCAGGATCACCGCTGCCAGGTTTGCATCACCAATGTGGATTGCCAGACCGGTTGGCAGCAGCGTGGTTTCGCCGGGTTTGAGTTCAACAGAAGCATCCAGACAGGCGCGTAAATCCAGACCTGCAGACCCTGGCGTGGCGTAAGCCGGTAAAGGGAAAGTCGAACCGATGCGCGGGTCGAGAATTTTAATGTCGATTTTTTTCATCATAACGGCTGACAATCTCTTCTAATAAACGTTGGCCAAGCAGGGATTTATCGCTAAGCGGTAAGATTTTATCCCCGTCCTGCCAAAAAAGATGCAGGGCATTGCTATCGGTATTAAAACCTTGCCCGGCAAGTGAAACATCGTTGGCGCAAATCAGATCCAGATTCTTACGGATCCTTTTTTGCCGCGCGTATTCTTCCACATTCTGGGTTTCGGCAGCAAACCCCACGACATACGGCCGGTTTTCTGTCATCGCCGCCACGCCGGCAACAATGTCAGGGTTTTTAATCATTTTGACTGTGATTTCATCGCCTTGCTTTTTGATTTTCTCATCAGCAATCAGTTCAGCACGGTAGTCTGCAACCGCGGCACAGGAGATAAAAATATGCTGTGAACTGGCAGAAAGTTGCACCGCGTGTTGCATCTCCAGTGCGCTTTCCACATCTATACGCCGGACATTCGCGGGTGTCGGTTGCGTCACCGGGCCGGCGATAAGTGTGACTTTCGCACCGCGATTGGCGGCGGCTTTCGCAATAGCAAAACCCATTTTTCCTGAACTGTGATTACTGATGAAGCGAACCGGATCCAGCGCTTCACGCGTCGGGCCAGCCGTCACCATAATGTTCAGATGCGCCAGATCCTGGCGTACGGAGAAATGGTTGATTGCCATATCGACAATGACCAGGGGATCGAGCATTCGGCCCGGGCCAATATCGCCACAGGCCTGGCTTCCGCTGTCAGGGCCCCATAACAAGGTGCCTCTTGCTGCAAGCCGTTGCAGATTCTCCTGCGTGACGGTCGCGCGATACATCTGCTGATTCATCGCCGGAAGCACTGCAATCGGGGCCGCGGTTGCCAGGCAAACCGTGGTCAGCAGGTCATTAGCCATACCGGCGGCCATACGTGCCAGTAAATCGGCCGTAGCGGGTGCGATCAGCACCAAATCAGCCCATTTACCTAATTCGATGTGACCCATCGCCGCTTCGGCTGCCGGATCAAGCAGGTCATCAGACACCGGATAGCCGGAAACCGCCTGCAGGCTCAGTGGCGTCACAAAAGATTTAGCCGCATCTGTCATCACTACGCGTACTTCCGCGCCACGCTCGCGTAAGCGACGTACCAGTTCTGGTGCTTTATAGGCAGCGATACCACCGCTGATACCGAGCACAATATGTTTGCCGGAAAGTCCCGTCATCATCATTGTCCGATTGATTGAAAGCCTGAAGAAGCGACATTTTAGCATAACGCACAATGATGACAGCTATTGGCGACATCCGAACGAGGTTGAATAAGATTTCTGCGCGATGCCTCGCAAGCTGAAGACGCCGAAAAGCCTGATGGTCGGGGCTGTGGCACAATCGCCGCGAAAAAGGAGTCAGGATGACGAAATCGCACAACGGCTGGCCGGATACGGTGAAACCACGGGAAAAGTTATTAGAGCAGGGTGCCAAAGGGCTGACAGATCAGGAACTGCTGGCGATTTATTTGCGCATCGGATCGCGCGGACAGCATGTTATGGAGCTGGCTAAAAATCTGCTCGATGAGTTTGGTTCACTCCATCAGTTACTGATGGCGGATTTTAACGCGATGTCACGTATTAAAGGCATGGGCGTGGCGAAATATGCCCAGCTTGTTGCGGTGTCTGAGTTATCCCGCCGTGCCTATCTGCGCCATCTCAGTGCGGAAAATGCCATGCTTAGCCCGTCGGTTATTCGGGAGTATCTGCAGAATTTGCTGGTTTTTCGTGAAAGAGAGGTCTTTCTGGTACTTTTTCTCGACAACCAGCATCGGGTTATTCGCCATGAGGAGATGTTTGCTGGTACTATTGGGCACGTAGAAGTGTATCCCCGCGAAATTGTTCGCGGTGCGATGAAGGTTAATGCGGCAGCGTTAATTCTGGCGCATAATCATCCGTCCGGTCGGGCTGAACCCAGTCTGATGGACAGAAAAGTGACTGAACAAATTATTCGTGCGTGCCAACTGCTGGAAATTCGTGTTCTCGACCATTTGGTTGTAGGTCACGGAGAAACGGTGTCTTTTGCCGAACGCGGTTGGATTTAGCGTCGTTTTTTAAAGATCCTTTGGGATCTTTAGCTGTTCGGGACTTGAGCACTTACGCTACAGAGCGTATACTACGCCACCTTTGAGAATCTTGGGTTTGGCGTTAAGAGCCTATCTCAGCAGGTTTCATACCTGATGAAATGGTTTTTACCCGACGACAGTGAGTCGGTTCTCAGTGGAGTTTGCTGAGATGGGCTCTAAAAGCCTGACGAGGCGGCCATACCCTATACGAAGCTCGAGCTGATTTGATTTTTGGAGATATAGACATGTCCCGAGTCTGCCAAGTTACTGGCAAGCGCCCGGTGAGCGGTAACAACCGTTCCCACGCAATGAACGCGACCAAACGCCGTTTTCTGCCAAACCTGCACTCACACCGTTTTTGGGTTGAGGCTGAGAAGCGCTTTGTAACTCTGCGCGTATCTGCTAAAGGTATGCGTGTTATTGATAAGAAGGGTATTGAGACGGTCTTGGCCGATCTGCGTACCCGCGGTGAGAAGTATTAAGGAACTGAATCATGGCTAAAGGTGTTCGCGAGAAGATCAAGCTGGTTTCTTCTGCTGGTACTGGTCACTTCTATACCACTACGAAGAACAAGCGTACTAAGCCGGAAAAATTGGAACTGAAGAAATTCGATCCAGTTGTCCGTCAACACGTGATCTACAAAGAAGCTAAAATTAAATAATTTTAGTGGATTAATAAAACCCGGCTCCGGCCGGGTTTTTTATTGCCTGAAATTTGAGGTTCGGGTTGCGGGCGTCTTTTGTTTGCCTGAGACGGATGTCTGCGACACACTCTGATTTCGATTCTGTTACGGGAGAGGATATGCCTGAATTACCTGAAGTTGAAACCAGCCGCCGGGGGATTGAGCCCTATCTTAAAGGCCACACGATTATGCACGCCGTGGTGCGTAATGCGCGATTACGCTGGCCCGTCTCTGCGGAAATTCTGGCATTAAGCGATCAGCCCGTTCTCAGCGTTCAACGTCGCGCAAAATACCTGCTGGTTGAGCTCAACACGGGCTGGATCATCATTCATCTGGGAATGTCTGGCAGTTTGCGGGTATTGCCGGAAGAGACTGAGCCGGGCAAACACGATCACGTCGATCTGGTGATGGATACCGGCCATGTGCTGCGTTATACCGATCCCCGTCGTTTTGGCGCATGGCTATGGTCAGCCGATCTGGCTGGCAGTAACGTATTAGCCCATCTTGGCCCGGAACCGCTGAGTGAGGATTTCACCGCTGATTATCTGTTTGAAAAATCACGCACCAGGAAATCGCCGATCAAGCCCTGGCTGATGGATAACAAACTGGTGGTCGGTGTCGGGAATATTTATGCCAGCGAATCCCTTTTTGTTGCAGGCATCTCACCGGACAGACCCGCGCACTCTTTGAAACGGGAAGAAACGGCGTTGCTGGTCAGCACAATCAAAGCTGTTCTGTTACGTTCAATTGAGCAGGGAGGAACAACGCTGAAAGACTTTTTACAGTCTGATGGAAAGCCGGGGTATTTCGCGCAGGAGCTCCAGGTCTATGGCCGCGCGGGGGAACCCTGCCGCGTGTGTGGCACGCTGATTGAGAGTAAAAAACATGCTCAACGCACCACATTTTTCTGCCCGCGCTGTCAGCGGTAGGATCGGGTTTCAGGCGCTGATTTTTTCCATCAGGGCCTGAGTGACCTCTTGCGGCAGGAAAGGTGTGATGTCGCCACCGTGGCGTGCCACTTCCTTCACCAGAGAAGAGGAGATAAAAGACCATTCTTTCGATGGCATCATGAACACGCTTTCCAGCGTCGGCAGTAAGTGCCGGTTCATATTGGCGAGTTGCATCTCATATTCAAAATCTGATACCGCGCGTAATCCACGCACCAGCACGTTCGCCCCCTGTGCTTTGGCAAAATTCGCCATCAAATCGCTGAATCCAATCACTTCGACATTATTCAGATGCGAGGTGACCTGGGTTGCCAGTGCAACGCGTTCATCGAGCGTAAACATGGGTTTTTTGCTTGGGCTGGCGGCAATGGCCAGAATCACGTGATCGAACATCAGTGCCGCGCGGGTGACAATATCGAGATGCCCGTTAGTCATCGGGTCAAAAGTACCGGGATAAATTGCTTTAGTGGTCATGCTGGCTCACTTCTGCAGAGGTTGGCTGAATGCCCACAAGGCGGCATATTTATTGAAAGTATACTGGGCATTGACGCCCGCCAGAATCAAACCCTGCTTTCCATCCAGAAAACCCGCGCGCAGGATCCAGGTTTTCACGAATGCGCCCAGCGTATGGGATATTACGGAGAAGAAACTGCAGCGACGTCCTTGCTGGTGACGCTGGGTAGCCCATGCTTGCGCATAGCCGAGCTGTTTACGCTGAAAGGCAAAGAAATCGCGGCATGTCAGATGCAGCAAATCACCCTGAAGCGGGAGGACGCGTGCCCCGTCAGTTTCAAGGGATTCATGAACTAAATCATCGTTATAACGAAAATGTGCCGGATAAAGACGGTTCACGCGATCCGGATACCAGCCGCTGTGACGCATAAATTTTCCGAGGAATAAATTGCTGCGTCCGAGACTGTAAACCGTGTTTTCCTGCGGATCCTTGAGAGCATTTTCAATCGACTGACGAAGTTCGGGAGATACCCGCTCATCAGCATCGATCATCAAAATGTAATCGCCGGTGGCATGGCTTTGTGCCAGCTGTCGCTGTTTACCAAAACCCGGCCACTGAGTGTTCAGGAAGACCAGAGCGCCGAAACTGCGCGCGACCTCTACTGTTTCATCTTCACTGCCGGAATCGAGCAGAACGATCTCATCTGCCCAGGCCACCGATTCCAGACATTCCTGCAATAAACCGGCTTCATTGCGTGCAATCAGTACAACAGATAAGCGCTTTATGTCAGCCATTAATGACCCCGGACAGGCAGGTAAGGCTCCAGTAAATGCAGCAGTCGTTGCAGCGCACCCTGGTTCTGGTGCAGAACTTCAACGGCGTGACGCCCGTAGTACAGTCGATAATCTTCGTCCGTCAGCAGCGTGGAAATCTCTTTCACCAGCGATGCGGTATCCGTCACGGTGATCAGGCCATCGTCCTGAGCCAGTTTGGCGCAAATGTCTTTGAAGTTTATGGTGTGCGGCCCCATCAGAACCGGAATTGCGTGTGCGGCGGCTTCCAGCGGATTATGCCCGCCGCGTTCCACCAGGCTGCCGCCGACAAAGGCCAGGTCGGCGATGCCGTACAGCAACATTAATTCGCCCATGGTATCGCCAATCACCACCTGCGTGCCTGAGGACGGCACTTCGCCGGTGCTGCGCTGGGTGAATGTCAGCCCGGCTTTACGGGTGAGTTCACAGGCAACCGGGAAACGTTCCGGATGGCGCGGTACCAGAATTAACAGCAGCGTCGGATGGTTTTTCAGTAATTCTTTATGCGCTTCCAGCAGCAGCGTTTCTTCACCTTCATGCGTGCTGGTGGCAATCCACACCTGACGCCGCGATGCCCACTGGCTGCGCAGTGCGATGGCTTTGGCAGCCAGTTCCGGAGTGACTGAAATATCAAATTTCAGGCTGCCGGTGACGGCGAGCTGATTGCGTTTCAACCCCAGCGAGAGAAAGCGTTCGCCATCCTCCTGATTTTGCGCAGCAATCAGTGTGATGCGTTGCAAAATAGTACGAATGAATTTGCCGAGTTTTTGATAGCCCTTTGCAGAACGCGCGGAAAGCCGGGCATTGGCAATGACAAGCGGGATTTTACGGCGGTGCAGCGCGCTGATGAGGTTTGGCCACAATTCGGTTTCCATGATGATGACCAGCTTCGGGTTCACTTCATCGAGGAATCGGTTGACCGATCCTGCCAGATCGTAAGGTAAATAGACGTGATGCACACCTTTGCCAAAGGCGGACTGAACGCGTTCAGAGCCTGTCGGGGTCATGGTGGTGACGGTGATCGGCAATGAAGGATAGCGATGGCGCAAAGCGCGAACCAAAGGGATCGCAGCGAGAGTTTCGCCCACAGAGACAGAATGCAGCATGATGCCGCCAGGGACGACTTTACCTTTGCAAAAGCCATAACGTTCAGCCCAACGTTTACGGTAGGCCGGTGATTTACGGCTGCGTAACAGTAAACGGATCCAAATTAATGGCTGAATCAAATATATGATTATATTGTAAAAAATATTCATTTTTTAGGAGGCATTGCGTTAGGGAAAGTCAATTTCATAGAGTGAGCATAATCCCGGCGGTTAGATAGGCACATGGTATCAGATAAGTGCTATCGACTCATCATGCCTGCGTAAACGTCATCAGATAAGCAGCGAGTGATACAGCGCCACCAGCTGTTGTGAAAGGTTTTTTGGAGAATAAGGCAATATGCGTTCTCTTGCCGCATGGCTCATCTGAGCATTTTCCAGGCGGGAAGGGATTCTTTTTACAAATTCGGCCAGTTTTACGATATCCAAAGCATCGCAAACAAAACCCTCTTGCCCTTCGGTGATGAACTCCGCGCCGCCACAGGTCTGGCTGGTGATCACCGGCAGACCACAGGCCATCGCTTCAAGGATCACGTTAGGAAACGGGTCATACAGTGTTGGCAGGATCATGCCATCGGCTGCGTGGTAATAGGGCAGCACGTTATTTTGAACGCCCATAAACCGAATTCGCTCAAAACACCCTAACTGACGCGCAAGAGATTCATATTTCTTCTGCGCCTTATCCTGACCGACAACGATGAGATAGCGGTCGCTGGAGGCGATGGCCTGAATAGCCGGTTTGAGCCCTTTGCGCTCGAAGCCTGAGCCCACATAAATCAGCGCGACAGCCTGTTCCGGGATCGCCATCTTCGCCCGCGATTCACGACGTTGTTCATCTGTCGCAGGCTTAAATTTTTCTGCATCAATGGCGTTATAAATAACGCTAAAACGTGACGCATCAACGCCGTAGCAACGCATGATGTCACGTTTCACCATCTCTGAATTGCAGATGATTTTTTTCAATTCCGCCGAATGAAACATCGCTTCTTCGGCATGGAGCACATAGCGATGATACGGACTGAGGCGTGTCAGCAGACGCTGGGCGGGAGAAATAATGCGCGCGCGCTGTTCAAGCCAGACGCGGTGCGCGCCATCGCCTGCGCGGAAAATATCGCAACCCGGTATACGTTCATGGCTTTGAACAATATCAAACTGAGCCGCTTTCCAGCATGTTTGCGCGGCCGCTGCGAAGCCTTTCTCCCGTGACACCCGGCTGTGTTTGGCCGGATTGCACAGATGAATTTTCCATTTCGGATTAGGTTTGCCTTCCCACTGGCGGGTGATGATATTGAGCTCGATGTTTTGATCGTCCAGCGCTTCGAGGGCACGGGAGATGAAACGCTCCGCGCCACCATCCGGGCGGTATTTTTGTCTGACGATCGCCAGCCGGATAGTTTTCAAATCAGCCATGCAGATAGCTCCGGGCGGCATCCAGCACGTCGCTGACCGGGATAGCATGCAGATATCGCTGCTGGGTTTTCGTATCAATAGAGTCAGGGGTGGGCAGCGGCGCGTAATCGCCCGCCCAAATCGTGGTGTTATGGTTGCCCCATGGACGCCAGTGCTGCATTTTCGTTGGCCCGAACAAAGCGACACAAGGTGTATTGAGTGCAGCGGCCATATGCATTGGCGCCGAATCCACCCCAATAAACAGTTTCGCGCCGTCAATCATGGCGGCAAGTTGTGTCAGCGATAACTGGCCGGCGACGGAAATAACCTGAGGGTTATGCGTCAGATCCTGGATCTTGCTCACCATCTGCAGCTCTTTTTTATCGGGGCCGGACGTCATGACGATAGTCATGCCGGTATCACTCAGACCGTCGATTACGCTGGCAAATTTGTCGTCATCCCAGCATTTGAAAATCCAGCGGGAGGTTGGCTGAATCACAATGTATTCGCCACTCACCTGATTTGTTTCCAGCAGCTGCTGGCAAAATGCTTTGTCACTTTCTGAATAATGCATCGACGTTTGGGCATTTTCGACAGAAAGGCCGAGCGCGGTGAGGATCGACATATTTTGCTCAACGGTATGCAATTTGCCGTGGTTTTCCGTTGTCACTAAATCGGTATGACCGGCACGCCAGATAAATGAGCGACGTTTTTTATAGTCAAATCCCAGCCTGACCTTCGCGCCTGAAAGCATCGAAAGCAGGGAACTGCGCCACTGATCAGCGAGGTTTATAACCAGGTCATAATGCCGGGAACGTACCGCTTTAAGTAACAGAAACTCCTGCTTCAGCTGATGCCGAATACCTTGTTTTTTCCATGTTCTGTCAATGACATGAATCGTTGAAATGGCAGGATGTTCACTCAGAATAGGCCGTGTTTCTTTATACAAAAGCACGTCAATTTCAGCATCAGGATAATGCTGGTGAAGCCTGTTTATCACCGGCGTTGTCAGTACCATATCTCCGTGATGACGGAGTTTGACCAGCAGAATTCTTCTGGGGGTGAACGCTGCATATTTGGCTTCAGTGTTAGGCATTCTATTATCTGATTTAGAAGATAGTGAGTTGATTCTAGGTGAAGAACAGGATGCTGTGAAGCTATTTATCTGGCTGATATAGAAAGATAAATAACTTCGTTTATGAATGAGTTATAACGGAGTTACAGACGTAAAAGAATCATCCCTTTCTGAAACATTTCAGGCAAGACGTTTACGCAGCGTGTGGAGGCGTTTCAGCCACAACAATAATTGCCACCATTGTTTAATTCCACGTGCATTGCGCAGCATAATCTGGCGCGTTCCGCTGGTATAAATATCCTCAATCATGGCCTTTTGCGCTGCCGGATCGGGCTCACGACGCACAGAGTGGCATACCGTTAAGGCTTCACGTGTGACCTGGCGCGGAAATTCGGCATAGATTTTTACCCGGTCTTTATATCGCCGGTTCAGATCATCCAGCATTTTAGCAATCTTCAGATAATGTCTCTGATATTCAACATTTTTCATTCCGGTGCGTTTCTGATTACTGATGGACAGACCATGAATATAATAACGATACAGCACTGTCTGCGTGTACCGCACGCGTTGCGCGTTAAACATAAACTCAGTCGTCCAGGGAATGTCCTGATGATGTAAACCGGGTTCAAAATAGAGCTGATGCTTTTTAATCAATGCCAGCCGATATACACCGAGCCAAACCACATGCAAATAGCGATTGGTTGCCAGTGCCGTTTTCAGCCAGGTGGCGCCATCCAAAACAGGCGTCGAGGATAAGCGATCGGCAGGAATGATCGGTTTTACTTTTTTCGTTCCGACGAAATAACGCTCGCCATTACACTGCGCGACGTCCAAATCATCCTGTTCACACATGTCGATCAGTGTCTGATACATATCAGGATTAAGAATGTCATCTGCGTCGGGAAAGGTGACATAGCGGCCTTTAGCGGCAGCGAGCCCGGTGTTACGTGCGAGGGAAACCCCTCCATTAGGCTGACTGATCACCCTGATATGTGAATGTCTTTCCGCATACTCCTGAGCGACCAGATCTGAGCCATCCGTTGACCCATCGTTCACAATGATGATTTCCAGGCTGGTAAGGGTCTGCGCGACGAGCGAATCCATAAAGTTTCTGAACATCTCCCCCGCATTGTACAAGGGGATGATCGCGCTAAGCCTGATGTCTTCGGGCACCGTTGTCGGGTTCATTTCCACAATTTCCACTGATAAGAATGGCAATAAACGGGGAATCAGTGTGGTTCACTTCCCCGTAAAAATCACTGTTTTACTGACGAAGAGCGGTCACACATTCTCAGCATCAGCAGGTAACCGAACACCAGTACAATAAAGTACGGCGATTCACGGTTGTAGAACTGAGTATCGCCCTGACTGAAAAAAATCACCGGAACGGAGAGCAGTAAAAATTCGTAACCTTTTGGCACCAGCTTAAAGGGATAAAGCAGCAACACCGCGAAGAACATCACCATGATAATGCCGCCAAAAATCCCCTGCAGGGAAAGGCTGTCGAGAATGTCATTGTGGAGGTGGAAGGATAAATTACGGATTGCTTCCGGATTGCCACCTTCATGTTGATCAATATATTGGGTCGCCAGCGCGTTACGGCTGTCAGCCGACTGGCCCAGCGGATGCTGTTTAAATACCTCTATGCCGGCACGCCACATTGAAAAACGGGCACCAACGGAAGTATTACGATCACCCTGACTGTAAGAATTCACTTCGTGCTGGAGATTATCGATACGCTCTACCACACGATTATAATAAGGGTGACCTGAAATCACCGCAGCTAAAATTAAACTGCCAATCGCAAAGCCGTAAATTATTTTCGAAGTATGCGAACTCTTTGCGAAATCATAAAGAATACTCACTGCGCTGAATAAGGTGAACAGCATGATGGCTGAGCGGGTTTCTGTTGCAGCAAGAACACCAAAAGTCATCGTCATGATAATCAGGCACGGTAATCTGTAATGCTTAAGTGCGTAATATTTCAGACTGTACATGACCAGTAATGAGAAAATGGTGAAGGTATAGGCTCCTGATGTGGATGCATCTGAGTTAATTTTTATCCGGTCGCCTGTTTTCAGGTAAACCGCGATATGGGTAACCGCGATAATAATGAAAAGCAACGTCATGATGGTGACGCCGGTGCGCATTGTTAACGTGGAGATTTTCCACTTTTTCACGTTGTGCTCAATGGCGTAGAGAACAAAGGCGGCGAGTATCAGACGTTTACCACTGATCTGATAATGGTAGGCAATTAACGGATACTGTTCATTGGTGGTTAACGCAACCCAAAGTAATTTACTGACACCTAAAATAAACACGGCCCAGGCGAAAATATAGAAATGGATTTTCTTTTCTTTTTTAAATGTGATGTATATGAAGTAAATGATGGCGATGTAAGTAATGATATAAAAGAAGTTACGCGTCACTTCACCGGAATACATGAAAAACGAAACAGATATTGCCGTAAATAAGAAGAACACAGCAGCAAGCTTATCATCAACTGATGACTGCTTAATCGCTGATAGCCAGTTCCTGATCATGAAGAGTGCTTCCTGAAGATTTTAGTGTTCATGTATTTAAACATCCAACTTAAGCTTTTCACATATTGATGTTCATGCCAAAGTGCCTGCGCATAACGCTTCATCTCTTTGTAAGAGACAGGCATATCATGTGGAACGTCATGCCATGGCGATTTTGCATAGTACTGATCATAGAGACTGGCTAATTCGCCCATACCCCAGCGATGCCATGGTTTACATTTACCTGTGTAATGAATCAGGATTGCATCTTCAGGCACCGGTGTTTTTTTACCGACTTTATTCAGGATGATATCGCACACCAGGTTATATTTTTTAGGCAGGAGTAATACCTCATGCTCCAGAGCAATATTGAGTGCATCCTGATCCGGAAACTTGAGTTCTGTGCCATGAATTGCCAGCGTCTGAATGATTCTCTCCGTCGTTTTTTTCTCAATCCACATCGGGATATTGATATATAAAAATCCAGAGTTGAAGTAATTCCCGCTGGTCAGCCCTAAATGGGGGCAAAGTTTATTGCGAGCCCTTTCGGTGTCGTTCACCGCCGCCAGTGTGTAACGGCTTATATCTTTTTCATGCAGCTCTTTATAACTGCCTACACACAATGTATCAGCATCGAGATAAATGAATTTTGATGTGACATCAGCAAGCAGATACGGAATAAACAAACGATAATAAATCGCCTGTGGGTAACGCCCTATCAGCGGCAAGTCGGTAAAGGCCGATTCTTTGAAAACATTGCAGGTGATGGCTAAAGGACGATTTGCGGCCAGTTCGAGAAGTAATGATTTTGACTTCTCATCAAGCGGACTGCCAAACACGTGGATGTGGAAAGCTAAGTCAGGATTATTTTCCATAACCGAAAACACAGTGATCCCCATGCCGCGCGCATACGCGTTATTAATACCGAACGCGATATGGACAACCGGCAAGTCTGAAAACCCTAAATTGTTAACGAGCTCTTCTTTCTGCTCAAGATAACTCAGGTATTCCTGATTAGGCATGGTGCTGTTCCTGACTTGTATTACTGACGACAAAAGAACGTATCTGGTTTAGCTGTGAATCACTCAGCGAAAACAGTTGTTCCGCACTGTGTCTGAACGTGTAAGGTGCAGAGAATATAAAGGATTCCGGCGAAAGGCTTTCATCTTCCGGCGATAAAATTAATGCAGCGAAGGTTGGATGTTGCTCGGCCAAATCACAAGGGCCCGCGAGACACACCACCGGGACCTCGACGGCATCGGCAATATAAATATTGCCCGAGTCGGAGGCGATATACACATCCATCTGCGAAATGGCATACGGCACTTCATGCAATTTCAGCTTACCTATCAGGCTGGTGATGTTTTTATTGTCATTCCGTTTTTTCAGCAACTGGTCGAGATAGGGCTGTTCGTTCTCAGGGCCAAAAACATAAAACTGACATGGCAGACCCTTCAGGCAATCGAGTATTTTTATCCAGACGTCGGTTGGGATAGTTTTTGCCTTATTTCCCGCTGAAATGCTGATCCCTATTCTTATCGTTTCTTTTATAGCGAGTTCAGGAAGGTTTTCTTCCGGCACATAAAGCGGCCAGGTGGCATGTTTTTTATAACTTTCAGAGGTGAGAACAGGATCTGCCAGCTTCAGATAGCTCTCGAGAGTGAAGTCGGTTTTTCTGTGCACCCTGACCACATCTGCCGTCTGATAGAAAATGCCGTGGTACCACTTACGGGTGTAGGCAATCAGAAACGCTTTATAACTGGCATTGCAGAAGGCGGCATAAAAAGCATTCACGCTGTTTGGCTGGAGTAAAAAAACGCGGTCATAGCGATTCAGAAAATGAAACGCCAGACGGATCTTGGAGAATAAAGATTTTTTATAATCTTCAATCAGATAAATGGATTCAATCGTCGTATCGTGCGCGGCAAGCGGTAACACCGTTTTACTGATCAGCACGTCTGATTTTTTTAAATGCTTCAGCAGCGGGGTGATATTAACGAAATCCCCGATCTTGGCGGTTTGGATAACCAGATTGCGGCCAGTGCTTCGATGAAAAGGTTTCATTAGCATTTTGAATGGCCACAGCAAGATAAAAATTATCACGTAGCTCATACTTTGCTCGCTTCCTTTTCCGCGGAGATCATCTCATTCAGTTGCTTAAATACGCGCTCTGCCGTCAGGTTTTCCAGCGAATTGTCCTGTGCTTTGAGAATGAACTGATTCTGCCCGTAGCCGCCGATCAATCCCGGATCTGTCGGTCCGTAGAGCGTGATATTAGGCCGATCAAGTGCAGCCGTCAGATGGCTCAACCCGGTATCGACAGACACGACTGCTTTGGCACCGGCTAAAACCTCCGCCACATTTTCCAGGCTCAGTTTTGGTAAAACCTCGACATCAGGAAACCCTTCAGCCAGACGTAACGCTCTTTGATATTCGTGCTCTGCTCCCCAGGGAAGCTTGATGCGGATGTGTTGCGCGCTCAGCAGTTCAATCAGTTTACGCCAGTGGGATTCTGGCCAGTGTTTGTCCGCGCGGGTTGTTGCATGGAGAAACACCAAATACTCGTGCGCATCGGCGGGAAGGTGTGACAGGAATCGTGCTGCAATGGCGTAATCACCCTGAGTCGCAGGTTTTTCATAGCCCAGACTTTTTGCAAATAGCTCCCGGGTACGTTCTACCGCATGCTGTTTTTTATCGATTTCATGGCGATGGTTGTAAAACCAGCTGGCAAAAGGTTCACGGGCACTTTTACAGTCCTGACCGTGTTTTTCGCCTTTAGCGACACGCGTGACCAATGCCGCGCTTTTCATCAAGCCCTGTGCGTCGATCACGGCGTCATAGGTCTGAGACTGCACTTCACGTTTGAAATCACAGCGCTGCTGACGGGTTTCAGATCCGAACCAGTTTTTACGCCAGCGTCTTATGGCGACCGGAATCACCCGGTCTACGGCAGGGTGCCAGCCAGGGATCTGTGCAAATCCCTCTTCCACGACCCAGTCAAAGCGGATCCCCGGAATAGCCCTCATGGCATCCGTTAACGCAGGAAGCGTGTGCAATACGTCGCCCATTGACGAAGTTTTGACGATGAGAACCCGCATTACTGCTCCTTCCTTGTGCACAGTAACTGGTTTAATTCCTGATAAACCTGCTCTGGTTGAATATCAATCAGGCTCTGGTGATAACCTTCTTCAGCATCGCCTTTACGGACTTTATGATAGCCGGTGATCAAACGGATAACTTTTGCCTGATGGCTGAGAGGCGGCGTGAAATCAGGGCTGCTTGGCCCGTAGAGCGCCACCAGCGGTTTATCCAGCGCAGCCGCGACGTGCATCAGACCGGAGTCATTACTGACCACGGCGTGACAGGCAGAAATCATGACAACGGCCTGATCCAGAGATGTTTTTCCTGCGAGATTGAGGCAGAAAGGCTGCGCACTCTCAGACAGAGCAAGGCGGATTTGTTCTCCGGCAGGGTGGTCTTTGGCCGAGCCAAACAGCACCACCTGATTGCCTTCGTGGATCAACTTTTCCGCCAGCGCGGCATAATGATAATGCGGCCAGCGTTTTGCCGGGCCAAACTCCGCACCTGGACAGAATCCAATCAGCGGGCGGGCGTTATCGACATTGAACGAGGCGGTGACGGCGGCGATTTCAGCTTCGCTAACCTGCAATTTCGGCCACAAAATGGGCTGCGGAAGATCGGCGGCTGTTTTAATGCGTGGAGCATCGTAAGCCAGCGCGGCATAGCGCTGAACCATCAGCGGAAAGGCTGCTTTATCCAGAACGCGGACGTCATTCAGCAGGCCATAGCGCATTTCACCGCGCCAGCCTGTACGTTGCGGAATGCGCGCAAAAAACGGAACCAGCGCCGATTTAAACGAGTTGGGTAAAACGTATGCGCGTTGATACTGTTCTTGGCGCAGAGAAATGCCCAGACGGCGGCGCTCACCCAGTTCCAGAGCGCCATGACCCAACGGCATCGACAATGCCCGATTCACTTCTGGCATCCTGTCGAGCAGCGGACGGCACCATGCAGGTGCCATCACGTCAATTTGTGCATCCGGGTGCGCCAGTTTCAGGGTGCGGTAAAGACTTTGTGACATCATCATGTCACCGACCCATGACGGCCCAATTACCAGTATTTTCATACCGTTAATCCATTCCTCAATGTGCGGTTCTTAGACTGTGCGGTTGAGCCAGCTCATGTATTCCGTCACACCTTCGGCAACCGTTTTAAACGGTTTGTCGTAGCCTGCTTTACGCAGAGCCGTCATATCAGCCTGAGTGAAGGACTGATAACGACCTTTCAGTTTTTCCGGGAACGGAATGTATTCGATATCGCCCGACTTGTGGTAAGCCACCACGGCATCCGCCACGGCCTGGAAAGATTCTGAACGGCCAGTCCCGCAGTTGAAAATACCGGATACGCCGTTCTGCCAGAACCACAGGTTTACCGCGGCCACGTCACCGACATAGATGAAATCGCGTTTAAAGCCTTCGCTGCCGGAGAATAATTTTGGATTCTCGCCGGCGTTGATTTGGTTGTTCAGATGGAACGCAACGCTGGCCATGCTGCCTTTATGGCCTTCACGCGGGCCATACACGTTGAAGTAACGGAAACCACAGATTTGCGATTCAGCATGCGGCAGAATTTCGCGAACATACTGGTCAAACAGGAATTTGGAGTAGCCGTAAACGTTCAGCGGTTGCTCGTACTGACGCTCTTCCACAAAGCTGGTGCTCTGGCTGCCGTAAGTGGCGGCGGAAGAGGCATAAAGGAAGGGAATGCTCCGGTCCAGACAGAAGTGCAGGATGTCTTTTGAATACTGATAGTTGTTATCCATCATGTATTTGCCGTCCCACTCGGTGGTGGAAGAGCAGGCGCCTTCATGGAAGATCGCGTCGATATCACCCAGATCATCACCCGCGACGATGCTGGCAATGAAATCTTCTTTGTCGCAGTAATCCGCAATATCCAGATCAACCAGATTGACGAACTTGGTACCGTCTTTCAGGTTATCGACCACTAAAATATCGCGGTATCCCATATCATTGAGCGATTTAATAATATTGCTGCCGATAAAACCAGCGCCGCCAGTGACGATTATCATGGGACTCACCTTTAATCATTTTAAAATCACGCACCATGCGTGATTTATACAGTTGGCAATATCATAACACTTCATTATCAAGCTCACATTGGGAAGGTGTCCGATATCACGCATTCTTATGTTTCAGAGCGTAAGGCGTGAAGTATGCTGCAAAATGAAGATTTTGTGAGCGTTTTCATCGTTATTTCATATGCAGATTAGTAATGTATTCCGTGAATGAGTCATTTCAGGAGAATACTGTATGTCTGTTTCGTTTTATCGCCAGTTGGAAGATCAGCTCGATCAGGCGCGGGTTGAAGGGCTGTTTAAAGAAGAGCGTATTCTGACCACCCCGCAGCAGCCCGAAGTCTCGGTCGCGGGCGGAAAGCCGGTCATTAATTTTTGCGCCAATAACTATCTCGGGCTGGCGAACCATCCTGAATTAATCCGGGCCGCCAAGGCCGGTCTTGACAGCCACGGTTTCGGCATGGCTTCGGTGCGTTTTATTTGCGGCACACAAGATACCCATAAAGAGCTCGAACATCGTCTGGCAGATTTTCTGGGTATGGACGATGCCATTCTCTATTCCTCCTGTTTCGATGCAAATGGCGGCCTGTTCGAAACCCTCCTGGGAGAAGAAGACGCGATTATTTCGGACGCACTCAACCATGCCTCCATTATTGACGGTGTACGGTTATGCAAAGCCAAACGCTATCGTTACGCCAACAACAATATGGCCGAGCTGGAAGCCCGTTTACAGCAGGCAAAAGACGACGGTGCGCGCCATATTCTAGTCGCGACCGACGGTGTATTTTCGATGGATGGTGTGATCGCCAACCTGAAAGGCGTGTGCGATCTGGCGGAGCGTTTTGATGCGCTGGTGATGGTCGATGATTCTCATGCGGTCGGTTTTGTTGGTGCAGAAGGGCGCGGAACGCATGAATACTGCGATGTGATGGGCCGCGTTGATATTATCACCGGTACGCTCGGCAAAGCGCTGGGTGGGGCATCGGGCGGATATACCGCCGCACGACAGGAGGTCATCGACTGGCTGCGCCAGCGCTCGCGACCTTATCTGTTCTCCAATTCGCTGGCCCCTTCGATCGTTGCTGCCTCGCTAAAAGTGTTATCCATGCTCGAAGCTGGCAGTGAGCTGCGCGAGAAGCTGCTCTCCAATTCCAAACTGTTCCGCAAAAAAATGACGGCGGCGGGGTTTACCCTGGCAGGTGCCGACCACGCCATCATTCCGGTGATGCTGGGCGAGGCACGGCTGGCGCAGGATTTTGCTGCCCAACTTCAGCAGGAAGGAATTTATGTCACCGGGTTCTTCTACCCGGTTGTGCCTCAGGGGCAGGCGCGGATCCGCACCCAAATGTCAGCCGCCCATACGACTGAACAGATCGAACAGGCCGTTGACGCTTTCATCCGTATCGGTAAAAAACTTGGCGTGATCGCCTGAGGAATGTCCATGAAAGCGTTAGCGAAACTGAAACGTGAAGAAGGCATCTGGATGACCGATGCGCCGGTGCCGGAAATGGGCCATAACGATTTGCTGATTAAAATCCGCAAAACGGCGATCTGTGGCACCGATGTGCATATCTACAACTGGGATGCATGGTCACAAAAAACCATTCCGGTGCCGATGGTGGTCGGCCATGAGTACGTCGGTGAAGTGGTCGGGATCGGGCAGGAAGTTAAAGGCTTTAGTCTCGGCGACCGTGTTTCCGGCGAAGGGCATATCACCTGCGGGCATTGCCGCAATTGTCGCGGTGGCCGCACGCATTTGTGCCGAAATGCGCAGGGCGTCGGCGTTAACCGCCCTGGTGCGTTTGCTGAATATCTGGTGTTGCCCGCGTTCAATGCTTTTAAAATCCCTGACAACATTTCTGATGATCTGGCCGCTATTTTCGACCCGCTGGGCAATGCGGTGCATACCGCACTGTCGTTTGATCTGGTGGGTGAAGATGTACTGATCAGTGGTGCCGGGCCGATCGGTATCATGGCGGCGGCCATCTGCAAACACGTCGGTGCGCGCCACGTGGTCATCACGGATATGAACGAATACCGGCTGGAGCTGGCACGAAAAATGGGCGTCACCCGTGCGGTGAATGTCAGCCAGCAAAGCCTGCCTGAAGTGATGGAAGAGCTGGGAATGACGGAAGGGTTTGACGTCGGTCTGGAAATGTCCGGTGCGCCGGCTGCATTTCGCAGCATGCTCAGCGCGATGAATCACGGCGGCCGGATTGCGATGCTGGGCATTCCTTCGACCGAAATGGCGATCGACTGGAATCAGGTGATCTTCAAAGGTCTGTTTATCAAAGGGATTTACGGGCGTGAGATGTTCGAAACCTGGTACAAAATGGCGGCGCTGATCCAGTCTGGTTTAGATCTCACACCGCTGATTACCCATCATTTCCCCATTGATGACTTCCAGAAAGGCTTCGATGCCATGCGTTCCGGGCACTCAGGTAAAGTCATTCTCGACTGGTAACTCAACGCTTCAATGACAAAGGCCCGCAAAATCAGCGGGCCTTTTTTTTTCGTACCACAATACATTCTACAGCGTGGGATCTGCCGCTTGCTTCTCAGCATCGGTGAGATAGCGCACTTTGCGGGTGTAATCCTGCCCTTTAAACAGCAACTCATTATCCGGCGAGGCCAGATATTTCTGCCATTCAGACAGCGGGAAACCCCCGTGCGCGCCAATCACTTCTTTTGGAATGACTGACGGCGTGCCGCCAATTTTCTTCGACACCGGCCAGTTCATCCAGTCGCCTAAATTGACGCTTTGGATGTCCAGCGTATCGAGCATGGCAGCGAGCGGCAGTTGATCCGTGGGTGGTTGGTTATCAGGCAGAATATTCCAGGTATCGCGGAAAAACATAATCCACAGCGGGCACAGGCGTTCCCAGGTTTTGCGCGTTGCCGCTAAGAATGCCCCGTTAACGTGGTCAACGATGTAAGGTCGCACGCTGTCTTTGTAATAAGCCGGAATGCTGGCCGGATCGCAACCGTCGAGTTTTGCGATCATTTTGCCCTGACGGAAACTCGAATAAATGTGATTTTCATGCAGCTGAATTTCCGGCATTTTCAGGAGATTCAAATCCGAATCGATCATCAAAATACCGTCAGTTCTGGCCTGCAAGGGCGCCATCAGTTTGATCAACCGGCTCAGGTAAATTTGCTTATAGCGATAGTCGCCGGATTTTGTTTCAGGACTGAGTGTCACAATACGGACTTTCTCTGGCAGCGTTCTGAACTGGCTGGCGTCCTGATCGGTAACAATGACGATTTCCTGCAACTCAGTGGCAAATTTGTCGGCAAACTCGGCGCACAAACAGGCTTCTTCAATATAGTCAGCGCCCGTGGAAGGGATCACCACAGACGTCACGCTGTTCTTTGGCATACCGGCAGTCAGCGTCTTCGCGTAAGGCAGATTGTGACGCGAAAGAATATGACGATATTTTGAATTCAGAAATTTGAACATGTTCAGCCTTGTTTCTTTTTGACACTGCTTAAAACGGTTTCTACGCCAGAGACATACTTCTCAATGGCAAATTTATCGCGAACATTCATGTTCGCCCGCTGCGCGATCTCGTGGCGGAGGTGCTCGTTGAGATACAGCGTTTTCATATGGTTAAACAGCATCTCAACGTCGCCGTACTCGAACAACATGCCCGTTTCAGTATTCTTCACAAGCTCAGCCGTGCCGGTGACATTGGAACCAATCACTGGCGTTTTCAATAACATAGATTCCAGGACAACGCGCGGCAGGCCCTCACTTTTCGATCCCAGGATAAAGGCATCGAAAGCGGAAAGATATTCCAGCGCATTATTTTGAAAGCCGGTGAATACCACTTTATCCATCATATTCAGGCTGGCAGCCTGCTGGATTAAGCGACGCAAATTTGGGCCTTCGCCCACAAAAACCATCTTCCATTTTGCTTCAGGAAAGGCGCGGTTGAATTTATCCAGCGCGAGCAAGGTGAAGTGATGGGCTTTGCGGTTGATCAGAGAGCCGATGCTGCCAAAGATGAAAGTATCGTCTTTAGCATCCAGCTCCCGGCGAATATTTTTGCCATCAGGCAGCGGCTGATTAATATCAATGCCATTGAAAACGGTGAAACATAATTCGCTGCGCACGCCGCGCTTAAGCAATTGTTCCTGAACGCCCTGAGACACAGAAATAATGCTGTGGCAGAACTTGTTCACAATCCGCACGACATCGCGGTTAAGGACCGGCTCAATGCGGCAATGCTGCACAATTTCTGTCGGTAAACCGGCGGTGGAATAATAGCCTTCAACGTTAGAGCTGGGCTGATTATTCATATATAAAATGTCGAACTGTCCAAGCTCCAGCAGGGAGTGGATTTTGCGGATATTGGGATTGATGCGCCAGATTTTATCGATGGAGTAAATGGCTTTCTGGCGCAGGGCACTGCTGAAGAAAAACAGGGTACGCAGCACTTCTTTACTGATTTTTGCCCATGCAGGTTGCTTAACCTGAGGAATGAAGAAGACCGGAATATTCAGCGAGTTCAGGATCTGGCTGATGGTTTCCCCATTATCACGCGCGTAATCGTTATAAAAGCAGCAGCTGATTTCAAATTTTTCCCGATCGATTCTTTTCAGCAGCTCTAACATACTGTTAGTGCCACCTCCCCATTCTTTGCCGCTGTCGAGCAGCAGAATTTTAGATCGATCTTGTCCCATTTATGAGCGCCCCTGCGCAGTCTGAATCCAAAAACATGCAGCGCCCATTATAAGGGGCAAATTCTTTAAGCTCTACCTATTTGCTTTTAGGCGCTATGAGCTTGCTTATCAATACGTTGCGTACGTGTTTTATTTCTTCGCCTCGGGTGTGGTGTCGGCATGCGGCTCAACCGGTGCCGATCCCACAGACGTGGTCAAAATATGATACTGACGTTCAACGAATACCACAGCCGGTAATGTTGCCAGGCTTTCACCGATAACTTTAAACATCGTGTCTGCGTAAATTTGCGGAGCAGGCTGTTTCACACGGCACACGCTGATGCCTTTGCTCGCGGATTTTACCGGTGTCGATTTCGGCGGTTTACCCGCTGATGATGAGCTGTGCACCGGCTCGTTAAGTAACTCACTTGGCCGAACCAGAACAATATCGGAAGGCAAATTCGGCAGCATTTGTTGCAGCACTTTTACTGTCGCCGGATGAGGATGCCCGATGGCAATAGCATAGCCATTCTTACGTGCCAGCTGAATGGCGCGTTCAAACTGACGGCGGATCTCGCCCTCATTTTGCACATCATCCAGAAAGACATTGCGCTTGATGACTTTCACGCGCGTTCCCTGAGCCGCATTGACCGACTGGGTATTGCCGATAGTCATGCTATCGAGAAAAAACAGATTGTGGGCGTTCATCGCCTGCATGACATTGTCCATGCCGCTGCGGCTTGAGGTCATCGCGCTGCCCATATGGTTATTGATGCCGATGGCGTAGGGAATATTGCGGATGGCCTGATCAACGATACGTTTGACCTCAGCCGCGCTCATTGACGGCGTGAGGGTATCCTTTTCCAGCGGTTGCTTACTGAGCGGCGCCATCGGCAGGTGAATGAGGATCTCACGTCCCTGCTGATGGGCTTTGTTCATCATCATTTGCGAATCAGGGGCATTGGGGAAAATGGCGACGGATACCGCTTTTGGCATCTGAAGTACCTGGTTTTCCTCATGCTGGCGATAACCAAAGTCATCGATCAGGATGGATAATTTCGCTGCCTGAACCTGACAAACGAATAACGCAGTACCACAGAGGGCAACTAAAACGGACTTTTTGTATCGCAATGCTATCTTCCCAACCACGGCTGTGGATTAACGGCCTGGCCCTGACGACGAAT
This sequence comes from Rahnella sp. Larv3_ips, assembly GCF_003697865.1. Classification (NCBI taxonomy): domain Bacteria; kingdom Pseudomonadati; phylum Pseudomonadota; class Gammaproteobacteria; order Enterobacterales; family Yersiniaceae; genus Rahnella; species Rahnella sp. Larv3_ips. Next base: position 249,330 of record NZ_MJIB01000021.1, on the reverse strand, counting down.
TTCAAAATACAGCGATGGCTGGCCTTGTCCGCCGCTGTTCCCTACTTTGGCAATAGCCTGACCGGTTTTCACCTGGTCGCCTACGCTGACCAGCGCATCCTGGTTGTATCCGTACAAACTCATATCGCCCCTGCCGTGATCAATGACCACAACCAGACCATAGCCTTGTAACCAGTCTGCCAGAATGACGCGGCCTTCAGCGATCGCCCGGACATCACTGCCTTCACGCGCTGAAATCACGATGCCTTTCCAGCGTAGTTCACCCTGTAACTGTTCGCCGAAACGGTGTATCAACGAACCATTCACCGGCCACATATTCTGGCCTGATGGCCTGCCCAACCCGCCCGTACGCGCCATGAGTGATTGCTCGCTTTGGGTAGGTTTATAGGTTGACCCTTTTTTCTTCGCCTGCTGCTCTTTGGCCCTGACCGCTGCGGCCTCACGTGCTTCTTTTTCTGCACGGGCTTTTGCCGCACGTTCAGCGGCGGCAATTTTGTTTTGCAGACTGGATTCGTTGGCGCGCAGCTCAGTCAGGCTATGTTCATCTTTTTGCAAAGAGGATTCCAGCGCCGTCAGCGTTTTCTTACGTGCTAATCGAGCTTGCTCCAGCTTTTGCTGTTGGGTTTGCTGCTCGCCTAACAGGCTTTTCTGTTGGGTTTGTTTGGATTGCAGAGAAACCCGCTGTTCTCCAAGCGTGGTGCGCGTCTGCTTCAGTTCTTCGATGCTCTTCTGCCGGGCTTCGTTCAGGTAGCCGAAATACGCCAGGATCCGCTCGCTGCGTTCACTCTCTTCACTGCTGAGTAGGAGTTGCAGACCTTTATGCTGGCCCACACGAAAAGCGGAATCGAGCTGTTTGGCGAGGATGGCTTCCTGGGTTTTTTGCTGTTTCTGCAACTTGTCGATAGACGCCGTCAGCCCGGAGATCTCTTTACCGAGCGTGGTTAGCGTGGATTGCGTGCCGCGAAGTTCGCTGCTGGCTGAAGCAATGGTTTTTTCCTGCGCCTGCAATTGTTGCAGCAATGTGCCGCGTTGCAGTTTCTGCTGCTTAACGCTTTTTTCTTTTTCTGCGATGTTTTGCTGAATGGTTTTGAGCTGATCTTTATTGTCATCAGCGTGGGCATTCAGGGAAAGCGTCAGTAATGAGGCACAGAGTAATAAGGCTGAAGATGGGAAGGCGGATGCGCCCTTGTCCGAAGCGGAAAGGCGATTTCTCATCAGGCTGAAATGAATGAATTTGCTCAAACTTTTTTCCGCTTGTCGACCGTGGATGATAGACAATATGGCTGTCCCTGGCCGTATCGTAACACTAATCAACCGGCTGATGCACAAACAAAAAAGGCGTACCAGCCTGAGCTGATACGCCTGTGTTTCAGCGTTTTTTCGGAAATTAACGCGCGATAAACAGCGGCTTGCCGCTCATTTCTGGCGGAATCTCCATTCCCATCAGTGAGAGCATGGTCGGTGCGATATCAGACAGTTTACCGCCTTCCACTGCCACTGCGTTGCCACCCACATAAATCAGTGGAACCGGCAGGCTGGTGTGCGCGGTGTGCGCCTGACCGGTCGCGGGATCACGCATTTGCTCTGCGTTACCGTGGTCAGCGGTGATCAGCAATTGGCCGCCGACGGCTTTCACTGCATCAACAACCTGAGCGACGCATTTATCCAGCGTTTCGACCGCATTGACTGCCGCCTCGTATACACCGGTATGGCCGACCATATCGCCATTCGGGTAGTTACAAATAATGGCGTCGTACTTACCGCTGGCGATGGCGCCGAGCAGTTTGTCTGTCAGTTCAGCAGAGCTCATTTCCGGTTGTAAATCATAGGTGGCGACGTTCGGTGATTTCACCAGAATACGGTCTTCACCCGTAAACGCATCTTCCATCCCGCCATTAAAGAAGAAGGTGACGTGGGCGTATTTTTCGGTTTCGGAGATGCGTAGTTGCGTTTTGTCATGCGCCATCAGCCATTCGCCCAGGGTGTTTTTCAGTGACGCCGGTGGGTAGGCGCAGGCAGCATCAATGTCAGCGGCATATTCGGTCAGCATCACGAAATCACCGAAGTTAATCACTTTTTCGCGGGTAAAACCGTCGAAGTCCGGGCTGATAAAGGCGCGGGTAATTTCACGTGCACGGTCAGCACGGAAGTTCATGAAGATCATCGCATCGCCATCGTTGATGGCTGCGGTTTCTTCACCGGCTGTTTGCAGGACGGTAGGTTTCACGAATTCATCATTTTCATCGCGGGCATACGCAGCTTGCAGGCCTGCTAACGCGGTATCGGCGGTGAACGCGCCGTTTGCCTGTGTCATCAGGTCATAGGCTAGTTGTACGCGATCCCAGCGGTTATCACGATCCATGGCGTAGTAACGGCCAATAAGAGAGGCGATACGGCCAGTGCCGATTTCAGCGAATTTTTCAGAGAAGCGTTTTAAAGCGGATTCTGCGCTGCGCGGCGGTGTATCACGGCCATCGAGGAATGCATGCAGATAAATCGCTTTTGCGCCGCGACGGTTTGCCAGTTCAATCATCGCCATGATGTGGTCTTCATGGCTGTGCACGCCGCCTGCAGACAGCAGACCCATGATGTGGACGGCTTTGCCCGCGCTGACGGCGCGATCAACAGCGGCAGTCAGTACGCTATTATTAAAGAAATCGCCTTCTTTGATCTCTTTATCAAGGCGGGTCAGGTCCTGATACACAATGCGACCCGCGCCTAAATTGACATGGCCGACTTCAGAATTACCCATCTGGCCGTCAGGCAGGCCAACGTCCAGGCCGGAGGCGGCGATCAGTGTATGAGGCTGGGTCGCCCACAGAGAATCCATCACCGGTGTTTTGGCATTCAGAATGGCGTTGTCTTGTTGCTCTTCACGATGGCCGTAACCATCAAGAATCACCAGAACCATCGGTTTTTTGTTGCTCGACATGTCAATTGACCTCAGTTTGAAAGATGAAATGCTCAATAGCCTCGCCGGCTCAACAGGGGAAACGGGCGCGGCTATGGAGATTTACGCGGGCTGATTTTACCTCAGCGGGAAAGGTGAATAGCCGTGAGAGATCAAAGATGGGGTGAGGTGAGGGTTAACTTTCGCCATAAAGGCGTGCTAATTTCTCGGGATGTGCCGCAGATTGTGGCATTAGCCCGCGCATACTGGCTGTATTTGCTCCGACGCGCAGGTATACTCTGAAGCCTTGAATTTTCCCCCAACTGACGGGAGTTGCTACACCCCATGCAAGATATTATGCCATTCATCAGTGCGCATCCGGTTCTCAGCCTGGCGTGGGTTGCGTTACTGATTGCAGTAATTGTGACCACCTTTAAAACACGTTTTTCTAAAGTGAAAGAGATCACCCGTGGTGAAGCAACCCGCCTGATCAACAAAGAAGATGCCGTCGTTGTCGATGTGCGTACGCGTGAAGAGTTCCGCAAAGGCCACATCGCCACCTCTTTAAATGTGCTGACCACAGACATTAAAAGCAACAATCTGGGTGAGCTGACAAAACACAAAGCACAGCCGGTCATCGTGGTGTGTGCAACGGGCCAAACTTCCCGTACTGCAGCTGAAGGCCTGATCGCCGCCGGTTTTGAGCGTGTGTTCACGTTGAAAGAAGGCATCAGCGGCTGGAGCGGTGAAAACCTGCCACTGGCGCGCGGTAAGTAAGATCTCAGCCCAATCGCAACGGCATTAAAATCTACGACTTAGAGGTGGAACACATGGCTAAAATTGAAATCTACACCAAGGCAACCTGTCCTTATTGCCATCGTGCGAAAGCTTTGCTGAACAGCAAGGGCGCTTCATTCGATGAAATTGCCATTGATGGCGATGCAGATAAACGTGAAAAAATGATCGCCCGTAGCGGTCGTTCCACCGTTCCTCAGATTTTTATCGATGGACAGCACGTTGGCGGTTGCGATGATTTACATGCACTTGATGCACGCGGTGGCCTTGACCCGTTGCTGGGTTAATTTGGCGGCAGCGTAGTTAAGTGTTTAAAAGGACTATTAACTCAAGGGTACTACTCACATGTCAGAACAAAACAACACCGAGATGGCTTTCCAGATCCAACGTATTTACACCAAAGACATCTCTTTCGAAGCGCCAAATGCACCTCAGGTTTTCCAGCAAGACTGGCAACCAGAAGTGAAACTGGATCTTGATACCGCATCCAGCCAGCTGGCTGAAGGCGTGTACGAAGTGGTATTGCGTGTAACAGTAACTTCTTCACTGGGCGACGAAACGGCGTTCCTGTGCGAAGTTCAGCAAGGCGGTATCTTCAGCATCTCCGGTATTGATGGCAACCAGATGGCACATTGCCTGGGCGCATATTGCCCGAACATCCTGTTCCCGTATGCCCGTGAGTGCATCACCAGCCTGGTTTCCCGCGGTACCTTCCCGCAACTGAATCTGGCACCTGTTAACTTCGACGCGCTGTTCATGAACTATCTGCAACAGCAAGCTGAAACCGAAGGTGCTGAACCACATCAGGATGCCTGATGAAAACCGTCAATGCGTCAATGACTGTAATCGGTGCCGGATCGTACGGCACCGCTTTAGCAATTACTCTTGCCAGAAATGGCCATCCCGTTGTGCTGTGGGGACACAATCCCGACCACATCAACGCCTTACAACGTGCCCGTTGTAATCAGGAATTCCTTCCTGATGTCCCTTTCCCTGACAATTTACTGCTTGAGACTGATCTGTCCGTCGCGTTAGCGGCCAGCCGTAATGTGCTGGTTGTTGTGCCGAGCCATGTGTTTGGTGATGTGCTGCGTCAGCTGAAACCACATCTGCGCCCTGATGCGCGAGTCGTGTGGGCGACGAAAGGTCTTGAAGCAGAAACCGGTCGGTTGTTGCAGGATGTCGCACGTGAAGAGCTGGGTGATGCTATTCCGTTAGCGGTTGTCTCTGGCCCAACCTTCGCCAAAGAACTGGCGGCGGGTATGCCAACGGCAATTTCTCTGGCGGCGACCGATGCCAGTTTTGCCGAAGATTTACAGCAGTTGCTGCATTGCGGCAAAAGCTTCCGTGTCTACAGCAACCCTGATTTTATCGGTGTGCAGCTGGGCGGGGCGATTAAAAACGTGATTGCCATCGGAGCCGGGATGTCTGACGGTATTGGCTTTGGTGCCAATGCCAGAACGGCATTAATCACCCGTGGTCTGGCGGAGATGACGCGTTTAGGTTCCGCTTTAGGCGCCGATCCTGCCACCTTTATGGGCATGGCAGGTTTAGGTGATTTGGTGTTAACCTGCACAGACAATCAGTCCCGCAACCGCCGTTTCGGCATTATGCTGGGGCAAGGCAAGGATGTTCAGACCGCTCAGGACACCATCGGCCAGGTTGTTGAAGGTTACCGCAATACCAAAGAAGTACGGGCTCTGGCGCAACGTAATAACGTTGAAATGCCGATCACGGAACAGATTTATCAGGTGCTTTACTGCGGTAAAGATGCCCGTGAGGCCGCAATCAGTTTACTTGCCCGTGCGAGCAAGGACGAAAAACACAGCCACTGACAGGCGAATGAGAAGAATAGCCACCTTGTTGGTGTTCCCGACAGGGCGGCTTTTTATTATCCGAACTTGCAAAGTCGTAAGGAACAGTGATGTCGTTAGAAGAATTAGAGCTGGTCTGGAATAACATTAAATCAGAGGCGCGAGCACTGGCTGAGTGTGAACCTATGCTGGCGAGCTTCTTCCACGCGACGTTACTTAAGCATGAAACCTTGGGTGGCGCGCTGAGCTACATCCTTGCCAACAAGCTGGGTAACCCGATCATGCCTGCGATGGCGATCCGTGAAGTTGTCGAAGAAGCCTATCGCAACGATGAACAAATGATCCTTTCTGCCGCGCGCGACATCCTGGCGGTGCATCAGCGCGATGCCGCCGTCGACAAATATTCCACCCCGCTGCTTTACCTGAAAGGGTTCCATGCGTTGCAGGCCTACCGCATCGGCAACTGGCTGTGGAAGCAGGACCGCAAAGCGCTGGCGATATATTTCCAGAATCAAATTTCCGTTTCCTTTGGCGTGGATATCCACCCGGCGGCACGCATTGGTTGCGGCATCATGCTCGACCATGCCACCGGGATTGTGATTGGTGAAACTGCCGTGGTAGAAAATGACGTTTCGATTCTGCAATCGGTCACACTCGGCGGTACCGGTAAAACTTGCGGCGACCGCCACCCGAAAATTCGTGAAGGTGTGATGATTGGCGCAGGCGCGAAAATTCTCGGTAACATTGAAGTTGGCGTGGGTGCAAAAATCGGCGCGGGGTCAGTGGTATTGCAGTCAGTACCCGCACACACCACCGCAGCAGGTGTGCCGGCACGCATCGTCGGCAGGCCGGAGAGCGAACGTCCTTCAATGGATATGGATCAGCACTTTAACGGTATTGTGCAGGGTTTCGAATTCGGAGATGGGATCTGACACTTTGATGGCATGCCTCTGCATGCCATTCTCTTCTCTTACCGCCGCGTTATTCCTTCAGTAATGCGCCAGGGTATCCCAGCTGGCGCCACGCTTCATACACCACCACCGAAACGGCATTCGACAGATTCATGCTGCGGCTTTCTGCCAGCATTGGAATGCGGATTTTATGTCGGGCGGGCAGGTTATCTAAGATATATGCCGGAAGGCCGCGGGTTTCGGGGCCGAACACCAAAAAATCATTGTCCTGATAGCTGACGGCGCTGTGCGCGGGCGTACCTTTGGTGGTCAGTGCAAACAGGCGTCGTGGATTTTCGCTGCTGAGGAAGGCGTCGTAATTCGCATGATGTTTGATATTGGCGAATTCGTGGTAATCCAGCCCGGCACGGCGCAGACGCTTATCGTCCCAGCCGAAACCCAGGGGTTCGATGAGATGAAGCTGACAGCCGGTATTGGCACAAAGGCGGATAATGTTGCCGGTATTTGGCGGGATTTCTGGTTCAAATAAAACGATGTTAAGCATGCGTCCCCCTGATAGAGGGACGCAGAATAGCAGAAACTTAACGCTGGTGCAGTGGCAGCCAGATAATCAGTCTCAGTCCACCCAACGGGCTGTCTTCCGCCCTGACCTTACCACGGTGCTGCTGAACGGCCGTATCGACGATAGCCAGGCCAAGCCCGGTACCGCCAGACTCGCGATCCCGCGCTTCATCAGTGCGATAGAACGGACGGAAAATCTGTTCACGGTCGGTTTCACTGACGCCAGGCCCATCATCGTCTACGGTGATGGTGATCCCGTCACTGTCGTGGGCGAAATTCAGTGCGATATGGTGATGTGAATAACGCAGGGCGTTACGCACGATGTTCTCCAGTGCACTGTCGAGAGCAGCCGCATTACCGATGAGTTTCCACGGACCCGGAGGTGACGTTACCTCCAGCGTTTTGCCCATTTGCTCGGCTTCAAACTGCGCATCGTCAATCACGCCAGCCCACAATTCATTGGCTTTCAGCGTTTCACGGGACAACTCATTCTTATGCTGACTGCGTGAAAGCACCAGTAAGTCATTGATCATGCTATCAAGACGCTGTGCTTCGTTTTCGATGCGTTGCAGCTCTTTACCTTCACCGTGACGACGGCGCATCAGTGCAGTAGCCAGTTGCAGACGCGTCAGAGGTGTTCGCAGCTCATGCGAGATGTCTGAAATCAGGCGTTGCTGTGCCGTCACCATGCGTTCGAGCGCACTCACCATCTGATTAAAGCTGGCGCCGGTAGCGAGGAATTCCTGCGGTCCGGCTTCAAGCTCCGGATGCTGTTTCAGATTTCCCCGCGCCACGTCGTCTGCCGCATTTTTCAGCTTACGTGCCGGTTTTGCCAGACTCCACGCCAGCCAAAGCAGCAGCGGGGCGCTTATCAGCATGGTCACGATGAGCAGCAACAGTGGGCGGTCGAACATCAGGTTGATGAAATCAGACTGAGAACTGCTGGCCGGACGCATCAGATAGAGCTGGTAATTGTCTTCGCCGTCCCGAACTGAGAACGGGCCAACCATTTCAACACGACCGTATTTTTTCTTTTTCGGACGATCTGAGTTATCAGACTGACCGATAAAGTTACGCACAATCTGCATTTCATTGCGTTGTGCGCCTATCACACGACCTTCGCTGGTGACCAGCAGCAAACGCTGGCCGGGCGGAGCCCACTTATCAATTGCGCGAAACAATCTGCGCCACCACATCAAATCATTTGCCGGATCGTTCACCAGCTCAGCTTCGACGTGTTGTTCAATCATCAGGCCTTGCCGTTGTTCGTTATCGAGCAACGGCGTTATCTGGCGTGAATCGAGTTTCGGCACCATCAGTACCAACATTAACACCAGGGCTAATGTGAACCAGAAAATGGCAAAAATGCGTGCCGTAAGGCTGTTTATCATGAAGCAGAAACCATCAGATAGCCGCGTCCGCGCAAGGTTTTAAACCACGGATGTCCGTCCTGACGGTCGGGCAATTTACGGCGCAAATTCGAGATATGCATGTCAATCGCGCGGTCAAACGGCGTCAGACGTTTACCCAGCACTTCCTGACTCAGATGTTCACGGGAAACCACCTGGCCGAGATGTTTTGCCAGTAAATACAACAGGGTAAATTCGGTACCCGTTAAGTCCAGCGCCTCACCATCGAAGCTGGCTTCCTGACGCCCCGGGTTAAGTTGCAGGCCATCCACTTCCAGCGTAGGGGAACCGTTGTTCTCATTGGTTTGCTGTTGTTCACTCCAGTTGGAACGACGCAACATCGCCCGAATGCGGGCAACCAGTTCACGGTCATTAAACGGTTTTGGCAGATAGTCATCGGCACCCAGTTCGAGGCCAAGAACACGGTCTAATTCACTGCCGCGAGCGGTTAACATAATCACCGGCGTCTGATGGCGCTGGCGTAATTCTTTAAGGGTTTCAATGCCGTTTTTCTTCGGCATCATGACGTCAAGCAACAGCAGATCGATGGTGTTATCAACTTTCTCTAATGCCTGCTCACCATCGTGAGCAACCACAACATTAAAGCCTTCCATTTCGAGCAATTCTTTCAAAAGTGAAGTCAGTTCACGGTCATCATCAACTAACAAAATTTTATTCATTGTATTTACCTCTAGACGCAAAATACGTCATCAATTGCCGCTATTCCATGACTTTACGTACTTTTACAAGCACTGACGCTTGTTTGCAGCAGCAGGTTTAGACTGCTTTTCAATGATTCGCGATAAGCGATAAAGACTTTAGGAGTGTGTGATGTTTAAGGCAGCTTCACTGGGTTTGGCCACGCTACTGACACTGGGTTCAGGTGTCGCTTTAGCAGAGGGTGCAAAACCGATGTCGGCGATGCCAGCAGAACATAATAGCACGATGTTGGAGAAGCCTCAGGATCGCAACACCATGTTTGATGGTGTAAATCTGACGGAGCAGCAACGACAGCAAATGCGTGACCTCATGCACCAGGCGCGTAAAGATTTGCCTGATATTAATGTAGAACAGTTAGAAACAATGCACCGACTGGTTACCGCTGAGAAATTCGATCAGCAGGCTGTTCGGGCGCAAGCCGAATTGATGGCTCAGGAGCAGGTGGATCGACAGGTTGAAATGGCCCGCATCCGCAATCAGATGTTTAATCTGCTGACGCCTGAGCAAAAAAACGTATTGAACCAGAAACACGAGCAGCGCATTAAACAAATGCAAATGCAGTTATCTGGCTTACAACCCTCTTCTGCCCAGAAGACGAGTAGTACCAGCACGACCGAGTAAGATCCCTGTTTTTCCTTGCCATAGACACCATCCCTGTCTTCCCCCATCGAAAGGTGGGGTTTTTTTTGTCCTGAGTTTGCCCTCTTTCTCATAAAGCTGAATTAACAAGCTGGAAATCTGTCTGTAACGAACGGGAAATATGTTGTAAAAGCCGTATGAATCAGTAAATTGCGAAGTACAGAGCGTTGTAAGCGAGTTCTTGCTGACTTGAATCAATTCAGCTCCGGTGTTTTGTTATACTATAGGCTCAAACGCTAATAAGCCCTTTGGCTGCATAAATTAAATTCGCCCAACAGGCAGGCTCAAAATTCTTAAGAAATTGCATCTACAAGTTCAGAGGTAGTCATGATCAAAAAAATTGGTGTACTGACAAGCGGTGGCGATGCCCCAGGCATGAATGCTGCGATCCGTGGCGTTGTGCGTGCGGCTTTATCGGCAGATTTGGAAGTTTTCGGTATTGAAGATGGCTACCTCGGCATGTATGAAAACCGCATGAGAAAACTGGACCGCTATAGCGTGTCAGATATGATCAACCGCGGTGGTACTTTCCTGGGTTCTGCGCGTTTCCCTGAGTTCCGTGATCCGGACATGCGTAAAGTTGCCCTGCAGAATATGAAAGATCGCGGTATCGACGGCCTGGTGGTGATCGGGGGTGATGGCTCCTACGCAGGTGCAGACCTGCTGACGAAAGAAGGCGGCATTCGTTGCATCGGCCTGCCAGGAACTATCGATAACGACGTAGCGGGTACTGACTACACTATCGGTTTCTTCACTGCGCTGGGTACTGTGGTAGAAGCGATTGACCGCCTGCGTGATACCTCCTCTTCACATCAGCGTATTTCTATTGTGGAAGTGATGGGCCGTTATTGCGGTGACCTGACTCTGGCAGCTGCCATTGCCGGTGGTTGCGAGTTTATCGCTATTCCTGAAGTTGAATTCAAACGTGATGATCTGGTTGCTGAAATTAAAGCCGGTATCGCGAAAGGTAAAAAGCACGCCATCGTTGCTATCACTGAAAAGTTAGATGATATCGATGAGCTGGCTAAATACATCGAGAAAGAAACCTGTCGTGAAACGCGTGGCACCGTATTGGGCCATATCCAGCGTGGTGGTGCGCCAGTCGCTTACGACCGTATCCTGGCTTCCCGCATGGGCGCTTATGCCGTCGACCTGCTGTTGGAAGAAGGCCGTGACTACACCCATGGCGGTTTCTGCGTCGGTGTTGAAAACGAGAAAATGGTTCATGAATTAATCTCTGTGTGTATTTCCCCAGAGAACAAGAAAAGTAAATTCAAAGAAGACTGGTACGACACAGCGAAAAAACTGTTCTAAAACAGAATGTTAATTGTGTGAAAGAGCCTCCTTAACGGGAGGTTTTTTTTGACCTGCTTTCTGGTTATTCCATAAAGTAATAGTAAAAAACCTTTTATTCTTTATTCGTTTTCTTTTTCTCTGGCAGGCTCTCTTCATCAGACCAAACAAATGAAATTCATAGAAACTACTTCTGGGAGAGAGTGCGATGCGTAAATGGGGTGCAGGCCTGGCTTTACTGCTGGTAGCAACAGGGGCGATTGCCAAAGACATTCAGATTCTGAACGTGTCGTACGATCCAACCCGCGAATTCTATGAGCAATACAATAAAGCCTTCAGCAAATACTGGCTGGGAAAAACCGGCGACACGGTCACAGTACGCCAGTCTCACGGCGGCTCAGGCAAGCAGGCTACCTCAGTCATCAATGGTATTGAAGCAGACGTTGTGACCCTGGCACTAGCCTATGATGTTGATGCGATTGCTGAACGTGGTCGCATCGACAAGAACTGGATCACCCGGTTGCCGGATAACTCCGCGCCTTACACCTCCACCATTGTGTTCCTGGTGCGTAAGGGCAACCCGAAACAAATTCATGACTGGAATGATTTGATCAAACCGGGCGTGTCAGTGATTACGCCGAACCCTAAAACGTCAGGCGGCGCACGCTGGAACTATCTGGCTGCGTGGGGTTATGCCCTGCATCACAACAATAATGACAAAGCCAAAGCGCAGGACTTTGTGAAAGCGCTGTATAAAAACGTCGAAGTGCTGGATTCCGGCGCCCGTGGCGCAACCAACACTTTCGTTGAGCGCGGTATCGGTGATGTGCTGATCGCATGGGAAAACGAAGCGCTGCTGGCGACCAAGGAAGTCGGCAAAGACAAGTTTGAAATTGTGACACCGAGTGAATCAATCCTGGCTGAACCTACAGTTTCTGTGGTGGATAAAGTGGTCGACAAGCGTGACAGTCGCACCGTAGCGGACGCTTATCTGAAATACCTGTATTCACCGGAAGGCCAAACTATCGCGGCGGAAAATTATTATCGTCCACGTGATCCTGAAGTAGAGAAAAAGTTTGCGTCTGAATTCCCTAAACTGAAGCTGTTCACCATTGATCAGGTTGCAGGCACCTGGGCTCAGGCACAGAAAGAACACTTCGCGACTGACGGGATTTTCGACCAAATCTCTAAGCGTTAATGCCGACGCAGTAAATTCAGGCAATAAAAAACCCCGGCGTGCCGGGGTTTTTTGTGCGCGAAAGAAACAGGCTTACGCTTGTTTAGCTTCAGCCGCCGCTTTAACGATCACAGCGAAAGCATCTGCTTTCAGTGACGCGCCGCCAACCAGTGCACCGTCGATGTCTGGCTGAGTGAACAGTTCTGCCGCGTTAGCCGCGTTAACAGAACCGCCGTACTGGATGATCACTTGTTCAGCAACCGCAGCGTCTTGTTTTGCAACGTGGTCACGGATGAACTTGTGTACAGCCTGAGCCTGGGCAGGCGTGGCTGATTTGCCGGTACCGATCGCCCATACGGGTTCGTAAGCGATAACCGCACCTTCGAACGCTTTTGCGCCCAGGGTGGTCAGAACGGCGTCCAGCTGTTTAGCGCAAACGGCTTCAGTCTGACCTGCTTCGTTTTCTGCTTCAGTTTCGCCGATGCACAGAACAGGGATCAGGCCAGCGTCTTTCAGCACGCCGAATTTCTTGGCGATGAACTCATCGCTTTCTTTGTGGTAAGTGCGGCGTTCTGAGTGACCGATGATGATGTATTTCGCACCGATATCTTTCAGCATGTCGGCAGAGATTTCACCGGTGAATGCGCCGGACAGGTTAGCGTCAACGTTCTGAGCGCCCAACGCAATGCGGCTGCCAGCCAGAGCGTGTTTAGCCTGTGACAGGTAAACTTCTGGTGGAGCAATCGCAACGCCACAACCTTCGACCGTGCTCAGTTCAGTGCGCAGAGCAGCAATCAGTTCGTTAACCATGTGGGTGCTACCGTTAAGCTTCCAGTTACCCATCACTAATGGATGTCGCATGTTTTTTCCTCCAAAAGGGGACGCGAATGTCGATTAAAATTTCTGCCAAACAAGCAGATTACCTGTGCAACAGTATAGAGATCATTGAAGATAAAGGCTTTGCTTTTCGTCATTAAAAACCGTCATCTCATGGCTCAGCCAGGGCCAGCTTGACCGGCTCAACGGCAAACGTCAGGCCTTTTTCGCCATTATCCGAAACCACAAAACGGACCGCGCCAACTTCCTGCTGATAAAACTGCTGGCCTTTCCCTTTTTGGATCAACGACGCCACTTTTGCCACGCTTTGCTCTGTCGAAAGGGTGGCATCGAACTGGCGCATCAGGTTAGCCATATAGCTCATCGCCAGAGTGCGGGCGGCCTTTTCTTCTGCCCCCTGGATAGGAAGATAAGTGATTTGCAGCGTTTTGATTTTACCGGTGCCTTTTTCCAGTGCAGTAGAGGCATACAGATTTTCATTAATTTTACTGGCCGCGCGGGTCAGAGGGCTGTTGGCCGCTTTTTCATTTATCGAGCGGAATTCACCAATCTGTTGCGTTGGATTGGCTTCATTGTACTTTGCCCGAAAGTTGATCAGGGTTGTTTCGAACGTCGGGGCGCCGGCCAAAAGGTAAGGTGCTTTCGGCATCTCTTCTGCGCCAGAATGTTCAGCGGGCGGATCGGCAAGGGCAATGTTCGGGCCTGCGAGCGTCAGCAAAACCGGTAGCGCCAGAGATAAAATGGATTTTGCAGCATTCATAGTATTTTTCTTATCCTCTCTGTATAGACCGATTAAAGCGGGGATCAGGGGGTAATGTCAAAAGGAGACCGTAAACATTCTCATGGCGGCGATCGCTGGGTTACACTCGCTCCGGCTTCACTTTTTACTCCCATTGTCTTCTACGGAACTGATTGTCAATGACGTTACAGCACGCACTGTTTTCTTTTAATGGCCGCATGGGCCGACGGGATTTTTGGCTCTGGATGGTCAGCTGGCTGATTCTGATGGCGGCAGATTTTTTCTTTGCTGCACAGGGATGGGTCACCTATCAGTCCGCCGGATTTGCACTGGTGGTTTTACTGTGGCCGACCGCCGCTGTGCTGGTGAAAAGGTTGCACGACCGTAATAAATCGGCGTGGTGGGCGCTGCTGTTTGTGCTGGCATGGATGCTGGTGGCCGGAAACTGGGCGGCAGCGATGCCGCAGACATGGAGCTGGGTATTAGGCCGTCTGGCGCCTTCGGTGATTTTCATTATGCTGATCGTCGACTGTGGCGCTTTCGTGGGGACGCCGGGCACAAATCGCTTTGGCCCGGAGCCGGACGAGGTCAAATTCAAATAACGTTGCGGCGAAACCTACCAGTAATGTTCGCTGGTCATATGGCCCGGTTTACGTTTCAGGTGTTTGCGCATGCCCCGGGTATCTTTCAGAACCTGCTGGGTATCGCGCACCATCTGAGGATTTCCGCACAGCATAACGTGGCAGTCTTCCGCTGACATTTTCAGGCCAACGGCTTCCTCGAGCGCACCGCTTTCAATCAGTGCCGGTACACGGCCAGACAGTGAACCTGAGATTTCTTCGCGGCTGACGACGGTTTGAATGCGCAGTTTGCCTTCATAACGGCGTTGTAGTTCCTGCATCAGAGGCAAATAGCTGAGATCGGCGGAGAAACGCGCAGCGTGAACCAGAACGATGTGCTTAAAGCGTTCCAGCCCCTGGCCCTCCTGCAAAATGGACAGATACGGCCCGATGGCGGTGCCGGTGGCCAGCATCCAAAGCTGGTCACATTCCGGTACTTCATCAATCACGAAAAATCCTGCGGCCTCTTTGGTGATCTGAATCTCGTCGCCGGGCTGCATGACGTGCAGTTTAGGGCTGAGCTTCCCTTCCGGCACGTTGACCAGATAGAACTCCAAATCAGCGCTGGAAGGGGGATTTACATAGGAATAGGCGCGCTGTACCCGCTCACCGTCTATCTCCAGAGAGAGTTTCGCAAACTGACCTGCGGTAAAAGGATCGGCTGGCGCATTGACCGTGATGCTGAACAAATTATCCGTCCAGTGCTCAACTTTTGTGACTTTTCCCGTGACCCAGTCAGCCATAAAAACTCCCGTCTTTTTTGATTACCGAATGTAGGTGCTGATTTTATTTCAATTTTTTCCGATCCCTTATCGGTTAAATGTTATCAGCCTGTTCCTCTGCCGTTATCTGCTGTCGAAATTCGTACACTGTGCGTTACACCAGTGGCTCCCCTTGCTGCCAGCCGTTGCACCGGAGAGTTTGCCGCAACACTCGCTTATTCATCTTAATTTGTTAACTTATGCGCCGCCGTAAGATAAACGGATTTACCGGTTATTTATTCTGCACTTTCCCTACTCCATTTGATAATGAACTGAAAAATGAAAAATCTGGAAAACATTCACCTGCTGGTAATGTTGATTTTGCTGGTGGCCGTCGGTCAGATGGCGCAAACCATTTATGTGCCGAATATCGCCGATATGGCCACCAGCCTGTCGGTTAAACCCGGTGCGGTGCAGCGGGTGATGGCCGCGTATCTGATCACCTACGGGGCTTCGCAGCTGGTCTATGGGCCATTGTCAGACAACATTGGTCGCAAGCCGGTGATCCTGGCCGGGTTGATGGTTTTTCTGGTGGGTGCCGCGGGCGCGATGATGTCCTCCAGCCTCAATATGCTGATCGTGGCCAGTGCGGTGCAGGGAATGGGAACTGGTGTAGCGGGCGTCATGGCGCGGACAATGCCGCGTGACCTTTACAGTGGTGGGGCGTTACGCCACGCCAACAGTTTGCTGAATATGGGGATTCTTATCAGCCCGTTGCTTGCGCCGGTGATTGGTGGCGCGCTGTCTGCATGGTTAGGCTGGCGCGCCAGCTTTGGTTTTCTGCTGATGCTTTGCGCAGGCGTTGCATTTTCAATGTACCGCTGGTTGCCGGAAACCCGTCCTGAATTCACTGCTGACCATCAGCCTCGTAAAATGCTCAGCAGTCTGCGCTTGCTGCTGGCGGACGGTAACTTCAGTCGTTATCTGGTGATGCTGGTGGGTGCGCTGGCCGGTGTGGCGGTGTTTGAGGCCAGCTGTGGCGTGCTGATGGGCGGCGTTCTCGGGCTGAGCGGCGTCATGGTCAGTATTCTGTTTATTCTGCCGATCCCGGCGGCATTTTTTGGCGCCTGGTATGCCGGTCGCTCTGAGAAAAGTTTCCAGCAGCTCATGTGGCATTCTGTGATCAGCTGTCTGCTGGCGGGCCTGACGATGTGGATCCCCGGCTGGCTGGGCATCATGAACATCTGGACGCTGATCGTTCCGGCCTCCTTGTTCTTCTTTGGTGCAGGGATGTTATTCCCGCTGGCGACCACCGGCGCGATGGAGCCTTTCCCGTATCTCGCCGGTGCGGCTGGTGCGCTGGTGGGCGGATTACAAAATATGGGATCGGGGCTGGTGGCATGGTTATCGGCGATGTTGCCGCAAACCGGTCAGTTCAGTCTGGGGTTGCTGATGTTTGCGATGTCGTTACTGATTTTGCTGTGCTGGTGGCCGATGTCGAATCGTCTTCAGGAGCAAGGGCATAGGGTTTAAGCCTCTCCTCAGGTGAAAAAAAAGCAGAGCCAGGTGCTCTGCTTTTGCCTTTCTTGTCTCGCGTCAGATGATAAACGCGTGCAATGCGGCGTCTTTACGGTCGAGATAATGCGTCGAACGTATACGACGGATGGTGCGGGATTTACCCCGGATCAGCAGCGTTTCGGTCGTCGCCATATTTCCCTGACGGCTGATGCCTTCCAGCAGATCACCTTTGGTAATGCCGGTCGCAGAAAAAATCACGTTGTCATTACGCGCCATATCATCCAGCTGCAGCACTTTGCCTGCTTCAATGCCCATCCCCTGACAGCGTGTCAGCTCTTCTTCGCCAATGCGGCGGTTTTCCAGGGTATCGCCTTTCACGTCATGGCGTGCCAGTAAGCGGCCCTGCATGTCACCGTCCAGCGCGCGGATCACCGCGGCGGAAATCACCCCTTCCGGCGCGCCGCCGATGCCATACAACACATCAACTTCACTGTCGGGCATGCAGGTGAGAATAGTGGCTGCCACATCGCCGTCCGGGAAGGCAAAAACCCGTACTCCGGCCGCCAGCATTTCTCGAATCGCCTCGTCGTGACGCGGTTTCGCCAGCACGGCTACGGTCAGCTCGGTCAGCGGTTTGTTCAGCGCGCGGGCAACATTTGCGAGGTTTTCCGCCAGCGTCAGATCCAGATTAATCGCGCCTTTTGCGCCGGGCCCGACGGCGATTTTTTCCATGTACATATCCGGCGCATTGAGGAACGAGCCTTTATCGCCGACGGCCAGAACGGCCAGTGCATTGGATTGCCCCATTGCCGTCATGCGGGTACCTTCAATAGGATCGACGGCGATATCCACGGCATCGCCGCGGCCTGTTCCGACTTTTTCGCCGATATACAGCATTGGCGCTTCGTCAATTTCCCCTTCGCCAATCACGATGGTGCCATCGATATCGACGTTATTAAGCATGATGCGCATCGCCTGAACGGCGGCGTTGTCAGCGAGGTTTTTATCGCCACGGCCAAGCCATTTATACCCAGCCAGGGCGGCCGCTTCGGTCACGCGGGAGAACTCGATTGCTAATTCACGTTTCATTGGAAAGCCTGTAGGAAGAAAAAAGAGATCGGTGAGGCAAAGGCTCATCTGTGCGGGGGATTTTAGCACAATGGGAAAGGCGCATAAAAAAACTCCCCGGCGGGGAGTTTTTTAAGACGGTGTTGGCGAAAAAAGGCGGCGATTACTCGTCGTGATCTTCCCATGAACGAACGCGTGCCACGGCTTTTTGCCAGCCTTTGTAGCGTACATTACGTTCTGTGGTTTCAATGCTTGGGCGGAATTCACGTTCGATGGTCGCTTTGCTGCGCACTTCATCCAGATCGTTCCAGAAACCGACGGCCAGCCCGGCAAGGAAAGCAGAACCCAGCGCGGTGACTTCCAGAACGGCAGGGCGCTCAACGCGGGTACCGAGAATGTCTGACTGGAATTGCATCAGGAAGTTGTTCGCTACCGCACCGCCATCCACGCGCAGAGACTGCAGGCGGGTACCGGAATCAGCCTGCATGGCATCAAGCACGTCACGCGTCTGATAGGCGATAGATTCCAGCGTTGCACGGATGATGTGGTTGCTATTTGCACCACGGCTCAGACCGAAGATCGCGCCACGGGCATACGGGTCCCAGTAAGGGGCGCCAAGGCCGGTGAAGGCAGGCACCACATACACGCCGTTGGTGTCTTTCACTTTGCTGGCGAAATATTCTGAGTCTGTGGCATCGCTGATCAGTTTCAGTTCGTCGCGCAGCCACTGAATGGAGGCACCCCCGACGAATACCGCACCTTCCAGCGCATAGTTCACTTCGCCTCGCGGACCACAGGCAATCGTCGTCAGCAGGCCATTTTTGGAGGTTACCGCTTCTGTGCCGGTGTTCATCAGCAGGAAGCAGCCAGTACCATAGGTATTTTTCGCCATACCCGGTTGTACGCACAGCTGACCATACAGCGCGGCCTGCTGGTCACCGGCGATACCGGCGATAGGAATACGCGTACCGCCTTTACCCCCGATGTTGGTCTGACCGTAAATTTCAGAAGAAGGGCGAACTTCCGGCAACATGGCGCGCGGAATATCCAGCACTTCCAGCATACGTTCATCCCATTCAAGATTATGAATGTTGAACATCATGGTACGCGAGGCGTTAGTGTAATCAGTAACGTGAACACGTCCCTGAGTCATTTTCCACACCAGCCAGGTATCCACGGTGCCGAACAACAGTTCGCCGCGTGCAGCGCGTTCACGGGAACCTTCAACGTGGTCGAGGATCCATTTCAGTTTGGTACCAGAGAAGTACGGGTCAACCACCAGACCGGTGTTATGACGGATGTACTCTTCCATCCCGTCTTTCTTCAGCTTTTCACAGATGTCAGCAGTACGACGGCATTGCCACACAATCGCGTTATAAATCGGCTTGCCGGTTTCTTTTTCCCACACGATGGTGGTTTCACGCTGGTTGGTGATACCGATACCGGCGATCTGATCGGAGTTGATGTCGGCTTTCGCCAGCACTTCCACCAGCACCGAGCTTTGGGAAGACCAGATTTCCATCGGGTCATGTTCCACCCAGCCGGATTTCGGGTAGATCTGGGTGAATTCGCGCTGTGAAACGCTGACGATGTTGGCATCGTGATCCAGAACTACGGCGCGTGAGCTGGTTGTACCCTGATCAAGTGCGACGATGTATTTTTTTTCGTGAGTCGTATCTGCTGACATAATTTTCATCCTGCGAATAAGTTAGCTTTGGAACAGTTTAGCCGATCAGGCTTTACGCTGTTTGGAAGGCTGAGGCGCTTTTTCATCTGCAATATCATTGATCTGATGTGGCAGATGACGACCAATCAACGCTTTGTACGCGATGGCACCGAGTGAAGCGCCGAGCAGCGGGCCAAAAATCGGAACCAGGAAGTAAGGAATATCACGTGCACCGGTGAAGGCGACTTTGCCCCAGCCAGCGAAGTAAGCGAACACTTTCGGACCGAAATCACGCGCAGGGTTCAGTGCGAAGCCGGTTAACGGACCCATTGAAGCACCGATAACCGCGATCAGAATACCGATCAGCAGCGGAGCCAGCGGGCCGCGTGGAATGCCGTTGCCGTCATCCGTCAGGCCGAGGATCAACGCCATCAGAATGGCAGTGATCACCGTTTCAACCAGGAAGGCCTGCAGTACGCTGATGTGCGGGTTTGGATAGGTGGAGAAGATACCGGCCAGATCCAGACTTTCGACACTGCCGCGCACCATATTATGGCTTTGCTCGAAATCGAAGAACAGGTTGTAGTAAAGACCGTAGACCAGCGCTGCGGCACAGAAGGCACCGGCGACCTGCGCCACGATGTATGGCAGAACTTTGCGTCCTTCAAAGTTTGCAAACAAACATAACGCGACGGTCACCGCCGGGTTCAGGTGTGCGCCTGAAATCGCTGCGGTCAGGTAGATGGCCATTGCCACACCCAGACCCCAGATAATGCTAATTTCCCACTGGCCAAAGGTAGCACCGGCCAGTTTCATTGCTGCGACACAACCCGCACCAAAGAAAATGATAAGCCCGGTACCCAGAAACTCAGCGATGCACTGACCTTTTAATGTGGAACTCATGGTTTGGCTCATAGTTGGATCCTGCTAAGGATGATGTTAATGGTTAGTTATAGTTTTTCTGTTATGCGTACGTGAACGTAATCGGATTTTGCCGTTCATCATTAAATGAGAACGTAATGTGAATTTATCGTTAACGAGCATAAACGAGAAATAGCGAAATCAATTTTTGTGTGTTGTGTCATAAAAATGAGCGATTTCGCGTGTTGAAAGGTCCTGCCGACCGGTAAAAAGCCCACGCCGTGACATTCCCGTGAAGGCTGTGAAGCTAAACGCGCATGTCGGATGGCGCTCAGGGTATTCGGTATTCGCTGACATTTCTGGAGGGTGACTCTGCTTTTTAAGCATTTCCTGATACTCAGCCTGTGAAAATTGCAACAGACTGCGTGCAGAGAGGGGTTCTTGGTAGACAGGGCAAGGCTGGCTACATACAATCACTCGTTAAGACACCCGCCGTTTTTTTGAAATCCCGGTGAAGTTCAAACGTTATTGCGATTTGAATTTATTATAGAAATCGGCGAAGTGCAGGAATTTTTGAGCCGTGTCCGGACGATGCGGCAGAACATAAGATGTGCGCCTTGCGAACATAAGGGGACCGAAAAATGTCATTTGAAGTATTTGAGAAACTAGAAGCTAAAGTTCAGCAAGCGATCGATACCATTACTCTGTTGCAGATGGAAATCGAAGAACTGAAAGAGCAAAACAACACCTTGTCTCATGAAGTTCAGCAGGCGAGTGGTAATCACGAGTCGCTGGTGCGCGAAAACGCACAGCTGAAAGAAGAGCAACACGTCTGGCAGGATCGTCTGCGTGCACTGTTGGGAAAAATGGAAGAAGTCTAACGGCTTCATTTTCCAAATAAAAAAGGACGCCCAGGCGTCCTTTTTTGTTGCTGTAAGCGAAGGTTATTCGATATCGAGCGGGTCTTCTGACAGGATGATACCGGTGTTATCAGCATACAAGTGGTCGCCGGAGAAGAAGGTCACGCCGCCGAAATTAACACGAATGTCGCTTTCGCCGATCCCCTCACTGCCTGCGCCAGCCGGAATGGCCGCCATAGCCTGAATGCCAAGGTCGAGCTCTTCCAGGTCATCCACCTGACGAACTGCACCGTAAATCAAAATGCCTTCCCATTCGTTTTGCAATGCCTGACGTGCCAGACCGGCATCAAGTAATGCACGACGAACAGAACCGCCGCCATCGACCACCAACACGCGGCCACGACCATTCTCTTCCAGCAGGTCATAAAGCAAGCCATTGTCTTCGAAACACTTCACTGTCGTGATTTGCCCGCCAAATGAAGTACGGCCACCAAAGTTGGAGAACAGGGGTTCGACAACATTCACTTCTTCATGGTAGATATCGCAAAGTTCGGAAGTATCGTATTTCATAGGATTTCATCTGGTTGCTGCATGAACGTTCAGTATATCCCTTATCGGCGGATGTTGGCAAAATCATCAATTGTTAAATGTGAAAAGTGACCCGATTAGCGCACGCCCGGCCACTTTTCTTCAATTCAGTAACAGACCCACTGCAAACAATACGTTAGTCAGTAACGCAGCTTTTACCATGTGCTCCAGCAGAGGGCGTACTTCCATTGAGGTTTTTGCGCGATTCACCCGGCGGATATGGATTGCCAGCACCGGTAAGGCCAGAAGAAACAGCCAGCCGGTCCAGTGATGCAGATAAACGGCAGAGAATACCGCCAGACAAATTGCGGCGGCAATCAGAATCACCGTGTGATAACGACGCGCATTGACCGGCCCCAGACGGACGGCCAGCGTGTTCTTGCCATTGGCGCTGTCGGTGTCGATATCACGCAGGTTGTTAATGTTGAGCACCGCAGTGGAGAGCAGGCCGGTCGCCGTCGCTGGCAGCATCACAATCCAGTCGAAGTATCCCGCCTGCAAATAGAACGTACCGGCAACGCTTATCCAGCCAAAGAAAATCAGCACCGAAATATCACCGAGGCCCATATAACCGTAAGGGCGCGTCCCCACGGTATAGGTGATTGCCGCGCCAATCGACAGCAGCCCGAGGATCAGAAAACCGACAACGTCGCTGGGTTTATGACAGGCCACGGCGATCAGCGCGACGCCACAAATAATGGTCAGCGCGATGGTGAGCATAATCGCGTGTTTCATTTGTGAGGCGGTAATCATCCCTTTTTGCATGCCGCGCAACGGCCCGACGCGATCAGGCGTATCGCTGCCTTTTTCGGCATCGCCATAATCATTCGCCAGATTGGACAGGATTTGCAGACACCCGGCGGTGAGCAGCGCCAGCAACGCCGTCAGCGGATGGAAAACGCCTTGCAGGCTGGCAATGGCCGAACCCATCACGATAGAGGCAAAAGCCAGAGGCAGCGTTTTGGGACGCAGGCTTTCGAGCCAGGCGCGGGCGGGCGTCGTCGGAGTGCAGGGAGTCATAGTGCTCATAGATGGATTCGCTCAGGTGAACAAGTCAGTCCGAAATCTAAAAAAAATCAGGGAGGCAAACGCCTCCCTGAAGATCACTTTCGGAACGTATGAGCAAATTATAAGATAAAACGGCTCAGATCTTCATCAGCTACCAGCTGATCAAGATGGCTTCTAACATAATCTGCATCAATGTTTATGGAAATACCGTTGCTTTCGCTCGCGTCGTAAGAGATATCTTCCATCAGACGCTCAAGAACCGTATGCAAACGACGGGCACCAATGTTTTCGGTGGTTTCGTTGACCTGCCATGCGGCTTCGGCGATACGGCGGATACCGTCAGCGGTGAAATCAATGGTGACGCCTTCGGTCGCCATCAATGCTTTGTACTGATGAGTCAGCGAAGCACTCGGTTCGGTCAGAATGCGTTCGAAGTCTTCAGTCGACAGCGCCTGCAGTTCAACGCGAATAGGCAGACGCCCCTGCAGTTCAGGGATCAAATCTGACGGGCTGGCAGTCTGGAACGCACCGGAAGCGATAAACAGGATGTGATCTGTTTTCACCATGCCGTGTTTGGTAGAGACTGTACAGCCTTCCACCAGCGGCAGCAGGTCGCGCTGAACACCTTCGCGGGAAACATCCGGGCCGGAGCTCTGGCCGCCGCGTTTACAGATTTTGTCGATCTCATCGATAAACACAATACCGTGCTGCTCGACGGCTTCGATCGCCTGTTCTTTCAGATCTTCCGGATTCACCAGTTTTGCCGCTTCTTCTTCAACCAACAGCTTGTAGGCTTCTTTGATTTTCAGTTTGCGCGGTTTTTGTTTCTGCCCGGCCATGTTCTGGAACATGGACTGAAGCTGGTTCGTCATCTCTTCCATGCCCGGCGGAGACATGATTTCCACGCCCACAGGACCGGAAGCCAGACTGATTTCAATTTCTTTGTCGTCGAGCTGGCCTTCACGCAGTTTTTTGCGGAAATTCTGGCGCGCGGCAGAAGGTTCCTGCGTTTCGTCTGCCTGGCCCCAGTTGTTTTTTGCCGGCGGGATCAGCACATCCAGAATACGTTCTTCGGCCAGTTCTTCGGCGCGGAAACGGTTCTTTTCGATGGATTGCAGACGCACCATTTTCACGGCGGAGTCGGTCAAATCGCGGATAATAGAATCCACTTCTTTACCGACATAACCGACCTCGGTGAATTTGGTCGCTTCGACTTTGATGAACGGTGCGTTCGCCAGTTTCGCCAGACGGCGGGCGATTTCGGTTTTACCCACACCGGTCGGACCGATCATCAGAATGTTTTTCGGGGTGACTTCATGGCGCAGCGCTTCGTCGAGCTGCATGCGACGCCAGCGGTTACGCAGGGCAATGGCCACGGCACGTTTCGCTTTGTCCTGGCCAATGATGTAGCTGTCTAGTTCGCTGACGATCTCGCGCGGGGTCATCTCAGACATAATTTTCGATCCTTACGCTTTAGAAGACAATTCTTCGATGGTGTGGAATTGGTTGGTGTAGATGCAGATGTCACCGGCGATACTCAGCGATTTTTCCACGATGTCGCGGGCGCCCAGCTCTGAGTTTTCCAGCAGTGCGCGGGCTGCTGCCTGTGCATAAGGGCCACCGGAACCAATGGCGATCAGATCGTTTTCTGGCTGAATAACATCACCGTTGCCGCTGATGATAAGCGACGCGTTTTCATCGGCGACGGCCAGCAGCGCTTCCAGACGGCGCAGCATACGGTCGGTACGCCAGTCTTTCGCCAGTTCTACGGCCGCTTTCACCAGATGACCCTGATGCATTTCCAGCTTGCGCTCGAACAGTTCAAACAGCGTGAACGCATCCGCTGTACCGCCAGCAAAGCCCGCGATCACTTTATCGTTATACAGGCGACGTACTTTTTTTACGTTGCCCTTCATGACGGTATTTCCCAATGTGGCCTGGCCATCACCACCGATAACGACCTTGCCGTTGCGGCGTACACTTACAATTGTTGTCACGAGCGGTTCCTCGTTGCAGACGGGAAAGATCCCCGCAGGCTTGTGGGACACGCTGGGTGTCTCACAAGCTTACGAGGCATATTGAAAGTATAGATTGGGGAAGGATTACGGGTTTTCAACCCCCGGTTGCGAGGGGAATGCAACCGGAGATGCCTGCGTTCTTCAGGCGGGCTAAGGTGCTGTCGGCACCGGAACGATTGTTATAAGGGCCGATCACCACACGATTCCAGCCACCGCCGGTCGTGATACGGCCTTCAAAACCTTCAAAGGCCAGCTTCGCACGCTGAGATTCTGCCTGCTCGGTGCCGTGGAAAGAACCGCACTGAACCATAAAGCGCTGGGTCTTTTCCTGCTCTTTAGGTTTCTCCGGCGTCACCTGTGTGATGGCGGCCGGTTGCTGTGTTTTAGGCTGTTCTTTCACGGTTTCTTTCGGCACAGGTTTAGGTTTCTGCTGTACCGGTTGTGTCTGAGCCTGAGCCTGAGCCTGAGGTGCGCGTACTGGCTGCGTTTGCGGCGTGTACGCAGGTTGTTGCTGAACCTGGCGCGGCTGAGTCTGCACCGGCTGTTGCTGTGCATAGGTCGGTTGCTGCTGTTGCTGAACCTGACGCTGCGCAGGTGCCGTCGGCGTACGCGTGACCTGATTTGGATCGTTATACGGCACTTCAGACAGCTGTGTCGGCGTCTGGCGCATATCGGCCTGCATTTGCTCAAGCAACTGGCGCTGTTCCGGCGTCAGCTGAGTTTTGGATTCCACCTGACCACCCGCCGTCGGTTCTGTGGGCGTGGTCACACCCATCTGGCGGTTTTCCAGTTCTTTAATATAACGCCAGCGTTCTTCAGGCTTAGGAGGCAATCCGTTACCCGGACGGACAGGATGCGTTGGCACCACGACCGCTTCTTCATGCTTATTGTGAGCAATAAAATAGAGGCCACCGACAAACACCACCAGCACCGCAACGGCTAACACCACCATGGTTTTGGAGATCGTTGTGGAATTGCGTTTTTTACTCCGGCTGGTACTTTTCCGCCGCGCTCCTGAGCGCCCACGGCTTACATAGTCTTTCTGTGCCACTATCGTTTCGCTGTGTCGTGATGATTAAAGAAGAAGTGCGTCATGTTACTTAACCCTGAACATTTACTGAAATTAAAACTTCATGGTGGGATAAAAAATGACTCACGCTTTGGGCGCCGCAGTACTTTCACGCACGATGAGTTCGCTGTCGAGCAGCAGTGAACCGTTTTGTACCGGATTTCCCTGCAACTGCTCGAGTAATAATAACATGGCCTGACGACCCAGCTGGAACCTTGGCTGCGCCACGGTGGTCAGCGGAGGATCGGTGAACTGGCTGGCCTTGATGTCATCGAAGCCGACAATCGACAGATCTTGCGGAATACGCAGCCCCATTTTCTTTGCCTGGAACATGGCGCCAATCGCCATCACATCGTTGTGACAGAAAATCGCCGTCGGCGGTGTCGGCAGTGACATCAGCTCTGTCAGCGCCAGCGCGCCTGATTCATAGCTGAAATCACCATGAACGGTCAGAGCGCTCTCGACGCTCATGCCATTACGACGCAACGCCTGAATATAACCTTGTGAACGGTACTGGCACAGCGGCATATGTTTCGGCCCGGCGATACAGGCAATGCGCTGATGACCCAGCTTCAGAAGATAATGTACGGCTTCAAATGCGGCAGTCAGGTTATCAATGTGAACGGTCGGCAGTTCAAGTTCCGGGGCAAATTCATTGGCCATCACCATCGGCGGCAAATTTCGCTGTTCTTCTTTACTGGCATCGAAAGGTAAATCCGAGCCGAGCAGAAGCATGCCGTCAATCTGTTTGGTGATGATCAGATTGATGAAGGTTTTTTCTTGCTGGTTCTGGTGAGCGCAATCGCCGATCAACACCAGATAGCCACTTTGCGCGGCGGTGCGTTCGATCCCCTGGATCAAATCTGCAAAAAACGGATCGCAGATGTCCGGGACGATCACCAGAATGGTGCGTGATTCATTGCGTTTTAAATTGCGCGACATGGCATGGGGCGAATAGCCCACGGCCATGACGGCCTGATCCACTTTCTGACGGGTGGAAGCGGAAACTTTTTCCGGATTCATTAACGCGCGGGATACCGTTGCTGTTGAAACGCCTGCCTGTTCAGCCACATCTTTCATTGTCGCGGCGGGTAATTCTTTCTTGTGCTCCAACGCATCTCTCCTTGCAACTGCATCAAACGGACACGACAACATCAACATTCCTCACCTGCTACCCCTGCGTGCTGTGTAGCTCATCACATTCTAAACAGAATGTGAGTAGGATTTGTTACCTAATTTGCATTAAAAGTGTGATGCAGATGCTTTTTTTCGATCCACCCCGCAGAAAAACCGGGGCTACCTGCGGATTAGCTGTCAATCGGATCCACATCCAGCGTCCATTTCACTTTTCTGGCCTGAGGAAGGCTGGTGATAAGTGGCTGAGAACTCTTGATCAGATGCTGTAAAACCCGGCGGGAAGGGTGCTGCAATAACAGCTGCCAGCGGAAGCGCCCGTTACGTTTGGCGGCGAGCGCCGGAACCGGCCCCAAAATCCACAGCGAATCATCTTTCAGGGGGCTGGATTCCAGAAGATTACGTAACTGCTGGAGGAACAGCGCCGATTGCTGATTATCATGATCTTCAGAGCGAATCAGAATATGGCTGGTATAAGGCGGCAGGAAGACGCTTTTACGCTCAGCAAGCGTCTGCCTGGCAAATTCGTCGTAGCCTTTTTGCAACAGAACCTGCAACAGCGGGTGTTCAGGATGATGAGTTTGCAGCACCACTTCGCCCTGTTTACCGGCGCGTCCTGCGCGTCCTGAAACCTGCGTATAGAGCTGGGCAAATCGCTCGGCAGAACGGAAATCCGCTGAGAACAGCGCGCCGTCGACGTCTAATAAAGACACCAGTGTGACGTCCGGGAAGTGATGCCCTTTCGCCAGCATTTGCGTACCGATAAGAATACGTGCACCGCCGCGATGGATTTCATTCAGATGCAGTTCCAGCGAGCCTTTACGGCTGGTGGTATCGCGGTCGATACGGGTGATGGGCGTATCGGGAAAGAGCGGGGCCAGCTCATTTTCCAGCTGTTCCGTACCGACGCCCACCGAAACCAATTGCGTCGAGCCGCAGTGTGGGCACTGGTGCGGCACCGCACGCTGGCTGTCGCAATGGTGGCAGCGTAACTGCCGCTGGTTCTGGTGGATCGTGTAATAGTGGTCGCAGCGCTGACATTCGGCAATCCAGCCGCATTCATGGCACAGCAGCGCTGGTGCATAGCCACGGCGATTGAGAAACAGCATCACCTGATTATCGGCTTTCAGATGCTCATGCATCTTTTGGATCAGCGGCTGCGATAACCCGACTTTCAGCTGCATTCCTTTCAGATCGAGCAAATTCTGGCGGGCGAGTTTGGCGTTACCGGCACGTTTGGTCAGTTTCAGCTGGCGATATTTCCCCAACTCGACGTTGTGCAACGTTTCCAGCGCCGGTGTGGCCGAGCCCATGATAATCGGAATATTTTCGGCATGGGCACGGTAGACCGCCAGATCACGGGCGTGATAGCGCCAGCCCTCCTGCTGCTTATAAGAGCTGTCGTGTTCTTCATCAATAATGATCACCCCTAGGCGGGCGAAAGGCGTAAATAAAGAAGAACGCGTGCCGATGACGATCCCCGCTTCACCGTTACGTGCACGCAGCCAGACGGCAAGACGTTCGCTGTCATTGAGGCCGGAATGCAGGACATCAACCGGCGCACTGAAACGCTCCCTGAAGCGGGCAATAGTCTGCGGCGTCAGGCCGATTTCCGGCACCATCACCAGCGCCTGCCGGCCCTGTTCGAGAATATTTTCCAGCACGCTGAGATACACTTCGGTTTTGCCCGAACCCGTCACCCCGGCCAGCAGCCAGGCGGAAAACTGCTGATCTTCGCTGCGGATAGCACCGACGGCAGTGGCCTGCTCGGTGTTAAGCCGCAAACGCTCGCCCACGACTGAAAAATCTTTGCGCCAGTCCGCTGCATCGGGCGCGATACTGCGTAAATCGGTCAGCCCTTTGGCGCGCAATGCCTGCAATGCGGTATCCGTGAGATCAAGATCGGCGACCTGATGGCGATACACCGGCTTTTGCATCAGCGCGGCCATCGCCTGTTGCTGCTTTGGCGCACGTTTCAGGCTGTCGAGCGGGGTCGCGCGGCCCTGTTCAGTGGCAAACCACTGCCACAACGGCGTCAGTTCAGCGGGTTTTCCCTGGCGCAATAATACCGGCAGCGCGTGGAACAGCACTTCACCAATCGGAAAATGGTAATAGTCGGCAGCCCAGAACAGAATGCGCCACAGGTCGGGAGTAAAGAGGCTGGTACGGTCGAGGACCTCACGCACCGGTTTCAGCTTCTCCAGGCCAAACTCGCTGGAATCGCTGATCTTCGTGACAATGCCAATTGCATCGCGTTTACCAAAAGGCACACTGACCCGGCAACCCTGCGTGACCTGCATGTCGGGCGGCAATAAATAATCAAAAGTACGGGCAAGCGGAACAGGTAAAGCAACGTGGGCAACAGGCATCGGGGGTCCAGACTTTAAAAAAATGACGAGATAGTGTACACTGAGTCCTTCGAAATGCATGAACATGATTGCGCGGTTCTCAGAGATTCTGTATGATTCGCCGCCTTTGGTGCATTTCGTACTCAAAGCCTATCATCCACTACGCGTGGTGTCTGACGGAACAGGGTTGGATAGCGACGCGGCCTTAAGAAGAGGTTTTCCCATGAAACAAGGTATTCACCCTAAATACGTAGAAATTACTGCAAACTGCTCATGCGGTAATGTTATCAAAACTCACTCAACTGTGGGTCACGATCTGAACCTGGACGTTTGTGGCGAATGTCACCCGTTCTACACTGGTAAGCAACGTGAAGTCGCTACCGGTGGCCGTGTTGACCGCTTCAACAAGCGTTTCAGCATGCCAAGCAGCAAGTAATATTGCTGGCTTGAGAGCAAAAAAAGGCGCCGATGGCGCCTTTTTTGTTGCCTGCCGTTTCACTTCCCGCCAGACAAACCTTCCTGATCACGACTCAGCGTTAATCATCACAGACACTGAAACCCGCACAATCGTCTGCACGGGCATGTTCAGCAGCGCTCAGCGCGATCAATATTCCCAGGTATCAGGATCCACACCCAGTTCACGCATCAGGATCTTCGCCGCTTCCGGGATTTCGTCACTGCGTTCTTTACGCAGGTCTTCGTCATTCGGTAAAGGCTGACCGGTAAAGGCGTGCAGGAAAGCCTCGCACAATAATTCACTGTTGGTCGCGTGACGCAGGTTATTCACCTGGCGACGAGTGCGTTCATCGGTGAGGATTTTGAGGACTTTCAGCGGAATGGATACCGTAATTTTCTTAACTTGTTCGCTTTTCTTACCGTGTTCAGCGTAAGGGCTGACATATTCGCCGTTCCACTCAGCCATGGGACACCTTAAATTTATCAAAAAATAAAATTCTGAAAACCCGGTGATTATGCCCGATTTTCACTGTTCTCACTAAATAAATGTCCGTATTTAACAGGGTTATCTCACGATTTTCCCCGTGGCATTCTTCATTTTGTCGCCTGACGCAGGGCCGTGACCGGTTACCTGTGCGTCCGGGATCGGCCAGACATTCGCATAACGCCATAATTTTAGCGGGTATTGCTCTGTTGCTCAATCTATACGCAAAGAAGTTTAGATGTCCAGATGTATTGACGTCTATAACTCCGGGCGTTACTCTTTGTCATCTCACCCTTCGCACATCGCAGGAAGAAAAAGACTATGACGCACAAGCAAGCCACCATTGCCGTGGGCAGTGGCCTGAACAATGATCAGCAATATGGTTGTGTAGTTCCGCCAATCTCGCTTTCCAGCACCTACAACTTTGAAGATTTCAATCAGCCAAGGGCCCACGATTATTCACGCCGCGGTAATCCGACGCGTGATATTGCGCAGCGTGCGCTGGCCGATCTGGAAGGCGGTGCGGGCGCGGTACTGACCAGCAGTGGCATGTCTGCGATTCATCTGGTGTGTACGGTCTTTTTGAAACCCGGCGATTTACTGCTGGCCCCGCACGATTGTTACGGCGGCAGCTACCGTTTGTTTGACAGCCTGAGTAAGCGCGGCGCGTATCGCGTGCTGTTTGTCGATCAGGGCGATCCGCAGGCGCTGGCTGACGCGCTGAAGGAAAAACCGGCGCTGGTGCTGATCGAATCGCCAAGCAACCCGCTGTTGCGTGTGGTGGATATCGAGGCTATTTGCGCCGCCTCGCACGCAGCGGGTGCGTTAACGGTGGTGGATAACACCTTCCTCAGCCCGGCGTTGCAGAACCCGTTGCAGCTTGGCGCGGATTTAGTCGTCCATTCTTGTACTAAATATCTTAACGGGCATTCTGATGTGGTCGCCGGTACGGTAATATCTAAGACCGCTGAACATGCGACTGAACTGGCCTGGTGGGCGAATAACATCGGCGTGACGGCAGCGGCCTTCGACAGTTATCTGTTGTTGCGTGGCCTGCGTACCTTAACGGTGCGCGTGAAGCAGCAGCAGGAAAATGCGCTGGCGATTGTTGCCTATTTACAGAAGCAAACGCAGGTCAAAAAGCTGTATCATCCGTCGCTGCCGGAAAACCAGGGGCATGATATTGCCCGCCGCCAGCAACGCGGTTTTGGTGCCATGATCAGTTTTGAATTTAAGGGTGATGAGGCGCAGCTGCGTCATTTCCTGAAAGAATTGAAGTTATTTACCCTCGCAGAATCCTTGGGAGGTGTCGAAAGCCTGATTTCTCATACCGCAACCATGACGCACGCGGGTATGGCGCCCGAAGCGCGTAAAGCCGCCGGGATTTCTGACAGCTTGCTCCGAATTTCTGTAGGTCTTGAAGACAGTGAAGATTTGATTGCTGATCTGGAACATGCATTCCAGTCAGTGGCAACGAGGTAAGTATGAATGCAATAGCGGTCGCAGCACCGGCGGGAAGCCGGCAGTTGCACAAATTTGGTGGCAGCAGTCTGGCCGACGTGAAATGTTATCTGCGCGTCGCAGGCATTATGGCCGAATACGCCAAACCGGGCGACATGATGGTTGTCTCGGCGGCGGGCAGCACCACTAACCAGCTGATCAGCTGGCTGAAGCTTAGCCAGACCGACAGGATTTCCGCGCATCAGGTCCAGCAGACGTTGCGCCGTTATCAGAGTGATTTGATTTCCGGCCTGCTGCCGCCGGAAATGGCCGAGCCGCTTATTGCTTCATTTATTCACGATCTCGAACGTCTGGCCGTGCTGCTCGACGGCAAGATCACCGATGCGATTTATGCCGAAGTGGTCGGCCACGGTGAAATCTGGTCTGCCCGACTGATGTCAGCGGTCTTGTGCAAACTCGAATTACCGGCAGCCTGGCTGGACGCGCGCGAATTCCTGCGTGCCGAACGCGCCGCGCAACCGCAGGTGGATGAAGGCCGTTCTTATCCGCTGCTGCAACAGCTTCTTGCACAACATCCTCAGCAATATCTGGTGGTCACCGGTTTTATCTCGCGCAATGACGCGGGGGAAACCGTGCTGCTTGGCCGTAACGGCAGCGACTATTCCGCCACACAAATCGGTGCACTGGCCGATGCCAGCCGCGTGACCATCTGGAGTGACGTCGCCGGTGTGTACAGTGCTGACCCGCGTAAGGTCAAAGATGCCTGTCTGCTGCCGTTGCTGCGTCTGGACGAAGCCAGCGAACTGGCGCGACTGGCCGCTCCGGTGCTACACACCCGCACTTTGCAGCCCGTTTCCGGCAGTGATATCGATTTGCAGCTGCGTTGCAGCTACCAGCCTGAGCAGGGCTCGACGCGTATTGAACGCGTGCTGGCGTCCGGCACCGGCGCGAAGATTGTCACCAGCCATGATGATATTTGCCTTATCGAAGTAGCGATCCCTTCCGGTCATGATTTTGGTCTGGCGCACAAAGACGTCGAGCTGTTGCTCAAGCGTGCGCAGGTCAAGCCATTGTGTACCGGTGTGCATCCCGACCGTAATTTACTGCAACTGTGCTACACCTCCGAAGTGGCGGGCAGTGCATTGCAGGTACTTGAAGAGGCGGCACTTCCGGGGCGTCTGACGCTGCGGGAAGGGCTGGCGCTGGTGGCGCTGGTCGGTGCGGGCGTGTGTAAAAATCCGCTGCACAGCCATCGTTTCTATCAGGAAATGAAAGATCAGCCGGTCGAATTTATCTGGCAGGCCGAAGACGGCATCAGCCTGGTGGCTGTTCTGCGCGTCGGTCCGACGGCGCACCTGATTCAGGGGCTGCACAAAACGCTGTTCCGCGCTGAAAAACAAATCGGTCTGATGCTGTTTGGTAAAGGCAATATCGGCTCGCGCTGGCTGGAGCTGTTTGCCCGTGAGCAAAAGAACATTTCTGCGCGCAGCGGTTTTGAATTTGTGCTGGCCGGTGTGGTGGACAGTAAACGCAGCCTGCTCAATTACGAAGGTCTGGACGCCAGTCGCGCGCTGGCCTTCTTTGATGACGAATCTCAGGCGCACGACGAAGAGTCGCTGTTCCTGTGGATGCGTGCGCACCCTTATGACGATCTGGTGGTGCTGGATGTGACAGCCAGCGCTGAACTGGCGGATCAGTATCTCGATTTCGCCAGCTACGGTTTCCACGTGATCAGCGCCAATAAGCTGGCGGGTGCGTCTGACAGCAATAAATACCGTCAGATCCGTGATGCGTTTTCCAAAACTGACAGCCATTGGTTGTACAACGCCACCGTCGGCGCGGGTTTACCGGTCAACCATACGGTGCGTGACTTACGCGAAAGCGGGGACAGTATTCTGGCGATCAGCGGCATTTTCTCCGGCACCTTATCCTGGTTGTTCCTGCAATTTGACGGCACGTTGCCTTTCACTGAACTGGTGGATTTGGCGTGGCAACAGGGGCTGACCGAGCCGGATCCGCGCGATGATTTATCCGGGCAGGACGTCATGCGCAAGCTGGTGATTCTGGCGCGTGAGGCGGGATATGACATCGAGCCGACGCAGGTTCGCGTTGAATCTCTGGTCCCGGCAGATTGTGCCACCGGCTCGGTCGATCAGTTCTTTGAAGATGGCGAGGCGCTGAATCAGCAGATGTTGCAACGTCTGGAAGCCGCCCGTGAAATGGGACTGGTGCTGCGCTACGTGGCGCGTTTCGATGCTAACGGCAAAGCACGCGTCGGCGTTGAAGCCGTGCGTGAAGACCATCCGCTGGCGTCTCTGCTGCCGTGCGATAACGTCTTTGCCATCGAAAGCCGCTGGTATCGCGACAATCCTCTGGTCATCCGCGGGCCGGGTGCCGGGCGTGACGTTACCGCAGGTGCGTTACAGTCAGACCTTAACCGCCTGACGCAACTTCTGTAATCCTTTGCTGCTTCCCCTCCCGGGAGGGGAAGCAGTGAAAAACCTCCACTTTTCCTCATCTTCCCCACAGCACCTTTTCACCAAAGTGAAATTCTTTCAGTTTGCGTGAAGATTAATCATCCTCTGCCATCATTTTAACGTTGACACCTTGTCCGCTTTCCGTCATTTTCTATCTATACGTTTAGACGTCCAAACGTCTATCATAACGAACCATAATAAAAACGCAGTGATCCATGAGGTAGTGTTTATGAGCTTTTTCCACGCAAACCAGCGCGAAGCGCTGAATCAAAACCTGGCAGAGTTGCAGGGTCAGATTAACGTCTCTTTCGAATTTTTCCCGCCACGAACCAGCGAGATGGAAGACACGTTGTGGAGCTCAATCGACCGCCTGAGCAGCCTCAAACCTAAGTTCGTTTCGGTGACTTACGGGGCAAACTCCGGTGAGCGCGACCGCACGCACAGCATCATCAAAGGCATTAAAGAACGCACCGGTCTGGAAGCGGCGCCGCACCTGACCTGTATTGATGCCAGCCGTGATGAACTGCGTCAGATTGCGCAGGATTACTGGCAGAGCGGTATCCGCCATATTGTGGCGCTGCGCGGGGATTTACCTGCTGGCGGCGGCAAGCCGGACATGTACGCGACCGATCTGGTGCATTTACTGAAAGAAGTCGGCGACTTTGATATCTCCGTCGCGGCTTATCCGGAAGTGCATCCCGAAGCCAAAAATGCGCAGTCTGATTTGATTAACCTGAAACGTAAAATTGACGCCGGTGCAAACCGCGCCATTACCCAGTTCTTTTTCGACGTGGAAAGTTACCTGCGTTTTCGCGACCGCTGCGCCGGGCAGGGCATTGATGTGGAGATCGTGCCGGGGATCCTGCCGGTTTCCAACTTCAAACAGCTGACCCGCTTTGCCACCATGACCAACGTGCGCGTGCCTCACTGGATGAACAGCATGTTTGAAGGGCTGGATGACGATGCCGAAACCCGCAAAATGGTCGGCGCGAATATCGCGATGGACATGGTAAAAATCCTCAGCCGCGAAGGGGTGAAAGACTTCCACTTCTATACCCTGAACCGTGCAGAAATGAGTTACGCGATTTGTCATACGCTGGGTGTGCGCCCTGAAGTGGCCGTACCGGTTCGCGCTTAATCTTTTTGCCCTGAACTGAATACAAAAAAACCCGCGAATTCGCGGGTTTTTGCTTTCATGCTTTTAGCAGCAACTAACCGGTATTACGCATACCTGCGGCCACGCCGGCAATTGTCACCATCAATGCCTGTTCGATGTTCGCATCCTGCTTGCCGTCTTTTTCCAGCTCGCGGGAACGGTGCAGCAGTTCAGCCTGCAGCACGTTCAGCGGATCGGTATAGACGTTACGCAGGGCGATAGATTCGGCAATCCACGGCAAATCTTCCATCAGATGATCGTCGTTGGAAATCGCCAGAATCACTTTGATGTCGCTGGCTAACTGATCACGCAATTGCTGACCGAGCGGCCACAACTCTTTTTCCACCAGGCGGTGATCGTAGTATTCGGCCAGCCACAGGTCAGCTTTCGCAAACACCATTTCCAGCATCCCGATACGGGTGGAGAAGAACGGCCAGTCGCGGCACATGGTTTCCAGCTCGTCACGTTTCCCGCCATCCACCACGGCCTGTAAACCGGCACCTGCGCCCAGCCAGGCTGGCAGCATCAGACGGTTTTGCGTCCAGGCGAAGATCCACGGAATGGCACGCAGGCTTTCAACGCCGCCGCTGGCTTTACGTTTCGCCGGGCGTGAACCCAGTGGCAGTTTCGCCAGTTCCTGCTCAGGCGTGGCGGCGCGGAAGTAAGGCACGAAATCTTTATTCTCACGCACGTAACCGCGGTACATCTTGCAGGAGACGTCAGACAGTTGCTCCATGATATCCACCCAGGCTTGTTTCGGCTCAGGCGGTGGCAACAGGTTGGCTTCCAGGATCGCAGAGGTATAAAGCGCCAGGCTGCTGATGGTGACTTCTGGCAAACCGAATTTGAAGCGGATCATTTCGCCTTGTTCGGTCACGCGCAGGCCGCCTTTCAGGCTGCCCGGAGGCTGAGACAACAACGCTGCCTGTGCCGGTGCGCCGCCACGGCCGATAGAACCGCCGCGTCCGTGGAACAGGGTCAGTGCGATACCGGCTTTTTCGCAGGTCTTGATCAGTGCATCCTGCGCGCGGTATTGCGCCCATGATGCCGCCATCACGCCCGCGTCTTTTGCGGAGTCGGAATAGCCAATCATCACCATCTGTTTGCCCTGAATGAAACCGCGATACCAGTCGATGCTCAGCAACTGCTTCATCACGTCGTCGGCGTTATTCAGGTCGTCGAGCGTTTCGAACAGCGGCGCGACAGGCATCGGGAACGGGCAACCGGCTTCTTTCAGCAGCAGATGCACCGCCAGCACGTCAGACGGCGTGCGCGCCATTGAGATGACATACGCCGCAATCGAGCCTTCCGGCGCTTCGGCGATGACCTGACAGGTATCCAGCACTTCTTTGGTATCGGCGCTCGGTTCCCAGTGACGCGGGACCAGCGGGCGCTGCGAATTCAGTTCGCGGATCAGGAAAGCCTGTTTGTCAGATTCCGACCAGCTCTCGTAATCGCCGAGCCCCAGATAACGGGTAATTTCGGCAATCGCATCAGTATGACGTGTACTTTCCTGACGCACGTCGATACGCACTAACGGCACGCCGAAGCAGCGCACGCGGCGCAGGGTGTCCAGCAACTGACCGTTAGCGATAATGCCCATGTTGCAGGCCTGCAGCGACTGATAGCAGGCGTACAGCGGCGCCCACAGCTGGTCGTTTTTTACCAGTAAATCGTGCGGACGCGTGACACGTTCGCCTTTCAGGCGTGCTTCCAGATAGACCTGAGTTGAGGTCAGCTGCGCGCGCAACTGCTTCATGATTTCACGGTACGGCTCAATGATGTCTTTA
Organism: Rahnella sp. Larv3_ips; assembly: GCF_003697865.1. Lineage (NCBI taxonomy): Bacteria > Pseudomonadati > Pseudomonadota > Gammaproteobacteria > Enterobacterales > Yersiniaceae > Rahnella > Rahnella sp. Larv3_ips. The sequence continues at coordinate 212,262 of NZ_MJIB01000021.1, read as the reverse complement.
CCGCCGGCCAGCTCGCGCAGCTCTGGCGTACATTCGGTCATCGACAGTTCCGACACCAGCACTGCGATGTCGCGCAGGAACAGGTCGGTGGCTTTCCAGCGGCTCAGCAGCAGAACGTGGCGGGTGATATCGGCGGTGACGTTCGGATTACCGTCGCGGTCACCCCCCATCCAGGAAGTGAAACGCACCGGCACGGCTTCCACCGGCATTTTATAATCCAGTGAGGTTTCCAGCTGTTCGTTCAGCTCGCGCAGGAAAGCCGGAACGCCTTCCCACAGGCTGTTTTCGACCACCGCAAAACCCCATTTCGCTTCATCAACCGGAGAAGGGCGGTTCTTGCGGATTTCGTCGGTGTGCCATGACTGCGCAATCAACTGACGCAGGCGGCGCATAATTTGTTTACGTTCGTAATCGGCCAGATCGTTGTGGTCGAGCTGTTTGAGGCAGTTATTCACTTCGACCAGTTTGTGGATCAGCGTACGGCGGGCGATTTCGGTCGGGTGCGCGGTCAGAACCAGTTCAATAGAAAGCTGGTCAACGGCATCGCGTAATTGCTGGTCAGAGAGATTCCTGGATTTCAGACGATCGAACAACAGCGCCAGCGCTTCAGGATTACTGGCGGCTTCGCCGTGCGGCGAAATGCTGTGATATTGCTCTGCCACGTTGGCTAAATTCAGGAACTGACTGAATGCGCGGGCAACCGGTAACAATTCATCATTAGAAAGATTTTGCAGCGTTGACAGTAATTCCTGACGATCCGCTTCGTTTCCGGCGCGGGAGGATTTCGACAGTTTACGGATTTGCTCAACGCGATCGAGGATATGTTCTCCCAACGTATCTTTGATCGTATCGCCCAGCAGTTTACCTAACGTACTGACATTACTTCGCATTGCGGAATATTGTTCGTTCATATCACCTCTGACCCGTTCTCTCGTTTAATTTTTATATTCTGTAAATAACTTTCACCCGTCAGGCATTCTTGCCCCGTTCACCCTGCCAACCTGGCCACACTTTTTAAAAGCAGCACTTGTTTTAACCCAAAAACCCCCGATCACTCACGTGAAAAATGGTCTTTTTGGCAATGTCGCTGAAATTTAATTACATCAGCGACGATATCAGTTTGGCTAATCCACGTTTGCTGACCTGATTTGTACAGTAGCAAAGGGCGCCCCTGAGCGCCCTGATTGTTTGTTCATCAACCCTGATTCAGGATCAGTGATAACAGAAGTGATGCACAACCTGAGTGATCAACTCGCGTGTCGGTTTAATGAACGCGGTATCGATATATTCATCTGGCTGATGTGCCTGATCGATTGAACCCGGCCCCAGCACCAGCGTCGGGCATAGCTCCTGAATAAAGGGAGCTTCCGTGCAGTAGTTAACGATCTCGGTTTCCACGCCCAGCAACTTCTCAACCACCTGCACCAGCGGATGATCCGGCGGGCATTCATATCCCGGGATCGGCGGATGCAGTTCCTCAACCACCAGACGGCCGGGCCAGCGCTGACTCACCGGCTCCAGCGCCTCATTTAGCAGGCCGTTGATTTCGGACAGCGTCAGGCCAGGTAACGGACGGATATCCATATGCATTTCGCAGCAGGCGCAAATACGGTTTGGCGCATCGCCGCCGTTGATGTAACCAAAATTCATGGTCGGGTACGGGATCACGAAACCACTGTGGTTGTAACGCGTTTTCAGGGTATTGCGCAGGGTCATTAAATGGGTAATCGACTCATGCATCAGTTCAATCGCGTTCACGCCGCGCGCCGGATCGCTGGAATGACCGGACTGGCCGGTGATACGAATGGCGTTTGATAAATGCCCTTTGTGCGCACGAACGGGCTTGAGTGACGTCGGTTCGCCGATGATGGCGCAGTCAGGACGGATTTTGGCATTTTGGGAAAAATAGCTCGCACCGGCCATGGTCGTTTCTTCATCGGCGGTCGCTAAGATATACAGCGGTTTAGTCAGTTTGGTGAGATCAACGTCGCGCAGTGAATCGAGGATAAAGGCGAAGAAACCTTTCATATCGGCGGTACCCAAACCGTAGAGCTTATTTTCATGCTCGGTCAGGGTGAAAGGATCGCGCGTCCAGCGGCCATCATCAAACGGCACGGTGTCGGTATGACCGGCCAGCAGTAAACCGCCAGCGCCTTCGCCAGTGCTGGCTAACATATTGAATTTGTTTCGGGTTCCCGGAACAGGTTGCACTTCAACCTTAAAGCCTAAATCGCCGAACCAGCCTGCCAGTAAGTTGATTAGCGTTTCATTGCTCTGGTCCAAAGCCGCATCGGTTGCGCTGATGGAAGGGGTTGCGATTAACGCCCGGTAGAGCTCAATAAAAGGAGGTAATTTCATCTTCACTGTTGACAGCCTTTAGTTAGGGTAGTATTCATATTCATGCAATAATTGTGAATAAAAATACAATAAGCCAGCGCGTAAGGAAACCGGAAAAAATTCCGCGTTAGTCAAAACGACACGGCTGAATCTCGCGGGTGAGCGGCGTACAACGCGGTGACCACCTGTTACCTGTTGAAGTCCCTGTATCGCAAAGCCATACAGATAAGTTGAGAAGGTGAACAGACCCTATGTTGAATACGCTGATTGTTGGTGCCACAGGCTATGCCGGAGCTGAACTCGCTGCTTACCTGAATCGCCACCCACATATGAACATAACCGGTTTAACGGTTTCAGCGCAAAGTGCAGATGCAGGAAAATTGCTTTCTGATTTGCATCCTCAATTAAAAGGTATTGTCGATCTGCCTGTTTTGCCGCTGACGGATGTAGCCGGTGCGGCAAAAGGTGTCGATGTCGTGTTTCTGGCGACCGCGCATGAAGTCAGCCACGATCTGGCGCCGCAGTTTCTGGCGGCCGGTTGTGTGGTGTTTGACCTGTCCGGGGCCTTTCGCGTCAGCAAACCTGAGTTTTACACCGAATTCTACGGCTTTGAGCATCAGCACCTCGATTTGCTCGACAGCGCCGTGTACGGCCTGGCCGAATGGCAGGCAGACAAACTGAAAGACGCGCAGCTGATTGCCGTGCCGGGTTGTTACCCGACGGCGTCACAGCTGGCGCTGAAACCACTTATCGAAAACGGTTTGCTCAATGACAGCCAGTGGCCGGTGATTAACGCGACCAGCGGCGTCAGCGGCGCAGGCCGTAAAGCCACGCTCGGCAACAGCTTCTGCGAAGTCAGCCTGCAACCTTACAAACTTTTCAGCCACCGTCATCAGCCTGAAATCGCAGAGCATCTCGGCGTGCCGGTCATTTTCACTCCGCATCTGGGTAACTTCCCGCGCGGTATTCTGGCGACCATCACCTGCCGTCTGAACGCGGGTGTGACGGAGCAGGACGTGGCGGAAGCCTTCCACAATGCGTATCACGATAAACCGCTGGTGCGTCTTTACACCAAAGGCGTTCCGGCGCTGAAAGACGTGGTCGGATTGCCGTTCTGTGACATTGGCTTTGCAGTGAAAGGTGAACATCTGATTGTGGTTGCGACGGAAGACAACGTGCTGAAAGGCGCGTCGGCGCAGGCGGTGCAGTGTATGAATATCCGTTTCGGTTTCCCTGAGACGCAATCACTGCTTTAACAATCAGTTAGATTGTCAGCAAACAGAAAACAACCGTCCCTGAGCGTTTATTCAGATGCGCAGGGATGTTAGATTAAATTAAACGTATTGTTATTAATTAACATAATCAACCGGTCGGGGCGTAAACAGCTATGAATCCGTTAGTCATCAAATTGGGTGGTGTGTTGCTGGATAATGAAGAAGCGCTTGAGCGTCTGTTCATGGCGGTCGTCGCTTATCGTCAGGATTATCAGCGCCCGCTGGTCATCGTCCACGGTGGCGGCTGCCTGGTGGATGAGCTGATGAAAAAGCTGAATCTGCCGGTGGTAAAGAAGGCCGGTCTGCGCGTCACGCCAGCCGACCAGATTGATATCATTACCGGTGCACTCGCCGGGAGCGCCAACAAAACGCTGCTGGCGTGGGCGGTCAAAAATCACATTAACGCGGTCGGCCTGTCTCTGGCCGACGGCGGTACGGTCAGTGTGACCCAGCTGGATGAATCTCTGGGCTTCGTCGGTAAAGCCGAAGCGGGTAATCCGGCGCTAATCACGACGCTGACCGATGCAGGCTATCTGCCGATTGTCAGCTCCATCGGCATCACCGCAACCGGTGAGCTGATGAACGTCAACGCCGACCAGGCGGCGACCGCGCTGGCCGCCACGCTGGGCGCAGATTTGATTCTGCTGTCAGACGTCAGCGGTATCCTCGACGGCAAAGGTCAGCGTATTCCTGAAATGAGCGCGGAACGTGCTGAACAGCTCATCGATCAGGGCATCATCACCGACGGCATGATCGTCAAAGTTCACGCTGCGCTGGACGCCGCACGTTCTCTCGGACGTCCGGTTGATATCGCCAGCTGGCGTCACGCCGAGCAATTGCCGGCACTGTTTAACGGCGTCGCGATCGGAACACGCATTCTGGCGTAGTTCACTATCGACACGTTTAAAACCCATTGGATTAATTGAATTTTTTGAAGGAAATCATCATGGCAGCAACTCAAGGCATTAAGAAAATTGTTCTGGCTTACTCCGGCGGTCTGGACACCTCAGCGATCATTCCATGGCTGAAAGAAAACTATGGCGACTGCGAAGTGGTCGCGTTCGTGGCTGATATCGGTCAGGAACGTGCCGATCTGGAAGGCATCGAACAAAAAGCGCTGCGTACCGGTGCATCTGAATGCCACGTGGTTGACCTGCGTGAAGAGTTCATCAAAGACTACGTGTATCCGGTGCTGAAATCCGGCGCACTGTACGAAGGCAGCTACCTGCTGGGCACGTCAATGGCGCGTCCGTTGATCGCCAAAGCTCAGGTTGAACTGGCGCTGAAAGTGGGTGCTGATGCCCTGTGCCACGGCGCGACCGGTAAAGGTAACGACCAGGTGCGTTTCGAAACGACGTACACCGCGCTGGCACCACAGCTGAAAGTGGTCGCTCCGTGGCGTGAGTGGGACTTACGTTCCCGTGAAGCGCTGCTGGATTACCTGAAAGAACGTAATATCCCGACCACCGCGTCTCTCGAAAAAATCTACAGCCGTGACGAAAACGCATGGCACATTTCCACCGAAGGCGGCGTGCTGGAAAGCCCGTGGAATGCAGCAAACAAAGATTGCTGGGCATGGACTGTTGCGCCGGAAGACGCACCGGATCAGGCTGAAACGGTGACCGTGAAAGTGGCTAAAGGTGAAGTTGTTGCCGTTAACGGCGTCGAACTGAGCCCGTTCCAGTGCCTTGAAGCGCTGAACGTACTGGGTGTGAAACACGGCATTGGTCGTATCGATATCGTGGAAAACCGTCTGGTGGGCATTAAATCCCGCGGTTGCTACGAAACGCCAGGAGGCACCATCATGATGGCTGCGCTGCGTGGCGTTGAGCAACTGGTGCTGGATCGCGACAGCTTCAAATGGCGTGAGCAGCTCGGCCACGAAATGTCCTACGTGGTGTACGATGGTCGCTGGTTCGCACCGCTGCGTGAATCAATTCAGGCAGCCACGGATTCCCTGGCGCAAGACGTAAACGGTGAAGTGGTGATCAAACTCTACAAAGGCACTGCGACAGCGATTCAGAAACAATCGCCAAACAGCATGTATTCGGAAGAGTTCGCGACCTTCGGCGAAGACGAAGTGTACGATCACAGCCACGCGGGCGGCTTCATCCGTCTGTTCTCTCTGTCTTCACGCATTCGTGCTTTGAACGAAAAGAAAAAACAATAAGCGCAGGGTTTGTCGGATTGATAACAGGGCGCAGCATGCTGCGCCCTTTTGCATAACATTTCAGGAGCAGGAAAATGGCACTTTGGGGCGGACGTTTTACACAGGCAGCAGATCAACGGTTTAAAGAACTGAATGACTCACTGCGTTTTGACTACCGGCTGGCAGAGCAGGATATCGTGGGCTCAGTGGCCTGGTCCAAAGCGCTGGTGACCGTCAACGTTTTAACGGCTGACGAGCAGATCCAGCTGGAAGACGCGCTGACTGTGCTGCTGGAAGAAGTCCGTGCCAATCCCCGCGCTATTTTAGCCAGCGATGCCGAAGACATTCACAGCTGGGTCGAAGGGAAACTGATCGACAAAGTCGGTAATCTTGGCAAAAAACTGCATACCGGCCGCAGCCGTAACGATCAGGTCGCGACCGACATCAAACTGTGGTGCAAAGCGCAGGTGGTTGAACTGGGCGAGGCGCTGCATCATTTACAGCAGGCGCTGGTCGCCACGGCAGAAGCCAATCAGGACGCCGTGATGCCGGGTTATACCCACCTGCAACGCGCCCAGCCGGTGACCTTTGCGCACTGGTGCATGGCGTACGTGGAAATGCTGGCGCGTGATGAAAGCCGCCTGAAAGATACCCTGACCCGTCTGGACGTCAGCCCGCTGGGTTGTGGCGCACTGGCCGGTACCGCGTATCCGATGGATCGCGAACAACTGGCTGGCTGGTTAGGTTTTGCATCAGCAACCCGTAACAGCCTCGACAGCGTGTCTGACCGCGACCACGTGCTGGAACTGCTTTCTAACGCGGCCATCAGCATGGTGCATCTTTCCCGTTTCGCCGAAGACCTGATCTTCTTCAACACCGGTGAAGCGGCGTTTATCGATTTGTCCGACCGCGTGACGTCGGGTTCCTCCCTGATGCCGCAGAAGAAAAACCCGGACGCGCTGGAACTGATCCGTGGCAAATGTGGCCGCGTGCAGGGTGCGCTGACCGGCATGATGATGACCATGAAAGGTCTGCCGCTGGCGTACAACAAAGACATGCAGGAGGATAAAGAAGGGCTGTTCGACGCGCTCGACACCTGGATGGATTGCCTGAACATGGCATCGCTGGTGTTGGACGGTATTCAGGTGAAACGCCCGCGTGCCAAAGAAGCTGCGCAGCAAGGCTATGCCAACTCCACCGAACTGGCGGATTATCTGGTCGCCAAAGGCGTTCCGTTCCGCGAGGCGCACCATATTGTGGGTGAAGCGGTCGTCGAAGCGATTCATCAGGGCAAAGCGCTGGAAGAATTGCCGCTGGCAGATTTGCAGAAATTCAGCAGCACGATCGGCGATGACGTTTACGCCATTCTCGAACTGCAATCCTGCCTCGACAAACGTGCCGCCAAAGGCGGTGTTTCTCCGCAGCAGGTCGCGCTGGCGATTGCTGATGCGAAAGCGCGTTTGGGCTTGTAAACCTGAGCATCTTCCCCTCTGAAGGGAAGATGCAATAAAAAAAGGCGGACCCAGGGTCCGCCGAAAGTTCACGTAGTCATACTTGCTTATTGTTGGTAATGCAGGGATTTCTTGTCTTACTTCTTACAATCAATGGCTGTCGAAAATTATTGTGCCACGGCACACACTTCTTCCGTTTCTGAATGGAGGTAAACCTCCAGGTCGTCACTTCCCCCGATGTGGCGTCCACCGATAAAGACTTGCGGCACGGTCGCACGGCCGGTCACGGCGCGCAGGCTGACGGTAGTGGCGTCTTTACCTAATACAATTTCTTCGTACTGAATACCGCGTTCCTGCAACATCTGTTTGGCTTTGGCACAGAACGGACAGCCCGGTTTAGTGAACACGGAGACGGATTCCTGCACTTTATATTCTGGTGCCAGGTATTTCAGCATGGTGTCAGCATCAGACACTTCAAACGGGTCGCCCGGTTTGTTTGGCTCAACGAACATTTTCTCGACCACGCCGTTACGAACCAGCATGGAATAACGCCATGAACGCGGACCGAAACCTAAATCGGCTTTCTCGACCAGCATGTTCATTCCTTTGGTGAATTCACCGTTACCGTCCGGAATGAAGGTAATGTTGGCGGCGCTTTGTTCCGCTTTCCACGCGTTCATCACAAAGGTGTCATTCACGGAAACGCACAGAATGCTGTCTACGCCGTGGCTTTTGAACACCGGAGCCAGTTCGTTGTAACGTGGCAGATGGCTGGAAGAACAGGTCGGGGTAAAGGCACCCGGCAGTGAAAAGAGAATCACTGTTTTATTTTTAAACAGCTCGTCAGTGGTGAGATCTACCCATTTGTCGCCCTGACGGGTATGAAAAGTAACGTGTGGAACCTGCTTCCCTTCCTGGCTTGCAAACATGAATAACCTCTTAATTAATCTATGAAATGGATAATTTTTACGGCGGTGCCGTTTCGATGGGGGGCATTATTAACGATTGTGGTTGATAGATATAATCGTTGGTTGCTATCTTATCTATCGTTAACGGCTATCGCATTGCCTATGAGGGATTGGGGGAAAAATGAACATTCGTGATTTAGAGTATCTGGTAGCACTGGCTGAGTTCCGCCACTTCCGCCGCGCCGCAGATTCCTGCCACGTCAGTCAGCCTACGCTGAGCGGGCAAATCCGTAAGCTTGAAGATGAGCTTGGCGTCATGTTGCTGGAAAGAACCAGCCGTAAAGTGCTGTTCACTCAGGCCGGTTTATTACTTGTCGATCAGGCCCGCACGGTCTTGCGTGAAGTGAAAGTGCTCAAAGAGATGGCGAGTCAGCAGGGGGAAGCGATGTCAGGGCCAATGCACATTGGTCTTATCCCGACTGTCGGGCCGTATCTGCTGCCGCAAATTATCCCTACCCTGCACAAAACCTTTCCAAAGCTGGAGATGTACCTGCACGAAGCGCAAACCCATCAGTTGCTGGCGCAACTCGACAGCGGGAAGCTCGACTGTGCCATTCTGGCGCTGGTAAAAGAGAGCGAAGCGTTTATCGAAGTGCCGCTGTTTGACGAGCCGATGAAGCTGGCGATCTACGACGATCATCCGTGGGCATCCCGCGATCGCGTGGCGATGGCCGATCTGGCGGGTGAAAAATTGCTGATGCTGGAAGACGGCCACTGTCTGCGTGATCAGGCACTCGGATTCTGCTTCCAGGCGGGTGCCGATGAAGATACCCACTTCCGCGCCACCAGTCTGGAAACTCTGCGAAACATGGTGGCGGCAGGAAGCGGGATTACGCTGCTGCCTTCACTGGCCGTACCGCGTGAGCGCAGCCGTGATGGGGTGACTTATCTGACGTGTGACAAACCGGAACCGCGCCGTACGATTGCGCTGGTTTATCGTCCCGGTTCGCCACTGCGCGGGCGTTACGAACAGCTGGCCGAAGCCATTAAAGAACACATGCAGGCTTACTGGGATAGCGCCGCCGCGTTAAAAAAGGCGGTTTAATCCGTTAAGTGCTGCCACGCGATAGGCTTCTGCCATGGTCGGATAGTTGAAGGTAGTATTGACGAAATACTCGATAGTATTACCTTCGCCTTTCTGTTCCATGATGGCCTGTCCGATGTGGATGATTTCAGCCGCACGCTCACCGAAACAGTGAATACCAAGGATTTCCTTGGTTTCACGGTGGAACAGTAATTTCAGGCTGCCCACGTTCATCCCGGCGATTTGTGCACGGGCCAGATGTTTGAACTGTGCACGGCCTACTTCGTACGGCACTTTCATCGACGTCAGTTCCTGCTCGGTTTTACCCACCGAACTGATCTCCGGAATGGTGTAAATGCCGGTCGGAATGTTTTCGATCAGATGTACTTTGGCTTCGCCCTGGATCATCGCCTGTGCGGCAATGCGCCCCTGATCGTAAGCCGCGGAGGCCAGACTTGGGTAACCAATCACATCACCGACGGCATAAATATGCGACAGTGCGGTCTGATACATGCTGTTCACTTTCAGCAGACCACGACTGTCAGCTTCCAGACCGATGTTTTCCAGACCGAGCTTGTCGGTGTTGCCGGTGCGTCCGTTAGCGTAAAGCAGGGCGTCGGCTTTCACTTTCTTACCGGATTTCAGGTGCATGATCACACCATCTTCCACGCCTTCAATCTTCTCGAACTCTTCGTTGTGGCGGATTACGACGCCGTTATTCCAGAAGTGATAAGAAAGCGCGTCTGACATTTCCTGATCGAGGAATGACAGCAGGCGATCACGGGTGTTGATCAGATCCACTTTGACGTTCAGACCGCGGAAGATCGACGCATATTCGCAGCCGATAACACCCGCACCGTAGATAATGACGTGGCGGGGCTCATGGCTGAGTTCGAGGATTAAATCGCTGTCATAAATGCGCGGATGACCAAAATCGACGTTGGCCGGGCGGTAAGGGCGCGAGCCACAGGCGATGACGATGTTATCAGCGGTAATCTGTTCATGCGTGCCGTCGGCGTAGCGGATGCTGATGGTATTGGCATCGACAAAACTGGCGTCGCCGGAAAACAGCTGGCACTGGTTTCTTTCATAGAAACCCTGGCGCATACGGGTTTGCTGGTTAATGACAGAATCCGCATGGCGCAAGATATCCGGGAAACTGGAGCTCATTGTGCGGGAATTATCGCTGTAGAGCGGATTTTGGTTAAATTCGATGATTCTGCTGACGGCGTGACGCAGTGCTTTGGAAGGGATGGTGCCCCAGTGTGTACAACCGCCACCGACGTTGTTATAGCGTTCGATGACAGCAACTCTGGCGCCTTGTTTAACCAGTCCCATCGCGGCGCCTTCTCCGCCAGGGCCTGAGCCAATGATGATGGCATCAAAATGTGAGTGCTGTTGCATTGTTCGAAACCTATTTTTATACAAAATCACAACGAGAAAGTAACATATTACACCTATTCACCCCACATGCGGTTGTCATTTAATGGGAATGTTGCAACATTCAGACCCACTTTATGCTGTGGTTTCTATGACTCGGACCGATAAAAATTTTGGTATAGTGAAACGAAATCGGGCGAACAACTAAAAAGAAGAACACTATCCGGATGAAGGTTATGGGAGTCAGAGCACAACAAAAAGAGCGTACGCGTCGCACGCTGATTGAGGCGGCTTTTAGCCAGCTCAGCGCCGAGCGTAGCTTTGCCAGTCTGAGTTTACGCGAGGTTTCGCGTGAAGCAGGCATTGCACCGACGTCCTTTTACCGGCACTTCCGGGATGTGGATGAGCTGGGGCTCACGATGGTCGATGAGAGCGGTCTGATGCTACGACAGCTGATGCGTCAGGCGCGTCAGCGTATCGCCAAGGGCGGCAGCGTGATCCGCACCTCTGTCTCCACGTTTATGGAGTTTATCGGCAACAACCCCAACGCCTTCCGTCTGTTACTGCGTGAACGTTCCGGGACGTCGTCGGCGTTTCGTGCCGCCGTCGCCCGTGAAATTCAGCATTTCATTGCGGAACTTGCCGACTATCTGCAACTCGAAAACCATATGCCGCGCAGTTTTACCGAAGCGCAGGCTGAAGCCATGGTCATCATCGTGTTTAACGCCGGCGCGGAAGCGCTGGATGTCGACCTCGCACAGCGCCGCCAGCTTGAAGAACGTCTGGTGCTGCAACTGCGAATGATTTCCAAAGGCGCATATTACTGGTATCGCCGTCAGCAGGAACGCACGGCGGTCACGTCGATTAATAAGACCCGAGGTATAGAAGATGACCGAACAAGCTAACCAGGATAATGGCACTCTGGTTTTAGCATTGATTGCCGGGCTGTCGATCAGCGGCACGTTTGATGCATTGTTTAGCGCCGTCGTCGCGTTTTCGATTTTCCCGATTATTGCTCTGGTGTTAGCGGTGTACTGTTTGCACGTTCGCTATCACAAAGGTGAAATGCCAAAAGGGTTGCCGGTACTGTCCGCGGCCTGTTTCCTGCTTGGCCTGCTGCTGTACAGCACAATCGTTCGTGCGGAATACCCTGAATTGGGTTCAAACTTTCTGCCGTCGCTGATCTGCGTTGTACTGGTATTCTGGATTGGGCTGAAGCTGAAAAAGCGCAAGTCATCGACGTAAACACCGCCAAAGTTTCACCGTCTTCTAAGGCAATCCACGGATTGCCTTTTTATCTTTCACCTCGCGTCATTCCCTTTCCCGCCTGACAATTCCAGGCTCATTTAATGAACTGTCATTTCATTAATATCAAACCCATGTTCAATATTTAGATGTAGATCGCCCACTTCTTCATTTCTTTGCCATAAAGTGCATCCGGGTGGCAAAAACCAAAAGGTTTTCACACTGTCTCCTCGCTAATTTGAATCATGGCCGGACGAAGTCGTTTCGTTCGCATTCAGCCTAGGCCTAAAAGTGATTTAACAGGGGCAAGACGGCAATGAAAACACGTAAGATCGGATTCTTTACCTACATCGCTTATGGTTCCGGCGATTTTCTCGGTGCGGGTACCACTGCACTGACCGCAGCCTGGCTGCTGTATTTCTACACCACGTTTTGCGGGCTTTCGCCCATCCAGGCGACTTTCATTTTCGCCACCGCGCGCGTGGCCGATGCGGTGCTCAGTCCGCTGATGGGTTATCTCACGGATAACTTCGGCAACACCTGGCTCGGCAAGCGCTTTGGGCGTCGTAAGTTCTTTATTCTGCTCGGTATTCCCTGCGTCTTCAGCTACAGCTTTATGTGGGTGGGCGACATGGGATACGTCTATTATCTGCTGACTTATCTGCTGTTCGATATCGTCTACACCATGATTCTGGTGCCGTATGAAACACTGGTGCCGGAAATGACCGATGATTTCAAACAGAAAACCAAATTCTCAGGGGCGCGTATCGCGCTGGCACAGTTGTCGGCCATCCTCGCCGCCTTCCTGCCGGGTATTTTGTTGCAGCATTTCGGCAAAGATAACGCCATCTCTTTCTTCTATTCGAGTCTGGTCTTCGCGGTGATTTGTTCACTGGTGCTGACGCTGGTGTATTTCTTTACCTGGGAACGCCCGGAAGAGCTTAAATCCGAAGCAACGAAAAAAATCGAGCGCGAACGTCAGCAACTGACGCTGGCACAAAGCCTGAAACGCCTGAAAGTCGAATTGTCTTCGACGCTGCGCATCAAGATTTTCCGCCAGCATCTCGGGCTTTATCTTGGGGGTTACATCGCGCAGGACGTGTTTAACGCCGTGTTCACTTATTACGTGGTGTTCGTTCTGATGCAAAGCGCCTCCGTGGCCTCAAACCTGATGGGCATGATGGCGATTCTGCAATTTGTGGCGGTTATCGGGATGATCCCGTTGTGTATCCGCTTCGGACCTGCGCCGTCTTATCGTCTGGCTGTGACGCTGTTCGGGCTGGCCGCGATTTCTTACGGCGGTCTGTACTACGCCGGTATGAATGATTCGATGTCACTGTTGTTGCTGATTTCCGCGCTGGCCGGTCTGGGACGTGGCGGTATCAACTATGTGCCGTGGAATATCTACACCTATATCGCTGACGTGGATGAAACCATCACCGGCCAGCGCCGTGAAGGGATTTTCGCTGGCGTCATGACGCTGACCCGCAAAGCCTCTCAGGCCGGTGCCGTTATGCTGGTAGGGATAATTCTGCAACTGGCCGGGTTTGTTTCCGGACAGAGCCAGCAGGTACCTGCTGTCGGCCACACCATTCTGGGTGTGCTGGTGATCGGTTCACTGCTGATGCTCAGCATGGGCTTTATCATTTCATTGTTCTTCCGCCTGAATCAGAAAACGCACGGCGTACTGACCCGCGAAACGCACAAAATGCGTGAAGCCAACCGCATCGTGCCGGAGCAAATCACACCGCAAGACCGCGCCACCGTCGAAATGCTGACAGGGATGAAATACGAATCTCTGTGGGGCAATAACAATATCGGTTATCTGCATCGCAATAACCCGCCACCTGAAAAACTGACCCGTGAAAATACCGCTGAAATGCCGGTTCAGGGACGTTTGTAAAATTTTGAATTCACAGGAGAACGCCATGAAAGTTTTTGAAGTTAAACACAGTGCCTTGCTGCGACAGCCTGAACATTTCATTTCACGTAATGAACTGAAAGCGCTGATCCACAACGTGACCAACAATCTGGTGAATATCGAAGATAAAACCGGGGAATTCCTGTTGCGCCTCGACGATGGCCGCGTGATTGACACCAAAGGCTGGGCAGGCTGGGAATGGACGCACGGTATCGGGCTTTACGGGATTTATCAGTATTATCAGCAGACCGGCGACGAAAAAATGCGCGCGGTAATCGACGACTGGTTTACGGCCCGCCTGGCAGAAGGCACGCCGACCAAAAACGTCAATACCATGAGTCCGTTCCTGACGCTGGCGTATCGCTATGAGGAAACCGGCAATGAAGCCTGGCGCCCTTATCTGGAACGCTGGGCGGAATGGGTGATGCATGAAATGCCGCGCACTGACAAAGGCGCAATGCAGCACATCGTTTATAACAACGAAAACCATCAGCAGATGTGGGATGACACGCTGATGATGAGCGTGCTGCCGCTGGCAAAAATCGGCAAATTGCTCGACCGTCCCGAGTATGTTGAAGAGGCGACGTACCAGTTTTTGGTTCACGTGCAATATCTGATGGATCGTGAAACCGGCCTGTGGTTCCACGGCTGGACCTTCGACGGTCATCATAACTTTGCGCAGGCCCGTTGGGCGCGCGGCAACAGCTGGCTGACGATTGCCATTCCGGAATTCCTCGAACTGGTGGATTTACCGGAGAACAACGCGACACGCCGCTATTTGTTACAGGTGCTGGAAAGCCAGGTCAGCGCGCTGGCGAAATGTCAGGACGACAGCGGCTTATGGCATACGCTGCTCGACGATCCGCAGTCCTATCTGGAGAGTTCGGCCACTGCCGGTTTTGCGTACGGTATTTTGAAGGCGGTGCGTAAACGTTATATCGATGCGTCTTATGCGCCGGTGGCGGAGAAAGCCATTCAGGGGGTGATCAAACACATCAATCCGGCCGGGGAACTGACGCAAACCTCATTCGGCACGGCGATGGGCAATGATCTCGATTTCTACCGTGAAATAGCTCTGACCTCAATGCCTTACGGGCAGGCGATGGCGATCCTTTGCCTGTCAGAATATCTGCGCGTCTATTTGTAATACTGACGGTCTTAGAACGACAGAAATAAAAACGGGCACGCCGAGGTGCCCGTTTTGCATTTCAGTTTCCCGTGATCAGATTTTTTCCAGCAGTACGCCGGATTCCATATGGTGGGTGTACGGGAACTGATCAAACAGTGCGAGACGCGTCACTCGGTGCGTTTTGCTCAGCGTTTCCAGATTCGCGCACAGCGTTTCCGGATTGCAGGAGATGTAAAGAATACGGTCGTAGCCTGCCACCATCTTCACTGTTTCATCATCCAGCCCGCTGCGTGGTGGATCGACAAAAATGGTGTTGCACTCGTATCCGCTTAAATCGACATCCTGCAAGCGACGGAATTCGCGCACGCCGTTCAGCGCCTGTGTGAAATCTTCGGCCGCCATGCGGATGATCTGCACGTTATCAATATGGTTTGCTGCAATGTTGAATTGCGCGGCGGCGACGGAAGGCTTGGCGATTTCAGTCGCCAGCACGCGGCGGAAGTTGCGGGCCAGAGCCAGCGAAAAGTTGCCGTTACCGCAATACAACTCCAGCAAATCGCCGGTCGAGTTTTCTGTGGCCTTCAGCGCCCATTCCAGCATCTGAATATTCATCTCAGCGTTTGGCTGCGTGAAGCTGTTTTCCACCTGACGGTAAATCATATCGCGGCCCGCTACCGGCAGAACCTCATCGATATAATCCTGATCGAGCATGATTTTGGTTTTCGCGGCTCGGCCAATCAGCTGGATATCAAACCCATCTGCGCGTAGCTGGTCGCGCAGGGCGGTCGCCGCCTGCTGCCATTCGTCATCAAGCTTACGGTGGTACAGCAGCGAGGCAATGATTTTGCCGCTGCGGGTTGAGAGATAGTCGATCTGGAAGATCTTACGGCGCAATGCCGGATCTTGCTTAACAGCCGAGATCAGCACCGGCATCAGGCGGTTAATCAGCTCACTGGCTGCCGGGAACTGGTCCACGCGCACGCGGGCTTTGGTCTGCTGATCAAACATAATGTGGTACAGGTCGCCCTCATCGTGCCAGACGCGAAATTCCGCGCGCATCCGATAATGGCTGACCGGTGAACGGAACACGTCAACCTGCGGCGCATGAAAAGGCGACATCATCGCCGTGAGACGTGCGGTCTTTTCCGCCAGCTGGTCGTCGTATTGTTCAATGGGCAGGTTTTCAGGCGTCATCGTTTATCTCGTCTAACTGGGGTAAATGGGCGTACTTTGCGGGGGATTTTAGGGAATGCCACTGCAAAGTCCAGCCTTGTGTGGTTTTGAGTCCTCCGGGGATACGGATGTCTGGATTTCCAAATAGGTTGATCGTAGGATTGCCGTTCGGCCTCATGACTGAGTTAAAAGGGAATCCGGTGTGAATCCGGAACTGGCGCGCAGCGGTATGGGGAATTCACGGCGATCGCATTTTTGATGATGCAGACACTGTTTCTTCTTTCTCTTTCTCTCTTTATATAAAGAAGAGAAGAGGAAATGGGAAGTCATCGCCCGGTGCGGGTATGTTCAATTCATTAGACGTAATTAATGAGCCTGCAAATCCTAAGTCCGAAGACCTGCCGATGTTACGTCGCATTAATCATCGTCGTCGCGAAATAACGCCGGTGATCCTCTGCGGCATCCGCCAATTAAGTTTGGATGCTCGATTCATGACAATTAAAAAGCACGTGCTGTTGACGGCATTATCCGTCACGGCTTTTTCAGGGTGGGCGCAAGACAGCACTTCCACAAACAGCAGCAGCGATAACCTGGTCGTCACGGCTAACCGTTTTCCACAACCCGTCTCTTCGGTGCTGGCATCGGCTGACGTGGTGACGCGTGAAGATATCGACAGATGGCAGTCAACTTCCGTCGCCGATGTATTACGGCGTTTACCGGGTGTCGATATCGCGCAAAACGGCGGTATGGGGCAGCAGACCTCTTTATTCGTTCGTGGTACCAACTCCAGCCACACCCTGGTATTAATCGACGGTGTGCGTCTTAATCAGGCCGGTATTTCTGGCGCGGCTGATATTAGCCAAATTCCCCTCTCGCTGGTTCAGCGTATTGAATTCATACGCGGGCCGCGTTCTGCCGTGTACGGTTCGGATGCCATCGGCGGTGTCGTCAATATTATTACCACGCGTGATAAATTAGGGACGACATTGACAGCCGGTATGGGATCTAACGGCTATCAGACCTATGACGGCTCAACTCAGCAGAAACTGGGTGAGAGTACGGTTCTGACACTGGCGGGTAACTATACCTACACCAGGGGCACCGACGTGGTCGCCAACTTACCGGATAACTATGGCAACCCGCGTCAGCCAGACCGCGATGGTTTCATGAGCAAAACGATTTGGGCCGGGCTTGAGCACCAGTTCAATGAGCAGTTCAGTGGTTTTGCCCGCGCTTACGGTTTTGATAACAGAACCGCTTATGACGGCACCTACAGCTATGCCGATCCGGCCCATTTTGATGCATTGCCGGATACGCGTCAGTTATACAGCCGCACCTACGACACCGGGTTACGTTTCCAGCAGGGTATCTACGCGACTGAGCTCAGCGGCAGTTACAGCAACACCAAAGATTATAACTACGATCCGAAATACGGCCCGTATTCCGCCTCGGCCACGCTTGATGATTCTGATCAGTACAACCTGCAGTGGGGAAACACATTCCAGGTGGGACAGGGCACCGTCAGCGCAGGGGCTGACTGGCAAAAACTCAGCACCCAGCCAGGCACCAACTACATTACCGACGGTTATACCCAGCGAAATACCGGTGTGTATGTCACAGCCCAACAGAAGGTGAGCGACTTCACTCTGGAAGGGGCAGTGCGTAATGATGATAACTCAGAGTTTGGCTCGCATGGCACCTGGCAAAGCAGTGCTGCCTGGGAGTTCATCGACGGATACCGTTTCATCGCATCCTATGGCACCGCTTTCAAAGCACCGAATTTTGGGCAACTCTACGGAAGCTTTGGCGGTAACCCGGACCTGAAACCCGAAGAAAGTAAAGAGTGGGAAGGGGCGCTGGAAGGTTTAACCGGCCCGCTTAGCTGGCGTTTGTCTGCGTACCGTAATGACATTGATCAGATGATCAGTTACTACAATCAGCAGCAAGGCTATTACAACGTTGATAAAGCAACGATCAAAGGGGTCGAATGGACCGGTAATTTCGACACCGGCCCTCTGCATCACAGTGTGACGCTTGAATATCTTGACCCAAGAAATGCTGAGACGAATGAGATCTTGCTGCGTCGTGCCAAACAGCAGGCGAAATATCAGCTGGACTGGACGGTGGCTGATTTTGACTGGTCTATCAATTATCAGTATCTGGGTGAACGCTACGACACTAACTTTAATACTAACGAGAATGTGAGACTCGGTGGCGTGAGTCTGTGGGATCTGGCGGTGTCATATCCTGTGACGTCACATCTGACCGTTCGTGGTAGAATTGCCAACCTCTTAGATAAAGATTACGAGACGGTTTATGGCTACGAAACACCAGGACGTGAATACTATCTCACTGGAAGCTATACCTTCTGATACAACTCAAGTTCCTGATCGCCCGACGGTGCTGGTTTTCGATTCCGGCGTCGGCGGGTTGTCGGTATATCACGAGGTCCGGCAGATGTTGCCGGACCTGCACTATATCTACGCTTTTGATAACGTCGCCTTCCCTTACGGCGAGAAATCCGAAGAGTTCATCGTCGAACGCGTGGTCGAGATTGTCACCGCGGTCGCGAAACGTCATCCCCTCTCTATTATCGTTATTGCCTGTAATACCGCGAGCACTGTCTCCCTGCCTGCATTGCGTGCCAAATTCAGCTGCCCGGTCGTCGGCGTTGTGCCCGCTATCAAACCCGCAGCTAAGTTGACGCGTAATGGCGTTGTCGGATTGCTGGCGACGCGGGCGACGGTACAACGTCCTTATACGCATGATCTGGTTGCACGGTTTGCGACAGACTGTCAGATTCTGATGCTGGGTTCGGCGGAGCTGGTTGAACTGGCCGAAGCGAAGCTACATGGCCAAGAGGTTGCCCTGACGGCGTTGAAGAAAATCCTCCATCCGTGGCTGCGTTTGCGCGAGCCGCCTGACACGGTGGTGTTAGGCTGTACGCATTTCCCGTTGCTTAGCGAAGAACTTGCACAGGTCTTACCCGACGGCACGCGCATGATCGATTCCGGTTCTGCCATTGCCCGCCGCGCGCACTGGCTCATTGAGACTTCACATGTGCCGATTCCACAGAAAAAAGCCGATGTAGAAATTGAGAGTGTTGCTTACTGCATGGCGATGACAATAGAAGCCCGAAGTTTACTGCCTGTTTTACAGTCATATGGCTTCAGAAGTATCCAGGAATTGCCGCTTTAAACGTCATTTGGTGAAAGAATCAGCGGTCGGAAAATTATTTGTATTTTAGGGGTTGCGGCCTTCTGAGAACTCCCTATAATGCGCCTCCACTGACCGGGAACAACGACTGAGAAGTCGCTCGGACAGGAAGAGAAAAAGATGAAAGTTCGAATGAATAATCTCTTGACTCTTCAGCGGGAAAACGTAATATACGCCTCCCGCGCCGCATAAGATTCCTTGCGAACCGCGGCA
>NZ_MJIB01000021.1:158407-192772 GCF_003697865.1 Rahnella sp. Larv3_ips | reverse complement strand
GTGTGGGGTCTCCCCATGCGAGAGTAGGGAACTGCCAGGCATCAAACAAGTGGAAAGCCCTGTACTGACGTACAGGGCTTTTTGCTATGTGGAATTTGAGCAGAAAGGGTGATGTTTATTGAGTATCCACATGTTTTTCGCTCAGGGTTGACGAGAATACGAAAGGAAATCCGGAATATAAGAATGGGTATCAATGACGGATTAACTGATAAGTGCTGTACCCGACGGCTGCACCGGCAATATCCCAGGTGAAATCCTTCCAGCTCCAGCCACTGCCACCATCTCGGCTGTCATAAAACTCTTTCGCTGCACCCAGGCTGACCGAAAAGAGTAACCCAAATGACCGGCTGCGAGCCTCACTCCATCCCTGATTATCTCCATAAGCGGTTCCTGCTGCGGCTAATACAGCTGAACCAACAAAGTGCTCGGCTTTATCCTTACCGGTCCATGGATCGTTTGCGTAATGCGTACAGCCACTGCTGCATAATATCAGGGCGACAAAAGAGTATTTGAGGGAATGAGGAAGTGGGTAGGTCATCGAGTGTTATTCCAGATATAAAAAAGCCCGATCAATATGATCAGGCTTTCAGTATAGCCAATTAGAGAATTCGGCTGATTAATCTGTCGATCCGTATCCGCCGCAGACGGCGAATAAGCTTACGCACTTTGACCGGATAATTTGGAATGCTTTCAAGTTCCATATAATGAGAGACAACCTGCGTGTGTTGACGAATTTCATCCAGCTCTTTCTGACGCTGCGAGGCCATCTCTTTATGTGGATCGTGGATCAGAATCGCATTCTCAAGATCTAAACGCCATGCACGTGGATTGAGATTGTTGCCGGTAATTAACTGCCAGCGGTCATCAACCCACATGCCTTTGAGGTGATAACTGTTATCGCCATCTTTCCATAACCGCACAATGAGCTGTCCGCTGTCGACAAAACGCTGTAAACGGCTCAGGAATCGGCGCAGGTTAATTTCGTACAAATAAGGCAGCGCACCGATGATCTTAAACGGCTGATCCTGTGGAATATAAAAATCATTTGCCGTTTTATCACCGACAATAATTTCGACCTGCTTACCCCGGCGCAACAGATGGATAATATTGCGTGCCAGCATCGCGGGCATATTGAAATAAGGCGTACAAAGCGTCAGCTTGTGATCGGTACTGGCCATCAGATGATGAATAGTCCGGTTCAGCTCGTTTTGTTTACCCAGGCCGACGATGGGCGTCACCGCCAGTTCATCATTACCGGCACTGTCTTTGAAGTGATATCCGCTGGAGCGCAGATTTTGACGAAACTGACGTGTTTCGTTCTTGATCTCAATGCTTTTCGGACGATCTTCCCGATCGAGGCGCTGAACGGCTGCGGCAGTAATGATCGACTTCTTCATAAAGTCGATCATGGTATTTGCCAGCGGTGCGTTGGTCAGAAGCTGATAACGATCGTAGCGATATTTCTCGTGGCGATGCAGATAAACATCATTGAGGCTGGCACCGCTGTAGATCACCTGATCGTCTATCACAAAACCTTTCAGATGCAGGACACCCAACGCTTCACGCGTATTGACCGGAACGCCGTATACCGGAACGGAACATTCAGGATGTTCTTTAGCCATACGGCAATACCAGTCCGCATTGGTGTCAGCAGCCGCTGCGCCAATACGCCCGCGCTGAGCACGGTGCCAGTCAACCAGCACACAAATCTCAAGCTCAGGTCGTTGCTGTTTAGCCGCATAAAGTGCCGACAATACGTCACGTCCGCCGTCATCGTTCTCTAAATAGAGAGCGACCAGATAGATCCGTTGGGTTGCGTTGGCAATTGCGTTGAGCAGCGTCTTACGGAAATCTGCTGGGCAGTAGAGCGTTTCTACAGCATCAACCGTTTGGGGGAGTTTGGGCAGCTGAGCAAGGTGTTGTTGATGTTTATTACGTTTGAATTTTGACAACATCACAGTGCGCTTCTTCTCTCTTCATGTAATGGCTTTCGCGGCACAAGCAGACAGTGGTAACCGCACAATCGGTCGATAATACCATTAGTCCTGTCTGATGTGCGCATCTTTTGCCTGTTCATGGCTTCGGCTCACGCTTTTCTGCGGTGTTATTCCCCGCTTTTCCAGCGTTAATGACAGGTTCACAATGCCGTCCTGAATCTGAATGTCTACGTCGAATCCAAGCTTTCTGGCCAGGGTGATCATGCCCTGATTATTTGGCATGGTGATACCGGTAAGGCGTTGCAGACCGTGCTCTGCGGCGTAGTTGATCATCTTATCGAGAAGCCTGCGTCCCAGCCCCAGGCCTTTAAGATCCGAACGAACTAAAACCGAGAATTCAGCATCAATATTGTCCGGATCTGACACCGCGCGCGTGACGCCAATAATTTCATCTTGGGCGTCTGTGGTTCGGATGGCAACGAAGGCCATTTCACGGTCATAATCGATTTGCGTCATGTTGGCCAAATCTTCATGAGTGAATTCATTGATTTCACTGAAGTAGCGGTAGTACAGATCTTCTTTCGTCACTTTGAGGATAAACGCTTTCAGCAGCGGTTCATCTTCAGGAAGGATAGGGCGGAACAGCGCCTGCGAGCCATCTTTAAGGATAACAAGCTCTTCAAGCTCGCGGGGATAAGGGCGGATTGCCAGACGTGATGGCCTGTCCGCCGGGTGCGCCGACAATTGCATTGAAACATCCAGCAAACTGAGTTCACTGCCGGAAACCAGCAACGGGTGAATATCCAGACGTTCGATCTCCGGGCAATCGATAATCAGGTTCGACACGTTCACCAGCAACTGGCTCAGTGCCGGAACATCGAGAGGGTGCAGGGCATTGCGGCCGCGGATTTTGCCGCTCTTCAGTGCCTGAACCACCTGATAGCGCGCCAGCGTCATGTTCAGTGGTGGCAGGGCAACTACCGCTTGCCGCTCTGGCTGCCAGTCTGAGCCGCCTTCAGCCAGCATGATCAGCGGGCCGAAGACCGGATCCTGTTCGACCACCACGCGTAATTCCTGAGAGCCCGGTCGGCTCGCCATGGTTTGTACCAGCAGCCCCTGAATTCTGGCCTGCGGGAACGCCTGTCTGGCGCGGTCAAAAATGGCATTGGCTGCCTGTTCCACTTCACTGGCGGTTCGCAGATACAACATCACCCCCTGAACTTCCGAATTATGCGGAATGTCCGGTGAGCGTAATTTCAATGCCACCGGGTAACCGACCTGGCTGGCGATATTCACCGCTTCGGCGCTGTCGCTGGCGATCCACGTGGGCAGCACATTCATTCCGTAGGCTTGCAGAATCGCGCGAACTTCATGTGTATCGAGTTGCGTGGTGCCTTCTGCCAGCGTTTGGGCAATCAGCTGATGCGCCTGATCGGTATTCTGTTCAAGATCCGCGGGCAGCGCGGGTGTTTCTTTCAGCTGCTTCTGGTTACGCCGGTATTCAACCATATGCATAAACGCGGTGACCGTGCCTTCCGGCGTTCGGTACGTGGGGATCCCGGCCTCGGTAAACAGTTTGCGCGCTTCCTGCGAGGAGAATTCTCCGCACCAGTTGGTCAGCAGTGTGATGTATTTACCGCGCGAATGCTGACGAACCGCGTCGATGAGATGGCTGGCGGTCACCGTGCCATGTGCTGCGGCACTCGGCGCGTGGATCACCAGCACAGCATCGAAATCAGTGCTGTCGAGCAACGCCGTCATCACTGACTGATAGAGCAACGGCGTCGCATCATCATGCAAATCCAGTGGGTTTGAGGCCGTTATCGTTTGAGGCAGCACGGCGCTCAGCCTCCGGACGGTTTCTTCGCCGAGCTTCGCCAGCTTCCCGTTGCGTAACAGCAGTTGGTCAAGCGCCATCGCGGCAGGGGCGGCGCCGTTACTGATGATAAGTAAGCGCTCACCTTTCAGCGGACGCATATGGCTCAGCGTTTCAACGGCTGAAAACAGTTCATGGGTATCCTGAACGCGCAATAATCCGGCGCGCTGGATAGCTGCATCGTAGGCGGCATCCAGACTCAGCGGGCTGTTGAGCAGTGTCTGAGCCTGAGCGCTGCGGCCGCTTTTGATCACCAAAATAGGTTTATTGCGTGAGGCGCTGCGCGAGGCTGAAAGAAAACGGCGGGCATCGCTGATATGTTCAAGATAAAGAAGGATGGCGCTGGTTTTACTGTCGCGGGCGAGGAAATCAAGCAGATCGTCGACGTCGATATCCAGACTGTCGCCAAGCGAAATGAAATAGGAGAAGCCGACAGCGCGCTGCTGTGCCCAGTCGAGAATGGTATTGGCAACCGCCGCCGATTGCGAAATAAATGCCAGTTTACCGGGCAGGATAGGCACCGGTGAAAAGCTGGCATTCAGCTTCTGCCATGGTGCGAGAATACCGAGACTGTTGGGTCCGAGCAGGCGCATGGAAAAGCGCTGCGCGCAGGATTTCAGTTCTGCGAATTGCCGGGGCAAAGACGAAAGTACAATGACCGTCTTACAGCCGCGTTCGCCAAGCTGTTCAAGCAGGGCGAGATTGCGGTCAGCGTGGGTACAGAGAATGGCGAGATCGGGCGACATCGGCAGGCTGGCGACATCCCGCCACGTGAGCACGCCGCACACCGCGCGATAAGCGGGGGTGACCGGCAGCACCGGGCCGTTGAATCCGCTGTCGAGCAGATTGCGCATCATCAGATATCCGGCGCGGCCCGGCTTATTGCTGGCACCCACTACCGCGATAGATTCAGGTCGTAATAAGGCTTCCAGTCCGCGCTGACTCATGGCATCTCCGGTTCATCATGTTCACATGATTCTAGAGGCTTTCTTCATTCTTTGCTGTGAGCTGATGCACCGGATGGTGGGGTTTTCCGGCCAGATACTGGGTGCGGAAATGGGTAAAGTGGCGCGACAGGCCAGCCGAAGCCTCAATATCACCGGCTTTTTCCAGCAAAGCTGCCGCCACTTCTACCGTACAATGCAGTTCCGGACGCGACGCTTCGCGCAGTATGTAGCCGGAGCTGGCGCTTACATCGAGAGAGAAAACTGGCAGATTATCCAGGTACGGGCTTTTGCGAAACATCTTGCGGGCTTCGTTCCAGGTGCCGTCGAGCATGATAAAAAGCGGAGGTTTGCTGCCGGCCGGAATGTCGGTAAACACCTGGCGCGGCGGTTCGGCGAAAGAGGCCGGGAAAACCACATAAGCCTGGCGTTCGGGGGCGGCAATCGCTTCGAGCAGAGCCGGATCCGTTTCCGTACGCGACCACATAAATGCCTGGGTATCGGGTAAAACGTCAGCGATCAACCGTCCGGTATTGCTGGGCTTCATCGGCTCAGTGTCGAACATCACCAGACAAAAACGGCTGGTGGCCTGATGAATTTCGCGTTCGGCGCAGATGCAGTGGCGTTCAGGTAACAGGCATGACTGACAGCGAATCGCCCGTGACCCGCGGGCAAGAAAAGGGCGGGTGGATTTGGCAAGGCGCTGTGCACGCAGGCGAAGGACGGCGTTGTCTGACATAAGCATTCCGGTAGGCGAAAAACGGCTATTCTAATCACCCTTCCGGGGCTGGCAAGCAGATCCGTTACCGGCGTGATGTAAAGAGAAAAAAGCCCGCACAGAGGCGGGCCATCGGCAGGGCTTTATAACGGCTTATGCGTTACAATGATTCATTAAGCCAGTTATTGAACGGGGCTTTAGGCATCGCGCCGCTTAACATATCGACCATTTTGCCTTCATTAAATACCATAATGGTGGGAATGCTGCGGATTCGGAACCGCGCGCTCAGTTCAGGTTCTGCTTCAGTATTCACCTTAATGAAGCGGATTTTACCGGCGCGTTCCTGAGCCACATCTTCAAAGATCGGCGCGAAGTTAACACATGGGCCACACCATGGTGCCCAGAAATCGATAACAACCGGCAGGTCATCCTGCAGGTATTTATCCAGCGTGGCAGCAGTAGCGTGAACCACATCGCCTTCAAAAAGTGAATGACCGCAGCGGCCGCATTTTGCGCCGTCGTCGATACGATCCTCTGGCAGGCGGTTGGTGGCCTGACATGATGTGCAAATCGTATTCATAAAATAGCCTCTACATTGCTTAACGTGAGAACGGTATCAACCTTACCGGATCCGGCGCTAAAGATGGCTGATATGTTACTTGGATGTTGTAAGTATGAGGGTGCAGCATTCTGTTAACAACGCGGTTTATTCAATGAATACGATAGTTTTAAGCTTTTGGTCCAAAGCATGTGGCTTAGCTCACAGACATCAGGTAATCTTCGCGCCCTGCGCGTAGGTGGAGAGAAAAATGAACGATTCATTCAGTGGCAAGAACGGCAAAGTCAAAGTGATGTTCGTCCGTAGTGACGACGACGGCGATAACCGCAATAACGATAAACGTCCTTCCAATAACAGAGGACGTCCGGGCGATAATCCTCGCCAGGGTTCCCGTCCAGACGATGCCCGCCGCAATGAGCGTCGCAGCAGCGATTCGCGTGGTGATTCACGCGGCGCAGATACACGACGTGGCGACGATCGCCCGCGCCGTCCGGCCCGTGATGATGAGGGTCCGTATTCTTCGCCGTGGAAAACCGTCTCACGTGCACCGGCTGATGAGTCCGTACCGGATCACGGCGGCATCAGCGGTAAAAGCTTTATCGATCCTGAGCAGCTGCGTCGCCAGCGCCAGGAAGAAACCCGCGTGTATGGCGAAAATGCCTGTCAGGCGCTGTTTGCCAGCCGTCCGGACGCTATCGTGCGTGCGTGGTTTGTGCAATCCGTCACCCCGCGTTTTCGTGAAGCGCTGCGCTGGATGGCAGCAAATCGCAAAGCCTATCATGTGGTTGAAGATGAAGAGCTGGCGAAAGCGTCCGGCACTGAACACCACGGCGGCGTGTGTTTCCTGATCAAAAAACGTCAGGGTCTGGATGCGGAAACTTATCTGCAAACTGCCCGCGCGAAAGACTGCGTGCTGGCGCTGGAAAACGTCGGCAACCCGCATAACCTCGGCGGTATCATGCGTTCTTGTGCGCATTTTGGTATCAACGGGATGCTGGTACAGGATCCGGCACAGCTGGAATCCGGTGCGGCAGTTCGTACTGCTGAAGGCGGCGCGGAACACGTGAAAGCCATCAACGCGGATAACTTCCTTGATGTGCTGGCGACCTTCCGTAAAGCGGGTTACACCATCGTCACCACCTCCAGCCATAAAGGTACAGCGCTCGGTAAAGCTGAGCTGCCGGCCAAAATGGTGCTGGTGCTGGGTGAAGAGAGCGACGGTTTGTCCGACAGCGCATGGCAGCAGGGTGATCTGAGCGTGTCTATCGGCGGTACCGGCAAAGTAGAAAGCCTGAACGTCTCCGTGGCGACCGGGATTTTGCTGGCGGAATGGTGGCGTCAGAACCAGGCATAATCGCCCGGTTTGAGCCATAAAAAAACGGACGCGTAATGCGTCCGTTTTGCTTTGCGTCATTCAGGGATTGCCTGAATCAGTGAGCACCACCCGCTCCGCCACCACTGGTAAACGGCGGGCGGGCGAACCAGATCAGAACCAGCAGCACCAGGAATGCGCCGCCGGATAACCAGAAAATCTCATTGGCAGAGATAATGAGCCCCTGATTTGTGATTTCCCGCGCTATCCAGCCTGAAGCCTGCTGATGGCTCATGCCCATGCCTTCGAGCTGCTGATACGTCTGCGTCGCCGCCGGATTAAACGGCGTGATGTTTTCCGTTAACTGCGCGTGGTGCAGTGATTCCCGGTTAGACCACATGGTGGTGGTGATCGACGTACCAATCGAACCTGCCAGCGTACGGATAAAGTTCGACAAACTTGAGGCCGCCGCCATGCGTTCCGGCGGTAAGCCGGACAGGATAATGGTGGTCAGCGGCATGAAGAAGCAGCCGACGGCGAAGCCCTGAATAAACTGCGGCCACGCAGATGCCCCAAAATCCATCCCCGGTTCGAACGTGTACGCACGCCAGAAGAAGCAGTAGGCATACATGATAAAGCTGAACGTCACCAGCTTTCGCATATCCAGCCGGTGTGCAAAACGCCCGATGATCGGCGACATCAGGACCGGCAAAATCCCCACCGGTGCGGACGCCAGACCTGCCCAGGTGGCGGTGTAGCCGTATACCTCCTGCAACAACTGCGGCAGCAGAACAATCGCGCCGAAGTAAAGCATGTAGGCCAGGCTGATACACAGCACGCCGATGGTAAAGTTTCGCGATTTAAACAGCGACAGATCGACTATCGGGTGGTCATCGGTTAGCTCCCACACGACAAGGAAGCAGAGCGCGACCACCGCCACGACCGCCAGCACGATAATTTCCGTCGAGTTAAACCAGTCGAGTTCTTTACCCCGGTCGAGCATCACCTGCAATGCGCCAATGCCCAGCACCAGCAGCACTAACCCCACACTGTCGATTGGTCTGATCTGCGTTGCTGTTTCGCGGCCCTTCAGCGTTTTCAGCGTCAGGAACACCACGGCGGCGCCGATCGGCACGTTAATGAAGAAGATCCAGCCCCAGTGGTAGTTATCACTGATGTACCCGCCGAGGATCGGCCCGCAAATCGGGGCGACGATCACCGTCATCGACCAGAGCGCGAGCGCGGTACTTCGCTTGGCCGGCGGATAGTTATTCAGTAACAGACTTTGCGAGAGGGGGATCAGTGGACCTGCCACCACGCCCTGCACCACACGGAAGAAGATCAGCATTTCCAGGCTGTTGGACATGCCGCACAGCCAGGAGGCAATCGCAAACAGCACCGTAGACCAGAGGAACAGTTTTACTTCGCCGATGCGTTTTGCCAGCCAGCCGGTGATCGGGATCGAGATGGCGTTAGCCACCCCGAAGGAGGTGATCACCCAGGTGCCCTGCGAGTTTGAGGCACCCAGATTCCCGGCAATGGTCGGGATCGCCACGTTGGCGATCGTCGAGTCCAGCACCTGCATGAACGTGGCCATCGACAAAGCCACCGTCATCCAGGCCAGCGGTGCGCCTACCAGCGGTTTATTTGCCACAGCGGCCTCCGGAAATATTAGCCTGCATTGGCATGAATAACGTCAGCAATGATGGCGTTAACCGGTGCCAGATCCAGCGTCAGAGCCGTTGTCTGATACAGCGGTTCAGTACGCACTTTATTCGCCAGCACCAGACCATCACGGTTTTGCGTATCGACCGTGACCAGCGCCGACAAACCAATACGCAGCGGATGTTCTTTCACTTCCTGATCGTTAAGCTCGATACGCACCGGTAAACGCTGGACCACTTTGATCCAGTTGCCGGTGGCATTTTGCGCAGGTAACAGCGAGAACGCGCCGCCGGTGCCCATGTCCATCCCCACCACTTTGCCGTGATATTTCACGTCGTCACCGTACATATCGCTGACCACGGTCGCGGCCTGGCCGATACGCATATTGGCTAACTGTGTTTCTTTAAAGTTGGCATCCACCCAGATGTGATGAGCCGGCACTACCGCCATCAGCGCAGTGGAAGAGTTGATCTGCTGACCAATCTGTACCGCACGGCGGGAAACGAAACCGTCAATCGGGCTGCGCACTTTGGTACGTTGCAAGGCGAGCCAGGCATCACGCACCTGCGCGGCGGCTTGCAAAACCTGCGGCTGCTTATCGACCGGCGTATCCAGAATCATCGCCTGATTGGCGTTGTATTGCTGAACGGCGACATCGTATTGCGCTTTCGCGGTATCCACGGCATCACGGGCGTGTTGCAGTTCCTCACGGCCAATCGCATCGACATTTCCCAGCACAACGCGACGCTTGAGGTCAGTTTGCGCCTGTTGCAACTGGGTCTGGCGCAGGGCGATATTGGCCTGATACTGCTTACCGTTGATGATCAGCTGATGCGTCTGGCGCACGCTGTTGGCCAGCGCCGTTTTAGAGCGCTCGAAAGCCTGCTCCGCATCGGTCGGATCGATCGTCACCAGCACGTCGCCTTTTTTCACAAAGTCGGTGCTGTCGAAATTCACGTCGGTCACGCTGCCCGACACCTGCGCCATAATCTGCACCTGATTACCGGCGACATAGGAGTCGTCGGTCGACTCGAAATGACGTAACACCAGCAGCCAGTAAAACAGGTAGGCGATGGCGATAATAATGAAAATCCCGGTCAACAAGAGCATCGCGGTTTTGCGCGTTTTTTTCTTATTTCTCGGAGCTTGCGGCGTTGCTGCCTGAGTTTCGGCATTTGCGCTCATGGTCTTCTCCACGCTGAGTCTGTGTAATTATTATGATTTTTGATCCGCAGCCGGGGCCTGATAGCCACCCCCGAGCGCACGGATAAGACTGATTTTTGCCTGCATCACCTGACTGCTGGCATTAAGTTGCGCCTGCTGTTGTTGCAGAAGCGCTGACTGGCTGGTCAACAGCTCATCCCGTCCGATGATGCCAGCGTTGTATCTTGCATCCGAAACGCGATACACCTCTTCCAGCGATTTCGCGGCAGAAGAAGCCTGCTGCAATTGTTCAACGCTGCTTTTCGAGACAGTGATGGCATCCGCAGTTTGCTGGATGGCGTTCAGGATGGTCTGGTTATACGACTCAACGGACTGGTCATATAACGCGGACTCTTCGCCCAGTTTGGCGCGCAGCGCACCGGCGTGGAAAATCGGCAGCGAAATCGCTGGCGTGATATTCCAGGCTTTGCTGGCGGCTTCCAGAAGATTCGGGCTGGTGCCTCCGTAGTTGGTGGTCGTCAGACCGCCGAAGGCGCTGATGGAAAGGCTTGGGTAGAACTCTTTTTTCGCGGCGCTGACGCGCTGGGAATAGGATTCGACCAGATCGCGCTGTGCGGCGATGTCAGGGCGTTTACCCAGCAAATCGAGGGTCAGCTCACCTTGGGGTGCCAGCGCGTCAGGCGATGGCAGTGCCACGGCGTGCAGCCCGTTCATGGCGTCGGGGCCACGACCGGCCAGTGCCGATAACTCATGGCGCAGTTGCTCGGTTTGCGACTTCAGCGTGATAATCTGTTGCTTCGCGCTGTCGGCCTGTGCCTGCGTCTGTTGCGGGATCTCAATGCCATATACCCCCGCCTGATACTGCGCTTTACGCAGATCGGCCAGACGCTGGTTGTTATCTACCTGATGTTGCAGAACGTCCTGAAGGGCCAGATTGGCCTGCAACTGATAATAGGCTGACGCCACCGAACTGGTCAGCGTCAGAGCGGCTTGTGCCTGTTCAGCACGGGCGGAATCCACCTGTGCTTTCGCGGCATTCACCTGATTGCGGTATTTTCCCCACCAGTCAAACTCATAGCTCAGATTCAGGCCGAGGCTGTTGCTGCTGTCATAGATAGGCGCTTCGGGGTAGCTGGTCAGAAACGGCGGAATGGTGTTTTTAGCCACACGTTCACGTCGCGTCGATCCATTCAAATCCAGATAAGGGCCATTGGCCGCATCCGCTTCGCCCATCACACTCTGCGCTTCGCGCACGCGCGCTGCCGCCTGACGTAACGACGGCGAATTTTGCAACGTTGTGGTCATCAGGGCATCGAGTTGCGGGTCATTAAGACTGCGCCACCACTGTGGGCCGAGGGTCAGGGAGCTGACCTTTGCCTGCTGCAGATGAAGCTGTTGCGTATCCAGCAGCGACGACTGAGGAGCAATACTATTACTGGAGGCGCAGCCGGCCAAAATCAAAACGGCAAACAGCGGCGTAAGCCTCCAGCGAGCTTGGAGTGACATGTGTGGTTTACCTGAACAGAAATTTAGAATTGTTGCAGTGCTGTCGCATCCATCTGATCAAGGCGAGTTAACAGTTTGCGCGTCAGGGTTTCTAACTGCTTCTGTTCATCTGCGTCTAAGGTCGACCAGAGGAAATGCAGGCTCTTGTGTTGAGGCGGCAGTAACTTCTGAATAAAGGCTTCGCCATCAGCGGTCAGGTGCAAGTGCAGGCAACGGCGGTCGTTGTCGCTTTCACGGCGTTCGATCCATCCACGCTTTTCCAGCTCATCCGCAATGCGGGTGGCGTTGGTACGGGAAGAGCCCAGTGCAGAACTCAGTTCAGAAGGCTGAATGCTGTGGCTTTCCTGCGCATCAAGCGTCAGTAACGCCATAAACAGGGTTTCGTTGATCCCTTGCGCTTTCAGCATTTTGTTGCGATTTTCCAGCAACTTACTTTGCATGTGCATACAAAGACGGGTCAGCAAAATTTCCTGATAAGGAAAATCTTTTTGCTTTTTAGCCCGGAAATTTAACATTTTTTCAATTGGCGAGAACGAACTGTCCATATGAGAAGCCTCATTAGTTACAGATGACATAGTAACGATGGTAATTAATAATATCAATGTTATGAATCACCAATTCTTTAGCAATTAGTGTGATTCATAACCCCGGTGAATTATTCGATGTTTAAAGCATTCAACAAATTTTGATTACGTGTTGCCAGAGCGTAAAAAAATAGTGGGTTTCACACCGCCATCAGCATCACCTTGAACACCAGACCGTACGCCACGGCGCCAGTCAGCGTGGCAATAATGATGCTTTTTGTGCGCCAGAAAATCAGCGTCAGCAGCACGAAACCGGCCAGTGACGGCAGCAGTCTTTGCGGGTCACGCATTACGTCCGGCGCGCCTGAAACCACCAGCAACGCACAAATCGAGGCGATACCAATGCTGTCGAGCACGCGGGAGAGCGGGCCGCTTTTCAGGCCACCTGAGGTTCGCCGCGCGCCGATGCGCAGGGGCAAATAGCGGAACAGGTAATTGACCACGCCCACCAGCAGACACACCAGAATAACGTCAGTGCTCATCGGAGATGACCTCCGTCGCAGATGTCGCCTGGGGCCGTTGCAGCAGGGCGGCCAGGCAACCGGCCGCGAGCCCGCAGCCAATGGCGGCGGGAATTGACCAGAACATCAATCCGCTCAGAGCCCCGGCCAGCGAGGCAACAAACACCATGCTTTGCTGGCGCTTAAACGCCGCGAGCAGAAAACTCAGGAACAGCGCAGGCAACATAAACCCGAGCGCAGCCTCAACGGCGGGAAAATTTTCCAGCGGACCGTTGCCAAACAGCGCGCCGATGGCGGTGCCGAAAACCCAGGAAAGCCAGGACGAGAGCGCAATGCCACACATCCAGTCCTCGCTCCAGCTGCGTTTATCGCGAATAAGTTTGGTGGTGGCGGCGGCGAACACTTCATCGGTCAGGCCGAACGCCCAGAGCGCGGTTTTCCTGCCATTGAGTTTTCCCACCAGACGGTTACGCAAAGAGGGGCCGTACAGGACGTGTCTGACATCCATCGCCATGACCGTCAGGGCGCAAACCCATAAAGACATTCCGGCGCTGAGCAGCGCGGTGATCACAAACTGGCTGGCGCCTGCGTAGATAAGCACGGAGAACAACAGACTTTCAGCAGGGGTAAAGCCAAGTTTGACGGCGCTGAGGCCGAAAGCAAAAGCGATGGGCAGATAACCGATCACTACGGGCAGGCTGTCAGTCACACCTTGCCGGAAGGTGGAAACGCGGGCGGGATCAGGATTGGTTTGCATGGATGTATAAAACATTGTGAAACCGGAGTGTGGCCGGCGAATAATTCATGACGCAAACATTACCAGACTGTAAGTATTGTTAACACCCTTTGGTACAAATAAATTTCAGCAATGATTATTCGCAAGCTAATCAGGAGGGGTGATGATTCCCTCCTGATTCTATTTTAACCGCCCCGATAATCAGGCGAGTTTGTATTTGTGTCCCTGCCACCAGACCAGCAGATTCAGTACGCACATCAGCGTGCCCGCGAGGGAAACGCCATACCAGCCCGCGGCCTGATAGGCCGAAGCCGACACCAGCGAGCCGACCGCGCCACCGATAAAGTAAGTGGTCATATAACCTGCCGTGAGGCGGTTACGTGCTTCGGGCATGGTCTTATAGATAACACTTTGGTTGGTGATGTGTACGCCCTGAACCGAAAGGTCCAAAACGATGATGCCGATAATCAGCGAGATAACCGAATGCTCACCGTAAGCAATCGCCGCCCACGACAGCAGCAGCAGGATTAACCCGGCGGTGGTGGTCAGATGCGCTTTGCCTTTATCGGCAAGATTGCCCGCACGGGTTGCCGCCAGCGCACCGGCCGCACCCACCAGACCAAACAGGCCGATCACCCCTTCGGAATAGTGATACGCCGGGCCGGCCAGCAGGAACGCCATCGAGGTCCACAAAATGCTGAAGTTAGCGAAGCAGAACATGCCCACCAGCGCACGGGTACGCAGCACCGGCGTGTGAATGAACAGCGAGAAAATAGATTTCAGCAGTTGCGGATAATTCAGATCGGTTTTTTGCTCATGTTTCGGCAGCTTGCGCCACAGCACCAGCGCCATGACGATCATCAGCGCACTCGCCACCCAATACACCGTACGCCAGCCGCCCAGTGACGCCAAAGCACCCGCGACGGTTCGCGCCAGCAAAATGCCCAGCAGCAGGCCTGACATAATCAGCCCGACCACTTTTCCGCGACGCTCCGGCTCCGCCAGCGTGGCAGCCAGTGGCACCAGAATCTGCGCGACCACGGAAAACAGCCCGGTCAGCGCGGTGCCCACTAACATTATGGTCAGCGTCGGTGCCATGGCGGTGATCAGTAACCCGGCGGCGGAAAGCAGTGTCATCAGCACAATCAGGCCGCGACGTTCAAACATATCGCCCAGCGGCACGATAAACATCAGGCCGCAGGCATAACCGAGTTGCGCGACGGTGACGATAAAACCGGCCTGATTGACCGACAGATTGAACGCGCGGGCAATGGTTTCCAGCAGCGGCTGCGGGTAATAATTACTGGCGACGGCAAGCCCGGTGGCAATCGCCATCAGAATGATCAGCGCCGGGCTGAGTGGAGAATGTGTTGTAGTTTTTTTCATAGTGAGAATAAACGGATCTTATTGAAGGAGCAGGGAAATGCGAGCGACGATTATCGTTATGATAAAAATATTAAACCAATGAATAGTTTTAATGGCAACTATCTGGTTTTGTAATAGAGGTTTTATCGTACATAAAAACGGGCGGAGATTTCTCCCCGCCCGTTGCTGTTTCTGCCTTCGTTACTGGTTTATTTGGCGGCGGCAGCCGCTTCTTTTACCCAGCCGTCGAACTGTTCCTGGTGGGCTTTGATCCAGCCATCTGTCTGCGCGGAGATGTCAGCATCGGAATTTTTACCGGCATGCATCGCGGCATTCTGCGCATTGATGTCTTTCAGTGGCAGTTTCATGATGGCAAACAGTTTTGCAGCAGCCGGGTTTTTCTCAGCCCAGGCTTTGTTCGCCACGATGTGCATGGTGCTCACCGGGAAACCATAGTTTTTACCGTTTGGCAGTTTGGTATCGGCGTTTTTATCACCCGGCACCACGGAGAACGGTACCTGCATCCACAGTACGTCTTTACCTGGGATCAGCACGTTGCTCACCCAGTACGGCGTCCAGGTGTAATAGAAGATAGGTTTACCTTCTTTGTAACGCGTGATGGTGTCGGCAATCATCGCGGAATAGTTACCCTGATTGTGCGTCACGGTATTTTCCAGACCATAGGCTTTCAGCTGCTCATTCAGCGCAGCTTCACAACCCCAGCCCGGCGTACAACCGGTCAGATCGGCTTTGCCGTCACCGTTGGTATCAAACAGTTTGGCCAGTTTCGGATCTTTCAGCTGTTCGATATTGGTGATGTGATATTTCTCAGCGGTTTTCTTATCGATAAGCCAGCCCTGTGCCGCGCCGGTTACGTATGTCCCTTCGCGGTAAAAGACTTTATCGCCACCGGCGGCTTTGTACATTTCATCATGCAAAGGTGACCAGTTAACGGCGGTGAACGTCGCATCACCGGCAGCCAGCGTGGTGTAGCCGACGTTGTAATCGACCTCACGGGTTGGCTGAACGTCATAGCCCAGTTTTTCCAGTGCTTTGCTGACCAGCTCTGTCTGAAAAGACTCTTCGCTGATGGTGCTCTGAACCGGCGTGACGCTGATGCCTTTACCCGGCAGATCGGCGGCGAAAGTGGTGGCAGTGGCGAGCGTGGTAAGAGCGGCAACCGCCCAGATTCCTGTCTTCTTCATAAATTCCTCGAATTGTTGTTATTAATTATTTTGCGGCAGCGGCGGCTTCTTTGATCCAGCCGTCGAAAGTGGCCTGATGCGCTTTGATCCAGCCGTCAACGTGTTGCTGAATGTCGGCTGAAGAGGATTCCCCTTCATGCATCCGCAGGTTCTGTGCATTCACGTCGCTCAGTGGCAGTTGCATGATGGCGAACAGTTTTGCCGCTGCCGGGTTTTTCTCAGCCCAGGCTTTGTTGGCGACAATGTGCTCGTTATTGACCGGGAAACCGTAGTTTTTGCCGTTAGGCAGCGTGGTATCCATGTCTTTCTGTGAGCCCGGTGTGGCAGAGAACGGCACTGTCAGCCAGACCACGTCTTTGCCGGGTTTCAGTTCGTTGCTCACCCAGTACGGTGTCCAGGTGAAATACAGCACCGGCTTGCCGGATTTATAACGGGTCAGCGTGTCGGCGATAATGGCCGAATAGTTGCCCTCGTTTTGCGTCACGGTATCGCTCAGGCCATAGGCTTTGATTTGCGTATTCACTACCGCGCCGCACACCCAGCCCGGATTACAACCGGCCATATCGGCTTTTCCGTCACCGTCGGCGTCAAACAGTTTGGCGAGTTTCGGATCTTTCAGCTGCGATAAATCATGAATGTTGTATTTGTCAGCGGTTTTCTTGTCGATCAGATAACCCTGCGCCGCGCCCTTGATGTAAGTGCCCTGACGGTAGAACTTCTGGTCGCCACCGGCTGCGGTGTACATGTCTTTTTGCAGCGGCTCCCAGTTCACGGCCATGTAGGTAGAATCGCCGCTGGCAATCGCGGTGTAGGCGACGTTGTAATCCACTTCGCCGGTTTGCTGAACGTCATAACCGAGTTTTTCCAGCGCGCGGTTGACCAGTTCGGTCTGGAATGTTTCTTCCGCGATGGTGCTTTGCAACGGTTTGACGACCACGCCTTTACCCGGTAAATCGGCAGCGAAAGCGGCAGGTGTTGCTACTGCTAATGCGAGGATGAGTGTTTTGATCGGTGTTTTATTCTGAGTTGTGCGCATGGTGAACCCTTATTCTTGCTGGTGAATACGTAAGAGTGGACTGCGTTTTTTCGCTTTGAGAGTTCCCGGCGGCGAACCGCCGGGAGAAGTGCAGTGCCTGAATCAGGCTTTTTTGGCGAATGGCTTCATCACCAGGCCGACAGGACCGCGGGTGAACCAGCGGTGACCGCCTTTACTGCGGCTGTCGCGACCCATGGACTGTGTCAGACGGTCGAGGATGATGGCGAGGATAACGATACCCGCACCCCCGACTGAGGCCAGACCCATGTCCAGACGGCCAATACCGCGCAAGACCATCTGACCCAGACCGCCCACGGCGATCATCGAGGCGATAACCACCATCGACAGCGCCAGCATCAGCGTCTGGTTAATACCGGCCATGATGGTCGGCATGGCCAGCGGCAGCTGTACTTTGAACAGCAACTGGCGCGGGCTGGAACCAAACGACTTGGCGGCTTCGATCAGATCTTCCGGCACCTGATTGATACCCAGAATGGTCAGACGCACCACCGGCGGCAGGGCAAAGATGATCGTCACGACCACGCCCGGCACGTTACCGATACCAAACAGCATCACGATCGGCACCAGATACACGAACGCCGGTGTGGTTTGCATGGCATCAAGCAGCGGCCTGATAATTTTCGCCGCCCGCTGACTGCGCGCCAGCCATATTCCGAGCGGAAGGCCTATCAGAATACAGAAGAACAGCGACGTCAGAACCAGCGCCAGCGTCACCATTGCCTGTGACCAGGCACCGATGGCGCCGATCAGGACCAGAGACACCAGCGTGGCGGCACCCATGCCTAACCCCGCCATCTGCCAGGCGATCAGCGCAAACACTAAGATCGCAATCGGTGCAGGCAGCGTTTCCAGACCGTGCTGGAAGCCGCTCAGGACGAAGTCGACCGGCACGCGGATCCCCTGGAATACCGGACGGAAATTCGTGACCAGCCAGTCGATCCCTTCCGTCACCCAATGGTCGAGCGGGATCAGCGTACTGTGGAACGGATCGAGAATAGAAAAATGCTGATGCTGTTCGGGTGCAACGCTCAGCCAGTCATTGGCCTGTGCTGCGGCGTGGTGCGTGGTATCCGGCGCGCTGGTAGCGGCATCGCTGCCGCCGCCCCAGGGATCGCTGCTGCCCGCATCGGCTGGTGCAGCAGAAGTGGCGGCGTCGGCTTGTGGCGCCACACCGCCGCTGGCGTTATCGGCACTCCACGGATCGATGGACGGATCCAGCGCCTGAGCCTGTGCGGCCTGAGCGTGCTGAGTGACTGAGTTCGTGATATGTGAAGTGCTCATTCGTTACCCCCTTCTTTGTCCAGCGCCTGAAGCAGCATGGCTTTGGAAATAATACCGATATAGTTATTGTCCTCATTGACCACCGGCACGGCGCAAGGCGCAGCGGCGACCAGAGAAATCAGTTCGCTGAGCGGCATGTCTGCCTGCACCGGTGCCGGAGATTCCAGCAGGGCGCTTTCCAGCGGCTGATTAGCTTTCAGCGCGGTTTTCAGGGATTCAATCGACACAACGCCGATGAATTTCTGTCCACGTTCAAGCACATAACCATATTCGCGGTCTTCATCTTCCAGCAGCTTAAGCGCGGCACGGGGACCAAAACCGGGGGTTTTACGAATGAGTGCGCCACGACGGCGCGCAATGTCTTTGGCACTGAATACCTGACTGATATCCACGCCACGGAAGAAGGTACGGACATAGTCGTTGGCCGGGTTATTCAGAATGTCTTCCGGTGTGCCGACCTGTACCACTTCGCCGCCCTGCATAATGGCGATGCGATCGCCTATGCGCATGGCTTCATCTAAGTCATGAGAAATAAACACGATGGTGCGCTGATGCTGAGCCTGAAGCTTCACCAGCTCATCCTGCATTTCGGTACGGATTAACGGGTCAAGCGCCGAGAAGGCCTCATCCATCAGCAGAATGTCGGGGTTATTGGCCATGGCGCGGGCCAAGCCCACACGCTGACGCATACCGCCGGACAGTTCATCAGGATAAGAATTAGCATAGTTTTCCAGCCCGACCTGACGCAGCGCATCCAGCGCTTTGGCATTACGCTCTTCCACCGGCAGACCGGCGAGCTCCATCCCGAACGCGGTGTTATTCAACACGGTCAGGTGTGGCATCAGCGCAAAGGACTGAAACACCATACTGATTTTGCTTCGGCGCACCTGGCGCAGTTTTGCTTCTGAGATTTTAGCGATGTCTTCGCCGTCGATCAGTACTTCGCCGCGGGTGGGCTCTATCAGACGATTGAGAAGGCGTACCATGGTGGACTTACCGGAACCGGATAACCCCATGATGACGAAAATCTCGCCTTCTTCAATGGCCAGACTGGCATCTTTAACGCCAAGTGACAGACCGGTTTTCTCAAAAATTTCTTCTTTACCCTTGCCTGCGTCGATCATCTTGAAAGCGCGATCCGGGTTTTCGCCAAATACCTTATAAAGATTCTTTACTTCGATTTTAATTGCCATGCAATGTGCATTCCTTGGATATAAATAGCCGTATCGGCTCGATGTCTAGTTTTTCTGTTGGACCGTATAGGATCTTACCTGTAACGAAATAGTGAACGCGTTATACCCTAACACATCGACATTCTGAGACAAGTCTCAATGTTTCCGAGGAATATTCATGATTGTGTTCCTGGTTACCTATTTATCTGTATTTGCAGTGTTTAATTACGGTAAATCCGCATTGACAATTAATGACACATTACCCCGTGCGATGACGGGGGGTTAATCGCTAATTTAACGGCAGTGCATTTTTGCTTTTAATATATTTAATGTATTGATTTTACTGGTATTAATATCTTTTGTTTTTGTAGGGTTTTAGGGTGAAATAATTGCGTGATTTATATCAAATTAATGCCGCTCAACCGGTGCGTATTGACAGGTGTAAATAGAGATTTCAGATTTATGTGAAAGGCGTGAATTTACCGGTTGTCTGAAAGCGACATGCGTTATGAAATTATCGTCTGAAGCAGTGGCGGAGGCGGGAAATTCGCCGGCGATGAGGCCGGCGGTGCGGGGGAAATTGGTCAGGAAAAACAGCCGAAATTCGTCCTCAGGATGCGGATTTTTCCGGGTCTGCTATTTTGCGATACAGCCGCCTCGGGTGGCCGATATTTCCATACTGCATCTCGACGCCGATAAAGCCCATTTCCACGCAATATTCCAGATAACGGCGGCCGGTGGTTTTGCTGATCCCAACCTCTTCCACCACCTGTTCAACAGACCAGCTGACCTCCGGCCTGGCGTTAAATACCCGCTGAACCAGTTCCAGCGTATTGGGCTCGATGCCTTTCGCGGAAGGGGCGGGCGGCGTGTCGCTGGCGGGCAGGTTGAACAACCGGTCCAGCGCACGCTGATCGACCACTTTGACATGGCGCAGCGTTTGTACCAGCTGCATAAAACGTTCAAGCGAGCTGCGCAGGCGATGGAAAGACACCGGTTTGATGATGTAATCGAACGCGCCGCTGCGCATGGCCTGGCTACAGGTTTGCATATCGCTGGCGGCGGTAATGAAAATCACCGAGCAGTCGAAGCTTTTCAGTAACGGGCTGTCAATCAGATCCACGCCCTGGCCGTCGGGCAAATAGTTATCCAGCAGGATCAACCGTGGCTGATGCAATCTCAGCTGCGTACGCGCCTGCTCAAGCGTCGAGGCCAGGCCGACCACGCGCAGATTGAAATTTTGTTCGATAAAATCGCGGTGCAGACCAGCAAGGTGCGGTTCATCTTCCACAATCACGACATCGAGTGCGCTGCTGTTATTCATGTTTCTTTCCTGTTGAAGCATCCGACGTCGTCGGGATAAACACTGAAAAAATCGTACCCTGCGGCGTATTGTCTGAGATTTCGATGCTGCCGCCCGCCTGACGGACGTAACTCGCCACCAGATACAGACCGATGCCATGTTCTGCACCGGTCATCTCATCGCCGCTCAGCGGCTTGGTGGTGACGCCCTGTTCGAACAGATGCGGCTTGAGGGCGTCGTCCACGCCGCCGCCGCGATCGGCCACCTCAATCAGCAGTTCATGGTTTCTGTCGGAAATGTACAGCTCTACCGGCACAGCCGCTGTACCGGCGTTCAGGGTGGCGTCCACAGCGTTGTCCAGCAGATTACCGATAACCGACATCAGCTCGGTTTCACTGATGGCCGCCGGAATGCGCAGTAACTGACAGGCCGGATCGAACGCCAGTTCGACGCCTTTTTCCCGCGCGCTGACGTATTTCCCCAGCAGCAGGCCGCACAGCGCAGGCGACGTAAAGCGCGCCGACACAAAATCCAGCACGGCCTGCGCGCCTTCGGACTGTGCCTGAATGTAGCGCATCGCGTCGTCGTAACGCTGCATTTGCAGCAAACCGGCCAGCGTCGCGGTCCAGTTCAGCTGTTCATGACGCATGATGCGCAGGTTATCCGCATAGCGTTTCACCTGGCTCAGCTGGCTGCTCAGCGTATTAATGTCATTTTTATCGCGAAAGCTGAATACCCATCCGCTCTCTTTGCCGGGCTCCAGCTCAATCGGAACGCGGTTAACAATCACCTGTCGCTGATTAAGCACGGTAATCTGATCGTGGCGGCTGCTGCTGGCGGGGTTATCTTCCACGACACCGCTTTGGGTAAAGAATGTCGGCGGCGTTTCTAGCACCTCATCCAGCGGTTTGCCGAGCAGCTGGTTTTCGGGCTGGCGAATATCCAGCAGTTCTCTTGCCGCGCGGTTAATTAAAATCAGCTGCTTCTGGCCGTCAATTGCAAATACACCTTCATACATGGCTTCCAGTAACGCTTTCTGCTGGCGCACCAGCAGCGCAATATCTTTGGGCTCCAGCCAGAACATCTGTTTTTTAACGTTGCGGGTAAACACCCACGAAAAAATAAACAGCAGCAGTAAAAGCAGCATGCCGTATAAACCGGCCTGCGCCAGACGGCGGCCATTGATATTGTCGATGTAAGACGTCAGATAACCGACGGAAACAATGCCGATCACCTGTTTACTGGCATTCAGGATCGGCGCCTTGCTGCGTAATGACACGCCAATCCCGCCCTGACGCACCGAAATAATGGTTTTGCCGGCCAGCACTTCTGCGTTATCCCCGCCAATCATCGGCAGATCTATTCGCTCCGGCGATTCGGAATGATAAAGATGTCGCTCGCGCACGTCGCCAATGACGATATAACTGGCATCGCTTTGATCACGCAGCGGCTGAATTAACCGGGCAATGCCCGCCACGTCGCGATCGGCAACTTTCTGCGCCAGCCCCGGCATCAGCGCGATTTCACTGGCCTGAACCCGCGCCCGCTGGCCGAGATCGTGATGCAGTTGCCGGTCGATCACGTGAAATAAAATCGCGCCCAGCAGCGCTAACAGCAGGCACGAAAATAACACCAGAGATAAGAAGAGTTTTACCTGAAAAGGTAATCTGCGTTTCATACAACCTGCCACGGAGAAAGTCACCTGCCACGGGGAAAATCAAAAGCCACACATCGAATAACCCTATCACGGCACAAATGCCATCGTCATCGGACAACGGCAGAGTTGTGAACGGGCAATTAAATTCGTCTTTATTTCACGCAGTAATTACAGGGTTAATATGGGTTTTTACTACTAATCTGATAATCCTTATAAAGGCCGTCGCATTAACACCATAAAAACCATAACAACCTTAATCCCTGCGGGTTTAATTTGAACAAACTCACATCCGCCCTGACGCCCTGTTTTTTATGCTGGCACTCTCAATAAAAAGTCACGATAAGAAAAGGGCGATGTCATGAGCACAACCGACGATTCCTACATTGTTGTTAAAGAAGACACCAAAAAATCCACAGCCTCCGCCAGACAAAAATGGTGGCATATTTTGGATAACTACAAGATAGGGATTATTCCGCTGCCTTTCTTCCTGCTGGCGGGGGTGCTTATCCTGCTCGATTGCCTCAATGGCAAACTGCCGAGCGATATCGTCGTGATGGTGGCGACGCTGGCCTTCTTCGGATTTGCCTGCGGCGAGTTTGGCAAACGCCTGCCGGTGGTGGGAAAACTGGGCGCGGCGGCGATCTGCGCCACTTTTATACCTTCAGCGATGGTGCATTACGGCCTGCTGCCGGACGTCGTGGTGGATTCCACGGTGAAATTCTACAAATCCACCAACATTCTCTATCTCTACATTTGCTGCATTATCGTCGGCAGCATCATGAGCATGAACCGCCAGGTGCTGATCCAGGGGTTTATGCGCATATTTGTGCCGATGCTGTGCGGTGAAATCGTCGGGATGCTTGCCGGGATGGCCGTGGGTACGGCGTTAGGGTTACCGCCGGTGCAAACTTTCTTCTTCCTGATCCTGCCGATCATGGCCGGTGGGGTGGGCGAAGGGGCGATCCCGCTGTCGATGGGTTACGCCACTCTATTGCATATGGAGCAAGGCGTGGCGCTGGGCCGTATTCTGCCGATCGTCATGCTGGGCAGCCTGACGGCGATCGTGCTGGCTGGCGTACTTAATCAGATCGGCAAACGGTATCCGCATCTGACCGGCGAAGGCCAGCTGATGCCCTCTAAAAAAGGCCAGATGGGCAGCGGCACCGACGAGTTTGAGGGCAATCCGGGCGTGAATGCGCTGGCCTGCGGTGCGCTGCTGGCGATCTTGTTGTACATGGTGGGCATGCTTGGACAGAAGTGGATCGGCCTGCCCGCGCCGGTCGGCATGTTATTTGCGGCAGTGGTGGTGAAGCTGGCGAACGGGATTTCTCCGACCATTCAGCACGGATCGATGGCGGTCTATAAATTCTTCCGCACCGCCGTGACTTACCCGGTGCTGTTCGCGGTCGGCGTGGCGATCACCCCCTGGCAGGAGCTGATCGACGCTTTTACCGTGCAAAACCTGCTGGTGATCGTCACCACGGTGGTGGCGCTGGTGGCGACCGGCTTTTACGTCGGCAAGAAAATCGGTATGCACCCGATCGATGTGGCGATCGTCTCCTGCTGCCAGAGCGGGCAGGGTGGCACCGGCGATGTGGCGATCCTCACGTCCGGTAACCGCATGACGCTGATGCCGTTCGCGCAAATTGCCACGCGCATCGGCGGGGCGATCAACGTTTCCGTCGGGCTTTTCGTGCTGGCGAAGTTCTTCTCCTGAGCCTTTCTCCGCGCCCTCCTGCGGGAGGGCGTTGTTTCATAGGATAATTTCGGCGAGTCCTATTATGGACTGTTTTTCGGCTGGTTATTTTTCACCTGTCGTTTATTATTTGCGCACTCAACGACGAGTCACCCGCCCCGTTTGCTGGTTTACAGGTAAGGAAGAATAATATTTTTCAGAAAAGACCTCCGACATGTTTCGTTTTAAAACATTTATCTCTGCATTATTAATTTCTTCTCCTTTATTAGTCAGCATGAATTCTTTTGCATTTGATTTGCCAGGTGAATTCAGGGCGATCGGTAACCATCAGTTTGCCGACAATGAACTTTTCAATATAAAAGAATCCGCCGTTTATGACGGAAATACAGGCCGGTCAAAAAACATTAAATCGGCGTTGTTATCTGAATATTCAAACTGGAAAGGCACCCAGTATCACTGGGGCGGCACCACACACCAGGGGGTGGATTGCTCCGCGCTGATGCAGCATATCTTTAATGATTCACTGCACAAAAAATTGCCGCGCACCACGTTTGAACAAATCAGGAATGGCCGGGCAGTCAGTAAAAATAATCTTAAACCCGGCGATTTAGTGTTTTTCAAAACCACGCCGGGGGATCGCCACGTTGGTGTGTATATCGGTGAAGATCAATTTATTCATGCTTCCAAAATTGAAGGCGTCACGATTTCTTCACTGGATAATCAGTATTGGGTAGACCATTACGAAACGGCTCGCCGTTTAGAACTCACCGCATAATGCTTTATAAATAACCATAAAAGTTAAAACTGCGGGGTATTTATGGTTTCGATTTATATTTCGTAAATGATGAAATAAGTATTTCTAAATTGAAATACGACTATTTTTAGCAGAGAATTATTTAGCGGTTCGTCACTATCTCACTTGTTTAGGATATTTTATGAAGTCAGTTTCAACCCGAAGTATTGCAGGAATGCTCGCTGTTATTGTTATTGCAGGCTCCATGCTTGCAGGATGTGATTATAAATCTACCGGAGACAA
The DNA here is from genome assembly GCF_003697865.1 of Rahnella sp. Larv3_ips. Taxonomy (NCBI): domain Bacteria; kingdom Pseudomonadati; phylum Pseudomonadota; class Gammaproteobacteria; order Enterobacterales; family Yersiniaceae; genus Rahnella; species Rahnella sp. Larv3_ips. The sequence continues at coordinate 167,538 of NZ_MJIB01000021.1, read as the reverse complement.
AAATATGAAATTCGCAAATATTGAGCAAATCATGATCGACTCAGGCCTGGCGGCTCAGGAAAAAACGCATCTGGAACAGGTGCACCAGAGCCTGCAGGACGGCGCCAAATTAGTGGAAGAGAATTATAAAACGCTGCCACAGGATAAAGTCCCTCAGGCCCGTCAGGCTGATGCTAACGTACTGAATGCACAATGGCAGGCTCAACAAATGGCTGCGCGTAATGCTGTAGTAGCAGAAGTGAAAACGGTCACGGAGCAATACCGTGAAGCGCATAAAATTGATGCAATCATGCCTGTTCAAAGTGCAATGAGTTATTCAAAAGATCTGGATGTGACGGCGGATCTGGTGGCCAAACTGAAAGATGTGAAAATCAAATTTGGTGAAGTGCCGACTATTTCTCATAAAGAAGCTGCACCGGCAACCGCTCAGCCTGCTAAAGAACCCGCTGAAAGCGTGAAATAATCAGCAGCACCCGTTGTTAATAATGTTTTAAATGAAAGCTAAGTGCCCCTAATTAAATGACCCTGTATCGGGGGTTTAATTAAGGGCACTTTTTTTGCCATCTTATTTATCGGAGGATGCCTGCCACAGATTCAGTTGCCCGTCCGCCACATGCTTATCTATCGCCGTCAACTCTTCAGCTGTAAAACGCAGATTTTCCAGCGCTTTCACGTTTTCATCCAGTTGCTCAGGGCGGCTGGCCCCGATCAGCACCGACGTCACACGTTCGTCTTTCAGTAACCAGCTCAGCGCCATCTGCGCCATGGTCTGGCCGCGCTGTTGCGCCATCTCATTGAGCAGTTGCAGACTTTTCAGATTGGCTTCGCTGAGCATATTGGCATTCAGCCCGCGCACCTTATTCCCTTCCACCTGCATCCGCGACCCGTCCGGGATCCCGTTGAGATATTTACCGGTCAGCAGGCCCTGCGCCAGCGGCGTAAACGCGATACAGCCCGCGCCGTTTTGCTCCAGCGTATCCAGCAAACCGCTCTTATCGACCCAGCGGTTGAGCAAATTGTAAGACGGCTGATGAATAAGCAGCGGTACTTTCAGCTCACGTAACAGCCCCGCCATTTTCTGCGTGCGTTCCGGTGAATAAGACGAAATCCCGACATACAGCGCTTTGCCACTTTGCACCGCATACGCCAGCGCGGCGGCGGTTTCTTCCATCGGTGTCTCTTCATCCACACGGTGCGAATAGAAGATATCAACGTAATCCAGCCCCATGCGTTGCAGGCTCTGGTCGAGACTCGCCAGCAGATATTTGCGCGAACCGCCCGCACCGTAAGGCCCCGGCCACATGTCGTATCCGGCTTTGGTCGAGATGATCAGCTCATCGCGATAAGGGGCAAAATCCTGTTTGAGCAAACGCCCAAAATTCTCTTCGGCGGAACCCGGAGGCGGGCCATAGTTATTGGCTAAATCGAAATGGGTAATGCCTAAATCGAAGGCTTTTTGCAGCAAGGCGCGTTGTGATTCCAGCGGGCTGACGTGGCCGAAGCTATGCCACAGGCCGAGCGAAAGGGCGGGGAGTTTTAAACCGCTCTGACCGCAGCGGCGAAATTGCATGGTTTCATAGCGGGAGGGGGAGGCCGTATAAGGCATGATGTTTCCTTTTTCTGATCGTGTAGGGTTTTGAAACACTGTTTCTATACTAACGCTCAGAAAAATAACGGCAACAGCAGAAAGCGGGGTTTATGTCAGCCCTCCGCGATGAAGGGGAGGGCGAAGACATCAGAAATCCCAGTCCTCATCTTCGGTGTTAACGGCTTTGCCGATCACATAGGAAGAGCCGGATCCTGAGAAGAAATCGTGGTTTTCGTCGGCGTTTGGCGACAATGCGGAAAGGATCGCCGGATTCACATCCGCCATGCTGGCCGGGAACAGGGCTTCGTAGCCGAGGTTCATCAGCGCTTTATTGGCGTTGTAATGCAGGAATTTCTTCACATCCTCGCTCCAGCCTACGCCGTCGTACAGTTCTTCGGTGTAGCGGATCTCGTTGTCGTACAGATCCTGAATCAGATCAAACGCCTGCTCTTTGATCTGACGCTGACGCTCTTCGCTTTCCAGCGCCAGCGCTTTCTGGAATTTATAGCCGATGTAGTAACCGTGAACCGCTTCATCGCGGATGATCAGACGGATCAGATCGGCAGTGTTGGTCAGTTTGGCGCGGCTCGACCAGTACATCGGCAGATAGAAACCGGAATAAAACAGGAAGGATTCGAGGAACACGCTGGCAACTTTCTTCATCAGCGGATCTTCGCCGTCGTAATACGACAAAATGATCGCCGCTTTATTTTGCAGCGCGACGTTTTCTTCGCTCCAGCGGTAGGCCTCATCCACGTCCACGGTGGCGCACAGCGTCGAGAAAATCGAGCTGTAAGAACGCGCATGCACCGCTTCCATAAAGCAGATATTCGAGTAAACCGCCTCTTCGTGTGGCGTCACCGCATCTTTCATCAGCGTCGGCGCGCCGACCACGTTTTGCACGGTATCCAGCAGCGTCAGGCCGGTAAACACGCGGATGGTCAGCTGCTTTTCCTGCGCGCTCAGCGTCGCCCAGGAAGGAATATCGTTCGACAGCGGCAGCTTTTCCGGCAGCCAGAAGTTGGAGGTCAGACGGTTCCACACTTCCAGATCTTTATCGTCCTGAATTTTGTTCCAGTTGATGGCTTTGCTGACTGGCTGCGGTACTAATAATTGTTTTACTGCACTCATTTTTTCGTCCTTTCAATCGGTTACAGCGTACAGGAAACGCAGCCCTGAACTTCAGTGCCTGCCAGCGCCATCTGACGCAGCCGAATGTAATAAATGGTTTTGATGCCTTTGCGCCAGGCGTAAATCTGCGCTTTGTTGATGTCGCGCGTGGTGGCGGTATCGCGGAAGAACAGCGTCAGCGACAGCCCCTGATCGACGTGCTGCGTGGCTTCGGCATAGGTATCGATAATTTTTTCCGGCCCGATGTCGTAGGCATCCTGGTAGTAATCCAGATTGTCGTTGGTCATAAACGCCGCCGGATAATAGACACGGCCAATCTTGCCCTCTTTGCGGATTTCCACGCGGGACACAATCGGGTGAATACTCGACGTCGAATTATTGATGTAAGAAATAGAACCGGTCGGCGGCACCGCCTGTAAATTCTGGTTATACAGGCCATGCTGCATCACAGAAGCTTTCAGCGCCGCCCAGTCTGCGGTGGTCGGAAGGGCAATTCCGGCGTCGGCAAACAGTTCGCGCACGCGGTCCGTTTTCGGCTGCCATTTTTCGGCCTGCGCATCATCGACATATTTGTCGAAATAGGTGCCGCTGGCGTAGGTGGAATCGTTGAAACCTTTAAACGACTGCTGGCGCTCAATGGCGATCTGGTTCGACGCGCGGATCGCATGGAAAGCCACGGCGCAGAAATAGATATTGGTGAAATCCAGACCTTCTTCCGAGCCGTAATAAATACGCTCGCGGCACAGATAACCGTGCAAATTCATCTGACCCAGGCCGATGGCGTGTGAATCCTGATTTCCCTGATCGATAGACGGCACCGAGCGGATGTTACTCATGTCCGACACGGCGGTCAGCGCACGCACGGCCATTTCCACCGTGTTGCCGAAATCCGGTGAATCCATCGCCGAGGCGATATTCAGCGAGCCGAGATTACAGGAGATGTCTTTACCGATTTCCTCATAGGAGAGGTCTTCGCCGTAGATCGTCGGTGAATTCACCTGCAAAATCTCCGAACACAGGTTGCTCATGTTGATGCGACCTTTGATCGGATTGGCACGGTTGACCGTGTCTTCAAACATCATGTACGGATAGCCAGATTCAAACTGAATTTCCGCCAGCACCTGGAAGAATTCACGCGCGTTGATTTTGCTTTTGTGAATGCGTTTGTCATTCACCATCTCGCGGTATTTCTCGCTGATGCTGATTTCAGACATCGGCACGCCATACACTTTCTCGACGTGATACGGCGAGAACAGGTACATATCTTCGTTGTTCTTCGCCAGTTCGAAAGTGATGTCCGGAATGACCACGCCCAGCGAGAGCGTTTTAATGCGGATTTTCTCGTCGGCGTTTTCACGTTTGGTATCGAGGAAACGCAAAATGTCCGGGTGATGGGCGTTCAGATAGACCGCGCCCGCGCCCTGACGTGCCCCCAGCTGGTTAGCGTAAGAGAACGCATCTTCCAGCATTTTCATGATCGGGATGACGCCGGAAGACTGGTTTTCGATGCGCTTAATCGGCGCGCCCACTTCGCGGATGTTGGTCAGCATAAACGCCACACCGCCGCCGCGTTTGGACAATTGCAACGCCGAGTTTACCGAACGCCCGATGGATTCCATGTTGTCTTCGATACGCAACAGGAAACAGGACACCAGCTCGCCGCGCTGTTTTTTGCCGCAGTTGAGGAACGTCGGCGTCGCGGGCTGGAAGCGGCCGGAAATGATCTCATCGACAAAATGACCGGCGAGCTGAATGTCGCCGCGCGCCAGCGTCAGCGCCACCATGCATACGCGATCTTCATAACGCTCGAGGTAACGCTTGCCGTCGAACGTTTTCAGCGTGTAGCTGGTGTAATACTTGAATGCGCCCAGAAAGGTCTGGAAGCGGAATTTTTTGGCGTAAGCCTGTTTGAACAACGCTTTAATATCGTCAAATGCGTACTGATCCAGCACCGCGGCTTCGTAATAACCTTCTTCCACCAGATAGCGCAACTTCTCTGCCAGATTATGGAAAAACACGGTGTTTTGATTCACGTGTTGCAGAAAATACTGACGCGCCGCCAGCCGGTCTTTATCGAACTGGATGCGACCTTCGGCATCGAACAGATTGAGCATGGCGTTGAGCGCGTGATAGTCCGGGCTGGAGGTGTCCGCCTCGGTGAGATTCATTTCTGTCGTTGCCAAAATTCAGTAACTCCCTGTGTAACCTTTGCAACGTCTTCCGGCGTACCCAGTAATTCAAAGCGATACAGGTAAGGGACCTGACACTTCTGGGCGATGATGTCACCGGCAATGCAATACGCTGCGCCGAAATTGGTATTCCCGGCGGCGATAACGCCGCGGATGAGTGAACGGTTGTGTTCATCGTTCAGAAAACGGATCACTTGTGTCGGTACCGCGCCTTTGGCCGATCCGCCGCCGTAGCTCGGCACCACTAAAATGTACGGTAATTCGACACGCAATTTTTCTGGCTGGCGATCTATCGGGATGCGGATCGCCGGCAATCCTGTTCTGCCGACGAAGCGATGGGTGTTTTCTGAACTGCTGGAAAAATAGACCAACGGATTCATCCGCCGGCCCTCAGAACGCGTTCTGAAGCTGACGCAGGGCGCTGATTTTGTCCGGACGGAAACCGGACCAGTGATCGTCACCGGCGACAATCACCGGAACCTGCTGATAACCCATGGCGCGAACCTGGCCGAGGGCCTGATCGTCCTGAGTTAAATCGATCACTTCATAGGCAATGCCATGTTTATCTAATGCACGGTAAGTCGCATTGCACTGGACACAGTCTGGTTTACTGTAAATAATAATGCTCATGATTCGTATTTCCATTTGGTAAGAAATCAGAGACAATTTTTGCCTTCCCGCTGTGCGGCTGCTTCAGCCGGGGGAAAGACGCGAGAGTCGGTGCCTTCATGGCGTCCCGATGGATTGAATACTAGATGTGGTAATTAAAATATTCAACCACACAATATGTAGATATTTCAAAAATGCGTATTGCATAAATGACAAAGCCCGCAGGCAGCGGGCTGGAGAGAGAAAACTTTTTTTGACCCGATTTGTTGCGCAACGCGACGCAAGAATATGTTCAAAAAATAAACACTACACTTTCAAAAAGTTACTGGCGCATGCCGACGGCGAGGCGGTTAAACGCATTCATCAGACCAACAGCAAATGTCAGTTCTGAGATTTCCACGTCGCTGAACTGTGCTTTCAGTGGCGCAAACGCCTCATCCGGTGCGCCGGTTGCTGCCACGAGCGTCAGGGATTCCGCCCACGCCAGCGCCGCACGTTCACGCTCTGAATACGCATGGCTGACCTGCCAGCCCGCCAGCTGATCCAGTTTGGTCTGCGCGACATCCATTTTGCGCAATGCTTTGGCATGCATATCCAGGCAGTAGGCGCAGCCGTTAATTTGCGAAACCCGCAGGAATGCCAGCTCGATAATCACGTTATCCAGCGGACCGTTTTCCAGCGCACCGAGCGCCGCTTTCATGGGTTCCATCACGGAAGAAGACAGGGAATAGTAAGGCAGGCGAAGTGCGGTCATGATGATTTCCTCTGGGATTTTGGTGTAAACAGTGACGCACGTTGCGTCTCAATGAACGCCACTTTACGCTGTACATGGTCTACACTACAGGGCCATAAAATGTCTATTTAAGCAGGTCATGAATGAGCCGTTTCAGCCTTGCCTTTCAGCTCGATCCCCGACACAAAGAACCGCTTTACCGGCAGATTTATCAGCGGGTAAAACAGGCGATCATGACAGGGCAACTTAAACGCGACAGCCGCGTGCCGTCGGTGCGGGCGCTGGCCAGTGAACTCGGCGTGGCGCGCGCCACCGTTGAAAATGCCTATGGCCTGCTGACGGCAGAAGGATTTCTGCAAAGCCGCGGACAGGCCGGAACGGTGGTCAGCGCGCCGCAGAGCTTATCCGCCCCCGCGCCCTCGCCGGTGAGAAAAATCGCCGTGCCCAAACCCATTAACCCGATGCTGCCATCCGTGTCTTCGCTGCCTTTTCAGCTCGGCCTTCCGGCGCTGGATGCATTTCCCCGTGCAATCTGGTCGCGCATTGTTTCAAGGCAAATCCGTCACACCAGCATGAACGATTTAGGCCATCCGCCGCTGGCCGGTACCGACGGTTTACGCCATTCCATTGCCCGTTATTTGCAGCTTTCCCGGGGTTTCACCTGCCGCCCGGAGCAGATTTTTATTTGCGCCGGATATGCACCGCTGCTGGATCTGGTCATCGGCAGCCTGTTACAGCCGGGCGATGGCGTATGGCTGGAAGATCCGGGGTATCCGGTGACGCAGGCATTTTTCTGCGCAGCCGGGGCGGTGCCGATGGCGGTGAATGTCGATGAGGAAGGCATGAATGTGCCGCAGGCGGTAGCCCAGCACCCCCATGCGCGTTTCGCCGTGGTGACACCCGCGCATCAAAGCCCGACCGGCGTGACCATGAGTTTAGCGCGGCGCATGGCGCTGCTCGACTGGGCGGCGAAACAGCAGGCGTGGATTATCGAAGATGACTACGACAGTGAGTTCCGTTATCACGGCCAGCCGCTGCCCTCGCTGAAAAGCCTGGATACGCAGGGGCGTGTGATTTACGCGGGGACGTTCAGCAAAGTGATGTTCCCGGCGCTGCGCTGCGGTTATCTGGTGGTGCCTGAAAGTCTAGTGGAAAAGATCGAGGCGTATTGCCCGCTGCGCATTTGCGGCACGCCGCCGCTGATACAAAACAGCATTGCGGAATTTATTGAACAGGGGCATTTTTACCGGCACCTGAAACGGATGCGTCAGCTGTATGCAGAGCGGCGCGGCTTTCTGGAACAGGCCCTGAGGGCAACGTTTTCGCCGGACATGCTGCGGGTAAATCAGCAGGCCGGGGGGATCCAGCTTTGCGCCACACTCAGCCCGCATCTGGATGATGCGGCGATCGCGCGCGCTGCACGGGAGCAGGGGCTGGCAATACAGGCGTTGTCCGACTGGCAGGTGTTACGCCGCGAACGGGGCGATGCCCTTCGGCCAAACGGGTTACTGATGGGATTTCCAAACATCTGTTCGCCGGAGCAGGCGAAGCAGTGGGTTACGCGGCTGGCAGTGGCCTTTGCTGGTGCCTGAAAATAGAAAACGGAGCCCGGAGGCTCCGTCGTCTTTTTAGCAATCGCGCAGCAATGAGGGAAGCCGCGCTGGTGTCTGTGTTTCAACCATCCCGACACAGGAGTGAGACACCTTAAATTGCCCTTTCAGTGACTAGCGACGTCCTAACAGGACACCGATCACAATACCGACTGCTGCACCGGCACCGACGCCATACCACGGATTATCTTTCACATAATCATTGGCCTGAGCGGCAGCATCACGGGCATGCTTGCTGATTTTATCGCCGTTAAAGCGTGCACGTGTATCACGTAAAACGCCCTGGGCTTTGCTGCGTAGCTTATCCAACTCATCCTTGGATTTGTTCCCGGCAGACTGAAGAACTTCATCCAGCGTGTCAGCCAGTAAGGTCACATCCTGATCAATGCTTTTTTCTACTTTATCTGTTTTCTTAAACATTCGGCCTCTCCTTGTTGAACGATTTTTTTCAGTTTTTTACTGTGTTTAAAACTGATACTTAAAGCATAGACCAAAATCCTGCATCAGCGGGTTCCACGAGAACAAATGCCTGTATTTGCAGGGGTGAACAGGCCATGAGGCTGGTCGGAAAAGTCAGGCGTGGCGCGGACTTGCGTGACGCGGATCAGATTTTTCTGCAAGTGACGATGACGTTACAGCCAATAACATTTTTACCCCCGTTCAGCCGCGAAAACCTGTTTATACTGTTGATCCCAGTCTCAGTATTCACATCCGGTTTTGCTCATGTCTTTAAGTACGCTTCGCGCCAATCTTCAGCTCAATAAACGCATTTTGTCGTTTATGTTATTCACCTTTGTGGTCTATCTGACGATTGGCCTGCCGCTGGCCGTATTGCCGGGGTTCGTACACAACACGCTCGGTTATAACTCGGTTCTGGCCGGGCTGATTATCAGCGTTCAGTATTTCTCCACCCTGATAAGCCGCCCGCATGCCGGACGTTATGCCGATCAGCTCGGCCCAAAACGGGTGGTCATTTTTGGCCTGATTTGCTGCGGGCTCAGCGGCGTTTTCTACATGCTGGCATTTATGTTTGCGCATGTTCCGCTGGCCAGCCTGCTGCTGCTCTGCGTCGCCCGTATTTTCCTCGGCGTCGGGGAAAGCTTCGGCAGCACCGGCACCACCCTGTGGGGGATCGGCGCGGTCGGCCCGATGCACACCGCGCGGGTGATTTCCTGGAACGGCGTGGCCACCTACGGCGCAATGGCCGTTGGCGCACCGCTGGGCGTGATGCTCAATCACGGCTTTGGGCTGCCTGGCGTGGCGGTGCTGAT
>NZ_MJIB01000021.1:123149-158242 GCF_003697865.1 Rahnella sp. Larv3_ips | reverse complement strand
CGCAAAGCGGCGATTTCAGTCACCGCCGGTAAACGGATCGCGTTCCGATCGGTGATCGGACGGATCGGGTTGTACGGTCTGGGTCTGGGCTTTGGCACCATCGGCTTCGGGGTGATCGCCACCTTTATCACGCTCTATTATGCCGATAAGGGCTGGAGCGGGGCGGCGTTTACTCTCACTTTATTCAGCCTCGGCTTCGTCGGTGCGCGGCTGGTGTTCGGCAATATGATCAACCGGTTCGGCGGTTTGCGGGTGTCGCTGGTGTCTTTTGTTGTCGAAATCGCAGGCTTGCTGATGATTTGGCTGGGAACCGACCCTGTCACGGTACAGCTGGGGGCATTTCTTACCGGCTCCGGCTTCTCGCTGATTTTCCCTGCTCTGGGCGTGGAAGCTGTGAAACAAGTTCCCCCGCAGAATCAGGGAACGGCGCTCGGGCTGTATTCCGCTTTTCTCGATCTCGGGCTTGGGATCACCGGGCCGGTAGCCGGACTGATGATTGCGCATCTGGGTACCCCTTCTATTTATCTGGCGGCGGCTTTTATGGTGGTGATCGCCTGGCTGCTGACCCTGAAACTCTGGCTGCAAACATCACGGCAAACATCGTCCCGCTAGCTTTTTTGATGTGTTTAGATAAATCCTAAATGCGCCAAAATTGGGGATAAAGGCATTGTCTGGCAGAGTTATTGCGGTAAGGTCGCCTTGCGGTTAAAGAAGCGAGGAGCAACCATGTATTTACGGCCAGATGAAGTGGCACGCGTTTTAGAAACATCAGGATTTGAGCGCGATTATATTGATGATAAAGCATACGGTTATCGCCGTGGCGAGTTCTATGTGTATGTGAACCGGGAAGCGCGGTTTGGCCGGACTGCCCTGGTAATACACCCGGCGATGAAAGAACGCAGCGAGCGTTTTGCCGAGCCAACGGCATCTTTTCGCAGCAGCGATGCCTACAAGAATTTCCCGCTGGATGTGTCCAGCGACAACGAAACCTACTACGGCATTTGCCACGGTTTCAGTTCACGCCAGATTTTGGCGAGTTATCTGGATAACGTGTTCAGATAAGCAGTCAGTTCAATCTGATGAGAAAAAGCCGCTGACTCAGCGGCTTTTTTGCATCTAAACCAGATGGATTTGATTATAGGTTTCGTTATAGTCGCGACGAAATTGCGCCAGCTCGAAGGGTTCGATATCCAGTTCGGCGAAGTAAAACAGCGCCAGCTCGGCGTGTTCACTGCTCAGTTGCGGCGGCAGGTGCGCACGCACCAGAATATTTCGCCAGCGGACAATATTTTCAGCCGACGCATCTTTGATGAACGTGTGATAGATGAACACGACGTAGGCGGCCTTGCGGATCTCTTCCGCATAGCCACCGCTTATGGAGCGGATAAACATCTGACTCTGTCGTTTGCCCATTTCCAGCAGCATAGAATCGATATAAACCGGTTTAATTTTCAACAGACTGGCGAGTGAATCATTCGCTTTACGGGTGTCTGCCGTCATGAACCAATAACCCACAATAAAAACCACAACAATTGCAGCAAGCATAATCCATATCATTCTGGACTCTGGCCTCCGGCCTTTTCTGGCGTGATGTAAAGGTGCATGCAACACCCGATGCTGCGAGTTTATCTGCTAATGGAAAGAAATACGTGAAGGTGTGACAAAGAATTTGCGCCCGCCGGGCAGAATGTCATTGTAGGGACATGAGATATTGATGAAATCAGCCCAAAAAGCATGACCTTTTAAGGAGTCAACGATGGCCAGAAACATTGAAATCAAAGCAAAGGTAGATGATTTTTCAGCGTTGTATGAAAAGCTGGCGCTGATAAGTGACGGGCTGCCGGACATTATCGATCAGGACGACACCTTTTTTATCTGCCCGCACGGACGTCTCAAATTACGCACACTGGCACCGGATCGCGGTGAACTGATTTTTTATCAGCGCCCCGATCAGGCTGGCCCGAAAACCAGTTTCTACACGCTCACAGAAACTCAGGATCCTCACGGCCTGCGTGAAACCCTGACGCTGGCCTATGGCGCGGCTGGCCGCGTGATCAAGCAACGTACACTGTTTATGACCGGGCAAACCCGTCTGCATCTCGACCGGGTAAAAGGTCTGGGTGATTATCTCGAGTTTGAAGTGGTGCTGGCAGATGAAGAAACGCCGGAGCAGGGCATTGCGATAGCGGAAGACTTACTGGAACGGCTGGGGATTGAACGTCAGGAACTGGTGGATCAGGCGTATGTTGATCTGCTCAAACACAAAGGGCAGCATCACACCGGCTGAGCCGGCACCGCATGCTGTTTGACCGCCTTCATGTCGAAGATGAAGGCGGTTAAGAAGTGATGACCTTATTTCTTTTCTTCCAGCGAATACGGCAGCGGCTGAATGGCCAGGTGGCTGGTCACATCTTCACGGACACGCAGTTTTGCATCGGCTTCCAGATCGTTATTCAGCACGGCCTGAACCCAGACGGTGCCGTCGTTAAGCTGTACCGCTGCCAACACCGTGCCGGTACGACGCCAGTTTTCACCGAGTTGCATTTCGAGATCGTCTGCAGGAGCGGGCACTTTGCTGGCCTTGCCTGACAACCAGAACAGCGCACGTTTGTTGGCACCGCGGTATTTCGCGCGCGCCACCATTTCCTGACCGGCGTAGCAGCCTTTGGTAAAGCTGATGCCGTCCAGCGCCTGAATGTTAGTCGCCTGCGGAATAAACTGCACCGCGTTGGCGCTGTCAATCACCGGGAATCCTGCTTCGATATCCAGTGCCAGCCACTGCTGGCTGTCATTACGCTGCGCCTGTTCTCCCAGTTCCTCTGCCACCTGCCGGGCTTTTTCCGGGCTGGTGATAATCAGATAACGTTCGGCGGGCAACGAAAAATGCAGCAGCGTCGTTTCATCTTGTTGCACCACCGGCTGTTCAGCGGTCGGCAGCGTTGAGAACAATCCGGTCAGCGCTGCGCTGGCCTGAAAACCTGCCACGCCCAGCAGCACCACATCGTCATCGGCGGTAAAGGTGATCTTAGAAAAGACCGCATACTTTTTGATTTCAGCTAATTGCGTATCGCGCAGGTTACGGCGTTCGAGATAAGCCATACCGTCGCCGCGTTTGAATAGCCGCAGGTTACTCCACATTTTGCCTTTAGCATCGCAATGCGCGCACAGCACATGGTCATCGGCGGCCAGCGCATCGACGTCGGCAGTGACCTGACCTTGCAGATATTTCATCGTATCCGCACCGCTCATGGTGACCATTGCCCAGTCTTCCAGCGAAATGAGGGTCAGCGGCAGGTGGGAGGACGCAGAAGGTTTTTGCGGTGGAAACGGAAATTCGTGAGTCATTTTCTTATCCCGGTCTATGAAATGTGACTGATGCCTCATGGTAAAAGAGGCCATCACCTTTTAAAACAGTTATTGGTGCCTTTTACGGGATGCCTTCCGGAGAATGTAAAACATGCGACAGGTTTGCATCAGGTTTTACGGCACATCACGTAGATTGACAAAACAAGGCACTGAAAAGTTACTTCACATGCCAAGCGGCTGTTAGAATCGAAAAAATTCCCTTTTCGCCCCTACAAAAGAGTCTCGTTATGGAAAGCAAAAACCAACTGGATATCAATAATCGATCACAGATCCACTGGGCCTGCCGTCGCGGAATGCGCGAGCTGGATATCTCTATCATGCCGTTCTTTGAGTACGAATATGACGGTCTGGATGAGACAGATAAAGCCCTGTTTGCCCGTCTCCTGACCAACGATGATCCCGATTTATTTAACTGGCTGATGAATCACGGCGCGCCTCAGGACGCTGAATTACAACGCATGGTGGCTCTCATTCAGACCCGAAATAAAGACCGTGGCCCTGTGGCGATGTGATTTAAGGGTGTCCTGGCGCAGTCAGTTGATTTCACTGGGCATTTACGGCGCAGTGATGTTGCTGATTTTGCTGGCACCCTGGCCGCCAGGCTACTGGCCCGCATGGATGACGTTGCTTTTGCTGATGCTTTTTGAATGTATCCGCAGCCAGCGGCGTATCACTGCACGCACCGGCGAGGTGATTCTGCTCGATGAGCGACGCCTGATTTGGCGAGGCCAGGAATGGCAGCTCAAACATCCGGTGTGGATGATAAGCCACGGCGCGTTGCTGTCTTTGCGGCGTGAAAAACGTAAAGGGGGTCTGGCGCAGGCGATGCGCAGTTCACGACACCGTTTATGGCTGGCATCGGACAGTATGAGCGTGGAAGAGTGGCGGCGTTTACGCCAGATATTACTTAACTGCCGCCCACCGAACCCGAAAGAGCAGGGCTGAGGGCGGCGTCAGACGCGAAGTGCCGGAAGGGTTACAGCAGCGCATCCATTTCCAGCAGGATTTGCTCGCACCACTGTTGCAGGCGTTCGTCGGTGAGATCGAACTGATTCACATCATCGAGCGCCAGCCCGACAAAATGTTTACCGTCCGCACTCAGCGGTTTCGGGCTGGTGAACTCAAAACCTTCCGTCGGCCAGAAACCGATGAACTTCACGCCCATTGGCACCAGCTGGTGGTACAACATGCCGAGCGCATCGAGGAACCATTCGCTATAACCGAGCTGGTCGCCCATGCCATACATCGCCACGATTTTGCCTCGCAGTTTAAGCGTAGGCAGTTGATTCCAGACGGCCTCCCAGTCTTCCTGGATCTCACCGAAATCCCATGTCGGGATGCCGAGGATCAGGACGCTGTAGTCTTCCATTTTTTCCGGATCGACATCTTTGAGGTTGTGCAAATCAACCAGATCTTCGCCCAAAATATCGCGAATTTTCTCCGCGGCCATTTCGGTGTAACAGGTGCTGGAGCCGTAGAAAAGACCAATCTTCATACTTGTTGCCATAACGTCAAAAGAATTCGAATGGTTAGCAGTGTATACCCAAAAGCACTATTTTTGCATCAGGGCTGCCCATTCGCAGGCAACCACCGTGATGAAGGGACGGGCAGATTTGGGCGGCGTTTCCTCTTAATGAAAGGCATAATGTCATCACACGCCCATTGCGCGGCCTGTACTTGCACAAAAGGAATCAGGATGCCAAACCAGGATAATGTGACCCGTCAGGGGGATAACCCTGAGCCGTCTGATCAGGCGGTGAATCAGGCCGATCAGAACCTGATGGAACAGTTTCTTGATACGCTGTGGATTGAGCGCAATCTCGCAGAAAATACGCTGGCATCTTACCGTCAGGATCTGAAATCCCTGACCGGCTGGCTGCATCACCACAACACGGATCTGCTGCACGTCAGCGCCGAAGATTTGCAATTGTTCCTCGCCGAACGTGTCGAGGGCGGCTACAAAGCCACCAGCTCAGCGCGGCTGCTCAGCGCGATGCGACGACTGTTTCAATACATGAACCGTGAATCCGTTCGTCAGGATGATCCTACCGCGCTGCTCTCCTCACCCAAATTGCCACAGCGTCTGCCAAAAGATCTCAGCGAAGCGCAGGTGAGTACACTGCTCGCGTCGCCAAGCGTCGATGTACCGCTTGAACTGCGTGACAAAGCCATGCTCGAGTTGTTGTATGCCACCGGTTTGCGTGTTTCCGAGCTGGTCGGGCTGACGCTCAGCGACATCAGTTTGCGTCAGGGCGTGGTGAGGGTGATCGGTAAAGGGAACAAAGAACGGCTGGTGCCGATGGGAGAAGAAGCGGTCTACTGGCTGGAGAATTATTTGGAGCACGGAAGGCCCTGGCTGCTGAACGGGCAATCGCTCGATATCGTGTTTCCGAGTAACCGCGCGCAGAAAATGACCCGGCAGACATTCTGGCATCGCATCAAACACTATGCGATCCTTGCGGGTATTGATGCAGAGCGGTTATCTCCCCACGTGTTACGCCACGCTTTTGCCACTCATTTACTGAACCATGGCGCGGATCTGCGTGTGGTGCAAATGTTGTTAGGTCACAGTGACTTATCGACCACTCAAATTTATACGCATGTAGCGACTGAACGACTCAAACAGCTACATCAACAACATCATCCCCGCGCCTGACTGGCCGGGAAAAAGGACGAAATGATGAAAAAAGGTTTAATGCTGCTCACTTTTATTGCCGCGTGTATGAGCTCCGCGGTGCAGGCTGATGATGCAGCAATCAAAGCAACGCTGAATAAACTGGGCATGAGTCAGGCGGATATTCAGCCCACTCCGGTGACCGGCCTGAGCGCGGTTTCCACCAGCGGCGGCGTAATTTACATCACTGATGACGGAAAACACGTATTGCAGGGGCCGATGTATGACGTCAGCGGGGCTCAGCCTGTCAACGTGACCAACAAAACGCTGGTGAAAAAGCTGGATGCGTTGAAAAACGAAATGATCATCTACAAAGCTAAAAACGAAAAACACGTGATCACAGTGTTTACCGACATCACCTGCGGTTACTGCCACAAATTGCATCAGCAGATGCAAGGCTATAACGATCTCGGTATTACCGTGCGTTATCTGGCGTTCCCGCGTCAGGGGCTGGATTCTAAAACTGAGAAAGACATGCAGTCGATCTGGTGCACCGGTGACCGTAATACCACCTTTGATGCAGCAATGCGCGGTGATGACATTACTCCGGCAACCTGTAAAACCAGTGATATCGCGAAACATTATGAACTGGGCGTGCAGTTTGGCGTGACCGGCACGCCGGCGATCGTGCTGGAAGATGGTTCCCTGATCCCGGGTTATCAGCCGCCAAAAGAACTGGCTGCCGCGCTCGACAAGCGTGCTCTCTCACATAAAACCGGTGGCTGATTTTTCGTGACCCTTAAGACTCAACTTCGCCGCCGTGAGGCCGCGACCGGCGTGGAACTTCCCGCTGAACTCTCCCCGTTATTACGCCGGTTATACCTCTCGCGTGGCGTGAAAGACAGCCAGGAACTGGAGCGCAGCGTGCGTGGCATGCTGCCTTATCAGCAACTCGATGGCATTGATGATGCGGTCAGGCTGTTGCAAAAAGCCCTGACAGAGCGGCTGCGCATTATCATCGTCGGCGATTTCGACGCCGATGGTGCCACCAGCACCGCGCTGGCGCTGCTTTCCCTGCGCAGTATGGGCTGTGGCAATCTCGATTTTCTGGTGCCAAACCGTTTCGAAGACGGTTACGGCCTCAGCCCGGAAGTGGTGGAGCAGGCGGCGGCACGCGGCGCTGAGCTGATTCTGACCGTGGATAACGGCATCTCTTCTCATGCAGGCGTCACGCTTGCCCACGAGAAGGGCATTCAGGTGCTGGTCACCGATCACCACCTGCCGGGCGATACCTTGCCGGATGCCGAGGCGATCATTAACCCGAATCTGCACGGTTGTGCGTTTCCTTCCAAATCGCTGGCGGGTGTCGGTGTGGCGTTTTATCTGATGCTGGCGCTGCGCAGTGCGTTACGCGACAGCGGCTGGTTCGAGAAAACCGGCCTGACGCCGCCCAATCTGGCGGAACATCTGGATCTGGTGGCGCTCGGTACCGTGGCAGACGTGGTGCCGCTCGATGCCAATAACCGCATCATGGTGTATCAGGGGTTGAACCGCATCCGTGCGGGCAAATGCCGCCCCGGCATCCGCGCGTTGCTGGAAGTGGCCGGTCGTGAAGCGCGCACGCTGGGGGCAAGTGATTTAGGTTTTGCTCTGGGGCCACGGCTTAACGCCGCCGGGCGTCTTGACGATATGTCAGTGGGTGTGGCGTTGCTGCTCACCGAAGATATCGGCCAGGCACGCGCGCTGGCGAGTGATTTAGATGCGCTCAACCAGACCCGTCGCGAAATAGAGCAGGGTATGCAGGTGGAAGCGCTGGCGCTGTGCGACAAACTGGAGCAGGGCAACGAGGCGCTGCCGTACGGGCTGGCGATGTACCACCCGGAATGGCATCAGGGCGTGGTCGGTATTCTGGCATCACGCCTGAAAGAACGTTTTAACCGCCCGGTGATTGCGTTTGCGCCGGCAGGTGAAGGTATTCTGAAAGGCTCAGGCCGTTCGATTGCCGGTTTGCATATGCGCGATGCGCTGGAACGCCTTGATACTCTCAATCCGGGCCTGATGATGAAATTCGGCGGGCACGCGATGGCTGCAGGCTTATCGCTGGAAGAGAGTAAATTCGACGAGTTTCGTGACAAATTCGCCGGACTGGTCGGCGAATGGCTGGATCCTTCGCATCTGGAAGGCGTGGTGTGGTCCGACGGCGAACTGGCCGCGCAGGAACTGACGCTGGATACCGCTGAAATGCTGCGTGACGGCGGCCCCTGGGGGCAGTCATTCCCTGAACCGACGTTCGACGGCACTTTCCGAATCCTGCAACAAAAGCTTCTGAAAGAGCGTCATCTGAAACTGATGATTGAACCCCTCGGCGGCGGCCCGCTGCTTGACGGCATTGCGTTTAACATCGATCCGACCTTCTGGCCCGACAGCAGCATCCGTGAAGTGCAACTGGCATACCGGCTGGATATCAACGAATTCCGTGGAAATCGCAGCGTTCAGTTGATCATTCAACATTTGTGGCCGAAATAAGCCTTTTGCGTACGGAATAAACCCTGCAAAAAAACGGCTCGTTGCTATAAAAAGACCGCTAATTCCGTTAGAATCGGCGGTTCGAATGGCATTGGGCCAACTCCGAATCTAACGTAAGACGCGAAAAAATTATGTTTGAAATTAATCCGGTTAAAAACCGCATTCAGGACCTGTCCGAACGGACAGTCGTTCTTCGGGGGTATCTTTGACTATGATGCCAAGAAAGAACGCCTCGAAGAAGTAAACGCCGAGCTGGAACAGCCGGACGTCTGGAACGAACCTGAACGCGCACAGGCGCTGGGTAAAGAACGTTCCGCTCTGGAAGCTATCGTGGAAACCATCGATGAGTTGTTGCAGGGCGCGGAAGACGTGACCGGCCTGCTCGAACTGGCAGTTGAAGCCGACGATGAAGACACCTTCAACGAAACGGTTGCCGAACTCGATGTACTGACCGCCAAACTGGAGCAGCTGGAATTCCGCCGCATGTTCTCCGGTGAATACGACAGCGCAAGTTGCTACCTCGACATTCAGGCCGGTTCCGGTGGTACGGAAGCGCAGGACTGGGCGAGCATGCTGCTGCGTATGTATTTACGCTGGGCTGAAGCCAAAGGTTTCAAAACGGAAGTGATTGAAGAGTCTGACGGCGAAGTCGCAGGCCTGAAATCCGCCACCATCAAGATCATCGGTGACTATGCGTTTGGCTGGTTGCGTACCGAAACTGGCGTGCATCGCCTGGTACGTAAAAGCCCGTTTGACTCCGGTGGCCGTCGTCATACCTCTTTCAGTTCCGCGTTTGTTTATCCGGAAGTGGACGATGACATCGCTATCGAAATCAACCCGGCCGACCTGCGTATCGACGTATACCGCGCGTCAGGTGCGGGTGGTCAGCACGTCAACAAAACGGAATCTGCGGTACGTATTACCCACCTTCCGACCAACATTGTGACCCAGTGTCAGAACGACCGCTCCCAGCATAAAAACAAAGATCAGGCCATGAAGCAGATGAAAGCGAAGCTTTATGAGTATGAGATGCAGAAGAAAAATGCGGATAAACAGCAGCTGGAAGACAACAAGTCTGACATCGGCTGGGGCAGCCAGATTCGTTCTTACGTGCTGGATGATGCTCGTATCAAAGATTTGCGTACAGGCGTCGAAACACGAAATACGCAGGCCGTGTTGGATGGCGACCTGGATAAATTCATCGAAGCCAGTTTGAAAGCCGGGTTATAAGGAACCAACATGTCTGAACAACAATCGCCTGCTCAACAGCAGCCAACAGAAAACGTACCCGATCTTAACAACGAGCTTAAGGCGCGTCGTGAGAAGCTGGCTTTGCTGCGTGAATCCGGCAATGCGTTCCCTAACGATTTCCGTCGTGACAGCATCTCCGATGAACTGCACGCGAAATACGGCGAAAAGACCAACGAAGAGCTGGAAGCTTTAGACATCAGCGTTACCGTCGGTGGCCGTATGATGACCCGTCGCATCATGGGCAAGGCATCTTTCGTGACCCTGCAAGATGTGGGTGGCCGTATTCAGCTTTACGTTGCGCGTGACGATCTGGCAGAAGGCATCTACAACGAGCAGTTCAAGAAATGGGATCTGGGCGATATCCTGGGTGCGACCGGTAAACTGTTCAAAACCAAGACCGGCGAACTGTCGATCCACTGTTCTGAACTGCGTCTGCTGACCAAAGCACTGCGTCCGCTGCCGGACAAATTCCACGGCCTGCAAGATCAGGAAG
Organism: Rahnella sp. Larv3_ips; assembly: GCF_003697865.1. NCBI lineage: Bacteria > Pseudomonadati > Pseudomonadota > Gammaproteobacteria > Enterobacterales > Yersiniaceae > Rahnella > Rahnella sp. Larv3_ips. Next base: position 147,992 of record NZ_MJIB01000021.1, on the reverse strand, counting down.
CGCGTTACCGTCAGCGTTATCTCGACCTGATCGCCAACGATGATTCCCGTAAAACCTTCAAGATCCGTTCTCAGATCATGTCGGGTATCCGCAGCTTCATGGTGGAAAACGGCTTCATGGAAGTCGAAACCCCGATGATGCAGGTGATCCCTGGCGGTGCAGCGGCGCGTCCGTTCATCACGCACCATAATGCACTCGATATCGACATGTACCTGCGTATCGCGCCGGAACTGTATCTGAAACGTCTGGTGGTGGGTGGCTTCGATCGCGTATTCGAAATCAACCGTAACTTCCGTAACGAAGGCGTTTCTCCGCGTCACAACCCAGAGTTCACCATGATGGAACTCTACATGGCGTACGCGGATTACAAAGATCTGATCGTTCTGACCGAATCCCTGTTCCGCACGCTGACCGAATCGGTTCTGGGCAGCAGCGTTGTGCAGTACGGCGAGCAGACTTTCGATTTCGGCAAGCCGTTCGCCAAGCTGACCATGCGTGAAGCGATCTGCAAATACCGTCCGGAAACCAACGTTGCCGATCTCGACGATCTGGCTAAAGCGACCGCTATCGCAGAATCTATCGGTATCAAAATCGAGAAGAGCTGGGGTCTGGGCCGTATCGTGACTGAGATCTTCGAAGAAACCGCAGAAGCGCAGCTGATTCAGCCAACCTTCATTACCGAGTACCCGGCAGAAGTTTCTCCGCTGGCGCGCCGTAATGACGACAACCCTGAAATCACTGACCGTTTTGAATTCTTCATCGGTGGCCGTGAAATCGGTAACGGTTTCTCCGAGCTGAACGATGCTGAAGACCAGGCACAGCGCTTTGCTGACCAGGTTTCTGCGAAAGATGCAGGCGACGACGAAGCAATGTTCTTCGACGAAGACTACGTGACAGCGCTGGAACACGGCCTGCCACCGACTGCCGGTTTGGGTATTGGTATCGACCGTATGGTTATGCTGTTCACCAACAGCCACACCATCCGCGACGTTATCCTGTTCCCGGCAATGCGTCCGCAGACACAGAAATAAGTTTCCTCAGAAACAACAAAAGGGCGCTCCGGCGCCCTTTTTTATGTTGCAGATCACGCCACACGCTAACTGCTTAAAACTCCAGCGCTTATCCGCAATCACGCCTTGCTCCGCCGCTGTAACCGGTTATAATGCCCCTCGCACACCGATGCGGGTGTAGTTCAATGGTAGAACGGCAGCTTCCCAAGCTGCATACGAGGGTTCGATTCCCTTCACCCGCTCCAAAAAGTATCCCTCTCTGAAACTCTCAATCCCCAACAAAATTCATTATCCAGTACCGTGTATTCGTATTTTCTCTACGACACTTTCGTGCCCGTGGACGCCATTGGTCGGGCGATCGACATTCATCCTGCTGTGATCTGGCCGGGCCGTTATTACGACCCGGAAACACATCAGTAATTCCGGGTATCCTGTCCATCGAATATATTCGAATGACTCGTTGAGCTGCGTCCGTCGCTGTACCTCACGTCCTGGCCGCCAAAGATATTGGACTGGCTGGTGGATGTGCTGCCATCACTGTTCCGTACATCCTGACCACCAAAGATATTGGACTGGCTGGTAGATGTGCTGCCATCGCTGTTTCGCACATCCTGACCACCGAAAATATTGGCCTGGCTGGAGGATGTCCGACCATCGCTGTAACGCACATCTTGTCCGCCAAAAATATTCGACTGACTGCTCGATGTCAGTCCGTTGTCATACTGACAATCCTGCCCACCAAAGATATTTGCCTGGCAGCTGTCCGCAACTGCATAACCCGCTTGCCCCGCGATCAGACATAACCCCAAAACCAGAGACTTAACGTTCATAGATTCCTTCCAAAAGTAGTGACTCACACCCGATGAATGTTAGTCCTGAGAAAGAAAATGAGTGTGTCAGCAAATCCTAATTTTCTGTAAATCCTGGTCGGGAAAAGCAATGAATTACAAAGGGCTGACGGGTTATATCAAAACATTCTGAAAAACTCGGTGTGTTCCGAATCAGGCAGCGAAACAGCAATGCCTTGTTCTTCACCTGCAAGCTTCATGTTTGCAGCGTCTTGCGGCTGCCGGTGATATTCAGATTACGCAGGGTCAGATGGCCGACGGGAATCACCTCTTACACTGACCGCCGGTGTCTGCGTTTCCAGGTGGTTAAATATCAGCAGCCGAAATAAATAACGGTATGAAGAAAGTGCCGAAAAATTTCAGATCACCTCTGGCGATTCAATGCATATAAACAGCGAACATCATCATATGAAATCGCAGGATTGGTCGCTGATAAATGAAAAATTCATTAAAAGTGATTTTTACGTTGAAATTCGGGTCAGCCCCCGGAATCAGGCACCGTGCTATTGAGCGGTTTGGAAAACCAAACCAGTAATGTAAGAAAAAGAAAAATAAATGACGAAAGATAAAATATTTCATTCGCGGAAATCAGCAGTGACTGTTGTGTAATTAGCTGGTTAATATATTCCAGTGCCTGCGAGGTCGTTAACCCCAGCGATTTTAAGCCACTAAAATAGTGCTCAAACACGGGATTGGCCGGGTTAATATTCTCCGTAAGTTGAGTGTGATGAACTGACTCACGCCGGCTCCATAATGTCATTGTCAGCGAGGTGCCCACTGAGCCAGACAGGGTGCGGAAAAAATTGCTCAGGCTTGTGGCACTCGCCAGCTTGTCGTAAGAGAGCCCTGCCAGAGATATCGTGGTTAAGGGCAGGAAGAAACACGCCACCGCGAACCCCTGTATCAGCTGCGGCAAGACAATGGAGGTGAAACCAATGGTCGGCGTAAACGTAACAGCGCGCCAGTAATAGCAAACGAAATAAACAGAAAAACTGAAGGTCACCAGAACCCGCATATCAATGCTGTTGCTATAGCGACCGATCAGAGGCGCAATAATCAGTGGCATTAAGCCGATAGGTGCATAGGCCAAACCTGCCCACACGGAGGTGTAACCAAAAACACTTTGCAAAAGTTGGGGCATTAAAACAATAGCCCCGGAATAAATCAGGTACGCGCAGACAATACATAAAACGCCGATGCTAAAATTACGCGATTTAAATAAGCTGAAATCGACGATCGGGTTTTTATTTTTCACTTCGTGGACCACTAACAACACCAGCGTGACAACTGAAATGAGAGTGAGCGTAACTATTGTTGACGAGTTAAACCAATCTAAATCCTTGCCTTTATCCAGCATAATTTGCAGAGAACCAACGCCCAGGACAAGCAAGCTAAGTCCTACCAGATTAAGTTTTACCGGCTCAGTCGCCGTTTCCCGACCTTTCAGTAAAAAAGAACAAAGTATTACAACAGCGATACCCATAGGTATATTGATAAAGAAGATCCATCCCCAATGGTAATTGTCGCAAATATAGCCGCCGAGAATAGGCCCAAAAATAGGGGCAATAATGACGGTCATTGACCATATCGCTAACGCGTAGGTGCGTTTTTCCGGAGGATAATTGCGCAGAAGCAAACTTTGCGACAGCGGAATAAGCGGCCCGGCCACCAGCCCTTGAATGACACGAAAGAAAATCAGCATATTGAGACTGGAAGAGATCCCGCAACAAAAGGATGTAATAAAAAACAACGTTACCGACAGTAAAAAAAGCCATCTTTCACCTAAACGTAACGCGAGTCGTCCGGTGACAGGAATTGAAATAGCGTTGGCAACGCCAAACGAGGTAATGACCCAGGTGCCTTCATCGGAAGATGCGCCCAACGATCCTGAGATAGTTTGTATCGCCACATTCGTGATGGTTGAATCGAGCATCTGCATAAAGGTTGCCATTGCCAGTGCAATAGTAACCAGAATTAATGTGCTTCCTTTAAGTGGCGCCGGAACGCCTGCTGAACACTCCATTATTGAGCTCCATTCCGGGCAATAATCTCGGCGATGTCATGTTCAATTTCCTGTGTATTCACAACCAGCGCCGTACTGTTTAAGGCCGGTGTGCGGATAACGTGGTCAGAGAGGGTGTTTTCTCCCATGCTCACCGCGTCGTCAGAATACAGCGTTGCCGTGGTGGAGAGCCCGATACGTAATGGATGTTTACGCAACTGCGCGGGATCAAGCGCCACACGAACAGGCACGCGTTGAACGACTTTAATCCAGTTCCCGGTGGCATTTTGCGCAGGCAGCAGCGAGAAGCTTCCTCCGGTGCCCATATTTATCCCTGCAACATGGCCTTCATAAGGCACTTTCTTGCCGTATATATCACTAATAAGCGTGACTTTTTGGCCTAAGGAGACACCGTTTAACTGCGTTTCCTTAAAGTTTGCATTAACCCACATTTGATCAAGTGGGATCACTGACATCAGTGTTTGGCCTGCGGAAACGGTTTGGCCCACCTGAACATTGCGTTCTGCGATATAGCCAGTCACCGGGCTGCGAATCACCGTGCGCTGCAGGGTAATCCATGCTTCACGAACTGCATCGGCGGCTTGCAGAACCTGAGGTTGCTTATTCACCGGCGTATCCAGAAGCAAAGCCTGACTGGCTTTATACTGCTGCGTGGCCGCATCTAACGCCGCTTTCTGAGAGGACACTTTATTGCGGTAATGTTCCAGCGCCATTTTTGCAATCAATGCATCACGGCTTAGCCCGTTCTGTCGCGCAAAGTCGGTCACTGCCTGGTCGTAAGCAATCTTTGCCTGCGTAACGTCTGCCTTAAGCTGCCCGTTCTGTAAGGTGAGCTGCTGTATCTGCCTGACCACAAAAGCCAGATTGCTTTTAGATTTCTGGTAAGCGAGTTGTGCATCGGTGTTATCGAGCACGGCCAGGACGTCGCCTTCATTAACTAATTCAGTGTCGGTATGATTCACCGTAATGACGCTGCCATTAATGAGAGCCGACACGGGATTCACGTTTCCTGCTACATAAGCATCATCTGTGGTTTGCTCATTTTTTAGTACTAAATACCAATATGTTATGCTGACGAAAGAGATTATGACGATGGCGATAATCACTGCCATTAGCATTAATTTTTTCTTCTTCTGGTCTGTTTTCACCTGATTATTTCTCACAATGAATTCTTAATTTTCCATGTATTTGGCTATGTCTTTCATCCATGTCAAAGGAGGGGCGGCACTCAATAATGAGCTTAACTGCCTGATAACAGGATTTTTTCAGTAGCCAGTTGTGTCATTATTAGATAATAAAAGGAGAGAGGGTTTATAGAAGAATGAGTCTTATTCTTTGTACAATTTTTCCTACGTCTGTAATCAATATTTGTAATAATTCATTGATTAAAAATTAACAATATTTAAACCTGGCAAGAACAGGTGCTTTATATAACCTAGTCTTCAAAGTACTTTCTCATTTACTGTGCGTTTATATTCTTATTGAAATAACATGTTACTCTATATTTTAAGCAATGGATGCAGTGCCTTTAATATCAAAGATATTATCATTTCAGATAATGCCTGCCGCTATATACATCTGATCAAATAAATACCTTTCCTCATGTGAATGTGAGGAATGCGTGTTTTTTATTTTTGTATTAAATAAAGGATTATCATTTAAAATGAAAGCCATCATCGTAGACGACCACCCTCTGGCACGTATAGCGATAAAAAATTTACTCGATGCTAACGGGATTACACTTCTCGCCGAGCTGGATGACGGCGGCCATGTAGTCAATAAGGTCGAAACCCTCAAACCAGATCTTGTTATCATTGACGTGGATATTCCTACTATCAGCGGTATCGAGGTGCTCGAGCAATTACGCAAACGTCGTTATGCGGGCACTGTCATCATTATTTCTGCTAAGAATGAAGTGTTTTACGGACACCGCAGTGCTGAGTTTGGTGCAAACGGATTTGTCAGTAAAAAAGAGGGGTTGAACAATATTATAGCGGCAATAGAAGCGGCTAAAAATGGATATGGTTATTTTCCTTTTACGCTTAATCGATTTTTCGGTGAAACGTCCTCGGAGCAAGATAAGCTGGAATCACTGTCCATGCAGGAAATAAAAGTGTTCCGATATATCATTAATGGCATAGATTACACTAATATAGCCAGCAAAATGAATATCAGCAATAAAACGGTGTGTACCTATAAAAGACGTTTACTGGAAAAGTTAAACTGTAATTCATTGATGGACCTTTTCAGCTTTGCTCAGCGAAATAAACTGGGGTAATGCCATGAGGGTTCTTACTTTTTTATTGCTCATTCTCTTTTTCCCCGTCAATGCGGCAACTGTAAAAAATATTGAAATTAAAAACAGCTTTGTTAACAATTTTGAAAAAGTCAAATTAAGCAAAGATGAAACCCGCTGGATGGCGCAGAAAAAAAGTCTGGTTATTGGCACATGGCTTCCGGAAATTTCTCCCGTTGTTTATAACAGTGTCGATCACTACTACAGAGGAATCAATGCTGACTATCTGGCATTAATGCAGAAAAGTCTGGGGGTGAAAATTACCATCACTCAGTATAAGAATGAGAAAGAAGCTCTGGATGGGCTTAGCAAGAATAACGTCGATATGCTGCTGACGCCTGTGACGCGCAAAATGAATGACTCTGCTAATTTGTTGCATACCGCAGCGTTAGTCAGAACCTATCCGACTCTGGTGACGTCGATAAAAAACACAATGCAACCTTTAGCAACCGACAAAATAGTCACCATTGCCTGCTCGGATTCTTGCCCGTCTGTCGATACCATCAGGAGTGATTTTCCTAATGCGAAAATTAATTTTTATGATAATGACTACCTGGCCATGTCATCCGTCGTGGAAAATGAAAACGTTTATTTTATCGGCAATAATATCACCACCAGTAATTATCTTTCCAAATACTTCCCTCAGTCGTTATCAGTTATGCGTTATTTTATGCAACCAGACCTTAAGAATCATTTCATTCTTAACGCTGAGCAGGTGATATTGCGCAATATCATCAATAACTTCATTGATGCCATCACTAATGAAACCAACATGCAGGTGACTCAAAACTGGCTTGAAAGGGGAAATCTCTCATTTTTAAATAAGCCGCTTTCGCTCTCTGGCCGGGAGCGTTTATGGCTCAAGAGACATAAAAAACTACGCGTACTGATTAATCCTTATTATCCGCCGTTTACCATCACTAATGATGAGAATGAAATCCGTGGCATCATGGGGGACATTCTTAATTTAATTCAGATACAAACTGGCCTGGAGTTTGAACCTGTATTTGCTAATTCAAATTCTGAAATGGTCATGAAGATGATGAAAGGGGAATGGGATCTCATTCCTGCCGCCACCTACAGCAATGAAAGGGGGGGGCGTATCGCATTCAGCGACCCGTTTATGAAACTTCCTTTTGTCGTGGTGACGAAAGTTAAACTGCCCGTGGATCTTACACTTAAGACTGTTAATCAGATCGCCATACCGCCTCACTTCACCTTAACCGACCAACTCAAGGAGAAGTATCCCCATATCAAATGGATGGTGGTTGAAAATACCAGTATCGCCATGAGTATGGTGAATAAAGGTGACGTTGATGCCACGGTGACGACTGAGTTATCCGCACGCTATATCATCGACCATTATTACCCCTCGGATCTGAACTATTTACGCCTTTCGGATATGCCGCTGGCACCGATCAGCTTTGCCTTGTCAAAAACCGATCCTGAATTAAAGTCCATTTTGGATAAAGCGCTGGTGTCCATTCCACCGCGGGAGATTTTGCAGCTGACTGAAAAATGGTCAAAAATGCCTAAAGTTCAGATTCAAACCTGGAATCTTTATAGCAAGCAGTTTTACCTTGTTATCGCGTTTGCCGTGACCCTGGTTGCCAGCAGTCTGGTGTGGGGATTTTATTTGCAGAGTGAAGTCCGTAAGCGTAAAGAGTCGCAGCGTCAGCTGGAAATTCAGTTACAGCTTAAAGAGCGCCTATCCCGGGCTCTTGAAGAGGAAAAAAATAAGGCGATTCTTGCCACCGAGGCGAAAAGTCAGTTTCTCGCCAGTATGAGCCACGAATTGAGAACCCCTGTCAGCTCTATTGTCGGTTTTTTAGAATTAATGAATCGTCAGGCATTAGATGCTTTGCAGCATAAAGAGGCCATAGAGCAGGTATATATCACCGCGCAATCTTTACTGGGGCTGATCGGCGAAATACTTGATGTTGATAAAGTGGCATCAGGTAATTATCAAATTCATTACCAGAGAACCTACGTTAACAAGCTGATGCTTGAGATATGTCGTTCATTTGAGGGAATTGCGCAGAAAAAAAATCTGTCTTTACACTACAAAAATACAATGCCGGACGATGTGCAAATGCTGATTGACCCGCAGGCGCTTAGGCAGATTATGAATAATCTGATCAGTAACGCCCTGAAATTTACTGTTCAGGGAAAAATAGACGTGTGCGTACATCAGTATATGTTTAACGATTATCAAACCGGCCTTCAGATCATCGTCAGTGATACGGGGTGCGGTATTTCAGCGGATGAAAAGGCGACCCTCTTCCAGCGTTATTCTCAAGCCGAGCAGGGGCGGATGCAAACCGGTTCGGGGTTAGGGCTGACGATATGCAAAGATCTCGTTTCATTTATGCAGGGCACACTGACGATGGAAAGTCAGCCGGGGTATGGAACGACACTGACTCTTAATCTGCCGGTAGAAATATGTCCTCCTCAGCAAATTGACTTATCTACACCTCAGCGTGAGTCGTTATCTCTTGCGCCGTTGTCAGTTCTTATTGCAGACGATCATCCGACTAACCGGCTGCTGCTTAAAAGGCAGCTACAAAATATCGGTTATGAGGTGGATGAAGCCTGCAACGGTGACGAAGCAGAGCAAATGATCGGCAAAGCATATTACGACTTATTAATTACCGACATTAATATGCCGGGAAAAGATGGAATTACGCTCTCGGGTGATTTAAGAAAGACCTATCCGACGCTCCAGATTTGGGGCCTGACAGCAAATGCTCAGGAGAAAACACGGGAGAAATGCCTGCAAAACGGCATGAATCTCTGCCTGTTTAAGCCCGTTTCGTTACGAACGCTGACCCATGAACTTAATAAGATTACGGGGAACCACGCGGTGACATTGCCGGTTTCCCATCTCAATATCGACGTTCTGCATCGTAATACCGGCGGGCAAAAAGAACGGCTTAATGAGCTGATTGAGGTTTTCTATTTTGAAGCCAGGAAAGATCTCGCTGAAGCTGAGCAGGCCGTCGTGAAAGAAGACTTTGGCCGATTCAAACAGGCCGTGCATCGTCTGCACGGTGCCGGTCAGCTTCTCGAAATAAAAGAACTGAAAGATATTCTTTCCCCGATAGAAATGATGGATAAAACTGAGCTCACGAGGCAATTTTGCCTGACGGTGCTGACGAAAATCAGCCGTATTTTGCACAAGGTCAGTGAAGAGATCGCCATTATTTGTCCGGCAGAGCCTGCAATTCTGCCAGACAGATAAACTGAGCACGTTTATAATTAGCGGTCTACATCCAGCAATTCGCTATCAACAATAATGCCATCCTCAGCACTTTTTAAGACTAAATTTGCTTCGTAGTATTTTCCTGAGTCGAGTAATTTACTGGCTTCGGAAACGGCTTCCCGTGTTTGTTTTAACGGCATCAGGTATTGATTTTGCAAAACGCTCATACCCGCTAAACGCAGCGTGTCGATAGCGCCTTTAGGATCACCCTTGGCGACTTTCTCATTCGCTTTTTTAATGGCGACTTCTTTTTCGGGAGAGGCAATAAAGTTCTCAGAAATCGCGAAGTTAGAATTAACGATAATGTACTGGTCGTTAATCATTTTGGCGCCGGCGTCCATTTTTGTGAACTTGCTCCAGTCGGTGCTGGCATCGGAGAGCAAATTAGCCGCGTCTCGTGTTAATTGTTTGGCCGCATCAGGCTGACCCTGGAAAATGGCCACTCTGGCAATTTGAATATCGCGCACCGCATCAAACCCCTGAGCGGCCATATTAAGAACATCACTGGCTTCTTTTTTGACCAGGTGACTGGCGGGTGTATCAGTTTGCGCTGAGACAGGGGAGGTATCTGCCCATACCGGAGATGCCGTCACCATCGTTGCCATCAGGCTCGCCAATAATAATCTTTTCATAATAAAATCCTGTTGATTTAAGAGAATGTAAAAAACATGTACAGAATAGATTTTATTTTTACTGGTGATAATAAGAATGCCAATTCAATGATGAGAGAAATAACTTACGTACGTCATCCTTATTAAGAGAAGGATGACATGCGTAAGATTCAGATGATAGTGTGCAGGACTGTATCTGATTTCATTGAGTGTATAAAAACCATAAATTAATGAAACGGTTTGGAACGAGTTCATCGAACCAGTGATTACCCTGTCATTTCTCTTAGTCCAGGCATCTAAAAATGAATAACCTGAATGAAAACGTTGCGCATCTTTCATGGTGTGCTCTGGTCGCACTTCACATCAATAATACCCAGTCTCCCTCCCAAAATGCGGCACAAGAAGATCTCTTTTTACTGCGATGGCTTATTCAGGCTCAGCGACAAAAAAGGTTTTCCAGAGAAGTGGCAGATTCCTTAAACGATATGATTACCTTTAGCAGACAGTTAAGCCGGACAATAAGAATCAAGAGGCATTTGTTAACGCTCTGGAATGAATACTCTCGGTTAAATACAGAGAAATTTTGTCGAAGCGAATGCCAGGCTGACATCTGACCGCGAATATCAATCTCCCCAAAAGACGCTTTATCTATAATTATCAATCAGGAGTAATCCCTCGTGAGAAAGATTCTGCTCTTTGTCTTCGCTGTCATTGCGATGCCAGCGATTATCTATTCTGCCTGTGCGTCAGAGGCGTTCATCCCTGCCAGCATGGCGTGTAAACCCACCTTGTCCAACCGGTCAGCCGGGTTGCCTCCTGAAACATCCGGCAGAGTTTGCGAAGGGAAGGGCGTCAGGCGCATGAATGTCATTAACCCTCATAAACTGAAAAACTACCTTTCGAAGAAACTGCTGACTATATCCAGATAGCTCCGTCATTCCAGCTCAGGGTTAACATGGGAATATGCACTTATACATTTTCTAAATCAGCGATCCTGATAATTCGCTCCAGGATTACACCTGTACTCTTGAGCGTACAATAACGCCCTGTTGCTCTGATATCTTTATCCCTGGCAGGCTTATAAAATTTATTGCATAGCACTTTCAATTTAAATTCCGTCGGTCAGGCTCACGTTTCATTATTTCCCGGTGCGGATTATACATTCTATTTTTTAAATTATTTGACTCTGAAAGGTTAATTCCATGAGTAATGATATAAACGGTTCACGATATAACAGTAAAGATGATGTCTACGCGTCAGCAGATTTAGCATCATCATTACCGTCCTCCTCTTTCCCAAACGAAGAACACGAACCGCGCAATATATTCAATGCGATCCGTGATGAATTACTCCTGGATGGTAATTCACGTCAGAACCTTGCGACTTTTTGTCAGACCTGGGTGGATGATGAAATCCGTGAGCTGATGGATTTGTCCATCGACAAAAATATGATCGATAAAGATGAATATCCGCAGACGGCGGAAATAGAAGCGCGCTGCGTGCGAATGCTGGCCGACCTTTGGAATTCGCCAACGCCGGACACCACGCTGGGCTGCTCGACGATTGGCTCTTCAGAAGCGGCGATGCTGGGCGGGTTAGCGCTGAAGTGGCAGTGGCGTAAGAAGCGCGCAGCACAAGGTTTGTCAGCGGATAAACCCAACCTGATTTGCGGCCCGGTACAAATTTGCTGGCACAAATTTGCCCGCTATTTTGACGTCGAATTGCGTGAAATTCCTCTGGAAGGCGATCGTCTGATCATGTGTCCGGAAGAGGTGTTAAAGCGTGTGGATGAAAACACCATCGGGGTGATCCCTACGCTTGGTGTGACATTTACCTGCCAGTACGAGCCGGTAAAAGCGGTGAGCGATGCGCTTGATCAGCTGCAGCTGCAGACCGGACAGGATATTCCCATGCATATCGACGGTGCCAGTGGTGGTTTTCTGGCGCCATTTTGTGCGCCGGAACTGGAGTGGGATTTCCGGTTGCCGCGGGTTAAATCCATCAATGCATCAGGCCATAAATTCGGTCTGGCCCCGCTTGGCGCAGGCTGGGTCGTGTGGCGTGAGGTGGCAGACTTGCCTGAAGAGCTGATTTTCAATGTTAACTATCTGGGCGGCAACATGCCGACCTTTGCGCTTAACTTTTCACGACCGGGCGGGCAGATCGTTGCCCAGTACTACAACTTCCTGCGCCTGGGGCGTGAGGGTTACGCCAAAATCCATAATGCCTGCTACGCCACGGCTCAGCATCTGGCAGCGGAAATCGGCAAGCTCGGGCCGTTTGAGATCATTTTCGATGGCGACAGCCAAAAAGGTATCCCTGCACTGGCCTGGACGCTGAAAGAGGGCGCTTACCTTGGCGGTTACACGCTCTACGATCTGGCTGAGAAACTCCGCGTGCGTGGCTGGCAGGTGCCGGCTTACTCCATGCCGTCCCACCGTGAAGATTTGGTGATTCAGCGCATTCTGGTCCGTCACGGTGTGAGCTACGACCTCGGCTGCCTGCTCATTGAAGATATGAAACGTGCGCTGAATGACTTCATGAGTCACCCGCTCAGCCAGCCTTCCAGCGCATCACGCACGGGCGGCTTTAATCACGCATAAACGCGTGACCTCTCTTGTTCCGGGGTGACCCGAAAGTCACCCCCCTAAATTTCAGATTAAAACTTACTGAGAAGACTCTGCGCTTCCTTCAGGAGATCAGTTATGGCGAGCACAGTAAAAAGCGCCGCACCTAAGCAATTATCGTTGTTGGGCTTTTTTGCTATCACGGCGTCGATGGTGATGGCCGTTTATGAATATCCCACGTTTGCTACCTCGGGTTTTTCCCTTATTTTCTTTCTGCTGTTGGGCGGCCTGCTGTGGTTTATTCCCGTCGGTCTTTGTGCGGCGGAAATGGCGACGGTAGAAGGGTGGCAGGAGGGGGGCGTTTTCACCTGGGTTTCTAAAACGCTGGGTGAAAAATGGGGGTTTGCGGCTATTTCGTTCGGCTATTTGCAAATCGCGATAGGGTTTATCCCGATGCTCTATTTTGTGCTGGGCGCGCTCTCTTACATCCTCAAATGGCCGGCGCTGAACAGCGATCCGATAGTGAAAACGGTGGCCGCGCTGGTGATCCTCTGGGGGCTTGCTTTAACGCAGTTTGGCGGCACCAAAAATACAGCGCGCATTGCTAAAATCGGCTTCTTTGCCGGCATCCTGCTTCCTGCGGCAATCCTGGTTGTCTTGGCGATCAGCTATCTTCATTCCGGTGCGCCGGTAGCTATCGACATGAGCGTGTCGACCTTCTTCCCGGACTTTACTCAGATGGGAACCCTGGTGGTGTTTGTGGCCTTTATCCTGAGTTACATGGGTGTTGAAGCGTCCGCGACCCACGTCAACGAGATGAAGAATCCGGGGCGCGACTATCCGCTCGCCATGCTGCTGCTGATGTTTGCGGCCATTTGCCTGAGTTCTGTGGGCGGTCTGTCTATTGCTGCGGTGATCCCGCATGACGACATTAACCTTTCGGCTGGTGTCATGCAGACCTTCAGCGTGCTGATCAATAACCTGGGTAGCGGTTTTGAGTGGGCGATCCGCGGCATTGCTGCACTGTTATTGTTAGGTGTGCTGGCGGAAATCGCCGCCTGGATTGTCGGGCCTTCCCGCGGAATGCTGGTGACAGCGCAAAAAGGGATCCTGCCTGCCAGTTTCGCAAAAATGAATAAGAACGGTGTGCCTGTTGTTCTGGTGATTTCCCAGTTAATTATCACCTCTGTGGCGCTGATTGTTCTGACCAATACCGGGGGCGGCAATAATATGTCTTTCCTGATTGCACTGGCACTGACCGTGGTGATTTATCTGTGCAGCTATTTCCTGCTGTTCCTCGGTTATATCAACCTCGTGCGTAAGCAGTCAGCAAACAAACGTACTTTCAATATACCGGGCGGCAAAGCGGTGAAACTGACCGTTGCGGTCGTGGGTCTGATGGCATCACTGGTTGCCTTTGTGGTGTCATTCTGTCCACCGACAGGTCTGCCAGGCAGCGAAGCGAACACTCTTTACGCTGGCCTGCTGGTCGTATGCTTCCTGATCGTGCTGTCCATTCCGTTCATTATTTATGCCCTGCATGATAAGCGTGCGAAGCACAGTAATATTACGCTAGAACCCGTCAGCAGTGATTCAGCGGCAGAAGGGCATTTCTTTATTCATCCGCGTGCCCGCTCAATGCACCATATCTTTGTCGATAATAAAAAAGTGCATTAACCGGTAATCAATAAGCCAGGCAGGAATGTCTGGCTTATTGACGTCATGCGAGGAGCTGCAAAGAAATGTATGCCGCGGTTTTGATCGCGATTTAAACGTCGAGTTTACGGCCCGTCAGCCATTCGACCATGGCCGGATCGCGATGTGAGAAGAAGGCGCTGGTTGCGGTATCGAGAGCGGTAATACGCAGCATGTCTTCAGCATTAAGCTCAAAATCGAGCACACTGATGTTTTCTTCCATACGCGCTTTACGCACGGATTTTGCCAGTGAAACGATGCCGCGCTGGAAGATCCAACGCAGGACTATCTGACCGACGCTTTTGCCATACTTTTTACCCATCTCAGTCAGGACGGGATGCAGGAACAAGCCATTTTTCCCTTCTGCAAAGGGCGCCCAGGCTTCAGGCTGGATACCCCGGCTTTGCATCCAGGGTGCGGCATGCAGTTGCTGGTTGAAAGGGTTCACTTCAATCTGATTCACCGCGGGGATGACCTTATTAAATGCCACAAGATCGGCCAGTCTGTCGGGTTGGAAATTACTCACACCGATAGCGCGGATCTTGCCTGCCTGCTGCAGTTCTTCCATGGCCCGCCACGCCCCATGAACATCACCGTAGGGCTGATGAATAAGATACAGATCGACATAGTCCAGCTGCAGGCGGTTCAGCGAACGTTCGAACTGGGCTTTTGCCCCTTCGTAATGCGTATCCTGTAACCAGAGTTTCGTGGTGACAAAGAGTTCATCACGTGCGATCCCACTGTGCTTAAGCGCATTGCCGACCTGAGTTTCATTCTGATAGGACGCCGCGGTATCAATCAGGCGATAACCTGTTTCGACAGCATCAATAACCGCACGCTTGCATTCGGCGGCATCCGTCATCTGAAATACGCCAAAGCCCAGCAGGGGCATTTCAATACCATTGTTCAGTGTGACTGTTTGCATGACGTTATCCTCCGGCGATTGTGTCGGAAAAGCATAACGCAGAGTCATTTATTTTATTAGGTGGGGTAATGAGATAGGGTTAATTAGTTGTATTCATCAATATGGCCGTTAACGGAGTGTGAAGTGGGTTGGGTGTGGCAGGAGACTCATGTGAAGGCGCTGTTTGAGTGTGCTATAAAATAATGCTCTACAGATAAATGTTCGCAAACGGATAGTTTGTTTTGATATGTTGGATTTTCAAGGGAACTGAACAAGGGATGGAAGTATGGAAATCACATCTATAGCCGGCGTCTGGAAAATATTTATACCCGCACTGCCTTATTTGAAAAAATTATTTATCTTCGATACTTTTTTTTCATTATCTTATGAGAAGAAAGCGGAAGCTATCACCTATCTGACAGAGTGTGTGGATGAAGAAGAAATTCTGGAGAAATATAAACAGGAACTCAAGTTATCAGAATATAAAATGTCCGACGATTACTTGCTGAATATTTATATATTGAAGTATTACATTTTAAATCCTGCTAAGCATGAAAAACCTTGTAAGTCCCTGTTTCTTTTTAAAGGTTTTTATAAATACCGTGATCATGAAGTGACAATAAAAAAGAATGTCATCTGGATAATCATGCTTATGTTTATTATAGGTTTTATTTCGGGCGCGGGCGCGTTGTTTTCCTGGGCGACAATCACATCAACCCCATTAAAGTGGACATATTCTGTCGGAGGGTTAATCATTTTTACTCAGTATATTTTTTATTCTCTCTATATGCTATTTAGCTACATCAGTCTCAGGCGTAACGCAATAAAATTTAATGTATTCATCTCCATATTACGTATAAAAAAGGCATTAGCCGGTAACAATATTGTTTAGGCGGATAACTTAATTTTTCAAAAACAGTTTTAGTCGTGCATCTGATTGATCTTGTTTTGAAGAGAGTCAGATCAACAGCCTATAAAAGGGGAGAACGTGCGGGCAGAAATGAAGGAAAAAATCATCAGAATCTGTGAGGCCAAAATCGTGGCGAAGGGCAGCCATGTAGGGCTGTCATTCTATGCATTTTTTGCGAATAAAAATGATGAACCGGAACTGCTGATGGAGGTGGCACATTGGTGGATTATGGAGATGAAACTGGATCACTTTGAAAAGGCGGAAAAGATAAAATCCCTCGTTTTAGCCCTGTAAGGAACCTGTCAGGTTTATAGCTCTTTGGCTGAGAAATTTCTCCATGCGAAGGTCGCAGTTAATATCACGAGGGGAAGGAATATGCTTATTTTTTCTCACACCGCGATGCGCTGACCGCAACCTGGCACCTACCTGAACGGCGTCAGGTAGGTGCCAGAAACGGGCATTGCCCAGATTATTTCTTCTTATTAAGCATCGACTTTAAATCCGCAAACGGACTGTAAGTGGCTGCCTCAACATCATTTTGCGCGTCTTCACCCGCCACCACGTTTGTGCCGTACAGATCGGCTTCGGTGTACTTAGAGTGTTCGTTGTCGTGGCAGTACAGACACAACAACTCCCAGTTGCTGCCATCTGCCGGGTTATTGTTGTGATCGTGATCGATATGGTGAACCGTTAACTCGCGCAGGTTTGAATACACAAACTCGCGGGAGCAGCGCCCGCATACCCATGGATAGATTTTTAGTGCTTTCTCACGGTAGCCGCTTTCCAGCCGCGAGTAGTTTTTTGGGATCAGAGCCATTGCCGACATTGCCTGTAATCAAGAGGTCATTTTACGAAAGTGCCCTCAATATATCCCATAAAGGAACGGAAGGAGAAATGAAAGAAGAGCGGCAACGCTGCCACGTTATCCGGCCCGCTTAACCCTGGTGGTCAGCGCCATACCTGCACTGGCCAGCGTAAAGACGGCCATTATCCAGCCCATCGTCCAGGGGGTGCCATCGCTGAGCAGGGCCAGTAAAAGGGATGAAATAATGCCGCTGCCGTATTGCAGCGAGCCCATCAGGGCCGATGCGGAGCCCGCGACGTTTGGCACCGCGTCCAGCGCACAGGCCGTCGAAGTGGCGGCAATAATGCCGTTCATGGAAAAGAACACAAATACCGCGACAACAATCAGGCCAATTCCGCCGAAGCCAAAACCGGTCGCTGCGGCAAGAATAACGGCGGCGAGGGTGGCGGCGAACACGGCAAATCTGAGCAACGACTCCAGCGGATAACGATGCACCAGGCGGCGGTTAACCACGCTGACGGCCATCAGTCCGATGATATTCACCGCAAACAGCCAGCCGTAATGCTGCGGATCAACGCCGAAATAACGGATGTACACGAACGGAGAGCCGGTGATAAACGCATAGGCCGCGACGTAGTAAAAGGTCAGGCACAGCGTGAAACGCATAAAACTGCCGTTTCTCAGCAAGATGGCATAGTTCGCGAACGCGCCGGACAAGGAGGCTTTCACCCGTTTTTCGGCAGGCAATGTTTCCTCAAGCCAGAACAGCGAGACCAGCATCAGCACGCCGATGATCGCCAGCAGCCAGAAGATGGTGTGCCATGAGGTGACTTTAATCATCTGGCCGCCGATAAGCGGCCCGGCAATGGGCGCAACCGCCATGATGATCATCAGCGTTGAGAGCATTTGTGCAGCCCGCGTGCGACTGAACAAATCGCGGATCATTGCCCGCGCCAGCATGGGACCTGTGCAGGCTCCCAGCGCCTGAAAGACTCGCCAGAACACGATCTGCACGATGTCCGTCGACAGTGCGCATCCCACCGATCCCGCAATAAACAACACCATGCCCAAGAACAAGGGCAGGCGTCGGCCAAAGTGGTCACTCACCGGCCCCCAGACCAACTGGGCAATGCAAAAGCCAATCAAAAAACCGGTGATCGTTAACTCCGCGTCACCCTGTAAATCTGTTGCCATCACCGGCATCGCAGGCAGATAGATGTCGGTGGATAAGGAGGTGATCGCCATTAACGCGCTGAGAATTAACACCAGTGAAAGGCCGGTCGTTTTTCCGGCAGCGGGCGGCGATAGCGCCTGTGAAGGGGTCATGGTTATCCATCGGGACAGTAAAAGAAGCAGGCATAGTAGCGGGTTTACGGGCGCAGATAATGGCGTCCGGCAGGATAGGCACTATGAACTGAATTCATGAATGGGGCGTCACTGTGTTTGCAAGCGAGGTAATTATTATTGATGATGATTGTAATCAAAATGAGTTGACACTTTAGATGATGATTATCATTATTAATGCGCCTCATTGAACACAGCGCCTAAAGTGCTGCGGCGATGCACAGCCCGCCAAAGATAAATGACACTCATCAGAGAACAACTTATGACTCAAACACATTCTGCAGTGCTGATTACCGGTGCCTCCAGCGGCTTTGGCGAAGAGTTTGCCAGACAATATGCCAGGCTCGGCCACCGGCTGGTGTTGGTCGCGCGCCGGCTGGACCGGCTCGAAGAACTGGCGGCCTCGTTGCGGCAGGAATACACCATTGAGGTGCAGGTTGAACAGGTCGATCTGTCAGACATTCAGGCAGTCAATGAGCTTCACCAGCGCCTTGCAGCACAAGGCGTCGTCATCGATATCCTCATTAATAATGCCGGACACGGTCTTCAGGGAGCATTTCTGGACAGCCCGGCGGAGGCTATTTTGTCGATGATCCAGCTCGACATCACCAGCCTGACGCTGATGACACGCCTGTTCGGCGAGGACATGAGAAAGCGTAAGCAGGGTAAAATCTTACAGGTTGCGAGTATTTTAGCCTTTCAGGGGGTTGAGCATTTTGCGGTGTATTCAGCGGCGAAAGCCTATGTGCTGCGTCTTGGGGAAGCGTTACACCGGGAATTCCGGCGGGACAATGTGACGGTAACGACCCTGTGCCCCGGACTGACTGACACGGGCTTTGCAAGCGTAGCGCAGCAGAAAGTCACGCCGCTAATGCGTATGACCATGATGCAAACGCCTCCGGTGGTCCGAGCCGGTATCCGTGCGCTGGACGCGGGACGGATAAGCGTGGTGGCGGGGTTTGGCAATAAACTAAACGCGGTATTCATGTGGGCAACCCCCCGCTGGATCCATCAGGCTTTTTTATCCAGAATCATGAATGCCTGATTTATGACAGTGGCAGGTAAATGTGCAAAGCCTGTGTATTTGCCTGTCATTGCATCGCGTTAAATACTGCCGGGAAAACGTCGGCGAGAATTAAAATCGGTGCAATTAATATATTTCGCCAATATAAATAATAGTAATATATAAATTATCAATGAATCATTCCTCTCTGCTCCCTGTTTCTCCTCCTGTGTTGCGTTAAATTATTATACATTTAGTGCGCCTTAAGATGATTATTATCTAACGCACCTTTTATAGATGTGCTTCTCACGCGCTGCGTATTATCGGAGAGGTGCTTTTTTCCTGTCTGTATGACAGTGTTTTCTGGCTATTCATATTAAGTTACTATTTATCTTAATGCTGTAATTTATTGATTTTAATGATTTTAAATATCTTATTTAAACCTGATGTAAATCAATTTTTCAGGGTGTCAGCGGCGCCTGCCCCCGTTGTTACTGCGTAATCCTGATGAGTTTATAACCTGTGATTGGCAAGTTTTTTTATTTCATATCAACTGATTGGAATTCCAGTTGCGATGATTTTTTTAATTATCAGGTGTGATGTTTTTTTACAAATTAATGCCGCAAAATGTCTTCTGTTTCACACGCTGAATAAGGCCGGTTAATAACACTCTTTCTTTTCCGTGAATATAAATTGAGCTATTTTGACCTGCCATTTCAAATGTTGAACCTACGTGCTGACATACTTTACATCCTTTTTGCGAATGACCTGGATCAGTGATGTCAATGAGGTGAACAACTAATACAGTCGTTTGTGATCCGCAGGAAAAGTGTATGAACAAGTCTTATAAAATCGTCTGGAGCGAAGCTGCGCAGGATTGGGTGGTTACCAATGAGCTGGCGGGCGGAAAGAAAAAAACAAAAGTCTCTAAAATTGCCAAAGCCTGGAAAACGGCATTGTTGTGTGGCGGGCTGATAGCGTCACCTTACTCTCTGGCGGTTGACTGGGACGTTGCAGATACCGATCCCAAAAGCGCTACCACGATCTTTTACGGCAGTGTTGATCTTGTTCAGGGCGGGGGCAAAGGGTTTGCCGGACTCAAAAAAGGGGACACGGGCTACACCTCAATGACGCTGTCTCAGGCGCGTGACCGGGGGTTGCTCGGCGAAGGTGCTGAGTATGTGGACTGCGACAGTGTGCATTTAGGCGGCAAGACGAACGTGGTGACTTACACCGACGCCATTACGCACAACAAAACGACCATTAACGCTTATGACAATAACTCCATAACAGCCGGGAAGCTGAATTCAACCTACGCCTATTCCCATGACGTGGGCGCTGGCGGCCAGTATCTCGATAAGGCGATTTACAGAGTGGCCTCCGGAGGAAAACTGGATGTGGATGTCGGGTCTTCCGATGCTAACTGGTTGAAAAACAGTGCCAATCGGGTGAACCTGATCATGAAGAGCAGTGATCCGAATAAGGTCAACTCGGCGGTGTTTTCCGTAGATAACGGCGGAACGCTGAATTACAACGCCAAAACCCTTGTCAGTCTCGGCAATCATAAAAACGTCAATACGTCGGTCACCGGTGATGTCTTAATTTCCACCTACGCCGGAGAAGTGAACAGCAAAATTGGTCACTTCTCAATTAACACCCTCGACAGCTTCAAAGCCTATAACACCGCGTTGATCGAAGCGGTAGAAGATGGGCGTCTTGATCCTGATGATTATGATGGTCAAATCGCGTTAGGCGTCACACCAACCACCTCTATCCGCCAGCTTGATGTGACCACGCCCGGAGACCCGGTGAACGCCAGTGTCAGCGCCACCAGCGTGGCCTATATCAAAGCGTCCGGAAGCTTTGCCCAGGTCAATTTAAGCCATGATGCCAATCTGCAACTGACGGAATCTGATGCGAGTCTGATCTACGTTGAGCAGGGGGCGAAACTGGACAACAGCGGGACGCTCAGCACCCTGCGTAATCTCTCCAACCCTGGTTCGAATGTGATCAGTGCCGCCTCCGGTGCGTCAGTTCACAATGCCAGCAGCGGCGTCATCTATGTTAACGATGATCTGGCTGCCGGTGCGGTGCTCGGCGAGACTAACACCCAGTACGGTTCGGGGGTGGGGATTTACGCCGTGGATGCGTCGGTCGTCAATGACGGGGTCATCAATATCGCGCCGCAGGGGTCGCATAGCCGAAGTGTCGGTCTGATACTCGATGGCAGCAGCAACGCCCGCAATAACGGCAATATTAATCTGGCGACGATCGATCAACCCGTGGGTGTGCGTGGCTATGAGGATATCGGTGCCATGGTGGGCGGAAACAGCACGCTCACCAATGCGGGCCTTATCTATGTCGGGCGCAGCGCACAAACCTCCTTGTCCGACTCCGCCAAAGCCACCAGCATCATCAATCCCGGCGCCATTGCCGTGTCGGTGAGTGATCACGGCACATTTGAGAATGCGGCGGGTGGCATGATCAATCTGGGAGGGAAAACGCAGGGCGCAACCGCCATTCTGGCGAGCGGCGCGGATGCTGTGGTCGATCAGAAGGGCATGATTAACCTTTCCTATAACGCTATCGGTGGCAAACCGGTGGCGCAAAGTATCGCGATGGATGTGACCGGCGGTGCCACCCAGGTCAACAACAGCGGCACCATCAATATGATGGGGATTAATGGCGTCGGGCTCAACGTGCGGGCCGGCAGCCATGCGACCAACAGCGGCACCATCTTTGTGACGGAAGGGGTGGATGCCGCCACCAAAACGGCGAACTACGGGATTCAGTCTCAGGGGCAAGGTGCGGTGGCGACGGTGACCGGGGCAGTAAAACTGACCGGTAACGGCGCGATTGGTGTGTATGTCAAAGACGGCGGCGCGGTTGATGTCGATGGCGACGGCGTGAGATTTATGAGCGGGGTCAAACAGACCGGCTTCCTGATCTACGGAAAAGGTTCTGCCGTCAGTGTGCAGAACTCCTTTCAGGATGTCTCGACGCAGGATTCCACGCTCTACCGCATCGACGGTGGGGCGAGTTACGGCTCCCTCGGCGCAACCTTAACCGGCAGCGGCCAGAACAGCACCCTCCTTCTGGCGACAGGAAAAGACAGCAGCATAGACGCCACCGGCATGAATCTGATTGCCAGCGGCCGGGATGCCACGGCGGTCAGGGTCGAAGGCGGTGCCTATGGCAAAATTGACGCCACAACGGATATTGATCTGACCGGTGTCGGATCCCTTGCCGGCAGCGTTCAGGGCGCATCGACCACCATTTATGGCGACACGGACACGACAGGCGCCTCGGTGCTCGACAGCTATGCCACCCTGCGCACCTCCGGCGGCGTGGCCGCGGGCGCAATGGGATATAAAGTCGCGACCGGCGGTACGCTTAATCACCACGGTATCGTGACCCTCACTGCGGCGGACAGCGTCGGCGTTGAAATCAACGGCGGCAGCATGAATAACGACAGCAAAATTACGGTGAGCGGCACGGCGGTCGATATCATCGGCGCGAATTCCGTGGTGAATAATACCGGCGCGACCACCGCCATAAACGGCACGGCGGCATATCGGTTGTCTGACGGCGCGTCGCTGGCGCTCAGCGGTTCCGGCTCGACCAACGCGGCAGGCACGGCGCACGGTATTCTGCTCGATACCGGTGCTGTCGGTCTGATCGTCAACGGCGCCACCATCAATATGGCGGCGTCAGGTTTCGGAAACGGCATCGAAAACAAAGCTGAAATTAGCGGCATTCAGCTGCTCAATACCACTCTCAACGTGGGACGAGGCGCGGGTGTGCGCACGGCCGCCTCTCTGGCACAGACCAACAGCGGCACCATTAACGTCAACGGGACGGGCACCGGTCTTCTGCTGGAAAATGCCGATGGATCCGCGTCGGCAGCGGATTACGACATGTCCAAATCGCAGGGGCTGGTGATCAATATCAACAGCGCTGACGGCAGCGGCATGACCACCAATACCTCCGGCAACATCAAATCCGGGGTCAGTATTCATGTTAACGATGTCGCCGGAGGATCCGCGCTGGTGGTGAACGGTGGCACGCCGCGCGTCGAGCAGTCCGGGAATATCATTTCCGCGTCGGCGGCTCAGATGGTGGATATCAATAACGGCCACACCACGGCCTTCAGCAACAGCGGAAGTATCCTCTCCCGTGCGGCAAACGGCGTGGTCATGAACATTGACAAGCAGGCGGTAGACTTTACTAACGCCGCGGGCGGCAGCCTCGCGGGCGCCGTCAACCTGCTGGCGGGTAACAATACCGTGACGCTGGCGCATGGCAGTCAGGCGGCCTCCGTCTTTACCACCGGCACCGGCGATGATCGGTTCAACCTGCAAGACATTACTGCGAACGAAAACGCCACCTTGTTCGACGTGCTGGATGGCGGGCAGGGCAACGATGCGCTGAACCTGAATCATTCGGTCTATACCCTCCCGGATTCATCAAAAATCAAGGGGATAGAGAATGTGTATCTGGCTGACCGTTCCCGCTTTACTCTCGACCATGCATCGCTCGATTTAACGGCAGCCGGCTCCGCCTGGAATATTGACAGCACCAGCCAGCTCATCATCACTGACGACAACGCCATGAATTTTGCCAGCCATCTGGCCGGCACCGGTCTGGTGACCGTGGATTTGGGCAGTGATGCCAATGCCTTTGCCTTTACCGCCAACAATGCGACAGACCGTTTTACCGGGAAGGTTGAATTGACTCACAGCCAGTTTGTTCTGAATGGCACCACCACGCAAAACAATCAGGCGCTGTCCGATGCCACCCTGGGGCTGGGCAACGCCAGCATAACGGTTGTCTCGAAAGGGGTGCAGCAGATCGGCAGCCTGTCTTTTGATGGCGGCATGATGAACGTCGATACCGATACTCTGGGACGCAGCCGGTCGGAAGCTTTCCTGATGACCAGCAACGATCTGAATATCGGCGGAAGAGGCGTGGTGAAGGTGTTAACCAATGACGTGATGAACGCGCGGGCATTGCCACCTGACACGCTGGCGTTAACGATGCAGGATGACGCCAATCCGATCCTGAAACTGGCCGGCAGCCTTGGCACGGTCAGCGGCTACGGCTCTAATCTGGATCTGCTGAAAGCAGACGGCACCACCATGAGCGATCCGACCTATTCAGATGTCATTCAAAAAGGGCAGGTGGCCGCCAACGCGACCTTTGATTTTGGGCTGACGTCCGGTGCGTCCGACGACGGTCTGTATATCAACTACGGTCTGAAAAAACTGAACCTGGTGACGTCGGGAGCTGATGCGCTGGTGATTAACGCTAACGGCGCGAGCGCTGCCAGTGCTGACCTCGCAGCCCGCGTGACCGGCGGCGGTGACCTGACGATTGCCGCAGGATCCGGCCACACTGTCTCACTCTCCAACATGCGCAATGATTATACCGGCGTGACGTTTGTGCACAGCGGTACGCTGCGGGCGGAAAGCGACAATATTCTCGGCAACACCAGCGAACTGCGTCAGGCTGGCGACGCCAGGGTGGATCTGAACGGTTACTCGCAGACTG
Organism: Rahnella sp. Larv3_ips; assembly: GCF_003697865.1. Lineage (NCBI taxonomy): Bacteria > Pseudomonadati > Pseudomonadota > Gammaproteobacteria > Enterobacterales > Yersiniaceae > Rahnella > Rahnella sp. Larv3_ips. Next base: position 123,164 of record NZ_MJIB01000021.1, on the reverse strand, counting down.
CCGGCAGGCTCAATA
>NZ_MJIB01000021.1:79621-123012 GCF_003697865.1 Rahnella sp. Larv3_ips | reverse complement strand
ACGTTGAGTGATCCGCACTACAAAACAAAGGAGCCAAAAGGCTCCTTTGTTACATCAGGACATTGTTCAGGCTTTCCGGCAGCGCAACCAATATCCTGTCGCTGAACGGTGCGCAGGGCGTGATGGCTAACAACATCACCGGCAGCGGCGATCTGCATAAAAACGGCGCGGGTCTGGTGGCGCTGACCAGGGCTTCTGCGCAGTACACCGGCCACACGGACATCACCGGCGGCGGCCTGCAACTGGGCGACAGCGCGACGAACGTCCTGCTCGCCTCGGATACCGTCAATGTGGCGCAGGGTGCCGCCTTCGGTGGCTTCGGCGGTACCGCCGGGGATGTGAACAACGCGGGCGCCTTCAGCCTGGGCGATCTCTCTTCCCCGCTGACAGGCGATCCTCAGACCTTCACGGTCGGCAACAACCTGACCAACAGCGGTTTCATCACTCTCAGCCAGCCGGGCACATCGACTGCGGGCAATATCCTGCAGGTGAAAGGCGACTACACCGGCAACGGCGGCACGCTGCGCCTCAACACTCAGCTGGGCGATGACGATTCTCTGACCGACAAAATGGTGATAGAGGGAAGCACGCGCGGAACAACAGCGGTGTCAGTGAGCAATGCGGGCGGCCACGGGGCCTCTGCGATTAACGGCATCGAAATCATCTCCGTGGGCGGCAGTTCTGACGGTGAGTTCACCAAACAGGGCCGCATTGTGGCGGGCGCTTACGACTACGATCTGGTGAAAAAAGGCGGTAACTGGTATCTGACCAACAACGGGGAAGTGCCGGATAACGCTGACAATGCCGCAGGCGGCGATACCCCGTTCAGCGGGGGCGACGCGGCAGATAACGCAGCAAGCCTTCAGCCGGCCGCGAATATCCGCCCGGAAGCCAAAGCCTACGCCAGCAATCTGGCCGCCGCCAACAACATGTTCAGCATGACGCTGCACGATCGTCTTGGCGAAACCCATTACGTCGATCCTTTCACCGGAGAGGAAAAAGTCACCAGCCTGTGGCTGCGCCAGGTCGGTGGGCATCAGCGATCCCACGACGACAGTGGCCAGAACAACACCCAGGCAAACCGTTATGTCGCGCAACTGGGCGGGGATATCGCTCAGTGGAGCCGCAGCGGCGAAGATCGTTATCACTTTGGGGTGATGGGCGGCTATGCCAGCCAGCACAGTAACACCCGAAACCATCGCACCGGTTACAGCGCGGATGGCTCGGTTCACGGCTACAGCGCGGGTATCTACGGCACCTGGTTTGAAAACAACGACGAGAAGACCGGTGGCTATGTCGACAGCTGGGCGTTGTACAACCGGTTTGATAATGGCGTATCGACGAAAGACGTCGGTTCGGAAAGCTACCGCTCCGGCGGTGTTACGGCGTCCGTCGAGAGCGGTTACACCTGGAAAACCGGTGAAAAGAACGACCACGAAAGCTACTACTTACAGCCGCAGGCACAACTGACGTGGATGGGAGTGAAAGCAGACGATCATCAGGAAGCCAACGGCACCCACGTGCAATCAACCGGCGACGGTAATCTCCAGCTTCGTCTGGGTATGCGTGCCTTTATCAAAAGCATGGATGCAAAGAGTCAGGACGGAAAGGATCGGGTCTTCGAGCCTTTTGTGGAAGTGAACTGGCTGCATAACACCCATGATTTTGGCGCAAGCCTCGACGGCGTGAACGTGAAAGAGGCGGGCGCGCGTAACGTCGGTGAGCTCAAAACCGGTGTGGAAGCAAAACTGAACGACACCGTGAATTTGTGGGTGGATGTGGCCCAGCAGATCGGTGACGAAGGCTACAGCGACACGCGGGCCATCGTCGGTGTTAAAGCCAACTTTAAATAATGTGTGCCCTTCAATTTCAGCGAAGGGTGAATCTGAGAATACAAAAATGAAACAACAAACGTTACTGATTATCGCTGCCACCCTCGCGGTCAGCAGCCTGGCGGGATGCGATCAAAAAGAGGCACCTGCCAACGATATTGCCGTGGTGAATATTGCGCAGGTCCTGAGGGATTCCCAGGCAGGCAAACAGGAAGCCGAACATGATAAGCAGGTGCAGGCATTGCTGCTTAACGTGTATGACGATGCCAGTTCAAAATATGCGCGCCTTCCCGCTGCCGGGCAGCAAAAAAGTCGGGATGCCGATGCCGATACGCTGAACAACCAGTGGCGGGCTGAAAAGAATGCGGCACGACAGGTCAGCCTGAACGCCATAACCAAGGTGGTCGATGCCTACAGACAGGAGAAAAAACTGCGGCTGGTGATTGACAGCCAGACGGTGATCTCCCGGGATGATAACGCGGACATCACGGCAGAGATCATTTCCCGCCTTGATCAAACCGAAGTGGATTACGGGCCGTTGCCGGTCATCTCGGTGAAAACCCCGGCGCAAGCACCGGTGAAACCGGAGACACCGAAAACACGCAAAACGCACAAATAACGGCCATTATCCTTTTCAGATAATTATCACGGGCACTGTTATAAATGCCGGAAAATTAACGCGTTCTTTTATTATTAAAAATAATCATCGTCTAAATGAATAACGAATTATTGAGTGGTCAGGATTATTATATATAATTCAGGCCATTTCTTTCGCAACGTGCCAATTAATTTGTATGAATATCAAATTATATATTCATCAAGTGTATTGTTGTTTTTCACAGGCGTGAATAACAGGCACGGCAGATAAACTTTCATTATGGTGAAACTTATAGCGGAGGATTATTAATAGTAAAAGGATTGAGTTGAAATGGATAAGAAGTTTGAAAAGGCGTTAATGCCTCATTTATTAGCCGCTGTGAAGTATGCACGTTCAAGATTACCCCTTAAGGCCACCAATAAAATTTACACCGATAAACGGATGGTGAGCCAGATGATGCCTAAAGATCCTAAGCGCTGGAGTTTGCATACGGCAGAAGCGGATGAAATAAGAAAGAAGAATATTAATGCCTTGCGCGCGCTGAAATTAGCGCCAAGGGAAACCGCGAACAAGCTTGAGCATGATTACATCAACAGAATCCCCCATGCCGGTAACTGCGGTGAAAACGCCATCCTTGCTTATTATTATCTGTTAGACAGGGTCCAGCGCCTGGACAGCGCTGCCAAAACAGAAGTGCAAATCATGAGGGTTTTCCTGGAACCGCCAGTCGATCATGCCTTCGTGCTGATTGGTACCCGGCCAGCAGGGCACTCCAGGCTGATACTGGAAAATACGCTGATCTGCGACCCCTGGACTAAAATTGTCTGCCGGCTGGAGGATTTCGACAAACTCTGGCGATTAAAAATGGAAAAGTGGTCATCCAGGGGATTAGCGGGACTTTGTCCTGGAGGATATTACAGTCACCACGGAGACAGTTGTTCTCTTAATACGGTAAGGGTAGGGAAATTACAGGTAGATCAGGAGCGGAATCAATCAAGATATTCCGCGGGGCAGCATTCACTGGTCGATGGTCAGTCTTTCCGCTAAATACATTATTATTATTTATCAGTTTATGGCTGTTTGAAAAATACCGGGCGATGGAATGGCATTAATAGATATTCACCCTGTGAATAATAATGGGGGCTGTTTTATTACTGTGCCGTGTTAATGCCCCCAGAGGTCCGTTATCCGCAATGGAAGCGCCGTGCTTCCATTGCGGGATATTTTTTCACAGCGGCAAGACATCCAGCGGTTTCACTTCCCTTAACACGAAGGATGTCTGCATTTCTTTAATCCCCGGTAAGCGCCGCACCACTTCCATCGCGAAAGTGGAAAAACTGTCGAGATCTTTTGCGACCACCTGCAACAGAAAATCGGCATCTCCGGCAATCGCATAGCAGGCAATCACCGACGGCAGCGCGCCGACCTGTTGCTCGAACCGCTGCGCATCTTCCTCACTGTGGCTGTCGATTTTTACCCGGATAAAGGCCAGCAGCCCGAGGCCGACGGCTTTACGGTCAATCTTTGCCTGATAACCGGCGATCACGCCGCTTTCTTCCAGTTGCTTCACGCGTCGCCAGCAGGGTGACGCGGCCATGCCGACTTTTTCTGCCAGCTCCTGATTGGTCATCCTCCCGCTTTGCTGAAGTTGTTTAAGAATGCGAAGGTCTGCCGGTAAAATTTCAAAGAGTGACATAATCTGCCTGTTATACGGTTATTCGGGAAAAAGTTAACCAGATTAGGGCATTTTCTGCCGATAAAAGAAAGCACCTTTCAGCGCCAGATCGTTATGCTTTGTGTTAACGCTGAAAACGAAAAGGGCTCAAAAATGACAGACACCATCCGGCTGGCGATTATCCTCAATCCTGAACTTCCGCCGGGATTACTGGCGAACACGGCGGGGGCAATCGGTATAGGGCTGGCTGCGAAATTCCCGATGCTGGCGGGCAATGCCCTGACGGATGCCAAGGGCGCGACCATCGATGTCAGCTCAAAATACCCGGTGCCGGTATTGCAGGGAACGCCGGATCACATTAAAGCGCTGATGTTTAAGGCGCTGGATGCGCAGGGTGAGCGCGGGGTGGTGGCCTTCCCGGCTTTTGCCAGGGCGCTGCATACCTTTGCCGACTACGAGAACCTTTTCCCGCTGCGCGATTTGCATGATGAAATCATCGACGGTTTAGGGCTGGTGGGGCCGGAAAAATGGATTAAATCCCTGACCGGAAATCTGAAACTGCTGCGCTAAACGGCGCGCCGCGAAAACCACTCCCCTCTGCTGACCCGTTATCGCGCGGGTCAGTCACATCAAAAATTCTTCCTTAAATTAAATCCTCTGCCTTTTACATGACACTTTCTCACCTGTTGCACTTTATATAGTTACATAAGGTGATATTTCTCCTAATCATTATAACGATCATTAATTAATTCTCCTTTCCTGCCGATAACGCAAAGGCATTGCGTAACACCTGCATATTTAAACAATAATGGAGAGTCATTTGTTATGAAAAGGTTACTAATTAGTTTTGAAAACGTCCGGGTAGGGAAGAAACTCGCACTGGGTTTCGGGCTGGTTTTGTTGCTCAGCGTCGCGGTCGCGGTGTGTGGCATTAAAAACCTTAATGATATCTCCGTTCGTGCGGAGAAAATCAGCCAGCTGAAAGCCATTACCGATCAGTTTGCTCTGGCAAGAGATGCGCGGATGCAGTACGTCAAAACGCATGACGAAAAGTTTATCGCCGCCAATGAAGAGAGCTTAAAACAGGTAGACGAAAAGATCGCCAGTTTGCAGACCTACCCGTGGCGTGGCGAACAGTTGCAGATGCTGCAAACGTTGCCGGGCGCGATGCAGGGTTATCGCGAAAAGCGTGCGGAAACGGTCAGCGAAACCCGCAAGCGTGAAAGCATTGTCGGGGCGCTGGTGCTGACCCGAGAAGAAGCTGACGTCACGCGTCTGGCGCAGTCTTACACTCAGGATCCTGCCACCGTGGGCACCGCCAATGCGCTGAATGAAATCAGTAAACACCTCACCGGGGTGGCCGTACGCGTCAAACTGCTTGAGTTGCAAAATACCGAAGAGGCCCAGCAGGCATTAGTCGGGTTCATCGCTGAATCGATTCAACTGATGGATGCCATCAAACCGCAACTCAGCGCGGCAGACGTGAATGCACTGACCGAGGTTGAGCGTTCAGTGACCGGTAAACAGGAAAGCGCGCAGGCGTATCTGGCGTCGTATCTTGCGGAAGAGCAGGCGACCAAAGAGCTGGCGAAATCGGGCGCGGTGCTGACGACGGCGAGCAGTTCGCTGTTTCAGGAAGAGCTGAAAGCCACGCATTCAGATATCAATCAGGCAATTTTATGGATGTCGCTGATCACTGTGGCTGCCATTTTGCTGAGCATGGCTACCGCGTTCATCATCACCCGTCAGATCACCACGCCGTTGTCCGCGACATTACGCGTGGCTCAGCAGATTGCCCGTGGCGATCTCAGAGCGGATCTGCATACATCGCGCCGCGATGAGCTGGGTGAGCTGATGCAGGCGGTGGGCGAGATGAACGACGATCTTCGCCGCATTATCGGGGATATTCGCAGCGGTGTGTCGCAGGTCAGCCATGCTTCGGCTGAAATCGCGGCGGGAAACAATGATTTGTCTGCGCGTACCGAAGAGCAGGCTGCGGCGCTGGAAGAAACGGCGGCCAGCATGGAGCAGTTAACCGCCACGGTGAAGCAGAACGTCGACAACATTCATCACTCCAGCCAGCTGGCGCGCGCCACGTCTGAAACGGCGAACAAGGGTGGCAAACTGGTTAATCATGTGGTGAAAACCATGAATGAGATCACCGCCAGTTCCGGCAAGATTGCGGAGATCACCACGGTTATCAACAGCATTGCCTTCCAGACCAACATTCTGGCGCTGAACGCCGCGGTAGAAGCGGCGCGTGCCGGTGAACAGGGGCGGGGTTTTGCGGTGGTTGCCAGCGAAGTGAGAAGCCTCGCGCAGCGCAGCGCACAGGCGGCGAAAGAGATTGATGAACTGATTGGCGAATCCGTCGAGCGCATCAGCGCCGGGTCTGAGCTGGTCGAGCAGGCCGGTGCCACCATGCATGACATCGTGACGTCTGTCGGCAATGTCACTGAAATCCTGAATGAAATTGCTCAGGCGTCGGATGAACAGAACCGGGGTATTTCGCAGGTGGGGGAAGCGATTGTCGAAATGGACAACGTGACTCAGCAAAACGCCGCGCTGGTGGAAGAGTCTTCTGCCGCAGCCAATGCCTTACGCGATCAGGCACAAAGCCTGGCGGGTTCCGTTTCACGTTTTGTCACTGAGTAATCACTGTGATGCTCACTGCGCCAGGGCGGCACAGTGAGCATTTTTACTTCAACGGCGGGCGATCAGCTGGTCGTTTTTAACTGCGGATAGCGCCGGAAAATCGTCAGGCACCAGACAAACGCGATACATCCCAGCACGCCACCGGCGTAACCGACGTTGCTCATTTCCAGATGCAAACTCACCTGATTGCCTAACAGCGCTCCCGCGCCGATGCCGATATTGTAGATACCCGACAGCAGGGACATCGACACGTCGGTGGCGTCGGACGCCAGCGCCAGTACGCGCACCTGCAAGGCCAGGCCGATAATCATCATGGCCAGCCCCCACACCACGCACAGCACAGAAATGCTGATCGGGTTCATCACCGCCACAAACAGCAGCAACATACTGAGCGTTACCATCAGGATCGGGCCGCTGAGCATCGCTGCCGGGAAGCGGTTGCCGAACATGCTGAAAATGATGCTGCCAAAGATACCCGCGCCACCAAAAATCAGCAGCAGGAAGGTGGTGAAGTTTTCACCCATATTGGCGACGGTCTGAATAAACGGCTCGATGTAGCTGTAGGCCGTGTAGTGAGCGGTCACTATCAATGCAGTCAGAACATACATGCCGACCAGCGCCGGGCGGCGGAACAGCATCGGCACACTTTTCAGTGAACCGGTATGTTCGCTTGGCAGCGGTGGCAGCAGTTTGATCAGGCAAATCAGCGTCAGCAACGCAACCACGCCGATGCTCATAAAGGTGGTACGCCAGCCGAGATACTGACCAATGATGCGCCCGAGCGGCAAGCCCAGCACCATCGCCAGCGCCGTACCGGTGGCTAACATACTGAGCGCCTGCGTTTTTTTACCCGGAGGGGCGACGCGAATGGCCAGCGAGGCGGTAATCGACCAGAAAATCGCGTGGGAAAGGGCGATACCGACGCGGGAGGCGACGAGGCTCCAGAAATCCCAGGCCACAACCGATAACACGTGGCTGACGATAAACAGGCTAAATATAAAGATCAGCAAGCGTTTACGCTCAACCTGCCGGGTCAGCAGCATCAGCGGCAGCGACATCAGCGCCACCACCCAGGCGTAGATAGTGAGCATCAGGCCGACCTGCGCCGTCTTCATATTGAAACTGGCGGCGATGTCGGAAAGTAATCCGACCGGCACAAATTCGGTGGTATTGAAGATAAAGGCGGCGATCGCCAGCATCACAACGCGAAGCCATGCTGTCCTGCGCGAAACGGTATCTGATTGCATTGAAATTGATAACTTATTAGAAGGTGTAAAGACCAGGCTCTCTGCAACAGGAAGCCTTTTGAACGCATAGTGTGTTTTATTTGTTCTAAAAATGGAACAGAAAACTGGCCTAACAGATAAATGTTTGAGTGACAATTTTCATGGCGGAAAGTGAGAGGCAGATCACCTGACGACGTAAAACAGCGCCATCAGGGGTGCCAGCACCAGTGCCAGGGTTCGCAGATGAATCCCCACGGATTATTCAGCGGGAAGGACATCACAAAACCGAAGCGGGCGGCATTGGCCTGTAACCAAACAAACGCGCCGGTTTCGCCAAACACGCCGGTCACTTCGTCGCAGCCGGGCGTATTGATGTCCACGGCGCGGCCGGTGTGATGCTCGCTGCATCCGGGCGGTGCCAGAGAAGTGAAGAAATCTTGCGGGGTAATGCCGGCTTGCTGTTTGGCGCGGATAAGCTCTGCCTGATACGCCAGGCTGCGGTACGCCGAGACCAGATAAATGCCCACGCCGTCAGCGGCTGCCTGCTGTTGCATGGCGCGCCATGCCTGAGCTGCGGGGGCGATCAGGCGGTAAACCTTACCGGTGTCCGCATTCATTTCTGCGTCCACCAGTAAGTGCTCACTTACCTCTTCGAAGTAGGGCAGCGTGCGGTGCGCGATCACCTGCGGGTCAATATTCAGGTCACGCAGCCTCTGCAGAGTCTGCGCTTTGAGCACCGCCTGATTCATGCCTCTTCTTTACCTTTGCGCGTCATGGCGTCGGTCATTGCCCGTGCAGAACTGCGCATGGAGTGTTTGTAGCGCGAGGCCGCCGACACCAGCGCCTTCAGCAATTGTGTATCCTGCTGATGTTGCTGATATTCAGGGTGCCACTGCACGCCGAGACAGAAATCATAGCCTTCGCATTCAATGCCTTCGATCACCCCGTCCGGCGCGTACGCGTTGACGATGCAGCCTGGCCCGACGGATTTCACGGCCTGATGATGCGAGCTGTTGACCTCATAATGTGTGCTTTCAACACAGCGGCTCAGCAGCGACCCTTCGGCGATCTGCACCGGATGACGGGCGCGTTTTTTGCCACCGGCATTTTCGGTGTCCACGGTGGTGCTGTGTTCAAGGGCGTCGGGGAGTGCGTCGGGAATGTGCTGATGCAGCGTACCGCCGGTTAATACGGCCAGCAGTTGCTGACCGCCGCAGATGCCCAGAAGGGGCAGATTGCGCTGCATGGCGCCTTTCACGATAGCTTGTTCGAACCGGGTGCGGGCCGGTTTCAGGCGCACCTGATCGCTGGTTTGCTGTTCGTTGAACAGCTCAGGGGGAACATCAAACGCGCCGCCGGTGACGACAATCCCGTCGCACAGCGCGAGATATTCATCCGCCAGATCGGCGTGATGTGGCAAGGCCAGCGGCACTGCGCCCAGCGCTGCCAGACTCTCCATGTAGTTCTGGCGCAGGGCGTACCACGGGAAATCGGCGTAACCACCGGCTTCCTCGCTGTCGAGTGTGACACCGATAACCGGTCTGGATTGAAATTTAGTATGCATGAGCTCCAGCCATGAGTATGAAGATGAATAACAACCAGAAAATTAACCATATCAAGGGGGGCGTAGCTCAAACAATATAAATTATCAATAGATGCAATTTTCAGGATTTAGCTCTGGTTTTTTAAACCCTTCGGGGGATATGAGGAGGTGTTTTTTGGGCCAAACCGGCGTTTTCCTGACAAAATTCCGGCCTTCGCTGACAGTTCCTGAAAATTTTCTGTCGTCTTCTTCAACATTCATTCTCATTTAGTCCTTAACATTACCTGCCTCAAAAGGATAAATTAGCAGGTATGATTCATCCGGTTGATTGAAATACTCATTCTTAATTACTCACAAAATCTTTACGTTGTCCTAAAAACAGCCAACCGCGTTTTTCAGGGATAATGGCTTTTTGACGAATAATAAAAAACTCTGGTTGAAGGTCATTTTTCAGCTGTTTTCTCCTCATCAATACTGCGAAATCAAGAAATTTATGCTGCCGACTGCCTCATCTCGTTCCAAAAAACGCACATTTGTGTGGGTTATCATTGCCATCATCGTTGCGGCGATCCTGGTCTGGTTCTTTGCTTTCCATCAGGGCTCCTCTGACCCGGCCGGGAAAAAAGGCGCGGGGCGTGGCGGTATGCGCGCCATGCGCGGCCAGATGATGATGGGCATGGACACGCCGGTGCAGGCGGGAAAAGCCACCCAGGCGGATGTGCCGGTCTATTTACGTGCGCTGGGTACGGTGGTGGCGAACGCCACGGTGACGGTCACCAGCCGGGTTGATGGTCAACTGATGAAGGTGTATTTCACCGAAGGGCAAAAAGTGGAGCAGGGGCAGTTGCTGGCGCAGATTGATCCGCGCAGCTATCAGGCGACCCTCGAGCAGTATCAGGGCTCGCTGGCGCAAAATCAGGCGCTGTCGAGAAGTGCCGAGCTGACGCTGGCGCGTTACCGCAAACTCTATGCGCAGGACTCCTTAGCCCGTCAGGATCTGGAAAGCCAGATTGCCACCGCCGGGCAGTACGCCGGGGCGATGAAAGCCGATCAGGCGCAAATTGACGCCGCCAAACTGAACCTCGAATTTGCCAAAATCACCGCGCCGGTCAGCGGCCACGTGGGCTTGCGTCTGGTCGATCCGGGCAACATGGTCACCAGCAGTTCCACCACCGGCATTGTGACGATCACCCAGACTCAGCCGATTGCCGTCACGTTCAGCGTGCCGCAGAGCAATCTGCAAACCCTGCTCAAAGCCTTACGCGGCGGCAATCAGTTGCCGACCACGGCCTTCAATCAGGACGGCAGCGAGGTGCTGGATCAGGGCAAACTGCAATTTATCAGTAACGAAATTGATTCCAGCACCGGCAGCATTAAGCTGAAAGCGCTGTTTAACAATGCGGATGAAAAACTGTATCCGAACCAGTTTGTGAACGCCCGCCTGCAGGTGTCCACGCTCAAAGACGCCACGGTGGTTCCTGCGGCGGCGGTGCAACTGAGCAGCGACGGCGATTTCGTTTACGTGATCAAAGCAGATAACACCATCGAACGGCGCGCTGTGAAATCCGGCCCGGACTTTGGTGACAATCAGGTCGCCATTTTATCTGGCGTGAAGCCGGGCGAGCAGGTGGTCACCACCGGGATTGACCGCCTGACCAACGGCGCGAAAGTGCAAATTGTGACCGCCAATACCGAAGACGCCGCCGCCGCCGGTTCGTCGAAAGCGCGCGAACAGGGCGCAGGCGTTGATAAAGCCACGACCGGTAAAGACAGCGGGCCGAAATGAATCCTTCACGCCTCTTTATCCAGCGGCCTGTTGCCACTATTCTGCTGATGGTCGCCGTGCTGTTGTCGGGCATTTTTGCCTACAACATGCTCTCGACCTCCGCGCTGCCGCAGGTTGATTACCCGACCATTCAGGTCACCACGCTTTATCCGGGCGCCAGCCCGGATGTGATGGCGTCCGGCATTACCGCGCCGCTGGAGCGTCAGCTCGGGCAGATGGCCGGGTTAAGCCAGATGTATTCCACCAGCGCCAGCGGCTCGTCGATCATCACGCTGAAGTTCTCGCTGGATCTGTCGCTCGACGTCGCCGAGCAGGAAGTGCAGGCCGCGATCAACGCCGCCGACAGCCTGCTGCCGAATGATTTACCGAATCCGCCAACCTATAAAAAGGTTAACCCGGCGGATGCGGCCGTGCTGACGCTGGCCGTGACCTCCGAATCACTGCCGCTGACCAAAGTGCAGGATCTGGTGAACACCCGCGTGGCGCTGAAATTGTCGCAAATCTCCGGCGTCGGCATGGTGACGCTGGCGGGCGGACATCAGCCTGCGATCCGCGTTCAGGTCGATCCGCGCAAGCTGGCCGCGCACAATCTGACGCTCGAAACCATTAACACGCTGATCGGCAACAGTAACGTCAACGGATCGAAAGGCGGTTTCGACGGCCCGCATCACTCGATCACCATTGATGCCAACGATCAGCTGCGTACGGCGGCGGAATACGCCAACCTGATTGTCACTTACGAAAACGGCGCAGCGCTGCGGTTACGTGATATCGCCACGCTGTCCGAAGCCCCGGAAAACCAGTATTTGTCGGCGTGGGCCAATAAAGAACCGGCGATCATTATCAGCGTTCAGCGCCAGCCGGGTGCCAACGTGATCCAGGTCGTGGATGCCATTAAGACCCAGTTGCCGAAGTTGCAGGCCGCGCTGCCGGAATCGGTCAAAGTCAGTATTCTCTCAGACCGTACCCAGACCATTCGCGCCTCGATAAGTGACGTGCAGTTCGAGCTGCTGCTGTCGATCGCGCTGGTGGTGATGGTCACTTTCCTGTTCCTGCGCAACGTCGCGGCGACGCTTATCCCAAGCGTGGCGGTGCCGCTGTCGCTTATCGGCACGTTCGGCGTGATGTATCTGTGTGGTTTCAGTCTGAACAACCTTTCGCTGATGGCGCTGACCATCGCCACCGGCTTTGTTATTGATGACGCCATTGTGGTGGTGGAAAACATTTCGCGACGGCTGGAAGAGGGGGAAACCCCGATGCAGGCGGCGCTGAAAGGCTCGAAGCAAATCGGTTTCACCATTATTTCCCTGACGTTCTCCCTGATCGCGGTGCTTATCCCGCTGCTGTTTATGGGCGACGTGGTCGGGCGTTTATTCCGCGAGTTTGCCATTACTCTGGCGGTGTCGATATTGGTGTCGATGGTCGTCTCGCTGACGCTCACCCCGATGCTGTGCGCCTATTTGCTGCGCCACACGCCGGAAGAAAAACAGAGCAAGTTCTACCGTAAAGGCGGTGAGTTCTTCGACAAAATGATCGCCGGTTATGACCGGATGCTGATCGTGGTGCTCAATCACCAGCGGATCACGTTACTGGTCGCCGCCGCCACGTTGGTGTTCACCGCGCTGCTGTATGTGATTGTGCCGAAAGGCTTCTTCCCGTCGCAGGACACCGGGATGATCCAGGGCATCACCCAGGCGTCGCAGGATGTTTCCTTCAGTGAAATGGGGCGTCGTCAGCAACTGCTCGCTGCCGCCATTTTGAAAGATCCGGACGTGGAAAGCGTTGCATCCACCATCGGCGTGGACGGCAATAACACCAGCCTGAACAGTGGCCGTTTGCAGATCAGCCTGAAATCTTTTGACCAGCGCAGCGAACGTGCGCCAGCGATTATCGCGCGTCTGCGGCAGGAAACCGCCGGTGTGCCGGGCATCGATCTGTATCTGCAAGCCTCGCAGGATCTGACGGTTGACGATCAGGTGACGCCGAGCCAGTACCAGTTCACGCTGGATGATTCCGACAGCGAAAATCTGGTGGAATGGACGCCGAAACTGCTGAAAAAACTCAGTCAGCAACCGGAGTTCAGCGACGCGGTCAGCAACCTGCAAAATCAGGGGCAGATCGCCTACGTCGAGCTGGATCGCGATGCCGCCGCCCGTTACGGCATCACCGCGTCGGACGTCGATACCGCGTTGTACAACGCGTTCGGCCAGCGTCTGGTGTCTACCATCTTTACCCAGGCGAACCAGTACCGCGTGGTGCTGGAAGTGGCGCCGCAGTTCCAGCAGTCTCCGGCCTCGTTTGATGACATCTATCTGGCGAGCAACGTCAGCACCTCGGCGGGAAGCACGGCGACCACCAACAGCAACGCCGCGTCCTCAACGACTACGGCGTCCGGCAGTTCAACCACCTCCACCAGCACCAGCAGTTCAACCAACGGCATGGTCAAACTGACGTCGATCGCCAAAATCCACATGCGCACCGGCGCGCTGTTGCAGGCACGCCTGAATCAGTTCCCGGCGGTGACCGTGTCGTTTAACCTCAATGACGGCTATTCGCTGGAGCAGGCGCAACAGGCGATCAAAACCACCGTGGCGGATATCGCCATGCCAGACAGTATTACGTTGCGCTATCAGGGGGCGGCGGCCTCGTTTGAAAGCGCCACCGGCAATACGCTGTGGCTGATCCTCGCCGCGCTGATGACCATGTACGTGGTGCTCGGCATTCTGTATGAGAGTTTTATTCATCCGGTGACCATTCTCTCCACGCTGCCTTCAGCGGCGGTGGGCGCGCTGCTGTCACTGATCTTTGCCGGAACGGAGTTCAGCCTGATCGCCCTGATCGGGGTGATCCTGCTGATCGGCATCGTGAAAAAGAACGCCATTATGATGATCGACTTTGCGCTGGAAGCGGAGAACAAGCAGGGATTATCGCCGCGTGAGGCGATCCACCAGGCCTGTTTACTGCGTTTTCGACCGATCATGATGACCACCATGGCGGCGCTGCTCGGTGCATTGCCGCTGATGCTGGCGAGCGGATCCGGCGCTGAACTGCGCCAGCCGCTGGGGCTGGTGATCGTCGGGGGGCTTATCTTCAGCCAGATCCTGACGCTGTTCTCCACGCCGGTGATTTATCTGATGTTCGATAATCTGTCGCACCGCTTTAATCCGCGCCACCGTCGGGCTGCGCAGCGGACGGAGCACTGATGAACATCTCGCGTTTCTTCATTTTGCGTCCGGTGGCGACCCTGCTTCTGACGCTGGCTGTCCTGCTGCTCGGTTTGCTCGGTTACCGTTTGCTGCCGGTCGCACCGCTGCCGCAGGTGGATTTCCCGACCATTCTGGTCAGTGCCAGCCTGCCGGGGGCCAGCCCTGAAACCATGGCGGCAACCGTCGCCACGCCGCTGGAAAGGGCGCTCGGGCAAATCGCCGGGGTGAGCGAAATGACCTCGCGCAGCTCGCAAAGCTCCACCAGCGTTATTTTGCAATTCGATTTAGATCGCGACATCAACGGCGCGGCGCGCGACGTGCAGGCGGCGATCAACGCGTCCCGCGCGCTGCTGCCGAGCAGCATGCCGTCGCTGCCGACCTACCGTAAAGCTAACCCGTCGGATGCGCCGATCATCATGCTGGCGCTGACGTCTGCTACCCGCAGCAAAGGCGAACTCTACGACATCGCTTCCAGCCAGCTGCAACAGAAAATCGCGCAGGTAAACGGCGTCGGGCAGGTTTCTCTGGTCGGCTCGGCATTGCCGGGCGTGCGCATTGATTTACGCCCGGAAGCCGTCACCTCCTACGGCATTTCTCTCGACACCATCCGTTCGGCGATCGCCAACAGCACCAGCAACCTGCCGAAAGGCTTACTGCAAGGCTCGAACCAGTCGTGGATGATTGAAGGCAACGGCCAGCAAAGCACCGCGGCGCAGTATAAAACGCTGATCATCACCTACATCAACGGGGCGGCGATCCGTCTCAGCGACGTGGCCAACGTTTACGATTCGGTGGAAGACAAATACAACGTCGGCTATTACAACAGCACGCCGTCGGTGATGATTGGTGTGACCCGTCAGGCTGGCGCCAACATGCTGGAAACCATCGAGGCGATTAAAGCGGCACTGCCGCTGATGAAAGAAAGTCTGCCGGGCGATGTGCAGCTCAACCTGGCGCTCGACCGCTCGCCGAACGTGTCGGCCTCCCTGCGTGATACTGAAATGACCCTGCTGGAAGCCACGCTGCTGGTGATCGCGGTGGTGTTTGTGTTCCTGCGTAACTGGCGCGCGGTGCTGATCCCCGCGCTGGCGCTGCCGGTTTCGTTGATCGGCACCTGCGCGGTGATGTATTTGCTCGGCTACAGCCTGGATAACCTCTCGCTGATGGCGCTGATTATCGCCACCGGTTTTGTGGTCGATGACGCCATTGTGGTACTCGAAAACATCACGCGGCACATCGAAGAAGGCATGGGGCCGGTGCGTGCGGCGATCAAAGGCGCGCAGGAAGTCAGTTTCACCGTGCTGTCGATGACGCTGTCGCTTATCGCCGTCTTTATTCCGATCCTGCTGATGGGCAGCATCGTCGGGCGTCTGTTCCGCGAATTCGCGGTGACGCTCAGCGTGTCGCTGATTATCTCCATGCTGGTGTCACTCAGCCTGACGCCTATGCTGTGCGCACGTTTCCTGAAACGTAAACCGCCGGTGGAAAAACGTCAGCCACGTATTTACCGCATGATCGAACGCGGGCTGAATAATCTGCTGGCTGCCTATTCGGCAGCGCTCGGCTGGATAATGCGCCATCAGCTGATCACGCTGGTCGGGCTGTTCCTGACCGTGCTGCTCAACTTTTATCTCTACACCGTGGTGGAAAAGGGCTTCTTCCCGGATCAGGACACCGGCATGCTGATGGGGATGCTGCGTGCGGATCAGAACACGTCGTTCCAGTCGATCCAGCCGCAGGTGCTGAAATACAGCAAGATCATTCAGGATGATCCGGCGGTCGAGGCGGTGATGAGCTCGGCGGGCAGCGGCGGATTTGGATCGCGTAATACCGCGACCTTCTTCGTGCGCCTGAAGGATTTCGACAAGCGCACCGCCAACGCCAATCAGGTCGCCAACCGTCTGATGATGGCGACGGCCAAAGTGCCGGGCTCGCAGCTGTTCCTGATGGCTGCACAGGATTTGCATATCGGCGGGCGCAGCGCGAATGCCCAATATCAGTACAGCTTACAGGCGGACGATCTTTCCCTGTTGCGCGAATGGGCGCCGAAAGTGAAAGCCGCGCTGGCCGCTTTACCGGAGCTGACCGGCGTGGATTCCGATTCGCAGACCGGCGGGCAGGAAGTGATGCTTAACATCGATCGCGATCGCGCCACGCAGCTTGGCGTGAACGTTAAAATGATCGACACGCTGCTCAATAATGCCTTCAGCCAGCGGCAGATCGCGACGATCTACAAAACGCTGAACCAGTATCACGTGGTGATGAATCTGACCTCGGATTACACCGGCAATCCCGATGTGCTTAATCAGCTCTATGTGGTGACCGATGCCGGTAAGCAGATCCCGCTTTCGGCGTTTACCTCTTTCAGCGGTGCCAACGCGCCGCTGTCGGTGGCGCATCAGGGACAAACGGCGACCACCACCATCGCCTTCAATCTGGCCGATGGTTACGCGCTGGAACAGGCACAGGCCGCGCTGAAAACCGCGATGGCGAAAATCGGTCTACCGGACACCATTCAGGGCAGTTATGCCGGTACCGCGCAGGCATTTGAAGCCCTGAGTAAATCGATGCCGTGGCTGATCCTCGCCGCGCTGGCCGCCGTGTATATCGTGCTCGGCGTGCTCTATGAAAGCTATATTCACCCGCTGACCATTCTCTCCACGCTGCCGTCTGCCGGGCTGGGGGCGCTGCTGCTGATGCTGATGACCGGCACGCAGCTGACGGTGATCGCCCTGATCGGGATCCTGCTGTTGATCGGCATTGTGAAGAAGAATGCGATCATGATGATCGACTTTGCCCTCGACGCCGAACGACGGCTCGGCCTCACGCCGCAGCAGGCGATCACTCAGGCCTGTCTGATGCGTTTTCGCCCGATCCTGATGACCACGCTGGCCGCGTTCTTTGGTGCGCTGCCACTGGCGCTCGGCAGCGGCGGTGATGCCGATCTGCGCAGCCCGCTGGGGCTGGCGATCGCGGGCGGGCTGGCACTGAGCCAGATCCTGACGTTATTCACCACGCCGGTGGTCTATCTGTATATGGATCGCGCCAGCCGCGCCACGCACCGTTTATGGGCTCGCCTGCGCCCGCACACAACGCCGCCGGAGGCCCGTTCACATGACTGAACATCACTCCCTTAACGTTAAAACGAATAACCCTGAAGCGAATCTGATGACTCTGCAAAAACCACGTTCTATGGCGTTCCGTCTTGTTCCACTGGCGCTGGCGATACTTGTCAGCGCCTGTACCGTCGGGCCGGATTACCAGCGGCCAGACGTTGCGATGCCCACGGCGTTTAAAGAAGCGAAAGGCTGGACGGCGGCGATCCCGAAAGATAACCAGAGCAAAGGCGACTGGTGGACGGTCTATCAGGATCCTGAGCTGTCGTCATTACTGAGCCAGGTACAGATTTCCAACCAGAACGTGGCGCAGTACGCTGCGCAGTACCGTCAGGCGCAGGCGTTAGTCACCCAGGCGCGTTCAGATCTCTATCCGTCGGTAGACGCCAGCGCAGGCAGCACCCGCAGCGGAACCTCTTCGTCCGTCACCAAAAAACAGTCGGCAGAACTGAGCGCCAGCTGGGAACTGGATTTGTGGGGCAAGCTGCGCCGCTCAGCGGAAGAACAGGATGCCAGCGCGCAGGCCAGTAAGGCCGATCTGGCCGATGCCACGCTCAGCGCGCAGTCCGAACTGGCGCAGGATTACTTCCAGCTGCGCGTGATGGATCAGCAAATCGCGCTGTACCAGCGCAGCATCGACGCCTATCAGCGTTACCTGACGGTGATTCAGAATCAATATGCCGGTGGCAACACCTCACGGGCCACGCTGGCACAGGCGCAAACGCAACTGGAAAGCACCAAAGCCTCGGCGCTCGACCTGCAATGGCAACGTGCCCAGCTGGAACACGCCATCGCCGTGCTGATCGGAAAACCGCCTGCGCAGTTCAGCCTCGCCGCGCGCGACGTCAAACTGACGCTGCCGCAGGTGCCTGATGCGCTGCCTTCGCAACTGTTGCAACGCCGCCCGGATATTGCTGCCGCCGAGCGCACCATGGCCTCGTCCAATGCCGCGGTCGGTGTCGCCACCGCCGCGTATTACCCGGATCTGACGTTAAGCGCCAGCGGCGGGTTCGCCAGCTCCGCGTTCCACAACCTGTTCTCCCTGCCAAACCGCGTCTGGTCTTTGGGCCCTGAACTGAGCCAGACCGTACTGGATTTCGGTTCCACCCGTGGCAAAGTTGCCCAGGCCGAAGCCGCGTATGACGCCGACGTGGCCGGTTATCGCCAGAGTGTGTTATCCGCGATGCAGGAAGTGGAAGATTATCTGGTGGAACTGCATACGCTGGATAACGAACTGATTGCCCGCCAGAACGCCGCCGATTCCGCCAAAGAATCCGCCCGCGTCACCTACAACCAGTATGAAGCCGGGATGATCGATTATCTCGACGTCGCCAGCACCGAAAACACCAGCCTGACTCAGCAGCAAAGCGTTTTATCGCTGGTCAGCACACAGATGGTCACCAGCGTGAAGCTGATCGCCGCCCTGGGCGGTGGATGGAACGGAGATGTGGGGAAATAGGAGAGGTTGAATTATCTCTGCATCACAGGCTGATTTATCAGGTTTCTGAGCAGAGACGTTCTCTTATTAAAGACACGGAAAACTGTGATGTGGGCGGGACAATGAATAAGCGAAACCTGTGTGGATGAAAAACAGATAGACGAATGCGCTAAAAAGCTCCTTCCTTCAGAAGGAGCTTTTCCAGTTACTTCCCAGCTTTACGCGCCTTAGCCACATCACCGGCGGTCACTTCGCTGGCCTGATTTCCCCAGCTGGCGCGCAGGGTGTTGGTTAACTCTGCGGTCTGCTGGTCGGTCAGCGTCCAGCCGTAGCCTGGCATGGTGTTGGACATGTGCGCGGCGGTAACCGGTGTCTGGCCGCCGTTCAAAATCACACGCAACAGGGTTTGCGGATTATCCGCGTTTACCGTCAGATTGCCCGCCAGCGCCGGAATCGCAGAGGCATTCCCGTCGCCCTTCACGCCGTGACAGGTCGAGCAATAACGCATAAACGTCTGCTGCCCGCCGGAAGTGACTGCCGCCAGTTTCCCCGGTTTCTCCTGTGCATCGGGCTTCAGGCTCAGCAAATACACCGCCATGCTGTTGAGATCTTCCTCCGTCATAAACTGTGTGCTGTTGGTGATCACCTCGCCCATCGGCCCGCTGACGGCGTCATGCGCGTTGCGACCGGTTTTCAGCAAGGTCACCAGCTCCGGCTGGCTGACCTTCAGGCCGCGCAATGAAGGGGCGGACCAGCCATCCAGTTCGCCGCCGCTGAGAAAAGCGGTGCTTTGCTGATCGACGGCTTTTTCCTGCTGCGCCCAGCCGCGCGGCGTGTGGCAGGCTCCGCAGTGTCCGGCGCCCTGTACCAGATAGGCGCCCCGGTTCCATTGCGCGCTCTGATCGGCCTGAGGTTTATATTCGCCTTCTTCCAGAAAAATGCTGTTCCATACGTGTAGCGGCCAGCGGATCGACATCGGCCAGCTGATGTCGTTATCGCGATTGGCAACCGCCTGCGGCTTCACCTCTTTCATCAGGTAGTCATACAGCGCGCGCATATCCTTGTCGCTCATTTTGACGTAAGAGGTGTATGGCATTGCCGGGTACAGCGGGTGACCGTCTTTGGCAATCCCCTCGCGCATCGCTTTGTCGAACGCTTCAAAGCTGTAGCCGCCGATGCCATTTTTCACATCCGGGGTGATATTGGTTGAGTAAATCTCTCCCAGCGGCGTCGCGAAACGCACGCCACCGGCGAGATCCGCGCCCTGCGACGAGGTGTGGCAGGCCGCACAATCGGCTGATTTAGCAACATATTCTCCCTCGGACATCGCCATGGCAGAGCCCGCCGTTGCCATCAGTGTGGCGAAAATCATCAGCTGTTTCATGCATTCACCTTTTTCATCGCCGTCAGTTCGTTCACTGCGCGCCACGCCTGGTCTACCGCCGAGTTGGCGTACGGGCTCCAGTCGGAATCTGAGTTGGCAATGGTGATACGCCCGACCGGCTGACGGGCGAGCTGGATGGTTTTCTGCGACTGTTCTTCGTCATCGAACATTCCGCTGAGGAAGTAGGAATAGCCGTGCGACCAGCGGTTCACGGTGATCGCCATGATATCGCGCTGATGGTCAAAACCGGCTTCACCCAACATGCCCTGTAACTGATCGCGGATCATTTTTTCGTGCGCGTCGAAGGAGGTGCCGAGTAACAGCGCACGACCTTTGCGTGACTGCTCGCGCGGGCTGAGGCCGCTGCCGGGCAGCGTGGGCACATACACCATGTGCAGGCCAATGGGCTGATTCGGGTCGCGCGGATGCTGATAACCGCCCATGTCCACCGGGTAATCGAGCTTCACGCGGCTGTATGGCGCACCGGGGGAGTAAATTTCGTGGACGCCCAGTTTGATAAACGGCTGCCAGTTGCGGATCACCACTTTGGTGTACACCAGCGGCGCTTTAACATTCTCTTTCAGCGCGGCTTTTTGCGCGTCGGCAATTTCCGGGACCAGATACGGGATCATCATATTGTACCCGGCCATCACCGCCTGACCGGCACGGACACGGTGCAGCTGCGAGCCGGTCATGTAGGTCACGTCCACCGCCGGTTTGCCTTCATGCTCAACGTTGGCGACGTGCATACCTGTGCTGTTCAGCCGCAGGCGCACCGGTTGCCCGTCGCGATCCAGCTGGCTGTAATCGAATTTCGCCAGCACGATATCTTCCATGGTATTGCCCGGCGCGACCTGTGGGATCAGGTGACGCACCATCAGGCGCGCTAACCCGGCGTTGCCGTCCGGGAAGTGGAAAATGTACGGCTGATCGAGATCTTCCAGCGATTCGGCATCCAGCGGCGGCAATCCCATACTTTCCAGCCCCGGCAGGGCGCAGATGCGGGCATCACTGCACGAGGTGGCATCAATGCCCACCGCCTGAAAATCATTAGTGCGCTGTTGAAAATAGCGGATCGCCATTTCGCTCAGCCCGACTTTCTCGCGCAGGAACTGCGTGTAGCTGTGGCCGTCCACCCACGCGACTTTCTCTTCCTGACTCATCCCCTGCAGATAATCTTTGGGTTCGGTATGCAGGGCGATCAGGGCCGCACGGTCGGATTCGGGCAGCGGAAAATCGCTGATGAAATCGCGGATATCGCGCCCGTTGAGGCGATCTGGCGGAATGTCATCGGCCACCGCCCGGCCAGGGTCACCGCTGACAATTTTATCGACGCCGAAGTTTTTGCGGTCAAAGTACACGCCACGGCTGAGATGCAGATCCGGGTAAAACGTGGTGTCGAAGTCTTTCGCCATGGTTTCAATATCGACATTGAGCGTTTTCAGCAGACCCATCGCCACCGGGCTGAAGTTGGTGCGTGGCGACTGGAAGGATTCACTGCCGCCATAGCCGAGCAGGGTTTTGTCTTCGACATGGAATTCATTACGCTTGGCGTGCCCGCCAAAATCATCATGGTTATCCAGCAACAAAATGCGCTGCTGCTTTCCGTGTTTTTCCTGCCAGAAACACGCGGCCGCCAGACCGCTGATCCCGGCACCGACGATGACCAGATCGAATTCATCTTCCACCGGTAAACTTGAGGGATCGACCTTTTTGCCTTCGCGCCCGAGAATGTGCGCCGCCTCGTAAGAACCCTGATGATTCCCGCGTAACCCGGTCAGGGAAGGCGGGTAATACAACGTCTGAGCCGCCGTTTGCGGCGACGCCTTCAGCGCCTCAAACGGAGTCATTCCGGCAGTGACTGTGATCGCCACACCGTTTAAAAAATCACGACGAGTGATACCCATATTGTTTCCTTAAAATGTACTTCATCAACCCGCACGGAAGCCGCGCGGCAAAGGTCATGCGCTTAAAAATGTCTCAATGTTTTAACAATTTTAACATAAAGAGCGACTTACGAAGAGTGATGGCGGGCGCAAAATAATCAGGATGAGATTTTGACGAGCACAAAGGCAGACGGGGGACCAATAAGAGCAGCTCCGGCGAGCCTTCTTAATTAACAAACAGATTTACAACCGTTGTCCTCTCCCCGTAAAACTGTGATCCCTTTCATAAAGCTGGCCTCTATGTCTATACAACTATACATTCTATGACTTAACTCAATGAAAGCGCATTTTTTCGCCAGTGAACAGAGGGGATACAGATGATGAAACTTGGCAGCAAGATCCACGATCTGGGTAAAGCCCTGATGACGCCTATCTCGGTGATCGCCGCCGCCGGGATTTTTCTCGGGCTGGCCGCGGCGTTGCAGAACCCGTCGGTGACCGGTGAAACCTTCACCCAGATGAAAACATTGCAGCTGGTGATCGGGTTTATCCGGCAGGTATCGGGGGCGCTGTTTGCAAACCTGCCGCTGTTCTTTGCCGTCGCAACCGCGATGGGACTGGCCAATGCAGAGAAGGCCACGGCGGCCTTTTCCGCAGTGATCGGCTTTGTCGGGCTGCACGTGGGGGTTAATTACAGTCTGCTGGCGCAAAATATCACACCGGAAACTATCAGCATCGCGAAGCTGACCGCCAGAGGAATGACCGAAACCGATGCGATGATCTATGCCGCCGAATTCACCAACACGCTGGGGATCTTTACCTACAACATGAGCGTGCTGGGCGGGGTGCTGGTCGGCTTAATCACCATGTGGCTGCATAACCGCTTTTATACCATCGTGTTGCCGACGGCGATCGCCTTCTTCGGCGGACGACGTTTTGTGCCGATCGTCACTATTCTGGTGCTGCCGATCGTCGGTGTGCTGATGTCGCTTATCTGGCCGACGATAGCGCAAGGGATCCAGTGGGTGGGGGAGCTCATCGGGCGTACCGGCGAAGCCGGCACCTTTATCTATGCCACCTCTGAACGCTTGCTGATCCCGACCGGGCTCCATCACATCATCAACGAAACCGTGCGCTTTACGCCGATCGGCGGGGTGACCACGGTGGATAATCAAAGCATCGTCGGTGCGCTGAATATCTTCAACGCCGCGCTGGCAAATCCGGGGATGATTTCTGACGCTGTCACGCAGCAGGCGACGCGATTCCTGGCGCAGGGCAAAATCCCGGTGATGATGTTCGGGTTACCGGCAGCAGCGCTGGCGATGTATCACTGCGCCCGCCCGGAACATAAAGGCCGGGTGAAAGCGCTGATGCTGGCAGGCGGACTGGCCTCGTTTACCACCGGCATCACCGAACCGCTGGAGTTCTGTTTTATTTTCGTCTCGCCGGTGCTGTATATCCTGCACGCGGTGCTGACCGGCCTGTCATTCGTGCTGATGCAAATGCTGCATGTGATGATTGGTAACGTACAGGGCGGGGCGATCGATTTTCTGATCTTCGGCGTGCTCGGCGGCAGCCGGACCCACTGGTGGTATCCGCTGATCCTCGGGATGATCTACGCGCCGGTTTATTACTTCAGCTTCCGTTGGGTCATCTTACGGATGCAGGTGAAAACGCCGGGGCGTGAAGATGAAAACGACGCTGAGGAACGGGCGAAACCGGCTCAGGGCACAGGTGAAAAAACCAAAAACATTATTATCGGGCTGGGCGGTGAAGGGAATATTACCGCGGTCGATTGCTGTTTCACCCGTTTGCGGGTGAAAGTGAAGGATATGTCGCAGGTACAGGATGGCACATTGATGAAAACCGGTGCGGCAGGGGTGAAGCGGATCACCGATACCGACATACATGTGATTTACGGGCCGCAGGTTGAACAGGTCGCGAATCTGGTGAAAGCCGAGCTGTCCGGCATCGCTTAAATTTTGACTTTGGCATGGACGCTGAAGCTGTAGTTTTTCTGGTTGTAGTACACGTCGGAGACTTCAAACAGTGAGCCGTCGGTGAAGGAGACCACGGCGTGCGAGTGCAGGACGGGCTGATCCCGTGACAGGTTCAGCGCGAGGCGGATCTCGTTGGAGGGCAATTCGGCGGAAATATGCTTGGTGCTGCCTGAAGGCTGAAAGCCTTTCGAGCGGATATAGGCATATTTCGACGAGGTCATGGCGGCACGGGTGATGTCCGGGAAGCGGTCGCACAGCATCCAGCACTGCTCATACACAAAGGGTTCGTCCCCCAGCAGGCGCAGACGGATCATGAAATACACGTCGGTGCCTGAAGGCACGTTCAGCTCGCGGGCCACCTCTTCGCTTGCGGGAATGCGGCGAAATTCCAGCACCTGATTTTCAATCTGTTGGTTATTTTCCTGTGCCACTTCGCTGGCGGTGAGATGCCGGTCGAGGGGCAGAATGATTTTCTGCTGTTGTGGCGGCTCGACCACAAAGGTACCGCGCCCGCGAAAACGCGCCACTCTTCCCTGACGCACCAGATAATCCACCGCTTTACGCGCCGTCATTCGCGACACGCCGTAGATCTCACACAGCGCGGCTTCCGTCGGGATCGGGTCACCAGGTTTGATATCGCCTGCGCTGATTTTTTCGGTCAGTTGCTGCTCAATTTGCAAATAAAGCGGCGTGAACGAATTCTTATCAATTTTCATCAAACCCCCGGACACGTAAGAAAAGTTGGTAATAATAATTGTATAGCGGGGTATACATTTGAACAAACCGCGTTGCTGGTTTTGTGCGCTAAACGGGGTTATGAAAGCAAAAAAAGGTTGCTGTTATCAGCAACCTTTATGCGTTCAGATACCTTGAGACGTCAGGCGTGACGGATCAATTATTCAGGTAACAGGGCGCTGGACGTGAATCCGCACGGACCGTTTTCCTGTTTTTTAAACCGCCAGCAGTGCTGATGATATTTCGCGACCGTATTGCGGTGCGCGACGCTGACCACCGAGGTTTCCGGCAGTTCGCTCAGCAGCAAGGCGTAAACCTGATGTTCGGTTTCTTCATCCATCGCGCTGGTGGCTTCATCAAGGAACAGCGTATCTGGTTTGATCAGCAGGGCGCGGGCAAACGAAAGACGCTGTTGCTCACCCGGCGACAGGCGCTGGCTCCAGTTAGCATAATCATCAAGATGATCGACCGTGGCCAGATGCGGCAGGCGGCACTGCGTGAGGACCTGTTGCAGACGCTCATCCGAATATTCGCGGCTGGCATCCGGATAACTCAGCGCATCCCTCAGCGTCCCAATCGGAATGTAGCTGCGCTGCGGCAGGAACAGATAACGCTTGCCTTGCGCCAGCGCAATATTGCCGGAACCGTAAGGCCAGATACCGGCGATGGCGCGAAGCAGCGTCGATTTACCGCAGCCGGACGGCCCGGCAATCAGCACGCGTTCACCGGGTTGCATTGCGGCAGAAACGTTGCAGAACAGCGAATTGCCATCCGGCAGATTCAGCGTCAGATTGTCGAGTTGCAGCGCATGTTGCGTGCTTTCACCGACCTTGATCCCGCGCGGCTGGGCATTCACCTGATCAATCGCTGCGTTGAAACCGGCAAGACGGTTCACCGTGGCTTTCCAGCTCGCCAAATTGTCAAAGGCGTTGATGAACCAGGATAAGGCGTCCTGAACCTGGCCGAACGCGGAGGCAATCTGCATCAGCGCACCCATCTGGATCGCACCGGAGAAATAGCGCGGCGATGCCACCAGAATCGGGAAGATGTTGGCAAACTGGGCATAGAAATTGGAGGCAATGTTCAGGCGGCGGGTTACGCGCATAATCGACCACCAGTTGGTTTTGATCGAATCAAATTTGCCGGTGAGCTGATCGTGTTCATTTTTTTCGCCGTGATACAGCGCGATAGCGTCACTGTTTTCGCGAATACGGATCAGCCCGAAACGGAAGTTTGCCTCAAACCATTCCTGATTAAAGCCCAAACGCACCAAAGGTTTACCCACATACCAGATGAGGGCGGAACCGACGGCTGCATACAAAATCGCAAACCAGACCATGTAGCCAGGAATGGTGAATTCATGCGAGGCGATGGCAAAGTGGAGCGGGCCACTGATGGACCACAGAATAAAGACGAAAGAGAACAGCGTCACAACGCTCGACAACAACCCGAGGACCAGAGAAAGGGTGCCGCTGGTCAGGGCATTCAGATCATCTGAAATACGCTGATCGGGGTTATCCACCTGATGCTGGTACTCCGTGTAATAATAGGCGTGATTGGCCAGCCACTTATCCATATACTCTTCGGTCATCCAGCGCCGCCAGTTCATTTGCAGGCCTTGCGTCAGATAAATCCGGTAGACCGCAATGACGATACTGAGTAACGCAAGCCAGGTGAATTTAAACAGCTGGGCTTTGAAAACCGGATAGTTTCTGTTTTGCAGGGCGTCATAAAACACGCGGTTCCATTCGTTGAACTGAACGCTGATGTAAACGCCTGCAAGTGAAAGAATGATGATAGTGGTTAACATGCCCCAGGCACGCCACTTTTCTTCTGAGCGCCAGTACGGCTTAATCAACTGCCAGACGGCGCCCCATTGCGCCGATTTCCCAGGTTTTTTAGTCATAATTGCCATGTGTGTTCGATATGTTGTGAAGCCTAATCATCCCAGAATGAGTGCCTTAGCGCGATAGGGCAATAAAGCACTTGTAAGGATGTTTTTCCAGCACGAAGCTCTGTAGACCACAAAAGTAGAAGGATGTTTGATGAAAGTCGCAGTGAATTTTCTGCTGGTGGCAGGATGTTTTACCAGCGTTCAGGCGCTTGCTCAGATTGATGAACCGGACATTAATGCTGATTGCGTGAAGGCGGGGATTTACGCCTCTGCCGGGAAAGTCGCGTATCAGCAGGGTGAATTCGCGAAAGCGCGGGACATTTTCCGCAATCAGGTCGCCTGGAGCGAGTTCTGCCAGAAGCCGCAGGATCAGATTGCGACGGCGTATAACAATATTGCGCTGACCTATATCCGGCAGGGGAATTATCGCAAAGCCAAAGCCTGGCTGATGCTGGCGCCCGCTGACAAAAAATCACAGTACAACCTCAGTCAGATTCAGCCCAAACTGGATGCGCTGCCGCAACCTGAAAGCGCGGCGGGCGAATACTGGCAATATGCCGGTTATGGCAGCTGGAATCTGGTGGACGTAAAAGCGGAAGAAGCACAGTTCAG
Organism: Rahnella sp. Larv3_ips; assembly: GCF_003697865.1. NCBI lineage: Bacteria > Pseudomonadati > Pseudomonadota > Gammaproteobacteria > Enterobacterales > Yersiniaceae > Rahnella > Rahnella sp. Larv3_ips. The sequence continues at coordinate 95,426 of NZ_MJIB01000021.1, read as the reverse complement.
AATCGATTTCTCCGGCCAGTACATGGGGCAGATGTCGTTGTACTACGGCCCGAATATCGGTGAATTCTCCGTGGTCACTGCCATTAAGGATAATCACGCGGTTTATCATGAAACCGACGATGCGGCCGCCGGCGACGGCAATTGCGATGTCGATATGGCGTTCGGGCAGGAAAACGTCAAACTGCATACCGCCGGGGATTGCGGTTTCGGCCACAACGTCCGTGCCGAAGGAGAGTTTGTGCGGGTGACGCCGTAGATCTGAGAAGGTGTACGGGCAGATCTGAGGCGCTTTTTTAACGCCTCCCCTTTGCAGGGGAGGAGCAAATCGCCTCTTTGCTATGCCTGAGGGTCCACCACACAGGGACCGAAGCGGTTATCTTCAGGATCGCTTTTGAAGAACAGGGGATATTAATTATTCAATGTTTACATTTATTAAGGCCACTTCATTTCACCTTTCAATACTTTCGCACTCAGCTGTAATGACGAATCATCTTTCAGCTGTGGATAATGTTTTTTCATCGCAGCGATAAGCGCGGCAGAATCTTTGGCTTTAGGTAATTCCTTTTCCAGCGTCAGCAGGTAATCGCGGGTAAATTTCACGGCTTCCACGGTGTGCGCTGCGCCTGGCAGGAAATGCCCCGGCACGACGATTTGCGGCTTCAGGGCGGCGATTTCATCGAGGGCTTCCACCCACTGCTTACGGGATTTCGCCGTCTGGGTATCCGCCGTCCAGATGTGCATGTTGTCACCATTCACCAGTACGCCGCCAACCACTGCTTTCAGCGAAGGGATCCAGACAAACGTCCGTTCTTTGTCCACGCCCTGAACTTCAAATTTATGGCCTTCCAGTTCAAACGTAGTGCCTTTCAGCGGCTCGGGCACCACGACAGATTTTGGCGCGTTTTCTTTAAGCTGTGGCCCCCAGAAAGCGACTTTGCCGTCTTTGCTGGCGTTGATCTGGTCGATGGTCGCCTGCGTGGCGATGATTTTGGCCTGCGGGAACGCCGCATGGATCACGTCCAGCCCGAAGTAGAAATCCGGATCCGACTGGCTGATGTACACGGTGGTCAGTGTTTTGCCGGTGGCTTTGATCATCTCTACCAGCTTCTCTGCGTCATTGCGCTGGAACTGGGCGTCGATCAGCACCGCGTCTTTTTCGCCGGTGATGATTTCAGAGGACACCGGGAAAATACTTTTTTCACCAGGGTTGTACACGTCCATTTTCAGCGCGCTGGCGGCGTGAGCGGAAAGGGAGCTGCCGATAAGGGCGGCGATCAGCGTCAGATGTTTCAGTTGCATAGGTTTTCCTCAGAGACGTAAATAATCACATTCAGTAAGTATCTACTGTACGTTGCATAATCCGCGGGAAAAACCGGATAATGTGCAACTGTTTGTTGCATAAACCGGACGAATCATGGACAGAATTACCGCTGCACAAGTGTTTGTTGCCATCGTTGAACGCGGGAGCATGGTCAGTGCTGCCGAATCGCTGAATATGTCGCGGGCGATGGTGACCCGCTATCTTTCGGAGATGGAGAAGTGGTCGGGGGCGCGCCTGCTGCACCGTTCCACCCGAAAACTCAGCCTGACCGATGCAGGGGAAAACACGCTGGCGCGCTGCCGGAAGATGCTGTCAGTCGCGGCGGAAATGGGCAGCGTGGCAGACACCGGCAATGAAGCGCTGCGCGGTTTGCTACGCCTGAGTTGTTCGCAGTCTTTCGGGCAGGGCGCGGTGGTGATTGCGGTCAGCGAATTTTTACGCCGGCATCCGCAGGTGAGCATCGATCTTCAGCTGGAAAGCCGGGCGATCAATCTGGTCGAAGATCGTATCGATCTGGCACTGCGTATCACCAACGATCTCGATCCGAATCTGATCGCCCGGCCACTGGCGCTCTGTCCGTCGGTGGTGTGCGCGTCTCCGGCGTATCTGGCCGCGCAGGGCACACCGCAGCATCCGCAGGATCTGGCGGTTCACAATTGCCTGACGTACACCTGGTTTGGCAAAAGTCTGTGGCAGTTTGAGCATCAGGGGGAAAAAATCTCGGTGCCGGTCAGCGGCAATCTGAGCGCCAATGAATCGCTGGTGCTGCTGACCGGCGCGGTGGAAGGGGCGGGCATCGTGATGCAGCCTTATTACTCGGCGGCACCGCTGATCGCCGCGGGCCAGCTGGTGTTACTGCTACCGGAATGGCAGCCGCAGGAAATGGGGATTTATGCCATTTACACCTCACGCAGACAAATGCCCTCCGCGTTGCGTGCGCTGCTCGATTTTCTGGTGGAGTGGTTTAAAGGCCATCCGCGCTGGCTGTCGTTGACCGATGAAAAACACGGAGCCAGCCGGAGAAGATAAATGCTGGAATCGGTTCCTTTTTCGCTGCCAGCGCATTATCTTCAATGTATTGTTATGTAAAGATTAATCAGGGTTCCGGCCATTTTTCAGGCAGTAAGGGCACAGACTGCGTCTGGTCAAAAGTGTGATCAACGTGGTATTTAAGCCAGTCCGGTGTCATACCGGCGCCTTTACTCATCACTAAAAAATTTCCGGAGTTTTTATGCCTGTCGCACTCCTGGCACTGGCGCTCAGCGCGTTTGCCATCGGTACCACTGAATTCGTCATTATGGGGCTGCTTCCCAATGTGGCGGGTGATCTGCATGTCAGTATTCCTTCTGCCGGTTGGCTGATCAGTGGATATGCGCTGGGCGTTGCCATAGGCGCGCCAATCATGGCCGTGCTGACGGCAAAACTGCCGCGTAAGAACACCCTGCTGCTGCTGATGAGCATCTTTATTATTGGCAACGTGATGTGCGCGCTGTCCTACAGCTACGGTTTCCTGATGCTGGCGCGTGTGATCACGGCGCTGTGTCATGGCGCATTCTTCGGGATTGGTGCCGTGGTGGCAGCCAGTCTGGTCGCGCCGAACCGCCGTGCTTCGGCCGTTGCGCTGATGTTCACCGGCCTGACGCTGGCTAACGTGCTGGGCGTTCCGCTCGGTACCGCCCTCGGACAAGTGTTCGGCTGGCGCTCAACGTTCTGGGTCGTCGCGGTGATTGGTGTGGCGTCCCTGTTCGCGCTGTATAAAAATCTGCCGGATAAGAAAGAAGAAGAACCGACCGATCTGCGTAAGGAAATCCGTGCGCTGGGCAGCCTGGGGTTATGGCTGTCGCTGTCGATCACCATTTTCTTTGCGGCGGCAATGTTCGCGCTGTTTACCTATATCGCGCCGATCCTCACCGAAATTACCGGTGTCTCTGAGCACGGCGTCAGCTGGACGCTGCTGCTGATCGGCCTCGGTCTGACCATCGGTAACGTCGTGGGCGGGCGCCTGGCGGACTGGCGTCTGGGTGTGTCGCTGACCACCACTTTCCTGCTGATCGCGGTGTTTTCCGTGCTGTTCAGCTTCACCAGCGTTCATCTGGTGGCGGCGGAAATCACGCTGTTTATCTGGGCGATGGTGAACTTTGCTGCGGTGCCCGCGTTGCAGGTTAACGTGGTGACGTACGGCAAAAACGCGCCGAATCTGGTTTCCACGCTGAACATTGCGGCGTTTAACGTCGGAAACGCGCTGGGGGCGTGGGTTGGTGGTGCGGTCATTGAACGCGGAATGGGGCTGAGCACCGTGCCTCTGGCGGCGGGCGGACTGGGCGCAATCGGCTTCGTGTTGTGCGTGATCACTTTCCGTCGTGCAGCGAAGAAAACGGTGAAAGCAGCGGCGTAATTCAGCAAACGAATATCAGCCAATGACGAATGGAAAGGCCACGCACAATGACGCCTGCGTGGCCTTTTTTATTTCTGCTTTGACCGGTCAGTGGCTTATCAGAAACGGACTTCGCCGCCCACCAGATAAGTTCTGCCGCGCGCCGTATTCACCGCCGTGCCCGGATCGTTCTGGCCATACATCGAATTCAGTTTATTCAGTGCTTCTGAATAATCCTTATCCATCAGGTTCTGCACGGAGAATTTCAGCATCAGATTACGGTTAAATTCGTACGTGCTGTAAAGGTCGATAATGGTCGGAATGTTGGGCATCTCTTCATTTTCCAGCGCACCGGTCGTCTCATTGAAATTCTGATCCGGCGAGGTGCGGCGGGTTTTGCCGGTGTATTTCACCAGTGTTCCGACGGTCAGGCTTTCATCAAGGAAGCGCACGCCGGTATCGACGGTGAAAAACATCTCCGGCAATTCATTGATGTTGCCGACGCCAAACGAACCGGTGGCAATCGACGTGGGCTGATTGGTGTGTTCCTTGCTGAAAGAGAGCCGGGTGAAGGCCCAACCGGTATCATATTCCGCCTCTATTTCCACGCCGTGCGTGCGCACCGGTGACAGGGAATTGACGTAAATGTACATGTTGTCGGAATAGTCTTCGCTCTGATCTTCCCAGTCGTTTTGCAGGTTCTCGCCGATGCTGCATTTCCGCCCGTTGCGGCACACCATAAAGGAATCACTGTAGATGTAATTCTTGATTTTGCTGGTGTAATACAGGGCTTTCAGGCGGAAGGAATCCTCTTCAAACAACAGGTTACCCGCCGTGGAGTTAAAACCGATCTGATACGTTTCCGCACGCTCGCCTTTGAGGAACGGGTTCATCGAGGCGCCGCCGGAGTTAGAGAAAAATACTTCCTGCACGTTCGGGCCGCGCATGGATTTGCTGTAACTGACGAAGGGTTCGAACCACGGCCGGATTTCCGCCGAGAGCATCACCGACGGGTTAAAGCCGTCTTCGGTCAGGCTGATATTCTGACCGCCCTGCGGGAAGCAGGTGACGCGCGGGTCGCACGCCGGTTTGTAACCGCTGAGATCGTAATAGCTGTAGTTGAGATCAACGTTACCTTTCCAGATGCCTTTTTTCAGCTCCAGCCCGGTGTACAGGCTGTAAACGTCCTGCTTGCCGGAAGGCTGGAACGTATTGTTCTCAATCGACTGCTGGCCGGCGTCGGGGTTATCTTCAGACCAGGCATTGCTGTTGATATTTTTATCGTACTTATTGCGCATGATTTTACTGCCGTAACTCCAGGCGGTATCGACTCCGGCAAACGCAAAGCGCGAGGTATTATTGATATCGACAGCATCTGACTGATTGCTGGCATCTGTATTATAAAACGTATACAAGGTGTTGTTATTGTATTTCTGATTTCCGCGGCTGGTGCTGAGCATTAAATTAAAATCAATCAGCTCGGAGAACGGCGCGTAATGATATTTCACATAGAAGTCATCGCTGGTGATATCACGCTGGGTAAATTTATTCCCGTAATGTCTGCCGGATAATTCGACGCTGTTAAATTCATCGGGCTTAATATCCACTTTAACTAACTGGGATTTCGGATTCTGGCGATAACTTTTTTCGTAGCCGAAATCGCTGCTGCTCTGGCCGTCGCCATTTTTAAACTGGGCGTCGATGGAGCTGCCGCTGATGGCCGTCATAATCCCGAAACTGCCGGTGTCAGTGAACGCATCGGTTTTACCGGCGACGGCGACCATGCCGCTTTCGCCAATGCCGTTATTGCCCGCCGAGAAACGGGTGCGGATGCCAAACGGATTGCCGGAAAAAATCACATCGTCCACGCCGATAGTGCGCAGGTTAGCGCTGCCCGCCAGGGCGTTGACGCCCGCCGAACCGGCGCTGGTGCCGCGCGAGACATCAATGCCCACCAGGAAGTTCGGATCGATTAACGCGCCCGATGCGCTGCTGGTGGAGCCATGCGAAATACCGCCCGGCACCGAAGAACCGTAGAAGTTTTGCGTCACGCCGTCGATCATGGTGTTGACGCGACCAAAGCCGGACATGCCACGAATATTGACGTCTACCGTGCCCTGGCTGGGGTCAATTTGCGTGAACGTGCCCGGCATACTGCGTAATACGGAATCGGTGGATTGCAGATTGGTATTTTCCCCGCGTGAGCTGAATGCGCCGGGTTTCGCCATCGCTTCATGTTCACTGCTGAGTTTATCCGCCGAGACTTTCAGCGGACTGAAAGTGACCGATTCTTTATTACTTTCTGTTTCTGTGGTGTCAGCAAATGCCAGCGGTGCAGCCAGCACTAAACCGGCACTGAGCATGCCGGTTAAAATGTTATTTTTCATATTCCCTCAGGAGGCTTTATTTTCTAATTTTTATTGCTCAGCGTTGCTTTCTAATTAATTACCAATGGGTGTTACGGTTATTATTATTTTGGTCCATCTGAATAATGAAACTGTATTCCTGCGCGGTATTTTTAAGCCGGTTAAGGCGACCTGATTTTCCGCCATGACCGGCCGCCATCTCGGTGGTCAGTAAAATCACTGACGATCCCTGATTCATGGTACGTAAACGCGCGACCCATTTGGCCGGTTCCCAGTACGGCACCTGCGAATCGAATAATCCGCCGGTGACCAGCAGGTTGGGATACGCCGCCGCATGCACGTTGTCATACGGGCTGTAAGATTTAATGCGCTGATACGCGGCAGGCTCAGCCGGATTTCCCCATTCCTCATATTCGCCTTCGGTCAGCGGCAGCGTCGGATCTGACATTGTGGTCAGCACATCGACAAACGGCACCTGCGCGACCACGGCGTGAAACAAGCCCGGTTGCTGATTGATGACCGCACCCATCAGCAGGCCGCCCGCGCTGCCGCCCATGGCATATAAATGTCCCGGCTGGCCGAAACCTTGTTGCGCCAGCGCGCGAGTTGCGTCGATAAAATCATTGAAAGTATTGGCTTTATTCTCCAGTTTTCCCTGCTGATACCATTGCTGACCCAGTTCACCGCCGCCGCGCACGTGGATCAGGGCAAAGACAAATCCGCGGTCTAACAGGCTGATGCGGCTGGCGCCAAACGCCGGATCCATACTCATGCCGTACGCGCCATAGCCGTAAGCCAGCAGCGGATTCTGGCCTTTGCGGAACAGCGATTTTCGGTACACCAGCGAAACCGGCACCTGTACGCCGTCGCGCGCGGTGATCATCACCCGCTGGCTGGCGTATTGTGCCGGATCCACGCCCTCCACCGGTTTCTGCTGCAACAGCGTGCGGGTGCCGGTGGACATGTCCCATTCATAAATCCGCGTCGGAGTGGTCATGGAGGAATAGCCGTAGCGCAGTTTGTCGGTGTCCGGCGTGGGATTTGAACCGAGCCACGCCATGTAACTGTCTTCGTCAAACGTCACGTTGCGCGTTTGTCCGGTTTTCCAGCCGATCATTTCCAGCTGAACGCGTCCCTGACTGCGGACTTGCAGCACCAGCTGATGGCGGAACAGGGCAAAGTTTTCCAGATCCCGCTGATCATCCGGCGCGACCAGTGTCTGCCAGGGCGAGCCTGCTGACGGCGTTTCGTACAATCCAAAATGTGGACTGTGCAGACTGGAGCGGATGTAAAACTGACCGCAATAATGGTCCAGATAATATTCCACGCCCGGACGACGGGCTGCGAATAGCTGCGGCGCAGCCAGCGGCTCACCGGCCGGGATCAGCCGCACGTCGGAAGACGTATTACCGCTGCTGACGATCATCAGATAATCGTCTGAGGCCGTGCGCGAAAGGCCGAGGTAAAAACCGCCGTCCTTTTCTTCATACACCAGCGCATCCTGAGAAACCGGCGTGCCCGTCTTGTGACGGAAAACCTGATACGGCATCAGCGTTTGCGGATGATTGCGGATATAAAACAGATACTGGCCGTCCGCCGACCACTGCATATTTCCCGAGGTGTTTTGCAGCACGTCATTTTGCCAGACGCCGGTATTAAGATTGCGCAGACTGATGCTGTACTGGCGGCGTCCCTGGGTGTCTTCGGCGACGGACATCTGCTGATTGTCGGTGCTGATTTCCAGCCCGCCAAACTGATAATACCTGTGCCCGGCGGCGCGCTGGCTGGCGTCCACCAGCGTCTGCCAGACCGCATTGCCGCTGACCGGCTGACGCAGATATTGCGCATAATCTTTGCCGGGCAGATAACGCTGCTGATAACGATAACCGCGCAGTTCATACGGCACAGATTCGGTGTGCTCCCCCTGACGGGCGCGCATTTCCTGATACAAGGTTTCCGTTAATGCTGCCCAGCCGGACATCATCCGGGCGCTGTACTGATTTTCGGCACGCAGATAATTCAAGACTTTCGGGTTCTGACGGCTGTCATCGCGCAGCCAGTAATAATCGTCCGTCCGGCTTTCACCGGCCATCTGCAAAATATGCGGATGTTTTTCGGCAACCGGCGGCACGGGCTGCGCTGAGGGGGTGGTACAGACAAAGAGCATTCCCGCTGTCAGCAGCGTCATCAATCGTGAAAGAGTCATCGTATTCCGTTAAGACTTGCGGCTGTTTGCGCCGCTCAGGGTAAATTCCAGTGGCATCGTCACCGGCACCTGACCGGCTTTCAGCATCTCGCCCGGCGGTTGCGGCAGCGGGCTGGCGCGTTGTAGAACCGCCAGCGCTTCGGCGTCCATCGACATCGTGCCGGATGATTTCACTAACCGGCTGCTGATCACTTCGCCGCGTTGATCGACGACAAAAGCCACCAGCGCGACGCCGGTGCGGTGGCGCGAAATGGCGTCCGGCGGATATTTTTTCAGGAGGTTAAGCTGCACTTTCACCCGTGTTTCCCAGGTCACTTTGGCGTCGCGGGTCTGTGAGGAATCGCTGTTCATCGGTGCGGAAATTTTATCGGAAACCGCCGCCGTGACCGGCGGGGCAGCCGCGCTGGCGGCGGAAGCGCGGGTAGGATCCTGCTGGCGTTCCTGCGTTTTTTGAACCGGTTTGCGGCGTTTGGGCTGTTCTTGCGGTTTTTTACGTTGCTGAACCAGTTTGATTTCCGCGCTTTCATTTACCGGCGGCGTGATGCTTTTCTGCAACTGCGGCGTTGTTTCCTGCTTGCTGGACGCAGCCGAATCCACCGCCTGCTGAAGGCCGACGGGCAGCGGTTTGGTGGTTTGATTATTTTCGATGCTGGCAGAAAGCGTCACCATCACGGCGGGTGGCGGCAGCTCGTAAGGCGGCGGCACGGGCGCTGACCACAATAACCAGGCGGCCAGCGCGCCGTGTGCTGTCAGGGACAATATCAGCCCGATAATGCGGCGCTGAGGGCGCAAAACAAACGCCGCAGCGACCGGTGTACCGGTAAGAAAGTGAGTGGTCATTTAGTCCATTAAAATGATAATGAGATTCAATATTATTTGATAATAGTAATCATTTGTAATGGCTCTTTACAAGAAACTTTCACAGTCTCCACATTTTTAATTCAGTGAGCACAATAACTTAAGGGTCATTTCGCGGCGGGTTTAGCGGCTGCTGCCGGGGTTATCCACACGAAATCGGCCTGAGATTTATCGACCGTCACGCCCGTTTCCGCCAGAAGAAGTACAGTGACGGACGCCGTCGCATCGAGATCTTTCACATGCACCGGCACGCCGATACTTTTGCCTGCGTGATAACCGCCAGCGATCAGCAAAGCCGGGGCGGGCGCGGTCAGAAGACGCTCGGCCATGCGACGGTCGCGCTGCTGCTGGATCGCCAGCATGGCGTGCAGCTGTTCTGCGCCGATATTTTGCTGATGAGAGGTACGGATGGTGTCGCTGATGGCGTTTCGTACCGCAGGATCCGCCGAACGGGTACCGGCCGGGAACTGCGGATTTTCATAGAACGCCATGATTTCACTGCGATCCAGATTGGCAGAAAGCAGCGGATACGGCGCTTTCATGGCGCTCATCACCACATCGCCGTACATCGACCAGTCCCAGCTTTTTTGCCAGTTAATCAGTTCTGCGACATGCGCAGGGCGGGCGTCCGGCCCGGTTTGCAACCAGGCTTTCACCTGATCCACTTTCGGCTGCTGATCCGGCGTCAGCATTTCCATCAGCACGCTGCCTTGCGGACGCACTGCCGGCAGGCTCTGTACCAGCCAGTTTTCAATCTGATGATGTGAGGGGTTGTCGTGCTTTTCACCGACGATAACGCGGGGTTGGGCAGCCAGTTTGCTGAGCAACTCAGACGGAGAAAGGGTTGCGCCGGTGTGCAAATCAGTGATGGTGCCGCCCGGCGCCGTCAGCGGTTTGGCGGTATTGCGCGGGCCGGTGGAGCAGGCGGTCAGAGCCAGAATGGCCAGAAGTAAAAACTTGTTCATGGTGATCCTCATTTTCCATAGCGGGATGCTGCCCGCATGTTATGGATAATGATTATCATTTACAAGTCAGCGCATCAGCGCGGCCTCAAGGCGTCCGGCAAAACGTTGTGCCTGCTGATGGCAGTGTTCAATAAACGTGGTGACCAGCGCGGAAGCGGGGCGGTGCAGCGGGCGGATCAGGCTGACGGTGAACGGCACGGCGATGCTGAATTCCCGTAATACCACGCCGTTTTCGCTGTTTTTAGCAGAATAGTCCAGCGCAGTCAGCGGGTTAACGATGGAAACGCCCGCGCCTTCACGCACCATGCTGCACACTGACGCGGCGCTGTGAGTTTCCATCACCAGCCGCCGCGAAACCTGCTGTTCCGTAAATAAAGTGTCGAGCAGATGGCGGTAACTGTCGGTGGCCGACAGGCTGATAAAATTCAGGCCGCTGAAATCCTGGGGTGTCAGACGTGATTTTTCCGCCAGCGGATGCCCGGCCGGCAGTACGCACACTTCGTTCAGCGTGAGCAGCGTCTGGCGCTCGGTTCCGGCGGGCGTCTGGATGTTTTCGGTCAGTCCTAAATCATGACGCTGCGCCGACAGCCACTCTTCCAGCAGCGGCGATTCCTGCGGCACGATGTTGAAACTCACGTCGGGGTAGCGATCCAGAAACGGCTTACACACCGCAGGCAGCAGCGACTGGCTGAACACCGGCAGGCAGGCGATAGAGAGTTGCGCCTGCTCAAACTGACGGATGCCTTCCGCCGCGCTGACGATCCTGTCCAGCCCGTAATACGATCGCTGCACTTCCTCAAACAGCCGCAACCCTTGCACCGTCGGGTATAAACGCCCGCGCAACCGTTCGAACAATTGCAAATTCAGCAGCTTTTCGCAGCGCGCGAGTTCGCGGCTGACCGTTGGCTGCGAGGTATTGAGCAACGCGGCGGCTTCGGTCAGATTGCCGGTGGTCATGACCGCATGAAAAATTTCGATATGGCGCAGGGAAATCGCAGGCATGGATTTATCCGGTGAGCGAAGGAACAGCCCATATCATAAATGAATAGACTGGCCTGAAATAGATATTTTATCGCCGGTCAGTCACGCGGCATACTGAGGGAAATATGACTGAATTCACCTGACGGAAAATCTTATGCCACGCGCCCTGAACGACCTGTCTACCGCGCTTAATGCCGCGAATTTACTGGCTCTGCCGCAACAATTTGGCTGCCCTGTGTGGGCGTATGACGCTGAGATCATCAAAGCGCGCATCGCGCAGTTGCGTCAGTTCGACGTCATCCGTTTTGCACAAAAAGCCTGTTCCAATATCCATATTTTGCGTCTGATGCGCGAGCAGGGCGTGAAAGTCGATTCCGTTTCACTGGGTGAAATTGAACGTGCGCTGGTGGCCGGTTTTATTCCGGGCCGTGAAGACAGTGAGATTGTCTTTACCGCCGACGTACTGGACCAGCCGACGCTGGAACGCGTGACGGCGCTGGATATTCCGGTGAACGCCGGTTCCATCGACATGCTCAGCCAGATTGGTCAGCACAAAGCCGGGCATCCGGTGTGGCTGCGCGTGAATCCGGGCTTCGGTCACGGCCACAGCCAGAAAACCAATACCGGCGGCGAAAACAGCAAACACGGGATCTGGTATGCCGATTTGCCACAGGCAATGGCAGAAATCAGCCGGTACGGCCTGAAACTGGTGGGTATTCATATGCATATCGGTTCCGGTGTGGATTACGGTCATCTGGAACAGGTGTGCGATGCGATGGTCAGTCAGGTGATTGAAACCGGACAAGATATTGAAGCGATTTCAGCCGGTGGCGGTCTGTCGATCCCGTATCATTTTGAAGAAGAATCCATTGATACCGGCCACTACTATGGCCTGTGGAACCGTGCACGTGAGCAAATCGCCGCGCATCTGGGGCATGACGTTAAACTGGAAATCGAGCCGGGGCGTTTCCTGGTGGCGGAATCCGGCGTGCTGGTGGCGCAAATCCGCGCAGTGAAAGACATGGGCAGCCGTCACTTTGTGCTGTGCGACGCAGGCTTTAACGATCTGATGCGCCCGGCGATGTACGGCAGCTATCACCATATTTCGCTGTTACCGGCAGATGGTCGCGATGTGAGCGGACAGCCGCTGACTGATGCTGTGATCGCCGGGCCGTTGTGTGAATCCGGCGACGTGTTCACCCAGCAGGCAGGCGGCGGAGTCGAAACCTTCCCGCTGCCGCCGGTGCAAATCGGTGATTATCTGGTGTTCCACGACACCGGGGCGTACGGCGCATCCATGTCATCCAACTACAACACCCGCCCGCTGCTGCCGGAAGTGTTGTTTGAGCATGGTGTACCGCGGTTGATTCGTCGTCGTCAGACGGTAGAAGAGCTGATCGCCTTAGAACTGTAATCCCCGTCATCCCTCGCGCTGACTCTGCGTTGGCTTCCTTTCGTGAACCCCGGTCACATTCTTGTGTATGTGACCGGGGTTTCATTGCGTTGCCGCCCTGATGCCACTAAAAGGATTCAGGGGAATTCCTGAGTGATAAACTCATTACTTATCAAACATCTCTTTTCGCAGTAACACGATCTCTTCGGCCAGTTCACGGCACAGCATGGCGGTCATCAGGTGATCCTGCGAATGCACCATGATCAGGTTCACCGGAATTTTGCCCACGCCTTCATCCAGACCAATCAGCTGCGTCTGCACTTTGTGCGCGATACGCGCCGCATCGTCTGAGGCTTTCAGCATGGCATCAGCCTGTTCCCACTCTTTATTACGTGCGTGCTGAATCGCCATCATCGCGTTAGATCGTGCTTCTCCGGCGTTGATCAATAACTCCATCACCGTTTGTTCCAGATCGAATTCCATCGAAAACTCCAAATTGGTATACCAGAAAAGGGTGAATTCATCATATTGGAATTCCAATATTCACATGTGAGAACAATGTCACAGAAATTAATTCTCATTCAGCTATTTTTTGGCATGCCACATTTCGCATTATTGATGAAATAACGCCGACATGTGGCCGACAGGATCACTCTCAGAAACGGAATCTGGCTCTACTTCGCGCGACACCTTTTCTTTCAGATGCATAAAAGGTCAATGCGAAACAAACACCTGCAAAGCGTGAAACAAAATTAAAAGAGGTGGTGTCATGTCATTTAAAGACCGTTTTATCGATTCTCTCGGGGGATTCGCCAATACCTTTAATAGCTACAGATACATTATGGCTATCAAAGCTGCTTTTATCACATTAATGCCCGTTATTATTGTAGGGGCATTCTCGGTATTAATTTCTAACATGGTGATGGATCCGAAAAACGGATTGGCTCACTTTGAAATGTTGTCATGGCTGGCGACGCTCAAACCGATTATGAGCAGCATTAACTACGCTACGCTGAGTTTCCTGACCATTGGTGCCGTCTTCCTGATCGGTATTGAATTAGGAAGAATTAACGGCTCGCGATCATTATTTCCCGGCCTGCTGGCGGTCATTTGTTTTATTGCCGTGACGCCGACCACAGTCGATATGATGGTCAATGGTCAGATGCAGGAAGTGAAAGATGTGCTGGCCAAACAATTCTCCGATACGAAAAGTCTGTTCCTCGGCATGTTTATTGCCATCCTCTCAGTAGAAATTTATTCCAAGCTCGAAAGCTACAACGGCCTGCGAATTAAGATGCCGGAAAGCGTGCCGCCGAATGTCTCGGCGTCATTCTCCGCATTAATCCCCGCCATTATTACCGTGGTGATCATTGCCACCTTCGGTTTTGTGTTCCATCAGGTCACCGGCATGTATTTGTACGATGCGGTGTATCAGGTGATCCAGCGTCCGCTGGAGTCGGTGATGCAAAGCCTGCCGGGCATTCTGCTGCTGATGTTTGTGGCGCAACTGTTCTGGGTGATCGGTATTCACGGCAATCAGATGATCAAGCCTATCCGCGAACCTCTGCTGCTGGGCGCGATCATGGTCAACATGACGGCCTTCGAGCAGGGTCATGAAGTGCCGAACATCATCACCATGCCGTTCTGGGATGTGTACATGAGCATCGGGGGTTCCGGTTGCACCATCGGTTTGTTGCTGGCCGTCATGCTCGCCACGCGTCGTAAAGAGATGCGCGAAATCTCCAAACTGTCACTCGGGCCAAGCGTCTTTAACATCAATGAACCGGTGATTTTCGGTATGCCTATCATGCTTAACCCGATTCTGGCGATCCCGTTCATCATCACGCCGCTCATCACCGGGACCATCGGTTATTTTGCCACCAGCCTCGGTTTTGCCGGACGCGCGGTTGTCATGGTGCCGTGGACCACGCCGCCTATCATCAACGCCTGGCTTTCTACCGCCGGTTCGATGGGGGCTGTGATCACGCAGGCCGGCTGCATTGTGGTGTCGGTGCTGATTTATCTGCCGTTCGTGAAAGTGGCTTCCCGCCGCGCCGAACAGGCACAGCTTGAAGCGATGCAGCAAAAACAGGCGGCGACGGCCTGAGTCAATTCATCCGGACAAAGAGGACTGTTATGAGCAAGGTTACCATCGCCATTCCTGAAGGATTTATCCTCGGCGCCGCGGCTTCCGCGTGGCAGACCGAGGGCTGGAGCGGCAAGAAAGACGGGCAGGATTCGTATCTGGATCTCTGGTACAAAAACAGCCGTCACGTCTGGCACAACGGCTACGGCCCGGCGAAAGCCACGGATTTCATCAACCGTTATAAAGAAGACGTGGCGCTGATGAAAGCCAGCGGGCTGAGCCACTACCGCACCTCGATCAACTGGTCGCGCTTTCTCACCGACTATGAGCTGGGCACCGTCGATGAAGCGTACGCCGCTTACATTGACGACCTGCTCGATGAGATGAAACGCAACGGTATCGAGCCCATGCTGTGCCTCGAACACTACGAACTTCCGGCGTATCTGATTGAAAAATATGACGGATGGAGCTCAAAGAAAGTTGTCGAACTGTTTGTGTTGTATGCGGAAAAGGTGTTTGAGCGTTACGCCCATAAAGTCAGCCGCTGGTTTACGTTTAACGAACCGGTGGTGGTGCAGACCCGCGTGTATCTGGACGCAATCCGCTGGCCGTTCGAGCAAAACACCGCAAAATGGATGCAGTGGAATCACCACAAAGTGCTGGCGACCGCCAAAGTGGTCGAGCTGTTTTACCGCAAAGGGTATAACGCCTCAGGCACCGTCGGGGTGATTTTAAATCCGGAAGTGACTTACGCCCGTTCAACCGTGGCGCACGACCAGCAGGCGGCACGCATATACGATTTATTTTATAACCGCGTATTTTTAGATCCGATGATTAAAGGGGAATACCCGCAGGAACTGCTGGCATTACTGGAAAAGCACGGCGTGCATTTTGATTATTCACAAGCTGAGCTGACGGTAATTCGCAATAACACCGTCGATGAAGTGGGGATTAATTTGTATTACCCGCACCGGGTAAAAGCCCCCTCCCGCGAATGGAATAAAGAGACGCCATTCCATCCGGCGTATTATTACGAGCATTTTGAATTGCCGGGCCGGAGGATGAATAAATCCCGTGGCTGGGAAATTTATCCGCGCGTGGTGTATGACATGGCGATGCGCATTAAAACCGAATACGGCAATATTTCCTGGTTTGTGGCTGAAAACGGCATGGGTATCGAAAACGAAGGGCAGTTCCGCGACGCAATTTCCGGCGAAATTCAGGACGATTATCGGATCGAATTTATCGCCGAGCA
>NZ_MJIB01000021.1:37105-79488 GCF_003697865.1 Rahnella sp. Larv3_ips | reverse complement strand
AAATTGATCTTGATGACAACCGTAACCGCCATCAGAAAAAATCGTCCCGCTGGTTTAAATCCCTCAGTGACAATGGCGTGTTGTCTTTGACGCTGGATGACGAAGATAAATAACCTAAGGAAATACTATGAAACGTATCGTATTAGCGTGTTCAGCAGGCATGTCTACCTCGCTTGTGGTCACCAAAATGGAAAAAGAAGCCGCGGCCCGTGGCCTGGAATTTAAAATCTACGCCATCCCGGAAAATAACCTGCGAGATGAGCTGGAAGCCTATGGCCGGGATATTCAGGTGGTGTTGTTAGGGCCGCAGGTGAGATTCAAACTGGCGGAAAATAAGAAGCTGACCGACGAACAGGGTATCCCGATTGCAGTGATCGACATGGTGGCTTACGGCACGTTAAACGGTGCAAAAGTGCTGGATCAGGCGTTATCTCTGATACAGTAACATCCGGTCTTTTTTGGTTTATGCATCAGGGTGATTGTGTGGAAAAGGGTGTGGTTTCGCAGGACAGAAAGCAGTATCAGGAAATCGGGCATGACCTGCGCGAGCAAATCAAGCAGGGGCATTTTGCTGTGGGATCCCGCCTGCCGCCGGAACGCAACATGGCGGAAACCTACGGCGTCAGCCGGACGATTGTGCGCGAAGCCTTACTGATGCTGGAACTGGAAGGCACGGTGGATATCCGTCAGGGTTCCGGCGTGTACGTGATCCGCATTCCTTCTCAGGAAGAAGGCGAAGACGAACTGATGTATCAGGGGCAGATCGGCCCCTTTGAAATCCTGCAGGCGCGGCAGTTGCTCGAAAGCAATATCGCCGCGTTTGCCGCCAAAATGGCGACCAAATCTGATATCGAAAATCTGCGCCGTACGCTGGAGCAGGAGCAAACTGCTATCGTTGCCAACGATGAGAGCGGCGACAATGACCGGCTGTTTCACCTGCTGATTGCCGGGGCGACGCAAAATCAGATGTTGCTCGATTCCGTCAAAAATATCTGGATGCACCGTGACTCCAGCCCGTTGTGGAAACAGTTACACAGCCACATCGCCACGCGCGGTTATCGTTTGAAGTGGCTGGCTGATCATCAGAATATTTTGGCGGCACTGCGACGTCGCGACGTGATGGGCTCGTACCAGGCGATGTGGCAGCACATGGAAAACGTGAAAAATACGCTGATGGAATTGTCGGATGTCGATGCGCCGGAGTTTGACGGTTATCTGTTTGAATCCGTGCCGATTTTTCAGGGTAAAATGGTTTGAGTGCCATGAAGATCATTAATCTCAGCGACCGGCCTGAATTTAAAGAACAGGTGACGGACTGGTTATGGCAGGCTTTCGGCAGCGAGAACAGTCGGGATTTTTTTGCAAGCGTAGTGCAAAGCAGCCTGAGCGGCGCGGATCTGCCGCAAACGTTTATCGCGCTGGCAGGCGAGACACTGGCGGGAACGGTGGGGTTGTGGCGCTGTGATCTGATCAGCCGCCAGGATCTGACCCCGTGGCTGGCGGCGCTGTACGTCGATGAAGAGTTCCGGTCACAGGGGCTGGGGCAACAGTTGCAGGCATTCGTTCTGGAACAGAGCCGCCGCAGCGGCTTTCGTGAGGTGTACTTGTACGCTGAATTTACCGGCTATTACGAGCGTTTTGGCTGGCAGTATATTGGCGATGCGCTGGATTATCCTGATAAACCGGTGCATCTGTTTCGCCAATTTCTTTAGTTGCCTGCCGGGTTGCTCACCGAGTGTCGGCGCACCAGCGTCGGGCTGAACATGTGGGTGGTTTCCGGTAACGGCAAGCCATTGGCCAGCGCTAACGCCAGCTGCGCCGCCTGATTCGCCATCGCCACCACCGGATAACGCACGGTAGTCAGACGCGGACGCAGATAGCGTGAAATCAGCACATCATCAAACCCAATCAGTGAAATTTCTCCCGGTACATCAATACTGTTATCGCTTAACACCGATAATGCACCGGCAGCCATCGAATCGTTATAGCAGGTCACCGCGGTAAATCCTTTTCCCAAACCGAGTAAATCCGCCATGGCTTTTTCACCGCCGATTTCATCGGGTTCGGCGTAGGCGATCAGCTTGTCATCCACCGGAATATTATTCTCCGTCAGGGCGTCGATATAGCCCTGCAGGCGATCGCTGGCGTCGGAAATGCCGTGGTCAGAACACAAAATCGCAATGCGTTTATGCCCCGCCTGAATAAGATGGCGGGTTGCCAGCCAGGAACCGTAACGGTCATCAAGGGCAATACAGCGCTGCTCGAAGCCCGGCAGCGTACGGTTAATCAGCACCATACCGGGGATTTGTTGCATCAGGCTGGTCAGTTCATCTTCAGGCAGCATTTTGGCGTGCACCACTAACGCGGCACAGCGGTGGCGGATCAACTGTTCAATGGCCTGACGCTCTTTTTCGACGTTGTGATAACCGTTACCAATCAGCAGAAAATTGCCGGTGGCGTAGGCCACCTGTTCCACCGCTTTGACCATCGCGCCGAAGAACGGGTCAGAAACGTCTGCCACGATAAGCCCCAATGTTTCGGTCGCCTGTTGAGCCAGGGCGCGCGCATTGGCATTCGGATGATATTGCAGGTGTTGCATGGCGCTCTGAACCGCATCCCGCGAGCTTTCGCTGGCTTTCGGAGAATGGTTAATCACGCGTGAAACGGTCGCAACCGATACGCCTGCCAGTTTTGCTACATCCTTAATCGTTGCCATAACACTTCCGCTATTCCGTGAGGGTAATCGTTTACACTGACCAGTTTTGCGGAAAAGACCGGTCGCTGCAAGGAGGCTGATCGCAACTTTTAGATGTAAGGGCGATGTAATAGAAAAAGATCGTGGTGATTAACGGAAATCCCAGTGCGATAGGGCGGAAATGCATTTTATTAAGATTATTTGTTCTTTGAACTGCCAGCGTCCTGAATGGTATTTTTAAGGTCATTCATCTGCGCTGAGAAAAATAGAAATTATGTCGATAAAACGCTATCCGCAACTGGCTCACTGGGGCGCGTACACCGCCGTGGTGGAAGATGGCCGCTTGATCCGCTGTGAACCTTATAAAGCGGATGCCGATCCCTCGCCTTTACTGGATTCCATTGTGCCGCTGGTTTATTCCGACAAGCGTATCCGTAAACCGGCTGTGCGTCGCTCGTGGCTGCAAAAACGCGAAAACAGCGATCGCTCGCTGCGTGGCCGGGAAGATTTTGTCGAAGTGGACTGGGATCTGGCGCTGGATCTGGTGGCGGAAGAAAACCGGCGTGTTCGCGACCGCTATGGCGCTTCCGGCATTTTCAACGGCTCTTACGGCTGGTCCTCCGCCGGGCGTCTGCATCATGCCCGATCGCTGGTGCGTCGTTTTTATTTCACCGGCGGCGGTGGCGTGGATCAGCTTGGCAACTACAGCTGGGGCTCGGCGCAGTTTTTCCTGCCTTACGTCATCGGCACTTTTACACCGCTGACCGGCCGGGTGACTTCATGGCCGAGCGTGGTTGAACACGCAGAAATCCTGCTGGCCTTCGGGGGCCTTGCGCTGAAAAACGCGCAGGTGGCGTCAGGTGGCGCAGTAGAACATACGCTGAAACCGGCGCTGGAGCAGCTGGCGAAGAAGGGCACCCGCGTCATTAATATCAGCCCGATGCGCGACGATTGCCCGGCGTTCCTCAATGCTGAGTGGATCCCGATCCGCCCGAATACCGATGCGGCGCTGATGATGGCGATCGCGTTTGAAATTCAGCGCAAAGAGGCGCAGGACGATGCGTTTCTCGCCAGTCACTGCGTCGGTTATCCGCAACTTGCCGCCTATCTGCGCGGCGATTCGGATGGCATCGCGAAAGACCCGGCGTGGGCGAGCGACATTACCGGTATTCCGGCGGAGCGCATTGCGCGTCTGGCCGATGAGTTGATTGGTGTGCGCAGCTTTATTACCTGTTCGTATTCCGTGCAGCGTGCTCATCGCGGTGAGCAACCTTACTGGATGATGATCGCCATTTCCGCGATGCTCGGCCAGGTGGGTTTACCGGGCGGCGGTTTCTCGTTTGGTCACGGTTCGATGAACAGCGTCGGGAATCCGCGTTATGACACGCCGGGGCCAGCCGTGAGCGCAGGGCCAAACCCGTCCGGCCTGTCGATTCCGGTCGCCCGTATCAGCGACATGTTGCTCAATCCGGGGCAACCGTATGAATTCCAGGGCGAAACGCAGCATTATCCTGATATCCATCTGGTGCACTGGGCGGGCGGAAATCCGTTCCACCATCATCAGCAGCTTAACCGGCTGGTCGAAGGCTGGCAGAAACCGGACACCATTATCGTGCAGGATAACGTCTGGACGCCTGCCGCGCAGATGGCGGACATCGTGCTGCCTGCCACGACGTCGCTTGAGCGCAACGATATCGGCGGTTCTTCGAGGGACCGCTTCGTGCTGGCGATGCATCAGGCGATTGCGCCTCAGCATCAGGCGCGTAACGATTTTGATATTTTTGCAGACATCGCTGACCGTCTCGGTTATCGCGAACAGTTTACGCAGGGGCGTAATGAAGATCAGTGGCTGCGCCATATTTACCGTCAGTGCGGCGAAGCGCAAAAAGGCACCGGCGTGGAATGGCCGGACTTTGAAACGTTCTGGGAGCGCGGTTTTGTCGAACTGCCGATGCCGGAAAAAGATTTTGTGTTCTTCGAGGAGTTCCGCAAAAGTCCGCGTGCCAATCCCCTCGGCACGCACAGCGGAAAAATCGAACTGTTCTCGGAAACGATCGCCGGTTACGGTTACGCAGATTTCGCGCCACACCCTGAATGGCAGCCGCCGGTAGAGTGGCTGGGCGCTGAAACAGCCAAAGAGTGGCCGCTGCACCTGATTTCCATTCAGCCGAAAGATCGTCTGCACAGCCAGCTCGATCAGTCTCCGCTGGCGCAGTCCAACAAAACGGCCGGTAAAGAAACGCTGTTTATGCACCCGGAGGATGCCGTCAGCCGCCAGCTCAATGAGGGCGATCGCGTAAAAGTGCATAATGCTCGCGGCAGCTGTCTGGCCGGAGTGACGTTTAACGATGGCATAACGCGCGGTGTGGTGCTGATGTCGACGGGGGCCTGGTTTAACCCCGGCTTTGGCGGCAAATGGCAGGAGACCGAGCAGGCGGGTAACCCGAATGTGCTGACGCTGGATATCGGCACTTCACGCCTTACGCAGGGTCCGAATGCCATGAGTTGTCTGGTGGAAGTCACGCAGTGCGCACTAAATGATTAAAACCGGGGACATTTTCACCACTCGTTACACTTTGCGGAATTATGTTTCGATTGCCCGCTGGCTGTGATTACCACAAACCAGCTAGATTGAACGTCCCAGAGGTATTGATTGGTGAATCATCAACGTGCTCTGCATGTTGATACCGATTAGATTTGCACCAACCTACGCAGATGCGTAGGTTTTTTTTTGCCTCCGGTCCCCACTTACTCATCCTCCTCCTAAACTCACTGCTGACTGTCGTCATTATTCTGCGGCTTATAGTATGCTGTTTCCCCAACCTTTTTCTTTCAGGATCAGGGATGACACATAAGGAGATGGCACACATGTATAACTTTCTTTTCGCTGCGTTCAGATGGCTGTTCCGCATCGCGTTTCGGGTCACTGTGACGCCGGCCACATCCTCATTTGATTACCCGCGTTTATTGCTCACCCCCAACCATGTTTCTTTTATTGATGGCATGCTGCTGGTGCTTTTCCTGCCGGTGAAGCCGGTTTTCGCCGTCTATTCCAATATTACCGACACCTGGTATATGCGCTGGCTGAAGCCGTACGTTGACTTCATGCCGCTCGACCCGACCAAACCGATGGCGATCAAGCATCTGATCCGCCAGGTCGAGAAGGGGCGTCCGGTGGTGGTTTTCCCGGAAGGGCGTATTACGGTCACCGGATCATTGATGAAAATTTACGACGGCGCGGCCTTTGTGGCGGCGAAGTCTCAGGCGACGGTGATCCCTGTGCGTATTGATGGCGCCGAATACACGCCGTTTGGTCGTCTGTTCGGCAGCTTTAAGATTCGCTGGTTCCCGAAAATCACCATCAACGTGTTACCGCCGCAGACTATCCCGATGCCGGATGCGCCGCGTTCACGCGACCGCCGCATGCTGGCCGGAGAGCAATTGCATAAGATCATGATGCAGGCGCGCATGGCCACCCGCGAACCGGAAACGCTGTATGAAGCGCTGCTGTCCGCGCAAACCCGTTATGGCCGCCGCAAACCCTGCATCGCCGATATCGCGTTTAAAGAAGATACCTATCAGGGGCTGCTGAAAAAATCCCTCGGCGTCAGCCGGATCCTGCAACGTTTCACCCGCGAAGGGGAACACGTCGGCATGCTGCTGCCGAATGCCACCATCATGGCGGCGGCGCTGTTCGGTGCCTCTGTGCGCAACCGTATTCCGGCGCTGCTTAACTACACCGCCGGGGCGAAAGGCCTGCAAAGCGCAATGAAAGCGGCGCAGATCAAAACCATCGTCACCTCCCGTCAGTTCCTGGAAAAAGGCAAACTGACGCATCTTCCCGAGAATGTGCCGCAAGCGAACTGGGTGTATCTGGAAGATTTAAAAGACACGGTCACCACGCAAGATAAGCTGTGGATCCTGTTCCATCTGATTTTCCCTCGCCGCGCCATGCTGCCGCAAAAAGCCGATGATGCCGCGCTGGTGTTGTTCACGTCCGGCTCGGAAGGCAACCCGAAAGGCGTGGTGCATTCACACGCCAGCCTGCTGGCGAACGTCGAGCAAATCCGCACCGTGGCAGACTTTACGCCGCGTGACCGCTTTATGTCGTCGCTGCCGTTGTTCCACGCATTTGGCCTGACTGTTGGTCTGTTAACACCGTTGCTGACCGGTGCCCGCGTGTTCCTCTATCCCAGCCCGCTGCATTACCGCATCGTGCCGGAACTGGTTTACGACCAGAACTGCACCGTGCTGTTTGGTACATCGACCTTCCTCGGCAACTACGCCCGCTTTGCCCATCCTTATGATTTTGCCCGCCTGCGTTACGTGGTGGCGGGCGCGGAGAAACTGGCGGAAAGCACTAAGGAAATCTGGCAGGACAAATTTGGTATCCGCATTCTGGAAGGCTACGGCGTGACCGAGTGTGCGCCGGTGGTGGCGATTAACGTGCCGATGGCGACCAAAGTGAACACTGTCGGGAAGATTTTACCGGGAATGGACGCGCGCCTGATTAACGTGCCGGGCATTGAAGAGGGCGGACGGCTGCAACTGCGCGGCCCGAACATCATGAAAGGCTATCTGCGCGTTGAAAATCCGGGCGTACTGGAAACCCCGCAGGCTGAAAATGCCGAAGGTGAAATGCAGGCTGGCTGGTATGACACCGGTGATATCGTCACGCTGGATGAAAAAGGCTTCTGCGCCATTCGTGGGCGCGTAAAACGCTTCGCCAAACTGGCAGGCGAAATGGTTTCACTGGAAAGCGTGGAACAGCTGGCGATCAAGGCGTCTGCGGATGCGCAACACGCCGCGACGTCGCGCAGTGACAGCAGTAAAGGCGAGGCGCTGGTGCTGTTCACCACCGACCCACAATTACGTCGTGATGCGCTGAGTAAAGCTGCCCGTGAACTGGGGCTGCCGGAACTTACCGTGCCGCGTGATATTCGTGTGGTAAAAGCCCTGCCGTTACTCGGCAGCGGTAAACCTGATTTTGTCACCCTGCGCGAAATGGCAGAAAAACCGGAGACTGAGGCATGAGTAAACCTTTAGCAGCGGCCTCGCCGCTGATGTCCAAAAGCATGACGGCGGTGATCGTGGCGCAGTTCCTCTCTGCTTTCGGCGATAACGCGTTGTTGTTTGCCGCGCTGGCGTTGATCAAACAGCAGCTTTATCCCGACTGGAGTCAGCCTGTTTTACAGATGGCCTTCGTCGCCACCTACATCATTCTCGCGCCGTTTGTCGGGCAGTTCGCCGACAGCTTCTCCAAAGGGCGGGTAATGATGGTGGCTAACCTGCTGAAACTGGGCGGCGCGGCGGTTATCTGTGCCGGTCTGAATCCTTTCCTCGGCTATACGCTGGTCGGTATTGGGGCCGCCGCGTATTCGCCGGCCAAGTACGGCATTCTGGGTGAAATCGCCAGTGGCGAACAGCTGGTAAAAGCCAACGGTCTGATGGAGGCGTCTACCATCGCCGCTATCTTGCTGGGTTCTGTGGCGGGCGGTGCGCTGGCGGACTGGAATATCCTGGCGGCGCTGGGGATCTGTGTGCTGGCCTATGGCGCGGCAGTGGCGGCGAACTGGTTTATCCCGAAACTGACGCCGGCGCGCGCCGGGCAGTCCTGGCATCCGGTAAAAATGACGCGGACATTTTTCGCTGCCTGCACCACGTTGTGGCGCGACGGTGAAACCCGTTTCTCGCTGGTGGGAACCAGTCTGTTTTGGGGCGCGGGCGTGACGCTGCGCTTCCTGCTGGTGCTGTGGGTGCCGGTGGCGCTGGGCATTACCGATAATAAAACGCCGACGCTGCTCAACGCGATGGTGGCGATCGGGATTGTGTTTGGTGCCGGTGCGGCCGCGAAATTGATTCGCCTGGAAACGGTGAAACGCTGTTTGCCTGCGGGCGTGGCGATCGGTGTTGCCGTGGTCGTCTTTGCACTGCAAACCAGTATGCTGAGTTCTTACATCGTGCTGATCGTGGTCGGTGTTCTCGGTGGCTTCTTTGTGGTGCCATTGAATGCGTTGTTGCAGCATCGCGGTAAGGCTTCCGTCGGTGCCGGTAATGCCATTGCGGTGCAAAATCTGGGCGAAAATACCGCCATGTTACTGATGCTCGGCCTGTATTCGCTGGTGGTGATGGCAGGAGCGCCGGTGGTGGCGATCGGTATTGGTTTCGGTGTGGTCTTCGCGCTGGCGATCACCGCGCTGTGGATCTGGCAGATTATGCAAAAACGACGTCACGCCTGAGGCTTGTCTGTCATCTCAAAAAACAAAAGGGCGCTGAGCGCCCTTTTTTAATGGCTGAGATCCGGCGTTACGGTGCAGGGATCGTGAAGCGCTTATGGATATTTTCCAGTTCGCCCATGATGTCGGCATCCAGCGTTAACTCCTGGCTGTCGATATTGATCTTCAGCTGTTCCAGCGTGGTTGCGCCCAGCAGGGTGCTGGCAACAAAAGGTTGCTGACGCACAAAGGCCAGCGCCATCTGAGAAGGATCCAGATTGTGTTTTTTGGCCAGCGCCACGTATTCCGCCACCGCGCCTTCGGCCTGCGGTGAAGAGTAACGGGTGAAACGGCTGAACAACGTATTACGCGCGTTGGCCGGTTTTGCGCCGTTAAGGTATTTTCCGCTCAGGGTGCCGAACGCCAGGCTGGAATACGCCAGCAGCTCGACCCCTTCGTACTGGCTGATTTCCGCCAGACCGATTTCGAAACTGCGGTTCAGCAGGCTGTACGGGTTTTGAATAGAAACAATACGCGGCAGATCGTGTTTTTCCGCCAGTTGCAGATAACGCATCACACCCCATGGCGTTTCGTTGGAAACGCCGATATAGCGGATTTTACCGGCGCGAACCTGTTCATTCAGCGCTTCGAGCGTTTCCAGCAACGTGACCGGAGACTGCTCTTCGGTGTACTGATAACCCAGTTTGCCGAAGAAATTGGCCTGACGTTGTGGCCAGTGCAACTGGTAGAGATCGAGATAATCAGTGTTCAGACGTTTCAGGCTGGCATCCAGCGCTGCGCGGATATTTTTACGATCCAGCATCTGCGCCGGGCGGATCGCGTTGTCGCTGCCGCGGGAAGGGCCGGAGACTTTGCTCGCCAGAATGATTTTTTCGCGGTTACCACGGGCTTTCAGCCAGCTGCCGATATAGCTTTCCGTCAGACCCTGCGTTTCCGGGCGTGGCGGAACAGGGTACATCTCTGCGGTATCAATCAGATTGATGCCCGCCGCGACGGCGTAATCGAGTTGCAGATGGGCGTCGGCTTCGCTGTTTTGTTCACCAAAAGTCATGGTGCCAAGACCCAGTAAGCTCACTTCTAAAGAACTGTGGGGTATACGGTGATATTGCATTGCCGGTCTTCCTTTCTTCTGAGAATGTCAGGCGGAGAAAAAAAATGCCTTAACTGACTATATACAAGGCTGGCAGAAGGGGGAAGTAGCAGAGAGTGCCGGTAACGCGGGCGGAAAGGGGCTGACAGCAAAAGAGCCAGCAAAAACTGGCTCTTTGGGTTGCGGGGAACAGAATGTGCTTAACGCTTCATGACCTGGCTGACATTGTCGTTATTGATCTGACGTTCGTTGCCTTGCTCATCGGTATAACTGAGCAGACCGGTGGATTTATCCAGCTCCGGTTTGCCGTCGGTCAGGATCATGCTGCCGTCCTTGGTGGAAATTACATAGTCACTGGCGCAGCCTGCAAGCCCGAATACCAGCAGAGCAGCACTGGTCATCATCAACGCTTTCTTCATCATTGTTGTCATTCCTTTTATGTACGCGACGTAGTAGTGAACGTGAAGTGTGACAAAGTCGAACTTTGTACACTCCAGACAGAATCACATTCTAGCGTAGCAAAGGCTTTTAAAAGTGACATAAAAGGTGCCGGTATTTTTAAAATGATGATTCAGAGCTGAAAATGATGCGCCAGCAGCGCTGCGGTAAAACGTTTCTTCAGATAAAAGCCGCGGGGCAGGGTCATAATGGGCTGGCCAAATTCACCGATGGCCTCGGTTAACGCTTTGCTGTTTGCCGCTTTCGGGCGCAGTTGCAGGAATTCTCCGTGGCGCGCCGTGATGCTTTCGACTTTGCCCAGCACGATCAAATCCATTAATTCTTCCCAGTCCTGACGCAGTTGCTCATCTTCTTCCTGCGTGGGTTGCCACAGCAGAGGCGCGCCAATGTGGCGTTCGGCCAGCGGGATCTGACGTTCCCCTTCCACCGGGATCCACAATACCCGTGCCAGTTTGTGGCGGACGTGGCTGCTCTCCCAGGTCACACCGCTGTTGCCGGTCAGAGGGGCAACGCAGACAAACGTGGTTTCCAGCGGCTTTCCCTGAGAATCAATGGGGATCGTTTTCAGCTCGATGCCGATATCAGCAAAATCCTGCTCCGGCTTACTGCCGGCACTCGCGCCGAGATACACTTCCAGCAGCATACCCACCCAGCCTTTTTCACGTTTAAGGTTTGCCGGTATCGGCAATCCGGCACGGGCCGCCAGCTCACCCAGCGTATGCCCGGCGAGCGACTGCGCGCGATGCAGCAACGCATCTTCGTGACGTGGCGGTTCAGTTGCAGGTAAAGGAATAGACATAAAAAACAACACTCATGAAATTAGGTTAAATTTTATACTCACCCTGCGTAATGCAGTGCATAAAAAGTTATACCCGTGGGATAGCCGAATAATAGCATGATTTAATTTGATTTTTTTTACCCTTCTGACCGGTTTGTCACAAGCCGTTTTCAGGTTGACCACCTGTTGAAGGCGACAATGAACAGGATCTTCCCCCTACTTATCCACAGATTTCTTGGATAACCCTGGGTAAATTCGATCACTGGTTCGATTTACAGGCTTGACGGACCGGGTTTTATGCAATTTCAGAGCAGGTAACGTCAACTTTTAGACGATCGCTGTGGATAAAAACGTCATTGGTGGATCTTTCGCCAGATCATGTTCGAATGTGACTTGCCTCACTTTTTTAGTCCAGTTATAACCTCATTTTTACGCTATAACTCCATGCTTATTAACGATTTTATAAATGTTAATTTTGAGGCTGGGGATAAGTTCACGAGAGTTTTACCCTGCTTACTCTTAAGTTCTGCACACATCTATCCACAGAAAAAGTGAATAAAATCGCGGGCGTCGAACAGAATCTGTTTATAACTTTGCTGTTAAGTGAAAGTTATCCCATTTTTATTCGTGCGGATCAGCGCTAACCAGTGGTTTACCGCCTGTTGGTAGTGTGAAACAATCACAACATCTATGATTTTAAGCTATTGAGGTAGTCCGGTGATCGATGATGATGGCTACCGCCCGAATGTTGGTATCGTAATCTGTGACAAGCAGGGTCAGGTGTTATGGGCCAGACGATACGGTCAGCACTCCTGGCAGTTTCCTCAGGGAGGCATTAATCCCGGTGAAACTGCTGAGCAGGCAATGTACCGCGAGCTGTTTGAAGAAGTGGGTCTGAGCCGTAAAGATGTGCGTATTCTGGCTTCGACCCGCAACTGGTTACGATATAAATTGCCAAAACGTTTGGTGCGTTGGGACACAAAGCCGGTTTGTATCGGCCAAAAGCAAAAATGGTTCTTGCTGCAACTGATGTGTAACGATGCTGATATCAATATGCAGCGCAGCAGCACGCCTGAATTTGATGGCTGGCGTTGGGTGAGTTTCTGGTATCCGGTTCGTCAGGTGGTGTCATTCAAACGCGATGTTTATCGTCGTGTGATGAAAGAATTTTCGACAACCATTATGCCGATGCAGGAAATCTCCCTTCCCAAGACATCGCCCGCTTATCGTCGTAAAAGAGGCTAAGTCGCGAAGAGATGCTCACGCGTTTGCGAGAAATTGTTGAAAAGGTAGCAATGGCGGCCAGCCTGAATGATGCGCTGGACGTTCTGGTCAATGAAACCTGCCTGGCGATGGACACTGAAGTGTGTTCTGTTTATCTCGCAGATAATGACCGGCGTTGTTATTACCTGATGGCGACGCGAGGTTTGAAAAAACCTCGCGGGCGCACGGTTACGCTTGCGTTTGATCAGGGGATCGTGGGTCTGGTTGGCCGCCTGGCTGAACCTATCAACCTTGCCGACGCACAGAGTCATCCAAGCTTTAAATATATTCCTGCCGTAAAAGAAGATCTTTTCCGATCCTTTTTAGGTGTGCCGATCATTCACCGTCGACAGCTGCTGGGCGTGCTGGTTATTCAACAGCGTGAACACCGCCAGTTCGATGAAAGTGAAGAGTCATTTTTAGTCACACTGGCAACTCAGCTGGCGGCTATCCTTTCGCAGGCGCAGCTGAATGTGCTTTATGGCCGTTTTCGCCAGACGCGCGTTCGTGCGCTGGCGGCTTCGCCGGGTGTGGCAATTGGTATCGGCTGGCAGGACAGTTCGCAGCCTTCCCTCGAACATGTCTATATGGCATCCACGCTGGATACGGTACGTGAACGTGAGCGGCTGACCCGCGCGCTGGAAGATGCCGGTGCCGAGTTCCGCCGTTTCAGTAAACGGTTTACCGCCAGTGCACAAAAAGAAAGTGCCGCGATTTTCGATCTCTACTCCCACCTGCTCAATGATGCCCGCCTGAAACGTGAACTGTTTGCTCAGATCGATCAGGGCGCAGTGGCCGAATGGGCAGTAAAAAAGGTGGTTGAGGAGTTTGCGGCGCAGTTTGCCAGCCTGCAGGATACCTACCTGCGGGAACGCGGCAGTGATTTACGTGCGCTCGGACAGCGTCTGGTATTCCATCTCGACGATTCAATTCAGGGCAATACCCAGTGGCCTGAACGCTTCATTCTGGTGGCCGACGAACTGACCGCCACACTGTTAGCCGAAGTCCCTCAGGACCGGCTGGCTGGCGTAGTGGTTCGCGACGGTGCGGCCAACTCTCATGCTGCTATTCTGGTGCGCGCAATGGGCGTGCCGACCATTATGGGCGCAGATATTCAGCCTGCGCTGCTTAGCCAGCGTCAGCTGATTGTTGATGGCTATCGCGGCGAACTGCTGATCGACCCTGAACCGGTACTGGTCGCAGAGTATAAGCGGCTTATCAGCGAAGAAATGGAACTGAGCCAGCGTGCGGAAGACGACGTTGACCAGCCAGCGGCGCTGAAAAGTGGCGAAAGAGTGCATGTGATGCTCAATGCCGGTCTGAGCGCCGATCATGAAAAGTTGTTTGGCAGCCGCGTTGACGGCGTCGGGCTTTACCGCACCGAAATTCCTTTCATGCTGCAAAGCGGTTTCCCTTCTGAAGAGGAGCAGGTGGCGCAGTATCAGGGCATGTTGCAACTGTTCCCGCAAAAGCCTGTGACGCTGCGAACGCTGGATATCGGCTCTGATAAACAGCTGCCCTATATGCCGATCAGCGAAGAAAATCCGTGTCTGGGCTGGCGTGGTATTCGCATTACCCTCGATCAACCTGAAATCTTCCTGATCCAGGTTCGCGCGATGCTGCGAGCCAATGCGGCGACCGGTAATCTTGGTATTTTGCTGCCCATGGTCACCAGCCTGGAAGAAATTGATGAAGCGCGCAGGCTTATCGATCGCGCCGGTCGTGAAGTGCAGGAGCAACTCGGCTACGAACTGCCACGCACGCGTATCGGCGTGATGATCGAAGTGCCCTCGATGATCTTTATGTTGCCTGCGCTGGCCGGAAGAGTGGAGTTCATCTCTGTCGGCACCAACGATTTAACGCAATACCTGCTGGCCGTCGATCGCAACAACACCCGCGTTGCAGGGCTCTATGACAGCCTGCATCCGGCGATGCTTCGTGTGCTCAGACAAATCATCACCAGCGCAGAAGCCATCGGGCTCGACGTCAGCCTGTGTGGTGAAATGGCTGGTGATCCGATGGGCGCTTTGCTGCTGACCGGCATGGGTTACCGTAATCTCAGCATGAACGGGCGCAGTGTCGCTCGCGTGAAATACTTGCTGCGCCGCATCAATTTAGCGGATGCCGAAGAACTGGCTGGCCGGGTTTTACAGGCCCATTTCACCACGGATGTACGCCACATGACGGCGGCATTTATGGAAAGACGCGGTTTAGGCGGACTGATTCGCGGCGGTAAATAACCTTCTGACGCGGCATTTCCTGTCGCGTCGTTTAAGCCCGCATCTCAGGCCGGGCAAACTGAGACGATTTTTTACAGAACTTTTCCCCCGGCGTAGCCACGGAAAACCTCCGGCTTATGCTACTATTCGCCTCCTGCTGACCCCTAACCGGGCTAAAACAATAAACAATTTGTGGTGATAGATGAGCAACAGCTATCTGGCGTTTCCCCAGTTTGATCCGGTGATTTTCTCTATCGGACCGGTATCCCTTCACTGGTACGGACTGATGTATCTGGTCGGGTTTGTCTTCGCAATGTGGCTGGCCGTGCGCCGTGCGAACAAACCGGGCAGTGGCTGGACTAAAGACGAAGTTGAAAATCTGCTGTATGCCGGTTTCCTTGGCGTATTTCTTGGCGGCCGCATTGGCTACGTATTTTTCTACAATTTGCCTCTGTTCCTCGACAATCCGCTCTATCTGTTCAAAGTGTGGGACGGTGGTATGTCCTTCCACGGCGGTCTGATTGGTGTGATCGTTGTGATGCTGGTCTTCGCCCGCCGCACCAAACGTAATTTCTTCCAGGTTGCAGATTTCATCGCGCCACTGATCCCGTTTGGTCTGGGTGCCGGTCGCCTTGGCAACTTTATCAACGGCGAGCTGTGGGGGCGTGTGACCACCGATGTGCCATGGGCAATGCTTTTCCCGGGTTCCCGTCAGGAAGATATCGCTATTGCCGCTGCGGATCCTAAATGGCAGCCGCTGCTGAATCAGTACGGTGTACTGCCGCGTCATCCTTCTCAGCTGTATGAATTGCTGCTCGAAGGTGTCGTGCTGTTTATCATCCTGAATGTCTTTATCCGCAAATCACGCCCGATAGGTGCGGTATCAGGTTTATTCCTGATCGGTTATGGCTTATTCCGCATTATCGTTGAGTACTTCCGCCAGCCGGATGCACAGCTTGGGTTGTTCGACGGCGTCATCAGCATGGGACAGGTTCTGTCCATCCCGATGGTGGCCATCGGCCTGATTATGATGGTCTGGGCATATCGTCGTCCGCAGAAACAATTGTCGTGAGGTAACATGAAACAGTATCTGGATTTAATGCAGAAAGTGCTAGATGAAGGCACACCTAAAGCCGACCGTACGGGTACCGGCACATTGTCGATTTTCGGTCATCAGATGCGTTTCAACTTGCAGGAAGGTTTTCCGCTGGTCACCACCAAACGCTGTCATTTGCGCTCGATCATTCATGAACTCCTGTGGTTCCTGAAAGGTGAAACGAATATCGCCTATCTGCGTGAAAACAACGTCAGCATTTGGGACGAATGGGCCGATGAAAACGGCGATCTCGGCCCGGTGTATGGCAAGCAATGGCGTGCCTGGGGCGCTGCCGACGGTAAGCAGATTGACCAGTTGACGAATGTTATCAATCAGCTGAAAAGCGACCCTGATTCCCGTCGTATCATCGTATCGGCGTGGAATGTGGGCGAGCTGGATCAGATGGCGCTGGCGCCTTGCCATGCCTTCTTCCAGTTTTACGTGGCGAACGGTAAATTGTCCTGCCAGCTGTATCAGCGCTCTTGCGATATCTTCCTCGGCCTGCCGTTTAACATCGCCAGCTATGCGCTGCTGGTACATATGATAGCGCAACAGTGCGATCTCGAAGTCGGTGATTTTGTCTGGACCGGTGGTGACACCCATCTCTACAACAACCACATGGAACAGACGCATCTGCAACTGAGCCGTGAACCTCGCGCAATGCCGACACTGATTATTAAACGCAAACCTGCCTCCCTGTTTGATTACAGCTTCGACGATTTCGAAATCGAAGGATACGACCCGCATCCTGCAATCAAAGCACCTGTCGCTATCTGATCGTCTGCTGCCTGACCCCGCGTCAGGCAGCGATCCCTCTGAAGTACCGCCTTCCTGTTGCGCCACTTTTTACGCTTTTTTCTGACGATTCCAACCGCTATTTCGCCCTGACTATTGTTTCTGCGAGACGTCCCTCAACATTTTTGTTTAGGGGGCTTTGTTGCACATTTTCTTCTGAAGGCATCGCGGAGAAAGGTTTTTTGCCTGTGGCACCGAAAATTTAAATGCTTACCCTGACCGCATGAAAAAAAACGAACGTTCAGGAGAGCAGGGGATGTCGCTGATTGAAATGATGGTCGTCGTTGCGCTGGTGGCAATGTGCACTCTTTGGGGATTGCACAGCTGGCGAGGTTACCAGCAGGCGTTAAAGCTTGAGCAACAGGCTCAGCAGTTACGTTTATATCTCTATGGCCTGCAGGCCGAAGCCAACAATTACAATCGCTCCGCCGTGTTGTGGGCCATCGGTGGAACCGCCGGCTGCGTGGGTGCAGGGCTGCGCCCGGCCGACTGCCATGCGGCCAGTGGCAGAGTATTTGCTGTCGGCGAAGCGGATATAGAATTGCTCGATTTTACTGATAAATCGATGGGCTTTTACGGGCTGCGTAATGCCGCCCTGGCAGGGCATCTGACGTTAAAAAATACCGCCGGAAGTTTGCGCGTGGTGCTCTCAGCCAGAGGGCGGCTGCGTATCTGCAGCGAGAATCAGCCTGTACTGGGCATCGGTGTGTGCCAGTGATTCATCATCGTGCCAACGGATTCACCCTGCCGGAAGTGATGATGGCGATGGGTGTCGGCAGTATGCTCATGCTCAGTGCTGCGCAAATTTATCCGCTGATGCGCCAGCGCAGCCAAAGTCTGGGGAGACATTATCAGCTTGAGGAGTTACTGCATCAGACCGCTTTTACCATCGAAAAAGATGTGCGGCGCGCCGGGTTTTGTAATGGTATCTGTCAGGGCAAAACAGTCATCATCGGCAATGCGTCCGGTGAGCCTGCGGGTTCCTGCATCATTGTCATCTATGATCTGAATCGCAACGGGCGCTGGGAGAAACCGGGCACCGCGGAATCAGAGTATTTTGGTTATCGCCTGCGACAGGGAGGGATTGAAATGCAGCGTGGCACAGAGTCGTGCGGCAGTTCAGGGTGGGAGAAATTACTCGATCCGGTGGAAGTCACCGTCACGAAATTTGTCGTAACTGAAAGTTCTGGTCTGCATTCAGGAAACTTGTTTTCTCTGCAAATTGACGCCCACTGGAGTAAAAACCCGCTTATTCACCGGCAGGTTGACGCTCAGATTGCAGGGCATTCTCTGTGAACTCATTGGAAAAGAACACGGCGAAAAATCAACCTGATCGCCAGCAGGGCAGTGCCATGATTTTAAGCATCATGGTGATGATGGGGTTGGGGATCATTGCCCTTAATGCTTTACAGCAACAGCTTTCTGCCGGACTGGCGCTGACCTCAAACCAGCACCGTTACGTGATCGCCTGGGAAAATGCCGCATCGTCATTAAGCTGGGGAGTCAGCCAACCCTGGAAGGCGTTCAGTGATGCTAAGTGGCAATGTCAGGACGTCCCGGCAGTCGTTGTTGGCGCCGGATCCGGGCGGGCATGCGTACGCCCTTCGCTGAGAATTGACGTTTTTGTGGTTCGCGGGGAAGGTGTATTGGCCCAAGGTGGGGAACCTGTGAGGCTTTATCAACAGGTCAGCATGCAAAAACAAGCGGACGGATCACTGGCTTTTTTACCCCTCAGACAAGGCTGGCTGGATTTCTGCCCGGAAGCTGATGAGCAGTTTTGCAATGAATAAAGCTGAGAAGAATCAGCAGGGGTTTAGCCTGCCAGAAGCGCTGATCGCCGCGCTGCTGCTTTCGGTATCTGTTCTGGGATTGCTTAATTATTTTCAGTCACTGAGTCATGGCTTTATGCGTCAGTGGCAGGTGCAGCAGGCGTGGTCGGAGGCTCACTCACAGTTAGAAGCCTATTCGGCCACCAGAAACGTGACTGAACCGCAAATTAAAGGCTGGGAGTATCAGTTGTCGGTCTTTCCCGTGGGGCAACGCTGCCAGCGGATTAACGTGGTGATCCTGACCCCCACACATTATCAGGCACGTTTACAACGTTTACTTTGTGAGCCTGGCACGGGGAACCCCGCCGGCTAAGCGGGAAAAATACCGCCAAGCCGCTTGCAATAGCAGCCCAACTGCATAGAGTGGTTTAAGACCGAGGAATTAAGCGGGCGTGTAATATCGCGACAGGTCGCAAACTGTGACATTACGCCAGAATGCACATCACGGTACTGAGATTGTGACAACTATCCTGCATCCGCGGGGTCTTATCAGACTCAACGGCATAAAACAGCAGGTTGAGGTTCATCAGTTGGTGAACCGTTATTTTTGCCCACGTGGCATGTTTATTTGATTGAGGGAGAGTGGCAATGTTAAAACAGGTTACCCGAATTTCAGGGTTACTGTTGTTATTGACCTTTTGGGCCCCTGTTGTTTCAAGCGCTGCCGGTTGGCAGCCTTATGCACAAGCTATCAATAAAAGTCAGAACGACCCGCGTCAGTATCAGGCGATAAAGCTGGCCAATGATATGACGGTTTTGCTGGTTTCTGATCCTGAAGCGCCCAAGTCACTTGCCGCTCTGGCTATCCCCGTAGGTTCGCTGGAAGACCCTGATTCACAGTTAGGTCTGGCTCACTACACCGAACACATGTTGCTGATGGGCTCAAAAAAATATCCTCAGCCTGAAAGCCTTTCTGAATTCCTCAAAAAACACGGCGGCAGCCACAATGGCAGCACGGCTTCCTACCGCACAGCCTTTTATCTGGAAGTTGAAAATGATGCCCTGCCGGAAGCGGTAGATCGCCTTGCCGATGCTATCGGTGAACCTTTACTGGATCCTGCCAACGGTGATCGCGAGCGTAACGCGGTGAATGCTGAGCTGACCATGGCGCGCTCGCGCGATGGAATGCGTATGGCCCAGGTGCGGGCTGAAACCCTAAATCCCGCGCATCCCGGCTCCCGTTATTCCGGCGGGAATCTGGATACTCTGAAAGACAAGCCAGGCAGCAATCTGCACGAGAAACTGACGGAGTTTTATCACCGTTACTATTCGGCGAATCTGATGGTCGGTGTGATTTACAGTAATAAGCCGTTGCGGGAGCTGGCTGAGCTGGCTGGGAATACCTTCGGGAGTATTGCCAATCATCATGCTGCAGTACCACCGATTACCGTTCCCACATTAACTGACGAGCAAAAAGGTGAATATATCCATTTTGTTCCGGCGCAGCCCCGCAAAGAATTGCGCGTAGAGTTCGCCATTGATAACAACAGCGCAGCGTTTCGCAGTAAGACAGATACCTATATCAGCTATCTGATCGGAAACCGCAGTCTGAATACATTATCCGACTGGTTACAAAAGCAAGGTTACTCCGACGGTATCAGTGCGGGTGCAGACCCGATGGTTAACCGCAATCAGGGCGTATTTAACATTTCGGTATCCCTGACGGACAAAGGTCTGGCTGAGCGCGACAGAGTGATTGCCGCCATTTTCAGTTATCTCCAGGAGATGCGCGGGCAGGGCATTAACAAAAGCTATTTCGATGAAATCGCGCATGTAATGGCGCTTGATTTCCGGTATCCCGCGCTGACGCGGGATATGGACTACGTTGAATGGCTGGTGGATACCATGCTGCGCGTACCGGTTGAACACGTTCTGGATTCGCCTTATCTGACGGATCAATATGATCCTAAAGCGATTGAATCGCGTCTGGATGAAATGACCCCACAGAATGCGCGTTACTGGATTATCAGTCCCAACGAGCCGCACAACAAAGTTGCCTATTTTGTGAATGCGCCTTATCAGGTTGATAAAGTCCCACCGCAAACCTATGAACAATGGAAAGCGCTGGGGAAGGACATCAAACTTTCTCTGCCTGAGCTGAACCCTTATATTCCCGACTCGCTGGCGCTGGTGACTAAAAACGCCACAGCCACCAAACCTGAACTTCTGATTGAAGATAAAGGCCTGCGCGTTTTCTATATGCCAAGC
The DNA here is from genome assembly GCF_003697865.1 of Rahnella sp. Larv3_ips. Classification (NCBI taxonomy): domain Bacteria; kingdom Pseudomonadati; phylum Pseudomonadota; class Gammaproteobacteria; order Enterobacterales; family Yersiniaceae; genus Rahnella; species Rahnella sp. Larv3_ips. Next base: position 58,820 of record NZ_MJIB01000021.1, on the reverse strand, counting down.
CGCTACTTTGCCGATGAGCCCAAAGCCAATGTGACGGTTTCTTTTCGCAATGAGCAGGCGTTAAGTACGGCGAAAAATCAGGTACTTTACGGTCTGACTGACTATCTGACCGGTGTGGCATTTGATCAGCTGAGTTATCAGGCTTCTATCGGCGGGCTGAGTTTTGGGACGTCGCCGGATAATGGACTGCAGTTTACCGCCAGCGGTTTCACCGAATGTCTGCCAGATCTGCTGGCTACGCTGGTGGAGAGTTACCCTGATTTTAAACCGACGCAGGAACAGCTGGATCAGGCGAAATCGTGGTATCTGGAACGTCTGGCATCGGCGGATAAAGGTAAAGCTTTCGAACTGGCGCTGCAGCCGGTTCAGTTATTGTCGCGGGTACCTTACACCGAACGTTCAGAACGGGAGACACTGGTTGCGGGTATCACACTGGAAGATGTGAACGCTTACCGTGAGCAACTTATTCACCACGCCGCCGTTGAGATCATGGTGGTGGGGAATATGACCGGGGATCAGGTGAAAGCCATGTCCCTGCAGATTATGCAGAAGCTGGGGGCGCACGGCACACAGTGGTGGCGTGGAACGCAGGCCGTCGTCACGGAGCCGTTGAAAGCCAACATTCAGCGGACGGGCAGCAGTTCTGACTCGGCGCTGGCCGCCGTATATGTGCCAACAGGTTATGATGAAATTCAGAGCATGGGCTACAGCGCATTGCTCGGGCAAATCATCCAGCCATGGTTCTATAGCCAGCTGCGCACCCAGGAGCAACTGGGTTACGCGGTGTTTGCGTTCCCCATTCCTGTTGGCAAACAGTGGGGTATTGGTTTCCTGCTGCAAAGTAACAGTAAGCAACCGGACTATTTATATCAGCGCTATCTGGCCTTTTACCCACAGGCTGAGAAACGTTTGCGGGAAATGAAAGATGCCGAGTTTGTTCAGTACAAACAGGGCCTGGTGAATGAAATGCAGCAGCGTCCGCAAACGCTGGATGAAGAGTCAGACCGCCTGGGCAATGATTTCAGCCGGGGGAATGCGCAGTTTGATACGCGCACCAACGTCATTCGTGTCATTGCGGGGCTGACGCAGACGCAGCTGGCGGACTACTTCCATCAGGCAGTGATTAAACAGGACGGACTGGCGATGTTGTCGCAAGTTTCCGGCAATGACAGCAAGACGCCACAGTATGCGGCGCCGGAAGGGTTCAAAACCTATGCCGACACCTCGACGCTGCAGCAAACCCTGAAATCTCAGACTTCACATTAATGTGAGATTAGTGAGCAGGAAAACTAAAAAGGGCGCATTTGCGCCCTTTTTAGTATGTGCACCAGAGCGCTTAAAGTTCGGAAATTAAGATCTTCGACCGGCGCTGATAGTTGTACATTTCCTGCTTTTGAATCGGCAGAACATCAACTTCAGCCGGTTTGAACCCGCGTTCCTGGAACCAGTGAATGCTGCGGGTCGTCAGCACGAACAGGCGGTTAAGCCCCATTTGTTTTGCCTGACTGGCCACACGCTGTAACAACATTTCACCGCGTGAAGAACTGCGGTAATCAGGATGAACTGCCACGCAGGCCATTTCCCCGATACCTTCATCGTGGAACGGATACAGCGCCGCACAGGCAATGGTCAGGTTATCTCTTTCGATAATCGTGAATTTATCGATCTCCATTTCCAGTTGCTCGCGGGAGCGACGAACCAAAATACCTTGTTGTTCAAGCGGGCGGATAAGCTCGAGGATCCCGCCGATATCGTTGATCGTTGCACGGCGCACCTGCTCCGCACTCTCCATCACAATTTGGGTACCGATACCGTCACGCGAGAACAGTTCCTGAATCAGCGCACCGTCTTCCTGATAGCTGATCAGGTGGCTGCGACGCACACCGCTGCGGCAGGCTTTAACCGCGCCACGCAGGAAACGCACTGTCCCCGAAAGGTAATCGCCGCTGGCTTCCATCTTATCAATGCGTTGCTGCGCATCGTTCGGGAACAACTCAGAAATGATATTCCCTTCCTCATTAATCACGCCCTGCGACGAGCAGAAACCGATCATCTTTTCGGCTTTCAGCTTGATGGCCAGTTGCGTCGCCACTTCTTCAGAAGTCAGGTTAAAACTTTCTCCGGTAACGGATACGGCTACCGGCCCCATCAGCACGATGGCATTGCTGTCGAGCTGGCGGTGAACGGCCTCTTCATCGATGCGACGGATACGGCCACTGTGGCAATAGTCGATACCGTCATCTACGCCCAGGGGTTGCGCGATAATAAAGTTACCGGAAACAACATTGATGTGCGCACCCTGTAGCGGAGTATTATTCAGGCTCATCGACAGGCGGGCGGTGATATCGAGCTGTAACAACCCCGCAGCCTGCTTCACCAGCTCGAGTGTACGGGCATCGGTAACACGGATATTTTTATGATAAATCGGCTCACAGTGATGCTCTGCCAGATTCTCATCGATTTGCGGACGGGCACCATACACCACCACCAGCCGGATACCTAAGCTATGTAACAGCCCGATATCATTGACGATGTTGCTGAAGTTCTCATGTTCAATGGCTTCACCACCGAGCATGACAACGAATGTTTTGCCACGGTGAGCATTTATGTAGGGAACGGAGTGGCGAAATCCCTGGACCAATTCAGTGCTACGTTCCTTCACGGCAAAACCTCATTTGAATTTTTATTCGTAATTTTTGTATTTTTATTCTTTTAGGGCTGTGTGGCAAGTAAGAAATCTCTGTTTTTCTATTAACAACGATTACAAACACTCAACAAATTGATTTATCAAAATAATGTTAAGGAATGACATGCAGGGAAGGATTAGTTAAAATTCCCAAACTGAGTTTTTTATCATCACTTTTGATTTTTGTAACCTGTTTGAGATTGCATGACTGACGATAACCACAACCCCGGAAGACGACGACTTCTTCAGACCGTAGCGGCTTCCTGGATGCTCAGTGTGAGTAAAGTGGGGTTTGCCGCCAGTTCACAGGTTATCGCCGTGCGCATATGGCCTTCCTCGACGTACACCCGCATCACTCTGGAATCCAGCACGCCTCTGAAGTATAAGCAGTTTCTGCTGAGTTCACCTGCGCGTGTGGTTGTGGATATTGAGGGTGTACAACTGAATAGCGTGCTCAAAGGTTTGGGCGAAAAAGTTCAGCAAACCGACCCATACATTCGCCAGGCGCGGGTAGGGCAGTTTGATGCCCAAACGGTGCGCATGGTGCTTGAGCTCAGGCGCCCCATCAATCCCCATGTGTTTACACTCAAACCGGTCGCAGAGTTCCACAATCGTCTGGTGGTTGATTTGTACCCTGAAGAGGGGGCGGTCAGCGCTGAAGATGATCCGCTGCTGGCATTACTGGAAGATTACAACCGCGGTGACGTGGCCAGAACATTGCCGCCGGAAACGGCGAAAGACGGGCAGGCAGGGCACAGCCGCCCTCTGGTCATTATGTTGGATCCCGGTCATGGCGGTGAAGACCCCGGCGCAATCGGCAAGTATAAGACCCGTGAAAAAGACGTTGTCTTACAGATCGCGCGTCGTTTACAAAAACTGATCGCCCGTGAAAAGAACATGAAAGCCTATATGACCCGGAATGAAGACGTGTTTATTCCGCTGAAAGTGCGGGTCGCCAAGGCGCGAAAGTTGCGGGCTGATTTGTTTATTTCCATCCATGCTGATGCTTTTACCAGCCGTGCCGCCAAAGGTTCATCCGTTTTTGCTCTGTCGACCAAGGGCGCTACCAGCTCAGCAGCACGTTTTCTGGCGCAGACTCAGAATGAATCCGATCAGATAGGGGGTGTCAGTAAAAGTGGCGATAAGTATCTCGACCATACGATGTTCGATTTGGTGCAGACCGCGACAATCAACGACAGCCTGAAATTTGGCAAAGAAGTGCTGACACGGATGGGCAAGATTAACCCGCTGCATAAAAACAAAGTGGATCAGGCCGGTTTTGCGGTACTGAAAGCGCCGGATATTCCGTCGATTCTCGTGGAAACCGCGTTTATCAGTAACATCAATGAAGAGAAAAAACTGCGCACCGCGCATTTTCAGCAGCAGGTTGCAGAATCCATACTGGCGGGGATTAAGGCGCATTTCGCCAATGGCTGAGTGCCTGCAATGAATTGGATATTAAGGATAATGTGAGGAAAAATCTCGGGGCTGGTGCGCTGTTAACTCAATTTTCAGATACAAAAAAACACCCGTTAAGGTGCCTGATGTTTACGTCTGACTGATTATTCTAGTAGTTGGTTGCGGGGGCCGGATTTGAACCGACGACCTTCGGGTTATGAGCCCGACGAGCTACCAGGCTGCTCCACCCCGCGTCCGTCACTACTTAATACTGCATTTACTTCTTCACATTATTCGAACTCAGCGTAATAAGCATAAGTCTCGAATTGGTTGCGGGGGCCGGATTTGAACCGACGACCTTCGGGTTATGAGCCCGACGAGCTACCAGGCTGCTCCACCCCGCGTCCGTAGCACTTCTTACTTCTTTACTTCATCGTTCAATTCAATCGGGCATTTTATTGCCTGAGAATCGAATTGGTTGCGGGGGCCGGATTTGAACCGACGACCTTCGGGTTATGAGCCCGACGAGCTACCAGGCTGCTCCACCCCGCGTCCGATGGAGGCGAACTATACTCCCCATGAGATTTCGCGCAACCCTTTATTTGGATTTATTCAAATAAACCACCTGGTTGCTGACTTTTTAGGCATAAATTCCTCTATTGCTCCCCAATTTGGCCGAGGGCACTTTTTTCGGCTATTGCAATTCCTTTCTGATAGGCCGTTTGTTATCGTTTCGCCAGTCAATTCCCATGAAAGTAAGAGAGCGCGGCAATAATGAAAGGACGTTGGAGTAAATTTCTGCTGGGTGGTTTGGTTGTTGCGGTGCTTGCAGGTTGTTCCTCGCGCCCGACCGACCGGGGTCAGCAGTATAAAGACGGGCGGCTGGATAACGCGCTTGAATACGTCAATGAGCCGAATGCGACAGGCAAACCCGTCAATGCCCTGGATTACTCCAATCAGGTCGCCGCGGTACAAATTGCCTCTTCTTCCTTATATGGCAGAAATAACCCCACTTTCCAGGCCGTCCAGCAATGGCTGCGTTCAGGTGCTGATACCCGCAACCTGAGCCAGTACGGCATCAGCGCTTATCAGATGGAAGGGGCTGATAACTTCGGTAACGTGCAACTGACCGGCTATTATACGCCGGTGGTACAGGCGCGTTACACGCGTCAGGGTGAATTCCAGTATCCGTTGTACCGTATGCCGCCTAAACGTGGACGTCTGCCTGATCGCGCCTCGATTTACTCAGGTGCACTGAGTGAAAATTACGTAGTGGCCTGGACTAACTCCCTGATGGATAACTTCATGATGGAAGTGCAGGGCAGCGGCTATGTGGATTACGGCGACGGGCGTCCGTACATGTTCTTTGGTTATGCCGGGAAAAATGGTCACGCTTATCGCAGTATCGGTAAGGTGCTGATCGATCGTGGCGAAGTCGCGCGTGAGAATATGTCGATGCAGGCGATCCGCCAGTGGGCGGATACGCACAGTGCCGCTGAAGTCCGTGAGTTGCTGGAGCAGAATCCCTCATTTGTATTCTTTAAACCTGAACCTTTTGCCCCTGTTCGTGGCGCAAGCGGCGTGCCGCTGATTGCCAAAGCATCCGTGGCGTCTGACCGCTCGCTGATCCCGGCAGGAACCACGCTGCTGGCGGAGGTGCCGGAGCTGAATGATAAAGGTAAGTTTACCGGTAAATACCATATGCGTCTGATGGTTGCGCTGGACGTAGGCGGTGCCATTAAAGGGCAACATTTCGATATGTATCAGGGAATTGGTACTGATGCCGGACACTCAGCAGGATTTTATAACCACTATGGCCGCGTCTGGGTGTTAAAATCAGCGCAAAATGGCAAACCGCTGTTCACAGCCTATGCTCAGCCAAATTAAGTTTCGACACGTATTGAGGTTCAGAAGGTCATGACAGCAACATATTCCGACGCCTACCAGCAACGCTTTGGCGGCACTGCACGTCTTTATGGTCAGCAGGCACTGGCGTTGTTCTCACAGGCACATGTCTGCGTGATTGGTATCGGCGGAGTGGGTTCCTGGGCTGCCGAAGCGTTGGCCCGTACGGGAATTGGCGCCATTACGCTCATTGATATGGATGATGTGTGCGTGACCAATACCAACAGGCAGATCCACGCTCTGCGGGAAAATGTCGGGCAGGCGAAAACCGAAGTAATGGCCCAGCGCATTCTGGCGATAAATCCGGAATGCAAAGTGACCTGTATCGATGATTTTATTACGCCGGACAATGTTGCTGAAATGCTCAACAAGGGATTTAGCTACGTGATTGATGCCATCGACAGCGTGCGGCCAAAAGCCGCGCTGCTGGCATACTGTCGTCGTTTTAAGATCCCGGTCGTGACCACCGGCGGGGCGGGCGGACAAATCGATCCGACGCAGATCGCCGTCGTGGATCTGGCGAAAACCATACAGGATCCGCTGGCAGCCAAACTGCGTGAGCGCCTGAAAAACGATTTCAACGTGGTGAAAAACAGTAAAGGTAAGCTTGGGATTGACTGTGTATTTTCCAGCGAACCGCTGATGTACCCGCAGGCGGATGGTTCCGTCTGCGCATCGCGCGCGACGGCAGAAGGCCCGAAACGTATGGACTGCGCTTCAGGTTTTGGTGCGGCGACGATGGTCACCGCCACGTTTGGTTTTGTCGCGGTTTCTCATGTTCTTAAGAAGATGATGGCAAAACAGCAGCGTCAGGCTCAGGCCGCCTGACGGGCGAGGTGTAAAACACCTTCAGCCAGCGCGTTCAGCCCGCTGGAGCGGCTGGTGCTCAGTTGCTCCCTCAGGCCCAGCACATCGAATAACGCCAGCGGATCCCGACTCAGGATCTCGTCTGGCGTTTTGCCTTCTACGGCGGTCAGCAGCACTGCCAGCAAGCCTTTGACGATCCGTCCCTCGCTGTCACCGTAAAAATGCATTGTTCCATTTTCTGATTTTTCCGCTCCCATCCAGACCCTATTTTCACATCCCGACAGCTCATTCTCCGGCACCTTCAATGATGCCTCCAGCGGTGGCAGAGATTTCGCCAGCAGAATTAACTGGCGATAGCGGTCCTCCCACTGACGAAATGAAGCAAATTTTTCTGTCAGCGAAGCTTCGGTAATTTCCTGTCCAAAAGGGTGTGGCGCGAGCATTGTGATCCTTAAAAAGCGTATGTCTCAGAAATGTGATTAATCAGCCAGCAGGCTCATCGCATATTTTACCGCCCCGACCAGGCGTGCGACATCTTCTTCATTATTATACGGCGCGAATGATGCGCGCAGGGTTCCTTTGACGCCCAGAGCGTCCATCAGTGGCTGCGCACAGTGTTGCCCGGCGCGCAGCGAAATACCTTGCTCCGCGAGTAAGGTGACCAGGTCGCTGTGATGCACGCCGGCAATATCAAATGCAAGCAGCGAAGCGTCCTGTGCGCGGAAACTGCGAAAACCTTCAATCTGCGACAACTGTATCTCCGCCATTGCAGCCAGATTTTGCGCATGTTTCTCGCCAGCCTGCACATCTTGGGTTTTCAGCCAGGTCAGCGCAGCGGCCATGCCGATCACACCGGCAATATTGGGGGTACCTGCTTCAAAGCGATGGGGCACGTTCTGCGGCGTAAAGCCGGTCATTGTCGCGTGGGTCAGCATTTTTCCGCCGCCGTGCCAGGGCGCCATGCTGTCGAGCAATTCTGTTTTACCGTACAACACGCCAATCCCCGTCGGGCCATACAGCTTGTGGCCGGAAAAAGTATAGAAGTCGATATCAAGTTGCTGTACGTCCGGCGGGCAATGCACAACGCCCTGTGCGCCATCCACCAGAACCGGCGTGCCGTTGGCGTGTGCCAGTTTAATGGCGAGTGAAAGATCGGGCATACCGCCGGTGACGTTCGACATTTGTGTGATCGCCAGCAGACGCGTGCGGGTATTCAGCAGGGCGGGAAGCTGGCTGATATCTGCAATACCGCGCTCGTCTACCGGCAACGTGATAACCCGCGCTTGACACTGTTCTGCCAGCATCAGCCAGGGGATCAGATTGGCGTGATGCTCGGCCTGACTGACAATAATCTCATCTCCGGCCTGCAGCCTCGGGCGCAGATAGCTTTGCGCGACAAGATTGACTGACTCGGTGGTGCCGCGTGTCCAGACAATGTTCTCTGCGCGCGGTGCATGGATCCAGTCAGCCACCTGTACGCGCGCCTGTTCGTAGGCTTCGGTCAGCGTTTGTGCCGCACGGTGCTGACTGCGGTGGACTGTCGCCCCCTCCTGTGAATAAAAATTCACAGTGGCGTCAATCACGGCCTGCGGTTTGAGCGCCGTGGCTGCACTGTCGAGGTAGCACTGCCCCTGCGACAGGGCGGGGAAGTGTCGCCGGAAATCAGCGGCGTTAAAGTCGGTCATGCGAGGTTATATCCTTCGGCTTCAGGGTAAAGAGTACAAACTTTGAGCTAATGCAAACCACCTATTCATTTTAGGAATGGTTACCTGGAAATATATCAGAGGTTTGTTATGCTGAATTACGAACACTAGACAAATTAGCCTGGGGGCTTCCCGGGAATTGAAAGCATTTTAATCTGCAAGGAGTCTACAATGAAAAAGATCGTCGCCGTAATTTCAGCCGCACTGCTGACCACAACACTTGCCGCCTGTTCAAGCAACTACGTGATGCACACCAACGATGGCCGTACAATCGTTGCTGAAGGCAAACCAAGCACTGACAGTGATACCGGTATGATCAGTTATACCGATGCGTATGGCAACAAGCAGCAGATCAATAAATCTGAAGTGAAAGAAATGGCTGAAGGGAAATAATCCCTTGCGTGACACCACCTTCGGGTAACCTCACTGCGCCTCACGACAAAACCGGATACGTATGCGACGTAGCCGGTTTTGTCACATATGAAGGGCGCTCATTGGCATGCATCCCAAAATTCAGGCAAAAAAAAGCACCGCAAAATGCGGTGCTAAAAAATCACTTTGGACAGACAGGGTAATGTACAGGAAGTGAAAAGTTTGTAGCATTCAAGCTACGTGTCCGGATTGCCGGACAATTGCAAACACAACATCACAACCACAAGCCAAAAGTATTTCAGCATCCTCATACCAATCTACTTTTCGTTCCGGCTCAGGAAGTGGCGCCACTATAGGTTTTTGCCTGTACATCCTCAACGGACAAATTATAATGTCTCGGATTAAAAAAACTAATATCTGAACCCCCTGACAGGGGTTCCGCTGACCGCCACATAAGAAGTCTCTTATTTATGTCAAAACGTTTACCCCCTCTGAATTCACTGCGCGTGTTTGACGCCGCAGCGCGTCACCTTAGTTTTACTAAAGCGGCGGAGGAATTGTTTGTCACACAGGCTGCTGTTAGCCACCAGATCAAGTCACTTGAGGACTTTTTGGGGCTAAAACTGTTTCGTCGCCGAAATCGCTCTTTGTTACTGACCGAAGAAGGGCAGAGCTATTACCTCGATATTAAAGAGATATTCTCGTCTCTTAACGAAGCGACACGCAAACTTCAGGCCCGCAGTGCAAAAGGCGCACTGACCGTCAGTTTGCCGCCAAGCTTTGCGATTCAATGGCTGGTGCCAAGATTGTCTGGCTTTAACTCAGCTTATCCGGGTATCGATGTACGCATTCAGGCCGTAGACCGCGAAGAGGACAAATTGTCCGATGATGTGGACGTGGCGATTTTCCATGGTCGAGGTAACTGGCCGGGGCTGCGTGCCGAGCGTTTATACGCCGAGTATTTAATTCCCGTTTGTTCTCCTTCCTTATTGATGGGCGATAATTTGCTGAAAGAACCGGCAGATCTCGGCCATCACACGTTGCTGCATGATGCCTCGCGCCGTGACTGGCTGGCCTACACCAAGCAGCTTGGCCTGCAGCAGGTGAATGTTCAGCAGGGGCCGATTTTCAGCCACAGTGCGATGGTTGTTCAGGCCGCGGTTCACGGGCAGGGGATTGCACTGGTGAATAACGTGATGGCGCAAACCGAGATTGAAGCTGGCCGTCTGGTGTGTCCTTTTAATGAAGTTTTAGTCAGTAAAAACGCTTTTTATCTGGTTTGTCATGACAGTCAGGCAGAACTGGGTAAAATAGCCGCCTTTCGTCAGTGGATCCTCGCGCGGGCCGCCAGTGAGCAGGAAAAACTGCGCTTTCGGTTTGATCAGGCCTGAAACCTGAAATACAGAAACCGATGACCATGAACGTACTGATGAGACGGATGAGTAGACGTTTTCATCATTAAAAAACGATAACGGGTAACGTATAATGACCAGTCGTTCAATGCTGATTTTTGCCGCGATAAGCGGTTTTATCTACGTGGCGTTTGGTGCTTTTGGCGCGCACGTGCTGAGCCAGTCGCTGGGAGAGGCCGAAATGGCCTGGATCCACACCGGGCTGACCTACCAAAGTATTCACACGCTGGCGGTGATGATTTTAGGCGTTGCCATGCAGCGTCAGCGTAATGTGTGGTTCTACTGGAGCAGTGCCTTCCTGGCGCTGGGAACCGTGTTATTCAGCGGCAGCCTTTACTGTCTGGCGCTGTCGCACCTCCGTTTATTTGCTTTTGTGACTCCGATTGGCGGTACCTTGTTTCTGGTCGGTTGGATTTTGATGTTGATAGGCGCATTGCGTCTGAAGAAAAAGGCCGAACGCCATGAATAAAGTTGCCCTCTACTGCCGTCAGGGTTTTGAAAAAGAATGCGCAGCAGAAATCACAGACAAAGCTGCGAAGATGGAAATCTTCGGTTTTGCCCGCGTAAAAGAAAACAGCGGGTATGTGTTGTTTGAATGCTATCAGCCTGATGATGCTGATCGTCTGGCGAAAGAGCTGCCATTCCGCGAACTGATTTTTGCTCGTCAGCTGATCGTCGTCGGCGAATTGCTGAAAGATCTGCCGCCGGAAGATCGCGTTTCGCCGATCGTGGGTATGGTACAAAACGTGGTGACCAACGGTGGTGAACTGCGTGTAGAAGTGCCGGATACCAATGAAAGTAAAGAACTCACCAAGTTCTGTCGCAAACTGACAGTGCCATTACGTACCGCGATGCGCGAACGCCGCGTGCTGGGAAAACGTGAAAATCCGCTGCGCCCTGTCGTGCACGTCTTCTTCATTGCATCAGGTTGCTGCTACGTTGGTTATTCCTACAGTAATAACAATTCCCCGTATTACATGGGGATCCCGCGTCTTAAGTTTCCGTCTGAAGCACCAAGCCGCTCCACGCTGAAGCTGGAAGAAGCATTCCATGTGTTCATTCCTGCTGATGAATGGGAAGAGCGTCTGGCGAGCGGGATGTATGCGGTAGATTTGGGTGCCTGCCCCGGCGGCTGGACCTATCAGCTGGTACAACGCAGCATGATGGTTACCGCTATTGATAACGGCCCGATGGCGCCAAGCCTGATGGAAACCGGTCAGGTTATTCACCTGCGTGAAGACGGCTTCCGCTACAAGTCCACCAGTACCAAAAACTACTGGCTGGTGTGTGACATGGTAGAAAAACCGGCGAAAGTGGCTGCGCTGATGTGCGACTGGCTGGTTAACGGCTGGTGCCGCGAGACGATTTTCAACCTGAAATTGCCGATGAAAAAGCGTTACGAAGAAGTGTCTAACATCCTCGCGCGAATTGATGAACGCCTGAAGGAAAATGGCATTAATGCGGAGATCTTCGCCAAACAGCTCTACCATGACCGGGAAGAGGTAACGGTGCATATTCGCCGCTTCTGGTCAGCCATCGGTGGCCGTCGTGATGAACGCGATCGTTGATTAACGCTGAATGGCGTTTGATATGATGCGAAAAGGCGCTTTCTTCGGGAAGCGCCTTTTTTCTTTGGCAGACTTACGGCAAGCGCAACTGCTGTAAATTCCCGTCGAGAGCGATATCAGTTTGCAGCGCAGACACCCGTTTGCAGGCGTATGCCAGATCCCGATGCTCCCGCAATTTTGACTGCCACTTTTCCGGCACCGCACTGAGATTGTCATACAGCGCGTCCAGTGAACCGGCCTGAGCCAGCAGAGTCACGGCCGTTTTTGGACCAATTCCGGGTACACCAGGGATTTTACTGCTGCTGATCCCCGCCAGCCCCCAGTAGTCGGTAAGCTGGTGCGGTAATACGCCGAATGTTTCCTGCACGAACGGCAAATCAAGCCAGCGTTTTTGGAAATAATCGCGGATCTGAACGTTGGGGGCCAGCAACTGGCAATACCCTTTATCCGTTGAGACGATGGTGACCTGATGACCGCCGGAGGCGACTTTTTCCGTCAGCGTCGCCGCGAGATCATCGGCTTCGTTGCCGGCTGAATGCCAGCAGGCGATCCCATGAGCTTCAAAACCGGCCTTCAGACTGGGCATTTCTGCAAATAAATTGTCCGGCATCGGTGAGCGTCCTGCTTTGTAATCTGGCAGGCACTGATGACGCCAGCTGTCAGCGCGATCGTCTTCATCGAAAACGGCTACCGCGTGCGTCGGGCGGGTATGCTGAATCAGCTGCGCGATCGCATTCTGACAGGTAATCAGGCAGGGCGAACCCTGAACCGCATGAATGCGGCGGATAAGATTCAGGGCATCAATAATCAGCAGATGTATTGCCATCGACAAACTCCATAATAATCAGGGCGACATCGCGTCGCCCTGAAAAACCCTTATTCTTCAAACTTACCGCGACATGTGCCGGGCATCCGAAGGTGTTTGGGTATCCATTTCTATGCACAAATCTCGTAGCACGGAATGTACGCGCTGCCCGGTAATTTCATGCGGTGCTGAGCGACAAAACCTTGCAACAAACTGTCCATTTTCTTCATCAGTGCCGGATCACCGTGCAGCTTAAAGCGCCCGTACTGTTCAATGGCGTGGATGCCAAACTCTTTGACGTTACCGGCCACAATCCCGGAGAAGGCGCGGCGCAGTGCAGCAGCCAGCTCCTGTGGGGGTTGGTTGGGATAAAGATTCAGGTTAGCCATATTTTCATGGCTTGGTTCGAACGGATGCTGTAAGTCGGGTGCAATACGAATCGACCAGTTAAAGCTGTAAGCATCACCGCTGTTACGACGGTTTTCCTTGACCAGCGGCATAGCCCGTTTCATCTGGCGTGCCACTTCGGTCGGATCGTCAACAATGATGGTATAGAACTTAGAGGCTTCTTCGCCCAGCGTTTCTTTGATGAACGCATCCAGTACGTGGAAGTAGTCTGCACTCTCTTTCGGGCCGGTCAGAATCAGCGGTAACACCTGATCGCTGTTTTGCGGATCCATCAATATGCCCAGTAAATAGAGCAGTTCTTCCGCCGTGCCGACGCCGCCAGGGAAAATGATAATACCGTGGGCAATACGCACGAAAGCTTCCAGCCGTTTTTCGATATCCGGCATGATGATCAGTTCATTGACCAGTGGATTAGGCGGTTCTGCGGCAATGATCGAAGGTTCGGTCATTCCGATAAAACGACCGGCTTTGTAACGTTGCTGCGCGTGGCCGACGGCCGCACCTTTCATCGGCGCTTCCATTGCCCCCGGACCGCAGCCGGTGCAGATGTTCAGTTCACGTAAACCAAGCTGGCTGCCGACGTTGCGGGCATACTGGTATTCAATCTCATTGATTGAGTGCCCGCCCCAGCACACTACCATGTTCGGATCTTCATCCAGATGGAGTGCGCGGGCATTACGTAAGATGGAGAACACCATATTGGTCAGGTGTGCAGAATCGTTGTCGTTGAAGTTCTCAAAGCGCGGATTATTAGAGATTTGCGCATTCACAAACAGGATGTCACGTAAAACAGCGAACAGGTTGGCCTGTAATGAGCGGATAATCCGGCCATCGACAAAGGCATCTTCCGGCGGGTTTACCAGTTCGAGTTTTACGCCGCGCTCTCTACGCAGCACATTGATATCAAAACTTTCGTAACGTTCGAGGAGTTCTTTGCTGCTGTCGGTCTGGCTGCCGCTGTTGAGTACGGCCAGTGAGCAATTTCTGAAAAGACGATATAAGTCGCTGCTCGCCGTGCGCTTGAGCATGTCGACTTCCAACTGCGACAACAAATCCATTGAGCCCAGCGGGCTGATGTGAGTAATCAAAGTTGCTCCTTGACACCTAAGGGTGCAGTGATTCTTTCTGCCTGCCGGGCGCGATGCATGATTTTTCGGATCATGTTTTTTGCGTCGCAAAGCGTGAGCAAACAAAAACAATTGTCTGTTAGCAGAAAGGATTACCGGTACTGTTTTGCCCCGTAATCTCTTTCTGATTTAACAGTAACCTTGTCACCAGGCTTTTACCAATACTCACAGAGCGTTAGCGCAAATCTTGAGCAATGCCTCGCATTATTGCCTGACGAGTCTTGCTGTTACCGGTTCAAACGGGAAGTTAGATCGCCATGGATTGATGTCCAGACCGCCGCGGCGGGTGTAACGCGCATACACCGCGAGCTTCTCTGGCTGACAAAAATGCAGAATGTCGTTAAAAATTCGCTCCACGCATTGTTCGTGAAATTCGTTGTGATGACGGAATGACACCAGGTAGCGCAGCAGGGCTTCGCGGTCGATTTTCGGGCCACGGTATTGGATCTGCACTGAACCCCAGTCGGGCTGATGGGTGATCAGACAGTTTGATTTGAGCAGATGGCTGACCAGTGACTCTTCGACGAACTCTTCGCCCGCAGCATCTGCAAGATAGCCGGCATTGAATTCGTAGCTGTCGATTTCAATATCCTGATCGTCGATGCAATCGCCTGCGAAATGTCCGACGGGCGACCCTTCTATTTCTGACAAGCGACTGACGCTTACCGTCACCTCACCTTCAGCGCAGGCGCTTAGATCACGTGTTAACGTTTCCTGTACTGTCTGCCAGTCCGGGAATACGGTCTGGTTGAAGCTGTTGAGGTAAAGTTTAAAGCTTTTGGATTCGATCAGATTTTGACTGTCGGCCTTCAGGCTGATTTCACCCACAGCGACCTGAGGTAATCCTTTTGCATTGAGCCAGGACAGTTCATACAGCGTCCAGATATCTGCGCCATGAAAAGGCAGATTATCCGGAAATAAGCCCAGGGGTTCACGGTTCATACTGCGGGGAACGGCTTGTAATAAGGAGGCGTCGTAGTGATCGACGTAGGCCGTGCTTTTGCCCAGCGTCAGTTGCGCCAGTGCGGGGTTATCCTGATAAGAGGACATGCTGTCACCTTGCTAAGAGATCGGTACAATAGGGAATAGTGACTAGTTTAACCCAGCCTTACCTGAAGATGAGAGAATTATGGAGTCTGAAGTTTCTGTAGCATTGCGTGAATTTACTCAGCGTTATGTCGATCTCTGGCAGCGGGAAACCGGGATGCCGCCATCAAGTGAAGCATTATTGGGTGTGGAATCACCTTGTATCGTGAAAACCGATGAAGACAAGGTGTTTTGGCTGACTCAGATTTTCAGCCCCGATGACACGTTGCAAAACGTTGAACGGGCGATGGAGTTACAGCTTCGCCCTGAAGCGCACGTTTTTTATACCACGCAGTTTGCTGGCGATATGACAGCGCAATGGCAGGGCAATACGCTGACGCTGTTACAGGTCTGGAGCCCGGAGGATTTCACCCGTTTGCAGGAAAATCTGATAGGCCATCTGGTGACGCAAAAGCGCCTTAAACTGACGCCAACCGTGTTTCTGGCGACGACAGATTCTGAGTTGGATCTCGTATCGCTGTGTAATGTGACGGGGAATGTTATTCTGGAGCAGTTCGGCAGCAAAAAAAGAACGATACTCTCGCCATCGCTATCTGAATTCCTTACAATGCTGACCCCTGTTTATCCCGCCTGATGCCGTTATTCAGAAAAACATTTTCCCGCAGAGCTTAAATGGCTCACATGCGTGTGAGAGATCTCTCACAAAGACTGTAAGAGATCTCGCTAATTTGACTTATCCTCTCGCCGTTATTCTTGTTAAATTTCTTTTTAATGAATGAGTTAAGTGTTTTCATACCTGTGAGATGGCTTACCCGTTTCTCTTTTGGCTTACAGCCCTTATTGCCTGAGAGGGCAAAATCAACGATTCTAGTTGGGCAGAAAGGAAGCATGAATCGGAACATCAGGATGATGGCCGATTCATAAAGCAGGGGACGGCTCAGGAAGAGTCAGGACGGCATCGGATTATGCCAGGATGTTTCAGGAAGAAACCAGGGACACCTCCAGGACGGAGAAGAGAGCTCACAAAGGAAGCTGAGCGGGTCACAGATGACCAGGATGCAAGTCGGGATGACTTAGGATAAACCGTCAGGATGAAAGTTGGACGATGCAAAGGACAGCCGGTTAGGATAACCGCAGGAAAAGTTTTCAGGGATTGAGCAGGGAGCACTTAGGTAGCTGGATTGCTATAAAACGAACCGGGGGCACTGTGTAAACAGTGCCCCCAACTTTTTGCCTGGACCCTGAGATTTTTCTACACACTGAACGGCGCCCCGAAGTTCACGGCGCGCCTCTTAGCGACAAGGGCTAGCCAATCGCGCCCAGAACATCATCCTGACCCTGCTTTTTCGGCAGCAGGAACAGCGTTGCGAAGATATCCAGCAGGTAGATAGCCGCCAGTAACGTAATGGCGGCTGTGAAGGAAACCTGCGCGACCAGCATACCGATCACCAGCGGACCAAAACCTCCCACGCCGCGCCCCATGTTGAACAACAGATTTTGTGCCGTCGCCCTGACGCGAACCGGATAGAGGTCTGAAATTAATCCGCCGTATCCCCCAATCATGCCATTGACGAACATGCCCATAAGCGCGCCTGCAAACAACATCAGTGTTGGATCGGATAACTGCGCGTAACAGACGACCATGATTACGGCACCCACCTGATAAATCAGGAAAATTTTCCAGCGCGGGAAGCGGTCAGACAATACGCCAAACAGCCAGATGCCGAAGGTCATGCCGATAACGGTTACCGCCGTCCACAAACCGGATTTAGTCAGCGAGAAGCCAAAGTTTTTGGACAGATAACTCGGCATCCAGATCATCAGGCCGTAATAACCAAAATTTTGCACCGAGCACAGAATGAAAATACCGATGCTGGCTTTGGTCGTGGCCTTATCGCGAAACAGCAATTTGATGCGGCTGAACAATGAACCGTCGTTATCAGTTGACGCACTTTTGACAAAGGCTTCAGGTTCGCCCATGGTGCGGCGGATAAGGAAGGAGGCCAACGCTGGCAGCAGGCCGACCAGAAACATTCCGCGCCAGCCAATGATGCCGAGCAGCAGCGGAGTGAGGAATGCCGCGAGCAGTACACCGAGCTGCCAACCCATACCGACGTAGGCCGATGCCCGGTTACGTTTTTCTGCCGGCCAGGCTTCGGCAATCAACGCCATGCCAATTCCAAACTCACCGCCAAGTCCTATACCGGCCAGTGTGCGATAAATCAGTAAATCCCAGTAACCCTGTGCGAATGCGCATAAACCGGTAAATACTGAGAACATCAGTATCGTAAAGGTCAGGACGCGTATGCGGCCAAAACGATCGCTGATCGGCCCGAAAATTACGCCACCGAGCACGGCGCCAATCAGCGTCCAGGTCACCAGTGAACCGCTTTGGGAGGCCGTCAGGCCAAATTCGCTGGAAATTGCCGGGAGCATGAAGCCGAGGATGAGCAGATCAAAGCCGTCCATGGCGTAGCCTGTTACCGAGGCCAGCATGGCTTTTGCGGGTGTTGCGTGTGCTTTTTGAGTGTGTTGAGCAGACATGGATACACATCTTGAGAGAAAAAAGTGGCGGTAGTTTGCCCGTATCGGGCATCTTTCGCTACCACGAAAAACGTATGGTTGAAGGGATTGACGCAGCCGGATGCAGAAAGTTGGGGCAAAAGGTCATCAATGTTATGCTTTGCGCCCCCGAACGGACGCTGGCCGGGGCCATGAATGAAGAGAGCGACTCATGAATACAGAAAAACAGGTTCGTCAGATTTTAGAAGATATTGAACAGGTAATGCGTGACGATAAACTCTGGCACGCTACGCCTCCTGATGCGGAAGCTTTTGAGAGTAAAGAACCGTTCTCGGTCGATACGATGTCTGCTGAACAGTGGTTGCAATGGGTGCTGGTTCCCCGTATGTATGCGTTACTGGCTGCCGGATCGCCAATGCCTACCCGCTTTGCTATCACTCCTTATTTTGAAGTGGCGATGCCTGAAGCAACCCTGTTGTTGAGTCAGTTGCAGCGCCTCGATGACTTGCTGAATATAGAAGACTGACATGCTGGAAATTTTGTATCAGGACGAACATCTGGTCGCAGTGAATAAACCTGCGGGCATGCTGGTTCATCGCAGTTGGCTTGACCAACATGAAACCGTGTTTGTGATGCAGACATTGCGTGATCAGATTGGTCAGCATGTGTTTACCGTTCACCGGCTGGATAAACCGACCTCAGGCGTTTTGCTGATGGCGTTATCCAGCGACGTGGCAAGGTTGCTGTCCCAGCAGCTTGAGAATCACCAGATGAATAAGGTGTATCACGCGGTGGTTCGCGGTTATGTCAGCGAGGACGGAACGGTCGATTACGCACTGACCGAAGAGCTGGACAAAATTGCTGATAAATTTGCTAACCCCGATAAAGCGCCGCAGTCAGCCGTCAGCCATTATCGCGTGGTGGCGCAGGCTGAGATGCCGGTCGCCATTGGCCGTTACGATACTGCCCGCTACAGCCTGGTAGAGCTCAAACCCGAGACAGGCCGTAAGCATCAGTTGCGTCGGCATATGTCGCATCTGCGCCATCCTATTATCGGGGACAGCGCGCATGGCGATTTGAAGCAAAACCGTGGCATGACGGAGCATTTCGGTTGTTCCGGTTTGATGCTGCACGCCAGCCACATGACGCTGCCGCATCCGGTTACGGGTGAGCTGCTGTCTTTACAGGCTCGCTGGGATAACCGCTGGCAAAGTGTGGTCGAACAGTTCGGCTGGCAGGGAAAAATCCCTGAACTTGAAAGGGTTGAAGTTACCCCCGCTTGCGGTCAGGATAGTGAACAAATTTAAGTTCTACGGACGAAATCGTCGAATGACACAGGAGTGAAGCCATGGCAGAAGTCGGAATTTTTGTCGGTACGGTGTACGGCAATGCGTTACTGGTTGCGGAAGAAGCGGAAACCGTGCTCAAAAGTCAGGGGCATGAGGTAAAGCTGTTCGAGGAAGGATCGCTGGAAGCCTGGCAGTACTATCGTCATCATTTCGTTCTGGTTGTGACGTCGACGACCGGGCAGGGCGATTTGCCTGACAGCATTGCGCCGCTGTATGTGGCCATCCGGGATACTGTCGGATACCAGCCTGAGCTGCGTTACGGTCTGATTGCGCTGGGTGACAGCAGTTACGATCATTTTTGCGGCGGCGGGCACAAGCTGGATGATTTATTGCAGGAGCAGGGCGCTGCGCGTATTGGCGATTTGCTGGAAATTGATGCCATGGAAAATCCTGAGCCGGAAACGGTGGCTATTCCATGGGTAGAGAAGTGGGCGTCGCTGCTGAAATAAGGCGCACTTCTGCATATATTAAAAAGGTCAGGTAATTCACCTGACCTTTTGCATTTCTGAATGGCGAAATAATGCCAGACATTAACCGCGTTAACGACCGCTGGTCAGTTTTTCCAGATCGGATTCAATCTCGGTAATTTTATTGGCCACCACGGATTCCAGATGACGTAAATCATCCAAAATTTTACGTTTCAGGTCGACTTCCACCTGGTCGCGCTGACAGATTTGATCTAACTCATCAATGACATAACGCAGATTCGGGCTGATTTCATGAATTTCTTTATAACCCTGCCCTGCATTATCGGCAACGATGGTTTTACGCTGGCGCGGATATTTAAATTTCACGCTTTTAGCGAAGAATTCACCTTTATCACGGCGGAAATAAATCTTCAGGATGTCGTTATTAGCCTCCTGACGCAGGCTGTAACGATCAATATCGTCGGGATTATTAATGCCCAGGCTTTTCAGATTGTCATACATAGCGCTACCTTCGGTTAGGAGAATATTTAAACATCATGATGAACCGAACGGCGGTTCGAATCGTTGATTAATGACACAATTTGCTATCAACAAGATAAAAAAATAGCGGGTATCGTTGTAAACACAAAACTTAACCCGCTATTTCTCAGTTTAGTCGATGTTACGTAATAACTCATTCAGACCGGTTTTGCCCAGCGTTTTAGCATCGACTTTCTTCACGATGACTGCGCAGTACAGGCTGTAGCTGCCATCTTTAGAAGGCAGGTTACCGGAGACGACAACAGAACCCGCTGGCACGCGGCCGTAATGCACTTCGCCGGTTTCGCGGTCGTAAATTTTGGTGCTCTGGCCGATGTAAACGCCCATCGAAATCACGGAACCTTCTTCAACGATCACGCCTTCAACGATCTCTGAACGGGCGCCTATAAAGCAGTTATCTTCGATAATGGTCGGGTTAGCCTGCAGAGGCTCCAGAACGCCACCGATGCCGACGCCGCCGGAAAGGTGAACATTTTTACCGATTTGCGCACAAGAACCGACGGTCGCCCAGGTATCTACCATGGTGCCTTCATCTACATAAGCACCGATGTTGACGTAAGACGGCATCAGCACAGTATTGCGTGCGATGAACGCGCCTTTGCGCACCGCGGCTGGCGGCACTACGCGGAAACCTTCACGCTGGAAACGCGCTTCATCATAATCGGCGAATTTCATAGGGACTTTGTCGAAGTAACGGCTTTCACCGCCTTCCATCACCTGGTTGTCATTGATTCTGAAAGAGAGCAGTACCGCTTTCTTCAGCCACTGATGCGTTACCCATTCGCCATTAATCTTTTCAGCCACGCGCAGTTCGCCGCTGTCGATTTTGTTAATGACCTGAGTGATGGCGTCGCGCGTTACGCTGTCTACGTTTGCCGGGGTAATGTCTGCACGGCGCTCGAAGGCTTGTTCAATAACGGTTTGTAGTTGCTGCATCCTGTTCTCTTTCCTGAAGTGATGTTAAATAGACAACCGTACTTGTATCACATTTTGTCGGCTGGGTTGAGTGCCTCGGTTAATCGGCGTGTGATTTCCTTGCGCGTCGGCTTATCAAGGGCACGACGTTCTGAGTTCGCCAAAATAAATAAGTCTTCCACCCGTTCGCCGATGGTCGAAATTCTTGCACCGTGCAACGATAAACCTAAATCAGAGAAAACTTCGCCGACACGGGCCAGCAGGCCGGGTTGATCCAGCGCCACCAGTTCCATATATGTGCGGCGATCGGTGTGCGTCGGCAGAAAACTGACGTCGGTCTGCACACTGAAATGGCGAAGTTTTGGCGACGGGCGTCTTGCCCGCGGCGGCTGATATGCCTGTGTCATTGACTGTTCCAGCGCATAGCGGATCGCCTCGTGGCGATCCTGTGCAAGCGGGCTGCCGTCCGGCTCGAGCACAATAAAGGTATCCATTGCCATGCCGTCGCGGTTGGTGAAAATCTGTGCGTCATGAATGCTCAGATTGCGGCGATCCAGCTCTCCGGCAACGGTTGCGAACAGATAAGGACGGTCCGGGCTCCAGATAAAGATTTCTGTTCCGCCGCGGGTAGCCTGACGGCTGACCAGGACCAGCGGTTTAGTGGAATCATGTTCCAGCAGGTGCCGGGCATGCCACGCCAGCTGATTTGGAGAATGGCGCAG
>NZ_MJIB01000021.1:197-36971 GCF_003697865.1 Rahnella sp. Larv3_ips | reverse complement strand
CGCGTTCCCGCAGATCCGGCGTATTTTGCATTCCCCGCCGCAATTGTTTTTCGGTCGCGAAATACAGTTCGCGTATCAGGCTCTGCTTCCAGCTGTTCCACAACGTTTCGTTGGTGGCGCAGATATCGGCAACGGTCAGGCTCACCAGATAACGGAGACGGACCTCGGTTTGCATTTCTGCTGCGAACTGCTGGATCTCGTTGGGATCCTGAATATCACGGCGCTGCGCGGTGACGGACATCAGCAAATGACAGCGAACCAGCCACGAAACCAGCTGCGTTTCCCGCGAGTTCAGCCCGTGCAACTCAGCGAATTCCAGCACGTCCTGCGCGCCAAGAATCGAGTGATCGCCACCGCGACCTTTAGCAATATCGTGGAAAAGCGCAGCCATCAGCAGCAATTCGGGCTGCGGAAGGCGCGGATACAACTCCACGCACAAAGGATGTTTAGGGCGAGTTTCTTCATGCGCAAAGCTTTCGATTTTCTGCAGAACGCGGATCGTATGTTCATCCACCGTGTAGGCATGGAACAAATCGAACTGCATCTGGCCGACAATTTGTCCCCACTGCGGCATGTACGCCCACAACACGCTGTGCCGGTGCATCGGCACCAGTGCGCGCGAGACAGCGCCCGGATGGCGAAGGATCGACATAAACATTTCCCGCGCCTGAGGGATCATACAAAGCGGTTCTTTCAGATGACGGCGTGCATGGCGCAAAAGGCGCACGGTGGTGGAGTAAATCCCTTTGATTTCGCGATGACGGACCATCAGATGGAACATACCGATGATCGTTTCCGGCTGGCGTTCAAACAAAGAGTCGTCGCGCAGATCGATCAGATCCCCTCGCAGCTGGAAATGCTCATCCAGCGGACGCGGTTTCTCGTTCGGGCCTATCGCGAGAATCGCTTCATCGAACAGCTGCAGTAACATTTGATTCAGCTCGCCCACCCGGCGGGTCATGCGATAGAAATCTTTCATCATCCGTTCGACAGGCTGATTGCCTTCGCCCTGATATTGCAGGAGCTGAGCGACGTTAAGCTGTCTGTCGAAAAGCAGGCGGTTATCGTAACGCGGCAACACCAGGTGCAGGGCAAAGCGGATACGCCACAGGAAACTCTGGCACTCCAGCAGCTCGTTGCGTTCGGCTTTCGTCAGAAATCCAAAAGCGACCATTTCATCCAGCGACGTTGCGCCGAAGTGACGGCGTGCGACCCACAGAATGGTATGGATATCGCGCAGGCCGCCCGGGCTGCTTTTGATATCCGGTTCCAGATTGTAGCTGGTGCCGTGATAGCGCAAATGGCGCTCGTTTTGTTCTTCAATTTTGGCACGAAAGAAGTTGGGGGAAGGCCAGAAACCATCACTGAAAATGTGTTTTTGCATACTGAGAAACAGCGCAACATCTCCGCAAATCAGGCGTGATTCAATCAGGTTTGTTGCGACGGTAAGGTCCGCAAGCCCTTCCAGCAGGCATTCTTCCAGCGTGCGGACGCTGTGACCAACTTCCAGTTTCAGATCCCACAACAGGGTGATCAGCTCTCCGATGCGCTGCGCCTGCTCATCGTTGAGGCGCTTTTGGCTCAGTACCAGCACGTCGATATCGGACAGCGGATGCAATTCTCCGCGGCCATAACCGCCAACGGCAACCATCGCCGTCTCCGGGATATTATCGAAACCGTAGAATGTCCACAGGCGTTGCAGGAGCTGGTCGATGTAATGCGCTCGCGCATCCACCAGTTCCTCGGCGCGCAGCCCGGCATTAAAGGCGTCCGCCAGCCAGCCCTGAAACTGTTCCATATGTTGTTTGAGGCTCTGACGGTTTAACTCGTCGTCCGGATAAACGGAGGGAGAAACGGGCTGTGGCGGGCAGGAGCAAGGGGGGTTCTGCATTAATTCTGGTTGCAGGCTCTTTTCAGCAGAGAAGTTTTCAGTCATAGAAGCGCAGCCCATTCCTACACGTTAAGATAAAAAAAACCGGCTTTCGCCGGTTTGATTGACAGATTTATACCCTCTGCGCCGAGCGGGTCACTGTTAGTCGTGCGTCAGGATAGCCGGGATGGTGTCATCCTTACGCAGCGTCATAATTTCACAACCGTTATCAGTCACCACAATAGTATGCTCGTACTGAGCCGACAAGCTGCGATCTTTAGTTTTTACTGTCCAGCCATCTTTCATGGTGCGGATGCGGAAATCACCGGCGTTAACCATAGGCTCAACGGTAAAAGCCATACCGGCTTGCAACACTACGCCGCTATCATCGGCATCGTAATGCAGAACCTGAGGTTCTTCGTGGAAGCCTTCGCCAATACCGTGACCACAATATTCACGTACTACGGAGAATTTTTCAGCTTCCACGAATTTCTGAATCTCTTTGCCTAACGTCCGCAAGCGGATGCCCGGCTTGATCAGACGCAGCGCCAGATACAGGCTCTCCTGCGTTACGCGGCAAAGGCGCTCACCGAGAATGGTCGGTTTCCCCACGATGAACATCTTCGAAGTATCGCCGTGGAAACCCTCTTTAATCACCGTGACGTCGATGTTGACGATATCGCCGTCTTTCAGAATTTTGTCGTCACTCGGGATACCGTGACAAACGACTTCGTTAATCGAGATACACACCGACTTAGGGAAGCCGTGATAGTCGAGGCAGGCAGAAATGGCATGCTGTTTGTTCACGATGTGATCGGAGCAAATGCGATCCAATTCACCGGTGCTGACGCCAGGTATGACGTAAGGCTCGATGATTTCAAGCACTTCGGCAGCCAGACGGCCAGCGACGCGCATTTTTTCGATATCTTCAGGGGTTTTGATTGAAATGGCCATGAGTCATCCTGCAGGTTTGTACATCCGGTGTGCTGTATTTCTACACCGTTGTCGTCAATAATTAGCTGTGGCTTATGGTATCAGCCCTGATATTAGCTGCCAAACTATCATTTCCCGGTGCGTAATCCGCTGAACAAAAGTTGCTGCCCGACCGTTATTTGTGGTATAAAACGCGCCGGCAATCCGCTCTGGGTCCCAGACTCCGGGGGATTAAAGCCAAATTCACTCATATGTGTACTTATTAACGTAAGTAATAACACACACGTATCGACACATACGCCGGGGTGCCTTGGGAATTCGTTCTGCAGGGTCGGTTGTATGGGATACGTGGAGGCATAACCCCAACTACTTAATAGAGGTTTTATCATGGCAACTGTTTCCATGCGCGACATGCTCAAGGCCGGTGTTCACTTCGGTCACCAAACCCGTTACTGGAACCCGAAAATGAAGCCATTCATCTTCGGCGCTCGTAACAAGGTTCACATCATCAACCTTGAGAAAACTGTTCCAATGTTCAACGAAGCTCTGGCTGAGTTGCAGAAGATCTCTGCCCGTAAAGGCAAGATCCTGTTCGTTGGTACTAAACGCGCAGCAAGCGAAGCGGTAAAAGACGCTGCTCACAACTGCGACCAGTTCTTCGTGAACCATCGCTGGTTGGGCGGCATGCTGACTAACTGGAAAACTGTTCGTCAGTCCATCAAACGTTTGAAAGACCTGGAAATTCAGTCTCAGGACGGCACTTTCGAGAAGCTGACCAAGAAAGAGGCGCTGATGCGTACTCGCGAACTGGCTAAGCTGGAAAACAGCCTGGGTGGTATCAAGGATATGGGTGGTCTTCCTGACGCACTGTTCGTTGTTGACGCTGATCACGAACACATCGCTATCAAAGAAGCTAACAACCTGGGTATCCCGGTATTCTCCATTGTTGATACCAACTCCGATCCGGATGGCGTTGACTTTGTTATCCCTGGTAACGATGACGCAATCCGTGCAGTAAATCTGTACCTGAGCGCTGTTGCTGCCACTGTCCGTGAAGGCCGTTCGCAAGATCTGGCTGTTCAGGCAGAAGAAAGCTTCGTAGAAGCTGAATAATAAGGCAAGCTCAGCAGAGCCCTTATTAACCAGGTATTGAAATATGTTGGTTAGGGGGCCTTTATTGGCCCCCTTTGCTTATCTTAAATGCGAGAAATATCTCACCGCAAAAAGCCTTTTTGCACTGAGATAATCGAGGAAAATACAATGGCTGATATTACCGCTGCCCTGGTAAAAGAACTGCGCGAACGTACTGGCGCTGGCATGATGGATTGTAAGAAAGCTCTGGTTGAAGCTAACGGCGACATCGAGCTGTCAATTGAAAACATGCGTAAATCTGGCGCGATCAAAGCGGCGAAAAAAGCAGGCAACGTAGCTGCTGACGGCGTGATCAAAACCAAAATCGAAGGCAACTACGGTGTGATTCTGGAAGTTAACTGCCAGACTGACTTCGTTGCTAAAGATGCCGGTTTCCAGGCATTTGCTGACAAAGTGTTGGATGCTGCTGTTGCAGGCAAAATCACTGATGTTGAAGTGTTGAAAACACAGTTCGAAGAAGAGCGTATTCAGCTGGTTGCTAAAATCGGTGAGAACATCAACATTCGTCGCGTTTCTTCTCTGGAAGGCGATGTGTTGGGTAGCTACCTGCACGGTGCTCGTATCGGTGTTCTGGTTTCTGCTAAAGGCGCTGACGAAGATCTGGTTAAACAGCTGGCTATGCACGTTGCAGCAAGCAAACCAGAATTCGTTAAACCAGAAGACGTGTCTGCTGAAGTGGTAGAAAAAGAGTACCAGGTTCAGCTGGACATCGCGATGCAGTCTGGCAAGCCAAAAGAAATCGCAGAGAAAATGGTTGAAGGCCGCATGAAGAAATTCACCGGCGAAGTTTCTCTGACTGGCCAGCCTTTCGTTATCGACCCAAGCAAAACTGTTGGTCAGATGCTGAAAGAGCATAACGCCGACGTTATCAACTTCATCCGCTTCGAAGTGGGTGAAGGCATTGAGAAAGTTGAGACTGACTTTGCTGCTGAAGTTGCAGCGATGACCAAACAGTCTTAATCAGTACCTGATGCACAATAAAACGGAACCGCTGCTTGTTGGCGGTTCCGTTTTATCCAGCCCCAAATTCCAATGACATTGTGCGATGTACTGTAGAACATCCGGTAACAACGCTATGATGTAAAGATTGAATTCTCATTAAGACACATTGCTTCTAGGACAGACACCATGGCTACCAATGCGAAACCCGTTTATCAGCGTATCCTGCTCAAACTCAGTGGCGAAGCCCTGCAGGGCAGTGAAGGTTTTGGTATCGACGCGAGTGTATTAGATCGTATGGCTCAGGAAGTGAAAGAGCTGGTCGAACTCGGCATTCAGGTAGGCGTTGTGATCGGCGGCGGTAACTTATTCCGTGGCGCGGGTCTGGCGCAGGCGGGCATGAACCGTGTTGTAGGCGACCATATGGGTATGCTGGCGACTGTCATGAACGGCCTGGCAATGCGTGATGCATTACACCGTGCTTATGTTAACGCGCGTCTGATGTCTGCAATTCCTTTGAACGGTGTTTGTGATAATTACAGCTGGGCTGAAGCCATCAGCCTGCTGCGTCATAATCGCGTGGTGATTTTCTCCGCGGGGACAGGCAATCCATTCTTTACCACCGATTCTGCAGCGTGCCTGCGTGGTATCGAAATCGAAGCCGATGTGGTATTAAAAGCCACCAAAGTCGACGGCGTATATTCTGCTGATCCGGTCAAAAACCCGGAAGCAACGCTGTATGAGACATTGACCTATCAGGAAGTGCTGGAGCAGGAATTGAAAGTGATGGATCTGGCGGCGTTTACGTTAGCCCGCGATCACAATCTGCCAATTCGTGTATTCAACATGAACAAACCTGGCGCACTGCGCCGCGTGGTGATGGGTGAAAATGAAGGGACGCTGATTTCTAACGCTGAGTGATCCTTCGCCATTGAACATTGTGTTCAGCCAGCCTGTGCTGGCATAAGTATTCACGGACTATACTGAGTATGGTCTGCCAGGTAACCAGCTCTCAAGGGTTCACATCGTGATTAACGACATTAAAAAAGACGCTGAAATTCGTATGGACAAATGCGTAGAAGCATTCAAAACCCATATCAGCAAAATTCGTACCGGTCGCGCTTCTCCGGGTATTCTTGACGGCATCATGGTCGAATACTACGGTTCTGCAACGCCACTGCGCCAGTTGGCTCAGGTAACGGTTGAAGATTCCCGTACCCTTGCTATCTCCGTCTTTGACCGTTCTATCAGCGCTGCTGTTGAAAAGGCGATCATGACATCTGATTTGGGTCTGAACCCTTCTTCTGCGGGCGCGACTATCCGCGTTCCATTGCCAGCACTGACCGAAGAGCGTCGTAAAGACCTGATCAAAGTCGTGCGTGGTGAAGCAGAGCAGGGCCGTGTTTCTGTGCGTAACGTCCGCCGTGACGCTAACGACAAAACCAAAGCGCTTCTGAAAGATAAAGAAATCAGTGAGGATGAAGATCGTCGTTCCCAGGATGATATCCAGAAACTGACTGATATCTTCATCAAGAAAATCGACGTTGCGTTGAGTGAGAAAGAAACCGAGTTGATGGAGTTCTAATCAGACTCGCTCGTTTTCTCCGATAAAGCGTCGCAAATGCGGCGCTTTATTTTTTACAGGCCTCAGATCTTTTATCTGTTTCCACAATCTCATGGACAAGCCGGATAAGAGGTTTCAGACTGTGCACTATTCTGAATTAATGGCGTTATCCCGGGCATTTTCATGAAACAAATGACTATTCTTGGTTCGACAGGTTCTGTCGGCACCAGCACGCTTTCCGTTGTCCGGTCTAATCCCGACGCCTTTGCGGTGAAAGCCCTGGTGGCAGGATGTAATGTGGACGTGATGGCGCAGCAATGTCTGGAGTTTCGTCCAGCCTATGCGTCAATGGCCGATGAACCGTCAGCCCGCGCACTGCGCAACATCCTGACTGAACAGGGCGTCAACACAGAAGTGCTTTCTGGCGAAAAGGCGGCAATCGAACTGGCCGCGCTGGATGATGTTGATCAGGTCATGTCAGCCATTGTCGGAGCCGCAGGGCTTTTGCCGACGCTCGCCGCAGTGCGTGCCGGTAAGCAGGTCCTTCTGGCGAATAAAGAGTCGCTGGTCACCTGTGGTCGTATTTTCATGGATGCCGTCCGGCAGAGCCAGTCTCAACTCCTTCCTATCGACAGTGAACATAACGCGATTTTCCAAAGTTTGCCTGAAGCTGTGCAACAGCAACTTGGCTATGCGTCACTCGAAGAAAACGGCATTTCCCGCATTATTCTGACGGGGTCAGGTGGACCGTTCCGTGAGCTACCGTTGAACCAATTTAATGATGTGACGCCGGATCAAGCCTGCGCACATCCTAACTGGTCTATGGGGCGCAAAATTTCAGTCGACTCCGCCACCATGATGAATAAGGGGCTGGAGTACATCGAGGCCCGCTGGCTGTTTAATGCGTCGGCTGCGGAGATGGAAGTGATCATCCATCCTCAATCGGTCATCCACTCAATGGTGCGTTATCGCGATGGCAGTGTGCTGGCACAACTGGGTTCTCCGGATATGCGCACGCCTATCGCACATGCGATGGCTTATCCTCGACGGGTTGCTGCAGGAGTGGAAGCGTTGGATTTCTGCAAGATGGGGGCACTGACCTTCTCTGAGCCGGATTATACACGCTACCCTTGTCTGCAACTGGCTATCGAAGCCAGTAATACCGGGCAGGCAGCGACAACTGCGTTGAATGCCGCCAATGAAATTTCTGTTGCTGCATTCCTAAACGGCGAGATCCGTTTCACTGATATTGCATCGGTCAACCGGGATGTCATGGGACAGCTGGTAAGTGCTGAGCCGGGCTCGGTGGATGAAGTTCTGGATATCGACAGGCAATCGCGGGCTTTGGCCAGGCAGAAACTTCGCACATTTGCGGTCTGACGCTAATTTTAGTGCTTATGCAGCAGTTTGTTAGCATCACATTGAAATGGTATAGTCTGCGCCACGCTGACAGTGGATTCAGGTTTTTAGTGTCTGGATCCCGTAAGTGGAATCGGTAAGCTGTCAGTGTAGCCGTGCCCGCAAGGGAGACACGGCTTTTTTGCGCGTGTTACAGCGCCAGCGTTTGACGTACAACGCCAGCTAAAAAGCCGTCGTGTTCTGATAAAAGGAAATGAGTACGCGTTATGTCCCTCGAAAATCAACAGATGTCTGATACGTCTTGCGCTCAGCCGCGCCATGTTGCCATTATTATGGACGGCAACGGTCGTTGGGCAAAACGTCAGGGTAAAATGAGGGTCTTTGGTCATAAAGCGGGCGTAAAATCAGTGCGTAAAGCCGTGAGTTTTGCTGCCAATCATCATTTAGATGCTCTTACGCTTTATGCCTTTAGTAGTGAAAACTGGAATCGCCCGGCTCAGGAAGTCGCCGCGTTAATGGAACTGTTTGTTCGTGCACTCGACAGTGAAGTTAAAAGCCTGCATAAACACAATGTCAGGTTGCGGATTATTGGCGATGTCAGTCGCTTTAGTGCTCGTCTGCAGGAACGCATTCGTCGTTCAGAAACACTTACACAAAATAACGACGGTCTTACGCTAAACATCGCTGCGAACTATGGCGGACGATGGGATATTATTCAGGGCGTTAAGGCACTGGCCGGTCAGGTTGAAGCCGGTGCGCTGCGGGCAGAGCAAATAACAGAAGACATGCTGGATTCAGCCGTCTGTATGAGCGAACTGGCACCAGTCGATTTGGTGATCAGAACCGGTGGGGAACATCGAATCAGTAACTTCTTGCTGTGGCAAATTGCCTATGCGGAGTTTTACTTTACGGATGTCCTCTGGCCTGATTTTGATGAAAATACCTTTGAAGATGCGCTAAATGCTTTTGCACGACGCGAGCGCCGCTTTGGAGGGACTACACCTATCGGCGCCAATGCGTCCTAGGGAGAACATTTGCTGAAGTATCGCATTATCACAGCTCTGATTTTAATACCGATTGTTATTGCAGCACTCTTTTTGTTACCACCGGTAGGTTTTGCCATTGTCACGCTGGTCGTGTGCATGTTGGCGGCGTGGGAGTGGGGGCAATTAGCGGGTCTGGGAACGCGTAATCAGCGGATCTGGCTGGCTATCCTGTGTGGTTTTCTGCTGGCAGTCATGCTACTGAGCATTCCGGCCTATCATCACAGCGTGCAGTTGCCGCAGGTGAGTGGATCGTTATGGGCTGCGCTTGCCTGGTGGTGTGTCGCTCTGGTGTTAGTCGTGGGCTATCCTGCGTCCGCCGCATTCTGGCGTAATTCACGCGTGCTGCGTGTTTTGTTCGGTGTTCTGACGATTGTGCCGTTCTTCTGGGGCATGGTTGCGCTGCGCCAGTATGGCTATGCAGAGAATCCGCACACTGGCGCCTGGTGGCTGTTGTATGTGATGCTACTCGTCTGGGGCGCAGATTCCGGGGCTTACCTGTTTGGGAAGTTGTTCGGTAAACACAAACTGGCGCCTAAAGTCTCTCCCGGAAAAACCTGGGAAGGTTTCTTCGGCGGACTGCTGACGTGCGCTCTGATTGCCTGGTTGTTTGGTCGTTATGCGCCGTTGAGCGTTCAGCCGTCTGTATTACTCATTTGCTCCGTAGTCGCTGCGCTGGCTTCTGTACTCGGCGACCTGACGGAGAGCATGTTCAAACGCGAAGCTGGAATCAAAGACAGTGGTCATATGATTCCCGGGCACGGTGGAATATTGGATCGCATCGACAGCCTGACTGCCGCCGTTCCTGTATTTGCCTGTCTGATGCTGTTAGTGTATTAATCCGTCACTGAGACGGTGAAGTTTTCTAAGGAATAGTTGGACATATGATGAACATACTCTGGAGCCTGGCCGCCTTTATCGTTGCATTGGGGGTGCTTATCACCGTGCACGAGTTCGGCCATTTCTGGGTTGCTCGTCGCTGCGGGGTGCGTGTTGAGCGCTTCTCTGTCGGTTTTGGGCGCGCACTGTGGCGCCGCACCGATCGCCGTGGAACCGAATATGTGCTTGCTATCATCCCCCTCGGTGGATACGTCAAAATGCTCGATGAGCGTCTTGAGACGGTTCCACCTGAGCTTAAGCATCTTACTTTCAACAGCAAGACGGTGTGGCAGCGTGCTGCTATTATTAGCGCGGGCCCGATTGCCAACTTTATTTTTGCTGTTTTCGCCTACTGGGTCATCTTCGTTATTGGCGTTCCCTCGGTACGCCCGGTTGTGGCTGAAATCACGCCGCAATCTATTGCTGCGCAAGCCAAAGTTTTACCCGGTATGGAACTAAAGTCTATTGGCGGTATCGAAACGCCTGATTGGGATTCAATTCGTTTGTCGTTGATGGGTGAAATTGGCAGTAGCCAAATGACGCTCGGGGTCGCCGAGTTAGGTTCATCAACGGTAATTGAAAAAGTCGTCGATTTGCGTGAATGGACATTTGATCCTGAAACGCAAGATCCTGTGGTTGCGTTGGGTATCATTCCGCGTGGTCCACAGGTGGAGCCCGTTTTAGCTGAAGTACAAGCGGGTTCTGCTGCTCAAAAAGCAGGTTTGCAAGCGGGCGATCGGATCGTTAAAGTTGACGGTCAGGTTTTGTCGGGCTGGCGTAATTTTACGTTGCAGGTGCGCGATAATCCGGGCAAGCCTATGGCGCTGAACATTGAGCGTAATGGTGAGACTCTTGAGTTAACCCTGACACCGGAAAGTCGGACAGTAGGTAAAGGTATCGTACAAGGTTTTGCTGGGGTGGTTCCCAAAGTCATACCGTTACCTGAAGAGTACAAAACAGTTCGCCAATATGGTCCGTTTGTCGCTTTTTATGAGGCCGGTGCAAAAACCTGGCAACTGATGAAGCTGACGGTAAACATGCTGGGCAAGTTGTTTACCGGTGATGTAAAGCTGAACAATCTGAGCGGCCCAATCTCTATAGCACAGGGCGCAGGGATGTCAGCGGAGTATGGTTTAGTGTCGTACCTGACGTTTTTGGCGCTTATCAGCGTCAATCTCGGTATCGTAAACCTGTTCCCATTACCGATATTAGATGGTGGACACTTGGTTTTTCTGGCAATAGAAAAACTAAAAGGTGGTCCAGTTTCCGAGCGAGTTCAAAACTTCAGCTATCAGGTCGGTGCAGTATTGCTGTTCCTGGTTATGGGGCTTGCACTTTTCAATGATTTCTCCCGTCTTTAAGGCTGGAGATTAGGTTAGGAAGAACGCATAACAACGATGGCGATCAAAAAGTTGCTCATAGCGTCGCTGCTGTTTGGCAGCGCCACCGTATACGGTGCAGACGGTTTCGTAGTGAAAGATATTCATTTCGAAGGCCTGCAGCGAGTTGCCGTCGGTGCGGCGTTACTCAATATGCCGGTTCGCGTCGGTGATACGGTTACTGACGATGATATCAGTAATACCATTCGTGCATTGTTTGCCACTGGCAACTTTGAGGACGTTCGCGTCCTGCGCGATGGCGATTCTCTGATTGTTCAGGTTAAAGAACGTCCAACTATTGCCAGCATCACTTTCTCCGGTAACAAATCGGTCAAAGATGACATGCTGAAACAAAACCTGGAGGCCTCTGGCGTCCGTGTTGGCGAAGCGCTTGACCGTACAACAATCAGCAGCATCGAGAAAGGTCTGGAAGACTTCTATTACAGCGTCGGTAAATACAGTGCGTCGGTAAAAGCGGTTGTTACCCCTTTGCCCCGTAACCGTGTCGATCTGAAACTGGTCTTTACCGAAGGTGTTTCTGCCAAAATTCAGCAGATCAACATCGTAGGTAACCATGCCTTCAGTACTGATGAACTGATTTCACACTTCCAGCTTCGCGATGAAGTGCCATGGTGGAACGTGGTAGGCGATCGTAAATATCAGAAACAGAAACTGGCGGGTGACCTTGAAACCCTGCGCAGCTTCTATCTGGATCGCGGCTATGCCCGTTTCAACATTGATTCGACTCAGGTCAGCCTGACGCCGGACAAGAAAGGCATTTACATCACGCTGAACATTACAGAAGGCGAGCAATATAAACTTTCTGGCGTTGAAGTGACTGGCAGCATGGCCGGTCACTCAGCAGAAGTGCAAAGCCTGACTAAAATTGATAAAGGCGAGCTGTATAACGGCGCTAAAGTCACCAAGATGGAAAACGACATCAAGCAGATGTTGGGTCGTTACGGCTATGCCTACCCACGGGTGAATACACAGCCAGAAATCAATGATGCCGATAAGACCGTTAAACTGCATATCAACGTTGATGCAGGTAACCGTTTCTATGTGCGTCATATCCGTTTTGAAGGCAATGACACCAGTAAAGACAGCGTACTACGCCGTGAAATGCGTCAGATGGAAGGTGCCTGGTTAGGCAACGATCTGGTCGACAAAGGTAAAGAACGTCTGAACCGTCTGGGTTACTTCGAAACCGTGGATGTGGATACGCAACGTGTACCGGGTACTCCGGATCAGGTTGATGTGGTCTATAAAGTGAAAGAACGTAACACCGGCACTTTCAACTTTGGTGTGGGCTACGGTACAGAAAGTGGTGTCAGCTTCCAGGTTGGTGTCCAGCAGGACAACTGGCTGGGTACGGGTAACTCCGTAGGCATCAGCGGTACCAAAAATGATTATCAGACTTACGCAGAATTCACGATCACTGACCCTTACTTCACCGTCGATGGTGTGAGTCTGGGTGGTCGTATCTTCTATAACGACTTTAAAGCGGATAACGCGGATCTGTCTGACTATACCAACAGAAGTTATGGTATTGGCGGTAACCTTGGTTTCCCAATCAATGAGAACAACTCATTGCGTCTGGGTCTGGATTACGTACACAACGATCTGTCCAATATGGAACCACAGATCGCCATGTTCCGTTATCTGAACTCTGTGGGCCTGAAACCTGCGGTCACCACCAGCGATAATGCTGATGCCGATTTCAGTGCTGATGACTTCTTCGTGAACCTTGGCTGGGGTTATAACAACCTCGACCGTGGCTACTTCCCGACTTCAGGGACAAAAGCCAGCCTGAACGGCAAAGTTACCGTTCCAGGTTCCGATAACGAATATTATAAAATCACTTTCGATTCAACCAGCTACATGCCGCTGAATCAGGATCGTGATTGGGTGCTGATGGGCCGTGCGCGCGCAGGTTATGCGGATGGTCTTGGTGGTAAAGAAGTGCCGTTCTACGACAACTTCTATGCCGGTGGTTCAAGCAGCGTTCGTGGTTTCCAGTCGAACACCATTGGTCCAAAAGCAGCCTATTACAAATGTACTACAGCTAATACCTCGTACAGCGGTTGTCCGATTGATAATTCGGACGATGCGGTGGGTGGTAATGCAATGGCAGTACTGAGTGCCGAACTGATTGTTCCAACTCCGTTTGTTAGCGAAAAATACGCTAACTCATTGCGTACTTCTCTGTTCGTGGATAGCGGTACTGTCTGGGATACAGGTTGGGAAAACACCCCGCAGACTATGGCTGCCGGTGTTCCTGATTACAGTAAACCAGGCAATATTCGTGTTTCTTCCGGTCTTGCGTTGCAGTGGATGTCTCCTCTGGGGCCATTGGTCTTCTCATACGCACAACCTGTTAAGAAATACGAAGGCGACAAAGCAGAGCAGTTCCAGTTTAATATCGGCAAAACCTGGTAACTCTCTGTCTGAAAAGCGCTTATTCAGCAGAATCGCAATGACCTGATGCTGAATTTGATACACGGGTTTCGGCCCGTGTATTGTTATTGCGTCAGGTGTTTTGTGTAATTTACTGTGCCAGATGGCACAAACGGGTGATGGAAGGAGTTTATAGTGAAAAAGTGGTTATATGCCGCAGGCCTCGGTTTAGTTATGGCTTCTTCAGCTAGCGTTCAGGCTGCTGACAAAATTGCTATCGTTAACGTCGCTAGCATTTTCCAACAGATGCCAGCACGTGAAGCTGTGGCCAAACAACTCGAAAACGAGTTCAAAAGCCGTGCAACTGATTTGCAATCTCAGGAACGTGATCTGCAAACTAAAATGCAACGTCTGCAACGCGATGGCTCGACCATGAAAGCCAGCGATCGTTCTAAACTTGAAAAAGACGTGATGGCTCAGCGTGAAGCGTTCTCCGCTAAAGCGCAGCAGTTCGAGCAAGACAACCGTCGTCGTCAGGGCGAAGAGCGTAACAAAATCCTGAGCCGTATCCAGGATGCTGTGAAATCTGTTGCAAGCAAAGAAGGTTATGATGTTGTTATCGATGCAAACGCAATCGCGTATGCAAGCAATGACAAAGATATTACTGCTGATGTGCTGAAACAGGTTAAATAAACATGTCTTCAATTCGACTGGCTGATCTCGCACAGCAGTTGGATGCACAATTGCACGGTGATGGCGAAATTGCCATCACCGGCGTTGCTTCAATGCATTCCGCACACTCTGAGCAAATCACGTTTTTATCAAACAGCCGCTACCGTGAACAGTTGGCCTCCTGCAAAGCAGGTGCCGTAGTGTTGACGGAAGCGGATCTGCCATTTTGCCCTACAGCGGCATTAGTGGTTAAAAACCCTTACCTGACCTATGCGCGTATGGCGCAACTGCTGGATACCACCCCGGCACCGGCACAGGATATTGCTGCGAGCGCGGTAATTTCTGACAGTGCTTCTTTGGGTAAGAATGTCTCGGTTGGCGCAAATGCAGTCATCGAATCTGGCGTAGTGTTGGGCGATAACGTTATCGTCGGCGCGGGCTGCTTTATCGGTAAAGAAGCTAAAATAGGCGCAGGAACCCGGATCTGGGCCAATGTTTCTATTTATCACCGCGTTGAAATTGGTGAGCAGTGCCTGATTCAGTCTGGCACCGTCATCGGTGCAGACGGTTTTGGTTACGCGAATGAACGCGGCAACTGGATTAAAATCCCACAACTTGGCACCGTGATTATCGGCGATCGCGTTGAGATTGGTGCCTGTACCACCATCGACCGCGGTGCGCTTGATGATACGATTATCAGCAACGGTGTCATCATTGATAACCAATGTCAGATTGCACACAACGTCGTGATTGGAGACAATACGGCCGTGGCCGGCGGTGTGATTATGGCCGGTAGTCTGAAAATTGGTCGTTACTGCCAGATTGGCGGAGCCAGTGTTATCAATGGTCACATGGAGATTTGTGACCAGGCCGTTGTGACAGGAATGGGAATGGTAATGCGACCAATCACTGAACCTGGGGTATACTC
This sequence comes from Rahnella sp. Larv3_ips, assembly GCF_003697865.1. Lineage (NCBI taxonomy): Bacteria > Pseudomonadati > Pseudomonadota > Gammaproteobacteria > Enterobacterales > Yersiniaceae > Rahnella > Rahnella sp. Larv3_ips. Next base: position 21,856 of record NZ_MJIB01000021.1, on the reverse strand, counting down.
CTCCGGTATTCCGTTACAACCGAATAAAGTTTGGCGTAAGACGGCTGCACTGGTAATGAATATTGACGAGATGAATAAGCGCTTGAAAGCTGTCGAGCGTAAAATCGAAAAAGACTAATTACCATTTACGGTGCTGCTTTGTGTTCACTCAGTGAGTGAACCTGCGGCATTCGTTCCTATTTGCGGCCTGCCTGATGACCTTTTTTTGGGGTCTGGCAGGCCGTGTTTTTGATGCCATCAGTTTTTATAGACAGGAAGAGTATTTTGACTACTGACACTCATACTCTGCGTATTGAAGAGATACTGGATTTACTGCCACACCGTTACCCGTTCTTGTTGGTTGACCGCGTGTTGGATTTTGAAAAAGGGAAATTTTTGCGCGCAGTGAAAAACGTTTCCTTTAATGAACCGTTTTTCCAGGGGCACTTCCCAGGCAAGCCGATTTTTCCAGGTGTACTGATTCTGGAAGCCATGGCACAGGCTACCGGTATTCTTGCGTTTAAAAGCGTTGGAAAACTGGAACCGGGCGAACTGTATTATTTTGCAGCAATTGATGATGCACGCTTCAAACGTCCGGTGTTGCCGGGTGACCAGATGATTCTGGAAGTTGAATTCATTAAAGAGCGTCGTGGTGTTGCTCGTTTTAAAGGTGTCGCGAAAGTAGATGGTGAGATTGCTTGCGAGGCATCAATGATGTGCGCCCGTCGCCGGGAGTCTTAATACATGATAGACAAAACCGCCTTTATACATCCAAGCGCTATTGTTGAAGAAGGTGCCGTTATCGGTGCTGGTGTTCATATCGGTCCTTTCTGTTATGTCGGTTCCCAGGTGGAGATCGGCGAAGGTACTGAGCTTAAATCACACGTAGTTCTTAATGGCGTGACCAAAATTGGTCGCGATAACCGCATTTTCCAGTTCGTTTCCATTGGTGAAATTAACCAGGATCTGAAATATGCAGGTGAACCAACACGCGTTGAGGTCGGCGATCGCAACAATATTCGTGAGAGCGTGACCATTCATCGTGGAACCGTTCAGGGCGGTAGTCTGACAAAAGTGGGTAGCGATAACCTGTTGATGGTGAATGCGCATATTGCCCACGATTGCGTCATTGGTAATCGCTGTATTCTGGCGAATAATGCGACGCTTGGCGGTCACGTAGAGATCGACGATTTCGCTATCATTGGCGGTATGACCGCAGTGCATCAATTCTGCATCATCGGTGCGCACGTCATGGTTGGCGGATGCTCTGGCGTAGCCCAGGATGTGCCTCCGTTCGTGATTGCGCAGGGTAACCACGCGACACCTTTTGGTATTAATATCGAAGGGCTTAAGCGACGTGGTTTTGAGAAAGCAGACCTGCACGCTATTCGTAATGCCTATAAATTACTGTATCGCAGTGGCAAAACGCTGGAAGAAGCTCAGCCGGAAATCGCTGCGATTGCGGCTGAATTCCCGAAAGCCAAACCTTTCAGTGATTTCTTCAGCCGCTCAACGCGCGGCATAATCCGCTGATCTGCCCTACGGAAAACAATGCAAAAGCCTGTTCTTACAATTGGCCTGGTGGCCGGTGAAACGTCCGGTGACATTCTTGGCGCCGGGCTGATTCGAGCCCTGAAAAAGCACCATCCGGATGCCCGCTTTGTCGGCGTCGCAGGTCCGCTGATGCAGGCGGAAGGGTGTGAAGCCTGGTACGAAATGGAAGAACTGGCGGTAATGGGCGTGGTGGAAGTGTTAGAGCGTCTGCCACGCCTGTTGAAAATCCGCAAAGATTTGACCCAACGTTTCAGCGAACTCAAGCCGGATGTCTTCGTGGGCATAGATGCCCCGGATTTTAACATCACGCTTGAAGGGCGTCTGAAACAACGCGGTATCCGCACGATCCATTATGTCAGCCCGTCTGTCTGGGCCTGGCGACAAAAACGCGTTTTCAAAATAGGAAAAGCCACCGATTTAGTCCTGGCGTTTCTGCCTTTCGAAAAAGCGTTTTATGACAAATTCAACGTTCCCTGCCGTTTCATCGGTCACACTATGGCCGATGCCATGCCGCTGCATCCCGACAAACAGGCTGCGCGACTGTCTTTGGGGATCCCTGATGATGTGCACTGTCTGGCGTTACTGCCAGGAAGTCGTCATGCGGAAGTTGAAATGCTCAGTGCTGATTTCCTGAAAACAGCGCTTCAATTGCGACAGACTTACCCGGATCTCCACATTGTTGTGCCGCTGGTGAATGCAAAACGTCGCGAGCAGTTTGAACGTATCAAAGCGGAGATTGCGCCAGACCTTCCCGCGCATTTGCTGGACGGCAAAGGTCGCGAGGCCATGATTGCCAGCGATGCGGCATTGCTGGCTTCAGGAACGGCTGCGCTGGAATGTATGCTGGCGAAATGCCCGATGGTTGTCGGCTATCGCATGAAGCCCTTCACCTTCTGGCTCGCTGAACGCCTGGTAAAAACGCCGTACGTTTCCTTGCCAAACTTGCTTGCAAGACGGGAAATCGTCACCGAGTTACTGCAAACCGAATGCGTTCCGGACAAACTTTCCGCTGCGTTATTGCCGTTGCTGGCCGGTGGTGAGAAAAGTCACGAATTGCAGAGTACCTTCCTGGAATTGCATGAAAGCATTCGCCGGAATGCCGATGAGCAGGCTGCTCAGGCTGTGATGGAGCTGGCACGCCGATGAGTGACATCTTTATCTATCCACAGGCCGTGTGTATCGCCGGTGTGGATGAAGTCGGGCGTGGCCCGTTAGTGGGCGCCGTGGTGACTGCAGCGGTTATTCTCGATCCGGCTAACCCCATCAAGGGCCTGGCTGATTCAAAAAAACTCAGTGAAAAACGGCGCGAAGCGCTGTATATCGAAATTAAAGAAAAGGCGCTTGCCTGGAGTCTTGGCCGCGCTGAACCGCATGAAATCGATGAAATCAATATTCTGCATGCCACCATGCTGGCGATGCAAAGAGCCGTTGCCGGGTTGGCTATCACGCCCGACATGGTATTGATTGATGGCAACCGCTGTCCGGTTCTTCCGATGGCCTCTCAGGCCGTGGTGAAAGGGGACAGCAAAGTGGCCGAAATCAGTGCTGCATCCATCCTGGCTAAAGTCACCCGCGATCGCGAAATGGTTGAACTGGATCTTCAGTTCCCTGAATATGGTTTTGCGAAACATAAAGGCTATCCGACGTCGGTGCATCTCGAAAGCCTTGCCCGGCTTGGTGCGACTGCGCATCACCGTCGCAGCTTCGCCCCGGTGAAGCGCGCACTCGGATTGGCGTAACGCGTCATCTTGTTCCTTTCCTGCCTTAGCGGGAAATACACACTCTACACTCACTCATTTCTGGACTCTGGATATGGCCGAACCTCGTTTTATTCATCTGCGTGTACATAGCGACTATTCCATGGTGGATGGCCTCGCGAAAGTGGGTCCGCTGGTGAAATGCGCAGCGTCACTCGGTATGCCTGCTCTGGGGATCACTGACTTCACCAACCTGTGCGGCCTGGTCAAATTCTACGGTGCCGCGCACGGTGCTGGCGTGAAACCGATCATCGGTGCCGATCTGAACATTCAAAGCGAGATCCTTGGCGACGAACTGGCGCAGCTGACCGTTCTGGCGATGAACAATCAGGGATATCAGAACCTCACGCTGTTGATTTCCCGCGCCTATCAGCGTGGCTATGGCGCGGCGGGGCCGATAGTTGATCGCGAGTGGCTGGCAGAACTGAATGAGGGGTTGATCCTGATCTCCGGCGCGAAAATGGGGGATGTCGGTAAATTCCTGATGCGAGGTAACGATTTACAAGTCGAGCTCTGTCTGGATTTTTATCAGCAATATTTTCCCGACCGCTACTACCTCGAACTGATCCGTACCGGCCGGGCTGAAGAAGAAAACTATCTGCACGCTGCCGTCGCGCTCGCAACCGAACGCGGTTTACCGGTGGTGGCAACGAACGACGTACGTTTCATGGTTGCATCGGATTTTGACGCCCATGAGATCCGCGTGGCTATTCACGACGGTTTTACGCTCGACGATCCCAAGCGTCCGCGCAATTACACTGCTCAGCAATACATGCGCAGTGAAGATGAAATGTGCGAGTTGTTTGAAGATATCCCGGAAGCTCTGCAAAACAGCGTTGAGATTGCTAAACGTTGTAACGTCACCATTCGTCTTGGCGAATACTTCCTGCCGCAGTTTCCGACCGGAGAGATGACGACTGAAGATTTTCTGGTCGATAGATCAAAAATCGGGCTGGAAGAACGTCTTGAGTTTCTGTTTCCGGATCCCGACGTGCGCGCGCAACGACGCCCTGAATATGATGAACGTCTGGATATCGAGCTCAAAGTTATCAACCAGATGGGCTTTCCCGGTTACTTCCTGATCGTAATGGAGTTCATCCAGTGGTCGAAGGATAACGACGTACCGGTAGGCCCTGGCCGTGGTTCCGGTGCCGGTTCACTGGTGGCCTATGCGCTCAAAATTACCGATCTGGATCCGCTTGAATTCGATCTGCTTTTCGAACGTTTTCTTAACCCGGAACGTGTTTCCATGCCCGACTTTGACGTCGATTTTTGCATGGAAAAACGTGATCAGGTCATCGACCATGTGGCTGAAATGTATGGCCGCGAAGCAGTTTCTCAGATTATCACTTTCGGTACGATGGCTGCTAAAGCCGTTATTCGCGACGTAGGCCGCGTACTGGGCCACCCTTACGGATTTGTTGATCGTATTTCCAAACTGGTCCCGCCTGACCCCGGCATGACGCTGGAAAAAGCCTTTGCCGCAGAACCGCAATTACCGGAAATTTACGAAGCGGATGAAGAAGTTAAGTCTCTGATCGACATGGCGCGCCAGCTTGAAGGCGTCACACGTAACGCCGGTAAACACGCCGGCGGTGTCGTGATAGCGCCGACCAAGATTACCGATTTTGCGCCGTTATATTGCGATGCTGAAGGTAATCACCCGGTGACGCAGTTCGACAAAAACGACGTGGAATATGCCGGTCTGGTGAAGTTCGACTTCCTCGGATTGCGTACGCTCACCATCATCGACTGGGCGCTGGGCATGATTAACGCCCGTCGTGCAAAAGCGGGCGAACCGCCGCTGGATATTGCCGCGATCCCGCTGGATGACAAGAAAAGTTTCGACATGCTGCAACGCTCGGAAACCACCGCGGTTTTCCAGCTTGAATCCCGCGGCATGAAAGATTTGATCAAACGCCTGAAACCCGACAGCTTCGAAGACATGATCGCGCTGGTGGCATTGTTCCGCCCGGGGCCGTTGCAGTCCGGCATGGTAGATAACTTTATTGACCGTAAACACGGTCGCGAAGAGTTGTCCTATCCGGATATCCAATGGCAGCACGAATCTCTGAAACCGGTACTGGAGCCGACGTACGGCATCATCTTGTATCAGGAACAGGTCATGCAGATTGCGCAGGTTCTGGCGGGCTATTCGCTGGGCGGTGCGGACATGTTGCGTCGTGCGATGGGTAAGAAAAACCCGGTCGAGATGGCAAAACAGCGCGGCGGTTTTGAAGATGGTGCCAAAGCGCGCGGTATTGATGGCGAACTGGCGATTAAAATCTTCGATCTGGTAGAGAAATTCGCCGGTTATGGGTTTAACAAGTCCCACTCCGCCGCTTATGCGCTGGTGTCTTACCAGACGCTGTGGCTGAAAGCGCATTATCCTGCTGAATTTATGGCAGCGGTGATGACTGCCGATATGGATAACACTGAGAAAGTGGTTGGCCTGGTAGATGAATGCTGGCGAATGGGGCTGAAAATTCTGCCGCCGGATATCAACAGCGGTCAGTATCATTTCCACGTGAATGAAGAAGGTGAAATCGTTTACGGCATCGGCGCGATCAAAGGCGTAGGTGAAGGCCCGATTGAAGCCATCATTGAGGCGCGTAACGAGGGCGGTTATTTCAAAGAGCTGTTTGATCTCTGCGCCCGCGCGGACGTGAAAAAGCTCAACAAACGTATCCTCGAAAAGCTGATCATGTCCGGTGCGTTTGACCGTTTAGGTCCGCACCGTGCCGCATTGATGAGCTCTTTGCCGGATGCCCTGAAAGCTGCCGATCAGCACGCCAAAGCTGAAGCTATTGGTCAGGTAGATATGTTCGGCGTTCTGGCGGAAGCGCCGGAACAGGTGGAGAAATCCTACGCCAACGTCATGCGCTGGCCGGAACAAACGGTACTGGACGGTGAACGCGAAACGCTGGGGTTGTACCTGACAGGTCATCCGATCACCCAGTATCTGAAAGAAATCGAACGTTATGGCGGCGGCCAGCGTTTGAAAGATATGCACCCGACGGATCGGGGTAAAATGACGGTTGCAGTGGGACTGGTTCTCGCTGCACGGGTAATGGTCACCAAACGCGGTAATCGCATTGGGATCTGTACGTTAGACGACCGCTCTGGTCGTCTGGAAGTCATGTTGTTCACCGAAGCGTTGGAAAAATTCCAGCATTTGTTGGAAAAAGACCGTATCCTTATCGCCACAGGACAGGTCAGCTTTGATGACTTCAGCGGCGGGCTTAAAATGATGGCCCGCGATATTATGGACATCAGTGAAGCACGGGAAAAATATGCTCGCGGTCTTGCTATCTCGCTGACTGACAGGCAAATTGATGACCAGCTTTTGAACCGTCTCCGCCAATCGTTGGAACCTCATCGATCGGGGACGATACCAGTGCATCTGTATTACCAACGAGAAAACGCAAGAGCCCGGCTTCGATTCGGGGCGTCATGGCGTGTTACGCCAACGGACAAACTGTTGCTGGATTTGCGAGGCCTGGTCGGTAGTGAGCAGGTGGAACTGGAATTTGACTAAAATAGGAATGCTATGAGTCTGAATTTTCTTGATTTTGAACAGCCGATTGCGGAACTCGAAGCGAAAATTGACTCGCTGACTGCAGTCAGCCGTCAAGACGAAAAATTGGATATTAATCTGGACGAAGAAGTTGCACGCTTGCGCGAGAAAAGCGTTGAACTGACCCGTAAGATTTTCTCTGATCTGGGTGCCTGGCAGATTGCCCAACTGGCACGCCATCCTCGTCGCCCTTATACGCTGGATTACATCAAACATATCTTCACTGATTTTGATGAACTGGCTGGTGATCGTGCATTTGCTGACGATAAAGCTATCGTTGGCGGGATTGCTCGTTTGGGTGAACGTGCTGTGATGATCATAGGTCATCAGAAAGGCCGTGAAACAAAAGAGAAAGTCCGTCGTAACTTCGGTATGCCTGCTCCGGAAGGATATCGCAAAGCGTTACGCCTGATGGAAATGGCAGAACGTTTCAAACTGCCGATCATTACCTTCATCGACACCCCGGGCGCATACCCAGGCGTGGGTGCTGAAGAGCGCGGCCAGTCTGAAGCGATCGCCCGTAACCTGCGTGAGATGTCACGTCTGAATGTGCCAGTTATCTGTACCGTTATCGGTGAAGGTGGTTCCGGTGGCGCACTGGCAATCGGCGTGGGTGATAAAGTTAACATGCTGCAATACAGCACCTATTCGGTGATCTCACCGGAAGGCTGTGCCTCAATTCTGTGGAAGAGTGCGGATAAAGCACCTCTGGCAGCAGAAGCGATGGGTATCGTTGCACCACGTTTGAAAGAACTGAAGCTTATCGACTCGGTGATCCCTGAACCTCTGGGCGGTGCTCATCGTAACGTTGAAGCGATGGCGGCCTCACTGCGCGCCCAGCTGGAAGCTGACCTGAGTGATTTGGATGTGCTGAGCACTGAAGAATTGCGCAACCGTCGTTATCAGCGTCTGATGACTTACGGCTACTGCTGATCCAGCAACCGCTTATGAAAAGGCCATGCAACTGCATGGCCTTTTTTATTGCCGCAAATCCCTCCCACATCGTTCCGGGATTCTGAATTTTCCTTCCGTCTGTCAGAAATAGTCGCGAAAGGGTACACACCTGGCGCTAACCGTGTTTCTATAAATATATGAGATACCAATAAAAGAAGGATTGTCAGATGAATATCATCGCTGTCATGCGCCCGGAAGGGGCTTACTATAAAGAAGAGCCAATCCGCGAACTGGATAGCGCCCTGACGCTTCTCGGGTTCCAGGTTATTTATCCGCGGGATCGCGCTGACTTACTGAAACTCATCGAAAATAATGCCCGCATTTGTGGGGCGATTTTTGACTGGGACGAGCACAGCGAAGAGTTGTGTACAGAAATTAATGAGCTGAACGAATACCTGCCGTTGTACGCTTTCATCAATACTCACTCAACGCTGGATGTTGATGTGAACGAGATGCGGATGGTTCTGTATTTCTTCGAGTACGCGCTGACCGCCGCAGAGGATATTGCCAAACGGATCCGCCAGTACACGGACGAATATATCGATACGATCACGCCACCGCTGACCAAAGCGTTGTTTAAATACGTGGAAGAAGGGAAGTACACCTTTTGTACGCCGGGACACATGGCGGGCACGGCGTTTCTGAAAAGCCCGGTCGGGACACTGTTTTATGATTTCTTTGGTGCCAAAACGCTGAAAGCAGACGTATCCATTTCAGTGACCGAACTGGGATCGTTGCTCGATCATACCGGCCCGCATCTGGAGGCCGAAGAATATATCGCGCGCACGTTTGGTTCAGAACAAAGTTACATCGTGACCAACGGCACTTCGACGGCCAATAAAATTGTCGGCATGTACGCCGCGCCAGCGGGCAGCACGGTGCTGATTGACCGAAACTGCCATAAATCGCTGGCACATCTGATGATGATGACCAATGTCGTGCCGATCTATTTGCGTCCTCACCGTAATGCCTACGGCATTCTCGGCGGCATTCCCAAGCGTGAATTCACCCGGGAAAGTATCGAAGAGAAAATCGCCCGGACGGACAATGCGACCTGGCCGGTACATGCGGTTATTACCAACTCCACCTATGATGGGCTGCTGTACAACACTGATTACATCAAAAATACGCTGGATGTGCCGTCGATTCATTTTGATTCCGCCTGGGTGCCTTATACCAATTTCCATCCGATTTACGCAGGGAAAAGCGGGATGAGTGGTGAGCGAATTCCCGGAAAAGTCATCTATGAAACTCAGTCTACGCACAAGTTACTGGCCGCGTTCTCTCAGGCGTCAATGATCCACATTAAAGGCGATTACAACGAAAGTACCTTTAATGAAGCCTACATGATGCACACCACCACATCACCGAACTACGGTATCGTTGCCTCGGCAGAAACCGCAGCGGCGATGCTGCGCGGAAATCCCGGACGCCGCCTGATCAACCGCTCGGTAGAGCGTGCGTTACATTTTCGCAAAGAGATCCAACGACTGCGCGAGGAAACCGATGGCTGGTTCTTCGATATCTGGCAGCCGGAGCATATTGATGAAGCCGAATGCTGGCCGCTGAATCCAGATAATAACTGGCATGGCTTTGCGAACGCAGATACCGATCATATGTATCTGGATCCGATCAAGGTCACGATCCTTACGCCCGGCATGGATGAAATGGGCAAACTGGAACAGGAAGGGATCCCGGCGGCGCTGGTGGCCAAGTTCCTTGATGAGCGCGGCGTGGTGGTCGAAAAAACCGGTCCGTACAATTTACTTTTCCTGTTCAGCATTGGCATTGATAAGACCAAATCCATGAGCGTGATGCGTGGTCTGACCGATTTCAAACGCAGCTATGATCTTAATCTGCGCGTTAAAAATATGCTCCCCGATCTGTACGCGGAAGATCCGGATTTCTACCGTCATATGCGGATCCAGGATCTCGCGCAGGGGATCCACAAGCTTATCCTCCGACATGATCTGCCGCGCCTGATGCTGGACGCATTTGAAACGCTGCCAGAAATGAAAATGACGCCGTATGAAATGTTCCAACATCAGGTGCGCGGACATGTGGAGGAATGCGACCTCGACGAACTGATCGGCAAAGTCTCGGCTAACATGATCCTGCCTTATCCGCCGGGAGTGCCTGTGGTGATGCCCGGTGAGATGATTACGGAAGAAAGCCGCGCGGTGCTCGATTTCCTGATCATGCTTTGCTCGATAGGGGAACGTTACCCTGGCTTTGAAACCGATATTCATGGTGCACGTCTCACCGAAGACGGGCGCTATCTGGTGAAAGTGCTGAAGCTCCCCGACGCGCAGTAATGACAGCCCTCATTATGAGGGCTTTTTATTGACGTCTCCGGATACGCTGAGTAACGTGCACACCAGGAATCTACAGGACATTATCCATGCTTAACCTTCGACAAATTCATCATATCGCGATCATCGGTTCCGATTATCAGACCAGCAAAAACTTCTATTGCGACATTCTGGGCTTCACGCTGGTGGAAGAGTTTTATCGGGAAGAGCGTGACTCGTGGAAAGCCGATCTGGCACTTAACGGCCAGTACACCATCGAACTGTTTAGCTTTCCTCATCCGCCGGCGCGTCCGAGCCACCCGGAAGCCTGCGGTTTGCGCCATCTGGCGTTCAGCGTTGATGATATCGCGCAGGCCATCACTGCATTGACTCAGGCTGGCGTGAACTGCGAACCGGTACGTATTGACCCTTACACAGGCAAGCAGTTTACCTTTTTCGCCGACCCCGACGGCTTGCCGTTAGAACTGTACGAATCCCGGTAACGTTATGAATTCACGTCTGGCGAGGTTTTCCCTGCCTGAGCATCTGCGGGATAAAATTGGCAGTGCGCGAAAGCTTTGTGTCGCGTTCAGTGGCGGGCTTGATTCCACAGTGCTCCTGGCCGCACTGGCAGAGCTGCGCGAAAACCTTCCGGATCTTCAACTGCGCGCGTTGCATATTCATCATGGCTTAAGCCCGCTGGCCGACAGCTGGGTGGCCCATTGCCAGACGATTTGCGCCCGGCATCACATTGCGTTTTCAGTCATTTACGTGCAGGTGAATGCACAGGATGGCGGTATTGAAGCCGCAGCGAGAACGGCGCGTTATCAGGCATTTTCAGACAATCTGACGGAAGATGAAGTTCTGCTCACGGCGCAGCATCTGAACGATCAGTGCGAAACTTTGATGCTGGCGCTAAAGCGCGGCAGCGGCCCCGCCGGTTTATCGGCGATGAGTGCAGACAGCATGGCATCTCAGCACCGGCTGTTAAGGCCTCTGCTGGAACTCAGCCGTGAGCAACTTGAAGATTATGCCCGGCAGAATCAGCTGAGCTGGATCGAGGATGACAGTAATCAGGATGCGCGTTTTGACCGTAACTTCCTGCGTCTCGATGTCCTTCCGTTGCTGTATCACCGATGGCCGCACTTTGCACAGGCCACCGCACGCAGCGCGGCACTGTGTGCCGAACAGGAATCCTTGCTCGATGAACTGCTAAGTGAGTCCCTTAGTGCGTTAACAGATGCGCAGGGCAGCCTTTGCGTTGAGGGAATGCTCGGCTTTTCAGAGGCCCGACGTTCTGCTTTATTGCGCCGCTGGCTGGCCGGACAGGGCGCGAAAATGCCTTCCCGCGAACAGCTGAAAAGAGTTTGGGATGAAGTGGCGCTGAGCCGCGAAGATGCGCAGGCGCAGTTAAGGTTGGGCATCTCGACGGTTCGCCGTTTCCGCCAGCGCCTCTATTTATTGCCCGAATTCCAGCCGCTGAAAGAGCTTATACTCCGCTGGGATACGGCGCAGACATTAACCCTGCCGGACGGTCTGGGCTTTTTAGCGGTCGATCCCGATGTTGCCGGGGCGGGTGAAACGTTCATTTGTCGCCAGCCGCGGGCAGGAGAGAATGTCTCGGTGAGATTTCAGGCGCAGGGCAATATAGAAAAAGTCGGGCGTGACCGTGCGCGTCAGGCCAAAAAATTGTGGTCAGAGTTAGGCGTGCCGCCCTGGCAGCGCGAGCGTATTCCCCTCATTTATTATAATGAGCAGTTGATCGCCGCACCGGGCTGGTTTATCACCCGTCAGGCGGTTGCCGGCAATCATGATGCGCAGTGGCGGATCGTCTGGTCCGCTGCCAAATAAAATTTAAGATCAACAAGTTGGGTGGAAATTCTGCCCGTGGGAGTGGTGATGCGTGTAGTTGCGGGCGTTTTGGCGCTTGTGCTGGTGAGTTTTTCTGTAGCCGCGAATGAAGATAGCGCGCTGGGAAACAGTGCAGATGGGCAGGCTAAATCGGCAAGTTGTGCGGCTTGCCACGGCGCAAAAGGCAAAGCGGCTAATCCTGTCTACCCGAATCTGGCCGGGCAAAATGGGGATTATCTGGCCCTGTCGTTACATGCTTATAAGAAAGGCGAACGCAGCGGCGGGCAAGCGGGGGTGATGCAGGCCTTTACGGCATCACTTTCGGATCAGGACATCAATGATTTGGCTGCTTACTATGCAAGCCTGACGCCGCTGAAATAGTCGGGTATCAGAAATGCAAACGGGCAATCCTGAGATTGCCCGTTAGTTTGGCCGGTGGAAAGTTGCGCTATTCTGCGCTGACCACCACGGTGCCAATTTCCGGATGGCTAAAGCTCTCGATGTAATCCAGACGCAGATCGCGCTGCTCGCCGTTCACCTCGGCCACCAGATATTCAACTTTCTTACGCATCAACAGGTCATTGGCCTTCGCCTCAACGACTTCTCCGCTGCGCAGCTTCAGTGTCAACACCAGGTGACTCTGGCAGGCGAGCTCGAGATTATCGTAGTCATCGCAATTGATGGGTTGGTACTCATCATTCATTGACATAATCGCTCACCAATAAGTTAGCGGCGGCATAGGCCGCCTGGTCCCTAACGGAGGACGGAAGGTCAGCGTTTGCTGCCACTTCGTCCAATGCTTTCAATACACAGCCCAACGCATCGGGCACATATCCCAGATCGCCACTGGCAATCTCTGAATATTTACGGCGTACCAACTCACAGTATTGCTGCATAGGTTCTCCCTTAAAAGCGTATCCCTCTGAGGAAAGCGCAGAAAGATAAGCTCTCAGTATTTATCGACTATAGCACAGGAGAGTCTCAGTTATTAGCCAACCTATAAAGGTTTATCGTTTGCGCTGAAACGGTTATTCAGGATGACCTGCGGGGTTAAACTGGTCGCGACGTGACGCTTTCAAGTACACTGTGCGTCTATCATCAAGAGGTTTCCCATGGCGTTAAAAGCAACTATTTATAAAGCAGTGATCAACATCGCTGATATGGATCGCAATTTCTTTCACGACGCCAACCTGACACTGGCCCAGCATCCCTCAGAAACAGAACAACGTATGATGCTGCGTTTGCTCGCGTGGATTTACCATGCCGATGAGCGGCTGACCTTTACGCGCGGATTAAGCGCCGAAGATGAACCAGAAATCTGGCGTAAAAATGATCACAACGGAATCGAGTTGTGGGTTGAATTAGGTTTACCGGATGAGAAGCGTCTGAAAAGGGCGTGTAACCAGTCGCGTGAAGTGGTGCTTTACGCTTATGGTGAGCGGGCTGCGAGGGTCTGGTGGTCACAAATTGAAGGGAAAGTCAGAAGTTTTGAGAATCTTCGCATCCGTTATATTGACGATGAAATGCTGACTCAACTCACGGCTTTCGGCAGCAGAACCATGGATTTACAGGCGACTTTACAGGACGGAACTATTTGGCTTTCCGATGCTCAGAGTAATTTAGAAATTCATTTTTCGGAATGGAAAGAGTCTGTCGTAAAAGAAGCAAGGTAATCAGCGTGTTCATCCTTTCGGGTAAACTGGAAATTCCAGACAGTGAAATAGAATTAACCGCGATCCGGGCTCAGGGTAACGGTGGTCAGAACGTCAATAAAACGTCAACGGCAATACATTTACGCTTTGATATTAAGGCATCAAGTTTGCCAGACTACTACAAAGAGCGGCTGCTGGCGTTTAATCATCACTCGGTGACGGCTGATGGTTGGGTTGTTATTAAGGCGCAGGAATACCGGAGCCAGGAACAAAACCGTGAAGCGGCAGTGGCCCGGCTGAGTTCCCTGATTGTACAGGCGATGGTGGTCGAAAAACCGCGTCGTGCAACCAAGCCGACCCGCGGGTCTAAAATTCGTCGGGTAGAGAGTAAAGTGCGCAAAGGGGCGACCAAAGCATTACGGGGCAAAGTTCTTTAGCCCGACATCGTGCCGCAGGACAATCTTTATCGCGGTACTAAGAAGAAAAAGCAGTAGGGGAGTGACTGTGAAAAAAATCATTATTACAGCGGTGCTTGCGCTCGGGGCGTTATCACTGTTCGGCTGCCATACCGCCGCCTATAATCAGGAAAAACCGTTGCAGGCAATGCAGCAAAGTTACAGCGGTGTTCTGCCTTGCGCTGATTGCGGCGGACTGGAGACTTCATTGTTCCTGCAACAAGATGGTACGTACATTTTGCAGGAAGTTTATCAGGACACCAAAGACGGCAATCAAACGTTTGCCAGTTACGGCAACTGGGCGAGAACCGCGGATAAACTGGTTCTGACCGATGCGAAGGGTGAAAAACGCTATTTCCATCCGAAAGATGAAAATCTCGAAATGCTCGATACGAGTGGCGCGCCGATTGTTTCTTCGCTCAATTACACGCTGAAACCGACTCAGCAGAGTTTACCCAAGACGCCAATGACGCTGACTGGCATGATGCAGTACAGTGCTGACGCGGCTTCCTTCAAAGACTGTGCGACCGGAAAAGTGTTCCCGATGTCAGCCAATAAATCGCTGGAAGAAGGGTATCTTGCCGCACGCCAGTCACCCAATCAGCTGGTGTTTGTGTCGATGGACGGGCATTTCATGACGGAACCGTCGATGGAAGAGGGGCAGATGCACAAGGCGGTCGTGGCGGATAAAAACGTAAAGTTTGATGTGACCAGGGCATGCCCTTAAGCATCCGCCTTTGAGTCTGCTCCACGAAAGAAAATGCCCGCACAATGCGGGCATTTTTATGCATGAACGATCTGCGTCAGATCCTTAACGCGGGATTTGGCTCAGCAGAGAGGCAACGATGTCGCTTTGCTTGATCATTTGTTTTTCGCCAGTGCGACGGTTTTTGTATTCCAGCTCTTCTGCGTCCAGATTACGATCGCCAATCACCACCTGATGCGGAACACCGATCAGTTCCATATCAGCAAACATGACGCCCGGACGCTCTTTACGATCGTCAAGGATCACATCAATGCCGTGTGAGCGCAGCTCTGCGTATAACGCTTCTGCCGCATCTTTCACACGGAAAGATTTGTGCATGTTCATTGGCAGGATAGCAACCTGGAATGGCGCGATGGCGTCTGGCCAGATGATACCGCGATCGTCGTGGTTCTGTTCGATAGCCGCTGCCACCACACGGGTCACACCGATACCGTAACATCCCATGGTCATCACCTGATTACGTCCATCTTCGCCCTGAACGGTCGCATTCATCGCTTCTGAATATTTGGTGCCCAGCTGGAAGATATGGCCGACTTCAATACCGCGTTTAATCACCAGCGTACCCTGACCATCCGGGCTTGGATCGCCTGCAACCACATTACGCAGATCAGCCACTTCTGGCAGCGCGGTATCGCGATCCCAGTTAATGCCGAAGTAATGTTTACCATCGATGTTTGCGCCTGCGCTGAAATCACTCATCGCAGCAACGGTGCGGTCTGCGACCACAGGCATTGGCAGGTTAACCGGGCCGAGTGAACCCGGTCCGGCAGAAACGATTTCGCGAATTTCAGCTTCGGTAGCGAAAGTCAGCGGTGTGGCAACGTGTGGCAGTTTTTCGGCTTTGATTTCGTTAAGTTCGTGATCGCCGCGGATCAGCAAGGCAATCAGTTTGTGCCCGCTCTCAGCTGTTGCGTGAACCATCAGGGTTTTCACGGTTTTCTCAACCGGAACCTGGAACTGTTCTGTCAGTTCAGCGATGGTTTTGGCGTTTGGCGTTTCAACAATACGCATTTCTTCCGTGGCCGCCTGGCGTGCTGCTGCGGGTGCCAGCGCTTCCGCGAACTCAATATTGGCTGCAAAATCAGAGGAGTCAGAGAACACCACGTCATCTTCGCCGCTTTGCGCAAGTACCTGGAACTCATGAGATGCGCTGCCGCCGATAGAGCCGGTATCTGCCAGAACAGCGCGGAAATCCAGACCCATACGGTTGAAGATCTTGCTGTAGGCTGCGTACATCGCATCATACGTTTCCTGCAGAGATTCCTGTGTTGTATGGAACGAGTAGGCATCTTTCATCAGGAATTCACGCGAGCGCATCACGCCAAAGCGCGGACGAACTTCGTCACGGAATTTGGTCTGGATCTGGAAGAAGTTCAGCGGCAACTGTTTGTATGAGCTGATTTCATTGCGGATCAGATCGGTAATAACTTCTTCGTGGGTTGGACCCAGTACAAAAGGGCGATCGCCACGGTCAACAAAGCGCAACAATTCCGGGCCGTATTGTTCCCAACGTCCGCTCTCCTGCCACAAATCGGCGGGCTGAACCACCGGCATCGATACCTCGATGGCGTTCGCGTTATTCATTTCTTCGCGCACGATGTTTTCAACTTTACGCAGAACACGCAGGCCGGTTGGCAGCCAGGTATACAGGCCGGAAGCCAGTTTGCGGATCATCCCCGCACGCAGCATCAGCTGATGGCTGATGACTTCCGCGTCGGCTGGCGTCTCTTTCAGAGTAGAGAGCAGATATTGAGTAGTACGCATGATGTGTTGATTCCGTTAGCACTGCAAATTGCAATCAGGCTGCCACAGGCAGCCAAAACGTAAAAAAGTGGTTTAGTTTACCAGCGAGTTGCTGTTGTCAAAAGAGACGCAGAGGAAATTTAGTCGTTGCCGAGAGACAATACCTGATTCACCGAGCCCACAGCCCGCCAGCGGACATTAAACTCGAGCAGGCGAACGGCGTAATCCCGTTCAACTGCTTCACCCTTACGGTAGGCCGGGCGAGGATCCTGGCCCAAAACCTGAGTGATGAAACGACGCAGATGGGGGTACTTACGTACATTATCTGCCAGCTGCTTTTCAGCCTGCGGTGAAAATTCCACCGGCATATTCGCTTGCGGCGCGTGCTGAGCAAATCCCGCACGGGCTTCAGGATGGCTTTCTGCAAAGGGCAGGTAGGGCTTGATATCGACAACAGGGGTGCCATCCACCAAAT
This sequence comes from Rahnella sp. Larv3_ips, assembly GCF_003697865.1. Classification (NCBI taxonomy): domain Bacteria; kingdom Pseudomonadati; phylum Pseudomonadota; class Gammaproteobacteria; order Enterobacterales; family Yersiniaceae; genus Rahnella; species Rahnella sp. Larv3_ips. Next base: position 4,802 of record NZ_MJIB01000021.1, on the reverse strand, counting down.
CCAGACTGCCAAGTTGCAAAATGACATGTTGCCCCTGGCAGTGGATCCCTTTGAGCTCAACGAGCGACATTCCCAGCGGATTCGGACGAAAGGTAGAACGTGTCGCAAATACGCCGGTGCGCGTATTGCCACCAAGGCGAGGCGGACGGACCGTCGGACGCCAGCCGCCATCCATTGTCTGATGAAACACAAACATCACCCAAAGATGGCTGAACTCTTCCAGCCCGCGAACCGCTTCAGGCTTGTTATACGGCGCGTGAAGGTGTAACTCACCGCCGCCATCCTGGATCAAACCAGGCTGGCGTGGGACTGCAAATTTCTCTTTGTAGGGCGAATGAATTGTCCCTATTTGCTCAAAAGAAAATGAGGTCATTTAAAGGTGACGTTCAACGCAGAGCCCTGACAAATCGCTTGCTGGAAGCAGCCTGGAACGCCACCGAGAATTTGGCACTGATGTAACAACACGGCATTTGCCTTCATGTACGAAGCGCGGGTCAGCATTCTTTTACGGGCTGTGGCCAGGCTCGGAGGCGAATCATTCTGGTCCGCCTGGCAAGATTCTCCAGAGACTTCGCCTAAATCACGGAACGGTGTGCCGACCAGTGCTTCTGCATCTTTATACAGTTTCACAGGGGCCGGACGAACTGGAGCCGGTTTTGGTTTGACGGGTTTTGGCTCTTCTTTAACAACAGGTGCAATGGGTGTTGGCTGTGTGTGTTGAGTCAGGGAACAACCCGCCAGCAAAAGTGCCGACAAACAGAGAGGTAAAGCACGCATGGTAAATCCTCTGCTTTTTAATATGTTTACAGGAATGAATGTGGCGTTATTGAAGCAAGGTATTGAGGAAATAACAAGGCGGGCATATGCCCGCCTTGTACTTATTTCTGAAAAGAGTCTTTACATGATGAATGGCAGATAAATATGGCATTCCTCACTGCCGGTTTTTACCAGCCTTTGACGGCGCCGCCGTTGAAGATTTTGTTCGCCGCAGCGTTCACTTCATCAGACTGGTAAGCCTGAACGAATTTCTTCACGTTTTCAGCGTCTTTGTTATCTTCACGCGCAACGATCAGGTTTACGTACGGTGAGTTTTTGTCTTCTACGAAGATACCGTCTTTTTCTGGTGTCAGACCGATCTGGCTGGCGTAAGTCGTGTTGATAACGGCCAGTGCGATTTTTGCATCATCCAGTGAACGTGGCAGCTGTGGTGCTTCCAGTTCAACCAGTTTCAGGTTTTTAGGGTTCTCAGTCACATCAAGAACGGTCGGCAGCAGGCCAACGCCGTCTTTCAGTTTAATCAGACCTTGTTTTTGCAGCAGCAGTAATGAACGGCCAAGGTTGGTCGGATCATTTGGCAGGGCAACCTGATCGCCTTCTTTCAGTTCATCAACAGATTTGATTTTTTTGGAATAGCCCGCGATTGGATAGACAAAGCTGTTACCGACGGGAACCAGTTTGTAGCCGCGGTCTTTGATCTGCTGATCAAGGTAAGGTTTGTGCTGGAAGGCATTAACGTCGATATCGCCTTTGCTCAGGGCTTCGTTCGGCAGGACGTAATCGTTGAATGTCACCAGTTCAACATCCAGACCGTATTTTTCTTTAGCAACTTTTTGTGCCACTTCAGCAACCTGCTGCTCAGAACCGACAATCACGCCCACTTTGATGTGGTTTGGATCCTGCTCTTTTGGCCCGCAGCCAACCAAAGCCAGCGATCCCAGAAGCGCGCCAACAACGGCAATGGATTTGAATTTATTAGACATTTCCTTTCCTCAATAAGCGGATAAAAATATACACAGGGTTATGTTTTACAGCTGTTTTTTCGTTATTTATGCGTGACTGCTTTTACGATGCGGTCGCCACAGAATTGAATTAAATACACCAAAACCACTAACAGAACCAATACCGTATTCATGACAGTGGCGTCATAACCGATATAACCGTACTGATAACCAATTTGTCCCAGACCGCCGGCACCCACAGCACCGCCCATCGCAGAATAACCAACCAGGGTGATCAGAGTAATAGTGGCCGCGTTAACCAGACCCGGCAAGGCTTCCGGCAACAGAATTTTACGGATGATTTGCATCGGTGTGGCACCCATCGCGCGGGAGGCTTCAACCAGACCGCTTGGGATTTCCAGTAATGCGTTCTCAACCATACGGGCAATAAAGGGAGCTGCGCCCACAGTCAGCGGAACAATGGCAGCCTGTAAACCGATCGAGGTGCCGACAATCATACGAGTGAACGGAATCATCCAGACCAGCAAGATAATAAAAGGAATAGAACGGAAAATGTTAACCAGCGCAGACATCACGCGATAGACGTTCTTATTCTCAGCAATTTGTCCCGGACGGGTGACATACAGCAGCACGCCAAATGGTAGCCCGAGTACAAACCCAAAGAAGCCGGAGGTGAGTGTCATGATGACCGTTTCCCAGATACCCCGCCCCATTAACCACATCATTGCCTCAGACATAACCGAGTACCTCTACTTTCACCTGATTCTCATGCAGGAACTGAATCGCCGCCTGAGTGTTTTCTTCTGAACCGTGCATTTCTGTCAGCATAATCCCGAACTTCACGCCGCCGGCATAATCCATCTGAGCACTGATAATATTATTGTTAATGTCAAAGCGACGAACTGCTTCTGAAAGCAGCGGTGCGTCGACCGACTGGCCGGTAAATTCCAGCCGTAACAGCGGTACACGATCAGCTTCAGGTTCCGGCACCATGCGTACCGCGTAATCTTCCGGGATATCCAGATGGAGCGTTGATTGAATGAATTGTTGAGCCAGCGGAGTTTTAGGGTGGGAGAACATCTCGCTCACCTTGTCCTGCTCGATCAGTTTGCCATCGCTTATCACTGCCACCTGGTCGCAAATGCGTTTCACGACATCCATCTCATGGGTAATCAGCAGGATGGTTAAACCCAGACGGCGGTTAATGTCTTTCAGCAGTTCCAGGATGGCGCGGGTCGTCGCCGGGTCCAGAGCACTTGTTGCTTCATCACACAGTAACACTTTGGGATTGCTGGCCAGCGCACGGGCAATGGCGACACGTTGTTTTTGCCCACCGGAAAGATTGGCCGGGTAGGCGTCATGCTTATCTTCCAGACCCACCAGACTCAGCAGCTCAGAGACGCGCTTTTTGATGTCCGCTGAAGACAAATTGTCCAGTTCCAGTGGCAGTGCAACATTGCCAAAAACGGTACGTGACGACAACAGATTAAAGTGCTGAAAAATCATGCCAATCTGGCGGCGCGCACGGGTCAGTGCTTTCTCTGAGAAGGACATCAGATCCTGGCCATCGACCAGTACCTTGCCTTCGGTCGGACGCTCCAGCAAATTGACGCAGCGGATTAATGTGCTTTTACCCGCGCCAGATGAGCCGATCACGCCGTATATTTGTCCTGCAGGGACGTGAAGACTCACGTCAGAGAGCGCGACGATTTGGCGCGAACCCTGCTGGAAAACCTTGGTGATGTTTGAAAGTTTAATCATATTATTTTTTATTCTGTCTTTTTGACGTGACGTGGTGAAATTAACTCTGCGGGGATAAGCCCGAAGCATGTCGTGGATGCTAAGGCGTCTAGACGTCTAAGTCAACCAGGTTAACATTCTCACTGACCCGTAAAACATGCGATACTGGCGCCGTTAATCAGCCATCAGGAGCAAATTCGTGGCACAACCTGTTTCAGCAATCTTTCTCGACCGTGATGGCACGTTGAATGTCGATCACGGCTATGTTCATGAAATCGATGACTTCCAGTTTATCGACGGTGTCATCGATGCGTGTCTTAAACTTAAGGAAATGGGCTTCTTGCTCGTACTCGTCACTAATCAATCGGGTATTGCACGCGGCAAGTTCACTGAAGAACAGTTTATGACACTGACAGAGTGGATGGACTGGTCACTGGCCGACCGCGGTGTCGACCTTGATGGGATCTATTTCTGCCCGCATCACCCGGAAGGTTCCGTTAAAGAGTTTGCGCAGGTTTGCGACTGCCGTAAGCCATTACCGGGGATGTTCTTAACTGCCCGGGAAGAGCTGAATATCGATATGGCTTCTTCTTATATGATCGGCGACAAGCTTGAGGATATGCAGGCAGCCGCTGCTGCAGGCGTGGGCACTAAGATTTTGGTTCGTACCGGTAAGCCCGTTACACCAGAAAGTGAAAGTGCAGCAGACGCTGTATTGGAAAGCCTTGCTGCATTGCCTTCCTTTATAGCAAAAGCGCAGAAATAAGGGTCTTTGGATAAAAAAACGGCAAACGAAATAAAACTGTATTTATTCGCTTGCCATTCAAATCGAACTCCCTATAATGCCGCTCCATCGACAGGGAACAACGTGAACAACATCACGAAGTAACCGGGTCGGAAAGGTTAAAAACAGTGATGACCGGGTGAAATAAACGGTTGACACTGAATGAGGAAAGCGTAATATACGCCACCTCGAGTTAGCAAGCGAAAGCGCGTAACTCACTGCTCTTTAACAATTTATCAGACAATCTGTGTGGGCACTCACAAGACGATATCAGCCACCTCGGTGGCAAAAAATATCAAGTCTTAAAGAGTGACCAAGCAGTAATTCATTTTAGTGAATTAT
>NZ_MJIB01000021.1:0-187 GCF_003697865.1 Rahnella sp. Larv3_ips | reverse complement strand
CAAGCGAAAGCGCGTAACTCACTGCTCTTTAACAATTTATCAGACAATCTGTGTGGGCACTCACAAGACGATATCAGCCACCTCGGTGGCTTTTTTATATCAAGTCTTAAAGAGTGACCAAGCAGTAATTCATTTAGGTGACTTGTTCACTTATAAGAGTACTACGAAAGTTAATTTTTGAGCACCG
>NZ_MJIB01000015.1:0-527 GCF_003697865.1 Rahnella sp. Larv3_ips | reverse complement strand
GGAAATAACAAATGGATCATCTTCTATTCGATATCGGTAGACCTGCTATCACTCACAGAAATTGGGATGTTGGTTTCCGGTTCAGAACTGCGCCTTTGCACAAACTGAATTTTTAAATATTCTATTGCTAACAATTTTCGATTATTTTTGGCTTTTCAGGTCCACACCATATTATTTTTCGATAAACCCCAGCCAGCATTTTTTGATCTCTTAATAACTCAAACACGTCGGCGGGACACCAATCTGGGCCAGCCGAAAAAGAAATCCCTGCATCTCGTAATTTTTCGAATAGCTTTGCCTTAATGTCTTGATCGGGAGCCATTAATGATAGTGTTTTTTGTTCCTTGCCGGACACAGCGACGAATCCTAACTCTTCAAGAAGATCAATCACACTATCATCTAGGACTTTTACTACTATTTCCGATAAAGCACCTTCGGAAACAAAGGCTTTCGTAACAGAACTCATTTCACTATCACCGTAGTAATGGTTTTCACTTTCGCTGAATCAACCGTCGAAATTGATTCGA
>NZ_MJIB01000006.1:0-429 GCF_003697865.1 Rahnella sp. Larv3_ips | reverse complement strand
TGTGTCAGATTATTTTCCGATATCTCAGACGTGGTGATGTCGCAACACCCTAAATATCAGGTCATTCACGATTCGGCCTTTGAGAGGCCAGAGTCTGCAATGTCTTTTTCTGGCATGACTGAAGTCATTCTTGGTTTCACACCCTGTCAGGACAGTTCTTACGAAAATGTAAAAATAATGGATGAAGAGCTGTGTTACATCTGCTCAGATAATCATCCCCGCGTGAAAGATGTCCTGACAGAAGAGAACTTTCAGAATGAAGAATATATTGTATTTTACCGGATGAAGAATAAAGAAGATGAAGTTGAAGGGTTCATTCCTAAGTCGAGATTCTTCAGTCTGCTGGAATATAATTCATTTATCACCTTGCTGAAAACGGTGGAAAACAGCGAATGTATTTGCATCATACCAAAATGGGTTTTAGACCAT
>NZ_MJIB01000019.1:0-1336 GCF_003697865.1 Rahnella sp. Larv3_ips | reverse complement strand
CGGCCGTCGGTTTATTGTTGGTGCCATACAGAGCAACCCATGGGCGCCATGGTCCATCCTTCCCGTTCCAGTTGGAAGAAAGCCCGCGCACCCAGACGTTGCACGTATCAAAAGTGATAAACATCTGCTGGCAGCCGTAAGCGCTGCCGGTAACAAACAGCGTGCCCGCTTTGGCTTCTGGATAATTCCTGTCAGGTGTCGCGGAGGCGTTGGCTGACTGGTGGTAAACAGCCGCCTGAACCGCCGACAGGCCAAAACCCACAGTGTTCAGGTCAGTAGCACCGAGCGCCGTGTTTGCTGCGACAGAACCGGCGGAACTGGCCTGCACCCAGTCGCGCCATGGTCCATCCTTGCCATTCCAGGAAGCATTGAGCGCACGCGTCCACACCATGCCGGTATTTTGTACCGTATAACGCTGTAATACGCCGCCCGTCCAGGAGGCGGGGAGCACCTCCAGCACGCCCGCCGCCTGCGAGCCTGGCGGATAGCCGTTCGCGACCGTGGCATTCGCGCCGGTGCTTTGCACGTAAAGGCCAATTTTTGCCAGGTTAAACGTGTTGATATTGGACGTGCCGAGAACAGCGGACTCGACAGGAAGCGCCCCCACCTCAGAAGCCGTCGGCGGATTGGCTGTGTCGTAAACTTTGCGCCATCCGTACGGCAGCGGTGTAGCGCCGTACTGCTTCCATAACCAGCCGCTTTCTTCAGCGGCACTTACTGCGCCCGTTCGTACGTAAATCGTACCATTTGTACTGTGGAGGTACTGAGTTAGTGCAGCGCCTGCATCATACGCGCGGCGAAACGTCACCAGCGTATCAGCGGCCTGATTAGGCTTAGCACCAAGCGGATGATCGTCAAAATATCCTGCAAGCGTGACAGCGCCTGATTTTGCAACCAGTGACGGATCTGAAAGCCTGGTGACTTTAGTGTTATCGACAATGGGCAATGTGTTACTGAAAGCGCCGACGTCTTCCGGTAACAGGGTAATATCCGCAGACAGCGGTTTATTGTTCACCTTGCGGGAGGAAGGGACACGGCTGTTGGCGTTGTCATTAACAGCCTTCACCGCTTTTGGCGTGGCGGCCAGCGCTTCGCTGGTACTGCTGACCGAGCTGCTGAGCTGGACAAAACCCTTTGCCGTCAGCGTGCCGTCGGGATGGTTACGGGATTTTTCATGCGCGGCCAGCAGGTCATTCACATACTGCTCGGTTGCCATAATCACCGAGTCGTCGATCAGCAAGCTGATTGCCTCGGTGTTGCTGACCGCAATCACCATGCGCAACGTCTGCGTGCGGCCTGAACCCTCCGCAAGCGTCGGTTTATAGGTGTCCGCCAT
>NZ_MJIB01000017.1:0-7779 GCF_003697865.1 Rahnella sp. Larv3_ips | reverse complement strand
GGCAGTGCAACGCAATTCTCTCTGACCGGCAAAACGGCACGCCAGATTGGCGAGTGGCAGGGCGAGCCGGTCTGGCTGGTGCGTCAGGCGATGCACAACCACATGGTGTCGGCCCGCCAGTTGCTCGATCAGGATCGCGGATTATTCCAGCTGGTCGGGCGTGGTGTGCAACTGGCTGAATTTTATCGATCTCATAAATTCTGCGGTTACTGCGGCCACGAAATGCAGGTCAGTAAAACCGAGTGGGCTGCGCTCTGTAGCCACTGTCGTGAACGCTATTATCCGCAAATTGCGCCATGCATTATCGTGGCTATCCGCCGGGGTGATGAAATTCTGCTGGCGCAGCATGTCCGCCACCGTAACGGAATTCACACCGTGCTGGCCGGTTTTGTTGAAGTCGGCGAAACGCTGGAAGAAACCGTGGCGCGCGAAGTCATGGAAGAGAGTCACGTCCGCGTGAAAAACGTGCGCTACGTCAGCTCGCAGCCATGGCCTTTCCCGAATTCGCTGATGATGGCTTTTATGGCTGACTATGACAGCGGTGATATTCAGCACGATCCGAAAGAGCTGCTGAGTGCGGGCTGGTATCGTTATGACGCCCTGCCGTTATTGCCGCCGCCGGGCACCATCGCGCGTCGACTGATCGAAGATACTGTGGCGCTATGCCGCGCCGCGAGCGATGAAGACGACGTGTAGCGTAAGTGTTGCGTGTTAGAATGCCGCCAGATTAATGCCGTGCCGCCCGAATACTGAAGGAAAGAACCAGAATGAATGAGTTGAAAAATGACCGTTACCTGCGCGCCCTGTTACGTCAACCGGTGGACATCACGCCGGTATGGATGATGCGTCAGGCAGGCCGCTATTTGCCAGAATATAAAGAAACCCGTGCCGTGGCCGGTGATTTTATGTCGCTGTGCAAGAATGCGGAGCTGGCTTGTGAAGTGACCTTGCAGCCGCTGCGCCGCTATCCGCTGGATGCGGCCATTCTGTTCTCCGACATCCTGACCATTCCTGATGCGATGGGGTTAGGGTTGTATTTCGAAGCCGGTGAAGGCCCGCGTTTTTCTTCTCCGCTGACCAACCGTGCCGATGTCGAAAAGCTGCCGGTCCCCGATCCTGAAATGGAACTGGGCTACGTGATGAACGCCGTGCGCACCATCCGTAAAAACCTTAAAGGTGAAGTACCGCTTATTGGTTTCTCCGGCAGCCCGTGGACGCTGGCGACATATATGGTTGAAGGTGGCAGCAGCAAAGCTTTCACTAAAATCAAAAAGATGATGTATGCCGATCCGGCGACCATGCATTTGCTGCTGGATAAAGTTGCTGACAGCGTCATCCTTTACCTCAACGCCCAGATTAAAGCGGGCGCGCAGTCGGTGATGATCTTTGACACCTGGGGCGGTGTGCTGACGCCACGCGATTACCGTGAATTCTCCCTCAACTATATGCATAAAATCGTTGATGGTTTGATCCGTGAAAACGAAGGTCGTCGCGTGCCCGTGACGCTGTTCACCAAAGGCGGCGGTCAGTGGCTGGAAGCGATGGCCGCGACAGGTTGTGATGCGCTGGGTCTGGACTGGACAACGGATATTGCCGATGCACGCCGCCGTGTGGGCGATAAAGTGGCGATTCAGGGCAATATGGATCCTTCCATGCTGTATGCCTCACCGGTGCGCATCGAGCAGGAAGTGGAGACTATTCTGGCAGGCTTCGGCAAAGGTAATGGTCACGTGTTTAATCTGGGTCACGGCATCCATCAGGATGTGCCGCCGGAAAATGCCGGCGCTTTCGTGGAAGCGGTACACAGCTTGTCCCGTCAGTATCACGAGTAAGATCCCGGATGATCGATACCCGCGCATTACGTGAAGAGCAACGGATCCTCGCAGATCAGATCGAACTGCAGGATCCTCCTGGTTTCACCACACCGGCGCTGATCGCCGGTGTAGACGTCGGCTTCGAACAGGGCGGTGAAGTCACCCGCGCTGCGGTGGCGGTTCTGAGCTACCCAACGCTTGAGCTGGTGGAATATCAGATTGCTCGCATCCCGACGGTCATGCCGTATATCCCTGGTTTCCTCTCCTTCCGTGAACTTCCCGCATTACTCCAGGCCTGGCAGCAAATCAGCTCTCGCCCCGATTTGGTGATGGTGGATGGCCAGGGGATCGCACATCCTCGCCGTCTGGGCGTTGCCAGTCATTTTGGCCTGATGATCGACGTGCCGACGATTGGTGTCGCGAAAAGCCGGTTATGCGGTAAGTCTCTGCCTCTCGGTGAGGCATTGCACAGCCATCAGGCGTTGTACGACGGGGATGAACAGATTGGCTGGGTCTGGCGCAGTAAGCTACGCTGTAATCCATTGTTCATCTCTCCGGGTCATCGCATCAGCATGGAATCGGCACGTTATTGGGTCGAGCAATGCATGCGGCAATATCGTTTGCCGGAGCCTACGCGTTGGGCGGATGCCGTGGCGTCAAATCGTGCAGCGTTTCAACGCTGGCAACGGTTGAGTGATGATCTTTAGGAATCAAGGAATAGGGATATTGATTAATTTCAGGTAAACTCCCGCGCAGAAAAGTTAACGAGATCAACTCATGTTACGTAATCCAATTCATTTACGTCTCGAAAAGCTGGAAAGCTGGCAACACGTGACGTTTATGGCGAGCTTGTGTGAGCGCATGTACCCGAACTATCAGGCATTTTGCCTGGAAACCGGGTTTGGTGAGCCGCAGGTTTACCGCCGCATCCTGGATTTAATCTGGGAAACGCTGGTGGTGAAAGACGCCAAGGTCAATTTTGACTCACAGCTCGAAAAACTGGAGGAGGCCGTGCCTTCTTCCGACGATTACGACATCTATGGGGTGTATCCGGCCATTGATGCGTGTATCGCTCTGGGCGAGTTAATTCATTCGCGTCTGAGTGGCGAAACGCTGTCTCACGCGGTTGCCGTCAGTGAGACGTCAATTCGTACTGTCGCGATGCTGGAAATGACTCAGGCCGGTAAAGAAATGACCGATGAAGAGCTTAAAGTCATTCCTGCTGTTGAAGAAGAATGGGACATCCAATGGGAGATTTTTCGCCTGTTGGCTGACTGTGAGGAGCGTGACCTGGAATTAATAAAAGGGTTACGTTCTGACCTGCGTGAAGCCGCTGTCAGTAACATTGGCATAAATTTAGCGCAATAAGGCAAGAAAACGTGATTTAACGCCTGATTTGTCGTGCCTTAAGGCTTCACATCCGCACCCTGTCTGGTCTACATTTGGGGTGCGTAAAAAAAGTGGCTATCGGTGCGTGTATGCAGGAGGGTGCTGTCAATCGGCATATCCGTCGCACTCGATGCTTTGCAAACGATAAACACACTGTAAAGGATAACTTATGAACAAGACTCAACTGATTGATGTAATTGCGGACAAAGCTGATCTTTCCAAAGCACAGGCCAAAGTTGCTCTTGAATCTACTCTGTCTGCTATTACCGAGTCTCTGAAAGAAGGTGATGCTGTACAATTGGTTGGTTTCGGGACTTTCAAGGTAAATCATCGTAACGAGCGTACTGGTCGTAACCCACAGACTGGTAAAGAAATCAAAATCGCAGCTGCCAACGTGCCTGCGTTCGTTTCTGGTAAAGCTCTGAAAGACGCTGTTAAGTAATTGCTTGCAGTGAAAAGAATAAGCGGAGGGGCTCTGAAGCCCCTTCAGTTTATCACCCCCAGGCTGGTAGCAGGTTTACTGGTTCTTAGTCTGGTGGGTTGCAGTTCAAAAGAGACGACCCCGCAGTTCTTCGCCAGTGGCTATGTTGCCGATCAGGGTATTAACCGTGTATGGCGCGAAAACAATGCCCAGAACCAGCCCCAAACCATTCTCAATGTCTACAGCCCCTATTTTGGCGGCGATACAATCATCACACGGTATGAATTTCAGGAGGGGCAAGTTCACCTTGTGAAAGAAACGCATGCGACCAAAACTGATTTGGGCGTGATGCTTCGTTTCGATGAGGGCGGCAATGTCAGCTTTATGCAGCGTCAACTTCCTGAGCGACGTGAAAAATTATCCTCAGATGACATCGAACGCTATAAATACGAAGCGGCTAAAATTCTCGATGTGAGTAGTGCACTGCAGGCCGGGAATGTCCGGCTGGTGCAGGCCCGCTGGCGTCAGGGTGTAATAACCACCTGCGCGGGCGAGAAGGTGACACCGACACTGACGGTTCGCTCGCAGGTCTGGCTGGCAAAACGAGCCAGTCGCAGTAACGATCAACTCGGGTTAGCCTGGCTGACTGCGCCGGAAGGAAATGAATTGCTGTTAGTGGCCAATGAAGATTTCTGCAGCTGGGAACCAAAAGAGTCAGATCTCTAATTTCCCTGGCAATAAAAGAGAAGGCACGCCGAAGCGTGCCTTTTTTGATCATCTTGCTGCGAGAGAGGTTTACTGATTGCGCTCGCGGTCAATCGCGCGATAACCAATATCTTTACGGCAGAAGCTGCCTTCCCATTGGATATCTTTCGCCAGATCATACGCACGCTGCTGAGCGGCTTCCACGGTTTTACCCAACGCCGTGACACACAGCACGCGGCCACCGCTGGTCACTACGCGCTCATCCTGCAACCGGGTTCCCGCGTGGAAGACTTTGCCGTCCGGCACTTCTTCCAGTGGCAGACCGTGGATCACTTCGCCATTCTGATAGTCACCCGGATAACCGCCGGCGGCCAGTACCACCCCGAGAGAAGGACGCGGGTCCCACTCGGAGGTTTTATCACCCAGACGACCTTCTGCACCAGCCAGACAAAGATCCACCAGATCCGAACGCAGACGTAACATGATCGGTTGTGTTTCCGGATCGCCGAAACGGCAGTTGAATTCGATCACTTTCGGCTGGCCGTCAGCGGAGATCATCAGACCTGCATACAGAAAACCGGTGTACGTGTTGTTTTCCGCCGCCATACCGCGAACCGTTGGCCAGATAACCTGATCCATGACACGCTGATGGATTTCGTCCGTCACGACGGGCGCCGGAGAATAGGCCCCCATTCCGCCGGTGTTCGGGCCGCTGTCGCCATCACCCACGCGTTTGTGATCCTGACTGGTGGCCATCGGCAATACATTGGAACCGTCGACCATAACGATGAAACTGGCCTCTTCGCCGTCGAGGAATTCCTCGATAACGATGCGATGGCCTGCATCACCGAAAGCATTTCCTGCCAGCATATCGTGAACGGCGTCTTCGGCTTCTTTCAGTGTCATTGCCACAATGACACCTTTACCTGCGGCCAGGCCGTCGGCTTTGATAACAATCGGTGCGCCTTTGCTGCGCAGGTAAGCCAGCGCAGGTTCGATGTCGGTGAAGTTCTGATAATCAGCGCTTGGAATGTTGTGGCGAGCCAGGAAATCTTTGGTGAAAGCTTTAGAGCCTTCAAGCTGCGCAGCTTCCTGCGTAGGGCCAAAGATTTTCAGACCCGCGGCGCGGAAAGCATCCACGACACCGATGACCAGCGGCGCTTCAGGGCCGACAATGGTCAGGCCGACATCATTGCTTTTAGCGAAGGCCAGTAATCCTGCGATATCCGTAGCGGCAATATCAACATTTTCCAGCAACGGTTCCAGTGCGGTACCGGCGTTACCAGGTGCCACAAAGACTTTATCAGCCAGAGGTGACTGCGATGCCTTCCATGCCAGTGCATGTTCACGCCCGCCGTTACCGATAATTAAAATATTCATTCGAAGACTCCGGATGAGCGGGCGCATCGCACCCGCTAAAAGAAAATTAATGACGGAAGTGGCGCATATCGGTAAACAGCATCGTAATGCCGTGTTCGTTAGCCGCGGCGATCACTTCATCGTCACGGATAGAACCACCTGGCTGGATAACACAGGTAATGCCGACGGCTGCTGCGGCATCGATCCCGTCGCGGAACGGGAAGAAGGCGTCGGAGGCCATTACGGAACCGGCAACTTCCAGACCTTCATCGGCGGCTTTAATACCGGCAATTTTGGCGGAGTAAACGCGGCTCATCTGCCCAGCGCCGATACCGATGGTCATTTTGTCACGCGCATAAACAATGGCGTTGGATTTGACGAATTTTGCCACCTTCCAGCAGAACAGCGCATCTGTCAGTTCCTGCTCAGTCGGCTGGCGCTCGGATACCACGCGCAGATCGGCCGCTTCAACCATACCCAAATCACGATCCTGAACCAGCAGGCCGCCGTTAACACGTTTGAAGTCGAGCGCATTCTGGCGATCTTGCCACTGGCCGCAGGTCAGCACGCGGACGTTTTGTTTCGCGGCGGTCAAAGCGAGTGCGTCGGCACTGACGGATGGCGCGATGATCACTTCCACAAACTGACGGCTGATGATGGCTTTTGCCGTTTCAGCATCCAGTTCGCGGTTAAAGGCAATAATGCCGCCGAAAGCCGATGTCGGGTCAGTCTGATAGGCGCGCTCGTAAGCGGCCAGAATGTTGTCGCCGACAGCCACGCCGCAAGGGTTGGCATGTTTAACGATAACGCAGGCGGGCTCCGAAAATTCTTTCACGCATTCCAGAGCTGCGTCGGTGTCCGCAATGTTGTTATAGGAAAGCGCCTTGCCCTGAAGCTGAGTCGAAGTGGCAACCGACGCTTCACTGACGTTCTCTTCTATATAGAAGGCGGCGTTCTGGTGGCTGTTCTCGCCATAACGCATATCTTGTTTCTTTATATAGCTAAGATTCAGCGTGCGCGGGAACTGGCCGGAAGCTGATTCAGTATCGCCGTGATAAGCCGGGACCATTGTGCCGAAGTAGTTCGCAATCATGCCGTCGTAAGAAGCCGTATGCTCGAAGGCTTTAATCGCCAGATTGAAACGGGTCGCCAGCGTCAGCGAGCTGCCGTTGGCATCCATCTCGGCAATGACAGCATCGTAGTCACTGCTTTTTACTACGATCGCCACATCTTTATGGTTCTTTGCTGCTGAGCGAACCATGGTCGGGCCGCCGATATCAATGTTTTCTACGGCATCTTCCAGTGAACAGTCCGGGCGCGCGACGGTTTGTGCAAACGGATAAAGATTAACGACCACCATGTCGATTGGCGCAATAGAATGCTGCGCCATAATTTCATCATCTTTCCCGCGACGACCGAGGATCCCACCGTGTACTTTCGGGTGCAGGGTTTTGACGCGTCCATCCATCATTTCCGGGAAACCCGTGTAGTCAGACACTTCAGTGACTGGCAGACCGGCTTTAGCCAACAGGCTGGCGGTACCGCCAGTGGAAAGCAATTCAACACCACGCGAAGACAGGGCCTGGGCGAATTCTACGATACCGGCTTTGTCAGAAACACTGAGCAGGGCGCGGCGGATTGGACGAGATTGTTGCATGGTGGTTATATCCTTGGCTTTGGAGTCGCAGTAAAGAGCGTTATTTGAATGCAATGATGCTTTTCTTCTCTCTATATAGAGCAATTCGCAGAAAAACGCGGGATTGAACTCAGATAACTTCCCTTCGGCGACTGACTTTTCATTTATCACCCGTAAAGGGCAATGAAAACTGACGCGCGAAATTGTAGCGAAAACGATTGCGCGACGCTCGCAAAATTTGAGATTCCTGTGCCTCTGTGGATAAATCTGTGCAAAAGACGGTATAAGCAGTGTGTTTGCTGTGTAATGCAGCAAACGGTGTTTTTTCTTAAAATTACCCCTTGCGGCCTGCTCAGAACTCCCTATAATGCCGCTCCATCGACAGGGAACAACGTGAACAACATCACGAAGTAACCGGGTCGGAAAGATTAAAAACAGTGATGACCGGGTGAAAT
>NZ_MJIB01000020.1:0-385 GCF_003697865.1 Rahnella sp. Larv3_ips | reverse complement strand
AGCTGGAGAGTATTTATTTTAGAAGTGCAGGAGTGATCAACCTCATTAACATTTCTGAATAAAAATAATCCATTATATTTTTCATAAAAAATGAAAATTTTCGATCCTGACGATCTAATAATCAAATAAGCAGTAGTTTTATGCAGTTACAGAATATTTACTCGATCAAACCGATCGACGTTCTTAAGTAAAATAATATTCTTAGAGAATGTATTAATATACAGAATATTTGATTTCTAATTGATAATTTTTCTATATATATTGTGTTTTTCTCTCTTCGGACAGGACTATGCCTTTATGACGGCGTGTGGTTTTCACCATGAAAATGGCCACTGGATAAAAAACCTGCAGGGGCCCAGCAAACACTGAAGCCCGGTACAGGCAC
>NZ_MJIB01000014.1:586023-614042 GCF_003697865.1 Rahnella sp. Larv3_ips | reverse complement strand
TCAGGACCCATGCAGGGAACCAGAGTAATATATTTACAAAGCCCCGATGGTCAGACGCTTGAGTTGATGGAACGCAGTCAATGAAGTCCACATGTTATGACCCGTTACCTTCTTAATAAAACAGTGATGTTTGCAAAGTCCGCTTATGGCACACAGCAGACAAACACCTGACGCTGAAGGTCTGCTGAGAGCGAAGAGTGGAAGCCAAATTGCTTTCCTTTGCGGGTCGGGGGTGCCAACAAAGCTCGGCAACATTCAGGAAACAATTTTGTTGAATCCGGTAAATCTCAGTGCTAAAACAAAAGAGAAGTTTTTCACGATTCGTTGTGTTTCCTGTTCCCGATACCCAACCCATAAGAGAAAGTCAGAAAATGATTAAGTCAGTTCATACAGCGACAACCGTTACCACCACCGGAACTTTCGGCGGCGTGGGCGTATCTGTGACTGGCTCCTGACAAAACAGACTCTGACTCCCCGCCAAACCGGACGGGGAAGAAAATTTCTCCGTTCATGACTTACTGAATGGAGATACATCATGATTTCATCAGAAAATGCGCTTTTAGTTATCGACATGCAGCAGGGACTTTTCCGTGGCCCCGCCTCACCGTATTTTGCAGACAGGGTTCTGTCTAACATCTGCTTGCTGATTGAAAAAGCGAGGCAGGCTAAGGTGCCCGTATTTTTTGCCCGCCACACCGGACCTGATGATTCTCACTTCTCTGAGCAAAGTCCGTTGACACAACTGATACCCGAAATGAATGTGTACGCTGAGCACGATGTCGTGTTTATCAAAAAGCACCCCAACTGTTTCCGGGGTACGAACCTGCAGCATCAGCTCAGCCAGCGAGGCATTAAGGAACTGGTTATCGCCGGGATGAAAACTGAATTCTGTGTGGACACTACCTGCCGCGCTGCACCGGAACTGGGATTCAGGACCGTGCTGATTTCAGATGCGCACACGACAATGGATAACAATTACCTGTCCGCAAATGAAATCATCAGCCACCATAACGTCACACTAGCTGGCCCGTTTGTGTCGCTCGCGACAGCAGCTGACTGGGCCTTTGACTCTGAGAAATGAGTTGGACTGAGAGCCGCCCTCAGGGCGGCTAAGGTGTTTAAAGTCCGCTCCTGGCACGGAGCAGACAGCACAGGGAGTATGATGTTGGCTGCGAGCTAAGAACGGACGAATCGTAATTGACTGAACCACAATCTGGTTGGGCGTCTCACTTTGCTCAAAATAATTGCTCATGAAAGTAGTTTTTTTGCCGATATAACATACATGTTTTTTTAGTGTGGAAAGTGAGCATTCGCTCAGCTATCCATTTGCAACTTCGTTGGCTATCGCCAGATAAATCTAAGCCGTAAATTCAACTGGCCAATGTAACGCGAGCAAAACAATCTAGATAAGGAGTGATTAAGTGGCAGATGTACAAATTAAGTGGGACTGGCTTCAGTGGAACTGCAGTCAGACCTGGAAAAAAGATGTCTTTCCAGTATTACAAAGCAGAGGCGTTAGTCAGGAGGATCTTAAACGGTGCGTTTATGTCATCAAGCTTGATGGTCTGTTCGCAATTGAGTATCCACGCGGTATTTCTCCCACTGTCTACATCGGCGAAGGAAACTTTGAACAACGTATTACTCAGCATAAGAACTGGCTGATGGATCTCGCGGACCTGCAAGGCGAAAATGAGTTCCTCATTGGCTATTGTTTCCCTCGGGCGAGAAACGCCTCAAAAGTTTACTCAGAATTCGAAGCGATGCTAATTCATGAGTTTCGAGACATTTACGGCGCGGCTCCATTGCGCAACAAGCAAATGGAATTTCAGAAGTCTAATCACGAGTTTCATCCAATTAGCGAAATTCGTAGCGCTATCATGATTGGCAAAGGGGTGCGTTTTCATTGGGCGGTTAAACCGATGAAAAGTTCATCCATGTATGATGTTTACCGGCTCACTAAGGAACCGACTACCGCTTAATGAGATAATCTGTATAACAATATTTTTTAGTTACGACCGCTTCTGACACCAAGCGAATTAGCCAGTTGATTCGAAGGTCCGCTGTGAGCGCGGAGCGGTCGTTTCACCATTAGTCATCTTGGTTCGGACTGGTAATAAAATTCTTAATGCTACTGAAATACAGCTGGATTAAGCATGGTCTTCATTAGGCGCACATCTATTCGTTCAACAAGAGGTTGCCTTTGTCGAAGGAAAAGACATTATGTCCTTTTAAGTTAAAAGGGTTTTTATGATTGATTCTGCATGCACATCAATCGGGCTGATCCTGTTTCCAGCTCTCACTCAGCTTGATCTTACCGGCCCTTATGAAGTTTTCGTAAGAGCGCCAAACACAAAGGTTCATCTCATCTGGAAAAACCTGGACCTCGTGGTTTCTGATCGAGGTATGGCTATACAGCCAACAACCACATTCAACGCATGTCCCGAACTGGATGTAATTTGTGTCCCGGGTGGTCCAGGGCAGATAAACCTGATGGAGGACGAAGAAGTCCTTTCGTTTATCCGGACTCAAAGCAAACAAGCAAAACTCGTGACTTCGGTATGCACTGGATCGCTTGTTTTGGGCGCAGCAGGACTTCTGAAGGGATACAAAGCAACTACGCACTGGGCTTCTCTGGATCAGCTCGCTTTGTTAGGTGCAGAGCCAGTGAGTGAGCGAGTAGTGCATGACCGCAATCGTATAACTGGCGCAGGTGTGACGTCTGGTATAGATTTTGCTCTCAACGTCGTGTCAGAAATGTTCGGAAGTGATATCGCTCAGAATATTCAGCTGCATATGGAATACGACCCTGCCCCTCCCTTTAACTGTGGCTCACCCCGCACAGCATCTGAAGAACAGCTAAAAAAAGCACAGGAACAGGCTGCACCTTTTATTGAAAAGAGGCGGCAGGCTACTTTAAAAGCAGCAGCCAGACTCGAGAAATAAGGGTATGGCGGAATTTCTCTCTTCAATTACCAACGTCCGCTCCTGTCACGAAGCAACCAAAGGCAAATTTCAAGGGCTGCTTTGAGCGAATAGCGGACATTCTGCCGCATTACTAAACTTGCCAGCAGTGAATCGACAGATTACTGATCAACAGTATTTTTCAATAATTGCGTAGAACTAAAAGGGAGTAATTATAGAAAGTCCACGCGGTGATTTATTTTTAGGAACCGACTCGTCCTCACTGCTTTATGTTAATAGTTGGATTTGGTCCCAGAATTTATCTGGTGATATTTTGGTAGCAAGGTTCATTTAGAACAGGGTCTTTGTTGTGTCAGAGCTCTTAGAACTGTCGAAGCGGTAAACAACGTTGGCATTATGTTAAATACAAAACCCCAGAACCAGATACATCCAATTGATTTTAAAAAATAAAAAATAAATATCTTTTGTTTTTACTATTATTCCCCTCATCCTTAGGCACGTTGACGGCCGCCGCACTTCAGGCATAGCATGCAAATACTGTATGTAAAAGCATGTTTATATATACAGATAAAATGGTACAGCAGAGCACGTAATATAGCGAACCTGTTCTTAGTAGGTGAGTCATAAACTGCATACCACACCCCCATAAGTATAAAAACGACAAAGATAGAAAGAGGAAAAAACTATGCCTGGGTTTAGTTATAACGGTGACGGTATGGCTTCAACGGGAAGCCATTTTAGTGGGCCTGCAGTGACTTATGGTCCTGATGGTTCTGTGCATGTAAATCTATCTATTGCTGATAAGGGAAATACGAATACAGGGACTGGCAATGGAGGGGGGAATGATGCCGGCAGCGCATCGGGTTCCTCCGCCTCGGTAAACCGCAACTGGGCAGGAGCGGGCCCCGTTAATACGTCGTTGATTAACGGCGCGATTTCAGAAAGCCTCAATAACTTACTTGTGGCGGTAACGTCAACAGCTTCCTATCGAATTGTACGCGCGGCTTTTGATGCTTTGACTATTGCTCAGCAACCTGTTGCACGCGATCAAATCGTTCAGGCCTGGCAGCGCGCCCATGACCTGATGCCTGATAAAGTGACAACCCGTTATGAAACCGGGGGAAGCAATGGCCAAACGGCAACTAGAACAGTCGATAATGCAGCAAAAAAACTATGGCCCAGGCAGTTACTCAAGTCTTGAGCGACCTTCAAAGTGCCCTATCCCAGCATCAGAAAGCGGGCGTCGCGGCCTCGGAAGCGACAGCATCGGCGGCTGCGTCAGCTGAAAAACAAAGACAGGCTGCGATTGCCGCTGCAGGCATTGCGGGTCTGAATCAGTCGGTTTCTCAGTCGCAGGCGAACCTAAATACTGCGACGGCAGAACGGGCGCGTTTGGAGCAGGCGGCGAATGCCGCTGCGCAAAACGCGGTAAATCTTCGACAGGCAGCACAATCAGCAGAGTCTGCTGCGCAGCAGGCTGAATTACGAGCTAACCAGCTGAATACTCAGGCCGCTAAGCTAACCAAAAGGAACGGTGACTATGGTCACTGGGAACAACGTGATGCTGGTGGAAAAAATAGCCGTACTGTCAGTATTTTTATCACTGAACTCACAGGCAATACGCTGAATACGGCGCGGGTGAATGCCACCAACTCCCGTAATTCCGCCAATCAGCAGGCGGCTCAGGCAAGTGCAGCAGAGCAGGCCACTGCGGCAGCGGCTGTGGCAGCACGTGATGCAGAAACCCGCCGCCTTGCCGCGCAGGCCGCATTGATAGCGTCACAGCAGGCGGCGTCACGCGCGGCGGAAGCTGAACGGCAACGTCAGGCTGCAGAAGCCGCGGCCGCGGCGGCGGCAACCGCAGCCCGCGCTGCAGAAGCTGAACGTCAACGCCTGGCAGCAGAAGCTGCCGCCACTCAGCTCGCGCAGGCCATGCTGGCACGTCAAATTGCAGCGGACACGCTGAAATTAATGAGTGTTCAGTCTGTACGTGGCATCGCCGCCAGTGCCTCCATGGCCGGCACTCCGATCAGTTGGTCAGTCGCATCCTCCGGCGGAATTGTGCTGGGTGACGATGTTGCCGGCGCAGTCTGGTCACGGATAAGTGCCGCTCTGGCTGAATTGCGCAGTATTGCCACAGCAAGTCTTGTGGGGCCGGTGGCCGTCACGATTATGGGGCTGCTGTATTCAAGTAAAGTGGGTGAGAACAGCGACATAGTTCCAGGGCGAGATATCAGTACACTGATCTCCGGTGATATTTTGTCTTTACCCGATTCTGCAACATTGAATCATGCAGCTGACACGAACGCGGGTATTTCCATGCCCGTCCGCGGCCAAATGGTTATGCGTGGGGACAACACTCTAGACGTGCAATTGGTCCGTACCGGTATCGCCGGCAGCGTTCCCGTAGTACGTGCTGTCAAAGACAGTAAAACGGGCTATTGGGGTTACACTCTGCCCGCAATGGCGGGTTTACCGTCCCAGACAATTCTGGTGAGTCCTGCTGATGCACCTGGTGTAAACAGCCCTCTGACGCTTAGGGGTCCGGTTCCTCTGCCTGAGACAATTGTGCATACCGGAAGTCCGGTCTCTGTTCCACAGGGCGTGACGGTCACCACTACACCCGTGGCAGAGGATGTGGATTTTAAAGATGTCATTCTGATTTTTCCTGCGGACTCAGGGCTGAAACCGCTCTATATCATGTTGCGTAGCCCACGGAATATGCCCGGTACAGTCACTGGGAAAGGCCAGCCTGTAGGGGATAAGTGGTTGGGGGTAGCCGGTATGGGTGATGGTGCGCCGATCCCGAGTCAGATCGCCGACAAATTACGGGGACAGACGTTCAGGAACTTTGACGCGTTCCGTCAGGCATTTTGGTCGGAAGTGGGAAAAGATCCGGTTCTGAATAAACAATTCAAAGCGGGTAACTTAGGAAATATACAAGCGGGTAAAGCACCTGCGCCGCGAGATGCGGAACAAGTTGGTGGCCGTGTAAAATATGAGTTGCACCATATAGAACAGATTAAAAATAATGGTTCGGTTTACTATATCGATAATCTACGAGTAACAACCCCAAAACGTCATATTGAAATCCATAAAGAGGGTAAGTAAATGGAGAAGAAAACAATTTCGGACTATACAGAGTCTGAGTTTTTAGAGTTCGTTAAGAAATTTTTTAACGTACAAAGTACCACTGAACAAGAGGATGCGAAAAACATTCTTGAATTCAAACGGTTGACTGAACACCCATCGGGTTCTGATCTTATTTATTATCCCAATGATGACAGGGAAGACAGTCCTGAAGGTGTTGTAAAAGAAGTTAAACAATGGCGAGCGGCTAACGGTAAGCCTGGATTTAAATCGTAATAGCTAAGTCAAACGGCCCTCATATGAGGGCCGTTTGACTTAGCTGATATTTGAAAATAGCTCTATGTTCAGAGTTTTAGCTCAAAGCATAATTTCAATCCATCACCACAATGACCTGCTCACCGTTGATTAGTACATCCTGTCGTTAGTAACGTCCGCTTCTGGCACGAAGCGGACGCGCGCGTCAGGTCCGCTATGAGCGAGAAGCGGACCTGACGCGCATTTGTTCTTTGCTAACCACTTTGCATTGTAATCAACTATCAACATATCCAACAAAAGCTAACATGATGATTTTATCCGCCTTCTTTACATACATATAAGATATCTTTATTTTATTTTAAACGATTGTCTTGCAATAAATATCTGTGTTACAGAGTATGGCCTGAACAATTTACGTCAACATTATTAAGATTTTTCTCTTTAGGCTCTCTGATCTTAGAATGATCAAAAAGCCATAATTTAAGGATGAAAATATATGTCTATAAAGCAGACTCTGCTGGCTCCACCTTTAAAAACTGGTGATACGATTGGTTTTTTTTCCCCGTCCTCTCCCGTTACAGTGACGGCACCCAACCGGTTTAATCGCGCAAAATCCTTTCTTGTTAATAAAGGATTTCACCTTAAAGCAGGTAACCTGACAGGCCAGTCAGACTTTTATCGTTCAGGTACCATTAAAGAACGTGCAGATGAGCTCAATGCTCTTATTCGCGACCCTGAAGTACGTTGCATTATGTCCACCATTGGTGGAAGCAACAGCAACTCACTTTTACCATATATTGACTACCACACCCTTATTCAGGATCCCAAAATAATCATTGGTTACTCTGACGCTACTGCTCTACTAGCAGGAATTTATGCCAGAACAGGATTGGTTACATTTTATGGGCCAGCACTCGTTGCTTCTTTTGGTGAATTCTCTCCATTAGTGGACGAGACATATCATTCATTTAGCGAAATACTAATGGAGCCTTTTAACGTCCCCTATTGTTACACTTTGCCAAAAGAATGGACGGATGAGCGACTGAATTGGGACAGCATTGAGAAAGTGAGGGACAAGATACTTTATGAGAACAAGTGCCGTTTTTTGGGAACCGGGAGTGTTGAAGGACGAGTAATAGGGGGTAACCTCAA
Source organism: Rahnella sp. Larv3_ips (assembly GCF_003697865.1). Taxonomy (NCBI): domain Bacteria; kingdom Pseudomonadati; phylum Pseudomonadota; class Gammaproteobacteria; order Enterobacterales; family Yersiniaceae; genus Rahnella; species Rahnella sp. Larv3_ips. The sequence goes on along the minus strand of NZ_MJIB01000014.1, from coordinate 606,623 downwards.
CACACTTTCAGGAATTATGGGCAGCAAATGGATGCCTGAAGTAAAGCACGGCGATATATTATTTCTAGAAGATAGCCTAAAAGATATTGCTACAGTTGAGCGCTCATTTTCAATGCTAAAAATAAACGGTATATTTGACAAGGTCAGTGCTATTATTTTAGGAAAACATGAGCTTTTTGATAATGCAGGAAGTGAGCGGCAGCCTTTTGATATTCTGCAGGAAGTATTGGGCGGCAGGTCTTTACCCATAGTGGACGGCTTTGATTGCTGCCATACACATCCTATGTTAACTCTGCCGCTTGGCGTATTATTGAGCATAAACTTTGACAATCGCAGCGTCGTAATAAAAGAGGAATACTTAAGCAGATATGTCTCCTGATGGTTAGCACACATTCAAAGAACGATGTCCGCTTCCCCCACGCAGCACAATTACGTCCGTGAATGGCCCGCTATGAGCGAGCAGCGGACGTAGCATTATGTCACACTTGGGAATCATCCGTTTTTTCATATAATAAATTTAATATCGTGAATCACATAGGGGTATTATGAGGCTATTTTCAACAGAAAGAACGGATATATACCTGCTTAATGAAGATTTAGCGGAAAAATTACAGCAGTTTTTGGTTACAAATAGAACTAATTTTGCACCTTTTGAACCATGGCGTGATGATCAATATTTCACTTTGAACAATATTTCTGAAAGAATTAAACAATCAGTAAATGAATTTAACGAAAGAAAAAATTTGCTGATGGTTTTCACTATGAAAGAAGAAAGTGAAATAGTCGGTAGCATCAATTTCACAAACTTAGTCTATGGTGTTTTTCAAGCATGTCATTTGGGATTTTCAATCGATCATGCTCATCAGGGGAAAGGGCTCATGCATGAGACTCTCAAGATAGCGATCGATTATCTACATGAAAAATATGAACTACATCGTGTAATGGCAAACCATCTTCCTGACAACCACCGCAGCAGCAAAACGCTTCAAAGCCTAGGGTTTATGAAAGAGGGATATGCAAAATCTTATCTCAAAATAAATGGGGTTTGGCAGGATCATGTACTCAACTCCCTCATTCTTTCAGAATAATAAGATTTTTGCAGAATAGATTTGACCTGCTCCCTTTTTATTAAGACACAGAAATGTTGGCAACTTCCGCTTCTGGCACGAAGCAGACATGCTCATGTGAATCGTCCGCTATAAGCGAAAAGCGGACGTTTGCGCTTATGCGCGCAAAACCGGGAATGTGTACGTAAGGTGCTGCGTCATTAGAGAAAGTTGGGTGGCTGGTCTCGTCTGCAGGCAGAGAGGAGCTGATCCCGGTAGACGTTTTTCAGTTTGTCTGGCCGAAAGATAATTAATACTATAATTTTGAAAAAGTTAAACTAAGTATGATGCATAAGATGTGAAGCTAAAGGACAGATATGACAGCATATTCAAACTCTGATGCGGCAAAGGATTTACGCTCGGCCTTAGACAAGGCACCCGCTGGCGCAATGAACGGAGAATGGTTCTTTATCACCGAACAGGCTGGAGTCTCCTCACAAACCGGAGGCTACATGTATGCAGACGGGAGTCACGTTGCAGGGGGTAACCACTCCTTTCAGAAGGTCCGGGAGGTTGTCGAGAAACTTGAAGCATCACGGATACAGCCCTTTAATAAGGTTATCGTTCACTGGACAAGGTCTAAAATACCGTTAATACGGGGGCGCGTTACTGTTGACACACTATTCGATGAGACCATTGTGCCGCGCGGTCCTCAAGACCCGATTTATGAGGCAGCTTTTGTAGCAAGGCGAGCCTTTTGGGAAAGGTATGGCAGCGTCTCAGATGGCTTTATGGCTGAACGAGATGACGCAAACGTACACAACCAGACAAAATGGTTCGGGCCCCATCGTCGAGTGCTCAACACTAAGAGCAATACCAAATTAACGCTGGCCACTGATGGCCTTTCGACGCCCTGGGCTGGCATTGCAGATCCGGAAAATGGCGTAGGATGCGAACTTTTCATGGAATTTGACGCTTCGAATATCATCAGCCACCAAATTGATGACTGGGCTCATCTCTTGATTAACCTGGGTGATCTCGTTGCCGATGGGTATCAGGTTGCTGCCGATGTTGAAAAATATGGCGCAATCCTGTTTTGCACTCTTACAGACGAATATAACCCAATGACCCGAATCATCCTCAGCCGTGATGGCCGTAGGATTGATAATTTGCCTTTCGGTTCCGTTCCGCTGATCCGCGTAACGCCGATAGCAGAGTCAGAGATTGAACACCTTGATCAATCTGATGAATGGGCATCAAGCGCAGCTAAACATGTTCTCGCGGAACGGCAGATAGAAACATAGACAATTAACACGAAGTTATTCACGCCCTTTACGGGGCAGAGTGAGTTCCCCACCGCCTTTGTTGCCAGCCTGATTCACCGTAACTTTTGAATTACTGATCCTAATTAATCTGTCCATTGGTTCCGTAGTAATGAAAAAACATGATGTTAGAAACCGGATTCATGGCCATGAATCACGATCTTGTTCACCACACAATAATCGTATGAGGTCTATATGCTGATAGCGCAGGTTTCAGACATTCACGCCTCAACCGAAAATGATCACCTGTTTCGGTTCGACCAGGTACTAAATTGGCTCACGCATCTGCAACCGGACGTACTGGTACTTACAGGTGATCTAACGGATGGGCATTGGCAGGAAGGTTATCAACAGATAGCTGACCGCCTGAATCAGCAAAATTACCCTTCGTTGATCCTGCCGGGTAACTCAGACGACCGCAGTCTGATGCGTTCTGTTTGGGATGAAAACATATGGGCGCACGATGCCCAAGGAGAGGCCCTGCACTTAATTCATAACACCGGTGGCATTCGCCTGATTGGTCTGGATTCCACGATTGATTACAAGGATTACGGCAGTGTGACTGACCATCTGGAATGGTTGGATAATCAACTTAGCGACACAGGCGGCCCTCCGTCATTGCTGTTTATGCACCATCACGTATTTGCATCTGGTATACCGACGCTTGATGAAACGATGTGCAGAGGTCTAACAGAAATGGAAGATTTGATTAGACGCGCCCCTGCCAGACTACTCGCCATTTCTACAGGCCATGTCCACAGACCAATAGCGGGTATGTTTGCGGGCGTACCTGCTTACATTTCTGGCTCCGTCTGCCCGGCTAATCCTGTCTGGTTTGGAGCAGTAAACGTTCCTCCTGCAAATGATCCGCCAGCATTGATGATTCACCGCTACGTCAGTAACTCTTTTACCAGCCATCACGTTTGCGTTTAGCTGGCACTGCTTTCAGGGAAGAGAGCAGAGTAATAAGGCCAAATCATTACTTCATCATCCCTGACAGCCCAGATAGAGTAGATGTGCGTTAGAACCTGGGGAAATAGTCACCCTGATCGAGCATTGAGTATGATTTAGTAGTTCGAGTAATATATGATTTTGTATGTACTTCCCAATTCTTTCTGAAGACGTTCAGCTAATTTATAACCATCCTCAATAAATAATTTTTCCGCTTCCAAGCTGCTAAAATCAGATAATGCCGGATCATCTATATTGAGTATGGCATCATATCGCCTGGCCCAATCCGCAAGACTATTTTGTAAATCTGAAGATATTGGTAATTCTTCTGGAGATATATCCCCAAAATTATCTGGCTCTCCTCCCCATAATGGATGGCAATGATAATCAGCCATTAACTTTATTTCTTTCATTTTTCTACACCTCGCAAATTGGCTCTGACTATGTATCCATTATTTCCTATAGTAACAACCATATTATATTCCTTTAGCTGCCCCATATGAATAGGACATCAGCGATGCTAACAACGTCTGAGCCAGGCACGGAGCCGACCTGCGTACTGGGCAACGTCTGCTGAGAGCGAAAAGCGGACGTTCACAACTGTTCTCACAACTTGTTAAGCCATTACTCACATTACGACATATTAATAAACGGGGGTTAAGGTCAGGAGCGATACTGAGGCACCCTGCCAGCCGACACTATTGCTATGAAGCTCAAGGTATTGAAATCGGATTCTACTGTGCCTCTGACCATATGATGGCTTGTGCGACAATAACATCCTGACCATTAAACGTCGCGGCTGGGGAACCATAGAGTTGATAACCCAGCGACAGCGCTTCTGAAACACGATGGCAAAATTTAGCGTCATCCTTGCCTGTCAGAATGCGATATCGAGGGAGTCCATCAGGCGGTAAATGCAGGCCATCATTTTCTATTTCCGGATTTATCATCATAAGTAAGCCTATCTCCGCGAGTATTTTTGTCATTTTCGCAATTCTTATCCTCTGGAAGCAATTAAACCATACGCTCCAACTAATCAGATCACAGTGGATTTATTTATATCAGGAGACGCTCATGGACATGGCAATAAGCTCTTTTAACCATGTTCGTCCTTGAGGCCAGTCACCGAGTCCGCTGGCTGCGTTGATATGCCCTCGCTCACCGATATTGACCAGACTACTGCCCCAGGCATCTGCACAGCGCTGGCTGTAATGGATATCGGCATAAGGGTCATTGGAACTGGCAATCATCATGCTCGGAAATGCGAAACACTTTTCACTAAGGGGAACACTAAACCCCTTAGCCTCTTCTGGAAACACATTGCGTGTGGGATCGGGTACCGCAACCAGCAAAGCGCCTCTCACAACCGTGCGGCTATATTGTGCCCAGTTCGCTACCTGCAGGCAGCCAAGGCTATGGGCGACCAAAATGACGTCTGGCCCGGTCTTTCTGACGGCAGTTTCTAAATTTTCGACCCACTCTTCGCAGACCGGGTGATCCCAGTCTTGTCCCGAAATGAGGGTCATTGACGCGTCAGTTTGTGTCCATAACGTTTGCCAGTGTCCTGAGCCCGAGTTGCCGATTCCCGGAAGAAGCAATATTGGAGATGTCATGTCTTGATTCCCAAAGAGGTGTTCACATAATGTAGGCGAATGACACATCGTTCCTGAATGGCAAGTCATCGAAATACAGCCCGATTAACCGATGATTCATCGACATTTTGAGCAAAGGATTAGCATGGAGCTTGACAACAAAGACCGGCAAATTTTGGAAGCACTTCAAATGAACGCACGTCAGAGTCTGGCCTCTCTGGGCAAATGCATTGGCCTTTCGCAGCCAGCCATGAGCGAACGGGTCAAAAAACTCGAAAGTGCAGGCGTCATTGAAGGATACGGCGCACGCGTTAATTTGCGAGAGATTGGACTGGGATTACAGGCGATCCTGCGAGTACGCACAACCCACCAATACATCAAACACTATCTGGCGTTATTTAACGATATCCCTGAGGTGATAGAAGCTGACAGGATCACAGGAGAGGACTGCTTCATCGTGCGTTGTGTTTTTTCTCAACCGAATGATCTGGAAGCCATTGTCGATGCCTTGGCGGTTCATGGTTCAGTGACCACATCGTTAGTTCTGTCTAATGCAGTGCGTAAACAGGTGCCTGTACTCCCGAGGTGACCGGCTCACATGTGATCGACATGGCAGAATATAAGCAACGTCCACTTCTGGCATTCAGCAGCCCAAAAGGATTTTATTGGGCTGCTATGAGCGATAAGCTCTTGTGCTAAATGACGCTTTCTAAGGAGCATGCAAAATATGTTCGACCATTCTACCCACCCCGACGTCGCTGAATGGTTTGCAAGGTTCGGTGTTGCCGAGGTGTCATATAGCGGGTGTTCCGTCGACCTGACCAACGAACCGCCTGAGCACTGGTTTTACAAGCGCAACAACTTGCGGCCTGAAAGCCTGAAAGCCTGAAAGCCTGAAACTGGATTTGCGCATCCCATCTAACGGGAACTGGTTGGTCGACCTGTCGCGTCATGACAAGATGTTCAACATTCAGTGGCGCCCAAATGATGACTTGCGCATCGAGTCGGAGCAACTGCGCTACCGAAAATTGATCAAATGGCCCCGACTATACAACCTCATGGATTTTCCCCTGCTGGCTGGGCAACTTGAGCAATGCCTGGATGTGCGCTTCCTGCGGCATGCCAATTTCGGAGCGCGCTTGCTCGAACCCGAGGCGCTGTCGTGCAATTCCAAAATCCGTCAATGGTTAGCACCCTGCGCCGACACTTTTGGATGGAACAGAAAAATGCAGCCGGAGTAGCGAGTACGGCGAAGCACCCTCTTCTATTTTGACTAATTCCAGGAAACTTCGAATGAAGATGCCCTATTTTCCTGGACGGTTAAGAGTCAGATTTGGAGTGACCAGATTCTTAATACTGGTGATGTCCGCTTCAGGCACGAAGCAGACATGCGGGCGTAAAGGGCCCGCTTTGAGCGAGGAGCGGACCTTACGCATCCCTGCTAACATTGGCTCTGAGCAGTGGGAATTGAACTTTGCGATTCATTGTGAATTCCCGACCTCCTTTGCAGCCAGCCTGATTCACCGTAACCTTTAGATTACTGACCCTAATTAATCTGTCCATTGGTTCCGTAGTAATGAAAAAACATGATGTTAGAAACCGGATTCATGGCCATAAATCACGGTCTTGTTCCCCTCAAAGTAATCGTATGAGGTCTTTATGCTGATAGCGCAGGTTTCAGACATTCACGCCTCAACCGAAAATGATCACCTGTTCCGGTTCGACCAATTAGCATTCAGAAAACGCATAGACCTTATAGAAAACGACCTGCTCCCCAGTGATTAACACATAATGTTCCGAGAGAGCAATACCCTCCTTTGGCACTGAGTTGCCTATAGGACTTCGACTGTTAGAGCCAATAGCAGACGTTACTGCCTTGGGCTACAACCAATTTTAAAGCCAAGCTGAAAAGGCTGGCAGATGGCAAATCCGAGCTGTCCGCGCTAATCTCACTGGCGACATAAGCATTGGGTCTATCACTTTTGAAAGGGTATAGGGAATGGCGGAAGAAATCAGTCTTGAGGTATGTGAAGATTCAGATGCAGCGAAATTGCTGCCAATTGAAGAAGGGCTAAATGAATTTAACGATCTTATGACAGGTATAAACGATCGTAAACCCCTTTCTGTCTTAGTAAAATCAACCAGCACGGGTAAGGTCCTTGGCGGAATGCAAGGGCGGTCTTCACTGGGACTCCTGTTTATTGATCTTTTTTATCTTCCACCAGAGTTGCGAAAAATGGGGATAGGTTCAGACATCCTCCATCGCTTTGAAGATGAAGGGCGAAAAAGAGGCTGCTCTGCTGCGTTTCTTTATACAATTAGCTTTCAGGCTCCTGATTTTTATAAAAAGTATGGCTGGGAAGAGTTTGGGCGTATTGACAGTAAACCGGAGGGAATAAGCCGTATTTTTATGAAAAAATCATTATAGGACATATTGAATTTTGGCTAATATACGAACGGTGAGTTCAAAGAAAAATGAATCCCAACAGGTCATCTAGAATCTTAAGTATTATTTGCTACAAAATAGACGTCCTTTTTCGCTTCTAGCAACCTCAGGATAAAGGCTGTCGGTTAAAGTGCTCACTTTACAGTCCAAAAAGTGTCATTGATATCGAGGATAGGGTCAAACTGAAGCGATTCGCGTTGATTTCATATCAGACAAAAATCAACGGACCGGCAGCTCATCGGATAAAAACACATCTACAGCAAGTACATCAAAGGCAACATTTTCTGATAAAAACTGAATGCTGAAATGTCTGAACTTCGGCGATTCTTGACTCGACACAAGACTCCACGTTTTCAAGTTGTCTCTCAGCCACTCTGAATCTGCAAACTCCGTCAACTTACCAAGCTTAAACTCACTTGGAACACTATCTAACTCAAAAAGAGAGCCTCCAGGGAACGGCCCCCGGATGAAACATCGCACATAGTTGAATGTAATTTCCCGCCTTAAAGCCAGTACCACCTCTTCGTTATCAACTAAAATCTCTTTTTCATAATCAATATCGAGTATTACATCTAGTCCAACGGAGTGGAACGATACCCTTGACTCACCATATCCTGGTAGCCACTCGTAGGGATCCATTATCAATCTGGGCTGACCTTTCTTCATGAAAACACCTAGTTGGTTGCTCTGCGCCTTTCAACGGCAATTTGTTAATTTTAACTGAATCTGCTACCAGAACATTTAAATAATGGCATGAAATTCCGCTCCTGGCATTCAGCAGCCCAAAAGGATTTTATTGGGCTGCTATGAGCGATAATCTGTTGTGCTAAATGACGCTTTCTAAGGAGCATGCAAAATATGTTCGACCATTCTACCCATCCCGACGTCGCTGAATGGTTTGCAAGGTTCGGTGTTGCCGAGGTGTCATATAGCGGGTATTCCTTCGACCTAACCAACGAACCGCCTGAGCACTGGTTTTACAAGCGCAACAACTTGCGGCCTGAAAGCCTGAAACTGGATTTGCGCATCCCATCTAACGGGAACTGGTTGGTCGACCTGTCGCGTCATGACAAGCTGTTCAACATTCAGTGGCGCCCAAATGATGATTTGCGCATCGAGTCGGAGCAACTGCGCTACCGAAAATTGATCAAATGGCCCCGACTATCCAGCCTCATGGATTTTCCCCTGCTGGCTGGACAACTGGAGCAATGCCTGGATATGCGCTTCCTGCGGCATGCCAATTTTGGAGCGCGCTTGCTCGAACCCGAGGCGCTGTCGTGTAATTACAAAATCCGTCAATGGTTAGCACCCTGCGCCGACACTTTTGGATGGAACAGAAAAATGCAGCCGGAGTAGCGAGTATGGCGAAGCACCCTCATTTATCTCGACAAATTCCAGAAAACTTCTAATGAAGATGCCCTATTTTCCTGGACGGTTAAGAGTCAGATTTGGAGTGACCAGATTCTTAATACTGGTGATGTCCGCTTCAGGCACGAAGCAGACATGCGGGCGTAAAGGGTCCGCTTTGAGCGAGGAGCAGACGTTGAGGGCTATAAGAAGACTACTTAATGTTAGCCGGCTTCAACACAAGCGCGCCGTAGTGTGCTTCGCGGTGACAGTTCGGACAGAGTGCAATAGCATTTTCAACAGAGTCCTCTCCACCGTTAGCAAGCCACTCCACATGATGCACTTCAAGATACGGTCTACCATCTTCCCGCTTGAATGGTGCGTCACGTAGGCAGCTTTGACACTTACCTCCAGCTAAGGCTAATACCTCTGCTACAACGAGGGGATTACGCTTGAAGGTATAGCTCTTTATAATGACCCTTTCTGGCGTGGTGTTGGCTGTAGCCAGCTTCTCTCTACGTTGTTCTGAGGTAAGTTGAGACGCTGTTTCTATGGCCTTTTCAAACTCACTTTTAACCGGACGTGTTAGCCATTTGCCATCTGAAGCTTCATAGATTTCAAACACACCATGAAGTGCGGAATCATAGACCTCGAAAACGTTTCCGCGCTTGAAAAGTCGATCATATTCATGGTGGCGATGGGTGGCATCATCTGTTCGTCTGGCAGTCCTGTTAAAACTCCAGTGACCACGATTGCAGTTAACTGCGTTAACTATCAGATTCAAATAAGTATTGTCTTTGTAATGTGGAAATCTTTTCTTTAAAATTGCATCGACCTGAGCAGCCGTAGCCTTTCCAGCAAACTCGTTTTCAACTATCTCAGCGGTTGTTGTACGGATTGGTTTATCACCATAAACATACTTACGAGCCATTTCTCTATTCCTTGAAAAGTTCTGGAAGGTGTTGCTGAAGCATAGGCGCAGTGAACATCTTGACCTGCTCCCAGCAAACTAACATAGCATGATGTAAGCAAGTTCCGCTTCTGGCACTCAACAGACGTTCAGACCCATCAAGATTCCTGCTTTGCTGGCGGAAGCAATTTTTTAGCTTCGTGAATGAGCTTTTCAATCTCTTCCAGAGGGATGCATCCTTCGTAGCAAGAAAAAGAGAACTCATGAGTTGCATCGGAATAGAAGACTTCAGCAATTTGCCGGAGCGGGGATGTTCCAGCCTCAGAAAGTTCGAGGTACATCCCATCACGGATGACATCGCTTCCACGGGTTAGATTGTATTGGATCTTAGCCATTAATTTAATTTTCCATTTTTCCTATTAATGAGGCCTCTGTTCGAGCGCAATAAAACGTAAAACATATCCCAGAAGGTAACTTGCACAGGTCCGCAGTGAGCGAGGAACAAACGTTCATTCCTGAATGATAGCCACATATTTACTCTGGGCTTCATGAAGAGCGTCGCAACCAAACAATTTTATATCGGTGCACATTTATTTAACGTCGCTAAAGCGTGTGCAGGGACTCAGCCAGGAACTATTCAAAAATCAGAGGTTTAGTCTTAGTTATATTTAAAAACATCACGTTCTCTTTAATATGAGCATTTGAACAGTAAAGATGTAGGCCCAGATTTGTCTACAGACTCGGGGGCACTGCACTCCTTAGGGCACCTTTCGTACCAGTGAACTAGTTCACGGTGTACAAGATGGCTCATTTGCACTATATTGTCGCGCTTAAGGTCAGAGTCGCAGAATAATCACGTGCTTTCTGACGTCCTTTACCATCTCTTCTTTTACAGCAATTCGTTATATGAATCGTGATAAAAGCCACGCGAGGATCCGCACTATGGCGACGCTTTCCAGGGAAGCCCCACTCCGTTCCGTCTTTGGCGGTGCAATGATTATCGGCGGAACCATCATCGGTGCCGGGATGTTTTCTCTGCCGGTGGTGATGTCCGGTGCCTGGTTCTTCTGGTCGGTCGCCGCACTGGTTTTCACCTGGTTTTGCATGTTGCATTCCGGGTTGATGATCCTCGAGGCCAACCTCAATTACCCGATCGGCTCCAGTTTTAATACCGTAACCCGCGATCTGCTCGGTAAAGGCTGGAACCGGCTGAACGGCATCACCATCGCCTTCGTGCTGTACATTCTGACTTACGCCTATATCTCGGCCAGCGGCTCGGTTATCCAGCATACGATGCGTGAAATGTCTGTGAGCTTTTCACCGCGTCTGGGCGGAATGCTGACCGCACTGGCCGTCGCTTTTATCGTCTGGCTGAGCACCCGTGCGGTCAGCCGGATGACCGCCATCGTGCTCGGCGCAAAAATCATCGCGTTCTTCCTGACCTTCGGCAGCCTGTTGTGGCACATCAGGCCGGTCAATCTGCTCAACAGCGTGGAACTCCATCCGAGTTATATGCCCTATGTGCTGGCGACGCTGCCGTTTTGTCTGGCGTCGTTTGGCTATCACGGCAATGTTCCGAGCCTGATGAAGTATTACGGCAAGAACCCGCAGGTGATCAAAAAATGTCTGCTGCTCGGCACGCTGATGGCGCTAGGGCTGTATGTGATCTGGATGCTGGGGACCATGGGCAATATTCCGCGTCCGGATTTTATCGGTATCGCTGAACGCGGCGGCAATATTGATGTGCTGGTGCAGTCACTGAGCCAGATCCTCAACAGCGAAGGCCTGGATTTACTGCTGACGATTTTCTCGAATTTCGCCGTTGCCTGCTCTTTCCTTGGCGTCACGCTCGGGTTGTTCGATTATCTGGCGGATTTATTCAAGTTTGACGACAGCAAAACCGGACGTTTCAAAACGGCGCTGGTCACCTTCATTCCGCCGATGATTGGCGGCGTGATTTACCCGGACGGCTTCATTTATGCCATCGGTTTTGCCGGGCTGGCGGCCACGGTCTGGGCGGTGATCGTGCCTGCGCTGATGGCGCGCAAATCGCGTAAACGCTTTGGCAGCCCGCTGTATCGGGTCTGGGGCGGGAATAAAATGATTGTACTGGTGCTGCTGTTCGGGGTGCTCAACGCGGTGGTGCATATTCTTTCGAGCGTGAATCTGTTGCCGGTTTACCGGTAATGCGCAGGCACCCGTTCCTGATGCGGTGTCGGGAACGGGTTCGTCTCAGGCGGGGAGCGAATCCGGGTGCCGCCAGTGCAGCCGGGGGGCTAAGTAGCAGCGGAGTTCTTCAGGCTGCTGTTCATTGATAAGACCGATCACCACTTCAAAGCAGTGCATCGCCAGCTCGCGGCAATCCTGTGCCACGGTGTCGATTTTCACTGACAGCGAATCATAAAGATAATGGTCATCGAAACTGCACAGGTGAATGTCACTCTCGAGCAGTTTGTGCTGGCTCATATAGCGCAATACCCCTTCCATCAGACCGCACGAGGCGACATACAACGCTTTGGGCGGACGCCCCAGACGCGCGCAGAGATTTGCAAACATCTCATAGCCGGAGCTCGGATGATAATTGCCGTACATGATCCACTCAGGCTGGAGGCTGACACCGGCACGTTCAAGGCCCAGCTGATAGCCCGCCAGACGGTCACGCGTCGGGGAAATTCGCGGCTGCCCGCCGAGAAAATAAAACTCATCGGCATGGTTTTTTGCCACGCGGGCGACCAGTTCAGCGGAGGATTCGATCGCTTCGCACACCACCAGCGGCAGCTGCGTGTCCTGCATGTGGCGGTCAAAAAGCACCACCGGCAACTGCTGACTGATTTTGACGTATTCGGCGTCGTTGAGCATGCTTGAGGCGACGATCAGCCCATCCACCTGGCGCTGGATCAGGTTATTCACCACCATGGTTTCCTGACTTGTATTTTCATCGGTACAGGCGATCAGCAACTGCATACCGTTCTCGCGACACAAGGTTTCCAGCTCGTTTGAGCAGGCAGCGAAGCCATAGTTGGTCATTTCCGGCACCACCAGCCCCAGCGTGTAACTGCGCGCCGCGTTGAGTGAGCGGGCGTGAATGCTCGGCTGATAATGTTGCTCAGCGGCCACCGCGAGCACGCGATCGCGCGTGACATCGGAAATGCGAAACTTTTTGCTGTGTCCGTTGAGCACCTGGCTGGCAGTCGATTTCGACACGCCAGCCAGTTCGGCTATGCCGCTGATAGTAATGCGTTTGGTCTTTTTCACTGCGCCATATTCTGTTGTCCGGAAAGACGTTTAGTCTATCACGCAATCCGTCAACGACCAGTAACGCAGCGCAATCTGCTGTGCCCCGCTGAAGGTCAGTTGCGCCGGTAACGCAGGGAAATAGCGCGACGACATCACCGCCTCTCCGTCATTGATGAAAATTTCAACGGATGAACTGTCGCACAACAGCGTCAGGGAGCGTAACGCGCCGCGCCAGACGCGCTGCTCCTGCTCGCCGCTGCGACGGTTTTTACGCGTCAGACGCAGCCATTCCCCGTCCCAGGCCAGTTGCAGATTTCCGCCCAAATCCGCGGCAAACGGCCCGGAGGTGTCGATTTCCACCTCCGCACGGCTGATGGCCCAGACTGGCGCGTCCTGCGCGATGCCCCGCCACGCCTGCACTTCACCGCGTAACTGGCGCAGTTCACGCGCCGGGCGCTGAATAAGCCTGCCGTCTTCCAGCGTCAGTTCACGCGGGCAGGTCATGGTGTGGATCCAGCCCTGCACGACGGTCGGCTGATAAAACTCATCGCCGTCGGGAATGCCCATCCAGCCGATCAGCAGACGGCGGCCATCGTCGGTCTGAGTGGTCTGCGGGGCGTAAAATTCAAAGCCGAGATCCAGCTCGCGGAACTCGCCATGCGCCAGCGACCCGCGGGCGTAATCAAGCTGCCCGACGAAATACCCGGACTGGAACGTATTCAGGTAGCGATCGGCCTGTGCAGGCAGCCCCTGCGGACAGCAGACCAGCACGTCGCTGCCGGACAAACGGAACAGATCCGGGCATTCCCACATATACCCAAACTCGCCCAGCCCGTTCAGGCCGGAACCGGCGATTTCACCCAACGATTCCCATGACAGCAAATCTTCAGAGCGCAGCAGCAGGATTTTGCCTTGCAGGTTGAGATCCTGCGCGCCAAGCACCATGTACCAGCGGCCTTCGTGCTGCCAGACTTTAGGGTCGCGCACATGGCCGGTGTAACCGGCGGGTAAATCCAGCACCGGCCCGGTTTTCTCAAACTCGCCGCGCCCGTTTTCACGCGCCAGGCATTGAAACGCGGTGCGGCTGCCGTCCGGGTATTTCACATTACCGGTGTAGATCAGCGTCAGTTGGCCGTTGTCTGTGACAGCTGAACCGGAATAACAGCCGTGCGACTCGTACTCTTCTGCCGGTGCCAGCGCCAGCGGCTCATGCTGCCAGTGCAGTAGATCCGCTGAGCTCCAGTGCCCCCAGAATTTTGCCCCGTGCGCGCAGGCCAGCGGATTCCATTGATAAAAAAGATGGTAGCGGCCGTTGTGCTGCACAAAACCGTTGGGATCGTTGAGCAGACCGACCGGCGGCGCGAGGTGCCAGCCGGGACGGTAAGGGTCGGCGGCGGCCTTCACCTGCCCCGCCACCACGCTGCACAACGCCTGTTTCAGCAAACTCACTTCCGACATTATTCACTCTCCGTTTTGTATTTCAGCAGCAGGGAAAGCAGGAATGCGCTGCCGAAAGCAATCACTAAGCCGATCAGGTAGCTGACCATCGAACTGGCCTGCACAATTGCCAGCCCCGGAATACCGGTCAGGCCGACGGCGGTCATATTGACGTGCATCGCCACCACCCATGCCCCGCCGAGCGCACCGCCGGCTAAGGCGGCAATGAACGGTTTCATAAAGCGCAGGTTGATACCGAAAATGGCCGCTTCGGTAATGCCCAACATAGCCGAGAATGCCGAAGGAATGGCGATCGCTTTAATTTTCGCATCACGGGTTTTGAAGTACACCGCCAGACAGGCACCGCCCTGCGCCACGTTAGCCATCGACCAGATCGGCAACAGGAAATTCACGCCGATGTTCGGGTTGCCCAGCAGCCCGGCTTCAATGGCATGGAAGCTGTGGTGGATCCCGGTGATAACAATCACCGAATACAGCCCGCCAAAGATAAGCCCCGCGACCCAGCCCGCATGGGTAATCAGCGTGCTGAGAATAAAGGAAATGCCATCACCCAGCGCACGGCCTGCCGGGCCGATGATCAGGAAAGCGATAAAACCGGAGATAATCACCGTCAGGAAAGGCGTCAGGATCAGATCGAGCGCGTCGGGAATGACTTTCCGCAGACGTTTTTCGATGAAGCTCATAAACCAGACCGCCAGCAGCACCGGGAACACCGTGCCCTGATAGCCGATCATCGCAATTTCCAGACCGAAGAAATTCATGGTGTGGAAACCGCTGGCAACGCCCCAGGCATTGGTCAGCGCCGGATGGGTGAGAATGCCGCCCAGCGTGGCGCCGAGGAACGGGTTACCGCCGAATTCACGCGCCGCGGTGAACCCGATCAGGATCGGCAGAATGATAAACGCCGCCGAACTGAACATGTCGAGCATGATAAAAATCGCGCTGTCCGGGTTGGCCCAGCCGTAGGTTTTCACCATACCGAGCAGCCCCATCAGCAGGCCGGAGGCGACGATGGCCGGAATGATCGGCACGAAGATATTCGACAGCACGCGCGCGATACGCTGGAACGGATTGAGCTTTTGCGCCGCAATATTGGCCGCTTCGGATTTGCTGGATTCGCCAATCCCCGCCACTTTAATAAACTCGGCGTGAACCTTGTTCACCAGACCGGTGCCGAAAATGACCTGAATCTGACCCGCATTGCTGAAACAGCCTTTCACGCCTTCGACTTTTTCGATGGCGCTTTTGTTCACCAGGCTGTCATCCACCAGCACCAGGCGCAGACGCGTGGCGCAGTGTGCCGCGCTGGCAATATTGTCTTTGCCTCCCAGTAACGGAAGCAGTTCAGTCGCGATTGCATTGATATTCATAATGTTCCTTGTATTACCCTGAACGATAACGCCCGATGTGCTCAGGCGTATCATGGTGATTCACACCCTGCTTTTTAGAACCAGGTTTCCATCTGGATGCCGAAATTCCACTGGCCGCCGGAGGTGAAACCGTCCGTCCCGAACGAGTCGCTGGAAGAGTAGCTGTCCAGTTTGTGGCTCCAGTCCATGTAACTGGCGAAGAAACGGATTTCAGGACGGCTGAGCATATCGCTGATATCCCCCACTTTAAACGTCGGCGCGAAGGTCAGTTTGTAGAATCCGCCTTTCACTTTGTTGTTATTCTGATACCCCTGCGGATCGAGATCCATGTACTGATAGCTGCCTTCATAGGCCAGTTCAAAGTTTTCGGTGATCTGCTGGATCAGACGGGTGTTAAAGGTCAGCCACTGATAATCATCGCCGGAGACATAACGGTCTTTGCTCTGCTGCGCGAGGATCGCCGGAGCGATGTTCCAGTTTTTACTCAGCGGCGTGATGCCGTAAGTGGCCAGACGTACGGTACTGGCATCGTCGGTCAGATGGCCGTCCGAGCCCAGCGCTTTCACTTCTGCCCCTAAACCGTGACCGTACAACAGCGCTGTTTTGGATGTCCCTTCGCGCAGGCCGTAGAAGCTGTCGCCGTGGTAGGCCAGCAGGGTATGGAAGCCGGTATCCGCCGCATTGGTGACGCCCTGTGTACCGGTGTTTTCGCGATCCTGATTGTTTTTGGCACGCAGCCCGCTGACCATCCACTGGAACGGCCCGGCGAAGTTATTCGCCGTGACGATGTAGTTCTCAATGCGGGTGTCGTCATTGCTGTTGTTGTTATCGTCCAGATCGTCGAAGTTGCGCCCGTAAAGCGAGAAGTTACTTTTCAGGTTATCGCCCCACTTCACGTCATAAATCCCGCCGCCGGTACCGGCGAGGAAAATGACGTCGGAATCGAGCCAGTGAATATCAAAGTTATCGCGGTCAAAGCGTTTACCCGCCCACAGCGTGGAGTCTTTCCACGGGCCGGTGAACGTCGGCAGCGAACCCAGTTCCACAAACGCCTGACGAATATTCAGATCGCTGGTCGCGCCGGTCCAGTCGTTATAGCTGCGCTGGCCGTCGGCAAGCATCACCTTATAACGTGAGGTGGCGCCGCTGGCCATAGTCTGGTTGTGTTCCAGATTCAGCTCAACGTAGGTGTTGTTTTCGTTACCCAGACGGCCGACCGCGCCCCCGGTTTGTCCGGCTGGCGTCACGTAAGGGCCGCTTTCCGTCGAGGTGGCGGAATCATTCATGATCACGCCGGAACGGGCGTAACCGGTGAATTTAAACCCGCTGTTATCGCTGCTGCTGGTTTTGGTATTACTGGCTAACGTTTCGGTGCGTTTTGCCACATCCGCCGTTTGCTGCTGGGTAATTTCCGCCGTCTTCGCCACTTGACGGGTTTGCTGCTCGTTGCTGGCGGTGCGTGTTTCCAGCTGCTTAACCTGCTGTTCTGCCTGCGTTGCGCGGGCTTCGGCCTTGGCGGCGCGGCTTTCAGCCTGTTGCAAACGTTTTTCCATGGCGTTGAAGCGGGCTTCAATCGCACTGGCGGAAATATCGGCCCCCTGAGCCGCAGAAGAAAGAATAAGTCCAATAGCAACAGCAAGATAGCGAGGTTTCATCATCATTTTTATCCCTCAGAAGAAATGTAATTATTATGGGAAAAACTGTTTAGCTAAATTGCTAAACTGGTTTTCCTGAGCACAATAAGCACTCCCCCCGCCTTTAGGCAACGAAGTTCGCCAGTCTTGTAGTGGAATTGTGATCTTGCTGGCAAATCGTCACCGAATCCTAATAATTCATTTGTGCTTGATTAGCTAAACCGGTTCTTCTACTTTATCGACAGATGACTTATCAGGATGAGAAAAAGGGAATGAAGATGAATAAGCGGGTTTGGGTATTGGGCGATGCCGTGGTGGATTTGATCCCCGAAGAAGATGGCCGTTTACTGAAGTGCCCCGGCGGCGCACCGGCCAACGTGGCGGTCGGCATCAGCCGTCTCGGCGGAAACAGCGGTTTTATTGGCCGCGTGGGCAACGATCCTTTCGGTGCATTTTTGCGTAAAACGCTGGATGACGAAGCGGTGAACACCGAATTTATGCACCGCGATCCGCACCACCGGACCTCCACCGTGGTGGTGGAAAACGATGCTGACGGCGAACGATCGTTTACGTTTATGGTGCGCCCGAGTGCCGATCTGTTTCTGCAATCTGTCGATATTCCCGCGTTTTCCGCCGGAGAGTTTTTGCACCTGTGCTCAATTTCACTTTCCGCTGAACCTTCGCGTTCTTCCGCCTTTTTAGCCATGGCGCAGATGAAAGCGGCAGGCGGCCAGGTCAGCTTTGATCCGAATATCCGTCACGATTTATGGCCGGATGAAAATGCATTGCGCGAATGCCTCGAGCAGGCACTGTCGCTGGCGGACGTGATCAAAGTGTCTGAGGATGAACTCGCGTATCTGACCGGCGAATCGCTGCTGTCAGAAGGCATTCTGCGGCTTTGTCAGCGCCACGATCCGGCGTTATTGCTGGTCACTCAGGGAAAAGACGGCGTGTCGGTGTACCGCAAACAGGATGCCTCGCTGATGCAGTATCCCGCGCCGAAAGTGCAGGCCGTCGATACCACCGGCGCGGGCGATGCGTTTGTTGCCGGGCTGCTGGCCGGACTGGCACAGCACGGCCCGCAACCGTCGCCCGAGGCGTGGCACGCCATTATCCGTCAGGCACTCACCTGCGGCGCGCTGGCCACCACCGCACGCGGCGCAATGACGGCGCTGCCGGATGCGCAGGCGCTGGCCGCCTTTAGTAGTCAGGCGTTTTGAACATGTCATCTGGCGTATAAAAAAACGGCGCAACCGCGATGGCTGCGCCGTTTCTCTCTTAACCTCCTGTTTTATTTCAGTTCCGGCCAGTAATCTTTATTGGCTTCGATCAGATCATCCAGAATGGCTTTGGCGACAGACGCGCTCGGAACGGTTTTTGACAGCGTGATCGCCTGCCACAGCTTCAGGTAGGATTTCTCCACCCAGGCTTCGACCACCAGTTTTTCCACCGCCACCTGCTGGCCTATCAATCCTTGCTGGAACAGTGGGATCTTACCGACCGTCAGCGGTTCCGGCCCGCTGCTGCCGACAAGACACGGAATTTCGACCATCGCTTGCGGATCGACATTGGTGATAGCCCCCTCGTTCGGCACAATCAGCAGCATTCTTGCCTGCGTGTTGAACGCGATGGCCGTCGCCAGATCGACGATGTAAGACGCGTGTTCGTCGATTTCCAGTTCACCGGCGGACGATTTCCCGGCCTGAGTAATGGCGGCGCAGGCGCTGAACACATGTTTTTCGCGATGCTCCATCACCTCATTAGCGCGGGTATGGTCAGGGTTGGAATGCGCAACAACGTAATCCGGGTAGAGGTAATATTTTAAATAGGTGTTCGGGAAAGTGGACGGATCCAGCGCCCAGACATCTTTGGCTTTGGCGAAGGTGTCATTCCAACTGGCTTCGCTTGCCTGTTCACCGGTGTGAGGAACATAGCCATATTTCGCCACATGTTCGCGGATTTTAGGCATCAGATCGTTGCCATGTGCGTCTTCGATTGATGTCCACCAGCCGAAGTGATTCAGCCCGTAATAGCGCACGCGCATCTCTTTGCGGGATTTCAGCCCGGCAATTTCCGCCATGCGCCCTTCAATGCCGATCGGCATATCGCAGATGTTGAGAATTTTGGCCTGCGGGCGCAAACGGCGCGTCGCTTCCGCCACAATGGCGGCCGGATTGGAATAGTTGAGCATCCAGGCATCCGGTGAATACTTTTCCATGTAATCGACGATTTCCAGCACGCCGCCGATAGAGCGCATCCCGTAGGCGATCCCGCCCGGCCCGCAGGTTTCCTGTCCGACCACCCCGTGACGCAGCGGGATTTTTTCATCCTTTTCACGCATCGGGTATTTACCGACGCGGATGTGCGCCATCACGAAATCGACATCCGTGAATGCCGCACGGGGATCGGTGGTGTAGCTGAACTCAATCTCCGGCGCCTGTTCTTTGAGGATCACCTTGCACGCTTCGGCGACAATCTCCTGACGTGCGCCATCATTGTCATAAAATTTGATGGCCCGCAGCGGGAATCTCTCCTGATTCGCCAGTAACATCAGAACGATACCCGGTGTAAATGTGCTGCCACCGCCTGCCACAACGACTGAGAATTTCTTCATCATACTGCCTCCGTAAGGGATGTTTCTGTCGGGGAACGCGCCCCGGATGTGGATGATTGTGTGAAAGCGTCTTGCTTCATCAGCGTCTCTATCTGGTCGCGCACCTGAGGAACGTGCAGACCCACGATGACCTGAATGGCGTTGCCACGCCGCACGACGCCGTGTGCGCCGAGGGCTTTGAAGATGTCGTCACTTTGTGTCAGCGCCATATCGCCCAGCGTGATACGCAGCCGCGTCGCGCAGTTGTTGAGGTCGATAACATTGCCGTGACCGCCGAGCGCCTGCAGATATCCGGCGGCCTGGCCCTGTGAGGAAGAGGGTGCCGTGCGGTCGCTGGCCTTTTTCTGCGCCTGATAATCGGCTTTGCTGTAGAGCTTGATTTCGCTGTCTTCGCGCCCCGGCGTTTTCAGGTTCAGGCGCAGGATCACCGTGCGGAACACCAGGAACCAGATGCCGGTAAACACCAGCCCGATACCGATTTGAGTGAACATCATTGCCGCGTGATTGTGGAACATCGGGATCCAGTTTTGCGGCAGGAACGAATCGAGCAGGCCGCCGCCCATGTTGCCGACCACGCCGGCCATGTACATCAGCGTCGCCAGCGTGGCGGCCAGTAATGCATGGAGCGCAAACAGCAGCGGGGAAATAAACAGGAAGGTAAATTCCAGCGGTT
>NZ_MJIB01000014.1:574748-585866 GCF_003697865.1 Rahnella sp. Larv3_ips | reverse complement strand
CCCCCCCGCCACTTTCACGCGGTTTTGCGGTGCGGCGGTGGCGTAAATCGCCATCGCAACCCCCATCGACCCGAAGACTTTCGAGTTACCGAACAGCGCAAAGCCGCCCTGCGGGAACAGGTTTTTCAGCGGTTCGGTGCTTTGGCTGAAGGCCTGCAAATGTTCAGCCCAGTAAACCTGAATGCCCCCTTCAATCGCCGCCGGGCCAAAGACAAAGGGACCGTAGACGAAGTGATGCAAACCGGTCGGGATCAGAATGCGTTCGAGGAAGGTGTAGACCCAGACGCCCAGCGAACCGGAAACCAGCATGAAATGCTGCATCGAGAGAATACCGGTCTGCACTTTCGGCCACAGCAGCAGGGTCAGCCACGCGCAGGGGATCATCAGCAGGAAACCAATAATCACCACGAAGGAGCTGCCCTGAAAAATACCGAGGAAGACGGGAAGTTGTTTATCAAAAAAATGATTGTGTATTGAGGTAACAAGACCGGAAATAATAATCGCACCAATGATGCTGGTGTCGAGCGTTTTAATTCCGCCAATCATCGCCAGTCCACTTTGCCCGCCGGGCTCGACGTTGAAATTAACGCCGAAATAATCTCCCCAGGTTAATCCCATGGCATTAATTAAATAATTCCAGGTCATAAAACTGACCAGCGCCGCCAGACAGGCACGGCCTTGTGCCTGTTTCGCCAGCCCGATAGGCAAGCCGATGGCGAAAATCAGCGGCATATTACGAAATACCGTCCAGCCGCCTTCCTCAATAATATGAACAACTTGAGCAAAAAGATTGTCAGGGGCAGTGAGCGTTTCTCCCATGAACATCGGGTTTTGAAGCATAATCGCGATGCCCACCACCATTCCCGCAAACGGAAACAGTAATACCGGCGTAAACATCGCACCGCCAAAACGTTGGATTTGACTGAGCATATATAATCCTCATTTTACTTCGGGGTCAGAGTTTTTTATTAAAATGTTTTTAATGACGTTTTTTATTTTCTGATCAGAGAGTAGGAATAATGAAAAATAAGATCGCAAAATGATTAATCGTTTCGTGATCGCATTCATGCTTTTTCTGCGGGTGAAGTGATCTACTTTTCAGGCTTTTTCTATACACTGAAATTAGCGGGTCTTAAAACCCCGCAAGGTCAGAACAGGTTATTGAGGATTTACAGGGGCTTAACCGGCTTTCAAGGCCCGGCTACGGGATTTCGCGCACGGAGAAAGAGGTCTGCCGGTGATCTACAAAACGCTTGCTGAACGCTTAAGAATTCGCATTAATTCTGCCGATTTCGGCATCGGTGATGCTTTACCCAGCGAAAAAAAGCTGGCAACGGAGTTTGGCGTCTCGCGCATGACGCTGCGTAAAGCGGTGGACTTGCTGATCGAATGGGGGCTGGTGCGGCGCTGTCACGGTAGCGGAACCTTCGTCGCGCAAAAGGATGTCCAGCATGAAACGCGCGGGCTGATGGGGTTTTGTGAACTGATGAAACAGCTTGGCCGCCCGACGGTGAGCGAAGTGCTGGAGTTTAAGATCATGGGCGCGCCCCCGGCCATCGCCAGCCAGCTGCGCATCAAAACCGATGAGCGCATCTACTATTCGCGCCGCCTGCGGTCGGTGGAGGGCAAACCGCTGGTGCTGGAAGACAGCTACATGCCAGGCCGTTTATTTGGCAATCTTTCGGTGAAGCATCTTGAAGGCTCTAAATTTTCCTACATTGAAGACGAATGCCATATCTGCATTGCCGGAAACTATGAAAGCTTCAGCCCGATCCTCGCCGACAGTACCGTCGCCGCCCTGTTTCACATCGCCGAAGGCACGCCGCTGCTGCGCCTGACGTCGCTGTCTTACAGCGATACCGGTGATTACATCAATTATTCAGTGATGATCCGTAACGCCAACGAATACCATGTGGACTACCATTTGCAGCGCAACAAATCCTGTACCGGTCACATACGGCCAGCCTGAGAGATCAGCACTGTCTGAAGCGGATGTCTGGAAAGTCATGATGTGCGGATTGGCTGAGACGTCATCAGGAAAAAAAGGGGAGATCAGAGAAGGAGCGGAAAATAGAATCTGAAGGGGCATCGTCACGCAGCCTGCTCTGCGTAGGGAGACAACAGGCCGCGATCTTCGGTAAGGTCGTTAACGTTACGCTTTGTTCACTGAAACAATTTCTTTAATGAAGGTGAAGTTAGAATCGCCGTGGTCAGTTTTAACCGTTGGATAAATTCTTTCTCCTTTCTTCACAAAGCCAGTGACTTCGTGGGTTGAGCCGTTCTTGACAGTAAAACTATCGCCAACACTGATCGAACTTTCGACTTCGCTCATAACAATCCTTAACTCGTGGTGCATGGAACTTCAAAAAACCAGGGTACGTCTTAATGCATGGTGCGGGTCGATGGTAGGCCTTTATGTGCCAGGTAGCCAGCGGTGTAGTCATAAAACCGCCAGCTCCGGTGTATCAGCGGATTATTTCAGATCAGTATTGGCGTTCAGCGGTTGGCCGGTGGCGTAGAACTGGCCGCCTGCGATGTAGTGCAAACTGCGCAGCGACGGATCGGCTTCTTCAAAATGCCAGTGTCCGTTTTTGAACACGCGGGTGTCCGCCCAGGCACCGACAATCTCACCGATAAACAGATCATGCGCCTGCTGGTTATGAGGCTCCGGGATCAGCTTACAGGCCAGCCACGCGGTGCAACCGGCGACGAAAGGTAAATCCCCCTGGTCTGCCATTCGAAACAGCTCAGTGCCGCATTTCGCCAGTTTATCCGGGTCATTGCGCAGCGTACGGTTGCCCAGATCGTAGGTCATTTGCAGTTGCGCGACCGTAGGCACCTGAATCACGAAGTATCCGCTCTGTTCGATAAGCTCACGCGTTCTGGCGATTTTATCCAGCACCACGGTCAGTTTTGCCGGTCTGAAATCCAGACCACACACCCACGAGGCAGACATCACGTTGTCCACGCCTTCGTGATGCGCAGATACCAGCGCGGTCGTGCCGTGATTAATCAGACGGTAAGCTTTTTCCAGTTCAACGGGAGCAAATTGTGGGGTCATTGGCGTTTCTCATAAAAAATGTCCGGCGTGCAGCATCGCAAAACTTCCGCCGGAACACTATTCATTCGGTGCGCTGTCAGGGATTTGAGGCGGCCTGACGCGGTTTGACCGCCTTGCGCAGCAGATGCACCGTCAGCGCCAGCAGGAAAATCAGTGCCTGAATCAGCACGATGGTCGGGCCGGTCGCGGCATCGATATAAAAACTGATAAAGGTGCCGGACACCGCCGCCAGCAGTGACGCCGTGACCGCCACCGCCATCATTTTCGGCAGGGTTTTACACAGCAGAAAGGCGGTGATGCCGGGGGTGATCAGCATCGCCACCACCAGCACCACGCCGACCGCCTGCAACGCGGCAACGATGGTCAGCGCCAGCAGACACAGCAGCGCATAGTGGTAAAAACGCACCGGCAGCCCGATAACCTTCGCCTGAACCGGGTCAAAACAAAACAGCATCAGGTCTTTGAATTTGATGATAATCGCCAGAGTGACGATAAACGCGATGATCAGCGTTTGCAGCATTTCGCTGTCGGTGACGCCGAGCACGTTACCGAACAGAATATGGCTGAGATGCTGCTCGGTATTCACCCGCGAGAACAGCACCAGTCCGGCGGCGAACATGCCGGAAAACACGATGCCCATCACCGAATCTTCTTTTACACGGCAATGCTCCTTGATAAAACCGGTGGCGACCGCACAAAACAGGCCGGAACCGAACGCGCCGATCACCAGCGGGATCCCCGCCAGATAGGCCAGCACCACGCCGGGCAGCACCGCGTGAGAGATGGCGTCGCCCATCAGCGACCAGCCTTTGAGCACCAGAAAACAGGAAAATATCGCGCAGACCACGCTGGTGGCCGCGGCGGTGAGCAACGCGCGCTGCATAAAGTCGAAGCTCATCGGCTCCATCAGCACATCCATCCAGGCCATCATGCGCGGCTCCCTGAACGTTTAAGACGGAAATGATTCGCCAGCCAGCCGTGTTTCGGTGCGAATAAAAATGCCAGCAGGAAAACGGTGGTTTGCAGACAGACGATCACCCCGCCGGTGGCACCGTCGAGGTAATAACTGAGCCATGCGCCCACCGCGCTGGTTACCGCGCCGATCATCACTGAGATAATCAACAGGTGCGAAAAGCGGTCGGACAGCAGATACGCCGTCGCGCCGGGGGTGATCACCATGGCGATCACTAAAATCGCGCCGACGGTCTGGAGCGCCGCCACGCTGCACGCGCTGAAAATGGTGAAGAAAATCACCTTCAGCCACAGCGGAGAAAGGCCGACCGAGCGCGCATGCGCTTCATCGAAAAAGACCGCCAGCAGGTCGCGCCAGATGACACACAGCACCAGCAGGGAAATGCCGACGATGATTTGCACCTGCAAAATGTCGGCGTCGTCGATGCCTAAAATGTTGCCGAACAGGATCGACTGCACGTTGACGGAGGTCGGATTCAGGGACACCAGCAGCAGGCCGAGGGCGAAGAAGGTGGAAAAAACAAAACCAATGATGGCGTCTTCACGCAGTTTGGTGAAATGGCGTAGCAGCGTCATGGAGAGCGCGGCCAGAATGCCGGTGCCAAAGGCACCAATGGCGTAAGGAAAGCCCAGCGCGTACGCGCCCGCCACGCCCGGCACCACGGAATGCGATAACGCATCGCCCATCAGCGACCAGCCCTTGAGCATCAGGTACGCGGACAAAAACGCACACACCGCGCCCACCCCCGCACTGACCCAGATGGCTTTCACCATATAGTTGTAATGAAACGGCTCAAGCAGCAGGTCAATCATTTCACCCGCCTTATCTGTGACAGGGTTTCTGGCATCGCGGCCGTTTCCTGCGGGACTAAATAGCCGATATTGCGCAGTGCGCCGCCGAACGTATTCTCAAGATTCGGATGGGTAAAGGTGGTGTCAAGTGGCCCGGCGGCGATCACCGTCCGGTTGATCAACACCACGCGGTCGCAGAAATCCGGGACACTGGCGATGTTATGGGTCGACACCAGGATCAGATGCCCCTCTTCACGCAGCTGGCGCAGCAGATCGATAATGGCGTTTTCTGTTTTGATATCCACGCCGGTAAACGGCTCGTCGAGCAACATCACGCGCCCTTGTTGTGCCAGCGCACGGGCAAGAAACACGCGTTTTTTCTGACCACCGGAAAGCTCGCCGATCTGACGCTGTGCCAGATCGGTCAGGCCAACACGCGCCAGCGCCGACGCCACCTGTTTTTTATCTTCGTGCGAGGGAATTCGCAGAAATGACATTTTGCCGTAGCGCCCCATCATCACCACATCACGCACCAGCACCGGAAAGTTCCAGTCCACGTCTTCAGACTGCGGCACGTAAGCGATCAGATTCTGCTTCAGGGCTTTGCTGACGTTCAGGCCATCAAGCGTCACGCTGCCGTGCGTCGGGCGAATAATGCCCATGATGGTTTTGAACAGGGTCGATTTGCCGCTGCCGTTGACGCCCAGCAGCGCGCAGATCGATCCGCCGCTCAGGCGGAACGACGCATTCTCTATGGCGGTGTGACCATTGTTGTAGGTCACCGAAATGTTATCGACGTCGAGATGCAGCGCGGTATCACTCATTGGCCGAATCCTTGCGCAATGGTGCCGACCGTGACTTTCAGCAAATCAATGTAGGTCGGTACCGGGCCATCCGCCGCAGACAGGGAATCGACATACAGCACACCGCCATATTTCGCGCCTGTCTCTTTGCTGACCTGTTTGGCCGGTTTATCCGAGATGGTGCTTTCGCTGAACACCACCGGGATGTTTTGCTGGCGCACCAGGTCGATCAGTTTTTTCACCTGCTGCGGCGTGCCCTGCTCTTCGGCGTTGATTGGCCACAGATAGGCTTCTTTCAAATCATAATCTTTCGCCAGATAGCTGAACGCGCCCTCGCTGGTGACTAACCAGCGCTGCTGAGCCGGAATTTTTGCCAGACGTTCGCGCAGCGGCGCATCCAGCCGGGTGATTTTTTCGGCATAGCTTTTGGCGTTGCGGTCGTAGGTTGCGGCGTTTTCAGGGTCGTATTTCACCAGCGCTGCGCGGATATTCTCCACGTACACCAGCGCATTTTTTGCCGACATCCACGCGTGCGGATTGGGGTTGCCGAGATAAGGCCCTTCCTGGATCGGCAGCGGCGCGATGCCGTCGGTGACGGTCGCGGACGGCACATTTTTGATGTTGGCAAAGAAGCGCCCGAACCAGCGTTCGAGGTTAAATCCGTTCCACAGGATCAGATCGGCAGACTGCGTTTTTACGATGTCACGCGGCGTCGGCTGATAATCGTGAATTTCCGCACCGGGTTTGGTGATGGACTCCACCGTGGCGGCATCACCGGCAACGTTCTGCGCGATGTCCTGGATCACCGTGAAGGTCGTCACCACTTTAAACTTTTTTTTGTCTTTCTCCGCCGCCGTTGCATTGCCGGTGATCAGCGCCACGATCATGCCGATCAGCATCAGCCGTAAACGGAACGGCGACTGACTGAATAGTTTTACAATGTTTTGTCCATTTCCCATGAATTTTCTCCTGTCACTGTGCCCGGCTGTCGGCGGTTTATTATTCAGGTATAGCATAGGCTATACTCCATAGCCAAGGCAAAGTTCGCAGAAATTGGTAGATATGTGTTGTTGGTTTACAATGCGGTTCGTTGTCGCGCAAAGCGGCGGCGGTAAGAAACCGTTGAGCAAGAAAGAGGCAGGCGCAGTGAAAGATAAAAAATTAAATCCGTTGCTGGATGTTGAAGAACACGCTCAGGGTTTTTTACAGGTGCGCGAGGCGCACCGACGGGAACTGATGGATGATTACGTTGAACTGATTTCCGATCTGATCCGCGAGTTCGGCGAAGCGCGTCAGGTGGATCTGGCTGCACGTCTGGGCGTTTCGCAACCCACCGTGGCGAAAACCCTGAAGCGTCTGGCGAACGCCGGGCTGGTTCATCAGTTGCCTTATCGCGGCACCTTCCTCACGCCGGAAGGCGAGAAACTGGCGGCGGAAAACCGCGAGCGTCACAACGTGGTGGAGGCGTTCTTCATTGCGCTGGGCATCAGTGCCGAAACCGCACGGCTGGATGCCGAAGGCGTCGAGCATCACGTGAGTGATGAAACACTTGAGGCGTTCCGGCGCTTTACCGCAAGTCAGAAATCCTCGTCCTGATCCTGAAGGATTGCCCCCGTGAACAGGGGCATTCCTTCGATACATTACGCCATTACCACTGATAACCTACTCCGACGGCGGCGCCCATTTCCCCCTGCGAGTTACTGCTGCCGGACATTTTGGTTACCCATCTGCCATTTTCAGAAATAGTGGACACTCCCAGCGCGACGGAGGACTGATCCTGATACGTCCCTCCCCCCATGCTCACCATACTGGCGCCCGGCGCATAAGGCTGCGGCAGACTGGCCATCGCCATGGCCCCGGCGATACCGGCACTCAGCTTGTCATTATTGTCATCCACCAGGTTTTTCAACGCGCCGAACTTGTTATCCGTGTATTGGTTGGCCTGGGTAACGCCCGATGTTAACTGGCGAACGTTGACCGCATCGGTACCGCGGGTGCCTGTCGCCACGTTAGTTATCTGACGTTCCGC
The DNA here is from genome assembly GCF_003697865.1 of Rahnella sp. Larv3_ips. Taxonomy (NCBI): domain Bacteria; kingdom Pseudomonadati; phylum Pseudomonadota; class Gammaproteobacteria; order Enterobacterales; family Yersiniaceae; genus Rahnella; species Rahnella sp. Larv3_ips. Next base: position 578,209 of record NZ_MJIB01000014.1, on the reverse strand, counting down.
CCCCGCAGAACCTACCGAAACCGAGTTGGCGCGATCGGCAAGAGAATCCGCCCCCAGCGCAACGGAATTTGCGGCAGAGGCGCGGGCATTCGAGCCGAGGGCGGTACTGTTATCCCCGGACGCGACGGCGCCGGCGCCCCCGGCAGTGGCCTCTTTGCCGCTGGCTACCGGTTTCGCACGTTTGCTGGTGTTGCTGACCTGGAACATGCCCTCTGTCCCGCTGGCGATATTGTTCACCCCGGCAGAAACCGCGCTGAGCTGGGCATAATTCACCGCATCGCTGTCCTGTGTGCCTGCCGCAACGTTAGTGAGGGTGGTCGGGTCACCGGACAGCGTGATTTTGCTGTAATTGGTCGTGCCGTCGCTGTTGAGATCATATTTGACGGAAAGCGTATCCAGACTCGCCATGCCGCCGTTGATGTTGTTGATCGCATCCGTCACCGCGTACAACTGGGATCCGTTGACGGCGTCGGTGCTGGTGGCGTTGATCTGCCCGGCGGCCACATTCGTGATGGTGCGTTCCGTGCCGGTATCGCCGACGCTGACCGTTCCCACCGGCGAGCTGCCTGCAAAAACATAGTCTTTCCCCTGAAGGGTGACGCCGGAAGTGGCGACTGTCGCCTGTGTTTTTGCGCCATCGCCCAGCGCCACGCTGTTTGCGGTGCCCGCCTGCGCTCCGTTACCGATTGCGACCGCGTTGGTTGCGCTGGCGGCAGCACTCTGACCAATCGCCACGGCGTCCGCCCCCGTCGCCGAGGAATCAGCACCGGTTGAATTGGCGCGGGTGTATTTCGTGCCGCTGCTGTAGATGCTGTTAATACTGTTATTGGTTTCGGTCAGCTGAGAGAAGTTCACTGCATCGCTCGGCGCGGAGCCATCCGCCACGTTGGTCAATATTGTCCCGCCGGTGTGGGTGCTGCTGTTATAGGCGCTGCCACCTGTCGTCATGCGGTTGTAGTTCACTGAACCGTCGGCGTTGGTGTCATATTTCAACGCATGGTTATCGAGATCGGTGAAGCTGAGATTCAGATTCTCAATGGCCTGATTAGTGGCAAACAGTTGTGAACCGTTCACGCCGTCGGTGCTGTCTGAACTCAGCCGCCCGGCCGCCATGCGGGTCAGCGTGCGCTCGCTGCCGAGCGCGCCAAGGCTCACTGTGCCTGCGGGCGCCCCTGCGGCGAAAACATAATCCTTCCCGCGGATCTTCGTGCCGGTTGTCGCCACTACCGGAGACGTTACCGCACCCGCGCCGAGGGCCACACTGTTGTTGGTTGAGGCGGTCGCACCATAGCCAAAAGCAAGAGAGGAGGTGCCGGATGCCAGTGACTGCGCACCCAACGCCACCGCCGCCTGCCCGCTGGCTGACGCACGCCAGCCCATCACTGCCGACCCGGTGCCGCTGGCGCTGGCCCCCGAACCGAAGGCCATGGTCGAGGAGGCTGTCGCACTGGCGGTATCACCGAGCGCAATGGAAGACACCCCCGTGGCTGAGGCCGCGTTGCCAATCACCACCTGATTCGCATTCGCGCCGGCAACGCTGTAGCTGGCGGTGGCATCGCTGCCGATAACCACGCTGCCTTTTGACGAACTCACCGTGGCATTTTTACCGATAGCCACGCCATTGCCTGAACTGGCATCGACAGTGGCGCCCGCACCGGTGGCCAGGGAATACGCCCCCTTCGCACCATCATTGTTGTAGTTCGCTCCCGCCGTGCCGCCATCATTCACGCTGGAATAATGCGTTTTGACTTTCGTCACTGAATCATTGAGCTGATCAACGTTGACCGCATCACCGCCACTGGTGCCCGCAGCGACATTGGTGATCCGCGTTCCTCCGCTTTTGGTCGTACTGCTGTACGTTGTTCCGCCTAACGTGATGTTGTTGTAGTCAAAGGATCCGTCCGGGTTGGTATCGTATTGCACGTCGCTGCCGGTGACGGCCTGTAGTTGCAGGAGGCTAAACCCGTCGGTGGCACGTTTGCCCGCAGCCACCTTATCTGCAGATTCTGCACCCCCTGTTGCCTGAACGGCACCCTGCGCATTGGCCGGTAAAGATATCAGCGTCGCGGCCACGATACCCGTCAGGCCACTTATCCGTTTTATCTTTTGCCCTGCCAACTCACCCGCGACGAATTGGACTTTCGATGCAAAATTCCAGGTCAGACGAGATATTTTATTCATTTCAACTCCCTTTGTGGCTCCATGCCATGAGTAGTGTGTACAGTTCATTTGCAGCGGATAAGGCCACTGCGGCCAAAGGCGGGCATATTTCAATGCCGGTAGTTATTGAACGATGAAATAATTAATGCCTGAATGCCGTTAACGTTTTTACAAACATTTCGGCTCGACATTCAGCCATGCAATAACGGCTTCAACCCTGAATTCAATGAAATATAAAACAGAAAAATAATAAATGCACAATGCATTGATTTTATTGAACTTAAAAACAAAAACACTCAGCGCATCAAAAAGGATTTCAGGAGAAGCGATTATGCTATCAGACAACTTTTAAAAAGGTAAACCCGAAAAAAATCAATTTTAAATTACCTGTCGTAACGCTTTAATAATATAACTTACACAGGTAATTAAATTGTAAAATCGTTTATTTTTGATTTACACCAGTTATTATTCAAGAAATAAAATGCTTTATGAGCCGGATATTTAAGAGCGAACTTTAAGCGAGGAAAATACCGGTGAATAGCATTCACTTTCGCTATCTTTGCGGGCGGTTGAAAGGGAGAGGGTTTTATTGCAGCGAACGTCAGTATTTCGCGTTTCCGGAATTTTTTACACACAATTGCTGACGCATCCTTGTCCTGTTCCCCCTAATTCCACGCCAACCTTTCCGCTGGCAGCAGAGTATCTTTAGCCTCAGGAGAAGTGGCTTTTTTTACGACTCCGCGCAACGGGTTTTCTATCTCAGAGGTGGTTATGAAGAGGCTGCTGTTGTTGATGCTGAGCGCTGGCGTACTGATGTCCGTCAGTTCAGCGTCGTTCGCCTATGGCTATTACGGACAGGGTTATTATGGGCACGGCTATTATGGACACGGCTATTATGGGCATGGCTATTACCGGCACGGTGGCTATGGCCGCGGCTGGTATGGTCCGAACGTGGTGATCGGCATTCCGCCGCCGGTCTATTATCCGCCGCCGCCAGTGGTCTACGTTGCGCCCGCGCAACCACAGACTTACGTTGAGAAAACGCCAAACTATGCGTATTACTGCCAGAATCCGGCGGGCTATTACCCGCGCGTTCCTGCTTGTCCGCGGGGATGGATGAAAGTGGTAGTGGGCGATTCAGCACCCCGTTAACAGGTAATAAAAGTGATGAACAGGTTTACTCCGGTGGCAATGCTCGCCCTGGCCGCAGCGCTGACGGGCTGCGTTTCGCCTCCTACCCGGCCTGATGTAATGGTGCTGCCGGGCACCGGTAAAAGTTATCAGTCGTTCCGGATGGATGA
>NZ_MJIB01000014.1:555492-574622 GCF_003697865.1 Rahnella sp. Larv3_ips | reverse complement strand
GCCCGCCAGTAACAATGCGGCGGGCACGGCGGCGGCAGGGACGGTGGTCGGTGCGGCGGCAGGTGCCTTGCTCGGCGCCGCCTCCGGTCATGCCGGGCCGGGAGCGTTAATCGGCGCGGGCAGCGGATTACTGATCGGCAGCGCCATGGGCAGCAACAACGCCGGTGCCAGCAGCGGCGATTTGCAAGATCAATACGACACGGTTTACACCCAGTGTATGTATGCCAAAGGCAACAAAGTGCCGGTTGACGCCGGTTACAGTGATAATCAGTATTCTCCGCCGCAGTCGCCGGTACCGCCGGATTATAACCCGGCGCCTCAGGAGGACAGCGGCGTCCCACCTGATTACGTCCGCTGACCGCTCAGGTTCACTGACACACTGAAAACACCGCTTAAAGGCTGCCCGCTTCCGGCAGCCTTATTTCATTATTGGCCGCACACTGGCCATATTTGCACCGCCCTGAGAAATGAACCAAAAGACCCCAGGCTGATACGTTGATTTCAATCAACGGGAGGGGATATATCTTTGTAAGGTTTGTCTGCTTATGTAGGAATATTCTAGTATTCAATAAAGATTTGCAAAATAATCCGACGCCAATAATATATTTCATTCACTGTCATTTAAAATTCTTTTATTTTCAACCTGTTGCGAAATTATTTTTGAAACATTTAATGACATTTATATAATGTTTTAAATTCACTTACATTGACGGTAGGAATAATACTATATATTATAAATGCCAGAATGATGGATGAATATAACGGAGGTAAACCATCAGAGTCACAACCCGTTTATCAAATGGAATTTTTTTAATTTAAAGGAATGAATTAATGTTGCGGATTGCAATTATTGACTCATGCACGTTGACTTTTTTGGGATTGGAGAATGTCTTCTCTCTGATTAACACATCAAAGAGCATTATTTTTAATCAAATCAGCGCAGAATACGCCTTAGATAAGAACAGCCAGAAATTCGACATTTACATTATCGAACCCGGCGCAGTGAGTTTTGAATACGACATAGACAAGTTTATTTATAACTTAAAAACGAACACCAAAGAAGACTGCAAGATAATCATTCTTAGCGATAATGTTATTGTTAACAGCCGGTTGTCAGACTTTCACCTGTGCAAAAACAATGCATTATCTAAAGTGTTTTTCTTTTTCGATAGCCTGCTGACGGGGAAATATGAATCTATATTGCCTTTCATTGAGGACTTCATTCTGACGAAAAATGAAGCGATTTTACTGCGGTGTTTGTCGAAGAACGCTAAGATGAAAAATATCGAGAAAATCACCGCAATACCGGCCTCAAATCTCTATTACTACAAATACAGCGCCATGAAGAAGTTAAAACTGAAGAGTACAAAAGAGTTGTTCAACTACCTAAATAAAGTGCTCAACCACTCCATCTGACGCCACCCCCTCTCTGCCCGCGCAGTGAGGGTCCTCATCACACCCTCATCCTCACGCCCTTTCTCCGGTTACTGCATCAGGTATTTATAAAGCTCAATCGAATTTTTCAGCCCCAGCTTTTTCATCGCATTTCTTTTATGCGTGCTGACCGTCTTAACGCTGCGCCCGAGTTTACAGGCAATGGTGGCATTGCTTTTCATTTGCTGTATGGCACTCAGCACTTGCCATTCCATCTCGGTTAAATGCTTTTTCGCCGCGCGGGTAAAATCATTATCTTTCTGTTTGAGGAACGGGCTCACCGCCATGTGATAGTTAAGATCAGTTACGCCGGTGATCAACATTTTTCTGAGAATAGAAAAATCTTCCTGCTCGGAGATGATCATATCTACCTGAAGTTCTGCCAGTAAACTGAGTTTCTCGGCTTTTTCTATTTTGGTCATGACAATTATTTGTGGCGGGGTGTAATAAAAGCTCAGCCTGCGCAAAAACTTTATGGCGGCATCAAAGTTTGAGGACTCTTCTTTCACTTCCAGAATAATAAAACCCACGCTCATTCCAGGCCCTGAACGAAAGAATTCCGTTAATGATGAATAAGATCGCGGTTTTACTTTTGCTTCTTTAAGAATGTGCGAAATCGCCAGCATTTCATAATGGCCGGAATGGATTATCACTGTGTCTTTCATAAATTGTTCCATTGAAAATAAACTGCAATATCAGTAATACCTTCCGCCCGCCGCGCCATGCAGGGTTGCGTAAGCGATATATAAACTGTGTTTGCCCTTCCCTGTTAAACCTTAACTAAACCAGAACCCCTTATGCGTTCTCTTTGCTGACACATTACTACATAATATGTCAGTGCCTTATTTTACTGCCTTAGGATAATTCTCTCAACGCAACAATCATAATTCTCAGTCTTAACATTGTCGAGAGCCCGTACCGGCAGAGAGCGGAATTCAGAATATTAAGAAATTTTCGCGATAATCTACAAAAAAGCCCTGCGCGCAGAATTAAAAACCGCAAAACAGAAAACGAAAGGTGAATAATTCCAGCAGGAAGGCTGTTCTGACAGATATAGTGCCTGGGGGGATTGTTGAGGAATTATTATTGCAGTCTGATTGACATTTACATGCTGAAAATAAATGGCGTTTAAATTTAACCTGTCATTTACACCATGTCACAGCACATAAACATTCTCACTGCATTCGAGCAGGCTGACTAGGAATTTTCGCGTTTTTTTCGCGAAATTTCTAATTAGTGAGATCTATAAGATTTTCCGCACGAATCGCTCACGCACAACCACGCCAGAGGGCCGTTGGCCGCTGACGTGGCTGCATGGGCTGGTCAGCCGTGATTAACGTCAAATGGCGCACGGCCATTCAGCCAGTCATCAATCACCTTCAGCACACCCTCTTCCCGGTTGGATGGGGCACGGTATTTGGCAGCCGCTTTTGCCGGTTCAGAGGCGTTTTCCATCGCGAAACCGTATCCGGCGTAGCTGAGCATTTCCAGGTCGTTCCCGCTGTCACCGAAGGTCATCACTTCTTCATCGCGAATGTCATAACGCTGCTGGATTTTCTTCAGGCCGTTCGCTTTGTGATTACCGGTAATGATCAGGTCAATCGATCCGTGGCCGCTGGTGACCGGCGCAACAATGCTGCCGAGTTGCTGGGTGATTTCCCCCATCAGCGGATACACGTCATCTTCCACATAGCTGAGTGCAAATTTAAAAATGGTGTCATCGATGTGCGCGTAGGTCGGCACTTTGCTCAGACGGTGGTAGTAATGGCTCATGCGACGGATGAACTCTTCATCGGTGCCCTCGAGCACATAAGCCCCTTTTCTGCCGCAGACAAGGTTATTGATGCCGGGCGTGCGGCCAATCCATTGCAAGACCTGAGAGACCTGTTCACGCTCCAGGCTGGCGCAATACAGCTCCTGCTTTTTATCGACCACGTAAGCGCCACCTTCGGCGACATAGGCGATCTGGTCATCCAGCTCATCAAAGAAGGATTTCAGCTGGTAATACTGGTTGCCGCTGGCAACCACAAATTTGATACGGCGACGCAATAATTCCTGATACTGCTCGCTAAAACGTGCCTGGTTATATTCGCTATATTCATTCAGGAACGTGCCATCCATGTCGACGGCGATAAGTTTTACGGCCATTGCAGCTCCTACAGGGTCAGATGATAAAAGGCGAAAACAGAAAAAAAGCGGGCGTTTTACGACCCGCCCGCGGTTCAGTGTGACTCAGTTATCCCAAAATCATTAATATTTTAATTTGTACGCGCCGAAGGTGATAATCAGGAAAGCCGCCGCGACGCCAGAGAATGCCACGTACAGGCTGGAGAGATGCGCGATAAACCCGATCAGCGCCGGGCCGCCGAGCACACCGAGATAACCCAGCGTCGCCACCAGCGCCACTGACATATTGACCGGCATGACTTTCTCCTGCCCTGCGAGAGTGATCAGCACCGGCACGATATTCGCCGCGCCAATGCCCACCAGCGCAAAACCACACAGTGGCAGGATCCAGCCCGGTAACAGCACCACCATCAGATAACCGGCAATGCCCAAAATGCCGCCCACCACCAGCACACGTTTACGCCCCAGCGCGCTGACAATGGCGTCGCCGGTCATGCGCATCAGCGACATTGCGACGGCAAAGACGGCAAAACCCCAGCCCGCATGTTCCAGTGCCAGACCACGTTCGCGCGTCAGGAATACGCCACCCCAGTCAAGTACCGCGCCTTCGGCCATAAAGCAGATCATGGCCATCACCGCCATCAGTACCAGGCGGAAGTTAGGCCGTGGTTTGGCTTTTCCTTCAACGTGTTCTTCCTCGTGCGCGCCAAACGGCAACAGGCCGCGACAGGAGTACGCGGTCACGATAATCACCAGTGCGATGGCGTAAAACGTACTGCCGAGCGGTGAAACGCCCGAGCTCAGCAGCAACGAACCGCCGCCGGCACCGGCGATACAGCCGACGCTCCATAAGCAGTGAAAACCGGACATCAGCGGCTTATCCGCGGCCTGCTCGACCAGCGTTCCCTGCACGTTCACCGAGACATCTGCCAGCCCGATGCCCATGCCGAAAATGAACAGGCTCACCGCCAGCAGCCAGATGTCGCTAAACAACGCCAGCAGCGGCAGCATCAGGCAATACAAAATGACCGAGGCGATGATCACCCCCCGGCAGCCAAACCGGCCAATCAGCCGACCGGATCCCAGCATGGAGAGTAACGAACCCGCGCCGAGGCACAGCAACAGCAGGCCGAGATCTCCCGCTTCCGAATGCGTGCGTAACTGCGCGTAGGGCACCAGCGCGGCCCATAATCCCATCGCCATGCCGGTGACAAAAAAGATTGAGCGGGTGGCGACCCGTTTGGCCGGGCTCCCGATGTGGTCAGGCGTATCAGGTAGTTCAGATGAGAGTGACAAAAGGCGTTCTCCGACGGTCAGATGAGTTATTAAAAGTCTTTTAATAAGTACCGAGTATATTGGCGTCCGGAAACTAAAGTCAATGCGCGCCGGTCTGCGTGCTGAAGGCGACGTGACGGTTATAGTTGTTTAACGTCAGTTCGGTGATGCCTTGCAAGTAATCCTGACGCATCGACGGCCTGTACACCAGTTCAGGCATATGCTCCTGTGGAATGTGCTGGTGGCAGCGCGCGAGTAATTCCGGGATCAGCGCCTGGCTGATTTTCGGGCCGGACAGCGCGATAGTCATTGGGTTAATGATCGCCGCCAGCGAGACAATGACTTTTGACATTTCATCGGCCACCGGCAGTTTATCCATGCCGCTGAACGGCAGATTAGACACCTCACCGGCAAACTGGCTGGCGCCCTGCAAAACCTGCCCGTTGATCACCATGCCGCAGCCGAGGCAAGGCACTTCCGGTTTGAAAATATAGGCCACCGGCGCAGTGACTCCGGCGCAACTGCTGCGATAAAAGCCGTAGGCGGTGTAGTTCATGTCATTGTCCACCTGCACATAAATAGCGAAACGGTCGCGCAGCTCCTGCTCCACCGGCACACCGGCGAAGGCGCTGATGTCGCAAGTCGCGACCTGCCCTTTCACCACCACCCCAGGCAACCCCAGCCCCAGCGCGGTGATGTTCGGATACTGCGCCAGGATACCGGCGACAAGGCGATAAAACCCCTGCCGGTCCTGGGGCAGAAACCGCTCTTCACCCTGCGCCAGACATCCGCCAATGGCAGTATTCACGGTCCAGACGATCTGCGCGGCGGCGTCACTTCCCTGCACATAAATACTCAGCACCGAGAAATAATCCGGGTTGTACGCATACCGCTGCGCAGGGCGGCCACCGCGCGACACTTCACGTTCCAGCGCCAGCACTTCCCGGCTGCCGCTCAGTTCATTCAGCACGGTGCCGCAGGTGGCGACGCTCAGCCCCGTCGCGACCGCCAGCTCAGCTTTGGTCGCAGAGCCCAGTGATTTCAAAGCATGGGTGACCAGCACCACATTATTGATTTTCATTTCACGGGTTGTACGGTTGAGCGGAGTAAACATATGGCCTCGGGCAGACAGGTAAGAATGGCGGGTAATTTAGCACAAAGTGGAAACGGTAAGCGCCTGCGGTTACCCCATGCTCAGCACGCGACGGGTGAGTTCTGTCTCGGCCACGCCTTCGTCATGCCCGCCGGTAAAACAGGCACCGGTCACCGCTTCGCGCAGATCCGGGAAGTGGTAGACCGCATTCACGCACGACGGCCCGCCGCCAGAATGCCCCACAGACCGCCCGCTCTCGCCCATTGCGCCGCTCATCAGCCCCAGCGCGTAACCGCATTCGGTCCATGGCCGCCCTGCAAGGGCACCGCCGAGCCGACGGGTCACCTGCATGTCGGCCAGCGACGTCGCGTTCAGCAGGTTGCCGCTGAATAACCCGTGCAACAGTCTGGCCGCGTCGCGTACGTTGCCGGTCAGGCAGCCGTGATACACCCAGCCCGGATGGTAAGTGCTGGCGGCGGCGCAGTGAAGCCGGGCGAACTGTTCGCGGGTGGTGGCAAGGGTTATGCTGGTCAGCCCGAGCGGTGCCGTGATGAAGTCAGCCACCAGTTGGGCAAAACTCCGCCCTGAGGCGGCTTCGATGTGTTCCTTCGCCAGCATGTAGCCGACATTGGAATAAGACCAGCCCTCGCCTGGCGCAAACAGCATGCCGTTGGCTAACGTGGCACTGAGTAACCTGTCGCGTGACCAGGGTTGATCACCGGCAGCCACCGCGTCGTGATAAGCCTTCAGGGCGCCGTAATCCGGCAATCCGGCGGTGTGACTGAGCAGTTGGCGCAGCGTGTAAGCCCCGCCGTCAATCCCTCTGTCCAGATCCACCGCGCCGTTTTCATGCAGCTTCAGCGCACAAATCGCGATCGCGGTTTTGGTGAAGCTCCAGTAAGGAAAGCGGGCATCTGCATCGCCTTCGCTCCTTTCCTCACCCGAGGCGGAAATACAATACGAATGGAATTCAGGCATGACTGACCTCATGACATGAAAGAAAACGGGCGCTGATGAAAGCGCCCGTCGGGTTATAATACTTTACTCAAAAATTCACGTGTTCGCGGATTTTCCGGCGCGGTAAACAGTTGCTCAGGCGGCCCCTGTTCCTGAATCACGCCCTGATCGATAAACACCACGCGGTCGGCCACTTCACGGGCGAAGCCCATTTCGTGTGTGACGATCACCATCGTCATGCCTTCCAGAGCCAGCTGTTTCATTACCGCCAGCACTTCACCCACCAGTTCCGGATCCAGCGCAGACGTCGGTTCATCGAAAAGCATGATCGACGGTTCCATCGCCAGCGCACGGGCAATCGCCACGCGCTGTTGCTGGCCGCCGGACAAACTGGAAGGCCAGGCGTCGATTTTGTCGATCAGCCCGACTTTTTGCAGCAGCTTTTCGGCACGCGTCACCGCTTCGGCTTTCGACAAGCCTTTCAGCGACATTGGCGCCATGATCAGGTTTTCCAGCACGGTCATGTGCGGGAACAGATTAAAGCGCTGAAACACCATGCCCACGCCGGAACGCAGCGTATTCAGATTGGTTTTCGGATCATGCACCGCAAAACCGTTCACCACCACTTCACCGCCGTTGGGCTTTTCCAGCGCGTTCAGACAGCGCAGGAAGGTGCTTTTGCCGGAGCCGGAAGGCCCGATAATGCACACCACTTCTTTCTCTGCGATGTCACAGGAAATGCCGCGCAACACGTGCGTTTCGCCAAACTGTTTCTGTAAATCCTTAACGTGAATCACTTTTGCCAAACCTCTTTTCCATGTGTTGAACCAGCAGCGAGAGCAGGAAAGTCAGCACCCAGTAAACCAGTGAAATGGTCAGGTAGGGTTCCCAGTAGGTGGCGTAAGCGCCGGAAACGGTACGTGCGGCGTAGGCCAGATCGGCCAGGCCAATCGCCGAAGCCAGCGAGGAATCTTTCACAATCGCGATGGCATTATTCCCCAGCGGCGGCAGAATGCGGCGGAATGCCTGCGGCAAAATCACTTTGCGCATGGTTTTGCCCCAGCCCATCCCCAGCGCACGGGATGCTTCCATCTGACCGTTGTCGATAGATTGAATACCCGCACGGAAAATCTCGGAGACATAGGCTCCGGCGTTCAGGGTGATCGCCACCACGCAGGATAAAAACGCGCCGTAATCAGACCGTAATGCGCGGGCAAACTCTGAAGACATCAGGCCGTTAGCGACCAGAATGCCGTCACGCGGATTGATAAACAACGGCACCAGCGCAAAGTGAACCACCATGATCTGCACAAACAGTGGCGTACCGCGAAACGCACTGACGTAAATGCGCACCGGCCATTGCACGGCAAAGCGCAGAATGTGTTTCCACGGGCCGTCGTCGGCGCGGGCCATGCGCCCGAGGCCGAGCAGCAACCCCCAGCTGGTGCCTAAAATGACGCAAATAATGGTGCATTTGATGGTCATCAGCGCGCCCTCGACAAACAGCGGCGCGTATTCTGAGATTATCTCCCAGCGAAATCCGGTCATACCTGTCCTTGTTCAGGGGCGTGTTACCGCCCCTGATTAACGTTGTTCGTGTTGAAAATATTATTGAGCGGGAAGCGTTGGAACGTTCTTATCAAACCAGGTTTCGTAGATTTTCGCGTAGGTGCCGTCAGCCACGATTTTCTTCAAACCTGCGTTGATTTTACCCAGCAACTCGGTGTTGTCTTTCGCCACCGCAATACCGAAATACTGACGCTCGAACTTGCTGTCCGGCACCAGTTTCAGGGCTTTTTCAGGATGGGATTTGATGTAGTACTTCACCACGCCCACGTCGCCGACGGCTGCGCCGATGCCATCTTCCGCCAGTTCCTGCAACATCAGCGGCGTGTTATCAAAACGTTTGATGTCGGTGCTGTTTTTGCCCAGCGTGTCGGACACCACAATATCCCCGGTGCTGGAGTTCACCACGCCCACTTTCTGGCCTTTCAGCGCAGCAACGGAATCCACTTTAGAATCCACAGGTACCACGATGGACTGTTCGGCCGGGAAGTAAGGCGCGGAAAAATCGACCATCGCTTTACGTTTGTCGGTGATGGTGATGCCGGAAATGATGATGTCGCGGTCGCCGGAATTGAGCGTAGCGAAAATACCTTCCCACGGCGTGTTCACCAGTTTGATGTCAAAGTTTTCCGCTTTGGCAATGGCTTTGATGATGTCGATATCAAAACCTTCCAGCTGTTTCTGGCTGTTTTCATATTCGAACGGACGGTAAGTGCCGCCGGAACCGACAACGTAGGTCGTCTGTGCGGCAAAGGCTGATGTGATTAAAGAAGAAAGCAGACACCCGGTGAGAATTAAGGACTTAAGCATGGTCACTCCTGTGTGATTGTGTTTTTATGCATATAATTTGCATAAAAATACACAAATTGACGAAGCGCTTCAACTTAAAGTTGTGTGGCGGTTACAAACTGAAGAGAAGATTGTTCCGAGTTCCCCGTCATCGCATTCATCTCATTCCTCAGATCGGGTATATTGATACGCAGATCACAAAAATCCCTCAAAGGAAGAAACCGAACTATGAGTTATCGTTTTACCCTTGCTGCCGTTGCAGCCGTTTTTGCCCTCACAGGATGCGCAAAACCGAAAACCGCCGAACAGGCACCGGCTTTCGATTTCGGCTCGACGCGGGTAACCGTGACGCATATCCCGACGAAAACCGATGATGGCACCAAACTTTACGTGACCGTGGATGACAAAGACGCCGGGGCGCTGGGCGTCGGCGAGTCTCTGGAGGTCAAACTGCCTGAGGGCAAACATAAAGTGGGTGGCTATGCCCGTTCCCTGATTGGACGCGTGTCGATTTCCCCTGTCGACGTCACGACATCCAGCGATGTGATAAGCCATGTCACCTATTCTGTGGCGGATCTCAAACCCACCTTCTTAGTGCGTGCCGCTACACCGGTGCCAAAACCTAAGTCAGAATCCATTCCGGCGGAACCTGTGCCTTCACTGCCTAATATTCAAATGGAAGCCCCGACAGCCGCTGAGCAAACACAAGCGGCAACGCCAGCCACACCGGCTGCCGCTGAGCAAACACAAGCGGCAACGCCAGCCACACCGGCTGCCACTGAGCAAACGCAGGCGGCAACGCCAGCCACACCGGCCGCCACTGAGCAAACACAAGCGGTAAAGCCAGCCACACCGGCCACCACTGAACAAACCCAGGCCGCAACGCCAGCCGCACCGGCCGCCACTGAGCAAACGCAAACTGTAACGCCAGCCGCACCGGTCACCAATGAGCAGGCGAAAACCTCACAGGAATCTGCCACGCAGGACGTCACAAACCTGACGCAAACTCCGCAGGCGTAGCCCTCTTATCACCGCGTATTCAGCCTGAATACGCGGTGATAGCCGTCAGAATTTCACCACAGCCCCCAGCTCGATCACCCGGTTCGGCGGAATATGGAATTGCTCCGGCGCGCGCAGCGAGTTGCGCTGCAACACCTGGAACAGTTTACCCCGCGCTTTCAGATACCACGGACGCGGATCGCCGAGAATAAAGGTATCGCGGGACATAAAGAATGACGTTTCGTTCATGGTACATTTCAGCCCTTCCAGCCCGCAGCGATACAAAATATCCTCTACGTTAGGTTTTTCACGCCAGCCATAATTGGCGATCACCCGCCAGAATGTCGGTGAAAGCTGTTCAATGTTCACGCGTCTCACGTTGTGCACATAAGGCACATCCGCCGTGATCATGGTCAGCAAAATCACCCGCTCATGCAGGATCTTGTTATGTTTAAGATTGTGCAGTAAGACCAGCGGAACCTCGTACAACCCGCGCGACATCACCACGGCGGTGCCGGGCACCCGTTTCGGCGGCGCCTTTTCCAGCGAGGTGATCAGGGCTTCCAGCGCTTCCGGGTCCTGACGCAACCGGCGCAACAACCGCGAACGCTCCGTTTTCCAGGTCAGCATAATCAGCAAAATGGTCAGGCCGATCACCACCGGCAGCCAGCCGCCGGAGAACAGTTTTGTCAGGTTCGCGGCAAACAACGGTACGTCAATCAGCAGCATCAGCGTCATCACCAGCCCGCCAGCCCAGGTTTTCCATCCCCAGTTTTTCACCATCACAATCCCAATCAGCAAAGAGGTGATGACCATGGTGCCGGTGACCACAATCCCGTAGGCCGAAGCCAGATTGCTCGAATGTTTAAAGCTGAGAATGGCGATCAGTACCGCGACGTAAAGCAGCCAGTTGACCACCGGGATATAAATCTGCCCGGATTCGACGTCAGAGGTATAGATGATGCGCATCGGAGGCAGATACCCCATGCGCACAGCCTGACGCGTCAGGGAGAACACGCCGGAAATCACCGCCTGCGAGGCAATCACCGTCGCCAGCGTCGCCAGCACCAGCAGCGGGATCAGCGCCCAGCCGGGCGCCAGAAGGAAAAACGGATTCTGGATAGCGTCAGGGTGGCTGAGCAGCAACGCGCCCTGACCGAAATAATTCATCACCAGCGCCGGGCCAACCAGCACAACCCACGCGATGCGGATCGGTTTCTTACCAAAATGCCCCATATCCGCGTACAAGGCTTCGCCGCCGGTCACCGACAGCACCACCATGCCCAGCGCGAAGAACGACACCGTTTTGAATTCGACAAAAAAATGCAGCGCCCAGTAAGGGTTCAGCGCCTGCAACACATCCGGGTTGCGCATAATGCCGCCGATCCCCAATATCGCCAGCACCACAAACCACACCACCATCACCGGCGCAAAGATTTTTCCCACGCTGCCGGTGCCGTTTTTCTGAATGAAGAACAACAGCGTCAGCACCGCAACGGCCGCCGGAATGATAAAGCGATCGAAAGACGGCGCAATCAGCTCCAGCCCTTCAATGGCGGAAAGCACGGAGATCGCGGGCGTGATGACGCCGTCGCCATAAAAGAAACTGCCGCCGACCAGACCGAGAAACATAATGACCGGCACCCAGCGCGGATTCAGGTGACGCACCGCCAGCGACATCAGCGTAAGGATCCCGCCTTCCCCGTCGTTATCTGCGCGCATCACAAAGCTGATGTATTTCACTGACACCACCAGCATCAGCAACCAGAAAATCAGCGACAAAAATCCGAACAGCGAACTTTGGGTCAGCGTGATCCCGGACTGCCCGGTCAGACATTCGCGCAAGGTATAAAGCGGGCTGGTACCAATATCACCATAAACGACACCGATGCAGGCGGTCGTCGCGCTGAGCAGCGACGACTTATTTTGTATGTGTTTCATGCGTCTTCGCCATGTTTTGGGGAAGCCTTTGCGGCCCCATTCACGCAGTATAGATGCTGGTGTGAATTTGCCCTGCTGCGGGCAGAAAAATGCCCATAACTCACAGAAATAAGCGGATTTTTTCAGCGCAAAGCGTGACCGTGTTTGGTGTTTTGACAAGAATGTGTCTATTACTTTAATGCCGTTACCCTGCGGGGTGACATTGTTTGTCCGTCCTTATCGCCCAATGTCTGAGGTCAATCCCATGGTGAGCGAGAAAAGAAAACCGCCAACAATCAATTTGCCGCTGTGGAAAAGGCGTGAGGAGATGGTTGCCTACGCGCTCTCAAAAAGTGTGCCCTGGTTTGCGTTCATCAACTTCAGTTTCGCGGTCATCGTTCTGTGCCGCAGCCAGATTTTCGGCCATGCCGATGCCGCCGTTCCCCCGGTACCCGCCTCTGTGCTGGACATCATCGATATCACCATGGGCGTGGTGATCGCCCTGGCGGCGGGCAGCCTCGGCGTCGTCTTTATCGGGGAAAAGCGGCTGACGTCGTTACGGTGTCTTTTGTTCGATCTGGTGTTCCTGCTGACCGGGGCAATCTGGGCATACAGTTGCTACTACTTTGTCACCTTATGGCAGTTGCCGGTGTCGTATCCGCTGGTCATCATTCTGATCCTCACGGCACTGTCAGCACTCTACTTTTATCCCCGCGGATTATTGCTGTACGCCACCCCGCTGTGGTTATCCGCGTTACTGTCCAACATCAGTCTTTATTCAGATCTTAATTTGCGGTTTTTCGTTATCTGGTGTCTTTTCTCGCTGATTCTGATTTACGGGCGTCATATTTTGCAGCACTGGTTCGACGAAAACTGGCAACGCCATCAGGATAATCTGGTGCTGATCTCTTATCTGGACACGCTGGCCAGCCAGGATCCGCTGACCGAAACCGCCAACCGGCGCGGAATGGAAAGCCATCTGGACATGGCGGTAGCTCAGCGTCGGCCGTTTGCGCTGATCATGCTGGATGTCGATTATTTCAAACGCTACAACGATCACTACGGGCATCAGGCAGGCGATCACTGTCTGGTGGCGATCGCCCGCGCGCTGAAAGACGCCGTGCGCACCCCGAAAGATCTGGTCGCACGCTATGGCGGGGAAGAGTTTCTGGTTCTGCTGCCTGGCGCATCCGCTGAGGAAGCCATCGCCGTGGCTGAACGTATTCGCGCCAAAATCAGCGAGCAGGCCATGCCTCACGCGCAATCGGAGGTGAGCGAACACGTCACCGTCAGTATGGGTGTGACCGGTTATGATCAGGGAAAACGCGTTGCCGAACTGATCGCCGCCGCCGATGCCGCACTCTACCGGGCAAAAGAACAGGGCCGCAACCGCTGGTGCCAGTAAGCAGCGTTGATTTTGCAGATTCAGACGAAGGGAAAGCCGGACGCATAAAAAAATCTTTCCCACCCGTCAGCGGCTCATCCGTCACCCGCCGCTGCCTCCTGCTCAAAATAAGACCCGCTGCATAATTAAGCGGGCGCGTAAATTATTATGATAACTCACGTTTTTCCTCCTTAACCACCAATACCCTTGCAGTTTTGAAGCCTTTTCATACAAATATAGCCTGTGCTAACATTCTTAACGTATGCTATAACTGATTGAATATTATGGTTTTTTTATTTTATCTTCTGTGGCAAACTGCACGCCTCTTTTAATAAGGCGCCTTTTGTTCGACGAAAGGCCTGACTGGTCTGTTTTATGCAATTTTATACGGTCGTTATTCTGGCGTTCGGCATGTCGATGGATGCGTTTGCTGCGGCAATCGGTAAAGGCGCATCCCTGCACCGTCCGCCACTGAAAGAAGCGTTACGCACCGGGATTATTTTTGGCGTGATTGAAGCCATTACGCCAGTGATCGGATGGGCCATTGGCCTTGCAGCCACACAGTTCATCATGGAGTGGGATCATTGGGTCGCGTTCACCCTGCTGCTGGTGCTGGGCAGCCGTATGATTATGCAGGGATTTAAGAAAGACACCGGCGAAGAGACAGAGATACCGCACCGTCACGGATTCTGGCTGCTGGTCACCACCGCCATTGCCACCAGCCTCGATGCGATGGCCGTGGGCGTCGGCCTCGCCTTCCTGCAGGTTAACATTCTGGTGATGGCGCTCGCCATCGGTGCCGCCACCACCATCATGGCCACCTCAGGCATGTTGCTGGGCCGTTTTTTAGGGGCTGCCATCGGAAAATGGGCCGAAGTGCTGGGTGGCGTTGTGCTGATAGGCATCGGCACATCCATCCTGGTCGAACACCTCGGGCTGCTGAACTGAACGTTCAGAACGCCAGCTGATGACATGAAAAAAGGGAACGCCGGTTCCCTTTTTTGCGTTTTACGCCTGCTCAGATCCTGTCAGCTTTTCGCCGCGGTCACCGGCAACACCGAACCTTTAAACGTTTCACTGATGAACTGCGCCACCTGCGGCGATTGCAGGTCTTTCGCCAGTTGCTTAATCCGTGGATCGTTTTGCAGTTTCTCCGTGGTCACCAGAATATTGGCATACGGGTTGCCCTGCGCTTTCTCCAGACCCAGCGCATCCTTCGCCGGGCTCAGCCCCGCTTCCAGCGCAAAGTTACCGTTAATCACCGCCAGATCAACGTCCGGCAAAGAACGCGGGATCTGCGGGGATTCCACTTCCAGAATTTTCAGGTTCTTCGGGTTAGTGGCAATGTCGCGCGGCGTGGCCTGATTTTTAGCCGGATCGTTAAAGCCAGCCTTCAGCGTGATCAGCCCCTGACTTTGCAACAGATACAACGCGCGGCTCAGATTGGTTTCGTTGTTAGGCACGGCGACGGTGCCGTTTTGCGGCACATCCGCATAGCTTTTATGACGGCTGGAATAGACGCCCAGCGGCTCAATGTGAACCTGCGCCGCCACGACAAACTTCACCTTCAGCGCCTTTTCCTGTGACAGCAAATACGGCACATGCTGGAAATAATTGGCGTCAATATCGCCATGCGCCAGCAGTTCGTTAGGGTTCAGCCCGCTGGGAATTTCGATCACTTTCAGATTCAGGCCGGGGTCAATTTTCTGGACATACGCCAGAATTTCGGCGTGAGGCACGGCATCAGCCTGCACCCGCAACGGCTCCGCGGCCCAGGCCGAAACCGAAGAAAGTAACAACGCCACAGCCGACAAACGCCCGGCAATGGAAACGGGGGCAGAAAACGGCAGAACAAGATTTTTCAGCATAAGCATTCCCTTCAGATAAGCCTTTAGAATAAGTGTGATGGCGGCTTTTCGCCCCGACGGGCGCACCCCAGACACACCTATGCTGACACATCCGGACAGCGTTACTTATACGCATTTCTCTCTTGGATATCTGGAAAATTGAGATGCCACTGAGGCTGCCGTTTCACCTGCCCGCGCCGCGCACCAGCGATCCGGCGCCAATCTCACCGATGGTCTTCGCCCCGGTCAGCGTCATCGCTACACGCATCTCTTTTTCAATCAGGTTAAGCAAATTAATCACTCCCGCCTCGCCCGCTGCGGCCAGCGCATACACAAAGGCGCGACCAAGCAGCACGCTGTCTGCGCCGAGCGCGATCATGCGCACCACGTCCAGACCGGTGCGGATGCCAGAATCCGCGAGAATCGTGATGTCACCTTTCACCGCATCGGCGATGGCGGGCAGCGCGTGGGCGGTGGAGAGCACGCCGTCGAGCTGGCGGCCACCGTGGTTGGACACCACAATGCCGTCAGCGCCGAATTTCACCGCGTCTCTGGCATCTTCAGGATCCAGAATGCCTTTAATGATCATCGGGCCTTTCCAGAACTCGCGGATCCACTCCAGATCTTTCCATGAAATGGACGGGTCAAAGTTCGCCCCCAGCCAGCCGATATAATCTTCCAGCGTGGTCGGTTTACCACGATAGGCGGAAACATTACCGAGGTCATGCGGCTTGCCGTTCAGGCCAACATCCCACGCCCATTGCGGGTGCATCACCGCCTGCAACATACGACGGGCGGCCGCGTTCGGGCCGCTCATGCCGGAATGGGCGTCACGGTAACGTGCGCCCGGCACCGGCATATCCACGGTAAACACCAGCGTATTGACGCCTGCGGCCTGAGCGCGCTCCAGCGCATTGCGCATAAATCCGCGATCTTTCAGCACGTAAAGCTGGAACCACATTGGCCGGTCGATGGCCGGCGCAACCTCTTCAATCGGGCAAACGGAAACGGTAGAAAGAGTGAAGGGAATGCCTTTTTTCGCCGCCGCGCGCGCGGCCTGCACTTCACCACGACGGGCATACATACCGGTCAGACCGACGGGTGCGAGGATCACCGGCATCGCCAGTTTTTCACCAAACAGCTGCGTCTCAAGGCTCAGATCTGACATGTTTTTCAGGACGCGCTGACGCAGGGCGATATCAGCCAGATCGGCGGTGTTACGTCTGAGCGTATGCTCGTTGTAAGCCCCCCCGTCGATGTAGTGAAACAGAAATGGCGGCAACTTACTTTCTGCCGCCGCGCGGTAGTCCGTCGATGCTGAAATGATCATGATGTTTTCTCGTTGTCTTGCGCTCTTTTTAGCGGCGCTGTAGGGGTGTCAGAAGTGTAGTTGATAAACACAACCCCAGAGAAAACAATGACAACGAATGCGGGTGTTTTTAAGGTCAGAAATACTGCGGGGTGAAGGAGAAGTTTACCGGCAGGAAATATGGGGAATTGGAGCGAAATATGAGTGCGCCACTAACGGCGCATTTTTCGGGCGATCCTGATAATCAGAAAGTACCCCGCCAAAGAGAACAGCATCGAACATGCGATCCAGGTCAAAACCCACAAATCATCAAAATTTTCCTGATTTACATCACCATACGTCCATTCTGCAAAACTATTGGCCGTATCCAGACTGATAAATGTAGCGGGATCAATAAGCATGGCTCCGGTGCAGAACAGAAGAACCAGGAGTGCAGACTTAGCTACCCAGCGCACAAGTGTCAGCATGGCGAAATCCACCGTAAACGACTTCTATATATCCATATGCCATGAGATCTTTCATGCAGGGCACTTCCATCAGCCTGGTATGCAGCAGCGCATTTCTCAGCAGGGCGAAATCTGAATTGTTGGCCAGTGTTATACAACCGTCAGAGAGTATCCCAGGGTGCAGGCGAAAGTGCTCTCGCTTAACGCCTTCAATCCAGGTCATATCGTCTATGCTCCGGTCATCAGGATAGAGTGCAAACCACTCTGAACGTCTAAACTCCGCGCCACTGTGATATTTGTTATAACTGTCTTTTACCCACGCGACTTTTTTTGAAAAAAAACCACCGCCCCCTCTTTCAACAACCCAATATCGGCCGGTGGGTATTGGTCCATTTCCTGCAATTTTTCCGCACCCTCCGCGATTGCGATAGGCCCCATTCCCTGAAAATGCCATGAACGTCCCCACACCATTGACACTAAGGGGGGAATAATCGGCATCGTTGATCACAAATTTTCCTTGAATAGCCATGAAAACTCCTTGTGAAATTTTGCTTGTGGAAAAACACGGTAATCACACCACAAAAAAAAGGCACTTAAAATGCTTTGTTTGATAATAAACTTCTGAAAAGTCAATATATTACAACATCCGCTAATTGCCCAAAATGGCATTAAGGGCATAACGTAAAGCTCGTTTTTTTTAAGGAAATGACAACCATGCCAATACCCGCTTATATGTGGCTCTGCGATGACGGTGGTGCTGCTATTAAAGGTTCTGTGGATGTTGCAAATCGGGAGGGAAGTATTGAGATCATCGGTTTCAGCCACGGTCTGAATATTCCCGTCGACAGCCGTAGCGGCAGTATTACCGGAACCCGCACCCACTCTCCGATGATGCTTGAAAAAGATTTCGATTCATCGAGCCCTTATTTGTATAAAGCAGTCGCTAAAGGACAAACGTTAAAGTCTGCTGAAATCCGCTGGTATCGCATTAATGATGCCGGCAGGGAAGAGGCTTATTTTATTATGACGCTTGAGGGGGTGAAGATTACCGGCGTAAATCCGGGCATGCCCAACGTGAGAATGTCCGGAAATTCGCAGCTTAATCACGTGGAATCGGTATCACTGATGTACAACAAAATTACCTGGCACTACGTCGATGGTAATGTGAAGTACACCGATGAATGGAATGTCCGGTCATGAAAAATGTGGGGTTCGCGCCCCACTTTCACCGCACAATACACATCGGTTTTCCCGACGCGGGTTCGGGATAGATTTGCGCGTCGATATCGAACACCTGCGACAGAAGAGCCGGTGTCATGACCTGTTCCGGTGTGCCCTGCGCGATAATGTTACCTGCGACCATCATCACCAGATAATCACAGTAACGGCTGGCCTGATTCAGGTCGTGAAGCACCGCCACCAGCGTTTTTCCCTGCTGATTCTGGCTGCGCAGCAGGTTCATCAGCTCAACCTGATGGCTGATATCAAGATAAGTGGTCGGCTCGTCGAGCAGCATCAGCGGCGTGTCCTGCGCCAGTACCATTGCCAGAAACGCACGCTGACGCTGCCCGCCGGACAGCTCGCTGACCCGCTTTTCGGCAAGATCCGTGATGTTCGTGTCCTGCATCGCCCGTTCGACGGCGGCCTTATCCTGCTGCCCCAGCCTTCCCCACATATTTAGCCAGGGGCTGCGGCCATAACCCACCAGTTCACGCACGCTGATGCCTTCCGGCGCACTATGCTGCTGCGGCAGTAACGCCAGTTTGCGCGCCAGCTGGCGGCCAGGCAGTGCGGATAACGCTTCCCCGCCGAGATACAGGGTGCCAGATGCCGGGGTCAGCAGGCGTGAAAAGCATTTCAACAGCGTGGATTTACCGCAGCCGTTCGGGCCGATCAGCGCGGTGATCTTCCCGGCCGGGAGGGTCAGCGACAGGCCGTTAAGGATGTTTTTTTTGCCGTAACCGGCAGTCAGATTGTCTGCACT
>NZ_MJIB01000014.1:464081-555371 GCF_003697865.1 Rahnella sp. Larv3_ips | reverse complement strand
ACCCCCGCCGTTAATACGCCCGCGGGCAGTTCCAGCGGCGGGTGCAGGGTTCGCGCCAGCACATCCGCCAGCAGTAAAATCAGCGCCCCCACCAGCAGGGACGCGGGGATCAGCACACGGTGGCGGCCGCCCACCAGCCGGCGGGTCAGGTGCGGGGCGACCAGGCCGATAAAGCCCACCGGCCCGCACGCCGCAACGCTTATCGCCGCGAGCGCCACCGCCAGCAACAGCACCCACCGCTGCACGCGGGAGACGCGAATACCCAGCGTCGCGGCACTGTCATCGCCGAGCGCCAGCACATCCAGATCGCGGCAAAACCACAGGCTCAGCGGCAGCAGGAGCAGCAACCACGGCGCGACGATCTCAACGAAATTCCAGCCACGTCCCCACAGGCTGCCGGTCAGCCACAGCAGCGCGCTGTTGATCTCCATCGGGCGAGACAGCATCAGGTAATCGGTCAGGCTGGCGTAAAAGGCGGTCAGCGCCACGCCCGTTAATGCCAGCCGCAACGGCGCAGAGCGCCCGGACACCAGCCTCAGCAGCACAAAGGCCGCAATCCCCCCGGCAAATGCCAGCGGCGGCAGCCACATGACAGAGAGCGAAGGCAGCAACATCAGCGCCCCCACCGAGGCTAATCCGGCGGCATGATTGACGCCGAGAATGTCCGGCGAGGCCAGCGGATTGCGGATAATTCCCTGCACCAGTACCCCGGAAAGCGCCAGCGCCGCACCGATCAGTATTGCCAGCAGCGCGCGCGGCAGCCGGTACTCCGTCAGCGGAAAATGGTTGCTGTCAGCAGGTGAAAGCGCGAGACGCATCTGTTCAAACGTCAGCGTGTGCGTGCCGTAGCGCAGGGACATCACGAAGGTCATCAGCAACAGCGCGCTAAGGATGAGGAATACCGTCAGCTGGCGGATCATGTGCGCGTCCTCACCAGCCAGACGAAGAACGGCGCGCCGATCAGCGCCAGCACCACGCCCGCCGGTAGCTCGCCCGGCCACGCCAGAAAACGTGCCAGCAAATCGGCCAGCAGCATCAGCGTGGCACCAAAAATCATGCACAGCGGCAACATACGGCGCAGATCGTAGCCAATCCAGTAACGGGAAATGTGCGGCACCAGCAGGCCGATAAACGCCAGCGGTCCGGCGACGCTGACGCAGGCACCGACCAGCAGCAACACCATCAGATTAAGGGTCAGACGCAGACGCGGCAGGTTGACACCCAGCGTCTGTGCGCTGTCATCGCTGACCTGCAACAGGTTGAGGCGGCTGGCGAGCAGCAACACCCACGGCACGATGATGGCGGTGAACGGAAACAGATGCCAGAACTCCGGCCAGCGGGCGTGGGCCACACCGCCGGCCAGCCAGCTGAGAATGCCGTAAGCGTGGTCTTCGGAGAGGATCAGCGTGGCTTTTGCCAGCGCGGCGCACAGCGCAGATACCGCCACACCCGCGAGGATCAACCGGCTGCGATCCCCTGCCTGTTGCCAGCCGCCGCCCATCAGCATGACAGCGCCCCAGCTGACGCCGCCGCCAAGCGCGGCCACCAGCGCGATACTGAAACCGGAGAACAGCTGCGGGCTGAGCGCGCTGACCACCACCATCGCCAGCGACGCGCCCGCGTTAATGCCAAACAGCGAAGGCGACGCCAGCGGATTACGGGTCAGGGTTTGCAGCAAACTGCCCGCCAGCGCCAGACTCGCGCCCAGCAGCATCGCCACCAGACTGCGCGGCAGGCGCAGGTTCAGCACCAGCGCCTGTGCAAGGGAAACCGGCGGGCCGGGCAGCAAGGCGCGCAACGATTCCAGCGCGCCAATGGGCACCGCAGAACGGCAAAAAAGCGTCAGCCAGAAGCTGACGCCCAGAACGAGCAGAGGCAGCGTCCAGCGCCACCCCGTAAACAGGCGTTTCACTGCCATCATGGTGCGGTGTTAAGTGCCTGATGATGCAGGATCTGCACCGTGTCGCTGGCGATCTGTTCGGCGGCAAACATGCCGCGCATCCGCGCCCAGACGTTACTGTCCACCGACGCCACCTGTTTTTGCTGCGCGGCTTTCATCATCTGCCACA
Organism: Rahnella sp. Larv3_ips; assembly: GCF_003697865.1. NCBI lineage: Bacteria > Pseudomonadati > Pseudomonadota > Gammaproteobacteria > Enterobacterales > Yersiniaceae > Rahnella > Rahnella sp. Larv3_ips. Next base: position 553,302 of record NZ_MJIB01000014.1, on the reverse strand, counting down.
GCGGATCCTGCTGCCACTGGCGCACGATACTTTCCTGACGGTAATGCGCGACGATCAGCCAGTCAGGATTGATCGCCAGCAGTTGCTCGAAGCTGATGTTCGCCAGCGGCTGCTGGTTCACCGGCTCCGGCACCTTCAGGCCGAGCGAGGTCAGCACGCTGCCGGTGTAGGAATCCCGCGAATGCAGGTTGAACTGCTGCTCGCGCGAAGTGCCGAACACCACCTGCGTGCCTTGCGGCAACTGCGCGGCAAACGCCTGCATACGCTGATGATGTTCCCTCAGACGTTGCTGCATCAGCGCATCTTTGCCCAGCACCTTGCCGATGATCGCCGCCGACTCCAGATTCTCGCGGTAGGTTTCGTTACGGGATTTCAGCAGCAGCGTTGGCGCAATGCCTTTCAGCGCAGTGTAAATGCCGCTGTGGCGGCTGCTGTCGGCGATGATCAGGTCCGGTTTCAGGGCGGCAATCGCCTCAAGGCTGGGCTGCGATCGCGTACCGACCGATTGCCACACGCCGATGCGCTGACGCACCTGCGGCAAAATGCGGTCCGCATCGTTATCGTCGGCCACGCCGACCGGGCTAACATCCACCACCGCCAGCGCGTCCACAAAAGACAGCTCCAGCACCACCACACGTTTTGGCGTGGATTCAAGGGTAAAGCTGCCCTGCTGGTCAGTGACCGTCACGGCCTGGGCGCTACTCAGTGAAAAACATAAACCGATAAAAAGCGCAAAGCGGGAGAAGAAAGACATAAAACCTCTGTGCGGTTAACAGGAAAAACCGGACGCAGCGGCGCTACGCCCGGCGGGCATGGAACAATCAGAACTTCAGGGAACCCTGCATATACAAGGTGCGCGGCTGGCCGGCATACAACCCTTTGTTGTTGTCGTCATAGGCGCGGGTGAAATATTCATGATCGAAGATGTTCTTCACGCCGAAGGCCAGATTCAGGTTCGCCATGTCTGCGCTAAACTGATACCCGGCGCGTGCGCCCCACAGCATGAAACCGGGAATGCGGCCGGTGCTGCCATCGGCACTTTCCTCAACGGTGTTGGCGTTGTCAGCAAACTGGCCGGACTGGTATTCACTGTTGACGTTGAAGAACCAGTTGCCCGGCGTGTAATCCAGCCCCAGCGTGCCTTTGTTTTTTGGCGAGAACGGCACCTGATTGCCGTGCGTATCGCCCTCTTCGCGGATCACCGCGTTGACGTAGGCATAGCTGGCGTAGGCAGAAACATTCTCCAGTGTCGGGGACAAATCTGACAGGTCGTAACGGATCTGGCTCTCCAGCCCGGTGTGACGGGTTTTACCGCGCGCGGTCACGCTGTCGGTGGTCTGGTTGGAGTCGTACTGATTGTTGAAGTTGATCAGGAACAGGCCGACTTCCGCTTTCACAATACTGTTATCAAAGCGCGTGCCCAGTTCCCAGGTGCGGGCTTTTTCCGGCTCGATATTGCCGCTGTCCACCGCTTTGCCAATCTGGCTGTACTGCACGGTGCCGAAAGATCCTTCGGTGTTGCCGTAAATATTCCAGGCATCGTTCAGGTGATACACCACATTCAGCGCGGGCAGCGGCGCGTTGTAACTGATTTCCTGCTTGGTGCCTTTGATGTAGTTATTCTGATACGACTGAATATGTTCGTAGCGCATCCCCGGCGTGATGGTCCAGTCGCCGACGTCGATACGGTCATCGACGTAAAATGCGTTAGCCTGCGTGCCGGACTGGGTATCGCGATCGTACGGGCTGTCGCCGGTCGGCAGGACGCCGGATTTGGCCGGGCTGTAATAGCGCAGCTCGTGGGTGGATTCGCTGACGTAGCGGTAACCGACGCCCACTTCATGCGCCGTCTGGCCGAGGTTGAAGCTCTGGCTGTAGCGCGGTTCGATGCCGCGAACCCAATACTGGCGCGGGGAAAGGGTCAGGTTTTTGCCCTGATCGAGATAGCCGCTGCGCAGGGTGTAGGTGTAGAAGCTCTGGATATTGAATTTATGCTGCTGATCCGGCTGATACTGATAGCCGAAACTCGCCAGCTGGCGGCGGCCCCAGAATTCGTCGTAAGGGCGCGTGGACTGAAAACGGTTGGCGTTGTAATCGGCGCGGGACAACCCGCCCGGCATTTCTGCGCGGCCTTCGTAATATTGCAGCAGGCTGTTAAAGGTGTGGACGTCATTGGGCGCGTAACGGGTTTTCAGCATCACGTCGTCGATTTTGGTCGCGCTGTGTTCACGCCAGTCGCTGCCACGCGTGCCGGAATACAATAACGCGCCGCCGAGGCCGTTATCCGCCGTGCCGCCAATCATCAGGTTACCGGTGCCTTTCGGATCGTTCTGGCTGGAGGTCGGGCTGTAAGTGCCTTCCGTTCCGGCTTCGATGCCGAAATCTTTCGGAATGGCGCGGGTGACGAAGTTCACCACGCCGCCGACGCTTTGCGGCCCGTAACGCACCGCGCCGCCGCCGCGCACCACATCCACCGCGTCCATGTTACCGAGGGAAACCGGTGCAAGGGAAAGCTGCGGCTGGCCGTAAGGCGCAAACGGCACCGGAATGCCGTCCATCAGCACGGTGGAACGGCTGGCGAGGCGCGGGTTCAGCCCGCGGATACCAAAATTCATCGCCATATCATGGCTGCCGGTGCCGTTATTTTCCGGCGCATTCACGCCCGGAATGCGGTTCATCACCTCACGCACCGTCGTCGCGCCGGTTTTGACAAAATCTTCACGGCGGATCACGTCGCGCGCCCCGCCATGTTCAAACACGTCGTTTTCACGCGCATCAGCCAGCCAGTCGCCGACCACGGTCAGGGATTCCGGCTCCTGAACCGGCGCCGGAATGGCCGCCAGCGTAAACGCATTATTACCCAATGATCGGGCTTCCAGCCCGCTGTCTGCCAGCAGCGCCGTCAGGCCGTCATTGAGGGTGTAATTTCCCTGTAAACCCTTGCTGTGCTTGCCGCGCGTCAGCGAAGAATCCACCGACAGCGTGATACCCGCCTTTGCCGCAAACTGATTGAGTGCGGTATCAAGATTGCCTGCCGCAATCTGATACGACGCAGGCTGAACCGCCGCGGCCGCAGGCAGCGCGGTGATCAGCGCAACAGGAAGGATCGCGCAGTGAATGGCCATCGCCAGTGGTGTTGTGTTGCCAAAAGAACGCAGAACGCGTGAGCGTGAAATGGACATACCCTCTCCAGATTTTATGTTTTTGCTGTGTGTTTTTTTTCAGTGCTGCATAGGAGTCGGATGAGAATGCAAAAGGGACAATCGCGAATGCGATTATTTATCATTTTTATTTGCAGGCGGTGTTACGGCAGCATTACGCGGGCACCACGCTCACCCAGTAGCGGGTCAGGGTGTGGATCCTGACGGGTAACGTGCGTGAAAGAATGTTGAGGACCGCGTCGGTGTCGTTGAGCGGGAAAGTGCCGCTGATGCGCAGATGTGCAACAGCCGGGTCGCAGCTCAGATGGCCGTGACGGTAACGCGCCAGTTCATCCACCACTTCCACCAGAGGCCGGTCGCTGACGCTCAGCACGCCTTTGCTCCAGCTGCCCGCTCCGCCCGAAAGAGCCGTCACCTCGCCAAATGCGCTGGCGGTAAAACGAACGGTTTGGCCTTCGCTGACCTGCAAGCGCTGGCCTGGCAGCGTGATTTCCACCGCGTGTTTCAGCACGGTCAGGCGGGTCGCGTCATCAAACTGGCGGACGATAAATTCTGTGCCGAGGGCGCGCAGCATGCCCTGCTGCGTTTGCACCAGGAAAGGCCGCGAGACGGGCTGCGTATCCTGCGCGGTGATGATGCTGATTTCGCCCTGATGCAGGCGGATCAGCCGCTGCTGCGGGGTAAAACGGATATCGGCGGCGCTGGCGGTGTTAAGCGAAAGTTGGGAGCCGTCTTGCAGACGCAGGGTTTTGGTTTCGCCGGTGGCGGTGCGCGCATCCGCCAGCAGGCCTTGTGCGGCGGGCGTCTGCCACGCTTTCCAGCTGCCGCCCAGCCCGAGCAGCACCAGCAAACCTTTCAGCACGCGGCGGCGGGTGACCTCCGACTGCTGGCGCGCATGATTCAGCGTCTGATAACTGAAGCGGCCCGGCATGCTGTGCAGCTGACCCTGTAAGGATTCCACCCGCTGCCACGCCCAGCGATGGTCTTCGTGCTGCGCCAGCCACCGTTGCCATTTCTGATTTTGTTGCGGCGTCACCTCGCCCGAGCACAAGGTGGCGAACCACTGCGCGGCCATTTTCAGCGCCAGACGCTGATTATCGGTAAGGGAGGACGTCATTGCGCTCAGCCATGTTCCAGGCTGAACAGCAGACAATGCTCAGTGGCTTTCGCCATGTACTTTTTGACCGAACTGACCGAAACGTTCAGACGCAGGGCGATCACCGGATAGGTCAGCCCTTCCAGCTGGGAGAGCAGAAAAGCCTGACGCACTTTTTCGCCCAGGCCGTCGAGCATCGTATCGATCTGTTGCAGGGTTTCGAGCAGGCACTGGCGCTGTTCCGGCGACGGCATATGCGCTTCCGGCATCAGCGCCAGCATGTCGAGATAAGCGCGTTCCAGCGCGTTGCGGCGGAAAAAATCCACCATCACCCGGCGGGCAATGGTGCAGAGAAAGGATTTGGGTTCGCGAATTTCCTGCGCACTGTCGCCGGTCAGGACGCGCATAAAGGTGTCCTGAGCCAGATCGTCGGCGTCATTGGCCGACCCCAGTTTTAACCGGAGCCAGTTTTTCAGCCAGCGGTGGTGCGAGCTGTAGAGCGCTTCAAACGCGCGGGCGGGCGATACGGCAGCGTTGATGGACATAGAAAGTTACATAACCAGACCAGAAATTCACCATTGGATAATAATTGATAATAGTTATCATTACAATCGAGGATCCTGCGCCTTTTCCCGTCGGGTCTGCGCAAAAGTGAAAAGAAAACCGACATCCCGCGCATTAACACACTAAGCTTGGGGGAGACACCCGTTACCGGTGCCTGTTCCGATATGCCTCCCTGCCCCTGACCTCTTTATCTCACTATGTGAACTCTTATCGCAGCTCAGGCAACTGCCTTCTCGGGTCCGCATAAGGAATGTTGACGTGAAAAATGCTGTCTTCAGTTGGTTCAAAAGTAAAGGAGCACCACCTGTATCACCGGCCACCCGACGTCATCGCGCCAGCGCGCTTGAACAGTCCACGCCGATCCGTGCCGAGCTTTTTTCGGCAGACCAGATGGAACGCTACGGCGGAAAACTGGCCCTCTCGCATAAGTTATCCAAGAAGAAACTCCCCTACTATCTGCTCAAACGCCTCGATGACAATGAGAAGGTCCTGACCCGCAGCTGTCTGATCCTCAGCAGTGGCGAAAAAGCCAGTATCACCCCCGCCGGTGAATGGCTGCTGGATAACTACTATCTGATTGAAGAACAAATCCGCGTGGTGCGTCAGCTGTTGCCGAAAAACTTCGGCAAGGGTTTGCCCTCGCTGGGATCACCGCATTTTTGCCCGCGCATTTACGACATCGCCACCGAGGTGGTCAGCCACAGCGACGGCCTGTGGGACATTAAAACCCTGACCCGTTTTCTCTCCACTTATCAGAGTGTCAGACCGCTGACGCTGGGTGAACTGTGGGCGTTTCCGGGGATGTTGCGTCTGGCGCTGATAGAGAATCTGCGCCGCGTGAGCATTGAAGTCGCCAACGCCCAGAAAGAACGCAATCTGGCGGATTTCTGGGTCAATAAATTGCAGGACAGCGCCGAAAACGATCCGGCCAGTCAGATCATTGTGATTGCCGATATGGCGCGCACCAATCCGCCGCGTACCAGTGCGTTTGTCGCCGAACTGGTTCGCCGCCTGCAGGGCCACGGATCCATGCTGGCGCTGCCGCTGACCTGGGTGGAACAACGTCTGAGCGAAGTCGGCCTGACGCAGCGCGAAGTCATCGACAAATTCAATCAGCAACTGGCGGCAAATCAGCTTTCCGTCAGTAACAGCATCATGGGGTTACGCCAGCTCACCGAAATGGACTGGGCGGATTTCGCCGAAAATCTCAGCGTGGTGGAGAAAATCCTGCGCGGCGATCCGGCCGGTATTTACGCCACCATGCATTTCGACACACGTGACAATTACCGCCATCAGATTGAACGGCTTTCGCGTAACTCCCGTCATGATGAAGCCGCCGTTGCGGCCCGCGCCGTGGCGCTTGCGCAGCAGGCCGGCGGCACTTATCAGCAGCAACACGTCGGGTATTATCTGATTGGCCCCGGCCGACCGGTGCTGGAAAAAGAGTTGCAGGTGCGCTTTTCGCTGCTTAACCGCGCGCGCGCCAAACTCAGCCAGACGCCGCTGCTGTCGTGGCTGGGCAGTTTGTTACTGGTCACCACCGCCGTCACCGCCGATGCGCTGTACCGCTCCGGCCATCCGGGCAATAACTGGCTGTGGTGGGCATTGCTGGTGCCGGTGATGCTGGTCGCCAGCCAGTTTGCCCTTAATCTGCTCAGTGAAATCACCACCCGCAGCCGCACGCCGCAGCCGTTGCCGCGTCTGGAATTTGTTGGCGGCATTCCTGAAAGCGCCAGCACGCTGGTGGTGATCCCCTGCCTGCTTGGCAGCCGTAAAAATATCGACGCACTGATCAACAGCCTCGAAGTCTGTTATCTCGGCAACGTGTTGCCGAATCTGAATTTCGCGCTGCTCAGCGATTTTCACGACAGCGAAGAGCCGCACAGTGAGGACAACGATACCCTGCTGGTGTATGCCCGACAGAAAATCCAGCAGCTCAACAGACGTTACACCGTCACGCAAGGCCCGCTTTTCACTTTGCTGCACCGTGACAGCGAAAAGAATGCCGCTCAGGGCGTGTGGATGGGTTATGAACGCAAACGCGGCAAACTTAACGCGCTTAATCTCTGGTTACGCGGCCACGGCGAACCGTTTTCGCTGATCGAAGGCAGCACGCAGGCGCATTTACAGCAGGTGAAGTACGTGATCACGCTCGACAGCGACACCGTCCTGCCGCGTGCCACGGCGCATCAGTTAGTGGCGGCGATGGCGCATCCGCTGAACCATCCGGTGTACGACGAACAGCGCCATCTGGTGGTGTCCGGTTACGCCATTCTCCAGCCGCGTCTGGCGGAAGAGATCCCCGCCAACGGCCAGGGGCGCTATGCCGCTTTGTGCAGCAGCGTGCCGGGTAACGATCCTTACTCGTCGATGTCGTCAGACATTTATCAGGATTTGTTCGGCGAAGGCTCATTTGTCGGCAAGGGGATTTACGATGTTGATATGTTTATCCGCGCCAACGAAAACACCTGCCCGGAAAATCTGGTGCTCAGCCACGACCTGCTGGAAGGCTGTTACGCCCGTTCCGGCATGCTCAGCGATGTCGTGCTTTACGAGCAATATCCCGATCATTATCTGGCCGACGTGGCGCGTAAAACCCGCTGGATACGTGGTGACTGGCAACTGCTGAACTGGCTGCGTTTTCGTGTCCGTCAGGAGGACGGGCAGCGCTGCCGCAATCCGCTGACCACCCTTTCGCGCTGGAAATTGTTTGATAACCTGCGCCGCAGTCTGGTCGCCCCGGCCTTTTTGGTGATCATCTTTTGCACCGTGGCGCTGGTACCAAACAAAATGTACTGGTTTGGATTTATCGCCGCGATGCTGCTGTTCCCGGTGCTGGTCGCGCTGGTGCTGGATTTACTCAATAAAGGCCCGCGCCGCTCGCTGCTCCCCCATCTGAAAAGCGTGGCCTCCGCCACCCTCAGCCGCCTGTCGCGCATTTTCGTGACGCTGATGACGCTGCCGCATGAAGCGGTTTACTCGGTGCAGGCGATTTTACTGACGCTGTGGCGGCTCAACGTCAGCCACCGTAAGTTGCACGAATGGGCCAGCATCAACGTCAGTGAGAAAAGCCGCGCGCAGTCGCCGGAATATTTCTACCGCCGCATGTGGGCAAACCCGCTGGCCGGGATTGCGCTGGTGATGTTGCCCACGCTGACCCATTCTTCGCTGGTCTGGGCGGCGCTACCACTCGGTATTCTCTGGTTCCTCGGGCCGCGCGTCATGTGCTGGCTGAGCCAGCCCGCGTCACATCCGGCACCCGATCTGGACGCAAAGCAGCGTATTTTCCTGCGTCAGGCGGCACGTCAGACCTGGTCATTCTTTGAGACATTCGTCAATGAGCAGGAAAACTGGCTGCCGCCGGATAACTTCCAGGAAATCCCGCAGCCGGTGGTGGCCCATCGCACCTCGCCGACCAATATCGGCCTCTCTTTGCTGGCCAATATTACCGCCTGGGATTTCGGCTACATCACGCAGGGCGAAGTGTTACTGCGCACCAGCCAGACGCTCGATACGCTGGATAAACTCGAGCATTATCGCGGCCACCTTTATAACTGGTACGACACGCGCACGCTGGAACCGCTCAACCCGCGCTACATTTCCAGCGTTGACAGCGGCAACTTCGCCGGACATCTGCTGACCCTGAGCACCGGCCTGCACCTGTGGCGTGTGCAACCTGCGGTCAACCTTCCGCAATGGCTGACCGGCCTGGAAGACACGCTGTATCTGGCCGAAAATAAAAACGGCGCGGCCGCCATGGCAAAACTGCGCGAGAGCTGGACGCAGGCCAGTACGGCGCAGGGCGGGGAGATCTTTGTTCACCTGCGGGCCATGCGGGCGCTGATCGCCACCTCTTCGGAAGGTTATCTGCCACGGCTGGCGGAACAGCTGGATGCCGGGCTGGCCGAGTGGTCCGCGTTTTATGGCTGGCTGTCGCCAGAGGCTTACCACGAGCCTCTGCCTTCGCTGTTATGGCTGGCGCAGCAGGATGCCCTGAGCTCGCCGCAACTTTCCCGCGCCATCGGGCTGGCACGTCAGCGTCTGGACATTATCGGTGAGCTGGAACAACGCCTGAACGATCACGCACACATGGATTTCCGCTTCCTGTACGACACCAACACCCATTTGCTGACCGTCGGTTACAACTGCGATGCGCATAAAATGGACAGCGGAAAATACGATCTGCTGCCGTCTGAAATTCGCCTGACCAACTATGTGACCATTGCCACCAACCAGCTGCCGCAAAAAAGCTGGTTCGCGCTGGGCCGGTTATTCACCGTGATCGACAAACAGCCTTCGCTGATGTCGTGGAGCGGGTCGATGTTTGAATACCTGATGCCGCAGCTGGTGATGCCCGCTTATCCCGATACGCTGCTGGTACAAATGTGCCAGACCGCCGTTGACCGGCAAATCGCCTGGGGCAAGGAGAACAACGTGCCGTGGGGGATTTCGGAGTCGGCATACGCGGCCTTTGATCTCAACCAGAATTACCAGTATCACGCCTTTGGTGTACCCGGCCTCGGGCTGAAGCGCGGGCTGGGCGAAGACATGGTGGTCGCGCCTTACGCCACCATGATGGCGCTGATGTTCCGTCCGCAGGAGGCTTGCCTCAATCTGGTCGAACTGGAAAACTGCGGCGCGCGCGGCGAATACGGCTTTTACGACGCGCTCGATTACAGCCCGTCGCGGCTGGTTCGCGGGCAGATTTACATCGTGGTGCGTTCTTACATGGCGCACCATCAGGGGATGGGATTCCTCGCGCTGGCGAACGTGTTGCTCGATTCCCCGATGCCTGCGCGCTTTGCGGCGAATGCGGCATTCCAGTCCGCCCGCCTGCTGTTGCAGGAACGCGTGCCGGATGCGGTCGAACTTTACAGCCCGCGCCGTCACTTTGAGTCACACGACAGCACGCTGCAAAAGGTCAACGTCGAACTGCGCGAATTCACCGACGTGGACAGCCCGACGCCGGAAGTTCAGCTGCTCTCCAACACGAATTATCACCTGATGGTGACGCAGGCTGGCGGCAGCGTCAGCCGCTGGAAAGATCTGACGTTAACCCGCTGGCGGGAAGATGCGACGCGGGATCATCGCGGCATCTTCTGCTACCTGAGCGATCCGGCCACCGGTGAAATCTCCAGCAATACCTGGCAGCCCGCAGGCAAACAAAAAGGCACTTATCACGCGGTGCTGACAGACTCCGGGGCGGAGTTCACCCGTACACAGGGTTCTCTGACCCTGAAAACGCACATCGTGGTGTCACCGGAAGACGACGTGGAAATCCGCCGTATGACGATCACGCACCACGGACGTCGTCCGCGTACGGTGGAAATCACCACCTATGCGGAAGTGGTACTGGCTCCGGCGGCCAACGATGCCACCCATCCGGCGTTCAGCAACCTGTTTGTGCAGACCGAACTGGTGCCTGCGCAGGAAGGGATTTTGTGCCACCGCCGCCCGCGCGAGCCGGACGAGCATTGCCCGTGGATGTTCCACATGATGGCGATCCACGGTCCGGTCGAACGGGAAACTTCGTTCGAAACCGATCGCGCGGCCTTTATCGGTCGCGGCCACACCGCGGCGCACCCGCAGGCTTTGCAACAGCCCGGCAAACTCAGTAACAGCGCCGGTGCGGTGCTCGACCCCGTTCTGGCTATCCGCCAGCGTATCCGCCTGAAACCTGGTGTGCCGGTGGTGGTCGATATGGTGTATGGCATCGGCGACACCCGTCTGCAAAGCCTGGCGCTGCTGGAAAAATACCGCGACCACCATATTGCTGATCGGGTATTCGAAATCGCCTGGTCGCACAGTCAGGTCGTTCTGCGCCAGCTCAACGCCACCGAAGATGACGCCGGGCTGTTTAACCGTCTGGCCGGTGCGTTGCTGTTCGCCAGCCAGGAAATGCGCGGTGATGCTCAGACCCTTATCCATAACCGGCGCGGGCAGTCCGGCCTGTGGGGGCTTTCACTCTCGGGCGATCTGCCGATCGTGCTGCTCACCCTCTCCAGCAGCGAAAACATCAATCTGGTGAAACTGCTGATCCGCGCGCACAACTACTGGCGGCTGAAAGGCCTGAAAGTCGATTTGGTGCTGCTCTCCAACGATCCGGGCGGTTATCAGCAGGCGCTGCAAAACCAGATCCTCGGCCTGGTGGCTTCCGGCGCGGGCTCCAGCCAGACCGATATTCCGGGCGGGATATTTGTGCGTAACGGCGAGCAGATCTCGCAGGAAGACCGCACGTTGCTGATGAGCGTGGCGCGGGTGGTGATCGACGACCGTCACGGTCCGCTGACCGATCAGCTTAACCAGCGGATGCAAATGCCGCACGCTTCCCAGCAGGCCCTGCTGCCGGTTCGCAGCGACGATGACATCAGCCCGGTGGCCGCAGAACCGCGTGGCCTGACCTATTTCAACGACACCGGCGGATTCTCCCCTGATGGCCGTGAATATCAGATCCTGCTCAACGAAGGGCAAAACACGCCGGCGCCGTGGTCAAACGTGCTGGCGAACGCCGATTTTGGCACGGTGATTTCAGAAAGCGGTCAGGCGTATACCTGGTATGAAAACGCCCACGAATACCGTTTAACGCCGTGGGAAAATGACCCGGTCAGCGACAGTTCCGGCGAAGCATTTTATTTGCGTGACGAAGAGAGCGGCAGCGTCTGGTCACCGGCACCGTTGCCGGTGCGCGGCGCGGGCGGTTATGTCACGCGGCACGGTTTTGGTTACAGCGTGTTCGAACACACCGAACGCGGGATCGCCAGCGAAATGACGGTGCTGGTCGCCGAACATGCGCCGGTGAAACTGATCATGCTCACCCTGACCAACGTCTCCGGCCGCCCGCGCAGGCTGTCGGTCACCGGTTATGTGGAATGGGTGATGGCCGATCTGCGCACCAAATCCGCCATGCACATCGTCACCTCGCAGGCGCGTGTGACGCAGGGTTGCGGCGTGCTGGCGACCAACCATTACACCAGCAACGGCGGCGAACGCACGGCCTTCTTCGCGGTGACCGGCGCACACTGTTCGGTCAGTGGCGATCGCCGTGAGTTCTTTGGCCGTGCCGGTTCACCGGCCTCTCCGGCGGCCATGAAAAATCAGCGGCTCTCAGACCGCACGGGCGCAGCGATGGATCCGTGCGGTGCGGTGCAGTCGGCGACCACGCTCATCGACGGTGATCAGCGCACCTTTACCTTCGTGCTGGGTCTGGGGCAAAACGCCAATGACGCCGAAGCGCTGATCCGCCAGTTCTTGCAGGAAGGCGAGGCGCAGGCCGAACTGGATCGCGTGCATCAGCACTGGCATCAGGTGCTGGATAAAATTCAGGTCAACACGCCGGATCCGTCGGTGAATTTACTCGCCAACGGCTGGCTGATTTATCAGACCTTAGCCAGCCGGATCCTGGCGCGCAGCGGCTATTATCAGTCGGGCGGCGCGTTCGGTTTCCGCGATCAGCTTCAGGACACGCTGGCGCTCACCCACGCCGCACCGCAGCGCATGCGCGAGCAGATCCTGCTGTGCGCCTCGCGGCAGTTTATAGAAGGCGACGTCCAGCACTGGTGGCATCCGCCAACCGGCAATGGCGTGCGCACGCGCTGCTCAGATGATTATCTGTGGCTGCCGCTGGCCATCAGCCATTACATCTCGGTAACCGGCGATCACGACATCGCGGAGCAGCAAATTCCGTACCTCGAAGCACGTTTGCTGGCCGCCGGTGAAGAGTCTTTCTATGAGTTACCGGTGGTCAGTTCAACGCACGAAACCCTCTGGCAGCACGGGGTTCGCGCACTGAAACACGGCCTGAAAATGGGGCAACACGGCCTGCCGCTAATGGGCGCGGGCGACTGGAACGATGGCATGAATCTGGTCGGCCTTGGCGGTCGCGGTGAAAGCGTCTGGCTGGGCTTCTTCCTGTATGACGTGCTGCAGCGCTACGGCGCACTGGCAGAAGAACGCCATGACGAAGACACCGCCGCGCTGTGCCGCGAGCAATCGGCGCTGCTGAAACACAACCTGAACGAACACGCCTGGGACGGCGACTGGTATCTGCGCGGCTACTTTGACAGCGGCGAAACACTGGGCTCACATCTGAATGACGAATGTCAGATAGACGCTATCGCCCAGAGCTGGTCTGTGCTTTCCGGTGCAGGTACGCCGGAACGCACCGCCAGCGCCATGCACTCGGTCGATCAACGGCTGGTGGATAACGACGCCGGATTGATCAAACTGCTGACGCCGCCGTTCGACGGCAACGGTCCGAACCCAGGCTATATCCGGGGTTATCTGCCAGGCGTGCGCGAAAACGGCGGGCAATATACTCACGGTGCGATTTGGGCGGTGATGGCCTTTGCCAAACAGGGCAATATCGAACGGGCATGGGAGCTGATGTCGATGATCAACCCGATCAATCACAGCCTCAGCGCCAGCGACGTCAGCCGCTATAAAGCCGAACCTTATGTGATTTCCGCCGATATTTACTCGGTGGATCCGCACAGCGGACGCGGCGGCTGGAGCTGGTACACCGGCTCGGCAGGCTGGACGTATCGTCTGATCACCGAAGCCCTGCTCGGCATCACCCGCCACGGCGACGCGATCGCCATTCACAGCCATCTGCCCGCCGCCTGGCCGGAGATCACCGTCTCTTATCAGCAGGGCAGCAGCCATTATCAGATCACCGTGCGCCGCAGCACCGGCGAATACCGTGTACTGCTCGACGGCCAGGTTCTGGAAAATGACCGAATTCCGCTGGTGGATGACGGGGCTGAGCATCAGGTGGAGGTGGAACTGGGCAGTTAGATCATACCGATCCTCTCAGAGGCCCCGCACTGCGGGGCTTTTCTTTTTTCCACACAAGCTAAGCCAATAAAGTCCGTCGCGCGGGCATCTTTCTGCTGTTAGGTTGAGAAAAAAACCGAGGAGAACACCATGAGCACACTTCCTGTCGCCGTCATTACCGGCGGAACCAGCGGTATCGGGCTGGCGATTGTCCATAATCTGGCACGCGACCATCGGGTCTTTGCCCTGGGGCGGAATAAAGAGAGCCTGCTGGCGTTGCGGCTGATTGAAAACGTTGACGCGGTGGAAATCGATTTACTGGATTTTACCGCCATTGAACACTTTATCCGCGAGCTGCCGCAGATTGATGTGCTGGTCCATTCGGCGGCAATCTCCAAACCCCTGCGTGTTGAAAACGCCACCCCGGAGGACTGGCAGCAGCAATTTTCCATTAACGTGTTTGCGCCTGCACAATTCACCCGGCTGGCGCTGCCCGCGCTGAGAAAACAGGAAGGTCAGGTGGTGTTTATCGGTTCGGGTTCGGGCACGAAAGCCGACGGCGGAAATACGGTGTACTGCGCATCGAAATTTGCCCTGAATGCGCTGGCTCATGCTCTCCGGCAGGAAGAAAGCGAACATGGCGTGCGCGTATCCACCGTCGCGCCGGGGCCTACGGATACGCCGATGAACCGAAAAACCCGCGAAAGTCAGGGAGATTTTGCGGCCATCGATCCACGGGATTACAGCACACCCGAATCGGTTGCTGCGGCAGTGCGTCTGGTGGTCAGTGCCAGTGACGATACTCAAATTACCGATATCGCCGTCAGGCCACGGCGGGATAAAGCCAAACGCTGAGACTGCTTCAATAATGCGCCGGGGCGGAGTGCTGGCGCATGGCTTTACAATAATAACGTCAGTCCGTAATATCCCCCCGTCTTATCTTTTTGACCTGCCTTATATTTATCAGCACGCCCGCTTCAGGGATATTCCTCATGAATATGCCAGGAAGAATACTTTATTTATATATAGCTAAAAGAATACATATAAAGTTTTTATTAAAGGAGTAATAAAAATGCGCAAACACACGCTGTTATTAATGGTTCTTTTCTCCCTGCCCCTTTTAAACCCGGCCAGTGCAATCAACCTCAAACCGGGTGAATGGACACTCGCCAATTCCACCGGTACGCTGGATAAAATCTGCTATACCCCGACAGAATCACTCCTTCTTAAAACGATTAATCGAAACCTTAAATTTAAGGATAACAATTGCGAAAATTACTTTACAAATAACACCGCGCACCGGGTAGTTGTTAAGAGAACCTGTATTGTCAAAGGGGTGAAATCATCCGTGACGGTTGTCATGACTGAAATTAATGAAAATAAATTCCACGTCAAAGCCCAGGGACAAAAAGATAAAAATAACCACACCACATTCAGAGGCGGCTCAGGCGTTATACGCTTCACGTCAAACAAATGTTCTTAATCTTAAATAATCCCTTTCCGGCATTCTGACTTAAGCCCGGTGAGCGACACACTCGTCTGATAACGGCAGGGGATCCCGCGGCGCGGCGAAACGCACTCCTTGATGCAGATCATCGAAAGCGTGGTTTTGATTTGATCGAATGATAATCATTATCGTTTAATGCTCACCGATACTTGATTCTTCAGGAGAAGAAGAACCCTATGAGCTTAGACCTCACGCGCTTTTATGCTGCCGAACAGGGGTTGCCGTTTCCCGACCGCCGGGCGGTGATGCCCTGGCGGCCACAGCAACCCGTCGCGCCTCAGGATATTCCCGCGCAGTGGCAGGCGCTGTGTCAGCAGACACTTGCGGCCAATAAGCGTCTGGTATATCTGCATATTCCCTTCTGTGCCACGCACTGCACATTCTGCGGGTTCTATCAGAACAAACTCGAAGCAGAGGCGACGGAGCAATACTGCGATTATCTGATCCGCGAAATCGAACAGGAAGCTGGCTCACCGCTCCATCAGTCCGCCCCGGTTCATGCGGTCTATTTTGGCGGCGGCACGCCCACGGCGCTGAGCGCGACACAGTTGCACCGCATCATCAGCGCGCTGCGACGCCTCCTTCCGCTGGCGCCGGACTGCGAAATCACCGTCGAGGGGCGCATTCTCAACTTTGACGATGAGAGAATCGATGCCTGTCTGGAAGCCGGTGCCAACCGTTTTTCCATCGGCATTCAGACGTTCGATACCCGCATCCGCCAGCGGATGGGCCGTCGCGCCAGCCGTGAGGAGGCGATCCACTTCCTGCAAAAACTGGGCGAACGCGACCGCGCCGCGGTGGTGTGCGACCTGATGTTTGGCCTGCCGGCTCAGACGCCCGCCTCATGGCGTGAGGATTTACAGATTGTGCGTGATTTGCCGCTCGACGGCGTCGATCTGTATGCGCTGAACCTGTTGCCTTCTACGCCACTGGGCAAAGCGGTTGAAAATCACCGCGTCACTTTGCCCGATGTCGCAATGCGCCGGGATTTTTATCTTGAAGGCGAAGCCTTTCTGGCGCGCGATGGCTGGCATCAGATCAGCAACAGCCACTGGGCGCGCACCACGCGGGAGCGCAATCTGTACAATCTGCTGATCAAACAGGGCGCAGATTGCCTGGCATTTGGCAGCGGTGCGGGCGGCAATCTGGGCGGTCAGTCGTACATGACGGCACGCAGTCTGGAGGCCTGGTATCAGCAACTGGATGCCGGGCAGAAACCGATCATGATGATGACCGCCGGTGCCTCTGACGAGCAGCGCTGGCGTCTCGATTTACAAGGCGGCATCGAAGCGGGCCGCTACGATTTAAGCCGCATCGTTGAAGACCCGCTTCCCCTCGAACCTTTATTAGAGCAATGGCAGCAATGCGGCCTGATGAACCGTCACGGCGCACGCTTTGATCTCACCCCCGCCGGACGTTTCTGGGCCAGCAATATGTTGCAGGCTCTGCAAGATCTGATCCCACAACTGACTTTACGGAGTGCCGCCCATGCACACGGATAAACTGCAAACCCTGATCGACTTTTTAGCCACAGAACCCGATGGCACCGTGGAAGATATTGCCCGCGAATATGGCATCGCGCCGCTGAACGTGATCCAAAATTTACCGGGAAGTTATCTGTTTTCAGGCGCACATTTCGACACGGTGTGGGACAGCATCACGCAATGGGGCGAAGTGACGACGCTGGTCAACAATGATGACCTGATCCTCGAATTTCACGGTGCGCTGCCGACCGGCACACATCGCCACGGCTATTTTAATCTGCGTGGCAAACAGGGGCTGAGCGGGCATATCCGCGCGACACATTGCCAGCATATCGCGCTGGTCGAACGGCCATTTATGGGAATGAGCACAGCAAGCGTCTGGTTTTTAAACGCTGCCGGTTATGCGATGCTCAAGGTTTTCGTGGGACGCGACAGCCACCGCCAGCTTTTGAACGATCAGCTGACGGCGTTTCGCGCGCTTCCCGCCATGCTGGCTGAAAGAGAGAGTGTAATTTGACGACTTTGCTGATTTTTGGCGCCGGCAGCGGCGTCGGTGCAGAACTGGCTGCCTTGAGTGTGCAAGAGCGCCCGCTGGTGGCGCTGATTCGCCAACCTGAACAGGCAAACGCCTTGCGCCAGGCGGGTGTCACGGTGATCGAAGGCGATGCGCTTAACCCGCAGGACGTCTTGCTGGCCTGCCAGACCGCCGGGGCGCAGGCGCAGATTGTCTCCACGCTGGGCGGGAAACACTCTGATTACCACGCTAACCGGCTGATCATCGATACCGCCGAACAGACCGGTATCCGCCAGATGGTGCTGGTCACCTCCATCGGCTGCGGCGACAGCTGGTCTACCTTGTCTGACCGTGCGAAACAGGCGTTCGGGCAGGCGGTGCGGGAGAAATCGCTGGCGGAAAGCTGGCTGCAAACCAGTACGCTGCAAGGGTGCATCCTGCGCCCCGGTGGCCTGACGGATGGCGAAGCGACCGGCCAGGCGCAACGGCTGGAAACCGAAGCCCACGGGCGCGTTCGCCGAAGTGATGTCGCGTTGCACATTCAGCAACTGCTCAATAGCGGCGAGGGCTGGGGTAAAATTTACGCCCTGATCGATCCGTCGCTGGCGGGTGCCCGGTTCTGAGAAGATGCCCCTGACGGGGCATTTTTTTCAGGCAGATAACACCTGCATCAGATAGTTTTTGTCACGCAGGCCGACGTCGGGATGCTGAATGAGCAGCGCCCGTAATGCTGTTTTTTGGTGTGCCGTCGGCTCAGTGTAAAAGCGGTTTAAGCGCGTCGTCCATTTTGCCAGCGCCTGTCTCATCGGCTCACGTTCAGCATTCCCGGCTTGCATCAGCATAAATTGCAGACCTTCCCACAACCCGAGCCGAGCGGATAATGGCAGATAGAGCCCGAGATGTTCAGCTGATGGCGCGGCCGCCTGACTGCGTAAAATCTCCTCCAGCGTCAGGAAAAACTTGCGTTTTGCATACTGCCTGCAGGCCCGTTTCGCCACGGAATAAGCCGGGTACGACATCGCCTCAAGCAACAATTCCCTGGCATTTTCCTGCAAATGATCAACGGCAATGTCCAACGCCGTTTTGTACAGCGCGGTACTGTCGCTTTTCAGGCAATCCAGGGCCAGCGCCAGCACATCCTCATATTTCTGCTCGTCCAGCGCCCTGAGTGCCACGCACCGGCGGGACAGGTTCTGAGTCGCATCGTTAAACACCGCCAGACTGTGCGCCACGGGGGAATGACCGCGTTCAGTCAGCACTTTGGCCGCACGTTTGCGCACCAGTTCGTTGTTATCATGCAACAGCGTCAGCAGCATCGTGACGGGCACGTCAGCATTTTCATCCATCACAACAGCAAGTGCCACCTGCCTGACCGGCGCATAGCGGTCTTTTAGCAGCGTCAGCAGATCTTGTTCGTTCCGCCTTCCGGACTGACCAAGCCAGGCGCGGGTGGCGATCAGTCTGACAGACGGATTTTTATGACCCTGCGTGCGTTCAAAAATAACGTCCACCGTAAACAGTTGCTGTTCCAGCATCAGGCCAAGCACCAGTCTGGCGACATCCGGTTTGGCTGAGTTCAGGCCTTCCATCAAAACGGCGTTATTCTCTGGCCGGACGAGAAAGCGGTGAATTTCTTCCAGCAGCAGTGCATGGTCATCACGGTGGCTGCTAAGCAACTTGCCGAATTCAGGCAGACACTCGACCAGCCATCGGGCACCTTGCGGAACCATAAACTGGCGGATGCTCTGGCGTGCGGCATCACGCACCTGACTCACCCAGTCATTCGCCCGCCTGATGATTGCCGGCAATGCCTCTCCGGCTTTCATACTTCCCAGACAGAGCACCGCCCGCTGGCGAAGATGCCCGTTATAGTGGCGGGTCAGGCATTCCAGCCGTTTCAGAGGGTCCGTTTCACGGGCATAAGCGTTATCCCAGTTAGCCGGATCGCTCATCAGCGCCTCGATTTGCTGTAATAAATAGTATTCCGTTGCCACCGCTGATCTCCTTTCCTGCCTGATTCAGTCCATCATTGTTTTCGAATACCTTACGGATAATGCTAAAGAGATGCCATAACGTTGAGTATGAAGGTATATCTGCCATCTCATTAAAAAGCATAAACATACAGGTATTACCGTGCCAGTCAGACCCTCTCTGCTACCAGCCCCCACACCTCATCACAACACCAGCCTGAAGGAAAAAGAGGCAATAATGACACTATGAAATGACACCAGAGACTGGTTATGGTGTCACTTTTTGGTATCATATGCGTTATGCAAATAATGACTGCCGTACCTAATCCCCGGCTGACAGGGTTGTCAGCAAAGCATAAACGGGTTCTTGTCTCTGTATTTTCCAGACCGGTAAATCCGTCAATTAAATGGTCAGATATAGAAGCCCTGCCAGGAGCACTGGGCGGAGAAATTGAAGAAAGGGAAGGCTCGCGTATGGCGGTGATTTTGGATGATGAAGTTCAGGTCTTCCACCGGCCTCACCCACAACCGGAAACTGATAAAGGCGCGGTGTCTTCCGTCAGAAAATGGTTAGAAAGATTAGGATATAAACCATGATGAACAACACAATGAAAATCGACGGTCACATTGCCGTCGTTACCTACGATCCGGAAATTGAAATGTTCCGTGGCGAATTTCTTCACCTTAACGGGGGTGCAGATTTCTACGCGGACAGCGTTGAAAAGCTGAAAGAAGAAGGTAAAACATCGCTGCGGGTGTTTCTGGAAGTGTGTGAAGAGAAAGGTATCGCCCCGGTAAAAACGTTCAGTGGCAAGGTGACTACCCGGCTGGCACCTCCACAACATGCGGCATTAGCACTGGCCGCTCAAGCCACCGGACGTTCAATTAACGATTTGCTCAGTGAAGGCGCTGATCTGGTGTTAATGAAGTATGAATACTCTGCATTGATCGCTCTCTAGCCCGCAATACAAAAAGCCGCTCATTCTCCTGAGCGGCTTTTGATTGACTTAACCGGTCACTTAATCTTTTGTCGCAAACTTCAGCAATACTACGCCGGAAAAAATCAGCAGCGCGGCGACGACCCGCAGCGGGCTGAGGCTCTCGCCAAACAGGGTCACGCCGAGGATAAAGGCGCCCACCGCACCGATGCCGACCCAGACGGTGTAAGACGTGCCGAGCGGCAGGGTTTTCATGGCAACAGAGAGCAGCGCGAAGCTGAGCAGCATAAAAACGATGGTGATAATACTGGGAACAAGGCGGCTGAAACCGTGAGACTCTTTCATCGCCACCGACCAGACCACTTCGAAAATTCCCGCGAAAAACAAATATACCCAGGCCATAACCTGTCCTTTTTACCGTGCCAGGGTCGTCCCTGAAGAGTAATGCCGAATCTCTGGTCGTCCAGTCAGCGTTGTGAGAGAAAATTATAACGCAGAGTTTCACACCGGCACAGAAAACTGGAAACACGCGCCGCGCTGTGGCTCTTCAATAAGCCGGATATCGCTGCCGTGCAGTTGCAGAATGCGGCGCACAATCATCAGCCCGAGCCCGCCTGCCCGGTGTTTATTGGCACTGAGGATCGACGGCCTCACGAACAGACTGTCTTTCAGCTCCGCCGCAATGCCCGGCCCGGAGTCTTTCAGTTGCACCATCACCTGCCCTTCACTCTTCCACAGTTTGATTTCGATAGTGCCGCCTTGCGGCGTGTGGCGGATGGCGTTATCCAGCAGATTGGTCAGCACGCGCTCGATCATCCCCAGATCGGCATTCACCAGCGGAATGCCCGGCGTGATATCTGCCAGCAGTTTTTGCCCGCGCGTTTCGGTCGCCAGTTCGAATTTCTGGAAGACGTCCTGCACCAGTTCGCACAGGGAAAACGGCTCTTTTTGCGGCTTTACCACGCCATATTCCAGACGGGCCAGTTCGAATAACTCCTGCGCCAGACGCCCGACTTTTTTACTCTGCGTCAGGGCAATGTTGAGATAACGCTGCCGGTCTTCGTTGCTCAGGTGGTCCGATTTTACTGACAGCGTTTCCAGATAACCATGCAACGAGGTCAGCGGCGTGCGCAAATCGTGGGAAATATTGGCGATAAATTCACGGCGCTGTTGATCCTGCACCATCAGGCTTTGCCATTGCTGATCGATACGTTTTGCCAGCGCGACAAACGCCAGTTGCAGCTGCGCCACTTCATCGCGCGGCGCACCGGCCGGCGGTTCGCTTTTCGCCAGTGCCTGAATGGCGGCCATACCGCCGCTGTCAAGGCGGGCGATCTGTTGCGTCAGTTTACGCACCGGACGCGTCACCCAGCGGAATGCCAGCGCACCGGCCAGCAGGCCAAAAAGCGCCACCAGCCCCATCGAGCGCAGCGCCAGATAAATGGCCGACTGATATTGTGCGTCGCTGGTCAGCGCGGTGTATTCATCACCCAGCAGGACAATATACACGTAGCCTTTGGTCACGCCGTCCACCTGCAACGGCGCCGCGCTGAACACCTGACGGGTTTGCGGATCACGCGGGTTGTCGCCGTACACCGGCATTTTCGCGCCCTGCAACAGCGCGGTGACCGGTTTCAGATCGATCTTTTGCTGTTGCAGCCGCCCCGCGGGCGCGGCATTGCCGACGATGTTGCCGTTGTTATCGAGCAGATACACTTCGACGCTCGGATTCACCGCCATCAGCTGGTTGAACAGCGAATGCACCGCTTTCGGATCCCAGTCGCCCTGGCTGAGCAGCGGATTATTGGCGGCGATCTGCGTGGCAAGATTAGCCGACAAACGCTGGATCACCGCCTGACTGTACTGATTGCTCGAGCGCACCTGCATGTAGCCGGAAAGCGCGCAGCAGGCGATCAGCAGCAAGGTAAATACCAGTGTCAGTCTTTGTGCCAGCGTGAGATTTTTCATGATTTACCCTTGCGCCTCTTCAACGGAAGACGCGAATTTATAGCCTTTTCCCCACACGGTCAGAATACGTTCCGGCTCGGCCGGATTGGTTTCTATCTTGATGCGCAGCCGGTTAATGTGGGTGTTCACCGTATGCTCATACCCTTCGTGCTCATAGCCCCAGACCTGATTCAGCAGGCTGAGGCGCGAGAACACTTTGCCGGGATTTTTGGCGAAGAAATACAACAGATCAAACTCACGCGGCGTCAGCTCCACCGGCTGATGATTGAGCACCACTTCGCGCGCGATCGGGTCTATCGCCAGCCCGGAGAAACTCAGCGTGCCCGCATCCATCTTCATGTTGCGGCTCATGGCTTCCTGACGGCGGAACAGCGCCTTGACCCGCGCCACCAGTTCGAGCATGGAAAAGGGTTTTGCCAGATAGTCGTCAGCCCCCAGCTCCAGCCCCAGCACGCGGTGTACTTCACTGGAGCGCGCGCTGATGATGATGATCGGCGTATAACGCGTCATGTTGCGGGCACGGCGACAAATCTCCAGCCCGTCAACGCCCGGCAGCATCAGATCGAGGATCAGGGCATCCCACCCGCCTTTTTCCAGCAGCGCCACACCCAGATTGCCGTCAGCGGCGTGGGTAATTTCATAGCCTTCATCACGCAGATGCAGACTGAGTAAATCCGCAATATCACCGTCGTCTTCGACAATCAGGATCTTCTTCGTTTTATCCATTTTTTCTCAACCCTTGCTTCCAATCTCTTCCCTGAGTCTACACAAGCGAATGCCTCAGAGTTATCACATTTAATTTAACTTTGCGTGAGGTCTTCGGGAACAAATCCGCCGGATACTGATGACATCAACAGGGCAGATGGCGGGCAGACATCATGACAACACACACAACGTTACCTCCGGCGGTGAAACCAGCCCCGGCCACGGTTCATCCCTTATGGCTGCGCCTGACGCACTGGCTGAACGCGCTGGCGGTGCTGATTATGGTGACCAGTGGCTGGCAGATTTATAACGCTTCACCGCTGTTTGATTTTGATTTCCCCTCCACCGTGACGCTCGGCGGCTGGCTGGGCGGCGCGATTCAGTGGCATTTCGCCGGTATGTGGCTGTTTGGTTTTAACGGATTGTTTTACCTGCTGATGAATATTTTCACCGGCCGCCTGAAACAGAAATTCTGGCCGCTGACCCCGCGCGGTATTTTCAACGATCTGCGGGCGGCGCTTCGCGGCACGCTGTCACACAGCGATTTACGCCACTACAACATGGTGCAGCGCGCTGCTTATGTGTTCGTGATGTTTGACGGCATCGTGCTGGTGCTTTCCGGGCTGGTGGTGTGGAAATCGGTGCAGTTTCCCCTGCTTCGCGAACTGATGGGCGGCTTCGATACCGCACGTTACGTGCATTTTCTGGCGATGGCCTCGCTGGTGGGATTTGTGGTGCTGCATCTAGTGATGGTGGCGCTGGTGCCAAAAACGCTGATCGCCATGATCCGCGGACGTTAAGGAAAACCCGATGAAAAACATCATCAAAAAAAGTATCAGCCAGATTTTTAGCCCGTCGGACAGCGAAGCCATTGTGCAGGAAGCGCAGAAACAGATTATCCGTCAGCTGGATGCGCCCTCGCGTCGCCTGTTTTTACAGCGCGGACTGACCCTCGGCGGCGTGGCGATGCTGACCGGTTGCGACATCAGCGATAACGCCAGCGTGGAAAACGCGCTCGGTAAGATTTCGGGCTTTAACGACCGCGTACAGGGCTGGCTGTTCGGTTCGACGCGTCTCGCGCCGGTGTATGCCGAATCGATGATCACCCGTCCGTTTCCGTTTAATGCGTTTTACGCCGAAGACGACGCACCGGAAGTCGACGGCAACGCTTATCGCCTGAAAATCGCCGGTCTGGCGCTGGATAAACGCGAATGGTCACTGCCAACGCTGTACAAGATGGCGCAGGTCAGCCAGGTCACGCGCCACATTTGTGTTGAAGGCTGGAGCGCGATCGGGAAATGGGGCGGCGTGCCGTTCGGGGATTTTCTCCGCCTGATTGGGGCAGATCTCACGGCAGAATATGTCAGCTTTAAATGCGCAGATCAGTATTACACCAGCATTGATATGGCGACGGCGCTGCATCCGCAAACCCTGCTGGCGCTGACTTATGACGGGCAGATCCTGCCACGAAAATACGGTTTCCCGATGAAACTGAGAATGCCAACCAAGCTGGGTTACAAAAACCCCAAGCATATAGAAGTGATTGAAATAACGAACACATTCACCGGTGGCTACTGGGAAGATCAGGGCTACAACTGGTTCGGCGGAAGCTGAACACGCCACACAAAACCTTTGTCTCTTAAAACCTGAAAGAAGGAATGACCATGAAAAAATTAACCGTAATGATGATGTCTGCTTGTCTGATGATGGGTGCGGTCAGCACCACTTATGCCGCTGACGCTATGGCGAAAAAAGACACCATGGGCCACATGTCGAAAGACTGCATGAAAAAAGACAGCATGAGCAAAAATACCATGGCGAAAGACAGCATGGGCAAAGACTGCATGTCAAAAGATCACATGAAAAAAGACAGTATGTCGAAGGACACCATGTCCAAAGACAACATGTCTAAAGATGCGATGAAAAAAGAGCCGTCCGGCCAGTAATCCGGCTCCCGCTGCCTGAACCTCAGGCATAAAAAAACGCCTCCGTCTGTTATCGCGGAGGCGTTTTGCTTTGTCTCAGCAGCCTGCATTCAGGCAAAAAACGTTATTTCGCGGCAGTGGAAGCCAGACGGATCTGAATATCGTTATCGAGATTATTCACCCAGTGATTATACCCGCGGTGGATTTCACCCTTCTCTGCCAGCAGATTAGAACTGCTCACATAATTAATGGTGTAGCTGTTTTGGGTGTAATTAACGCGGATATTCGCCACGTGATCACGGTTGTTCAGACGGCCGTTGATCACGCCCGGTCCGCCAGCAGTCATGATCCAGCCACGGTTTAATCCGGCGCTCATGATCGCGGTTTTAATCTGGTCTTCCGAATTATGCGTGGTAATGGTGGTGTGTGGCGTTAATACCGGTTCAGTACGCGAGCACCCTGCCAGTGAAAAAATGCACACCAGCCCAATAAGTAACTTACTTGTAGATTTCATGTAAACCTTTTGAATTTATCATTGGCGATAAGAGACTGAAAAGTCGCCACAATATACGCCATTGGCTGAAAGGTGTCATGACATGCGCCGGTTGAGTTTAGGGGATATTTTGCGTAGTATACGAAACATATATGATTCGTATACTGCCGAGGTCGCCCGATGGGTATCATTAAGATTTCAGAACTGATGCATGAAAATCTGCGTATCGCCAGTCTGGCCTATACGCGTTCGATGAATGCGCAGGCGGAACACTGGATGAAAATAGGCATGCTGATGGAAACCCATCCGGACATGACGCACAGTGAAATTTCGCGGCTGCTGGTGCAATGCAGTCTGGAGTCGGATGAAAACACCGGCAGTATCCGCACGCTGTTAAACGTGGGTGGCACACACAGGAAGGCAAGCAATGAATAGTGGTTTAGACAGCAGGTATTTCGTTAATAACAACCGGATGATCAAAACCCCGGAAGGCATCGATAAAGCCCGCATCGCCGGAAAACTGGCCGCCCGCGTGCTGCACATGATCACCCCTTACGTCGTACCGGGTGTCACCACCAATGAGCTGGACCGCATTTGCCACGATTTTATCGTTGATGAACTGCAGGCGATCCCGGCCAATATTGGCTATCAGGGCTATCAGAAGACTGTCTGCACTTCCATTAATCATGTGATTTGCCACGGCATTCCTTCCGACAAGGCGCTGAAAAAAGGCGATATCGTCAATATTGACGTGGCGCTGATCAAAGACGGCTGGTACGGCGACACCAGCCGCATGTATTACGCCGGTGAACCCTCCATTATGGCGCGCCGTCTGGTGGACACCACGTTTGAAGCAATGATGGCCGGTATTGAAGTGGTACGCCCTGGCGCGACGCTGGGCGATGTCGGCTTTGCCATCGCCGCCGTGGCACACCGCGAAGGCTTCTCCATTGTGGAAGAGTATTGCGGTCACGGTATCGGCATGGGTTATCACGAAGATCCGCAGGTGCTGCATTACGGCGAGCAAAACCGCGGGCTGGTGCTACAGGAAGGCATGCTGTTTACCATCGAGCCGATGCTCAATGCCGGTAAGAAGCAGAACAAAGTGCTGGGCGATGGCTGGACGGTCGTGACCAAAGATCACTCGTTGTCGGCGCAATGGGAACATATGATTGCGGTGACGAAAACGGGCTATGAGATCCTGACGCCGTGGCCTGAAGAGAATTGATGCTCTGATACTACAACGCCTCCGTCCGGAGGCGTTTTGCTTTCTGGCGCGCGGTTTAGCTGCGCTCAATGTCTTTTGTCGCGCGATCTAACGCATCGACAATTTTAAATAACGTATCCTGCCCGACAGGGCCTTTCGCCAGCCGCAGGTTTAACGCCATGCGGAGATTATTAATGGCCCGCTGCATTTCCGGAATACTGCGGTTATTCGATAATATCGCCAGCGAATGCAGTTTACCGGTTACCGCATTCAGTAATTCGCCCTGCTGTGCCAGCGATTCGGCCCCTTCTGCGGTGATCGTATATTGCTTCTTACCGCCCTCTTCCTGAGAAGAACTGATTAACGCCTGCTCTTCCAGAAAAGTCAGATTGGGATAAATAATACTGGCGCTCGGTGTGTATTCGCCTTTGGCTAATTCCTCGATTGCCTTAATCAATTCATAACCATGCGCCGGACGCTGCTTTAGAAAATGCAGCATTAATAACCGGATGTCTCCGGTTTCAAACATTCTTTCGCGACGATGTTTATTCATCAGCATTATTTATTGTGCCAGTAAGCCACGCAGCGTACATAGGCTGGATCGCATTTTTGAGTGACGGTGAAATAGTCGTTCAGCGCTTTCACCCGTTTGCCTTCGCCGGTGGCCCAGATATAAAAATCATTGTCCGGCAGCGTCAGGCTTTTGACTTTCTGCATCAGGGCATCAGTTTCAAGATCGTCGCTGTCTTCTGCGCCAATGATCCACTCAACGCTGACGTCTTTTTCGTCTTCAAGATAGCGCACACAACTGGCGTCTCTGGCTTTCACCAGCACGGTGATTTTCGCGCCTGTCGCGGCCTGTTTCAGCTCACTCAGGCGGCGTTTCAGCGCCGGAAGACCGGTTTCATCACACACGTACAATTGCCATTGATAATCCATCGGAATGATCAACGAACCGCGCGGACCGCCGATAATCAGCTTATCGCCGGGCTTCGCGCCCTCCGCCCACTCACTGGCGACACCGCCGTCGTGAAGGTAAAAATCGAGCGTTAACTCGTTGGCCTGCGCATCAAAATGCAGCGGCGTGTATTCGCGGTTGAGCGGACGCGGCCCCTCGCCCCACACAATGCCCTCTTCGGTGGCCACCGGCGGCGTGACCACATCCCCCTGGGTGGCAGGGAAAAACAGTTTGATGTGATCATCAAAGCCACGGGAGGTAAAACCTTTCAGATCTTCTCCGCCGAGGACAATCCGCTTAAAGCAGCCTGCAAGATTTTCAGTGCGCTTGACGGTGAGATCACGAAAAGCCAGCTCGTTTTTAACGCGAACCGGCAAGTTAGCGGCAGGTAAATCAGTGCGATATTGTTCCATGTTCTTCTCTCTTTCAGGGAATCAGTTGCCGTGAAAGATATATCTTAGGAATGTTTTACGCAAGTGCCTTACCGCACGCCGCCCCGTAAAAACATATCGACGGCGTTCACCACCAGTTGGCGGATCTCGGCAATCTGTAGCGGTTCCGGGTTTTGCTGATAGATGCGCATATTGGTTTCAGCGGTCACCAGCGCCAGGAATTGCTGCGCGCGCAGGTGCGGATCGGCCTTCGCCAGTTGCCCTTTTTCCATCGCCACCGTCATAAACGCGGCCAGCGCCCCGATGGATTCCCGCGGGCCTGAATCATGGAACAGCGTGCCGATGTCCGAATGCCCGGATTCCGCGATCACCATGCGGTATACCGCCAGCGCGGTGCTGTCGTTGGTCAGCACCAGCAACATGCGTTCACCAAAACGCGTCAGCACGTTTTCTAAATCCAGCTCGGCAAAAGCCACGTCCAGCCCGTCAACCGCTTCGGCAAGATGCCCGGTCGTAAAAGCTTTCACCACCGCGACCAGCAGCGCCTCTTTCGAGGGGAAATAACTGTAAAGCGTCGCTTTGGAACCGCCGAGGCGTCTGGCGAGTTCGTTCATTGACGCACGCTCGTAGCCCATTTCCTGAAACAACGTTGCGGCAGCTTCGACGATCGCTTCCCTGCGGGCTTCGGTACGAACTTTCATCTTCACTCCTGAGACATTTTCCGGCACCGGCAAGGGGAGAATCGCCTCCGCCGGGCGCTAAACTGTACGGTACAGTTCTTGTATACCTTCACTCTAACTGCGGGTTTAGGGGTTGTAAAGCCAGCCTGAAACGCCCCTTGCGGCGTACGAAGTGCAAAGATTCCGTTAAGAAACGCATTTATCTTTATCATTTTGTTGATAACAATTATCAGTATCATTATCATTCGCACCAACGCCAAAATGGGTATCGCAAAAAATAAACCCATATTTTATAAGGACAAAGGCTTTCTCAGGAAGAGAATCACCAGTGCGTCTTAGAATTTGCAGGGCAGTTTTGTTGAGCAGAACTTAAAAAATCAGTGCAGGACTAAAAACACATGTTCAAATCCTTTTCACAGCAGGGTTTGGTGAAAAACGTCGTTTTTATGGGGACGATTCTCACCACCACTTTTAACGTACACGCAGCGGAAGCCGTAAAAGACACCACCGATCTGGCACAAAACCAGACCTCTTCTGAAGTGACCAAGAAGAAACCTGTGCGTACCGCGCAGGATTTGGCGCAGAGCAACGAAGAAGTCATGACGGTTACCGAGACGCTGCCGGATAAAAAACCGGGCTCGAAAACCACCCTCACCGCCGCCGACATGCAGAAAAAAGGCGGTAAAGATTTCGGTACGATCATGCGTTATGAACCGCTGATCAGCGCAACGGGTTCCAGCGGCGGTTCCGGTAACGGCAAAAGCGGCTTTGACCGCGCCGGCTACACCGGCTACAACATTCGTGGTCTGGAAAGCAACCGCGTGAGCATCGACGTAGACGGCATTCCGCAGCCCAGCGCCACTGGCCGTGCCTACGCCAGCCGCGCCGGTCTGGGCACGTTCGGCATTGGCCGTGACTACATCGATCCCTACATGTACGGTCAGGTGGATATTGAATCCGGTGCCACCTCGGCTGAGCGCGCCAACACCTCTATCGGCGGTGCCGTCTCCTTCCTGCCTAAATCCGCAGACGATTATCTGCGTCCGGGCAAAGAAACCTACTTCGGTTACCAGTCAGATTACAGCTCCTCCGATCGCTCATGGCACAACGGCATCACTGCCGCCGCCGGCGACCAGGAACTGCGCGGGCTGGTGGCGATCAGCCGTCGTGACGGTCAGGAAACCCGTAACAACAGCGATACGCATGACGCGTATCCGGCCAACTGGCACTCCAACGCGATTATGACGTCCGGGATCTGGCAGCCAAACGATGAACACAAATTCACCGGTACGCTGGATTACTACGAAAAAGTAAACCACACCCATTACGATGCGTGGAACAGCGCAGGCAGCGCCGTGCTCGGCACCGCACAGCAGCAAAGTAACACCCGCCGCTGGGGCGTGAGCCTGAAAGACGAATGGACGCCGTTTAACGATTTCGCTGACGCCGTGGTTTCCAAAGTCTATTACCAGTACACGCAGGCGCACGACAACACCTACATGCCGAACGCCAGCAAGCAGATGATGAACGTCTATTCCAACTATGACGTCAACACCTACGGCGCGGAAACCAGCTGGCTGAAAACCCTTGGCCGCCATGAGCTGAGCGCCGGGATCAACGGTCGCGTATCCAACACCGAACGTCCGTTCCGCGAAAGCCCTGAGCAGAGCATTTACACCACCACCATGCAGCCGGAAGCCAACAGCCGCAGCTACATTCTGGGCGGCTTCCTGCAAGACACCATGAAGTTTGACCTCGATGGCCATAACTTCTCGGTGATCCCTGCGGTGCGCGTGGCGTATCAGAACACCAAATCGACAGACCTGTCTGACCTGTCCAACAACGTGGTGTCGGAAGATTCCGTCTCCACCCTGTACGGCAAAGCCAATACGGATACACAGGTTCTGCCTTCTCTGGCGTTCACTTATGATCTGACGCCAAAACTGATGACCTATCTGCAATACAAACGCGGCGCACAGTTCCCGGATGCCAGCCAGCTTTACGGCTCATGGAACCTCGGTTCGTCTTACGCGGGCGCTGCGCAGTATGCGCTGATCGGTAATACCGATCTGAAAACCGAAACCAGCAACAACTTCGAATGGGGCGTGAAAGGGGAAGCCACGCAAGGCGTGAGCTTCAAAACCGCCGTGTTCTACAACACCTACAAGAACTTCATCGCCAACACCCGCTACACCCGTGCGGCCAACGGCAACATGTTCACCAACGTGCCCTCCAACATTTATACGATTTATCAGGCTGAAAACCGCGATAAAGCGTACATCTACGGCGGCGAGCTGAGCACCAAAATTGACTACGGCGCCTGGTTCAGCGATGTGAATGGCCTGAGCACCACCTTCGCCCTGGGTTACGCGAAGGGTCAGTCGAAGTCCAGCTATGCGGGAGACAAATACGTCGATCTCGACAGCGTTCCGCCAATGAAACTGGTGGCAGGCGTGGCGTGGGACGATCCGTCCGGCGTGTACGGCACCGCGCTGACGGCGACCTTCGTGAAAGGCAAAAAAGCCGAATCCACTAACCGTCAGAGCTACACCAACAGCGGCACGCCAATCGCCGATTCCACGGTGGATTACATGAACGTGCCGGGCTACGGCATGGTAGATGCGACGGCGTACTGGCAGGTGGCGAAGAACGTGAAAATCAACGGTGGCGTGTACAACCTCACCGATCGTAAATACTGGGATTACCTGAGCAGCCGTACGCTGACAGACACCACCAATCAGGATGCTTACAACAAAGCGCTGGCCGTGATGCCGGGCCGTAACTTCCAGCTGGGCGTTAACGTCGATTTCTAAACGATAATTCCACACAGTAAAAATCAGGGGCGTCATGTGCAAACATGACGCCTTTTTTGTTATCCGTATGAAACCTGTCGGCGCGCACGTTTCGCCCAATGCTGAAACGTCAGAATAGGCGTTTTCCTTTTTTACCTTGAGAGATTACATGGAATTAATCAGAAAACCCGTCGCGCTGGCCCTCGCCCTGCTGCTGTTACCCCTCACGGTTTCGGCGACCACGACCCTGCGCTACACCGATCACGAACCGGCGGGCGCGATGCGTACCCGCTTTATTGAAGACGTACTTTTTCCGGCGATAGAAAAAGAATCTCAGGGTCGCCTGAAAATTGAAGCCCATTGGGGCGGCGAACTCTCCACCGGTTACGGCG
Organism: Rahnella sp. Larv3_ips; assembly: GCF_003697865.1. Taxonomy (NCBI): domain Bacteria; kingdom Pseudomonadati; phylum Pseudomonadota; class Gammaproteobacteria; order Enterobacterales; family Yersiniaceae; genus Rahnella; species Rahnella sp. Larv3_ips. Next base: position 521,784 of record NZ_MJIB01000014.1, on the reverse strand, counting down.
CGCTGCGCACCGTCGGCGAAGGTAAAACGGCTGATATCGGCATTGTGGTGCCGGAATATTCCGCTAAACAGTTACCGCTGCATCAGATATTTAAAAGCTTTCCGGTCGGGCCTTCGGGCGCTCAGCAGATCGCGTTTTTCCGCCGCGTGTTTGCTGAAATCCCCGCATTCAGCGCGGAGCTTAAAAAAGAGAATGTGGTGAATCTCTTCTCTGCGACCGGCTATCCGGTGGCGTTTTTCAGCACGCACCCGCTGAAAAATCTGGAAGACATCACCGGCACCACGTGGCGTTCAGCCAGTTTCTGGCATCAGGATTTCCTGCGCAATGCGGGCGCAAAACCGGTGACCATGCCGTGGGGCGCACAGACGGTTAACGCCTTTAAGACCGGCGCGCTGGACGGCATTATGGTCAACGTCGACAGCGGTTATGATCTCAACATTCACAAGATGGCACCGGACGTTTTAGTCTCAAAAGAGCTGTGGCTCGGCCATGTGTATCTGCTGGTGATGAACCAGAACGTCTGGAACAGTCTGGCGCAGGAAGATAAAGACGCCATCACCCGCGCCGCCAGCACCGCGTACCAAACCGCCGGCTCAGTGATGGACAGTCACTTTGAAACGCAGCTCGAAGCGCTGCGAAAACAGGGGGCGAAGGTGCGCGTTCTGCGACACAGCGAAGTGGCGCACTGGCAACAGGTGACGCGTTATCGGGAGATTCAGGCCGACTGGGTGATCAGGCAGGAAGTATCAGGCGTGAAAGACGCCGGTCCGGCGATGCAACAGGTCACTGACATCATGACGCAGGTGATGAAGTAAATTGTGGCGAATGTCAGACAGAGGCGTTCGCCCCGCCCCTGTCTGATGTCTTTTACCCGCCGCTGACCGGCTGGATCACCGGATTTCCTGCGCGATCCTGCAAGACCTCCACCTCCACGCCGTAAGTGTGTGCGATAAGCTCTGCCGTCACGACGTCACGCGGTTTACCTGCGGCCTGAATTTTCCCCTGCGCGACCACCAGTAAATTGTCGGCGTACTGGCAGGCCAGATTGAGATCGTGCAGCACAATCACCGTCACCCAGCCACGCGCACGGGTTTCGCGACGCACCAGATTGAGCAACGACATCTGATGTTTCAGATCCAGCGCGCTGACCGGCTCGTCCAGCAGCATGACGTCGGGTTCACGCATCATCACCTGGGCAAACAGCGCCATCTGCCGCTGCCCGCCGCTCAGCGAGGCGATTTCACGCCCGGCAAGATGCGCGATGCCCGCCTGCTCCAGCCGCTGCATCGCGGCGTCGAGCGTTTCATCATCAATGTGCAGCGCCAGTTTGCCGAGCCGCCCGAGCACCACCACTTCCAGCACCGTCAGGTCGATATCGGCGGTGGTGTCCTGAGGAAGATAGGCTATCGCATCACGCCAGCCGTGCAGCGATTTCCCCCGCACTTTGCCGGGCGAGAGTGTGCGTTCGCCGCAGCGGATCTGCCCTTCCGCCAGCGCCAGTTCGCCAAACATGGCGTTGAGCAGCGTGGTTTTACCGGTGCCGTTCGGGCCAATGATCACATGGATTTTACCGGCTTCCAGATGCGTGCTGACCCCGCCGATGATCGTGCGTCCCTGCCGGTGAATATTCACATTGTCGAGCCACATCATAGGGTTCTCCTGCGCGGTGCGAAGATAAGCCACAACAGGAACGGCACGCCGACAATCGCCGTCACGATACCCACGGGAAATAACGCCCCCGGCACAATCGACTTCGACAACACCGATGCCGCCGAGAGCATCAGCGCCCCGGCGAGCACCGACATCGGCATAGAGAAGCGCTGATCCTCACCCACCATCATGCGGGCGATGTGCGGCGCGACCAGCCCGATAAAGCCGATCACCCCCACAAAACTGGTCGCCGTCGCGGTCATCACCGCCACGATGATCAGGATTTTCATCCGCAGCCGCCGGACGTTAACGCCCAGACTCAGCGCGCGCATTTCACCCATGCGCAGCGCCGCCAGTTTCCACGAATCCGCCATCAGCAACAGGCAGCACACCAGGGTGGTGACCGCGGTCAGCGCCAGCGTCGGCCAGGTTGCTTTGGTCAGGCTGCCGAACAGCCAGAATAAGATCTGCTGCGAAAGCTCGGGCGACGACAAAAACTGAATCAGCGACAACAGTGACTGGAACAAAAACAGCAGGGCAATACCGCCGAGAATGATGGTTTCGGTTCTGACCGTACGCATTGACGCCAGCATGAACAGAAACAGCGCGGCGATCATCGAAAAGATAAACGCGCCGATCGGCACGGAAATCATCGGGTTCAGCCCGAAGCCGCCAAATGCCAGGCTCAGTGCCGCGCCAAACCCGGCCGCAGCGGCCATGCCAAGCGTGTACGGGCTGGCCATCGGATTGTTGAGCAATGTCTGCATCTGCGCGCCGCCCGCGCCTAAAGCCGCACCGACCACTAACGCCATCAGCGCCATCGGCAAACGGAACTCACGCACGATGGCGTCGGTCATCGCTGCCCGTTCGCCAATGCCGGTCAGCGAGCGGATGACTTCGGAAGGCGACAACATCGACGGGCCGGTGGCAATATCAAACACCAGGCTGACGGCGGTTAACAGCACAAAAAGCAGAACGTAGCGCCAGCGTTTACGTTCACGTGCGCGGTGAGCGGAAATCGCTTCGCTCCGTCCGGTGGAAATGGTCATCAAAATCCCCTGTCAGAAAACGCAAGAAGCGCTGCTCAGTGGCAGCGCCCCGGTATCACACCCCTCAGGATCAGTCTTTCAGGCCGACCACAAACGTGCCTTGCGGGGTGACAGGGAGATATTTTTTGTAGAAGTTCAGGTAGTTCGCCAGCGGATCCATATCTTTGAACTGTGCCGGATAAAGCTGTTTCGCCATGTACTGCACCATCGCGAAATCAGAGAGGGTGCGGGACGCGCCCTGATAGACGCCGTACAACTGGCCGTTTTTGATTGCCGGTAATTCAGCCCAGCCACGACGGTTTTCAAAGCCTTTCAGCTTCTCACGCGCTTCGGCTTTTCTGATGCCCCCGCCCATCGGCAGGGCTGACGGATTTTTATTGTTTTCACGCCCTGAAATGAAGATCACATCCGGTTTTGACGCCAGCACCTGCTCCGGGTTGATCGGCCCCCACCACTCAACAAACGGCGCAGCGATGTTGTCGCCGCCCGCCACGGTAGCCATCGCGCCCCACATATTTTTACCGTAGGTGAACGAATACTCTTCCGGCCCTTTGTTTCCGAATTCCACATACACTTTCGGCTTAGGTTTACCGGAGGCGGCGATGCGATCGGCCACCTCTTTCAGGGAAGAGGCATACAAATCCGCCATTTCACCGGCGCGCGCTTCCTGCCCGGTCAGCGTGCCCAGCACGCGGGTTGAGGCCACATGGCGCTCAACGGTTTGCGCGTTATAATCGATGACCACCACCGGAATGCCCTGCTTCTCGATGCGCGCCACGTCGCCGCCCAGCGCTTTAAACTGCCAGTCGGCCAGCACCAGCAAATCCGGGTTCAGACTCAGCACTTTTTCTACCGAGAAACTCTGCGCTTCAACTTCGCCCACGTCAGGAATGTCTTTCAGCGACGGACGATGTGCAACGTGCATCTGCCAGTTTGCCGGCACCGAGCCTTCCCACGCTTCGCGTGAAATCCCGACAACCGAGTCGTAGGCCTTTTCGCCGCCGACGGACATGTAATCTTCAAAATAAAAACCCACCACCACGCGTTTGGCGGGGAGATCGACTTTTACCTGACGCCCGATGACGTCGGTAATGGTTTTGATTTCTGCCAGAGCAGAAGCACTGAGGCTCAGCGTCGCGAACGACAACGCGCAGGCCAGCGAGCGCAGGGTAAGAGTGTGTGCAGCCATGAAGTTCAGTTTCCCAGGATAAGTAAAACAAGTTGAATGAAAACGATTATCAATTACGTCTGACGCTTTTATTTACACAAATAAACATTTTCTTTCAAGTGATTTAACACAGCCTGCGTGGAAATCCGTGCATAACTGAACCGGGGTGTACATTTTCTTGACAGACGAAAAGTCTTACTTCATAAATATACCGTACCGTACGGTTTTGATGTAAAAACAAACCGACGTCCCGCTGCGACTCCTGACAGAAGGTAAGACGAATGTCTGCGTTAACGAACGGCTATTCTTTGGCAGCCTTGATTTCTTTAGCTTTTCTCACCGGGTGCGCGAGCACCCAGCCTGTGCCCTACACCGGGGTCACCTCTTCCTCCCGGATGAAACCTGATACGCAGGATGAATCCGGCCACATTTCATACCGCTACAGCATCCCGACGGACTGGAATAAATACTCCAGAGCGATCCTCGATCCGGTAGTGATTTATCAGGGTTCGGATGCCCAGTTTGATGATGTTTCCGCCGAACAGAAGCAGGCGCTGGCGGACTATATGCACCAGGCATTTGGCAAAAGTGTCGGTCAGCATTTCCCGCTGACGCAGACAAAGATGCCCGGCACCTTGCGCATCCGCCTGACGCTGACCGGCGCCGAAACCACCACGCCGGTGCTGGGCACGTTTTCCCGTTTCGATCTGATGGGCGGGCCGTACAACATCGTCCAGTCCGTCCGGGGTAAACAGGGCTCGTTCACCGGCTCAGTGAGTTACGCGGTGGAAATTTACGATGCAACGTCTGACCAGCTGCTCAGCGCTTACATCGCCAAACAGTATCCGAACTCGCTGAACATCGGCGCGAGCTGGGGGGCGCTGAGCGCGGCTGAAACCGGCCTCGACATTGGCGCCGAACAGCTGCAAGAACAGCTGAAATAAACGGGACGCAGAATGAAAATCTACCCGCAGCAGGTCATTTGCAAACACTGCGACAGCCTGTATACCCGACAATCCGTGCGGTCCGGCGAGGCCGCGCGGTGTCAGCGCTGCCATGCCGTGCTGTACCGGGGAAGCTGGCTGAGTCTGGAACAGTGGCTGGCATTAACGGTGACGGCGGCGGTGTTTTTTATCATCGCCAATCTGTTTCCGGTGCTGGAAATCCAGTTTCACGGTCAGTCGCAGGCGACGACCTTAGCGGAAACTGCGATGGCGCTGGCGCACAGTTACGCCTCGCCGCTGGCTATTCCGCTGGCGTTGCTGATTATCGTTTGTCCGTGCCTGCAAATCCTGCTGCTGGGCTGGGTGCTGTGGCACGCCTGCCGGAATAAAACCGCACCGGGCTTCGCGCCCGTCATGCGTTTACTGGCCGGGCTTGCGCCGTGGAGCATGGCGGAAGTGGCACTGCTCAGCATTCTGATCGCCGCCATCAAACTCTCCGGGCTGGTGCACATCACCACCGGCCCCGGCACCTGGGCGCTGCTCGGATTATGCCTGTTACTCCCGGTAATCAATCATCAGGATTTTCATTCGCTGTGGAGACTGAAAACCCTGAAAGAGAAGCGCGGATGAAGCCGGTCAGACAGGCATTATCTGCGGGTCTGGTGCGCTGCCCTGTCTGCGGGCTGGTGTGTGAGCATGTGCTGGCCGTGCAGGATTTGCCCTGCCCGCGCTGCAACACGCCGCTGCACCCCCGTCACCCGGAGAGTCTGTCGCAAACCTGGGCGCTGCTGCTGACCGGTCTGCTGCTGTACCTGCCCGCCAATCTTTTGCCGGTGATGTACAACAGCTTTGCCGGTCACGGCGGGGAGAGCACGATCCTTGGCGGAATCTCAGGATTCTGGAATTCCGGTGATTACGCCATCGCGGCGATCATTTTTGTCGCCAGCGTCGTTGTGCCCTGCGCCAAATTCCTGATCCTCGGCGGGCTGCTGATCGCGGCTAAAAGGCCGCAGACCGGCGGCCAGCGTTTTCGATCCCGCCTGTTCCGCCTGACGGAACATGTCGGTTACTGGTCAATGCTCGACGTCATGGTGGTGGCGATCATCGCCGCGCTGGTGCAGTTCCCCGGTTTCAGCACCGCCGAACCCCGTATCGGCATTGTTTTTTTTGGCGCAGTGGTGATGTTCACTCTGCTGGCCGCACTGACGTTCGATCCGCGTCTGCTTTGGGAAAATAAAAAGAATGACTGACCACGACTCACCCCCGCCTGAGATCCTGCCGCGCCGCTGGCGTCCCTCGCTTATCTGGCTGGTGCCGGGGATCGCCGCGTTCACCGGCCTGTTTTTGCTGATCCAGCTCTGGATGTCCGCCGGGCCGGAAGTCTCCATTACCTTTCAGACAGCCAGCGGATTACAGGCCGGTAAAACCGAAGTGAAATACAAAGACGTTACCGTCGGGCTGGTGAAATCTATTGTGTTAAGCCCTGACAGCCAGCGCGTTCTGGTCACGGTATCGCTGATGAAGAATGCTCAAAATCTGGCGAAAGCCGACACCCGTTTCTGGGTGGTTCGCCCGCGCGTCGGTATGGGCGGCATATCAGGCATTGATACGTTGCTGTCGGGCGCGTACATCAGTCTCGACACCGGCACCTCTGAGAAATCCGGCAGTCTTTTTCAGGGGCTGGAGTCGCCGCCGACGGTGATAAACGGCATGCCCGGCAAACAGTTTGAAGTGGTGGCCGACGATCTGGGTTCGCTGGATATCGGCTCGGCGGTCTATTACCGGCGGATACCGGTTGGCCGCGTCTCTTCTTACGCGCTGCGCCCGGACGGCAAGGGCGTGAGTGTGAATATTTTCATTGATGCCCCCTATGACCGTTTTGTCACGCCATCCACCCGTTTCTGGAATGCCAGCGGCGTCGATTTGTCATTGAATTCCGACGGGTTACAGCTGAAAACCCAGACACTGGCCTCGGTGATAGCAGGCGGGATCGCGTTTGCCAATCCGCCGGAAAGTGGCGCGTCTCTCCCTTCCGGCGGCCACAGCGTCTTTCATCTGGCAGACGATCAGGCTTCGGCGATGGCCCCGCAGGACGGCACCCCGCAAATCCTTCAGTTGCGTTTTCAGCAGTCCTTACGCGGGATGCAAACCGGCGCGCCGGTGGAGTTTTCCAGCGTGAAGCTCGGCAAAGTGACGGCGATCGATCTGGATTTCGAACCGGCGGGCTCACGCTTTATTTCGGTGGTCACGCTCGAGGTTTACCCGAACCGTTTAGGCCGTGTGCTGCAAAAGCTGCCTAAACCGCAGAAAGATGGCGATAAACAGGCGGCCTTTTTCCTGCGCGATCTGGTGCAGCATGGCCTGCGGGCACAGGCGCGTACCGGCAATTTACTGACCGGCCAGTTGTATATTTCGCTCGATTTTGTTCCCGGTGCCGCGCCGGTGCCTTTCGATCTCAACGCCCGCCCTTTGCGCATTCCGACGCTGAACGGTGGTTTCGACCATTTGCAGGAACAGCTCGCCACCATCATCGGCAAAGTGTCGAAAATGCCCATTGAGTCGATAGGCAATAATCTCAACGCCACGCTGGGCAATCTCAATCAGACGCTGATTCAGGTGAACGGCCAGGTGTTGCCGCAAACCACGCAAACCCTGCGCCAGCTGGATCAAACGATGAAAGGCGCACAGGCGCTGCTGGCGGCGGACTCTCCGCTCTTCAGCACGCTGGCCGAATTCCAGCGCACGCTCTATTCCCTGCGCACACTGAGCGGTTTACTGACGCGTCAGCCGCAGGCTTTGTTGACCGGCAGACAGAATGACCCGAAGGAACACCCATGAAACTTACCGCTGCTGTAAACACCGCCTGCGCCCTGCTGCTGCTCAGCGGTTGTGCCTCCTCCACGCCGCCGCACTATTACACGCTGGTGACCGCCGCCGACAGCGCACCGCCCGCCGTGGCCGTCGCGCCGTTCGTGATCCGCATTCACCCGGTGACAGTGCCGGAACAGCTGAATCAGCCGCAACTGGTCACGCGCAAAGGCGACGGCGAAATGGTGATGTCCGATGACGCCCTGTGGGCCTCGCCGCTGCCGGAAGAAATGCGCAGCGCGCTTACCGGCCAGCTGGAACGTTTGCTTAATACCACCGAGATCAGCGGGCTGACGCCGCCGCAGGATAAACCGGTGGTCGGCATCAGCGTGGCGGTTCAGCGTTTCGATGCCTGGCCGGAAAACCGCGCCAGCATTGCCGTCACCTGGCGGCTGAGTTTTGCGGCAGGATCCGCCGAAGAACAGCTCCTCACCTGCCGCACGCAACATCAGCAAACGGCGCGGGGAAGCTATGCCGGACTGGTCAGCGCGCAACAGTCGCTGATGCGCGAGGTGGCACAAGACATGGCGGAGAGCATAAGAATGCGCCAGTGCCGCTGACGAAAGAAAATCACAAAACCTTTTGCATCAAATTGATACATTTTGTTATGTTATCACATATCAGATGATCAGCAGCGAAAGACGGATTGACGGGAATGACAGCAGACAGGATGAAAAATGGCCGACCGGTGCTTGCGGTTGAAGGGCTGACGCTGTGGATCGCCGGGGAAAAACGCATCGACGATCTCAGCTTTCACGTGAACGCGGGTGAACGCGTTTGTCTGCTGGGTGCATCCGGTTGCGGAAAATCGCTGACCGCCAAAAGTATCACCGGCGTTCCCCCTGCGGGGGCAAAAATCAGCGGCAGCATCCGCGTCAACGACGTGGAAGTCTGCGGAAAACACCCGGTGGCACGCCCTCTGGCAGGCCGCGTATCTACGGTGTTTCAGGACTCCTCCACCGCGCTAAACCCGCTGATGACGCTGGGCAAACAGTTGCGCCTCGCCCTGCCCGAGGCCAGAGAAAGTGACATCAGCGCCATGCTCGGTGCCGTCGGGCTGGGTGATATCCCGCATTTTTCGGCCCGTTATCCGGCGGAGCTTTCCGGCGGCCAGCGCCAGCGCTTATGTATCGCGCTGGCGATGCAATCTTCCTCCTCATTGCTGGTTGCCGACGAACCCACCACTGCCCTCGATGTGCTGACCCAGCAACGGGTTTTAGACGTGATGCGCAACGCCTGCGAGGTTCGCGCGCTGCTGTTTATCACTCACGACGTGGCGGTTGCTGCACAACTTTGTCAGCATGCACTGGTGATGGAAAACGGCAAGCTGGTGGAATCCGCGCCCATGACGCAGTTACTGCGCCACCCGCAACACCCTTACACCCAGCGTCTGGTTCACGCCGCGAAACAGGCCGCGACACTGCATTCTCCGGCCATCTCCGCCTGCGGAGTGGCGGTCTGATGAATTCTCCCCTGCATCTGGTGACTGAGCCTTTTCTGCATCTGCACAACGTCAGCCGTCATATCGCGCTGCCGCGCTCCTTCTGGCGTGCCATAAGGCAGGCACCGGTTGAACGCAACACGCTGTTTTCGCATTTATCGCTGCGCATTGGCCGCCATGAGCGCGTCGGGCTGGTGGGTGCCTCCGGTTGCGGGAAATCTTCATTACTGAAAATTATGCTGGCGATGGAAGCACCGGACAGCGGCGAGGTTTTCTGTCACGGCGTGCCGGTTCGCCCCGGTTCTGCCCGCTCGCTGCGCGATTTCCGGCGTTGCGTTCAATATATTCCGCAGGATCCGGCGGGGTCGTTACCGCCGGATCACACCGTCGGTCAGATTGTGGCACAGCCGCTCAAACGCCTCGGCGAGGGCGAGCCGGTCGGCCCGCGGGTGCGGGAAGTGATGGCGCAGGTCGGGCTGAGTGACACCCTGCTTGAACGCAAAGCGGGGGCGCTCTCCGGCGGGCAGGCGCAGCGTGTGGCGATTGCCAGAGCACTCGCCATCCGCCCTGAATTTTTGCTTGCCGACGAGCCGGTCAGCGGGCTCGATTTGCCGCTGCGCGCGCAAATCAAACACCTTCTGCAACAGGTGACACAGCAAAATGGCATGGGCCTGATGATGGTGACGCACGATATATCGATGGTCGCCGGGCTGTGTGAACGCCTGCTGGTGATGCATGATGGCCAGATCATTGAAGACCGCGCCACACAGGATATTCTGCATTCTCCGCACCACCCGCATACCCGCCAGCTGTTGCAGGCGATCCCACATTTACCTTTGACCGTTAATGGATAACCGGATGTTCACCCGATCACTTTCGCGCACTGGCGCACCCTGGCCTCCGTTGCTGCTCGGCAGTAATCTGGTGTTTAACATCGGCTTTTACGCGGTGGTGCCGTTTCTTGCCATTTTCCTGCGCGATGACATGTTGCTTTCCGGCTGGGCGATCGGCCTGGTGCTCGGCCTGCGAACGTTTTCACAGCAGGGAATGTTTTTGCTCGGCGGCGCGCTGTCCGATCGTTTCGGCGCGCGGGTGGTGATTCTGTGCGGCTGCGTGGTGCGTATCGCCGGCTATCTGCTGCTCGGCCTTTCCGACACGCTGACGCCGGTGATCATCGGTGCCTGTCTGACCGGCATCGGCGGCGCGCTGTTTTCGCCGTCCATCGAAGCCTTGCTGGCACAGGCCGGAACGCACAGTGAGAAAGCGGGAAAACGCAGCCGGGCAGAATGGTTCGCGCTCTCGGCGGTGTGCGCAGAGCTGGGCGCGGTGCTCGGCCCGTTACTCGGATCACTGCTTTCCGGCTATGGTTTTCAGCCGGTGGCGCTGGCCGGTTCCGGGCTGTTTTTACTGGCGCTGGTGGTGCTGTTTTTCACCCTGCCCGCCGCGCCGCAACGCGCTGCCGGACTGAACATCGTACCCTGGTGGCAGACGTTCCGTCAGCCGCGGTTTGTGGCTTTCATTGTGGCTTACAGCGCTTACCTGTTCAGCTATAACCAGCTGTATCTGGCGCTGCCGGTGGAATTGCGCCGCTCAGGCGGCAGCGAGCAAGATCTCGGGCCGTTGTTTGTGCTGGCCTCGGTTCTGGTGATCGTTCTGCAAATGCCGCTGGCACGATTTTCCCGCCGCATCGGCGCACGGATTATCCTGCCCGCCGGTTTTCTGCTGCTGTCCTCTGCCTTCGCCGCCGTCGCGATGTTTGCCTGGACGGTGCAGCCGGAAGGCTGGCTGCGGCTGCTGCCCTCGGTGTTACTGATCACGCTGCTGACCGTCGGGCAGATGCTGATAGTGCCGGTGGGGATGGATCTCATTCCGCGCTTTGCCGGGCAACATAATCTCGGCGCCCATTATGGCGCACTCTCCTCCATGGGCGGCATTGCCGTGCTGGCGGGAAATTTCCTGCTCGGCGGCCTGCTCGATGACGCGCTGGTGCCTTCCCCCGGCGCGGTGATCCCGTGGCTGGCGCTGGCTGCCGTTCCGTTTTTAAGCGCACTGGCGATGTGGCGAATCTGCCGCCAGCTGCCTCCTCCTGCAATCTGACAAGGAACTTCTGATGTCTCTGTTACGCATAAGCCCGCTGGCCGGGCTGCTTTTTGCTGCACTTTTACTGACCGGCTGCTTCAATGAAGCCGATAAAACCACCGAAAACAGCGGCGATGCGCGCCTGCGTCTGGCGATGTTACAGCCGCCGCGCTCCGGCCTGACACCGCTGAGCGACGACGCGTTCAAGCTCTCCCGCTGGAGCACTGCAGAAACGCTGGTGATACTCGATAAACTCGGCGAAGCCCGGCCTGCGCTGGCCACCCGCTGGCAGCAGACCGGCGAAAACAGCTGGCGGTTTGAGTTGCGCCCGGACGTAAAATTCCACGACGGCACCGCGCTTAACGCCGCTGCCGTGGTCAATGCCCTGACCGTCGCCGCACACGCCGCGCCTAAACCGCGCATTCTCGATGGCGTGGAGATGACCGCCATGGCCGACGGCGAACATGCGGTGATCGTCACTACCGCGCAGCCCGATCCGCTTCTGCCACAGCGTTTATCCAGCCCGCAGCTGGCGGTGTTATCGCAGAAAGCCTACAGCGCCAGCGGCGTGGTGGACCCGCGCCACACCGGTTCCGGCCCGTTCGAACTGGTGCAGGTGAACGGCACCAGCAGCGCACGGCTGGAGCGTTTCGACGGATACTGGGGTGAAAAAGCCAAAGCCAGCGGCATCGACGTCAGTTTCGTCCCGGACGGCACCGCACGCGGCGCGGCCCTGCGCACCGGCACGGCGGACATCGTCGAGGCCATTCCGGTGTCGCAGGCACCGCTGCTTGACCAGCACCTCATTCACGAAGTGCCGATGCCGCGCACCAATACGTTGTATCTCAATACGCGGCTGGGTGTGATGCAGGATCCGGCGCTGCGTGCCGCCGTGCGTGAAGCGCTTAACCGCCAGCAACTGGTGGATAACGTTTACGAAAAACGCGCCGACGTTGCACAGGGGTTACTCGGCCCGGCGTTGCCCTGGGCCGCACAACTGCGTCAGCCGGTGAATTATCCGGTCGCCGCCCGCAAACCGGCCGGTGAAACGATCACGCTGGCCACTTTCAGCGATCGCGCTGAACTGCCGGAAGTGGCGGTGTACCTGGCGCAACAGCTGACGGCGGCAGGTTTCACCGTCAGACAGGTTGTGCGCGAGTATTCGCAAATTGAAACCGACGCGCTGGCCGGTAAATTCGACGCCTTTATTTTATCGCGGGCAACGGTGCTCGATTCCGGTGATCCGGTGGCCTATATGTACAGCGATTTTGCCTGTAAAGGGTCGTTCAACATCGCGCAACTTTGCCGCCCGGAAATCGACAAGGCGCTGCAACAGGCCGCTGTTATTCCGGCTGGCGGGGAACGTCGTCAGGCGATCATGCAGGCTGAAAACCTGATCCTCGCGACCGATGCCGCCATTCCGATGTTGCACGAACGCGTGATTCAGGGCGAAGCGGCGGATGTGCGCGGTGCCGTGCGCGATCCGCGTGAACGCACGCTGATTAACGCCGCCACCCAGCGCGGGGTTCAGGCCGACTGATGAGCGAGTCCTTGTATTGCCGCACCTGCGCGGGGGTGAGCCGTTTTCGTCAGCGCCAGCCCGGCGGAGCGCTGTTACCGCTGATCTCACGCCTGCTGACGCTGGCGGCTATCGTGGTACTGATCGGCCTGCTGCCGTGGCTTTCCGGCACTGATCCCGCGCTGTCGTTGCTGCGCGCACGCTCCGGCGATCAGGAAGCCACCGCGGAAACCCTCAATGCCATCCGTTTATCGCTCGGGCTGGATCAGGGGCCGTGGCACGCGCTGGCCCACTGGCTGGGCGGCCTGCTGCGCGGTGATGCAGGGCTTTCGTGGATTTCAGGCCTGCCGGTTTTACCCGGCATGTTGCGGGCGACCGGCGTGTCGCTGACGCTGATGGCCTGTTCGGCGCTGGTGGCGCTGGTCATCGCGCTGCTGCTGTGTGCTGGCACCCTGAGGCGCGGATTGCAGGGCGGCACACCGCGTCCGGCCAGTTTTCTGGCCGCGATGCTGACCGCGATGCCCGAGTTTTTACTGGCTTCGCTGTTGCTGATTACCGGCGCGGTCTGGCTGCCACTTTTTCCGCCTTACGGCTGGCAGGGCTGGCATTACGCCGTACTGCCGTCGCTGGCGCTCGGGGTGCCTGCGGGGGGCTATCTTGGCCGTATTTATTCCGATGCGCTGACCGGCACGTTCGGCGAAAGCTGGATCACAACCTGGAGCGTGCTGGGGATCAGGCGTCGTCATACGGCGCGCGCAGTGATCCTGCGTTCGCTGCCGGGCGTGATGCCGTTAACCGGTCTGGTGCTGGTGGCACTCACCGGCGGCGCGGTCGCCGTCGAGAAAGTGTTCGCGATCCCCGGCATCGGGCGCGCCACACTGGGCGCCGCTGCCGCCGGAGATTTACCGGCGTTGCAAACCGGCGTGCTGATCCTGCTGCTGCTGGCCTCGGTGATCGGCATGCTGGCGGGCGGGGCTCGGCGACTGTTGCTTGGCCGCGCCCTGACGCTCGGTGCCGTCCCGGTGCCCGCGCAGGCCGCCCCCGCGCACCGGCAAAGGGTGTGGATCCCGCTGGTCTGTCTGGGCCTTCTGCTGCTGATGGTCCTGGCCGGTTACGGACGGGATCCGCTGTCGTCTGACTATGTGCGGTTACAGCCGCCGTCATTCGGGCTGCCTTTTGGGGCGGATGCCATGGGGCGCGATCTTCTCGCCCGCGTCGCCCACGGAACGCTGAATACCTGTTTACAGGCGCTGGTGGTTTCGCTGATTTGTCTGGCGATTGGCGTCATCGTGGGGGCATTTCCCCGCGCGATGACCGGCCCCACTGAAGTCACCAACGCACTACCGCCGGTGATCGCCGGGCTGGTGGTCGCCGCGTTGAACGGGCCGACCGCAACCGGCGCGATCATCGCCGTAACCGCCGTCAGCTGGGCACCGCTTGCCGCGCACACAGCGGCACTGGTGGCAGAAATTCAGGCACGTCCTTATATGAAAATGCTGCCGGTGGTGGGCGTCGGTGCAGTACGTCGCACCCTGTTTTACGTGCTGCCTGCCCTTTCAGGCCCTCTGGTGCGCCATGCCATGTTGCGGCTGCCGGGCATTGCGCTGGCGCTGGCCTCTCTCGGCTTTCTCGGCCTCGGCGCACCGGCGCCGGTTCCCGAATGGGGGCGCGTGCTGGCCGAAGGAATGCCTTACATCGAACGTGCAGGCTGGAGCGTTTTCGCCCCTGCTGCCGCGCTGGCGGTGCTGTCGGTGATGGCGGTGACGCTGAGCAGCCTGAGGTGGAAAAAATCATCAATGGCACACTGAATCGTTATCTGAAAGGCTAAATCGCGCTAAGCTGTCGCCTCGAATTTTAAGGGGTGACAGGAAATGGATCCGCGTAAACCGCTGGACGGATTTGCCAGCAGCGTGATGGTGGTGTTGTGTGTTATTTGGGGCGTGCAGCAGGTGGCGATCAAAAGCGCTGCGGCAGATATCACGCCGTTATTACAGGTCGCGCTGCGTTCCGGGATCGCCGGGCTGGCGGTGCTGATGTTGCTACTGGTGCGCCAGCGTAAAGTGCCGTTCAGCGCGGACAATCTTGGCCCCGGTTTGCTGGTCGGCCTGCTTTTTTCCATCGAATTTATGTTCGTCGCCGAGGGGTTGCGGTTCACCACCGCCGCGCACATGGCGGTATTTCTCTACACCGCGCCGATATTTGCCGCGCTCGGGCTGCATTTTCTGGTGCCTGAAGAGCGGCTGAGCGGGCTGCAATGGTCCGGCGTCGGCGTGACATTTCTTGGCGTGATGGTGGCGTTTCTGTTTGGGGGCCATGCTTCGAACTCGCCGCAGGCCAGCAACATGCTGCTCGGCGATTTCTTCGGCCTGCTGGCCGGTGCGTTCTGGGGGATGACCACTCTGGTGGTACGCCGCAGCAAGCTCTCTTCCGGCAGTGCGACCATGACGTTGTTCTACCAGCTGGCCGGTGCCTTCGTGCTGCTCGGCGGGCTGGCATTACTGACCGGCCAGACGCAATTTCGCCTCACCCCGGTGTCGGTCAGCAGCATGCTTTTCCAGACGCTGGTCGTCACCTTCGCCAGCTATCTCGCGTGGTTCAGCCTGATGCGCCGCTATCACGCTTCACGGCTGGGGATCTTGTCCTTTATGACGCCGGTTTTCGGTATTCTCGCGGGGGTAGTTTTCCTGCATGAGCCGCTGAAAGTGAACTTCATTCTTGGCGCAATGCTTATCATGCTCGGCATCCTGACCGTCAGCGCCGACAGCATTCTCAGGCAATGGGTAGCGCGGCGGCGCAGATAGGTTTTGGCGGCGGTGAAACGGTCAACACCTGAGTGACGCGGCAGTGAATTGTCTTTCATGCAGAGGGTAAATGAGAGGCTTCACTGCCGTTTTTTTGGTGGGATCATCGCCAGGATCCTGGCGAAGTTACGGCAATCGGTCCGCTTGTCGCTGCAGTCCATCGAAGATAGCGCTACTGATTTTTTCGGGAAAATCATCAGGCAACAGAGATTTCACTTCTTCGATCACAGATCCCGTCTGTTCTTTCAGCTCCGCCATCATGCGAACGATGTTTTCACCCGGATAATCCACGCGTTGAGCCATTGAGACAAAATGCCGCGGGAGAATTCTACTCCAGTGAAAATGCCGGTTACTGCCTTGCAAGGCCATTGCCATCTTCGCTTTTTTCGCCGGGATACCCAGCGGATGCATCAGAGGATATGCCGACATAACATCATAAAGTGGCGTCATCCGGTAAGCACTGCCAGGCTCAATGTAGAGGCTGAAATTCTTAGCATGCCCGTCAATGGCCGCCAGCATCCAGAACAGGATCTGGCTTTTAAAGAAGGTGTCGCGGTCTTTTGCCACCTGCTGCGAACCGAGCAACAGCTTCATTGCCGATGCAATACCGGGTCCACCGTCCGACTCATATTTGAGCGCAGGCGCGACACCCAGTGCCTGACAAAAATCCTCCTGCGGCAAACGCATCAACCATGATGCATCCTGCGACCAGCGGCGGTCGAACCTTTCAACGATCAGTACCTTTTGGGCGCCGAAACGCGCAATCTCTGCATGCGCCACCGGAAATCCAAATTTTTCGGCAATCTTCAGGCACAACCATTCATTTTCAACGCTCTCACTCAAATCGATACCATTGTTAGCGATATATCCGATGGGCAGTTTAAGAATATGGCTGGTCGGTGTACTCCCCTGAGGGCGATGCCACTGGTTGCGATACCACAACAACGCAGTTTTCTCCTGAGCTCCGGCAATGGAAATACGGAAATCGTCGATTTCGGCCCCCATGCCCAACGGAGCTTCTTTATAGCCCTGTAGCAGTTGCTCGATATCTGTATCACTCAAAGGCTGCGCATGGATTTCAGTCACCGGCGAAACCGGTTCACCTTCCGGATACAACTGGATTGCACCCACACAATCACTGCCGATTCGGGAGAGGAGATCAAAGGGTTGCCTGGTGGGGATATGAAAACGTGCCTGAATTCGATTTCGGATGTGTTCATTGTCGGGGAGAAGATTATCAAAAAAGTTGTACACCACAGAACCACGGAATTTGGCTACCTGCAGTGGCAATGAAAGTGAAATAGCACGAGAGCCGGCACGTTCCAGCCAGCTTTCATGATAGACAAATGACATTTCCCCGCCGCCTGCTTTTTCTAACGTACCCACAATGATGCCGTTCAACGCGAGCGTTAACTTATCCATGTATCACCACTCCTGATCCCAGGTCGTTTTATCCTGTGGATTACTGTTCCTTGGTGTTATTTGCAGTTCCAAATCCAGCGCTGCTAATAATTTAAACAGAGTTTCCAGCCGGGTACCGTCCGGGTAGTTTTCAAATTCTGAAACGGTAGATTGCTTAAGTCCTATCGTTTCTGCTGTTTTACTCTGGCTCAGTTTACGCTTTTTGCGCTCATTGCGGAGGGCATTGGCCAACATTTTTGTCGAAGTTATGTTCATTTTATCCTCCATGGCGGATTTTTTTAGTATATCCCCTAAAAGGGATAAATCAATTTCTATCCTCCAGGGCGGATAAAAAATTAATATCCCCTGCAAGGGATAGAAGTCATCAATTGCCCTCCCCGCCGCCGCATGTTCAAATATCGTTTTTGCGATCTCACAGAAGCGCCGATGAAGAAAAGTGAATTTATCGCTCAGGATTTACTGAGCAAAATTTATCAGCACAGCGGATCCCTGCCGGAAAAGTTGCCGCCGGAGCGTCAGCTGGCGGAAGAATATGGGGTGTCGCGCTTTACGGTGCGCAAGGCGCTGGAAAAACTGGTGAGTATTGGCGCGGTGCATATTGTGCAGGGTTCGGGGATTTACATTAACCCCGGCGTCAGCAGCAATCCGCTGGTATATAACTCGATCACCGAAAAGAAATTCGCTGAGATCAGTTTCAAAATGCTGGAGCTGCACAAGCGGCGGCCGGACAAAGAAGAGCAGCAGGTTTTCGATCTGACTGCCGATGATTTTATCTGGGCGTTCACCCGTTTGCGGCGCATCAGCCAGCGTAACGTACAGATTGAATATTCGCGTATGCCGGCCAGTGAATTTGGCGATCTGAATCAGAAGACCATTGAACACTCTATCCAGCAATATGTGCTGAGCAAGGGCTATGCGATTTCACATTCTCTCACCCGCTATCAGGCGGTGACAGTCAGCAAAGAACAGGCACACATCCTGGGATGCAAAAAAGGCATTGCCGCCATGCACATTACCAACAGAGGCATTTTGCAGGGCGGCAAGGTTTACGCGTTCAGCGACATTATCGACATCGATTATTCCTGCACCTACGTTATCCCGTTTAATCAGGACAATCTGGCCTTCCGCCAGACTTAAGGTGTGTGGATCACGCCGTCCGGCAGGCGGCTTTGCGTCCATTCGTGCGGCCGGTACACCACCGGAAACTCTGCGGCGGCCTCCCGGTCAAAGCCCACGCCAATCCCCGCGTCTTCTCCCGGATAAAAATAGCCGTTTTCAGGCATCTGCGCGCCGGGGAAAACCTGCTGCGTGTTGGCCGGATACGCCACAAACTCCTGGATCGCCGCGTTGTGCAGATGAATATTCAGGTGCGTATTCACGGCGGCGCCAATCGGGGTCATGTCCGGCGGGCAATGCCACGCCAGGCGCACGCCAAAACTCTGGCAAAAATGCGCCAGTTTTAAAGCCGGTGTGATGCCGCCGATTTGCGAAACGTGGCAGCGGATAAAATCGATCCGGCGGTTGATAATCAGATCTTTCCATTCAGCCGGATTATTGAATAACTCGCCGGTCGCCAGCGGTACGGCGGTCTGGCTGCGGATCTGCGCCAGCCATTCGTTCTGATCCGGCGGCAGAATATCTTCGATAAAGTAAGGCCGGTACTGTTCCACCACTTTGGCGAACTGCACCGCCTGTTGCGGGAACAGCCGTTCGTGAACGTCGTGCAGAATGTGGAACTGATGACCGTATTTTTCACGCAGCGCTTTGAACATCGCCAGCGTGTTGTCGATGTACTGATCCTGATCGTAATACGCGCCCGCCGTTGGTTCACGGGTAGTGTGAAAATCATGCGCATTGCCGCCGTAGAAGCCCAACTGACAGCGGATATGCCGGTAACCTTCGGCCAGTAAACGGTCCACCTGACCGAACAGTTCTTCCAGCGTTTCACCTGCCGCATGGCTGTAGGCCGTCACCGCATCTTTCGATTTACCGCCAAACAGATGATACAGCGGCATGTTGGCCAGCTTGCCTTTGATATCCCACAGCGCCATATCGATGCCCGCAATGGCGTTGTTGATCACCGGCCCGTTTCGCCAGTAAGCGTTCACCATCATCATCTGCCACAAATCTTCGATGTGATTGGCATCGCGCCCCATTAGCAGCGGCTTGAGGTATTCATCCACCATCAGTTTGACCGCCAGCGGGCGCTGCTGGAACGTCGCGCAGCCCAGGCCGAAAACGCCACGATCCGTTTCAATTCTGACCACCACTAAATTATGGCGATCCGGGCGTGTTATCTGACATTCGATATTGGTAATCAGCACAGGCTGCATGATAAATCCTTAATAAAGACCGTGATCCGTTTTAAAAAAAAGGCGGCGGGAATATTCGTATTGGGGTTATTTCAGCGTATTTTTAGCCTGCTTGTAAACCTTAAATTGAGGCTTTTATTTTGGTTTAAAAGCACAGCTGAATATCACTAAAAAACAGACCAATTTGGCTGACACGCACGAAAATGGTGCCTTGCAGTGAAGTTTTGTGATGAAGATCCTGTTTTATTGGTTTGTTTTTAAAAAGGCGCGTCATTACACTCCCCTTCCATCTAACAATGAATAATTAATTTGTCGTCGCGGGGTTCAGGGTGAATACAGAAATAATGCATTCAGTGATTAAACTGGTGGGCGGTGCAGAAAATATCAATAAAGTCTGGCATTGCATGACCCGTCTGCGTTTTGATTTACACGACGAAAATAAAGTGGCCTGGGAGGAAATTAAAAACCTGCCCGGCGTGCTCGGCGCGCAAAGTCAGAGCGATCAGGTACAGATCATCATCGGACCCAGGGTGAATATCTGGTATGAGGCCATCGTCTCGCAGCTGGATCCGGTGAGCGTTAACGGCGATCCGGCAACAGGAAATGTTTCCACAAAAGGACGAAAAAGCCTGGTGTCGATGTTCATGGATACCGTCTCCGGCGTGTTCGGCCCGATCGTTCCGGCCATTGCGGGCGCGGGGATGATCAAAGGTTTGCTGGCCGGACTCATCGCCCTGAAAGTGATATCGGCCAAAAGCGAAACGGTGATGATCATCGATTTGATCGCCAGCGGCGTGTTTTACTTCCTGCCATTTTTCCTCGCCGTTTCTGCGGCGAAGATCTTCAAAACCAATGAGTATCTGGCTGCCGCCGTGGCCGCCTGTCTGATGTATCCGACGCTGATGGACGCGGCGAAAGCGCTCGCCAGCCATACCGCCGGGGCACCCACCGCGCTGTACTTTATGGATGTGCTGCCAGTGTCTGTGTTCAACTATTCGGCGAGCGTGATCCCGGTGATTTTCTCGGTGCTGGCGCTGAGTTACATCCACCGCTGGGTGGATAAAATCATGCCGGACGTGCTGAAAACCGTGTTTACACCGACGCTGACCCTGTTTATCGCCGCGCTGGTGTCGCTGACGCTGATTGGTCCGGCGGGGATTTACCTCGGCAAGCTGCTGGCGTTTGGCATTCAGGGATTGTTCGACGTGTCGGCGGTGTTTGCCGGATTTATCGTCGGCGCGATCCGCCCGGTGGCGATCCTCACCGGGATGCATCACGCGATGACGCCGATTGCGTTGCAGAACTTCACCGATCAGGGCTGGGACATGCTGATGCCGATGATGTTTATGGCCAACATGGCGATTGCGGGATCGACCTTTGCGATTTATTTCCACGTTAAAACCCGCGAACAGAAATCCGTGGTGCTCTCTGCGGCGATTTCCGGCCTGCTGGGGATTACCGAACCGGCGCTGTTCGGCGTGCTGACGCGCTACAAAAAAGCCTTTATCGCCACCACTATCAGCAGTTCCGTGGCGTCGGCATTTATCGCGTTCTTCGGCGTGCGGTTGTACGGCTATATACTGTCGAGCATTTTCAGCCTGCCCGCTTATATCGGCCCGTACTTTATCTACATTCTGATGGGTGTGGTGCTGTCGCTGGGGCTGTCGTTTACGCTGACCTATCTGATGGTGGTCAAAAATAAAGGCACCGAACAAAGGGTGCCTCTGGTAAATCAAACGCGCTGAGACGTGTCAGGCCGCTGTCTTTGAATGCGCAATCTCAGACAGCGGTTCGTTCTCAATCATATTGGTCAGCCGGCCAATATTTTCAATTTCCACTTCAATTTTGTCATTCTCGTGCAGGAACAACGGCGGAACACGGGTTTTGCCAACGCCGCCCGGTGAACCGGTCATGATCACATCGCCCGGCGAAAGCTGGGTAAAGGTGCTGATGTAGGCGATGATTTGCGGAATGGTATGGATCATATTGGCGGTGGTATCGTCCTGCACCAGCCGGTCGTTCAGCCAGGTTTTGATGCTCAGATTTTGCGGATCACCCACTTCGTCCGGCGTCACCATCCACGGGCCAAACGCGCCCGTTGACGGCCAGTTTTTACCGGCGGTGTACCATTTATGCTGCCAGTCACGCACCGAGCCATCCATATAGCAGCTGTAACCGGCGATATAATCCAGCGCGTCTTCGGCGGAAATATTGCGGCCTGTACGGCCAATAATGATCGCCAGTTCGCCTTCATAATCGAACTGCTCCGAAGAAGCCGGCTTGATGATGGTGCCGTTGTGGCCGACCTGAGAATCGGCAAAGCGGATAAACAGCGTGGGGGCCGGATTCGTTTCGTTAAACTCTTTGCGCTTTTCCGCGTAGTTCATGCCCACGCCGAAAATTTTGCCCGGACGGTCGATAACCGGCAGGAAGCTGATGTCGTTCAGCTGAAGATCCGCTGGCAGTTCAACGTAGCGTTGCAGCTCTTCAGGAGAATGGCGTGCCATGAATTCGTTAATATCCCGGCATCCTGAGTGGCTGCCGACGTCGACAATCCCCTGTGCCTGAAAGATGCCGAAGCTTTTGGTGTGGTCTTTATTGATGGTGAAATTAACAATTTTCATAGATGCACTTAGATTCTTATTTTACTTAAAACAGGTAAATTCGCTGGCGTTCGTGTTGCGAAAACGGCTTGCCAGTCGCAACGTTGGCGTGATTATTGACCCTGCCTCTCATGCCTTCTACTATATTTTATTATCAAATCGATGAATTTCAGGAATCAATGTTAAATAACAGAGACTTAGAGTATTTTGTGACGGCCGCAGAGATAATGAATTTGAGACTTGCGTCACAAAGTTTAAATATAACTCAGCCTGCACTTTCGAAATCCATCACCCGTTTAGAGAAAGAACTGAACATCAAACTGTTCAAACGGGCAGGTCGCGGGCTGGAGCTGACCGAAGCGGGGCGGGTGCTTTATCAGCGTGGTTTAGCGCTGCAAAGTTCCTATCTTGAGCTTGGGGAAATCATGAATGAACTGAGCAGCGGCGCGGGCGGCATCGTTCGCGTGGGCGTCTCCGGTTCTGCCACGCAATTCTTACTGCCTGAAATCTGCAAAATGCTGCAATCGCAGGTGCCGAATATGAAACTGGAAATCCAGATCGGCATGAATGACGTGCTTTTCACCTTGCTGGAACGTCATGCGATCGACGTGATCATCGGGCCACTGGTCAATTACGACAGCCCGGTGGTGCAGCTGCCGGTGACCGCAGACCGGGTGATCGTCGCCGCCTCACGCGATCATCCGCTGGCCGGTAAACCCGCCAGCCTGCGTGAACTGAGCCGCTATGGCTGGATATTACCGGCGAAAACCGTCTCGATGCGTCAGTGGCTGGATAAAATGTTTTATGAAAATCACTGCCCGCCACCGGATGTTAAAGTGGAAATCAGTTCACTGGCCTCGGTGCCGGGGCTGATCGCGAAAAGCGGATTGCTGAGCTTTTTGTCCGAGAACATTCTGGTGGAAGAAGAATTTCTGTCGCGGCTGATCCGTATCGATAACGATCAGTTAGTGATGGAACGCCGGGTGGGCATTACCTGGCTGGAAGGCGCATTTCTCTCCCCCGCCACGCAAAAGGTGATCGACGTGACCAAAAGCGTCGGGCAAAAAATGCAGATGGAAGCCCGCCGGATCCTGGAAGACTGAATACCGGCGGGTAAGGGTTTACACCAGATGACAGGCCACGCGGTGACCGTTTTCCACTTCACGTAACGCCGGAATATCCTCCCGGCAACGGGCTATGGCGTGCGGGCAACGGGTGTGAAAACGACAACCGGCGGGCGGTTTTGACGGATCCGGAATTTCCCCGCTGACCATCGCCACCGGTTCACTGTCAGGATCAAGCGTCGGCACCGCCGCCAGCAGCGCCTGCGTATAAGGATGAAGAGGCTGGCGAAACAGCGCATCGCGGCTGGCCGTTTCCACTAACTGGCCGAGATACATCACCGCCACGTCATCACACAGGTGTTCCACCACCCCGAGATCGTGCGAGATAAACAGAAATGTCACGCCGTGATCGTCACGTAAATCCGAGAACAGATTGATGATCTGCGCCTGAATTGACACGTCCAGCGCGGAAATCGGTTCGTCGGCAATAATAAAATCCGGTTGCAGGATCAGCGCGCGGGCGATGCCGATACGCTGGCGCTGACCGCCGGAGAACTCGTGCGGGAAGCGGTTGTAATGCAGCGGCGAAAGGCCGCAAATTTTCATCACCTCCGTCACTTTCCCGTGCAGTTGCGCCCGCGTACACAGCTTATGTTCCAGCATCGCTTCGCCGATGGCATCACCAATGCGGATGCGCGGGTTGAGCGAACTGTAGGGATCCTGAAACACCAGCTGGATTTTCGGGCGTAGCGCTTTCAGTTGTTTCGGTTGCAGGCCGTGCAGATCTTCGCCACGAAACTTCACGCTGCCCGCCGTTTTGTCATACAGCCCCAGCAGGGTCCGCCCGACGGTGGTTTTGCCACTGCCAGATTCACCCACCAGTCCAAAAATCGTGCCTTTGCGGATGTTAAAACTGACGCCATCCACGGCGCGCAGTTGCCCGGTTTCCTGACCGAACACGCCGTCGCGGATCGGGAAATACTTTTTCAGGCCATCCACTTCAATCAGATAGTCAGCGTTCATGGCTGCAGCTCCCTGTTTTTCGTCTCACCTGGCGTACTCAGCCCGCTGTAAAAACACGCCGCCTGCCTGAACTGCCCTTCCAGCGGCGGAATGCCCTGACGGCATCTTTCCGTGGCGCGTGAACAACGCTCGGTAAATGCGCAGTAAGGCGGAAGCGCGGCCAGATCCGGCACCTGACCGGGAATAGAGTACAAACGGCGGCGGCGCTCGCCCGGTGTCGGTCGGGAAGCGATCAGCCCCTGAGTGTAAGGGTGCAGCGGATTGCGCAGCACTTCCGCGGTCGCGCCCTGCTCGACAATTTTACCGGCGTACATCACCACCACGTGATCGGCCATCTGCGCGATCACGCCCAAATCGTGGGTGATCAGCATCAGCGCCATATGGTTTTTTTGCGCCTGTTCACGCAGTAAGCGCAGGATCTGCGCCTGCACGGTGACGTCCAGCGCGGTGGTCGGTTCATCGGCGATCAGCAACTGTGGCTTACAGCTCAGCGCCATCGCAATCATGATGCGCTGCAACATGCCGCCGGAAAGCTGATGCGGATAACTTTTCATCAGGCTTTCCGCCCGCGCCAGCCCGACGTTGGTGATCATCTGCGTTGCCTGTGCCCAGGCTGATTTCGGTGATTCACCGAGATGGCGGATCAGCGGCTCGACCAGCTGTTCACCGAGAGTCAGCACAGGGTTCAGTGCCGTCATCGGCTCCTGGAAGATCATCGCCAGCTCATTGCCGCGTAAATCGGCCATCTGCGAAGGCCGCAGTTTGAGTAAGTCGCGCCCCTGAAACAGGATCTCGCCGCCATCGATACGCGCGGCCTGTGGCGGCAACAGCCCCATCAGCGACATCGCCGTGACGCTTTTTCCGCAGCCGGATTCACCGACAATGCCGACCGTCTGACCGGGCTGAACGTCAAACGTCACATCCTGCACGGCGCGCACGCGACCCTGATCGCTGGAAAATGACAGGGAAAGCTGGTTAAAACGGATTAACGGTGGCGTCATTTTTTGCTCCGTTTCAGTTTAGGATCGAGCGCGTCACGCAGGCCATCGCCCAGCACGTTAATCGCAATCACCGTAATAAAGATCGCCACACCCGGCGGCATCCATAGCCACGGACGGCGCTGGAAATCGATCAGGCTGTTGGCCGCATCCATCATATTTCCCCACGACGGCGTTGGCGGCACCACGCCCAGACCCAGATAACTGAGCGCAGATTCGCTGAGAATGGCGTTTGCCACGGCCATCGTCGCCATCACCACCAGAATGGGTACGGTATTCGGAAGTAAATGGCCGAACAGGCGACGGCGCGGGGACAGCCCGAGCACCTGCGTCGCCAGCATGAAATCGCGTTCGCGCAGGGAGAGAATTTGCCCGCGCACCAGACGCGCCAGTTTCGGCCATTCAAGCAAACTGAGCATGACGATCACCATGTACACGCGGGAATCCGGCGAAAAATCCATTTCAGACAGCATCGCACCCATCACGATCAGCAGTGGCAGGCTGGGAATGGTCATCACCAGATCGGCAAACCGCATGATGATCTTATCGGTGATACCGCCGACATAGCCGGATACCGCGCCCATCAGATAACCGAGCGTGACGGAAAGCAGCATGGTTAACATACCGATAATCAGTGAGATACGCCCTGCAAGCAGCAGTCGCGTATAGACATCGCGCCCGAGGAAATCGGTGCCCAGCCAGTGCTCTGCATTGGGCGCTTTGTTGATCATCAGCGCGTCCGTGGCGTCATCCTGCCAGGGGGAATAGTAAGGGCCCACTATGCACCAGACCGCCATCACCAGCAGCAGAACCAGACAAAACATCGCCAGACGGTTCTGGCGCAACGCCCGCCAGGCCTGCCGCCACGGTGACGGTGTCACCTGTGCCAGCACCGGAATGTGCGCTTCGCGCAGGCGGCGTTGGGTGGAGAATAAAGAGCCAAACATTACGACCTCACACGAATGCGCGGGTCAGCCCACGCATACAGCACGTCGGCAATCAGATTGCCAAGAATGGTTAATACCGCCAGAAACAGGGTGAATCCCATCAGAACCGGGTAATCACGCGCCGCCAGCGAATCAATATGAATGTGCCCTGCCCCCGGCCAGTTAAAGACTTTTTCTGTGATAAGCGCCCCGGAAAACAGCCCCGGCAGCTCAAACCCCAGCAAGGTGATAATCGGCAGCAGCGCGTTTCTCAGCGCGTGCTTCAGGATAACGGTGCGCTCACGCAACCCTTTGGCGCGAGCAGTACGGATGAAATCCATGCGCACGACGTCCAGCATGCTGGCACGGAAATAACGCGTCAGGCTGCCCGCCTGCAGCATCACCAGGGCCAAGACCGGCAACACCAGATGCGCGGCCACCTGCATCACCCACGCCCAGCCTGTGGCATCGCTGCCGGTATTGGTCATGCCGCCCACCGGCAACCAGTGCAGATCAACGGCGAACCATTTGATCAGCAGCAGGCAAAGGAAAAACGTCGGGAAGGACATCGCGGCGAAGATAACCACGCTCACCACGTGATCGAACAAAGAATACGGCTTCATCGCCGAGACAATGCCGACCGCCAGCGCGATCCCCCAGTACAACACCATCGCAATGGCCGCGAGCAGGAACGAATTCCAGATGTACTGGTTCAGCAGCTGACTGACGGGGATCTGATATTGCAGCGAAAAGCCCAGATCGCCGCGCAACAGATTGCCCAGCCAGTGCAGATAGCGGCTGAGCAGCGGTTGATCCAGGCCGTATAAGGCTTTCAGTTCAGCAGCACGTTGCGCGGTCAGCGTGATATTGCCATCGATAAAATCGCCCGGCGTTTTGGCAAACAGCATGAAGATGAGCAGCGAAGCGAGGAACAACATCGGAATGGTTTGAAGCAAACGACGCAGAATGAAATTTCTCATGACTTTCTCATTGAAGCTGCCGGAATAGCCCGGCAGCGTCGTTATTTCTGATTATTTGACGATTTTGACGTCCGGCAGACTGCCGGTCAGGCCGTTATAGATATCCGGTTTAAAACCGGTTACGCGGGCGCTGCTGGCGGAAAGGATTTTACGGTTGCCGAGCAGGATCACCGGCGGATCGTTTGCCAGCACTTTGTACAGCTCGTGGTAGATCGGCTTACGCTTTTCGATATCCAGCGTGGCGTTCCCTTCGTTGATCAGCTTATCGACCTGAGGATTGTTGTAGCCCGATTCAGTCGCCTCGGTGCTGTAGTAATCCCACACGCCATCGTGCGGATCGTTAAGCGTGCTGGTGCTGAACGACGCCAGATCATAGTTGCCCGCTTTACGCTGTGACATCAGGGCGTTGAAGTCCACCACCTGCGGTTTCAGGAGGACGCCAATCTTCTGATAGTCTTCTTTCGCAATCGGGATCAGCGCATCATTGAGCACTTTTTTGCTGACCAGCAGTGTCAGTTCGAGACGTTTACCGTCTTTCACGCGGATCCCGTCACCGCCGACTTTCCAGCCCGCTTCATCCAGTAATTTTTTCGCCTGTGCCGGATCGAACTTGTACGGGTTCACGCCGTCAGTGTTGTACGCCCAGGAGATCGGCGCGATCGGCTCAACCGCCACGGTGCCGTAACCCTGATACACCACGTCGATCAATTTCTGCCGATCCAACCCGTAAATCAGCGCCTGACGCACTTTCACATCCTGCAAAGCCGGGCGACGGACGTTAAATTCAATCTTGCTGTAATCGCTGGATCCGTACAGGTTGATGTTGGCGAAGCCGAGCATTTTCAGCTGTTCGATATCATCCGGACGGGAAGTGAACGCGTCATAATCGGTATCGCCGGTCTGGAACAGCTGGAAGTTAGTTGACGGATTCGTCACACGATAGATAAAGCGGGGCGTTGGCGGCACGCCGCGATAGTAGTTGGCGTTGGCGTGGAAGCGGATCTCCTGCCCCGGAATGTATTTGTCATACACATACGGGCCGTTGCCCAGCGGTTTGCCGTGCAGCGTGCGCAGCGTATCGAGATTTCCGCGCTGATAGCCTTTGCCGTAATAGGCTTTGGAGAGCACCGGTCCGCCGATTTTTTGCAGCGTGGTGGCGCCCGGTTGCGTGGTGGTGACCTGCAACGTCAAAGGATCCACCACTTTCAGGCCGCTCACGCTGTCAGCTTTGCCCTGTTTGTATTCATCACCTCCGGCAATGTGTGCCAGCGTGATATCAGTATCACCGTCGTATTTCGGGTCATACAGCACCGTCAGCGTAAACGCGACGTCTTCGGCGGTCAGCGGCGAACCATCACTGAACTTCAGATCCGGGCGCAGTTTAATGGTGTAGGTTTTGCCATCCGGGCTGACGGTCCAGCTCTGCGCCAGACCTGGAACCAGTTTGCCCTGGCTGTCCCAGTCGATCAGACGGGCGAAAATCACGTTCGTGACGTTTTCATCCCAGCCATTAACGAAAAAGTACGGGTTAAAAATCCCCTGAGGTTCGGAGATCCCGGCGATCACCGTGTCCGTGCGCAGTTTCGCCGCCGCAGGCACCTGGCTGGCATCGGTGGCCGGGGTGATGCCTTCTTTTAAAACATCATCAGCAAATGCGAAAGAGGACAGCATCACGGCGCTGGCCAGCAATGCAATTTTAAAAGAAGCAGTACGTCGCGCGCGTGTTGCGGCTGGCGCGAGTGCAGAGCGTAATAACGTAGCCAAAAGAGATCCCTCATCATGAGTGTGCAAACGGTTTACAAAACATGACAAAGAGTAAGGATGCGGTTTGGCCTTGTCTAACAACGAAATAGCATGCCTTATAGCTTTTCCAAAGCTTGCTGTTAAAGCCACCAAAACGGGTAATGTGGAAAGATTTCCTGATATCACCCAGTAAGCACTCACTCACTTATTAGGGCTTGCAGTATGTGGCTCTGCCTCCTGCCCGCCTGTGTTTTTCTCAAAGAAAAACGGCGTATCTGATGAAGATACGCCGTTCATTTTTATTTATTGTTAAGGCAATCAGGCAGCGGCTTTCTTGCTGCGGGCGCTGACCTCAGCGAGGATCTCTTTTTGCTTGTTCTTCTCGCCGATCATCTTGTACCAGCCAGATAACTTGCGCAGATCCGGCAGCGTGGCCTTCTCTTCCACATCGTAGGCGCTGAGTTTATCGCGATACTCTTCAAAGATGGCGATACAACGGCGTGCCCACTCACCTTCCAGCGCAGAGCCTGCCACGGCCCGCGGACGGCGTGGTAAGCGCGGGCGCAGCGGTTTGCTGGCCTCTGGCGCGGACTCGTCCACATACGCGAACTTGATCGATACTACGGTTCTGCCCTGCTTGACCGGCTCCCAGACGACGGAGATATCGGTGTTGGCGTTGATCCGGTTGATCGTCGGTTCAAGCAGCTTCTGGCGGAAGTCACGATAGTCCTCGTATTTGCCCGCCAAACCGGCCTTCTCGCGCATCCAGTTGAGATCCAGGGTCACTTCGATGGCTTTGCCGCTGCGACGCCCGTAGAGGTTTTTGGCTTTGATTAACCACCCGTAGAGTCGCACGGAGAACGGCGTATCCAGTTTGGCGATGTTCGCAAAATTCAGTTTGGTAAAAGATTCTTTAAGTTCATAGAGATACGGCGCAACGTCCTGGCCGAACCGCAACACCACGGCACTGTGATCGTCACTACTCACATACTCGAGACGTGAGAACCAGGATAACTGGACGGTGCGAACCTTGCCGGTTTTGACATCGGGTTTGTAGATCGTCACCGGTTTTTTCATCAGGCTTTCCGCCGCTTCACGCAACTGCCGGTGGCTGCTGGTCGGGTTCACCCCGTAGATCCGCTGGTAATCCTGCGGGAAGAGGCGATACAAGGTGTCTGGTTGCGGTTTCCTGCTATCAATTTGAGCCAGAGCCAGGTTCAGCAGGCGCATTTCATCCAGAGTGACGCTGTAAGCGCCTTCCAGAAGATCGTTCCCCTGAACTACGGTCAGTTTATTCAGTTCCATGTAGCAGGATCCATAGGTGGAAAGTAGGTAAATTATTCCACATAAAAAATGCTGACGTAAAGTAAAAACAGGGGTTATTTATTCATTTAATTTCAATGAATTAGCAAAGGATCCGAAAAGTGTGATCAGGAAAAATCTCCACATATTGATTTCAGAACAGGCAAGGATCCTTTTTTTAACATGTTGGATCATCACTCTTTTTACAGGAAATAACTCCACATAAGCACACGTCGGTCAACCCGCCAGATCCCAGATACTTTACGCCAGAACACCTGAAATCAGCCCCATGACTACAGATAATCTTTCCACATTAGCGTTTTCTCAGGTGAATAATCGTACGAAATCAATGTGTGACCCGTATCTCACTTCATACAACCCCGGCGGATCACCCTCCTCCCTCCCCTGAACAGGAAAAAACTCCACATATGCGTCGTCGTGGGATCAGATAATCTTTCCACATGTATGGCGAAGCGATCATCAGACAAGGAAATGTCTCCACATTTGGCGATTCCGGGGATCACAGGAAAAGTTTCCACATAAAGAGTGGGAAGGGATCAGGAAATCTCTCCACCTGTCCGATAAAACCGGCGCTGGAGTGCACGCTGTTCAGCACTCATTCCACGTGAATGATCAGATAATGTCTCCACATATCGTCGTGTGACATTGTCACTTATTGTCTAACTCATTGATTTATATGATATGAGAAATACGCGAGTGACTAACGCAGGCGGGTTAAGATCAGATAATCCTTCCACATATGCTCCGGCAGGGATCAGATAATCTTTCCACATATGCTCATTTGCTGTGAAAAATCTGATGCCGATCCCCTGCCGCTGCCGGTAATGGGATCCAAAAGTGACATAAAAAGGGTAACGTGACGCTGTCACAGGAAATTATTCCACATATGCGGGATTGTGCGGGGATCAGGAAATATGTCCACCCTTGAGGAAAAACGCTTTCTGGCAGTAAGTTAGCCGGAGAAACGTTAGAATGAGCGTACGAACACCTGCCACAGCAAGATATCAACAGAAAATCTCTCCACGCTGATAATTATCTGATCCCTAAAGAAATTATCCACAGGAAAAAACTCTACATTGATCATGAAAAGGATCCACATCTAACAGGAACGATCTCCACCGCAGACAGGAAAACTCTCCACGATAGCGCTTGTAACCTGCTAATTTATCTAGTGAAAAACATGTCTTAAAGAGAAAGATCTAAACTTAAAAAAGAAACAAAAGATTATTTGATCTTTGGATCTTCTAAACCGTGCAAAGGGGCTTCAGGAAAGGATAAGGCGGAAGGGAAAGTGTCATTCTGTCAGTGGGTTGAGAGAGGATCTGCCAGAACGGATCTTGTCGCAGACCCGCTCCGGCATAAATCTTCAGATCACGAACGTTCGTTATTGATAAGCCAGCCCTGGATTAACTCCGTCAGCACGTCTTTCATTTC
The DNA here is from genome assembly GCF_003697865.1 of Rahnella sp. Larv3_ips. NCBI lineage: Bacteria > Pseudomonadati > Pseudomonadota > Gammaproteobacteria > Enterobacterales > Yersiniaceae > Rahnella > Rahnella sp. Larv3_ips. The sequence continues at coordinate 490,437 of NZ_MJIB01000014.1, read as the reverse complement.
ACGATCTTGCAGGAAACAGCTGGTCTTAAACCGGCGATGTAACTCTTCATCGATATTGGTTTGCAGTTTTTTCACTGAAGCGGGTGGCTTTGCTACGGCGTCCAGTGCGGTAGTCAGCTGTCTGTGCTGCCCAAGTTTCATTTTCATTTCAACAACTCCGTGATTTCTTTGGTCATAATTTCTATCTCACCCTTTGCGTTACCATCTGTCGTATCGAAAACGGTACCGCCATCCATCATGGTGCGAATGTAAACCTGGCGCTGAGTGGTGCCGGTGCGTAACGCAGGTACGCCAGTGTCAGCGATGGATGCTTTAAGGACTTCCAGCATTTTTGCCGAGGCGACTTTTTTGGTGATCAGGAAACGAGCAATGACGGGCTGAAGGTTTTCACGGGCCTCAACGACGGCCAGGATTGCGCCACAAGCTGCAAAGTCTAAAGGTGACGGTGTCACGGGGATCAGCACTAAATCACTGACCATCACCGCAGCCGATGAGATTGCAGAAATTGCCGCTGCCCCATCAATGACGACGTAATCATATTCCTTCAACTGCTTACGTACGGTATAGACTTCTTTCTCAGATGCTGCTTCGGCCAGATCGAACTGACATTTGCTATCATCGTACCAGTTACTGATGCTTCCCTGTGGGTCGGTATCGACCATCACGACCTTATGACCTTGTCTTGCAAGACAGGTAGCAATGTTAATGGAGGTCGTGGTCTTCCCTACCCCGCCCTTCCCGTTCAGGAAGGAAATAATTTTCGCTGCCATAACATCCTCTTGATGAAGCGTCGGTAAGTTGCTTGCATCCTAAAATTCTAAAATTCTAAAATTCTAAAATTCTAAAATTCTAAAATTCTAAAATTCTAAGATTTCAGGATTCAAAAATATTGTAATCATAGGATTCTGAGATTTACTAATCCATGAATCACAGGATTGAGGTGATACTATAAGGTTTGTATCCAGGGATTACAATATTTAAGGATTATCGAATTGTGACATCTTGTGATTACAGGATTATAGAATTCTAAAGTTTGCGCTCAGGCGTAAGGTTGAAATGAGATTTGTTGTTATCACAGGTGGCAAAGATTTTATGATGCAAGGATTTCAGAATCACGAAATCTCAGGATGAGATAATCCCACAATTCTCGTATGTTCAATGTGATCAGGAGTCATCCCACAGTCACAGGCGATAATGTCCTAACCTCTAAAAATAGTCTGGACAGACAAAACGGAACCGTTACGCTCTCACTATCTCACTATCTCACTATCTCACTATCTCACTATCTCACTATCTCACTATCTCACTATCTCACTATCTCACTATCTCACTATCTCACTATCCTGTGATTATTGAATGGCAGGATTCTGGAAGTGTGGGGATTCATTTATCCTGAGGTTTTATGATTCTGTGATTCCGAAATCATTGAATCCAACAGCCTGAAATCTTGTACCCTTATCCTTATGGGATGCCAGGATTAGGTTATCATATGATTCTGTGAGTAGCCCATTGGGTTGACAGTACAGTAGAATCCTAAGATTTCAGGATTCAGGAATGCACGGAATCACAGCATAGTCAGGATGGCAGGATTCCGTCGCTACGTGATAATCTTGGAATTATAACATCCTGATAACCACCATGATTTTGAGATTCCAGGATGCTGATATCATTACATTCAGCATAACCTTAAGGCGTAATTATGAGATTGTATGATTATGCGATAATCCTGAAATCTTGGGATTGTTGAGTGATTATGAGATTTCAGGATTCTCACTGATGATGCATATCTGTATGTAATATATATGTATTTTTATCTTATCTGGTGTTGGGATTCAATGATTATGGGATTTGTTGAGGATTATAATATCCTGGGATGCAATTCTATGATTACAGTATCATGAGATTATCAGGCGGGAGTATTGGGATTGCAGGATTCAGGGATTTAATCTCGGGATTTCAGAATCCTGTAGCCAGATCGATGGTGGTATCCGGGGATGTGATGATTCTGTAATTAAATCCTGAGATTTCACCATCCTGAGATGATGGGATTTAAAGGTGTTTAAAAACAGTGGATTCAATAATCAAAGGATTCCAGGAGCATGGAATTAACTTGGTTACAGAATTACAGAATTACAGAATTACAGAATTACAGAATTACAGAATTACAGAATTACAGAATTACAGAATTACAGGATGTTGAGATGTTGAGATGTTGAGATGTTGAGATGTTGAGATGTTGAGATGTTGAGATGTTGAGATGTTGAGATGTTGAGATGTTGAGATGTTGAGATGTTGAGATTATAGAGGTATCGGGATGATACCTCTATGGATTTAATGCGTGATGACATCGAGGGCACGAAGGTGCTCGGGTTGCCATGAAAGCATAACCTCAGTTCCCGGTTGCCATTGCGGACGCAACGTGGCGGCAGAAAGTTTCACCATGAAATTATCTTGTCCTGCCACTTCCGTGATCATGCGGACGTGATCGCCTAAATAGATAAACTGTTTGATTCTGGCTTTGACCGTTTCCATGCCCGGCTGATGATCATTTACGGTGATGCGTTCGGGCCGAATTGATAACAGGATTTTTCTGCCTGGCGAACTTGGGCGAATTTTGACAGCCCGTAACTCAGTACCGTCATCAAGTGATGCGCGGTAAAAAATACCTTCTGCTGATGTATGCGTGGCGAGTAGGCTGTTATTTTCACCGATGAATTGCGCGACAAAAGCATTATCAGGTTTCTCATAAATTACGCTCGGGCTGTCCATCTGCTGGATAACGCCGTCATTAAACACCGCCACCCGGTCAGACATCGTCATCGCTTCACTCTGATCATGCGTGACATACACGATAGTGAGATCGAGCATGTGGTGCAGTTGCTTAATCTCCATCTGCATGTGTTCACGCAATTGTTTATCCAGCGCGCCAAGTGGCTCATCCATCAGAACCAACTTTGGTTCAAATACCAGTGCGCGGGCCAGCGCCACACGTTGCTGCTGACCGCCGGACATCTGCGCCGGATAGCGGTCAGCCAGGGGTTTCAGTTTGACCATGTCCAGAATGCGGTCGACTTTCTCTTTGATGTCAGACTTGTTCAGACGGCGAATGGTCAGCGGAAACGCCAGGTTTTCAGCCACTGTCATGTGCGGAAACAGCGCATAATTCTGGAAAACCATACCGATATCGCGCTGGTGGGGCGGCAAGTTGTGCAAGGGCTTGTCGCGCAGAAGAATTTCACCCTGTGTCGGTGTTTCAAAACCAGCGAGCATCATCAGGCTGGTGGTTTTGCCCGATCCCGACGGGCCCAGCAAGGTGAGAAACTCACCCTCGTGAACATCGAGATTGAGGTTTTTAACCACCAGTTTATCGCCATCGTAGCTCTTCTTGATATTTTTGAAGCTCACATACGTTCTCATCACAGACACTCCACAGATAAAAATACGCGATTACGCGACAGCAGAAACCGGCATGGATTGTGCATAAAACATCCTCTGAAGGATCGTTTGCGCGGTGTTATTAAAAATCTTTACCACCCGTATCTGAGCCAAACAAGTCATTTCGGACAAATTAGCGCAAAAAAATAGCCTGAGAGAAATCTCGCAGGCTTATGAATTTTATTGCTATTTTTAAATTACGAATGCTTTTTGCTAGCACGTTCACAACGGCGTTATGCAGGATCAGGCAAGTTTGCGTCCGGTTCAGTTTTCACCTTCTCAGCATGCCGAGTTGCACCTTGGCGTTGCAGCCTGCGCTTAAGACAGTCAACGATGTGTGCGAAAGCAGGGCCGATGTCCTCTTCCGGTACGCACCCGTAGCCCAGCAGCAGACCACGCCGCGGAGCGGGGCGCAGGTAGTAGGCGGAGAGCGGTCGGGTGAGCACATTTTTTTGTTCCAGTTCGGCGCTTAAGGCCACATCGTCAATCGCGTCAGGCAGTGAGAGGATCAGGTGCAGCCCGGCGTTACTGTTTTCACACACAAATTCCGGACCAAGTTCCTGTTCGATCAAGCGGGTCAGCGCGCTGCGACGTTTACCGTAAATCAGCCGCATCCGGCGGATATGGGCGGCGTAATGTCCATCGCTGATAAATTCGGCGAGTGTCAGCTGCGTTAACCCGTTGCCGCCCCGGTATAACTCGGAATGCGCGATTTTCAGGCGCGATGCCAGAGGGCGGGGCAAAACCACATAGCTGATGCGCATGGCGGGATACAGCGTTTTACTGAAAGTACCGATATAAATCACCGGCGCATCACTGCTTAGCCCCTGCAGCGCAGGGATCGGGCTGCCGGAATAACGGAACTCACTGTCGTAATCATCTTCGACAATCCAGCTTCCCTGCTGCTGCGCCATCGCGAGAATCTTCTGTCGACGTGCCAGGCTCATCACCGAACCCAGCGGATAGTGATGTGACGGTGTCACGCATATCAGCTTCGGCGCACGGCTCTCGGGCGCGGATTCCGGCGGATTCATGCCGTTCTCGTCCACCTCAACCGGGTGCGTTTCTACACCATTCACCGACAATACGTTACGAATCCCCCAGTAACTCGGCTCTTCAATCCAGGCCACATCGCCGGGATCGCACAGCATTTTCGCCAGTAAATCCAGCGCCTGATGCGTCCCTGCGGTGATGAGGATCTGGTCCGGAGTGCAGTCGACTGAGCGTGCGACGCGCAGATAGTCGGCCAGCGCCTGCTGCAAGGGCGGGCAGCCACCATGGCGGGAGTAGGTGAGAAACTCAGGATGCAGCCGGCGGCTCAGGCGGTTTTGCAATTTTCGCCAGATATCATGCGGGAACTGGGTGACATCCGGCACGCCGGGCATGAACGCGCCCCACTGGTGTGAGGCTACGCCGGTGCGCGTCAGCAGTTGCGACCCCCGCCGGGAGAGCGTGACGTGGCTGCGAACCGGTGAACATTGGGTCGCCGTTTTATCGGCAATGACGCCGTCTTTCGGTAAATCGGCGGTGACGAATGTCCCACTGCCTGTTCGGGTCTGAATATATCCCTCAGCCTGCAGTTGTTCATAAGCGGCGAGCACCGTATTGCGCGAAATATCCAGTTCTTTAGCAAGGTCACGGGAGGCAGGAAGACGGCTGCCGGGGCTGATGCTGCCATCGAAGATAGCCTGTTGTAATGCCTGATAAACCCGCTTATTCAGGGTGCCGGGTAAGGCCGCTGAAATGCCGTTTAGCCGTTGCAAAATGAGGTCAGAAAGCAGAGAGCGCAAAAGTGGATCCTCGAAATAAACAGAACTGGTTCTGGATTATAGGGCCGCTGACAGGATAAAAAACAAGGGCGGATAACAAATTTCACATGTCCTTTACCCGTAACCTACAAAATATCAGCCTTCAGGCAGGAGCAAGAGATGAGTCACAGCGAACTGGAAAAACGCCGTAAAGAAGCGACACCGCGCGGTGTCGGCGTCATGTGTGATTTCTACGCAGCGAAAGCAGAAAATGCCACGCTGTGGGATGAAGAGGGCAGGGAGTACATCGATTTTACAGCGGGGATCGCCGTGCTCAATACCGGCCATCGTCACCCGAAAATTGTGGATGCCATCCGCAAACAGCTCGATCAGTTCACGCATACGGCCTATCAGATTGTGCCTTACGCAAGCTTTGTCACGCTGGCAGAGCGCATCAACGCCATTTCTCCGGTGGCGGGAAAAGCCAAAACCACCTTTTTCTCCACCGGCGCTGAAGCGGTAGAAAACGCGGTGAAGATTGCCCGCGCAGCCACCGGCCGCCCTGGCATCATTACGTTCTCCGGCGCGTTTCATGGCCGCACCCTGCTGACGATGGCGCTGACCGGAAAAGTGGTGCCGTACAAAGTGGGCTTCGGACCTTTCCCGGCGTCAGTATTCCACGCGCAGTTCCCCAATGCGCAGCACGGTGTCAGCACAGAAGCGGCGCTGGAGAGCATCGAACGTATTTTCCGCAGTGACATCAGCCCGCAGCAGGTCGCCGCGATAGTGTTTGAACCGGTACAGGGCGAGGGCGGTTTCAACATTGCGCCGGAAGAATTCGTCAAAGGATTGCGCGCGTTGTGTGACCGTCACGGCATTGTGCTGATCGCCGATGAAGTGCAAAGCGGCTTTGCGCGCACCGGCAAAATGTTTGCGATGGAATATTACGGCGACGCTAAACCGGATTTAGTCACCATGGCGAAAAGCCTGGGTGGCGGGATGCCGATTTCCGGTGTCACTGGCCGGGCTGAGCTGATGGATGCGCCTGAACCCGGTGGCCTCGGCGGGACCTATGCCGGTAACCCGCTGGCGGTGGCGTCTGCGCTGGCGGTGCTGGATATCATCGAAGAAGAAAAGTTGTGCGATCGTGCTAACCGTCTCGGTGCTGAACTGGTTGAGGTGCTGGAAAAAGCCAAAGCCAGCTGCCCGGCGCTGGTGGACGTGCGCGCGCGCGGCTCTATGGTGGCGGCTGAATTTAACGATCCGGCCACCGGAAAACCTTCGCCTGAACTGACCAAACAGTATCTGCGCAAAGCGCTGGATGCCGGTTTGCTGATGCTGAGCTGCGGCGTACACGGTAACGTGATCCGCTTCCTGTATCCGCTGACCATTCCCGACGCTCAGTTCAAAGCCGCACTGGCGATTTTGTCCCGCGTACTGGCTGACTGAGGGAACCTATGCAACTGAAACATCACAGGTTGCTGCGCCAGCAATGCCTGATCAACGGCGACTGGCTGGACAGCGAAAACGGCGAACGTGAAGACGTCATCAATCCGGCTACCGGTGCGGTGATCGCCAGCGTGCCGCAAATTACCCCGGCGCAAACGGCGCAGGCGATTGTTTACGCAGAGCAGGCGCAGATTGGCTGGCGTGAGAAAACCGGCAAACAGCGCGCCGCGCTGATGCAGAAATGGGCGCAACTGATGGTGGAGCACGCCGACGATCTGGCCGCGTTGCTGACCGCAGAACAGGGTAAATCCCTCGCCGAGGCGCGGGGCGAAATCATCTACGCCGCGTCGTTTATCGAATGGTTTGCTGAGGAGGCGAAGCGCATCGAAGGCAGCGTGCTGGCACCTGTTCAGGCCTCGCAACGTATGCTGGTGCTGAAACAGCCGATTGGCGTGTGCGCGGCGATCACCCCGTGGAATTTCCCGGCGGCAATGATCACCCGTAAAGCCGCACCGGCGCTGGCAGCAGGCTGCGCGATGATCGTCAAACCGGCGGAACAGACGCCGCTGAGCGCGCTGGCACTCGGACAACTGGCGATTGAGGCGGGTATTCCGGCCGGTGTGTTGCAGGTGATCACCGGTTCAGCGCGCGATGTCGGCAAAGTGCTGTGCGACAGCCCGGTGGTGCGCAAACTCAGCTTTACCGGTTCGACGGAAGTGGGGCGCATTCTGATGGCGCAAAGCGCGCAGACGGTGAAGAAACTCTCGCTTGAGCTTGGCGGAAATGCACCCTTTATCGTCTTCGATGACGCCAATCTGGAGCGCGCCGTGGCGGGGATCATGGCGTCGAAATTCCGCAACAGCGGGCAAACCTGCGTCTGCGCCAACCGTATTTATGTCCAGCAGGGGATTTACCCTGCGCTGGTCGCCAGGCTGGTGGAAGAAGTGCAAAAGCTGAAGGTCGGTGACGGCACTGAAACCGGCGTTACGCAAGGCCCGCTTATCGATCATGATGCGATTGCGAAAGTGCGCGAACACATTGCTGATGCCTTATCGCAAGGTGCCACGCTGCTGACCGGCGGCGAACCGCACGCGCTGGGCGGAACCTTCTTCCAGCCGACGGTGATCGGCAATGTGACATCAGCGATGAAATTTGCCCGTGAAGAAACCTTCGGCCCGGTCGCGCCGGTGTTCAGTTTTACTGACGAAGCGCAGGCTGTGGCGATGGCTAACGATACGGAGTTCGGGCTGGCTGCTTATCTTTTCACCCGTGACGCGGCGCGCCAGTGGCGGGTTCCGGAAGCGCTGGAATATGGCATGGTCGGCATTAATACCGGTCTGATTTCAAACGAAGTGGCACCGTTCGGGGGGATCAAACAGTCCGGGCTGGGGCGTGAGGGGTCACGTCACGGCATGGACGATTATCTGGAAATGAAATATCTGTGCATCGAGCTGGCGGAGTAATCCGTCACCCCGACGCAGATAAGGGTTCAGATAACGTGCAGTGATGCACACAAGCTGTGCAAGGTTTAACAATAAAAAGAAACTGAGTGGTCATGAGGCGCAAAAAAAATACAAATTGCCTCAACAAAGCCTGTCCGTACGGCATTGCGCATCGCGCGTAAGGCCGCACGGGCGGACTCCACAGGAATGGCATGGTTTATGCTTCATAATAAAATATGATGCATCATATTTTAACACGCCGTTTACTTTAGCGCTTTCCGCACTTTTTAAGTTAACCAGGAGTCACAGCATGTTTAAGAAGATTGCACTGACCACTCTCCTCGCCGGTCTGTTTTTTCAGGCTCAGGCCGAATCTCTGACCGTGATCTCATTTGGCGGCCTGAATAAGGACGCGCAGGATAAAGCGTTTTACAAACCCTTCGCCGCTGCCGGAAAGGGCACCATCGAACCGGGCGAATATAACGGTGAAATGGCACGCATTCGTGCCATGGTCGAAACCGGACAAGTCGGCTGGGATGTGGTGGAAGTCGAAAGCCCGGAGCTTATCCGCGGCTGTGATGAAGGTCTGTTTGAACCTCTGGACTGGAACAAACTCGGCGATAAAACACAGTACGTACCGGGCGCGGTCACCGAATGCGGCGCGGGCATCTTCCTGTGGTCAACGGTACTGACTTATGACGCCAGCAAACTGAAAAAAGCGCCAACCAGTTGGGCAGATTTCTGGGATGTGAAAGATTTTCCGGGTAAACGCGCACTGCGCAAAAGTGCCAAATTTACGCTGGAAATTGCGCTGCTGGCCGACGGCGTCAAACGCGCAGACATCTATAACGTGCTGGCCACCCCGGCCGGTGTGGAACGTGCCTTCAAAAAACTCGACCAAATCAAACCCAATATTCAGTGGTGGGAATCCGGTGCTCAGCCGTTGCAATGGCTGGTATCCGGCGATGTGGTCATGAGCTCGGCCTATAATGGCCGCGTCAGCGCCGCACAGGCTGAAGGGCATGACTTCAAAATGGTCTGGGAAAACAGCCTGTACGATCTGGACAGCTGGGCGATCGTCAAAGGCTCGAAACACAAAGAGCTGGCCGAACAGTTTATCGCCTTTGCCAACAAGCCTGAGAATCAGAAAGTCTTTGCCGAAACCATTCCTTACGGCCCGACTGAAAAATCCGTCACCGGCATGATCGATGCAAAATACGCGCAGAATCTCCCGACGGCTGAGAAAAACCTGGCAGGCGCATTGCAGGTGGATACTCAGTTCTGGATCGAGCACGGAGAAGATCTCGAGCAACGATTCAACGCCTGGGCTGCGAAGTAACTCCCCTTCATTTATCGGGCTGAACCGGCGAGACTCGCGGCCGTGATTCAGCCCGCATGATTTTGTGCTCAGCACCTGTGAAACACGACATCAGAACACCCGCTGCGGGAGAAAAATATGAGCCAAACCGACATGCTGACCACACCGGTGCCGGACGCCGGGACATCGGGTCCTACCCTGCGTCAACGCCTGCGAAAAACAGAGGCCGCTTACACCCGCCGCTCTTTACTGCTGATTGCACCTTTACTGCTGTTTGTGATCGTCAGCTTTCTGTTTCCGATTGCGTCGATTTTAGTGAAAAGTGTCACCAACCCCGAACTGGGGGACACCCTGCCGGGCACGGTGACGCAGTTATCGCGCTGGGATGGCAACAGCGTGCCCGACGAAGCGACATTCAACGCCCTGGTGTCTGACCTGCGCAACGCCCGCAGCAGCGGACAAATGGCGGCGATTGCCAAACGTTTAAGCTACGAAGATAACCGCTACCGCAGCCTGATCACCGGCACGTTACGCCATGTACCGGCAGGCAGCACCGCGGTGCGCGAAACGTTAATCCAGAGCCTGCCTTTGTGGGGCGAAGTCAGCACCTGGCAGACCCTTCGGCGTGCGGCAAAACCCGTCACCTCTCTCTATTTGTTGTCGGCATTTGACCGCAAGGTCGATGTCGATACCGGCCACATCGTTGCGCTGCCTGCGGATCAGGCGCTGTACGTCAATGTGCTGCTCAGAACGCTATGGATGGCGCTGGTCGTGACGTTGTGCTGCGTGCTGCTCGGGTATCCGCTGGCGTACTGGCTGGCAAAACAGCCCGCCGGGCGCGCCAATTTACTGATGATTTTGGTGCTGCTGCCGTTCTGGACGTCGCTGATTGTGCGCACCGCCAGCTGGATTGTGCTGTTGCAGTCCGGCGGGCTTATCAACCGCGCACTGCTCGGCACCGGCATTATCGATCAGCCGCTGGTCATGGTTTTTAACCGGCTGGGCGTTTACATCTCGATGACCCACATCATGCTGCCGTTTATCGTGCTGCCTTTATATGCGGTGATGAAAGGCATTTCACCTAACTATGTGCGGGCGGCGATTTCGCTGGGCGCGCATCCGTTTTCTGCTTTCTGGCGGGTGTATGTGCCGCAAACCTATGCCGGTGTCACCGCAGGCGCATTGCTGGTGTTTATGATGGCGATTGGTTACTACATCACCCCCGCGCTGCTCGGCGGGCCGGGCGATCAGATGGTCAGCTACTTTGTGGCATTCTTTACCAACAGCACGATGAACTGGGGAATGGCTGCGGCGCTGGGCACACAGTTGCTGGTGATTGTGGTGTTGCTGTACATCGTTTATATCCGCGTCACGCGCACCAAAGCGGAAGTTGCCGCGCATTAAAGGAGCCCGAAAATGAAACATCAAATGAGACAGAAAGGGGCATTATTGCTGCGTTTGTGGCGCTGGTTTTTCAACTTCTACAGCGCGGCGATCCTGTTGTTTCTGATTGTGCCGGTGCTGATCATCGTGCCGCTGTCGTTTAATGCCGGGTCTTTTCTCAGCTATCCGCTCACCGGATTTTCGCTGCGCTGGTACCACACCTTTTTTCATTCGGATGAATGGCTGAGTTCGCTGGGGAACAGTCTGCTGATTGCGCCGCTGGCGACCCTTCTGGCGACGGTGCTGGGCGTACTGGCCTCGGTCGGGCTGGTGCGCGGTGAGTTTCGCGGTAAATCACTGGTGATGGCTGTCCTGATTTCGCCGATGATTGCGCCGGTGGTGATCATCGCGGTCGGCATGTTCTTCTTCTTTGCACGTATTTCACTGCTCAACAGCTACCTCGGGCTGGTGCTGGCCCACGCCATGCTCGGCGTGCCTTTTGTGGTGATCACCGTCACGGCGATTCTCAAAAACTACGACCGTAATCTCTTGCGGGCCGCAGCCAGTCTGGGGGCCTCGCCGCTGACCGTGTTTCGCAAAGTGACCCTGCCGCTTATCGCCCCCGGCGTGTTCTCCGGTGCGCTGTTTGCGTTTGCCGCGTCATTCGATGAAGTGGTGGTGACACTGTTCCTCGCCAGCCCGCGCCAGAGAACGCTCCCTATCCAGATGTTCGCCGGAATCCGCGAAAATCTCGATCCGACCATAGCCGCTGCGGCGTCACTGATGGTAGGCGCCTCACTGATTTTACTGGTGGTGATGGAACTGCTGCGCCGTCGCGGCGAACGTCTGCGTCACTCCGGCGCCACGCATTAAGCCACTTTTTCATCAGAGGACTTTACAGGTCCTCTTTTTTTGATTATTCCTGATGCATCAAATATCAAAAGCAACCGAGGCAATCACCATGACCGAAAAAAAGACATTGTTACTGACCGGCGCGAGCCGGGGTATCGGACACGCGACGGTCAAACATTTTTACGCGGCGGGCTGGCGGATTTTTACGGCCTCGCGCCAGAACTGGGTGGATGAATGTCCGTGGGCAGAAGGTTTTCTGAACCATATTCATCTGGATCTGGAAGATATCGACAGCGTGCAGAATGCCCTGCCGATGATCAAAGAACGTCTCGGCGGCAGGCTGGATGCGCTGGTAGACAACGCCGGGATGTCACCCAAAACGGCCACCGGCGGTCGCCTCGGCGTGCTCGACAGTGATTACGCCACCTGGCTGAAAGTGTTTAACGTCAATCTTTTCTCCACCGCGATGCTGGCCACCGGCCTGTTTGATGAGCTGAAAGCGGCGCAGGGCAGCATCATCAATGTCACCTCGATTGCCGGCAGCAAAGTGCATCCGTTTGCCGGTGTGGCTTACGCCTGTTCTAAAGCGGCGCTCTCGACGCTGACCCGCGAGATGGCGCACGAGTTCGGGCCTCACGGCGTGCGCGTAAACGCTATCGCACCCGGCGAAATTGATACCTCCATCCTCTCGCCCGGCACACAAGAGATTGTGGAACGCAGCGTGCCGTTGCAGCGTCTGGGCAAAGCGGAGGAAGTGGCGTCATTGATCTATTTCCTCTGCACCTCCGGCGCTTCTTACGTCAACGGGGCGGAGATCCACGTCAACGGCGGTCAACATGTCTGAGACGTCTTCACTGCTGACCACAGAAGTCCCGCGCGTAACGCCGTTGCAGGCAGAGAAAATTGCGGTGCAGGTTTACGGGCTGGAAGGCACGGCGGAGATCCTCGGCGGCGAACGCGACAGCAATTTTTGCCTGACCACGCTTTCAGGCCGGGCATACATGCTACGTTTTGTTAACCCGGCGGAAGTGCCTGTCGAAGTGGATTTTCAGACGGCCATCCTCAGCCATCTGGCGCTGCGCGACAGCGCGTTGCCGGTTCCCCGTTTGCAGGAGAGCCGCAGCGGAGAACTCACCCCGCAGGTGAACGTCAGCGGGCAAAACCTCACCCTGCGCGCGGTCAGTTATCTGCCGGGTACGGCGCAGTATCAGGTGCCGCGATCCAAAAAACTGATGCAGGCGCTGGGCGATACGCTGGCGCGTCTGGATATCGCGCTGAGTGATTTTGAACATGCGGGCGCGCACCGAAATTTGCTGTGGGATATCACAGATCTGTCACGGATGCAGGGCTGGGTGCCGCACCTGACTGACGCGGAGCAACGCCGCACAATCGCGCGGGTACTGCAAACGCATCAGCAAAAGGTGGTTCCTGCCAGCCCTTTGCTGCGCAGACAGGTGATCCACAACGATTTGAACACGCACAACGTGCTGGTGTGCAGCGCCGATGCGCAGCGGATCGCCGGTATCATCGATTTCGGCGATGCCCTTCACGCTCCACTTATCAATGAACTGGCGACCGCTCTGGCCTATCAGCTGGACAGCAACGGGGACGACCTGTTTCTGTATTGCCGCCCGCTGATTGCAGCCTACACCGCCCGGCAGCCGCTGACCGACGCTGAGCTTCAGGTGTTGCCGGAACTGGTGGCATCGCGGCTGGCGCTGAGTTTGCTGATCGCCCAGCACCGTGCGGTACTTTATCCGCTGAACCGTGACTATATCCTGCGCAATCAGACGCACGCGTGGCGCAGCCTTTCACGGCTGATGCAACAACCCTTTACGCAGACAGACGCGATTTTCCGTCAGTCCTGCACTTCATCACTGATGTAACGGGAGGCCAGCGGATGCTCACTCAGCAACAGGTTTCAGAAGGCCGCAAGCAGTGGCTTGGCGGCGGTTATCGTTTGTTTTATCAGGAGCCGCTGCACGTGGTGCGTGCAGAGGGTGTCTGGCTGTATGACAGCGAAGGGCGTCGTTATCTCGATGCGTATAATAACGTGGCGTCGGTGGGGCATTGTCATCCGGCGGTGGTTGAGGCGATTGCGGCACAGGCCGCGCAGCTCAACACACATACCCGCTATCTGAGCGATGCCATCGTCGAGTTTGCCGAAGATTTTCTGACCGAGTTTCCGCCAGAGTTGCGCAGCCTGACCATGACCTGCACCGGCAGCGAAGCCAACGATCTGGCGCTGCGCGTTGCCCGCCTGGTCACCGGCGGGCAGGGCATTCTGGTGACCCGCTGGGCGTATCATGGCGTCACCAGCGCGCTGGCTGAACTGTCGCCTTCGCTGGGCGAAGGATTTGTGCAGGGAAAAACTGTCTGGCTGATTGACGCACCTGACACCTTCCGTCATCCGGGCGCGTTCGGCGCGGGTGTGGAAAGGGCGCTGGAGGAAATGAAGCAGGCCGGCGTAAAACCGGCGGCGCTGCTGCTGGACACCATTTTTTCCAGCGACGGAATATTCAGTCCGCCGCCGCAGGAGATACAGCGCGCTGTGGCACAGGTGCGCGCCGCCGGAGGATTATTCATCGCCGACGAAGTACAGCCGGGGTTTGGCCGCACCGGCAGTTCGCGCTGGGGATTTGCCCGCTACGGCGTGCTTCCCGATCTGGTCAGCCTCGGCAAACCGATGGGTAACGGGCATCCGGTGGCCGGACTGGTTGGCCGACCGGAACTCTTCGCGGAGTTTGGCCGTCGCCAGCGTTATTTCAATACCTTCGGCGGCAATCCGGTGTCATGCCGGGCGGCGCATGCGGTTTTGCAGGTGTTACGGCGTGAGGCGTTGCAGCAGAACGCGCAGACAACCGGCGCATTGTTGCGCGAAGGATTGCAAAAACTGGCAGCGCGTTATCCGGTGATCGGCGATGTGCGCGGCGAGGGGCTGTTCATCGGCGTGGAACTGGTGAGCGATCAGCGCAACACCCCGGCACCGGAACAGGCCGCGTACGTGGTCAACGCGATGCGGCGTAAACAGATTTTAATCAGCGCTACCGGCCCGTCGGCCAACGTACTGAAAATACGCCCGCCGCTGGTCTTTCAGCCGGAGCACGCGGCGCTGCTGCTGGAAACGCTGGCAGAGGTCCTCGGGGAAGCCGCCCATGATCTTGCGCAATAAGTCGCCCTGGCAACATTCTGGGAACGTTAAAATGAATGAGTTTATCAACTCATTCATTATTCCCTGTGCGGGATCTGTCTCAAAAAATATCTGATATGAAAATAATAATTCCATTATTTTCTGTATAATAACTTCTCTGGAATAAGTTAATGAAGTATTCCTTATTCAGTTTTTCTTATTTAGCTATATGTTTTAGCTATGTTGCCAATGAATAAAAATAATTGTGTGAATGTATATTTTTAAAAGGAGAGAGAAATGTCTGTTCAGGAGTTTAATCGTTTTCGCTGCCGTCAGTCCGAATTACAAACTCAGGGGGGATTTTGCTGTGGGCTCAGTGTGGCTCTGGTGTCGCATATTCTTGATTGCGCTGACGGGGCAGACACATCCCTGACACCCAGGCAAGTGTTTGATTACGCAGAGGAGTACCTGAGTGCGGTACGGGCGTCGGGGAATATTTTAGATAATACAATCCCACCAGGGTTTCAGGATTTTCGTCAAAGAATTTTTCATCTGCAAAGCCAATATTCACGATGTATTCTTCCCGAAAAACCCTTTGTAAGGGGATGTGGTCTGGTATTACTGGTTTTATCTGTCGGAGAAATTAACAAGCGCAGAGATAATTGCGCCTATTTAAAACGCAGCACATATCCGATGAATCACATGGGCATCGCATTTTATGGCACCGGCGATGAAATCTTTATTTTCGATCCAAATACAGGGGGAATGATAATTCGCTGGAATGAGGATGTGTTTACGCCAACGGTGATCCACGCCGTCGATAATGGTTTGCAGAAAATGTACAAAATGTATGACCGTTTACAGGGTACGCGTACCGCCAATGTGGTGCTCACCGGAATGCTTTCCGAGCACCACATGCCTTACGGAGATCTGTTGTAACCGCTAAATCAGCGCGCTGATCGCGGTGCTGTTATTCAAACCCTTCACGACTGGCCGCCAGGAATTCGACCATTTTCTGGCTGCCGTCGAGAATATCTTCCTGAATCGCCCGTTTCGCCGCCGCGCCATCACCTTTACGCAACGCCAGCAGAATCTCCTGATGATGCTCGATAGCCATACGCTGGGAAAAATGGGCGTAAGCCTGAGCAATCAACGGGCCGGTGCGCATCCATAAGCTGTCGATAAAATTACTCAGCAACGGCATCCGCGCACTTTCTGCCAGCATCAGATGAAACTCGCTGTTCAGGCGCAAGGCTTCGGGTAAATCTTCGTTGCTGATGGCGTTGCGGTTGGCCTCAATGTTTTGCGTAATGCGCTCTAGCTCATAGACGGTCACCGACTGCGCTGCTTTCTCCGCGCCGAGGCCTTCCAGCTCGAGGCGCAACGTACGAATTTCGTGATATTGCTGCTCATCAAGCTGCGGCACGCGGATATCTTTTGGCGTGCGCATTTCCAGCGCCTGCTCTTTTGCCAGCTGTAAAATCGCATCACGCACCGGCGTGACGCTGGTGCCCACCTGCTCAGCCAGTTCGCGGATGCGCAGACGATCGTTAGGTTTCAGACGGCCGCTAATCAGGGCTTCGCGCAGCGTGGCATACACGCTGCTGCCCAGGTAGGCGTGGTTAATCGAGCTGATGGGATAATTCAAATGTTCACCGTAGCAATAGAGTGCGCGCACCCGGAATAGAGAAGAAACCGTCGGCGATGAGTATACAACATGATGCATCAAATGTGATGGGGGTGAGGCAGCTTCTGCCTCATCACCTATTTACTGCGGATTTGCCCCAGTTTCATTTTCACCCGCTCAGGCATTTCTTCCAGATTATCCTCACGTAAACCCATTACGACGTTATATCCCATCAGTAACCAAGGGTCGCCGAGACGTGGCAACGGAGCCAGCTTCATAGGAATAGTGAGTGTCAGGCTGGCGTCATAATCACACCCCAGATAGACGCGCAGCAGCCGGAACACATCTTCACGCAGCTCTCCGCCGGGTAACCAGCTTTTGGCTTCCGCCGGATCTTCTGTAAACATCTCCACGCCAATGCAGTAGTTGGCATCGGATGACATGCTGCCAAGTACCAGATGATCCCCCAGCCGTTGTTGTTCTGAAAAAGAGAACTTTGCCCGTTTCCCGGCGGGCATCTGCGTGACTTTATGCGGTTTTACTGTGACCTGCGTATTTGGTGCCTGCGTGCGGATCACGCTGACAATCCCCTCCGCTGTGCGGGTGGTTCTGACCAGCGGTTGAAGTAACGCCAGTAACCGCGAGGCGGGCACGTCGCCGCTGTCGGTGATACCGGTCAGGGCCATCAGGCTGCGCGACGTTTTGTCGGTACCGCCGTCTTCAAAGGTGGCGGGATAATTGTACTTTCGCCAGATGCGGTAGAACTGCGTCATCATCCGGTGGTTGAAGATGTCTAAAAAGGCTTCCAGCGCCTCATGCCCTTCGCGCCTTTGGGTGATGTCATCGATATAATTGGTCGGGAGCGGCGAATCCACGCCGTACAGCCCCATAAAGGTGGTGCGCACCGTCGGCGGCGCGTCCGGGCGTTCCGCATTTGTTTCGACGGCTTTTAGCTCGCTGACCGGAAAACCCATCCCCGGATGCGGACGAAAACGCACCGCGTCGTTTTTCGGCGAAAAGGTGCTGCCGAGCGGTTTGTTATCCGAGAGTTGTTTCTCCAGCAACTGGCAGAACCGGTAGAAGTTAAACGCATGCGCCCGGTCGTTGCCTTCACTGTCCTGCCAGAATTCTTTCAGGCGCTTTTCGTAATCTTTCATCATCAGAATAAAATCCGGGTAAAGCGTCGTTCCGGCCATGCCCATTGTGTCCCGGACTGACTGAGCGTCACTGTCAGCTGTGTGAACCGGCGGATATCGGCGTACTGGGTGTAGAACTGCTCCAGGATCTCGCAAAACAGCAGGGCATCGCCCTGACCACAGAACTGATGTTCATCCAACGTTACGCGGATGGCCACGCCGTGCCAGCCTTCGGCAGGGTAGTGAGACGGCGTATAGCTCACCTGTGTAATGCCCGCAATACGCCGTGCGTTGTCCGGGTCATGCGTCCAGTCCAGCAGACTGAGCGCGTGACGCAGCGTGTCGATTTCCATCAGCCCGGCGATGGCCTGCGGATGCAGCAGAGACAGCACCTGCCACTGATAAAGCTCAGTGGTCGGCGGGTAATACGGCATAGTGGGTCGCAAGCGGGTTGAACACTTCAGTTCAAGATTACCCAGGGCGGTTTCGCCGTCGAAAACGCTCTCCTGCAACGCCATGCGCGGCCAGGCGCCGTTGGTGCAGGTCATGTTCAGCCGCATTTTCAGGCCGTTCTGTTCCTCGTGCGTGCGCCCGCCGAGCATTAAAATGGTCTCGTTCAGGCCGGATGTCCCCCGGTACATGCGGGTGTGGTAATAACGGTCGGGCCAGTTTTTGGCGTATTTCAGCATGCCGCCTTTCTGACGAAACTGGCTGTAGGGCACGTAGCTGAATTCAGCGTTGTCTTCGGCGACCTCTGCCACGTCATTGACCGCATAAATCTCGGTATGGCCGTCGCTGAGCCGGTGCGGCCGCAGGCGGTAATCGCTGACCGCGGTGGTTACGCTCAGCGGCTGGGCCAGCAGGCGGAACAGGTTAATCACCGGCACACAGTGCATGCGGATGGCGTCCGGCGGTACGGCTAAATCGTATGGCCAGCGTTCGCTGAGCGTCAGCTCGATATCAAAGGAGGTGGTGTCAGACGGGAAGGTCAGGGCCTCCAGCCCGCGCAGCTGCATAAAGAAATAACGTTCTGCGGAAGTGAAATACTCCAGCCACGGGCGCACTTCGCCGCACAGGGCCGGGCTGTCGCTCTCCGGCCAGATTGAGGCGTCGTTCTCTGCCTGCCAGCGCGGCAAAAACTGCACATCTGCCGGTTTCAGCTCTGTCGATTCCTGCCAGAACCGAACGTTCACCCGCTTCACCTGACGGCTGAGGGCCAGAGACAGCGCCGACTGCAGCACGCGGTCGCCGTTGAGATACAGGCTGATGTTCTGCCAGTCTGCGGGGCGAATTTCAATCAGTGCGGGAAGTGAGAACCGCAGCCGTAGTGCCTGCTGGCCTTCCTGCAGGGTGAATAACGAGACGGTTTCCAGCGAAAATGGATGGATTTCCAGATCCCGTACTGTGCGATACGCACAACGCTGGCGATCATTGCCGAGCTGTTGTGTAAAGAGCTCGCTTTCAGCGGGTAACAGCTCTTTCCGCACATGCAGATCCGGCGCGGCGGGTGTCAGTTCGACGATCGCCGTGGAGGGCAGAGTGCGGTTGATCACCGGCAGCAGGTGCGAGAGCAGCGGCTCGGTCAGCTCGGGAATGTCATCGTCAATTTTCTGCCGCAGTTTCGCCATCATCAGCGAAAAACCCTGAAACAGCCGTTCGACGGAGTCATCGCGGGGTACCGGAGTGCCGTCCAGGCCTAAAGCACGTCCCAGTTCCGGGAATTCTTGCGCAAACTCCAGCCCGGCTTCCTTCAGATAGCGCATTTCGCCGTCAAAATATTTTAAGAAATTGTCTTCCATTACTGATTTTTCCTGAGCTGCAGCCGGTTGTCATTGAGCTCAACGATCCGGTCTTTACTGTCATCGAGGTCATTGCGTTCGAGAACCAGCCGCCAGGTGTTGTTTGTGACATCCGGTGCCATAAAGAGGGCCACCACGGCGACAAACTGTGCGTCGGCATCCAGCGGCACGGCCACCGTCGCCCCTGCGTCCGGCATCACCTGGACAACCTGCCGGTCGAGCAGGTCTGTGGCCAGCACGGTGTTGTCCTGCCTGAGCAGGGCGGTATAACTGGCCGTATCAAAGGTTTTACGGTCTTTGAGCTGATAAACGCGCACCACCGTCGGCAGCGCCTCGCCGCCTTCGTTGCTGTTGAGCGCGGCGCGGGAGGTCAGCTTCAGATGCAAGATGTCTATTTTACGGTAGAGCACGGCATCTGCGACCGCAGAAGCGCCGTTTCCCACGCGCTGCGTCAGGCCGCAGCTGCTTATCAGTAAGGGCAGTAATAACAGCACGGTGCCGCGTCTTACTCGCTGGAAATTATTGGGCGTCATGGCGCGTTGTGTCCTCCGCATTGTCCGTGGCCATGCCCGGAGAGGTAAATATTTGGGCCGGCAGTTTAAAGCGGCGCAGGGCGAGCAGTTCCAGCGGGCCGCCGCCGCTTTGAGTGCGTAACACCACGTTCAGCGTCTCTTTGGTGGCGGTTTGCCAGCTCAGGCGATAGCGGCTGCTGTCGAGCTGTTCAACCTGCGCCTTATCGAGTAAACGCAGCCAGGCCCAGCCGCCGTCCGCCTGAAAATAGCTCTGGAAGGTGTCGGCGCTTTTCCCTGATGCCGCGACCGGTGAGTACGTCAGGGACACCTGCGGGTGTAAGCTTGCGGCGTCTGGCCAGC
Organism: Rahnella sp. Larv3_ips; assembly: GCF_003697865.1. Taxonomy (NCBI): domain Bacteria; kingdom Pseudomonadati; phylum Pseudomonadota; class Gammaproteobacteria; order Enterobacterales; family Yersiniaceae; genus Rahnella; species Rahnella sp. Larv3_ips. Next base: position 470,246 of record NZ_MJIB01000014.1, on the reverse strand, counting down.
GGAACGTCTGCCAGCCCGGCAGCTGGTTAAAGTACTTCAGGGTGGCGTCGTCTATCTGCAGGTCAGTTTCTACCACGTTGCGGGTTGGGCGGATCTGCAGCTCAAAGGTCACGCCGGGTTTACCCTGCGGGAAGACGCGGCGGCCGAGCTGGCTAAGCTGGTTAACCGCGCTGAGGAAGTCCGGGTTGATACTCATTCCCTGGGTGTTGAGCGGATTAGGTACCCAGCTGTCACCCTGTTTTTCCAGCACGCCGGCCAGTTGCTGGGTAATAAACTGGTCAATCAGGCCGGTATCCGGCGTCAGGTAGTGAGCCAGCTGGGTGAAGTCGGCGTCGTTTTTGGTGTTATCGAACGGGTAACGTCCGGCAAATTCCGCCTGCCACGGATTCTGCACCTGCACCTGCCATGCATTGTTGATCCCGTGCTGCGCCGGAGCCATCACGCCGTTCCACGCCTGTTCCAGCGGCTGAATAAACGCGGCATCGGCAAAGCTGCTCCACTCTCCGCCAAGGCTGGCAGCCAGAAGCTGTGCGTAGTGGCGCCCCTGCGACAGCGTGGTGTCAACATTGCTGAAGGCAGATTTGACCAGGCTTTGTGCCATCGCCTGCGGGTCGGAGGCATTGGCCACCTGCATCAGCTGTAATCGCGTTTGTGACACCTGCAGCAGGTAGTTGCTGAGGGAAACGCCGGCGGTGTTTTGCGTAGTCTGCGTTTCACCTGCCGCCGGGCTCTCCGGCGGTAACACGGCCAGCAGCGGGGCGAAGGTCTCGTTCAGCACGCGGGTCGGGTCATTGCGGCCGCCGGTGAATCCGGCGTCCGGCGTGGTTTTCGACACCAGTTTTTGCGCCGATTTCAGCAGGGAATCCCCCATCGCTTCGCGGTGCTGGCCGGCGGCGCCCTGATAACGCAGGGTGCGGCTCAGGGCCAGCAGCGGCGACTGACGGGCATCGGCCAGCTGGGTCAGCTGATCGAGCGAGGTGCTCAGCGAGTCGCTGGTGTTCCAGCGGATGCTGTTGAGGAAATTAAGCCAGGCGCTGGTGTAATCGGCAAAGTAGCGCTCGGTCAGGCGGAACTGCAGCTGGTCTTTGGTCAGCAGCTGCTGTTCGCCTTTATCATCCAGCACCCAGTCGGAGGTGACGTGGCGTGCCGCCGCCGCTTTATCCATCGCGTCGCTGACTTCCCCCTCCCAGGCTTCACGGGTGAACATGCCGGGCAGGGTGTTATCGGTGGAGAACAGCTGACCGCCGGCAGACTCTCCAAGCAGGCTGTCGAGCGTGACGTCGGCATAGTGCGGCGACACACTCAGCAACACCTGCTGATACAGCGCGTTTTCGCTGTTACTGATACCTTTCTGGCTGCGCAGGATGGTACGCACGTTGGCCACCAGTTGGTCATCGGCAGGCAACTTCCACTGCGGATGGCGCGGCAGCTGCTGCAGGTAAAAGCCGAGCAGCTTGTCCGAACGGGCCAGCCATTCTCCGGGCGCCACGCCGCCCTGCGCCGTCCACAGAGGAGACAGCACCGGCTGCATAAAGGCCGGATCGGCGTGTTCAGGATGCAGCAGCATCAGGTAGGCTTTTAGTTGCTGATAGGCCACTTTCCCGGCCAGACGTCGTTCGGCAGAGCCCGGCGGCAGTGACACAAACGCCTGCAGCCGGTCTTTCAGCGCGTTAACCATAGGCGTTATCAGCAGCGCCTGACTTTGACGGGTATAGGCGGGCCACAGTGCTTCAATCACCGCATCGCGCTGATCAAGGCCGAAGCGGTGCAGCCACGGCGAGCCGTTTTGCTGCCACCACAGCAGGCGGTCAATGTTGTCCTGCAGGGCGACGCTGCGGGTCAGCGTGTCGGACATCGGGGCCGGCGTGCGGGTCGCCTGCAGCAGCGCCTGGCTGTTGGCGATAAGCGTGCGGTTGGCACAGGCAGATATTCCCATGCCGAGCACCCACAGCCCCGCCAGCATCAGCGTGCCGATGGCCAGCTTGTCACCGGTGGACAGATGGTCGCGGCGACCCTGCTGCGTCCGGCTTTGCGCGATAACGCCGTTCCAGGCGGGGGATAAATAGCAGGCGTGGGAGTGTTGCTGAACAGAAACCGGTTCAGGGGCAGCAGGCATAAAGAAGATGCCGCCGGCCAGCACGCGCTGATGCTCACCGAGCCACGTCTGAAAACGCTGCCTGAGCAACGCGCCGGTGTGGTGTTTCAGATCCCCTGACAGCTGCAGCAGCCAGGCCCAGTGTTTGTTCTCGTTCAGCTGCGCAATGCCCTGTGGAATGAGCGTGGCGGCAAGCTGACTGAGCTGGTCATCAAGTGAGACCGGCGTGCCAGCCGGCCAGTGACAGCCGATACTCTGCACCGGGCGGTCGTCCTGTTCCCACTGCGGTTCACTCAGGCACACGCCAAACACCGGCGGACGCCAGCTGAGGGTGCGCCCGAGCGCGATAAACTGCCGATAGACGGCGTCGCTGTTGTCCGCTGGCAGCGTCTGATTAGGCACCGGCTGCCTAGTCCACAGGTATTGTGGTTCAGCCGTCACATCGGTGACCCACAGCACGGCGTTAAAGGCGCGGCGCCCGCGCATGTTGCGCAACTGCGTCACGGCGGCTAAATCCAGCGCATCAGTTTCGCCACACCAGATAAGGACGGCATTCTGGCTTTCCAACCAGCGCGCCTGCGTCAGGCCGGGGGCGACTTTCTCCACCATCGCCGCCTCACCAGTGACCAAAAGCCACGGCTGCTTGTGCTTCCAGTGCCAGCCATAGCGGTGACGCAGGGTGAAACGCAGGGTATCAAACGCCGTGATGCGCGCGTCGTCCTGTGCCTCGGGCGGGCGGTTAAAATCGAGCAATTCCAGGGCGAAGGCGTAGCGGGCCAGCAGAAAATAGCTCAGCAGGATGACGCCGGTTACCCACCAGGCCACGCCGTGGGTGAGGGTTTCTCCGTCGGCGTTCAGCCACAGGAGGCTCAGGGCCAGGGCGAGCATCACCACCAGCATCAGGTGAAGGCTTTTAGTCATGACGTTGTTGTTCCAGCAGGTGCCATTCCACATCGAGCCGCTTACGCCATAAGCGCAGTGCCAGAGGGACAGAGAAACTCAGTAAGGCCGCGACCACCATCAGCCCGCCGCCCAGCCAGGGCAGCATGCCCATCTGCGTATCACGGTCGGCGGGGAGTAATATCAGGGCCAGCATCACAGCCACAATTCCCGACAGATAGGCCAGCGGATAGCGTGAAATCGTATCGACAGGCATGTCCACGGGAGCAGCAGGCTGGGTGCTGAGCTGAACCAGGCTGATGGACTCCCCGGACTGTGCGGCGACCAGCTGGCCGCGCTGGCCTAAATCGCATCCCTGCGCCGCGAGGCACAGGGCAAGCCAGAAGGAGGCCGGGCTCGCAGGGCCTAGTAACAGGGACAGATCGTGACGCCCCTGGGCCGGCAGCATCACGTCGTGTTCATCCAGTAAGGCCAGCAGGGCGCCGCGCTCCCGGCTGTGCAACCCGGCATCCCACAAATGGCTCAGACGTTTGGCCTCGGTTTGACCGGCGGCAAGAAATCGCGGGAAGTCCGCATCGAGGTCGTGCGACTGTGTCACCAGCGGGCGGAACAGGTATACCGGGCGGAAAGGCGGGGCTTTTATCACCGGCCCGGAAGACCTCTGGAAGAGCAGGGCGGAGCTGCTGGCACTGGCCTGGCTTTTGCCGTCAAGCAAATGCAGGGCAATCACCAGGCGTGGGATGGAAATGTCTTCATCACACCAGTTGTCTAGCAAAGCGGCGTCCGGGGCAATGCTCTGCCAGTGGATGTTCTCAGTGGGCAGGCGTTTTTTTAATTTGGCAGACCAGTACTGTTCGACCGCGTTTGTGGCCTGTTCTTCCGGCGTGTTTGCATACAACCATATTTCGATAGAGGACTGCGCACGCAACGTCTCTGACAGTGGTTCGAGCGTCTGGGAGAGAATATCTTTCAATGGGGATTCGCCCAACTGCAAGGGTTGAACGGGGATGATTTCTGCCGGTTTCGCCGGGGCCTGCGGCGGCTGACCCTCCAGACCCAGTTCCCGGCTGGCGATATCCGGTTCCGGCGTCAGGCAGTGAAATGCCACCAGCCGCAGAGACCGGCGTCCCCAGTGCTGCCAGTGGGCATATTTGCGGTCAATAAACAGATGTCGCCAGTCAGTCTCACGCCGGACCTGTAAAGCCGCACTGAGCACTAAGGCCATCACTGCGCTGGAAACCAACACCGGCAACAGTAACAGCCAGAACCAGAACCGCAGGTTGGTAAATCCACGCTGAACCGGCCAGGTGAAAAACAACGCGATAGCAGCGAGTGCGACACATGCTGACGGTATCGCCAGCCACCACCACCAGGCAGGAAGTTTGGACAGGGTTTTGCGGTCCATATCCGGGAGGCTCCAGTTCATCATTGTGCTCCGGCGTTCGGCAGGGTTGTTTTGAGAGTACAACCACACTGCGCAACACAACCGTCAACAATCACAGCTTTGCCGTTCATTTTCCAGGTCGGATGCCCCTGATTCACTGGCACTGTGCCATGTTGAGAACAGCTGACGGTATCACCGGCTAACATCACCGGTTTACCTTCAAATAATGCCCCAGATGCTGAGCTGACGTTGCCGCCGTGTGTATGGGGATCGCCTAGGCGAATGACACCTTTCATCACTTATACCTTCCCTGATAGCAGAATGTTCGCACGCTGTGAGCGAGACGCTTCGCAAACGCACTATTTTATTTTGATGTCAGCCCTAAATTTGGGTCACAGCGCATATGATCCCAGCCACTATAGTTTTTGACTGCGGGTACTTTGTCAGGAATGCCCTGCCAATTAGGTTTAAACGCATCAATAACCCAAGGTGTGGAGCTATTGACTGAATTCCAAGATAAATACTCTGTACCCCACTTTAATCCTGAAGTACCGGGCATTAATCTGTCATGTTTAATATTCCCGCGATAATCTCGATAGTCATACGCTATCCCACTTCCTCCAGGCTCAAGACGTGGGTCATCGAAGGGTTTGGAGCTCATGTAGATATCACCGGACTTGGTCAGCATAAATCCCTGATCGTTGACTACTGTGAATGACTCAATTTCTTCACGAGTAGGATTAGAGCCTTTATATCGTATTGCTCCACCACCAGGTGAAAAACGAGCACCATCCCACGTCTGCCCATAATCTTTTGAAATGGCAAACCCGCCTCCTTCATATGAGGTAATTGCAATATAGCGTTCAGAAGGATGAACAAATTTCTTGGTGAAAATCCGATACCCATCTGAAACGTCATAAATCTGATGTTGGATACCTCGTTGAGTATCGATATACCGTAATCCCCCCTGACAATTGAATCCTGTCAGTTCCAGATAACGATGATCATCAAACCGATAGACAACTTGCGTTGGAGGGGACTGAGGTGCTGCCTGACATGCACTGATTAAGGCCGCCATAAGGGCTATGCCAGTTCTTTGAATAAGCATCATTTTGAAGCCAATCCTAAATTCGGGTCACAGCGCATATGGTCCCATCCGGTATAGTTTTTGACTTCGGGGACTTTATTAGGAATATTCTGCCAGTTAGGTTTAAAGGCATCGATAACCCAGGGTTTAGGGCTATTCACTGAATTCCAGGATAAATACTCTCTGCCCCAATCTAACCCAGAATTACCTGGCATTAACCGGTCTTGTTTTAAGTTCCCGCGGTGATCAAGAAAAGTATATGCAATCCCGCTTCCGCCAGGTGAGAGACGTGGGTCATCAAAGGGCTTAGAGCTCATGTAGATATCACCGGCTTTTGTGAGCATAAAGCCCTGATCGTTGACGACGGTGAATGATTCGATATCTTCGCGTTCTGGGTTTGAGGCACCGTATCTTACAGCTCCACTACCTGGTGCATAGCTCGCCATATCCCATGTTCTGCCGTAATCTTTCGAGATATAAAATCCAGAGCCTTCATACATTGTTATGGCGATATATCGTTCTGAAGGATGCACGTATTTATTACTAAAAATTCGATAAAACTGCTCTTCAACCTGAGAGTGGATAACTAATTTGGTATCAGTGAACCAGAGTGCTCCTTCACAGTTGTAACCGACCAGCTCTAAAAAACGGTGGTCATCAAATCGATAGACCACCTGTGTTGGAGGGGACTGAGGTGTG
>NZ_MJIB01000014.1:457352-464071 GCF_003697865.1 Rahnella sp. Larv3_ips | reverse complement strand
GACATGCACTGATTAAGGCCGCCATAAGGGCTATGCCAGTTCTTTGAATAAGCATCATTTTGAAGCCAATCCTAAATTCGGGTCACAGCGCATATGATCCCAGCCGGTATAGTTTTTGACTTCGGGGACTTTATTAGGGATACCCTGAAAATTTCTTCTATAAGTGTCTGTAGTCCAATGATCAGGGCCAGCAAAAGAGTTCCATGACGAATACTCTGTTCCCCATTTACCTCCACCATAACCTGGACGCATATGGTTGGTTTGTAACACTCCTCGCCTTGTCGTGAAGGAATAGTCAATCCCACTTCCTCCAGGCTCAAGACGTGGATCATCAAAGGGTTTGGAACTCATGTAAATATCACCAGCTTTTGTCAGCATAAATCCCTGATCGTTGAATACTGTGAATGACTCAATTTCTTCACGAGTAGGATTAGAGCCTTTATATCGTATTGCTCCACCACCAGGTGAAAAACGAGCACCATCCCACGTCTGCCCATAATCTTTTGAAATGGCAAAACCGCCTCCTTCATATGAGGTAATTGCAATATAGCGTTCGGAAGGATGAACAAATTTCTTGGTGAAAATCCGGTACCCTGTTGAAACGTCATAAATCTGATGTTGGATACCTCGTTGAGTATCTATATACCGTAACCCTCCCTGACAGTTGAATCCTGTCAGTTCCAGATAACGATGATCATCAAATCGATAGACGACTTGCGTCGGGGGGGGCTGAGGTGTGGCCTGACATGCTCCGATGTTAATTACCAGAATAAGCACACCCGCCATTTTTAACGTTTGCATATATCTTCCCTGTCAGACCTGAGGTTTGGGCATATCCCACTGCAAAAGCTGAACCGTTGTATTTTCCATATCACGATGATTGCCAGGCTTAACCATCTGGCGGGATCCATAATCGTTCTTTACACCAAACTCTTCTCCAATCGGCATCCCCTTGTCCAATTCGGGCTTATTCATGAACTGTTTGATGTCTTCGTAAGGTAATACTCCCTCTATATAATATTGTTTTATTTTGGGCTCGGGGTTTTCTGGTCTTCTCCAGTCGGCCTGAAGTAGCAATTTCTCCCAGAACTCCTGATTTTCAAATGCCTCACATTGTCCGATCGCTAAGTCGTAGACCATTGCATGGGACGGGGCTTTATCACTGGCGACAATCGATGAATGCTGGCTGTAGGAAACATCCATTTGCACCGCAGCAGTTAACTCATCATTTGTCATTTCCCGCTGGAGAATAAGCTGCTGAAATGAGTCTCTGTGTCCAGTCACTATTCCTGAAACAAACTTTTTAGGGGCATACGTGGCATTCAGCTCTTCCAACTGTTCTGGACTTAGAACGCTCCCGTTTGACCTCATCCCATAAAAGAGCGGGCTATTGGGTACATCAACCGTTTCCGGGATAAACTTCTCCGCTTTCATTGCTGCTTTGGCTATCTCAGGGTCGTTACCGGCCATTTTGGCTTTATAGTTATCTTTACCCTGCGCCATTAGTGCAAACTGAAACGGCTCAGGTAGTACCGGCGCGTTGATAGTGACGTCGGTATAGGAATAGCCCGTATCTTTAGAATCATCAGCCTGACGTGGTGGCATTGTGTAATGGAAACCCGTTTTGTCACCGACCCAAACATCTTTGCAGAAGACACGTTGATAGAGATTATCGCCGAGCTGTGCCTTAATTTTGTCCGGAATACCTCTCCAGCCAAACCCCTGAATCGGTGACATGGATACCACCTGGTCATTAGGGCAAAAATAGTTATAAACCCGACCAAAGTTATTGCGGTTATAAAGGGCACTTTCCCAGATAGTTTCCTTTGCCTTTTTAGCCAGGCAGCCTGTATCCATTATTTTTTGAATATAGGCACTGTTATGAGAAAGGGTGCCCTGCGGTGCGTTTGGATTCTTCGCCATCAACTCGCAGAAATGAGCAAAAGTCTTTTGTCGCGCATCACTGGTTTGCTGGTTGCCTGGCATAAAGTTTTCCAGCCAGCGATTTTCCAGTGCATAAGGAGAGTGATTAAGGATTACACAGTCAGCGGTAGGATATCCTTCAGCTTCAACCCACATATTGGCCAACATGGTGATAATCGTCCCCTGACTGTGAGCGACGATATTGATGGTGTCGGATTGTGTATCCTGATTTCGGCGAATATCCAATATCAAATCCGCCAACCGTCGTGCTGCATAAGCCTGATAAATGCGGTGCGGGTTCTGATAGATTGGATGGCTCCAGTCCTTATTGTTCAAATTGAACGTTTCAGTACGCGACATCAGTTTCCCAATCATAGCCAGTATCGGCCCTGCGGCTCCCGGACCAAACATATCCGGGATATTGGTGGTGGCGTTCGCAAACGTATCGCCACCTTTAGCGGATAAAGGATCCAGCCAGTTATTCAGATTGTCGATTTTGGCATTGTTATGCGCCTTCAACTTTTTCTGGTCGTTTTCACGATAGGTATCGTAGGGTAAGTCGGCGTCATTACCCTTTTTTAGCAGCTCGGATTTATAGCGTTTCTGGTCTTGCACAAATGCATCATGATCGACCGGCTTATATCCCCAGTAAAAAGGGATCACCGGAGAACGGTTAACGACACCAACACATGTCTGATCCTGCACTGCACAGGTTTCTGTTGTGATGTTTCCGTCTGCGTCGGAAATCATAAAATCATGCTGTTTCCACTCATGATGATGCATATCAGTGCGGCCAAGGCGCGTGTTAAGTCCGGCACAAATACCGACGTCCTGATTTTCGTAGGCTTCGCCTACGTCATTGACCCCGTGTACCAAAATAACAATGCAGGGCAGCGGTGGTTGTACACCGCACTCCTGTATCAGTGCCTTCCCGGATGTGACTGGACGACAAATATCACCTTCTGAAAGAAGCTTTGGATTACGAATGTTAGAGCATGAATCAGCCATCATTTCACTCCCTTGATCAACTCAATGGCGACATTTTCCAGTTCACTCATTTGCAATAGAGAGGACTCACCGTTTGCATCTGTTATACCCTCAGAGACAGAGCCATCCTGGCGATGAACCCGGAACTTTTGGTTCTTGAGAACATGCGATGGGTCACCATTGATATGTAGTTTGTACTTCATACCAAAGTCCCCCTGATTAAAGGTTGGCATCGCCTGCTTCACGCTATCCCCACCCTGATACTCCAGTACCGGCGACTTTTGGGTAATACGGGTAGGAGCAAGCTCTTCGATCGTTCCATCCTTAATGCGGATCCCAGCCCCGCCACACATCAGCAACAGCTCTTTTTTTGCGTTCAGCACAATGCGACCGTTGGTACTGGTGATCTGCATGTCTTCAAAAGAGGTCAGCTCCATCTGGTCTTTTTGCGCCTGTAGCTGCACCTTTCCTGCAGCGGCGATGAGCTTGATGCCTAACTTGTTCGCAAATACGGAGAACAGTTCCCCGGCGGCTACCGAGAAACGACGGAATACGCTGAAACTGACATCCTGGCCTGCGGTGGCCACCAGATTCTTCCCTGCAGTTTGTTGGATCGTTTTCGGCGTGGTGTGCGCAATTCCGGCATCGCCGTAAACGACGACGCCGGGTTGAGCGAGTTTGGTGAGGTCTGTCTTGAGCAACTCCTGATCGGTGGTTTCTGCCGGAGACGCCTGAGCGATATCGGCGGTACTCTTCAGGGTTTTGGCCAGAGCCAGGGCTTTTTCAAGCTGGGCAATGGCGGCATCCATATCCAGTTGCTGTCCCTGAGCACTGTTCTTCGGCTCGGTAGAAAGCAGCACGCCTTTACCGCCGCGAACGGCAACATAGGCATCAGTTCGCAATTCTGCGCCTTCACCTCGTTGTTTTCTGGCACTGTCCACCAGGTGTCCCAGACTGAGCTGGCTCTTACCTGAATGTACCGTGCTGATTTTTATATGTTCTTTGCCGCGTTGATCCTCAAGTCGAATCTTATTTCCAGAAGGAGTGCGGATGACGTTGCGCTTGTAGTTCGGCAACGCCACATGATCCGGGTGCGTTGAATCATGCAGCGCACAGGCGATATAAGGCCGGTCAACGTCGCCGTTCTCGAAGGCAATCGCCACGCCGGTGGAATCCAGCAGCGGCATATGGAAGCCGTAAGTATCACCGGAATAGGGTTTCGCCAGGCGCAGCCAGCAGCTCTCAAAGCCTTTCTGCCATTCGGTGCGGTCGAAACCAAACTGGGCGCGGTACAAACCGTCGGCGTTGATGTGGGCGTAAGGTTCGTCCGGATGCGCGCTGGAGATGCGGGCAGGCAGCGTGCCGGTGACGGTCGGCCACGGCAGCAAGGCTGGGCGGTACGGATGCCGGGTATTACGCGGAACGGCGGTGAAGGTGACGAAGTACGCCGTATCGCGGGCGACGTTTGTAGAGTTCGTGGAAACTATCAGCAAGCCGTCCGGCGCTTCAGGCCAGTCTTTACCGGGCGTGGTGATGACCATCCCCGGACGCAGCGTCATGCAGTTGGACTTGCCCTCAAAGGTGATTTGCTCACTGAGGTAGCGCTCCTGACGGCGCTTCGCGTACCACATGCCCTGGCCGGGCTCGCTGTTGTATTCCTTGCCCGGCTCAGGATAGTACTCACCCCAGCGGTAATCTTCGGCCACCAGCGCCGGATAGTCCGGATTGGTCTCCGCTGTGCCGGTCATATCGCTTTGCGCAGCGGGATAATAGTCGTCGTTAACCGTCACAGATTTCGGGATAGATTTACGGCTGACCGACATCTCCCACACTGATTCCAGGCCGCCGTCGAACATGCCCGCCGGGTTGCGGAACGGGATGGCAACGGATTCAGGCCAGGCGTAGGAATGGTCGGCCAGCACCATGACGTCGCAGTTGTTCTCTTCGTCATATTCGAAGAAGTACGAGATGCCACTGTCTGCCAGGCGTCGCGCAATGTGGGCGTACTCACTTTCGCCGAACTGCATCATGAATTTTTTCAGCGGGTACCGGTCATTGAGCGCAAACCGAAAATCCAGCCGGTCCATGTTGTAACGCAGGAAGGTGTTTTCGGTCATGCTGATGACGCTGTCGTTCTGGTAAATCGCGTTGTTGCTGCCCTGATTTAACCGGGTGACGCGGTGTTCAAGCGTGGCGACGTAGCGGGTTTCATCGGCAGAAGTGCTGCACTGGCGGAACTGCGTGATGACGCCGGGGATGATGCGTGGTTTAACCGATTCCCACGGCTTGCCGTCGGGGTACATCAGGAACAGCGCGGAATAGTTGATGATATGCTGAGCGGGAATGTCTTTCACCGCGCTGGTGAACTCAATTTCATAGCGCAGGATATCGCTGATGGCCTCGCTGCCGCTGAACTTGAGCACCGAAATATCGACGCCGGGCTGCTGAGATTCCAGCCGTTTAAATCTTAACTGGTAATGGTTGTGGATCGGTAATTGAGTGCCTGCAAGAATGTAATCCTGAATGCTCATTGTTTTAAGTCCCTTTTGAACAACTCATGTTGAACCCGGCATAGACAAAAATCCTTGTCCCCCTCGAATGATATGCTTCATTAAGTGAAATTTATAGAAAGAAAAGTCGGAAAATCACGAACGGCAAAGATTAGTTTGTTGCGGTGATTTCATTGATTGATAGGGGATATAAATGGAGATGTGTGCGTAATAAAAACTTTATAAATAGGAAGGCGCGTCCCTGCGCCGCTAAAAACGGATTAGCTGCCCGACGCCTCTGGTGCGGGTTCGTCCTGTAAGTTCTTTTTAAAATGTTTCTCTATCTGCTCCAGCGTTTTGCCCTGCGTTTCCGGGGCGAAAATGATCGCAAATATCCCGCCTGCGACGCCGATGGCGGCAAAGCAGAAGAAGGACATCGTCAGTCCGATGGATTCCAGCATGATCGGGAACATAAAGGCGATGGAGAAGTTTGTCATTTGCATGGCAAATACCGAGACACCATTAGCCATACCGCGGATGCGCATCGGGAACATTTCTGACAGCAACAGCCAGGTGACCGGCGAAAGCGCGCCCTGCTGGAAGCACAGGAACACCAGCATGCCGCCCAGCACCAGGTAACTGCGCAGGGTATCCGGATGACCATTTACCGTTTCCGGCATCAGCCAGGTGATAAGGCCGATCGCCAGCAGGGTGCAGGTACAACCAATCTGACCGGTCAGCAGCAGCGGACGGCGCCCAAAACGGCTGAGCAGCATAATGCCGACAAACGTCATGATCACCGAGATTACGCCGTTGGCGATGGTGGCGAGCAGCGAGGCGTTGGTGCTCAGCCCTGTGGCCTGCAACATGGTCGGCGCGTAGAACATGATGGTGTTCACGCCGGAAAGTTGTTGCAGCATGGCGATACCAATCCCCAGAAACACCAGGCGTTTCATCCACACAGAAATGGTTTTCTGGCGGCGGGAATGCTTCTCGCTTTTGGAACTCATGGAGCTGCGGATTTCGCTCAGTTCTTTCTCCACTTTGCCCGCTTTACGGGTGCGTTCCAGCACGTCACGCGCTTCGCGATAGCGGCCATGCATGGCGTACCAGCGCGGTGTATCCGGCAGGAACAGCATCCCGACCCACAAAATAACCGCCGGTACGCAGGCGACACCCAGCATCCAGCGCCAGGTGGTTTCTCCGCCCCAGACTTCGTTAATCGCCGCATTACTGGTGTAGGCGATCAGCTGCCCGGAGACGATCATCAGTTCCTGCAAGGTCACAAACTGCCACCGGCGGTTTGAAGGTACGATTTCT
>NZ_MJIB01000014.1:449761-457242 GCF_003697865.1 Rahnella sp. Larv3_ips | reverse complement strand
CGGCACTATCGCCGCCGCACCGCCCACCGCCAGGCCCAGAATAAAGCGGAAGGTAATCATCAACACCACGTTCGGCGCCATGGCGCAACCCAGAGAGCCGAGCATGAAAATCAACGCCATCGCGAGGATGATTTTCTTGCGCCCAAACCGGTCAGCAACCCGCCCGGCACATACGGCTCCCACCGCCGAACCGAGGATCAGGAAACTGGTGACCATCCCGGTCGTTAACGATGTCAGATGCAGATCGTGCTTCATGAACAACAATGCACCGGCGATGACGCCGGTATCGTAGCCAAACAGTAACCCCCCTAATGTGGCAATAAAGGCAATCACTTTCACCAGTGGTTCAGTGGGTTGCGAGGCTTTTGCCGCCTCATTCCCGCTGCCGCTGTTTATTTTCTCAATCACAGACGCTCCCTAATCAATACTTTTATTATGGTTATTGTGTGACTTAGATCACACGCTATAAATCTAACTCAAAATCAGAATTTTGCAGGAAACCGGTGAAATGAATAAAAACGGGGAGTCGCTGGCGGTTTTTTGGCGGTCAAAGATGTCACTTTTTTGTGATGAAACATTCGTCAAAACTATGCGTTCAAACTAAAGAATCACTCTCAAAAATGTTCATCAGCAGGAAAAGATAACGGAGCCAATATTCTTACTCAAAAGTGAGTATCAGTGTGCGTAGCTTGACATCCCACAAGGATGAATTTGCGTTAAGTGTGGGATGATCTTTTCCTTTTTGAGCCAATGTTATGAAAAATAAAGATAGTTGTGACGTAGTGTCAAACGTTACCCGGCGCGACTTCGTCAAGATCAGCAGCATGGTGGCTGCGCTTCCTTTGGTCGGATTCAAATTCAGCCACGCAGCAGGTCAGACGGCGGTTACTCCTTCTGAGTTATCCTCTCCGGCGGTCAACGTCGTCCCGACGTGCAGTACCTTCGACTGCGGCGGGAAGTGCGATATCCGCGCGCACGTTCAGGACGGTGCGGTCATTCAGATCACCACGCGGCCTGATGCCGAGCTGGACCCGGCCATGCCGGTAATGCGCGCCTGCGTCCGTGGCCGGAGTTATCGCAAATTCGTCTACCATCCTGATCGATTAAAGTATCCGATGAAACGGGTGGGCAAACGCGGCGAAGGCAAATTTGAGCGGATCAGCTGGGACGAGGCGACAACGCTTATCGCCGACAATCTGCAACGTATTACCGAAAAATACGGGCCGTCATCGCGCTACGTCCATGTCGGGACCGCGGTCAGCGGCGGTACTTTCTCCGGCGACACCATGGCCCGCCGCTTGCTGAATCTGACCGGTGGTCATCTCGGTTATTACCATTCTGTCAGTATGGGCAACACCGGTGCCGCGACGCCTTATACCTATGGCACGGCGGCGAGCGGTAACACGCTGGATACGCTGGCCGATACGCCGCTGGTGATCCTGTGGGGGCACAACCCGGCAGAAACCGTTTTCGGGCACACCAATCACTATTTTCAGCAGATGAAGCAGAAGGGCACGCGTTTTATCGTGGTCGATCCGCGCTATTCAGACACCGCGTCTTCGCTGGCGGATGAATGGATCCCGCTGCGTCCTTCTACCGATAACGCGCTGATGGACGCGATGATGTACGTCATCATCAGCGAAAATCTGCATGATGAAGCCTTCATTGAGCGCTACACGCTGGGCTTTGACGAAAGCACAATGCCTGAAGATGTGCCTGCCAACGAATCACTGGTGTCCTATCTGAACGGGGCAAAAGACGGCATCGTGAAAACCCCCGAATGGGCCGAAGTGATCACCCACGTTCCGGCACAGACCATTCGCCAGCTGGCGCGGGATTACGCAACCACCAAACCGGCAGCGCTGATCCAGGGCTGGGGGCCGCAACGGCATAACTGCGGCGAACGCACCGCGCGCGGCTCCACGCTGCTGGCCACAATTACCGGCAATGTTGGGATCAAAGGCGGCTGGGCGGGCGGTTACGGCGGCATCGGCAACCGTAAATTCACCACAGGGCCGGACATGCCCGACAATCCGGTAAAACAGAAAATCTCGGTGATGAACTGGGTGCAGGCAGCGGATGACGCGAGCCTTGTCACGCCCCAGGACGGGCTGACCGGCGGCGAAAAGCTCGACAGCAATATCCGCATACTATTCTCGCTGGCGGGGAATTATCTGGCTAACCAGAACCCGGACATCCATCAGGCCGTGAGGGTACTGGAGGATGAATCCAAAATTGAATTTATTGTTGCCAGCGATCTGTACCTGACGCCAAGCGCTAAATATGTCGATCTGCTGCTGCCGGAAACCAGCTTTATGGAACGCTGGAATATCGGCGAAACCTGGGGCACCGGCAATTACCTGATGCTGTCTGAAAAACTGATTGAGCCGCCATTTGAAAGCCGGTCGGATTATGACTGGTTGCGCGAGGTGGCCGCGAAACTGGGGGTTGAAAAGGAATTCAGTCAGGGGCGAGACGAGAAGGAGTGGATTGCGCATATCTGGGAAAACACCCGTCTGGCGATGCCGCAGGAGGCACTGCCGACCTTTGAACAATTGCAGGTGACCCGCCGCCATCTGTTCAAAAGCGCGCCGTATGTGGCGTTTGAAGACAATATCCGCGATCCGAAAAATCATCCTTTCCAGACACCTTCCGGAAAAATCGAGATCTTCTCCCGCAGGCTTTATGACATGCATCATCCGGAAATCCCGGCGCTGTCGCACTATGTGCCCGCCCACGAAGGGCCGGAGGATGTGCTGTCGGCGCGATTCCCGTTGCAGCTCATCACCTGGAAAGGCAAAAACCGCGCCAACTCCACGCAATATGCCAACCCGTGGTTGCAGGAAGTGCAGACGCAAAAACTGTGGATCAATCCCGCGGATGCCCGGCGTCGCGGTATTGCGCAGGGCGACAGTGTGCGGATCCACAACGACCGCGGCGTGACGCAAATTCCGGCGGAAGTGACCCAGCGGATCATGCCCGGCGTGGTGGCGATGCAGGCCGGTGCCTGGTGGCAGCCGGATGCCAGCGGTGTCGATCACGGCGGTTGCGCCAACGTACTCAGTTCGGCGCGTATTACCGCGCTGGCGAAAGGGAATTCCCATCAAACCATGCTTGTGGAGGTTGTTAAGGCATGAGTCAGTTTATTGATTATCCACCGGTCAGTGACCGCCAGCTCGGTTTCTTTATTGATTCCTCCCGTTGCTCCGGCTGCAAAGCCTGTCAGGTTGCCTGCAAAGATAAAAACAATCTTGACGTCGGCAGGCGCTTTCGCCGTGTTTATGAAATGAAAGGCGGCGGTTTTATCCCCACAGGGCAGGGCGGAGTGACGAATAACGTGTACGCCTACACGCTGTCTATTTCCTGTAATCACTGCAAAGACCCGGTTTGCACTAAAAACTGTCCGACGACGGCCATGCACAAACGCCCCGGCGACGGCATTGTACGGGTGAATACCGACAAATGCGTTGGCTGCGGATATTGCGCGTGGTCGTGCCCTTACGGCGCGCCACAGCTCAATGAGCAGACCGGGCAGATGTCGAAATGCGATTTCTGCGTCGATCTCCAGGCCGCCGGGCAACAACCGGTGTGTGTCGCAACCTGTCCGCTGGGGGCGATCAAGTTCGGCCCGATCGATGAATTACGGGCGAAATACGGCAGTCTTTGTGATGTGCAGGGGCTGCCAGATTCCGCACTGACTCACCCCAGTCTGGTCATCAAACCGCACCAGGGTGCAGAAAAAGGGAGTCTCTAATCATGCAGGAATGGCCACTGATCGTCTTTACGTTGCTGATCCAACTTTCCGTTGGCAGCACCGTTTTCACCACATTCACACTGGTGTATGCCGCTGACCGTCTGCACGCGCAGGAAAAATGGCGCGTCGCCGCACCGGCTATGTTGCTGGCTTTCATCGCCGGTGCGCTGGGACTTGTCGCGTCAACCGCGCATCTGGGCTATCCGCTCAATGCGTTTCACGCGTTGAGCCACATCGGCAGTTCCTGGCTGAGCAGGGAAATTGTCTTCGCCAGCCTTTATCTCGGGGTGCTGGGGCTGACAACGCTGATTGCGCTGGTGTCAAAACGCGTGGTGACATCGTTTCTGTTGCTCGCTTCGCTGTTGGGTCTGATTGATCTCTTTTGCATGAGCGCGATTTACGTGCATGCGTCTGTCGCGACCTGGATGCACATCAATACGTACGTGATGTTTTACGGGAGTGCGCTGAGTCTGGGCGCGATCACCGCGCTGTGGCGGATTTCGCGCTGCCCCTGGCTGCCGTGGCAACGGGCGCGGAGGATTGCGGTGTTCTGCGGTGGCATACTGATCGCGGTTACACTGGCGCGCCTGCTGGAACAACCGGTGTATCTGGCGTATCTGAGCGGGGTGAGCCGTGATGCGGTGACCTTCCCGCATCTGCCGCTGGTTGCCTTCGCGCAGTCCGGCACCTTGCGCCTGGTGGCGTGGGTGATACTGACCGCGGGCACGGTCATCACGGCGCGCAGCCTGCAAACCCACCGCATTGGCCGGTTGCAGCTGCTGACGGGTGGCGCGGCGGTGTTGCTGGCAGAAATCATGCTGCGTTTTAACTTCTTCAGCATTCACTGATGAGTGTGTTTTTGCCTGATGCCCGCCCGCACCAAATCAGCGCCGGGCGGGCCTGCGTGCGCAATACGGTGAAAAACAGCCGCTGTGTGGCCTGCGCCGACGTCTGCCCGACCGGTGCGGTTACGCTGAGCGCAGAAGGCACGATGGCAATCAATCCGCAGGCCTGTGTCGGCTGCGGATATTGTCTTTTCAACTGCCCGACCGGTTCGCCGGAGGGCATTACTCCGGCTAAGCGGCATTATCGTGGTGACCGGCTGGTGATGCCGCTGAGTGCCGTCGCGCCATGCCCTGAAGAACTGCTGATCTGGCACAGTGAATTTGGCATCCGTTTTGTTGAGATGGACGCGGACAGCGCGGCTGGCTGGTTTCAGGCCGTCGCCGCACTGAACGTTCGTCTCAGACACATGCAGGAACCGCCGTGGAATATTGTCCCGCCATCCCCGCAAACGCTGAACGGCGCACGCCGCCGCTGGCTGCATCTGAAAAATGAAGGCGTTTCAGCGGGCAGCGTCCCCGTCGGACGCCGCGCCAGACGCATTCGTTTCACACAGTTCAGCGAGTTTCGCCCTGTTATCGCAACAGAACGCTGCTCGCTGTGCGGTGCCTGCAGCCGGGTGTGCTCCGAACAAGCCATCCGGCTGGATGCGCGGGCGTTGACGCTGGACCCGGTAAAATGCACCGGCTGCGGCAACTGTGAGGCAGTGTGTTTCGACGGTGCGTTATCCGTGCAGGAAAGCAGCGAAGCGACGTCAGAGGTTTACCCGCTTGAACACGCCGAATGCCGGGTGTGCCATCGTCAGTTTCCCGCCTGGACTGCGCAGGAAAAGGCATGCCCGGTTTGCCGCCGTCATGCTTTTGGAATGCGTGAGGCGTGAAATGAAAATCCCGCCGGAACTGGGTTACACTTCAGGGATCACTTTCGGTTCACTTTTTAGGCTTTTGGCTGAAAACGAGCCTGTTTTCACTTCAGAGAAGTCTGTTTAGCGGGCGATGGAGCGTCAGGTTTTGCCTGAAACGGCGCAAACCTATATTCTATCGGCCAATTTACTGAGACAGTTGCAATGAGGTCTATATGATTATCAAACCACGCATCCGTGGCTTTATCTGTGTTACTGCCCATCCGGAAGGTTGCAAGGCGAACGTTAAAGAACAAATCGACTACGTTACCGCTCAGGGCAAAATTGCCGGCGGTCCGAAAAAAGTCCTGGTGATCGGCGCTTCTACCGGTTACGGCCTCGCTGCCCGCATCTCTGCTGCTTTCGGTTCTGACGCTGCCACGCTCGGCATCTTCTTCGAACGTGCAGGTGATGAATCCAAAACCGCGACCGCAGGCTGGTACAACTCTGCCGCCTTCGAAGAATTTGCGGATGCAAAAGGTCTGTATGCGAAAAGCATCAACGGCGACGCGTTCTCTGATGAAGTGAAGCAAAAGACCATTGAGCTGATCAAACAAGATCTCGGTCAGGTTGATCTGGTGGTTTACAGCCTGGCTGCGCCGCGCCGTACCCATCCGAAAACCGGTGAAGTGTTCAACTCCACTCTGAAACCAATTGGTAAGCAAGTCACCATTCGCGGTATCAATACCGACAAAGAAACCATCAACGAAACCACGCTGGAACCGGCAACGCCTGAAGAAATCGCAGGCACCGTGGCCGTTATGGGCGGTGAAGACTGGCAGATGTGGATCGACGACCTGAAAGCCGCCGGTGTGCTGGCTGACGGCGCGAAAACCACTGCCTTCACCTATCTGGGTGAAGAAGTGACGCAGGACATCTACTGGAACGGTTCTATCGGTGAAGCGAAGAAGGATCTGGACAAACGTGTTCTGGATATCCGCAGCACACTGGCAGAGCAGGGCGGCGACGCGCGTGTTTCCGTACTGAAAGCCGTGGTGACGCAGGCGAGTTCTGCTATCCCTGTGATGCCGCTGTACCTTTCCTTGCTGTTCAAAGTGATGAAAGAGAAGGGCACTCACGAAGGTTGTATCGAGCAGGTTTACGGTCTGTACAAATACAGCCTGTACGGCGCTGAGCCGCTGGTGGATAACGAAGGCCGTCTGCGCGCTGACCTGAAAGAGATCGCGCCAGAAGTACAGGAAGAAGTGGGCAAACTGTGGAATGAAGTCACCAACGACAACATCCCGGAACTGACCGATTTCGTCGGCTATAAAAGCGAATTCATGCGTCTGTTCGGTTTCGGCCTGAACGGCGTGGATTACGCTGCAGACACCAATCCTGACGTGAAAATCAAACATCTGATCCAGATGTAATTTGGTTTTACGCTAAGCGATACTGAAAGCCCATTCCCGCTGCAAAGTGGGGGTGGGTTTTTTATTAGGCGGGGGAGATATGACAAAAAAAGCCACTTTCAAAGCGGCTTTTAGTGATTGAAAATCAACTCAGCCGTATTTCCGGGCAAAGTTTTCATCTGAATCGCACAGATAAATAATGAATTCAACAAAGGCAATTATTGAAGGAATAAAAGTCCAGCAGAAAATAAGGTATAAGAAGCCTTGCCCGATTTTACCCAAATAGAACTTGTGAACACCAAAAGCACCGAGGAAGAAAGCTAACAACGCTGCAGCAACCCTGCTTTTAGTCCCCTGAGGGGTAACGCTTTGAGTTGCTCCACACTGAGGGCATGATTTAGCCGACTCGTGAATCTCCTTTCCGCATCCTCTACAAAAAACCATAGATCCCATTTCTCTATCCTTACTTGTTATTATTCGGACTAATCTTACCCGTTATGTCTGTTAAGAAAAAGAAAATGATGAGAATGAAGGGGATGGGAGGGCTTCCTGCTGGCGTAAAGGTTATGCAATGGCCACATTTCCCGGCAAGCCGTGCAGCCATTCTGAAACATCAGTCATAAGCCAGTTT
>NZ_MJIB01000014.1:343343-449638 GCF_003697865.1 Rahnella sp. Larv3_ips | reverse complement strand
CGGTTGCCGCCATGACGTGTTGCTGATCTTTACCCGGTTTGTGCGATTCCACATTGGTAATGTGATAGCCGACCGCACCCGCCGCTAACGCTTTTTTAACAAACGCGTTGTTGAGTTCTTCCATGGACGTTGCCCATGAAACTGTTGTCACCCCTACAGCCTGCAGTGAGGAAATTTCACGATGCGATAATCCTGAGCGGATTAAGACAGGTTTGACATCCTTGGGAAAGAATATAGACAAGACATCATTTACTAAGCCTTTCATGATTTTATTCCTCATTAGTTCATCTTCAGGTTCGGGCGTATAGCCGTGCTACTCATACATTTTGTGACTTGCGGGAATAAGAATTCGAGCGGGCACAACCCTAAGAAACACCTTTTCATGTAACGACGTTTAGCTTTAATTGCTAATTAGTTGTTAAGTAAACTTCCGTCACAATTAACGCGATGTCTAAAGAGGATGCTTTCACTTAGTTACAGGTTCGGTACTTTTGACATGAGCACTGCAAAAGGCGATTACGGTGGCCGGAATGATAATAACCAGACAGTTTCCGTTCGCTTGAAAACATGGACAGATTTTTGTCCGAAGATAATTCAGTTCATATCGAGGGTTAAATGATTTTTTCAAGAACTGTCCTCAGTTGACTCAGTGCTTCTGCGTGTTTATTTGCTGGCATATTCGACAGATTTTGTTGCTTCCAGCGTACTGCGGGCAACTTATCTATGTTATCCAGGCCCAGCAAATTCCAGTCAGGATCTCTGTTTTTGAATGACAGTAAAAATGTTCTTTCATCTGTAGTCATTTCAGCATGGATTTGCTTAATCAATTGTTTGCGCACGGCGAGCAATTCATCCAGCGGAACATCTTTATCTGCCATGCTGCGAAATTCACCCTCATAGATCCCGGCGATGTCTTTTAAATGTGGCCGCAGTAACTCGGCGATAGGGCGTGAATGACTGATGATATAAACCATCAAAGCTTTACGCAGTAACGGAGTGAGGCCTTCATTGTCGAGTAAGAATTTGATGTCAAACAAATCTCTTGGATGTTGACGGTCGAGCGCCGCGCAAATTTTTCCGGCATAGAGATCAGCAAATGACACCACTGAAACCTCAGCAAAGCCAAACTCATTTTCCACCGTCTCACAGACAGGGAGAAGGGCCGGTTCATATACGGTTCCTCTTAATACCGGTGAGAGTTCAATCTTTATCATGACCCCGTCACGTATAACCGTCAGCCGCAATGCATCATCTTTATCTTCGTAGGACTTACGGACTTTGCTGCCCGGAAGGGTAACGATTATAGAATGAGCAATATTATCTAATGCGGATTTGATACCCCTGAGGGAAGCATCCCGCTCCAGTACGGGCAAATACACGAGATCGATATCAACAGATAAGCGGGGAAAATCACGTATAAAAAGATTGATTGCCGTCCCCCCCTTAAGTGCAAAACAATCGTGTTTGGCAATAAGAGGAAGCAGCTGTAACAGCAACTGCACCTGTTTGTAGTAAATACTTTCCCTGTCCATTCTTGATTACATATCCTTGGGTACGGTGATATTCCAGGTGGTGTCCAGTCTGCCGGAATGAGCAATCACCCGCTTTCCGCTGCCTAGCTCATACTGCTCAGGCTTAAGGTATTTTAACCAGGCGTGGTTATGGCGCTCTGCCAGCCAAAGGAAGAGACGTTTTGATTTGATACTGCAGTTTGCCAGTAACAGCGGTTCAAGTTTGCGGGGAGAGAGGGTGAAAAGCCCCTGCATGATTTGGTCCACATGTTCAAAACTGATGTTTTTCGGTACATCTGCGAGAAGTTCAATTATGGCTCTTTCTGGCCCGGAATAGTGCAGCGGCGGCAGTGATTGTCGCCATTGGTTTTCGCGGAGATATGCTGCATTTTCAATGATGCTGTCGGGCCATAAACGGCGTGTGCCGCGCCATTCAAAATTCGCGCAGGCAGTAATTTTGTTTAACCATGCCGGTGGCGAACCTGCAGAATAAAGGCTGACAGGTACGATCTGATTTTTAATCTGATAGTGTGCTAAACCTTCCAGATTCAACGCCGTAATCCCCCCCACAGTGATGAACGCAGGTTGCATACGCTGGAGAGAAGATACGATGCCTTGCCAGCTTAAGGGTGTTTCATCACAAACATACACACCCGGAACGAGCATCCGCAATGTCCTGCTTTTAACCGCATTATCGATAAAATGCAGGTCTAATCCTTGCTGTTGAAGCCATGCTTTTGTAGCCACCAAGCCTGAGGGCAATAACGTTTTGAGTCGTTGTCTCGCATCGGTATTAAGCATACAACCCCTTTTGTTTATGAAATCCACAATTCACGGCGATTATTGCCGTAAATTTTATAATATGTAAACCGAATGCGATTCAATTTTGTTCTTGTTGGATATTGCGGGCGGACTGTAGCTCAGCTTCAGTCGCTAAACCAACTGGCAAATGATGGAAGTAAGAGATGCTTTCCAGAGAAATTTTGGGGGTTGCAGCGGATTACATCCGCCGTCGCCTCAGACAGCTTGAAGCAAAACGACAGGTAATTTGACGACATCCGCTAACGATGGCCATAAAGGGACATGTGGTCAGTTAGCTTTCAGCAAAACCCTGTTAACTGCCTTCCAAAACGGATTCAAATATATTCCCTCCTGTACTAATTGCGACTCAGTTCACATCATCTCTTGTTAGTGATCTATATAAAACATCAGTCCAAATAAAAAGAAACAGCGGTTCATTAATTTATCTTCACATTATACATGAGCGGTGATGAGTGCGAATGTTGATTTTATGTGAATTTAAAGTTTTTTAAAAATAACAAGTGCCGCAATTTTCAAACAATAAAATTCAATACAAGAGGGGAAGATGGATATATTTCTGAGTTTGGTTAGAACGCCCGCGGTGATAATTGCGATTATTGCTTTTCTGGGGTTGCTATTTCAGAGGGCATCCGTATCCAGAATAATCACGGGTACGGCGCTTTCTTTCATCGGATTCACCATGATCAAAGTCGGTGGTTCAATCCTGATGAAAGTGTTAACGGCGTTTAGTACGTTGTTTTCCAGCGCTTTTGACATTGTCGGCGTGGTGCCCAGCAACGAAGCGATCATGGCCGCAACCATCGATCAGATTGGTTCCACCGCAGCGATTATTTTGCTTTTCTCCATGGTGATAAATATTCTTCTGGCCAGATTTACCCGCCTGAAATTTATCTATCTTTCGCTGCATCTGGTGCTGTTTATGTCCTTTGCATTAACCGCTGTACTGATGCAGTTGGGCTACAGCCATTATCCAATCATTATCATCTCGTCGATATTTATCGGCTTCTATATGGCAGCCTCACCGTTCTTTCTTAATAAATTTAGCCGTGAAATCATCGGCTCAGATGAATATGCTATTTCCCATGCCGCGATTTCTTCTTACATTATTGGTTCTTATATGGGGAAATGGTTCGGCAATAAGAAAACCGACACAGAACATCTCAAAATCAGTAATAAATTCGACTTCCTTCGTGAACCCAATATCGCCACACTGCTGACGATGTTAGTTCTGCTGTTGATCTCCTGCGTTTTCGCCACGCAACCGCAGATCAAAACTGCCATGACGCTGGTGTACGGGGCGGGCGCGGCAGATAAGAATATGGTTATTTTCATTCTTGAACAGTCAGCCGTGTTTGCCTGCGGGCTTTATTTAGCGAAGGCGGGCGTTAACTTATTTACGGCGGAAATCGTACCGGCCTTTAAAGGATTTTCCCGAGTCTTCGCGCCCGGCGCTGTGCCGGCCGTTGATGTGATGGTGCTGTTTACCAAAGCGCCGAATGCCACGCTGATTGGTTTTCTGGTGAGTTTCTCAGTGGAACTGGTGTGTATCCTGATTTTTCCGTTTATCGGATTGCCGATTATTGTCCCCGGCATCATGGCGAGCTTTATTACCGGCGGCGCTGCGGCCATCTTCGGTAACGCGACCGGCGGGTTCCGCGGCGCGGTCATCGCCAGCGGCATAAACGGGCTGTTGTTGTGTGTTCTCCCTGCGCTGACCCTGCCGCTGTTTGCTCATCTCGGCGCTCAGGGTGTCACTTTTGCGGACCCGGATTTCACCCTGTCTTCCCTGCTGTTAGATCATCTGCTGCGTCTGTTTAAATAACAGGATGTAAAGAAAAAGCCGCCTCAGGCACTGAAGGCGGCTTTTTTGCTATGCGGGAAAGCAATGAGGCGCTGACGAATTAGCCGGTCAGCTCCCCCAGCGGCTTTTCAGATAACGAACGGCTTCCTGCGTCTGAGGCTGGTTGAGATAGTTCTCTCTGAAGAGAATGGTGCCCTGAATTTGGGGTACTGCGTCGTTTAAATCCAGCTGTTTTTTCAGTTCCGGCACGCCGCCGTTAACCATCCAGTCGGGTTCATTTTTTGAAGGTTCCCCGATTTTGTACAGCGCGATGCCAATATACAGGCGCGTGTGTGTCGGTTTGACCACCTCTGCCCACCAGCTTGCCAGTACGTCATAACGCGCAGCTTTGCGCGAGAAAGGCCAGTACAGCTGCGGGGCAATGTAATCGAGCAATCCCTGCTGAACCCAAAGACGGGTATCGGCATAAGCTTCGTCATAGGCCGCTGCGCCTTGCGTGCGGGAACCGGCCGGATCGTGCGACTGATTGCGCCATACGCCAGCCGGGCTGACGCCAAACTCGACGTCCGGTTTGAGCTGTTTAATGGTGCGGGAAACCTGCTCGATCAGCTGCTGGGTATTGTGTCGCCGCCAGTCCGCTTTAGAGGCAAACCCTTTTCCATATTTTTGGAACGTCAGGTTGTCGTTGAGGCTGGAGCCGGGGGATTCCGTATAGAAATAATCATCAAACTGCACACCATCGACAGGATAACGGGACACCACTTCAGCGACAATGCTGGTGATCCAGTCACGTGCATCAGGGATACCCGGGTCGAGCACAAAGCGATCGCTGGCGGTGCGGATCCAGTCGCGATGCAGGACAAAGACACTGGCCGGGTTCAGGGTCAGGGTATTATTGAGTTCCGCCACGGTGGAAGGTTTGGTGTTAACAGAAACCCGATACGGATTAAACCAGGCGTGGACTTTCATGCCACGCTTGTGCGCTTCATCAAGCATGAACTGCAACGGATCATAGCCAGGATCCTGACCAATTTTACCGGTCATCATGTCTGACCACGGCAAAATTCTGGACGCCCACAGCGCGGTGCCATCAGGTTTTACCTGGAAAAATACGGTGTTGATACCCAGCGTTTTCAGTTTATCAAGCTTATCCATCAGCGCTTTTTTCTGCAGGCTGATGCGCAGGGCAGGGCTGCTGACATTGACGGAGGCCATCGGTGGCCAGTCCAGGCGAGAAACCGTGGTCAGCCAGACGCCGCGTACCGGTTCCTTGTCGTGGGCGGTTTTACCCGGCAGGGGCTTGGTACTGACCGGCGGAAGTGGCGTAACCAGAGACTTCGGCGGTTTGGAAGAACAACTGGCCAGCAAAAGCATGGCAGCCACCAGTGCAATGCCATGCTTCACTTTTTTGAGTGGTAGAGCGCTGAGAGAGCAGACGATGGTAGACTCCGATTCTGTAAGGTAGTCGCTCGAAAGGAGACATTGTCTGTTTATGCCGCGTAAAGTCAATATCTTAGACACAGGGCTAACGCCCCCGCCGTGCCACTCAGTTATCCGAATCTCTTTTTAAACCTTTCCTTGCTGATTTTTCTCTCCATTTTGCCATTACAGCCTGGACATAAATGCTGCTTTTTCCCTTCTAATTCCCATGTGTAATATTTGCGTTTAAACGCGATATTGCACACATCGCACCGTCTGGGTTTTAACGCCGCGATAATGAATGAAATCAGAATCACCGCTCCAACTATCCATACAGACGTTTCCATAATAATGTCGGTTCCTTAATCCATGATGAAAAACAAGAGATGAAACTGCGCCATAAACCTTACAAGAAAAGGGGGTATCTGTAATTACTCATCTTACTCACCTCTTTTGACTTCATACCTCGCCTTTTGCCTGGTCACCACTGCGCACCCTGAGAAAGAATCGCCTATGTTTAAGGTTTCGTTATCAGTTTTACGCTGTCCCGCAGGAATAACGCTTAAGCGGAAACACAGGATGAAAAGGGTATGCTCAGAAAAAAAACCAATGCCAGGCTGGACGAAGATATTTCGGTGCACATATTTACCGCGTCGGCGGGAATGGTTGGCGTATGCATTACGGTCATCGGGATTTTTCAGGTTATTACCACTCTCAGACGAGAAGGGACGCTGGGCGATGATTTGCTGGCAATTAACGCCATTTTGTATCTGGCTACCACAATCATGTCTTACTGGGCGCTGAGAACCCGCGGGCAGCGTCGTAATGTGGTGCTGGAAAAAGTCATCGACATTCTTTTTCTGGTCGCGCTGACCTTCACTACGGTCGTCGCGGGTGTAATTACCTGGGCGATGACCTTTACATGAAGCTCTCTCCTTTGATCCTGTATTCGTATTAACACTACGGCTGGCATCAGAGGTAAAACGTTTTTTAGATAAATCATCAGAACAGAGTGGTGAAATATCTGACACGCTGATCAGGGATTTATCTGTTTCATTCAAACCGGTTATTGGCTACTGATGTTCGCGAAACGGCAGAGAACGAAAAGATATAATCACAGGATGCTTCCATCCTGTGATTATCGGTCAGGGCGGGGGATGACGATTACTTGCGGTCGGTCCAGACGGTTTGCACGTTACAGAATTCACGTAAACCAAAGTGTGAAAGCTCGCGGCCATAACCACTTTTCTTCACGCCGCCGAACGCGACGCGCGGATCCGATGCGCTGTAACCGTTGATAAAGACTCCGCCGGTTTCCAGCTCGCCGGTCATCTCATTTGCCAGATCCAGATTGGCCGTGAAGATCGTCGCACTCAAACCAAACTCGCTGTCGTTTGCCAGCTCAACGGCATGGCGCGCATCACGCGCCACGGTAATTGCGGCGACCGGACCAAACAGCTCCTGACGGAACGCCGTCATCTCCGGTGTCACGTCGCCGAGAACCGTAGGCGTATAGAAGTTACCTTTACCGGCCATCTTCTCTCCGCCGAGCAGCAAGGTTGCGCCCTGCGCCAGACTGTCCTGTACCTGTTGATCCAGCTCATCGCGCAGATCGTAACGGGCCATCGGGCCGATGTAGGTGGCCTCGTCCAGCGGATCACCTGTCACCAGCGCCTGCGTTGCGGCGACAAATTTCTTCGTAAAGGCATCGAGCACGCCCGCTTCGACAATCATGCGTTTTGCGGCGGCACACACCTGCCCGGTATTTTGATAACGGCCTGCGACCGCAGCCGCCACCGCCGCATCCAGATCTGCGTCGTTAAGCACGATAAACGGATCTGAACCGCCGAGTTCGAGCACACATTTCTTCACCGCTTTACCCGCCAGTTCTGCAATGGCAGCCCCGGCGCGCACGCTGCCGGTCACGGTGACGGCGGTAACGCGACGATCGGCTATCAGCCCCGCCACGGCGGGCGTATCGACATTAATGACACCAAACGCACCGGCAGGGAAACCGGCTTTCAGCACCGCCTGCTTCAACCTATAGGTAGTGCCCATGACGTTCGGTGCCGGTTTTAGCAGAAACGTATTTCCGGCGAGCAGCGCCGGCACGGCGCCGCGAAGTATCTGCCACACCGGAAAATTCCACGGCATGATCGCCAGAATCATCCCCGACGGGCGGTAATGGATGTGCGCTTCACCGTTATCGACCTGCGTGGTTTCCGGTGCCAGCATGGCCGGGCCATGTTTGGCATACCATTCACACAGGCTGGCTGACTTCTCGACTTCCGCGCGCGCCTGTTTTACCGGTTTACCCATTTCAAGGGCGATCATGCGGGCGATGTCTTCACTGTCATCTCGCAATTCAGCGGCCAGTTGCAGCAGATGCGTGGCGCGATCGTTGATGTCCACATTACGCCAGTGTTTAAAGGCGTCGCTGCCCTGAGAAACGGCGGCTTCCAGCGCCTGGGGTGAATCATAGGCGTAGTCAGCAAGGCGTTCGCCGTTGAACGGATTCAGTGAAATAGCGTGAGTCTGGGGAGTGGCCTGGGTCATTGATTTTTCCTCATCAGGAGTGATGGAGAGAGAATAACGGCTTGCGCGTTTCATTAAAAATGAATAAAAATGAACTTTCCTTTCATTTTTTGAGAATGGCTATGAATCTGTCACAACTGGAGATGTTCCGCGCCGTTGCCCAAACCGGCAGTATCAGCGCCGCCGCGCTGCTGGTGCACCGCGTACCCTCCAATCTCACCACCCGTATCAGGCAACTGGAAGCCGAACTGGGCGTGGAATTGTTTATCCGCGAGAACCAGCGGCTTCGTCTGTCACCGGCTGGCCGGAATTTTCTCAGCTACAACAATCGTATTTTGGATTTGGTGGAAGAGGCGCGGATGTCCGTATCCGGCAGTGAACCGCAGGGCGTATTCGCGCTCGGGGCGCTGGAAAGTACCGCAGCGGTGCGCATTCCGCCGCTGCTGACGCGTTATCACCAGAAATTCGGTAAGGTCGAGCTGGCGCTTAGCACCGGTCCTTCCGGAGAGTTGCTGGAGAAAGTGCTCGAAGGGGAGCTGGAAGCCACCTTTGTTGATGGCCCTGTGCTGCATCCGGTGCTCGATGGTGTGCCGGTCTATCAGGAAGAGATGGTGATCGTCGCGCCACACGACCATCCGCCAGTGACCCGCGGTCAGGAAGTGAACGGCGAGATTGTGTATGCCTTTCGCGCCAACTGTTCCTACCGGCGGCATTTTGAAAGCTGGTTCAGGGAAGATGACGCTGCGCCGGGCAAAATCTATGAAATGGAGTCTTACCACGGGATGCTGGCGTGCGTTATTGCCGGTGGCGGGCTGGCGCTGATGCCGCGCAGTATGCTGGAAAGTATGCCCGGCAGCAGCACGGTCAGTTGCTGGCCGCTGGCGGAGAATTACCGGTTTCTGACGACCTGGCTGATATGGCGGCGGGCAAGTCTGACGCGAAATCTCTCGGAATTCGTGACCATGGCGTCGGAGATCAGCCCTCTGCTACCTGCAAAATAATTTGCCAGTCCAGCGCGAGTTTGAACATCAGGCAGCCCGCAAAGACGTAAAACAGGGTTTTGTACATGGTGAAAGGAACGACTCTTATGTGATTTGCGTCACATTCTAAGTCGGGAGATGTGAACTCTTCCAGCGGATTTTTCGCAAATTCTGTGTTTAACATCTGGAAAAGGGGACTTTTTCCGGAAGGAGGGTTAAAAAGATAAACTCTCTGCGGAGAATGGCGATATAAGCAACATTATATCGGGCGCATCATTCACTCTGCGACACTATTAAAACTAAGAGTAAAAATTTCACTTAATGGAAATGTCAGTTAATACAAAGAAACAAACAGACAGAATATTGCGTAACAAGCTGTAATATTACGCTGGCGCAATTGATATAGTTATTTGTTTGTGTAGAATCAGACGCACTTTCAAAAAATAAACTCTCAGACTGGCAGGAACATCATGGACAACGCATTAAACGTTTTGAATAATATCCGTACACTTCGCGCACAGGCACGTGAAATGCCTTTAGAAACACTGGAAGAAATCCTCGAGAAGTTGACGGCCATTGTTGAAGAATCTCGCGAAAATGTAAAAGCAGTGAGCGCTCAACAGCAAGAACGTAACGAGAAATTATCTAAATATCGCAAAATGCTGGAAGAAGACGGCATTGATATCGATGATCTGGTCACGCATCAGGGCACGAAAGAAACCACCAAAACCAAGTCTAAACGCCAGCCACGCCCGGCCATTTATCAATACAAAGATACCAACGGCGAGCAAAAAACCTGGACCGGTCAGGGCCGTACGCCATCAGCAATTAAAATTGCTCTGGATGGCGGTGCGACGCTGGAAAGCTTCCTGATCGCGCGTTAATGATACGACTGTATTACTGATGTTTCTGGGATTTCCTGTTTTGTTAACGCGAAACAGGAAGTCACGGATAACAATATTGCTCTTTCCTTACCCGTTTTTATTTTCAAAAATCCCAGTCTATTGAGTCACCTGATAATACTTTTCCTCTGCGCGTTACGATCTTTTAAGATCCTTTCCCGTCTCTGAACACATCTTCACCAGTAAAGTAAATGTAAGTTTTTCACTGCCGCTTCTGCGTTTGCCGGATATTGTTATATGTGAATGATGACGAACTGGCTGAAATTTTGCATCCCTGTAGCCAGTGGGGTTTATTCAGAGAATGTGCTTTATATTATTAGGGGATAAGATAAGGATCGAAAAAATAGCCCGCTACGGGAACGGGCATCAGGAAAGAATTAAGCGTTCTGGCGGTTGTTCTGGTACACACAAAGATGGGTATATGCCGCCTGTAAAAGCGGAACATTTATTCCCACACGAATTGCGCGCTCTACCAGATCGCCGACAATCTGGTCTGCTTCTACCGGGTTACCCTGCGTCATATCGCGGTACATGGAGGAGGTTTGTTCAGAGTGTTTGTCAGTGACGGCTTCTTTAACTTTCGCCACTGCCGCCGCGCGTTCTGCATAACCGAACGCTTTCATGGTGGTCAGCGCTTCATTAACGATGCCTGTCGCAAACTCCGTGCCGCCCGGCGCAGACGCTACCTGACCGATATTGCCGTGCATGGTGCAGGTGATCGCGCCAAAACTGCAAAGCAAAAGCCATTTCTCCCACAGATCGGTCATGATCGTTTCAGAAAGGAATGCCTCGAAACCCGCCTCTTTGAACGCCTGATCGACACGCTGAATGCGCGCGGTTTTTTCACCGGAGAGTTCACCGTAATAGATCTGGTGCATCGGGGTCATCTGGTGGATATGGCCGTCGGCATCCAGGGTCGCATTGATTTTGCATAAACCGCCGAGGAGGGCGTGTTCGCCAAAACGCTGGCTCAGCGTCTCTATATGCTTCATGCCGTTCAGCACCGGCAGGATCATCGTATCTTCACCTACCACCGGCGCGATGTCCTTAATCGCCGCTTCCAGCCCGAAGCTTTTCACTGTCAGCAGGATCAGGTCATAAGGTCCGGTGAGTTGCGATGCCTGTAATACTGACGGCTGGAAATGGAAATCACCGTGCGGGCTGTGCACGGTCAGCCCGTCGCGCTGAACCGCAAGCGCGCGCTTTTCACGTAAAAGAAACGTCACATCCTGCCCGGCCTGCGCCAACCGCGCGCCGAAATATCCGCCGGTCGCGCCCGCGCCCACAACGAGAATCCGCATATATATTCCTCATAGTTCAAGACATTCAGAAACAAACCCGAGGGTGTAAACTACGGCAGACAGTGCCTTTGAATCAAGTGTCAGGGAATAAAGGGCTGGGAGACAGTAAAGAAGAATTTTTGATGATTTTGTCGCGTGATACTATTCAGCATCATTTTTTCTTCAAGGAGCACTGAATGGCCGGTTATCAGCCACCGTACAGTATCACGCCGGCCATTTTGCACCGGGTCGTTGAGGTTGGCGAATTACTCGGGCGCTGGGCCGCGCATGCGGAACAGTCATCAGTCCTGCTGCGCAAAGAAAACCGCATCCGGACCATTCAGGCTTCCCTGGCGATTGAACATAACAGCCTGTCTACACAGCAGGTCACGGCCATCATGGACGGCAAGCGCGTGCTTGCTCCGCAAAAAGACATTCAGGAAGTGCGTAACGCCATTCTGACTTACGAACAGCTTTCCGTCTGGAAAAGCTATCGTATTGAAGATGTCCTGAAAGCCCACCAGCTGATGATGACGGGTCTTGTGGATGCGCCGGGCTATCTGCGTCGCGGTGATGTCGGGGTCTATCGTGATAATCAGCTGATTCATATGGCTCCGCCCGCCGGTCAGCTCCCACGCCTGATGGCGGAGTTGCTGAACTGGCTGAAGGAAACCGATATTCATCCGTTGATTGCCAGCTGTATTTTCCATTACGAATTTGAATTCATCCACCCGTTTGCCGATGGCAACGGACGAATGGGGCGTTTGTGGCAAACCTTGATCCTCAGCCAGTGGCGACCTGAGCTCGCCTGGCTGCCAGTGGAAACGCTGATTCACAATCAGCAACAGGATTATTATCGCGTGCTTGGCGAGTGCGACCGTGCCAGTGATTGCACGGCATTTGTCGCATTTATGCTGGAGAAACTGGTGGACGCATTACGCGAAGGGATTGAAACACAACTCTCGAACTAGACTCCCCGCCCGCAGGCGGGGATAACACACCTCGCGCTATTTCCCCCGCGCCAGAACTTTGCGGTACAGCACCGGCAGCGAAATCACCACGATCAGCATGGCGCCGACAATCACCGACATCACAATTCCCGGCACATTCAGCAGGCTGAGGCCAAAGGTCAGCAGGCCCATCAGGAAGGCGGCGATAATCACGCCGGTCATGCTGCCGGAGCCACCGAGCACGCTGACACCGCCGAGCACCGCCATGGTGATCACGCTCAGTTCCCAGCCGAGCGCCAGCGTCGGACGCGTGCTGCCGAGGCGTGAGGTCAGCAGCACCGACGCCAGCCCGGACATCACACCCACCAGCACGAACAACGTCAGGTTGTGGCGTTTGACGTTAATGCCTGAATACCACGCGGCGACCGGATTGTTGCCGATGGCGTAAGTGCGGCGGCCAAAATTCGTTTTGTGCAGCAGGAAATAAAATACCGCGCCGAGCACCAGGAACAGCGCGAATTCAAACGACAGCGGCCCCCAGACGTAGCCCTGACCAAACCATGCAAAACTGGCCGGATACTGGTTGAGCGACTGGTCACCGAGCAGTACATAAGTGATGCCACGGAACAGACTCATGGTGCCGATGGTGATGACGATAGACGACAGATTCAGCCGCGTAACCAGCAGCCCGTTGACCAGCCCGCACAGCAATCCTACGCTCAGCCCGACGCCGACCAGCGCCGGCGTGGGTAAACCGGCCTGCGCGCAGAACCCCATCACCGTTGAACTCAGCGCCATGGTTGAGGCGACTGACAAATCGATTTCGCGGGCGATGATCAGCATCGCCATCGGCAGCACAATGATGGCTTTTTCGGTGAAGTTAAAGGTCGCGTCCGACAGATTCCAGATATTGAGGAAGTAGGGCGAAGCGAGGGCATTCACGCCAAATACCAGCAGCGTGACAACCAGCAAAAAACCTTCCCAGCACATCAGGCGGCGGAAAAACGGCGTGGCGGCCAGGGTGGTTTTTTCTCCGGCGGCGGAATGCGGCGCGGTGCGCGATGCTAAGGTCTTGTTCATGATCTTACCCCGGTTTCAGTTCGCACAGGCTGGACAGCAGGAGAGTGACGCAGGATCAGCCGTCCTTTACGTTTATTGGCGCGTTCATTAAGGATCACCGCGATCACAATCACGCCGCCGGAAATCGCCATCTGCCAGAACGGCGACACTTCAATCACCGGCAGGGCATTGTTGATAACGCCGAGGAACAGCGCGCCGAGCAGACAACCGACCACTGAGCCGATGCCGCCCATGGTGCTGATGCCGCCGATAACGCACGCCGCAACAATCTGCAATTCAAAGCCGTTGGCGACATCGACATAAGCCACCGCGAAGCGTGAAATCCACAGATAGCCGCAGAATCCGGCCAGCGCGCCGGAAAGGCAGAAGCTGACGAACTGCATTTTGCCCGCATTGATGCCGGTGTAATACGCCGCCGTCGCGTTGCCGCCAGCGGTATATAAAGCGCGACCGGTGCGGCTGTAACGCAGGAAGTACGCCACCAGAATCAGCGCGGCAATCGCGCACCAGCCGAGCAGCGGCAGGCCGATAAAGGTCGCACGTGGCAGGCTGAGAAAATCCGGGCTCATCTGATGGGCATTGATCCAGCCACCGTTGGAGAGCAGAAAAATGATGCCGCGATAAATGCTCATGGTGCCGAGCGTGACCACAATCGGCGGAATACCGACTTTCCACACCAGCAGGCCGTTAACCGCGCCCATCACCAGCCCGAGCAGCGTCGCCAGCACCACCAGCGACCACACCGGAATATCCGGGTGATGGAAGTTAATCAGCGCGACGATCATCCCGGTCAGCGCCAGATTCGCCGCCATCGATAAATCGATGCCTTTGGTCAGCAAAACCATCATCTGCCCGAGGGCGAGGATGATCAGAATCGAGGTATCGTTAAACATCTCCAGCAGATTACCGATGCCGATAAACTCCGGCGAACGCGCGCCCACGGCGAGCACCATCAGGACAATCACCACCGCCAGCAGCAGCTCGCGGTATTTCAGCAGGTTTCTGATCATGCTGCCTCCTCGCCCGCGCCACTGGCGGCGCTGACAATCATTTCTGCGCTGGCTTCACCGGCCCTGAATTCCGCCACCATCAGCCCTTCATGCATCACGATGATGCGATCTGCCATGCCCATCACTTCCGGTAATTCGGATGACACCATAATCACCGCCAGCCCGCGCCCGACCAGTTCAGACATAAACTGATGCACCGCCGCTTTGGAGCCGATATCAATGCCCTTTGTCGGCTCATCGAGAATGATGATGTCCGGTTTCGTGGCCAGCCATTTGGCAATGACCACTTTTTGCTGATTCCCGCCAGAAAGCGTGCCCACCGCCTGTTTCCAGCTCGATGCCTTGACCTGCAACCGCCGGGCGTAATCATCTGCCAGCGCCCACTCTTTTTTGTCATTGAGTACGCCACGCGGATTGAGCTGGCTGAGCTGCGGCAGGCTGATGTTCTGGCTTATGGGTAAATCAATGATCGCGCCCTGTTTCTGGCGCTCTTCCGGCACGTACACAATCCCCGCCCGGATGGCCTGAGAAGGGCGGGAGAAATGCTGCTCTTTGCCGTTGATCAGGATCTTGCCGCCGCCCGGCTGTGTAACGCCAAACAGCGCCTGCATCAGCTCGGTGCGCCCGGCGCCCACCAGCCCGTAAAAGCCGAGGATTTCGCCTTTGCGCAGCGAGAAATTAATGCCTGAAAATTCGGTCGGATGGCTGAGGTTTTGCACCTCAAGCACTGTTTCGCCCGGCGCGCAGTTCACTTTCGGGTAAGCCTGACTGACTTCGCGGCCAACCATCATGGTGACCATCTGCTGTTCGCTGATGTCGCTGATTTTGCCGGAACCGACATAGCTGCCATCGCGTAATACGGTGTAGTAATCGGAAATAGAGAAGATCTCGTCGAATTTGTGCGAGATAAACAGGATGGCTTTGCCTTCGTGTTTCAGGCGTTCCACAATCTGATAAAACTCAACGATTTCATGCTGAGAAAGTGCGGCGGTCGGTTCATCGAGGATCACCACCTGCGCATCAAACGACAGTGCGCGGGCGATCGCCACCATATGGCGCTGCGCAATGCTCAGGTCTTTCAGCGTGGCGTGCGGATCGATGTTCACTTCCAGGCGGGTCAGAATGTCGCGCGCCTGCTGATGCATCGCCGGCCAGTTCAGGCGTTTGAACAGCCCGCCGTAAACGTAGTGGCCGACGAAGATATTTTCGGTAACGGAAAGCTCGTCAAACAACACGGTTTCCTGATGAATGGCGGTAATCCCGACTTTGTGCGCGGATTCCGGCGTCGGCAGTTTGATCGGAATGGCTTTGTAACGCAGTTCACCCTCTTCCGGCTGATAAATCCCGGTCATGACTTTCACCAGCGTCGATTTCCCCGCGCCGTTTTCGCCAATCAGGGCGGTGACTTTTCCCGGATATAAATCCACATGCACATTGTTCAGTGCCCTGACGCCCGGAAAGACTTTGCTGATGCCTTTTAGTGATAAAAGCGGTGTGGTATCGGTCATAGATGTCCCCTGACGAAGCACAACAAAACGGCTGACCGCAGACCGGTCAGCCGCATTCAGGATCAGAAAATTTTAGAGAATTTGTCGATGTTGCTGGCGTCGTAAACGAACGGTTCTGCCATTGCGCCGCTGCCGTCAGCGTCCAGTTTGACTTTGCCTAAACGGCCCATGCTGGCTTCGGTTTTGGTGGCGGTGCCTTTGACTAAATCGTCAGCCAGATAGGTGGCGGCGTAACCCAGATCGATCGGATTCCAGATGGCGAAGCTTTTGGTCGCGCCGGATTTCACGGCACCGGCCATTTCAGACGGCAGCCCCAGGCCGGTCACGTATACCTTGCCGATTTTGCCCTGATCTTTCACCGCCTGCGCCGCCGCCACGATACCCACGGAAGACGGAGAAATAATCACTTTCAGATCCGGATAGGATTTCAGCAGGCCGATGGTTTCACGGTAACTTTTATCTGACAGATCATCGCCATACGCGACGGTCACCAGATTCACCGAAGGGTATTTCGGCAGCACCTTTTTCATCTCCGCAATCCACAGATTCTGGTTAGTGGAGGTTGGGGTGGCGCTCAGGATCGCCACGTCGCCTTTTTCGACGTTCAGGGCTTTCAGCGCGTCGGCGGCCAGTTTGACGTTGGTTTCGCCAATCAGCGCATTGTTAGACGGATTCAGGTGGATCTGACGGCCGTCTTTGGCGACACCGGAATCCCACGACACCACTTTAATGCCGCGCTGCATGGCTTTTTTCAGCACCGGCACTAACGCATCCGGGTCATTGGCGGAAACTGCGATGGCATCAACGCCCTGTGCGATCAACCCGTTCAGCACTTCGATCTGCGCCTCGGCGGTGGTTGTCGTCGGGCCGGTGTAAATCACTTTCACGTCGCCCAGTTCTTTCGCGGCCTGCTGTGCGCCCACGTTGGCCGCTTCAAAAAATCCGTTGCCCAGTGATTTCGCGACCAGTGCAATTTTCACTTCTGCCGATGCCGCGCCTGCCAGCAGGATACTGCTCGCCATCAGGGTAAGGCTCAGTACGTGTTTTAATTTCATTGTTTGTACTCCGCATAGAGTTTAACGACCAAAAGTTGCCGACGCGCCAGGCGCATGATCACGACTCTAGGAGGTTGCTGATAAACTGACCTTTCCGCGAGTGCCAGTTCTAAGCCAACTATGGCAAAGGTGCAAAGGTTTAAGAGAACAACCTCACAAATTGATAACAATGTTGTGGCGGGCAACGCAAACGGTCAGAAAAACACAGGTTTTGGATGCAGAAAACCCGCACTAAAATCAGGCGTAAACCTGCGTCACACAGCGGATTTCACAGGATCAGAGGCAGAAAGAAAGGTTTTGTTCAAAAGCGGCTGATGGGTCACAGTTTCAGCCTGATGCGAGGGGGCAGCGACGACTAAGATATTACGATAATGTTAATAAGGAGTCGCAAATGACCGTGTTACGCAGTAGCGAATATTTTGCCTCAGGAGATTTCCCGGTCGCCATTGAACCCCGTTATCCGCAGGAGACGTTTCCTGAACATCATCATCAGGATTTCAATGAAATAGTGCTGGTCGAACAGGGCACCGGCACCCACGTTTTTAACGATCAGCCGCTGCTGCTAAGTGCGGGCAGCGTCTGTTTTGTGCGCCACCGCGATCATCATCTCTACGAAGACACCGACAACCTGCACCTGACCAACGTGCTGTACCGCAGCCCGGAGGCTTTCCGCTTTCTGAATGGGCTTGGCGATCTGCTGCCGCAGGAAGTCGATGGCATTTATCCGGCGCACTGGCGTATCAATCCCGGCCAGATAGCGCAGGCAAAAACGCTGATCGACCTGCTGGCGCGCAAACCGGTCCGAACGTCACCGGAGTCTCAGGCGCAGCAGGAACTGTATTTTATGCAACTCTTACTGCTGCTGCGAAAAGGCAGCCGTGAGGTGGGATACAGCGGGCAGGGCGGTGACCTGAATAATTTACTCGACTGGATGAATGAGCATTACGACGAAGAGATCGACTGGCCGGTGCTGGCAGAAAAGTTTTCGATGTCGCTGCGTACCCTGCACCGGCAGATGAAGCAGCAAACCGGCTGCACGCCGCTCAACTATCTCAACCGTCTGCGCCTGCTCAATGCCCGCAACCTGCTGCGATTCACCGACAGCTCGATCACTGACATTGCGCATCAGTGCGGCTTCTGCGACAGCAACTACTTCTCCACTCTCTTCAAACGTGAATTCGGCTACGCTCCCCGCAACGCGCGTTTGTGATCCTCATTCGTTATCTCCAATTTGCAAAAATGTTACGTCGGGCAGTCCGACCATGACATTTTTGCCATTTCCCACGCCGGGCTGGCAGTGACGGAAAGGTAAAACCCGGTCGGATAGAACAGGCTGTTAAAACTTCACAAAAAAGAACTTATTTTTTAACAACTCGTTCATCACCTCTATCCGTACTTTGGAGACTCCAGCTATGGGCACAGTTCAGAAACGTATGTACATCAATGGCGAATTTGTTGAAAACACCGGCGGAAAGTGGATTGACGTAGTGAATCCGGCGACAGAACAGGTGATTTCGCAAATCCCTGAAGGCTCGGCAGAAGATGCCAAAAGAGCCATTGATGCCGCCGAAGCGGCGCAGCCGGGCTGGGAAGCGCTGCCTGCGGTGGAACGCGGCGTGTGGCTGCACAAAATCGCCGCCGGTATCCGCGAACGCGAAGCCGAACTGACGCAAACCATCATTGCCGAAGGCGGTAAAACCTACGGCCTGGCGCAAACCGAAGTCTTGTTCACGGCGGATTACCTGGATTACATGGCGGAATGGGCGCGCCGCTATGAAGGCGAAATCATTCAGAGCGACCGGCCAAACGAAAACATCTTTGTGTTCCGCAAAGCCATCGGTGTGACCACCGGTATTTTGCCGTGGAACTTCCCGTTCTTCCTGATCGCCCGCAAAGCGGCACCGGCGCTGATCACCGGTAACACCATCGTGATTAAACCGAGTGAAATCACCCCGAACAATGCGGTGATCTTTGCTGAAATCATTCACCACATCGGCCTGCCAAAAGGCGTGCTGAACATTGTCACCGGCTACGGCCCGACCATCGGACAGGAACTGGCGGCCAACCCGAAAGTTGGTATGGTCAGCCTGACCGGCAGCGTGGCGGCGGGTATCGCCACCATGACCGCTGCGGCGCAGAACGTCACCAAAGTTTCGCTGGAGCTGGGCGGCAAAGCGCCCGCCATCGTGATGAACGACGCCGATTTAGATCTGGCGGTAAAAGCCATCGTCAGCTCGCGCGTCATCAATACCGGGCAGGTGTGTAACTGCGCCGAACGGGTCTATGTGCAGCAAGGCGTTTACGACGAGTTCATTTCGCGCCTCAGCGCTGCCATGAAAGAAGTGACCTTCGGCAACACGGCGGAGAAAAAAGAGCTGGATATGGGGCCGCTTATCAGCGCTGCAGCATTACAGCGCGTGGAAGACAAAGTGGCGAAAGCTGTCTCACAGGGCGCGAAAGTGCTGCTGGGCGGTAAGCGCGAGGGCGGCACCGGCTTCTTCTACCCGCCAACGTTGCTGGTGGATGTGAAGCAGGAGATGCCGATCATGCACGAGGAAGTGTTCGGCCCGGTGCTGCCGGTCGCGACGTTCAACACGCTGGAAGAAGCCATCGCGATGGCGAACGACAGCGAATACGGCCTGACGTCGTCGATTTACACCAGCAACATCAATACGGCGATGAAAGCGCTGAAACAGCTGAAATTCGGTGAGACTTACATCAACCGTGAAAACTTTGAAGCGATGCAGGGCTTCCATGCGGGCTGGCGTAAATCGGGTGTCGGCGGCGCGGACGGTAAACACGGCTTGCAGGAATATCTGCAAACCCACGTGGCCTATCTGCAATTCCATTGATCATTTAACCCTCTCCGCCGGAACAGGATCGCCTGTTTCCGGCGTGAGGTGACCTCTACCAGACAAGGACACGCCATGCGCCGCAGCGATTTTCTGACCGCCATCCGCCAGCATAAATTCATTCACGCGCTGTTCCCGGCGGAAGATTCGCAGCCCGATCCTGTGCAGGCTTTTGCGCGCGCGTTGACCCTGAGCGGCGGCATCTGGGATGACCATTTTTTGCAGACACCGCTGACGGGCTATACCACGCTGAACGCTTACCTGCGCGAACTGTACCCGGCAGATTCTCTGTTTTGTTCCGCGACACCGGAGATTATCGCGGACATTGATTTTGACGCACGTACCCCAGCGACCTCGTTGAAAGACGCGGATGTCGGCGTGGTGCGCGCCTGTTTTGGCGTCGCGGACACCGGTGCGATTTTTCTCAGCGACCCTGCGCTTGCCGTAAACACCCTCAGCGCAATGGCGAAAAACCTGGTGGTACTGCTCGACGTCAAACATATCGTCGCGCATCTGCACCTTGCCCACCGTCAGCCGCAGCCCTTTAATGCCCGCTACGCCATTATGATCACCGGCTCCGCCGCGACAGCCGACAGTGAAAGTGCGCTGATGCTGGGAGCAAAAGGGGTGACGAATCTGCGGGTGATCGGGATCTGACCTCAAAAAAAACCGCAACATCACCTGTACTGCCCCGCTCAAAATAACTCCCCTAAATAAAAGAAATCCTATCTGATACAATCAGTAAATCGATGTACATCGGGCATGTCCTGAATATTTCCTGTGAGTGAGCGCGACAACCATGAGCGTGATACAAAGCCTTATCAAACAAGCCTTTGGCACCGGCAACGGTCACGAAGCGGCCACTTTCCTCGCCAGCGCCTGCAACCGCATGAAGGCGATGGATAAAATATCCATCGCCCGTGAAGTGGAAAGCGCGCTCAGAGGCGTCAGTTTCAGCCGTGCCGAGGCCGATAAAGCTAAAGTCAAAACCGTTTTTAAAGATACGGCTGTCACCGTCGAAAGGCTCGCCGCGCTGGAAAAACAGGTGCGCAGCCTGACGCATGAACTGGCAGTGGCGCGCAATAAAACCGACGGCGGCAACCCTGAAGAGCTGGCCCGGCTGCAAGGGGAGTTGTACCGCCTCAACACGCGGGTCAGTGAACTTCTTAA
The DNA here is from genome assembly GCF_003697865.1 of Rahnella sp. Larv3_ips. Classification (NCBI taxonomy): domain Bacteria; kingdom Pseudomonadati; phylum Pseudomonadota; class Gammaproteobacteria; order Enterobacterales; family Yersiniaceae; genus Rahnella; species Rahnella sp. Larv3_ips. Next base: position 428,763 of record NZ_MJIB01000014.1, on the reverse strand, counting down.
CCAGTCTGAACGCCAGAAAAAACAGCACGCCGATGAACTGGCGCTCATGCGCTCACGCCAGCGCGCGGCGGGCAATTCCACCTCGGCAGAACTTGACGCCGCCAACAGCCTGATTGCCTATACCGGCAGCCAGATGTCCGCCATGGCGGCGGCACGCGACAGCCTGCAACAGCGGTTAACCGCGCTGGAAACGGAGTCTGAACGCCGCCTGCGTGCCGAAGAAGATAAACGCCATGCCGCCAACCGTCGTGCAGACGGCAATTACGCACTGCTGGGCCAGCAAAAAGAGCTGACCGCCGAAGCTAACCGTAAAATCACCCAACTGCGGGTGAATCTGAAATCGCAAGAGTACGAAGGGCAATCGGCGAAGAGCGAGGCGGCAAAACTGAATAAGCAGATCGCCGAACTGATCAGCGAAAACAGCCGCTTAGCGGCGCAATCTCAGCATCATGAAGCGCAGTGCGAAAGCCTGAACAGCGCCCTCGGGCGAACTCAAAAAGAGCTCGCCGCCTGTAAAGCACAAAAAGGACGTTTCACCCGCTGGATCCACATTCCCAGCGCCATCATGGGCCTCGCCGTGGTCGGCCTGGTGATGTACACCGATGACCACACCGGGCATCTGTCAGACAGCCTCACCCCGGCTGCATTTTTGGGGTGCGTGGTCTATGCGCTTTCGCTCATGATTGCTTTCACCCGCAGGGCGTAGAGCGGGGGAAACCTTACTTCACCCCCATTGCCGCCTGCTCAATCAGGGCGGCCACTTCTTTCGGATGTGATTCATACACTGAATGGCTGGCACCGGCGATTTCGACGGTGTGGCTGTGTGCGCGTTTGGCGTACATCCGCTCTAAATCCGGGTTAATGATTTTGTCGGACATGGCCACCATGTACCAGCTGGGTTTCACTTTCCATGCCGGGTCAGGAATGTTGGCGGTGAAGACGCTGGCGGAGGTCAGCATCTGCGCCTTAGCTTCGAATTCCGCTTGTTTACGTGGCAGGTCGGCCGCAAAGTCGGACGGGAACACCGCCGGGTTGATGTAGAGGAATCCGTCCGGCGTTTTGACAAACGGGTGCGCCGAGTTGGGGAATTTCTTACCGTTGGTCGCTTCCGTTTCACCGTTATCCAGCGCGTGTGCCGCGATATACACCAGCCCCGCCACGTGCGGGTCATTTCCTGCTTCCGTAATGATCGCGCCGCCGTAGCTGTGGCCCACAAGGATCGCCGGGCCATTTTGCTGATCCAGAATGCGTCTGGTGGCCGCCACGTCTTCCGGGAAGGAAGTCAGCGGTTCCTGCACCAGCGTCACGTTATAGCCATCGTGCGTCAGGATGTCATACACCGGACGCCATCCCGAGCCGCCCACAAATGCGCCGTGCACCAGCACGATATTTTTTACCGGAGCCGCCATCGCCGCCTGAGAAGCGAATGCCGCCGCAGCGGCTACTATTAATGTTGAAGCTAAACGAAAACGCATGGCAATACCTCATGGAGTTTCTGAAACCGGGGGGTGAGGTGCCACTGTGGGCGTCTGGCTCTGTCAGGGGAGTGACGGGCGGATGACAAAAACGACATTGATTGCCGGTTGTTTCCATCCGCGCAGATAACAGGCTGCCGCGCGCGCAAAGATCGCCCGCCATGTACCTTGCGTGCGGAATTTTGTTAAAAAGTTATATTTGTAAAGTTGCGTATGTACTAACAGGAAGAAAATAACTATAGTTAGCGCCTTCCTGATTCTCCATCAGATTGATGGTTTTTTGTCTACTCCTAAAGTCTAAAAGTGAGATGTGCATCGTATTTTAACGCGGCTCTCCGCTCGCACTTTTAGCTAACAGAAAAAGAACGCCTAAAGTGAACGCCAAAACCTCTGCTTTTATCATCACCTTTTTGTCATTTTGTAGCCCGGTTTCAGTCAGTTACGCACTCTCTGCTACCGATACACCGAAAAGTGACACTGACGACGCCTCCGACTCATCTTCACTGATGATCATCAAAAAACAGGGCACCGGTGGCCTGTCCGAGCTGGACACCCCGGCAGCGGTCAGCGTGATCGACGGCGACGATTTCAGAAACAGCAAAGCGCAGGTCAATCTCTCCGAAAGCCTCGGCAGCGTGCCGGGTTTACAGGTGCAGAACCGCCAGAACTATGCGCAGGACCTGCAACTTTCCGTGCGCGGGTTCGGCAGCCGTTCCATGTACGGCGTGCGCGGCGTGCGGATTTACGTGGATGGTATTCCGGCCACCATGCCGGACGGGCAGGGTCAGACGTCGAATATCGATCTCAATTCCGTTGAGCGCGTTGAAGTGTTGCGCGGGCCTTTCTCGGCGCTGTACGGCAATGCCTCCGGCGGCGTGGTGAACGTGGATACCCAGACCGGTTCACAGCCCGCGAAACTGGAAGCAGGCACGTATTTCGGCAGTTACGGATCTTTTCGTAACAGCGTGAAAGCCAGCGGCGCGACCGGCGACGGCACCCACGCAGGCGATGTGAATTACCTGATCTCCGGCTCCCGTTTCACCACTGACGGTTACCGTGACCACAGCGGTACACAGAAAAATCTCGGCAACGGCAAACTGGGCGTGCGCATTGATGATGACAGCACCCTGACGCTGATGTTTAACAGCGTCTCCGTCGATGCCAACGATCCGGGCGGCCTGACAGAATCTGAATGGCATGATGACCCGAAGCAGGCCAAACGTGCCGATCAGTACAACGCACGTAAATCGCTGGACCAGACACAGGTCGGGTTGCGCTATCAGCGTCAGATGGGTGAGAACGACGAATTCAGCCTGATGACCTATCACGGCGAGCGCCACACCACGCAATACCAGACCATTCCGGCCGCCTCGCAGAAAAATCCGCTGAATGCGGGCGGGGTGATTGTTCTTGAACGTAAATACTCCGGCGTGGATACCCGCTGGAAGCATGACGATCAAATTGGTTCGGTGCCGTTCTCGGTCACCGGCGGGCTGGATTATGAAACCATGACCGAGCGTCGCTTCGGTTATGAGAATTTCGACAGTCAGGGCGATCTGGGCGTGAAGGGCAACGAGCGCCGTAATGAAAAGAACGTCATGTGGAACCTCGACCCGTACCTGCAAACGACGTGGAACCTGACGCCGCGCTGGACGCTGGACGTCGGCGCGCGTTACAGCACGGTCAGTTTTGATTCGCAGGATTACTACATTACCGGCAGCAATCCGGATGACAGCGGTTCGCGCCGTTATCACAAACTGCTGCCGATGGCGTCCCTGAACTATGCCGTGACCCCTGCGCTGAACACCTATATTTCAGCCGGTCGTGGTTTTGAAACGCCGACCATCAACGAACTCTCCTACCGCACCGACGGCAACTCTGGCCTGAACCTGGGGCTGGAACCTTCCACCAGCAACACCGTGGAGCTGGGCAGCAAATGGCGCGTGGGCAACGGTTTAGTCACCGCGGCAGTCTTCCAGACGGATACTGATGATGAGCTGATCGTGGCGCAAAGCGTCGGGGGCCGTTCAAGTTACACCAACGCCGGTAAAACCCGTCGTCGCGGTCTGGAATTGTCTTTAGATCAGCAGTTTGAAGAAAACTGGCGCGTCAAGATGGCCTGGACGCTGCTCGATGCCACCTTCCGTAATGAAACCTGCGGATCCGGTGACTGTACGCCAGCGGGCAACCGACTTCCGGGTATTGCCCGCAACATGGGCTACGCTTCACTGGAGTGGGCACCGGTTGATGGCTGGCACGCCGGCGCCGATGTGCGCTACATGAGTGACATTGAAGTGAATGACGAAAACAGCGAGCAGGCACCGGCTTACACCGTCGCCAGCGTGAATGCGGGTTACCGCTTCAACTGGGACAAAGTAACCCTCGACCTGTTTACCCGCGTCGATAACCTGTTCGACAGAAACTATGTCGGTTCGGTGATCGTCAACGAGGGCAATGGCCGTTACTTCGAACCGGCACCTGGCCGTAATTACGGTGGCGGAGCGACGCTTTCTTACAGTTTCGAATAAATTCAGTTTGTAGAACCACGCAGTGCTGCCCGTGACCTGCACTTTTTGAAGTCGGGCAGCACACGCAAGGAATGACACCCGGTGAGAACCGGATGTTCTTGAAGATTCGGCTTACGCCTGAATCGACGATTATAAAAAATCAGTAAGGTCATCAACTATGGAAACGAAAGCCTCGTTATCACGCATCGTCGTCATAATTACCGCTTTGTTCGCCGCGTTAAGCGGGATTTATCTTCTTGTCGGCGGTATCTGGCTGGCAAAATTAGGTGGTTCTCTTTATTACATTATTGCCGGTGTTATCTCGCTGGTAACAGCGTGGCTGTTGTACCGCCGCCGCTCTTCCGCCTTATTGCTCTACGCGATTTTCCTGTTCGGCACCACCGTGTGGGCCGTATGGGAAGTGGGCACAGACTTCTGGGCACTGACGCCGCGTTTAGACGTCACCTTCTTCTTAGGTCTGTGGATCCTGCTGCCGGTGGTTTACAACCAGATGCTGGCGAAAAACGCTTTCGCACGCGGTGCGCTGGCGGTATCCCTGCTGTTCACCGTGATCGTGTTGGGTTACTCCATCTTCAACGACCCGCAGGTGATCAACGGCACCCTTAAAGCGGCGGATTCTGCGCCGGCAAAATCTGAATCCGGCATTCCTGATGGTGACTGGCCTGCTTATGGCCGTACTCAGGGCGGTACCCGTTACTCGCCACTGAGCCAGATCAACGATAAAAACGTCAGCAAGCTCGACGTGGCCTGGACTTTCCGTACCGGTGACCTGAAGACCCCGAACGATCCGGGCGAAATCACCGACGAAGTCACGCCAATCAAAATCGGCGACATGTTGTACCTGTGTACGCCGCACCAGAAGCTGTTTGCTCTGGATGCCGCGACCGGTAAAGAGAAGTGGAAATTCGATCCACAGCTCAACTCCAACCCGACGTTCCAGCACGTGACCTGCCGTGGTGTGTCTTATCATGAGACGACGCCAGCGGCGGAAGGTAACGCCGCGAATGGCGCAGCGCCTGCTGTCTGTTCACGTCGTATCATTCTGCCGGTCAACGATGGCCGTCTGTTTGCGCTGGACGCTGAAACCGGCGCACGTTGCCCGGCATTCGGTAACAACGGTGAGCTGAACCTGCAAGGCAACATGCCTTACGCAACCCCAGGTCACTACGAGCCAACCTCACCGCCAATCATCACAAAATCTGTGATCATCGTGGCCGGTGCGGTTACCGATAACTACTCAAATCGCGAGCCTTCAGGCGTTATCCGTGGCTTTGATGTGGAAACCGGCAAACTGCTGTGGGCCTTCGATCCGGGCGCGGCTGAACCGAACAAAATCCCTGCGGATGGTCAGCACTTCACGCCGAACTCCCCGAACTCATGGGCGCCTGCGTCTTATGATGACAAACTGGATCTGGTTTACCTGCCTATCGGCGTGGCAACACCGGACATCTGGGGCGGCAACCGTACGCCGGAAATGGAACGTTACGCGAGCGGCCTGCTGGCGCTGAATGCGACCACCGGTAAACTGGCGTGGTTCTACCAGACTGTTCACCATGATCTGTGGGATATGGACGTGCCTGCCCAGCCAACGCTGGCAGATATCACTGACAAGAGCGGCAACAAAGTTCCTGCGATTTATGTACCGACCAAAACCGGTAACATCTTCGTGCTGGATCGCCGTGACGGTAAGCTGATTGTTGATGCCCCTGAAAAACCTGTTCCGCAAGGCGCAGCGAAAGGTGACCACGTTTCTCCGACTCAGCCGTTCTCCAAACTGACCTTCCGTCCGGAAGCGAAACTGACCGGTAAAGACATGTGGGGCGCAACGATCTACGACCAGCTGATGTGTCGTGTGATCTTCCACAAACTGCGTTATGAAGGCACCTTCACACCGCCATCCGAGCAGGGCACTCTGGTGTTCCCGGGTAACCTCGGTATGTTCGAGTGGGGCGGTATCTCTGTGGACACTGACCGTCAGGTGGCTATCGCTAACCCGATTGCACTGCCTTTCGTGTCTAAACTGATCCCACGCGGTCCGGGCAACCCTATCGAGCCAGATGCGAACGATAAGGGCGGTTCCGGTACTGAAACGGGCATTCAGCCACAGTACGGCGTGCCGTTTGGCGTGACGCTGAACCCGTTCCTGTCTCCGCTGGGCTTCCCTTGTAAACAGCCTTCATGGGGTTACATCTCCGGCGTTGACCTGAAAACCAACGAAATCGTGTGGAAAAAACGTATCGGTACCGTGCGCGACAGCTCACCGTTACCGCTGCCGTTCAAAATGGGTATGCCGATGCTTGGCGCACCGATTTCTACCGCCGGTAACGTGTTCTTCATCGCCGCGACCGCAGATAACTACCTGCGCGCATTCGATATGAGCAACGGTGACAAACTGTGGGAAGCCCGTCTGCCAGCAGGCGGCCAGGCGACGCCGATGACATATTCTGTGAACGGTAAACAGTACGTTGTTATCGCCGCAGGCGGTCACGGTTCGTTCGGCACCAAACTGGGCGATTACATCATCGCTTACGCACTGCCGGACGCTGACGCGAAATAATCAGCCGTCATACGCTTTGAAATGTGAAAGGCCGCGAAAGCGGCCTTTTTTTATGGGCGGTCAGGCATAAAATAAGGGATGATTCGCAGAGTATTCCTGAGTGAATCCCGTCAGCACCGCCGACTTTCTGAAAGAGTTACACCGCTTAACAATCACCCGGTCGCCCTTTGCATGGAGACATTTTCGCTCTGCGCGCGCACTGCCGCGCAACATGAGGCGGCGGATGCGGGTTTGTGTCAGTTTTATATAAGTTTTTTATAAAGGTGATATTAATAAATTTAATCTATAAAAATCATTTCCCGCCTAATTATATTTTCCTGATATCAATTTATTCACGCCCACTGAACAGTATGCGTATTTTAGACTGGCAATCTTTCACGGTTTAGCTATAACTCTTAAGGCAAATTACTTAAGAATCTTCTTAGATGCTCATCATTTTTAGTGACATGTCCGCATGCCGTTCAGGCATCTGAATTGTTGCAGATCTATTCCGCGCCGGGCTGTGCAGGGTGCGGGGATATATTTTATTACGTGAAAAAATTAAAACCTCATGGATAACAACTGAACTTAAACAGGGCGAGAGAATTATGCTAAGCACACAACATGCCGTTATATCCAATAAGAGAAAACGTGAGCTAAAAGATTATTCCTTAAACAAACTCTATATCGCCCTGAAGATCATCATCATCTCGTCCACGATAGGCATGCCAAACGCCTACGCTGTCGATTTGCCTTCGGCGGATGCAGGCTGCGACACCGGTACAGTCACCTGTACGGTGACCAGCGCAGTGGGGACGGATTTTACGGTAACCAGCGATATCACCTCGACAGGTGACGCGATTGACGCTGATGCCACGGTGACGGGCAGTACGTTCACCGTCAATAACGGCATCAGTGTGATCGGGGGTGCAGGAGGTGCCGGGTTCAATTTTGCCACCGGCAGCAACAACAACACGGTGACCAACAACGGGACGATCCAGGGCGATTTTGGTATTAATTTTAACGAGGGGAGCAATTTCACCGTTATCAATAATGGTCTGATTACCAGTAACAGCATTAGTAACACTGATTATGCTCTGACAAACTTCGGCAGCGGATTTACCCTCACCAACAATGAAGGTGCGACGATTTCGGGCTATCATACCGTTATTCAGGGTTCGGCCACCGGTAATGGTGTCACCATCAATAATGCCGGGGCAATAACCCCCTCTCTGGGTACCGGTGGAGTGGCGATAAAACTCTACGGCAGCAATAATATTCTTAATCTTAATACCAGCTCGGCCATTACCGGTGATATTCAGTTTGATGTGAATCAGGTCAATAACTCCATCAACCTGCTGGGCGGAAGCCAGGATACCGGTACCTTCAGTAATTACGTGAATAACAATACGGTTAATTTACTGAATATCAATGCGCCGGGTAAAACCTGGGATATCTCCGGCACCTTACCGGTCGCCGGTGCGATCCAGCTGCAAAGCGGCAACGTGGTGGTGACCGGCAGCTTAAGCAACACGGGGCTCGGCGGAACAACCATTGCCAACGGCGCCTCCCTGCAGATCGGTAACGGTGGTCTGACGGGCAGCCTGGACGACGACGTCATCAACGACGGCACCCTGACGTTTAACCGCGCTATTGCCAGCACCTTCAGTGGAAATATCAACGGTAACGGTAGCGTGGTTCAGGCAGGCTCGGGCATAACAAATCTTGCCAGTATCGGCACCTGGAGCGGCGGTACCCAGGTCACTTCCGGCACGCTTAACGGTATGGGCGCTACTGATGCGCTCGGCAGCGGCGCCATCAGCGTCACCAACGGCGCGATCCTCCAGCTGGGCGATACCTCGACGTTTACCAACTACAATTTCTCCGCCAGCGGGCTGTCGCTGGAAGCGTCCACCTTGCGCATGTACGGCTCGCAGGCCACGGCGCTGCCAGCGGAGGTGAGTTATCTCTTCGGCAACCTGACCGCGCCCATCTCTCTTTCAAACTCGACGTTGCAATTTGATCAATTTGCTGCGGCGAACATTATTTTCGACGGCGACATCAACGCCTCTAACACCAGTTCGCTGAATTATGTCGCGGATAATGGTGCCCATACGCTGGCGATGAACGGCAACCTGACCGGTTTAGGTACTTTCAGTATCAACATGTCCGAGAACAACACGCCGGAGTCGCTCGGCCTCTCGTTTAATGGCACCGCAAATAATTACACCGGCACGATGAGCCTCAACGGTGATGCTTACATTGTGGACGTCAATACGCCACTGGGGCAGGCCTCCTGGTCGGTGACCGGGCCGCAAACGCTCAATTTCAACGGTGCCAATACCCATGTGATCACGGCGCTCAGCTCCGCCGCCAACAGTATCGTCAATATCACCGACGCGGGCACCACGCTGCAAGTGGGCGCGGGGACGGTCAACGGCGCGATTGGCGGCTCGGGCAACCTGCTGAAAACCAGTACCGGCATTCTGGCGCTTGATGGCGTAAACACATACCTCGGCAGTACAAAAATCTCCGGCGGGACGATCAACCTGGGCGTGGCTGACGCCATTGCCGCCAGCAAATCGGTTGAAGTTGACGTGAATACCACGCTCGGCATGAAGAGTTTCGATCAGGTCTTACAGGATCTGACCGGGGCGGGCACCATCACCATGGGGTCGGGTGACCTGACGGCGCAAAACACGGCGGACACCCTGTTCACCGGTAAAATCAGCGGCACCGGCGATCTCATCAAAACCGGTACCGGCGTGCTGACGCTGTCCGGCCTGACGAACTCGGTCGGCGCGACCTCGGTCAACGCGGGCACGCTGCATTTTGCCCAAATTGGTGATTTCGCCACGACCGGCCTGACGGTGAACACCGGCGCGACGGCGCAGCTTGCCAGCACGGCGCAGGTGGTTTCCACGGGCGCAACAGATATTGAAGGCACGCTGGATGTGACGCTCGGTGGCTCAACGGCCAAAATCAATTCGGATACCGCCACGCTGGGCAGCGGCTCGGCGCTCAGTGTCACCGGTTTTAACCCGGTCGCCGCCACCAAAGCCAGCGATCTGAGCGCGGCGCGCACCGTGATCATCCAGACCACAAACGGCATTACCGGGGATTTCGCCACGGTCACCGGCCTGACGCCGAGCGGCGTAGATTATTACTTCAATGACGCCAAACTCTCTGCAGACAGCAAAACCTACAGCCTGGGCAGCGAGCTGGCCTGGACCTCCGGCACCGCACAGGCGACCGGCAATTTCACCCTGACCGGTGCGGGCGACGCATTTAACGTTGACGTGGCGCTGGGTGATGAAACCGCCAACGGTGCAACCTGGGACGGCAAATCGCTCACCAAACTGGGGGCGGGTAACCTGACCTTGTCGGCGGCGAATACCTACACCGGCAGCACTGACATTCAGGCGGGCACGGTGACCACCGGCATCGACAACGCTTTTGCCACCAGCAGTTCGGTGAATGTGGCCACCGGTGCCACGCTGGCCCTCAACAATTTTAACCAGACGGCACAGGATCTGACCGGCGCGGGCGCTGTCACGCTCGGCACCGGCACCCTGACCGCGCAAAACAATAACGACACCACGTTTGACGGCACTCTCACCGGCACCGGTGGCATCACCAAAACCGGCACCGGTACGCTGACGCTCAGCAACAGCGGCAACAGCGTGGGTGCGGCGGACATCGCCGCCGGTATTTTGCATCTGACACAAACCGGTACGTTCAGTGCGGCCAGTTTGCTGGTCGATACCGGTGCCACGGCGCAGCTCGACAGCAATGCACTTATCGCCACCACCGGCACCTCGACCGTGAATGGGACGCTGGATGTCACCCTCGGCGGCAGCGCACCGATGCTCACCGCCGCAGACGCCACTCTGGGCAGCAACGCCGCGCTGACGGTCACCGGCTTTACGCCGGTGGCGGCCACCAAAGCCAGTGATCTGAACGGGGCGCGCACGGTGATCATTCAGACCACCAGCGGCATCACCGGTGATTTCGCCACGGTCAGCGGTATCACGGCGAGCGATGTCGACTACATCATCAACAGCGCGCGCAAATCCGCCGACGGCAACAGCTACAGTGTGGGCAGCGAGCTGACCTGGAATGCCGGGCCGACGCTCGCTTCCGGCAATTTTACGCTGACAGACGCCAGCGACACCTTTGACGCAGACGTCGTTCTGGCCGATCAGAGCGCCAGCAGCACCGGCTGGGACGGCACATCGCTGACCAAACTCGGTGCAGGCAACCTCACGCTGTCTGCCGCCAACACATACACCGGCGGGACGACTGTTCAGGCCGGTACGCTGACCACGGGCATTGAGAACGCGATTGCCACCAGTGACACTGTCACCGTTGCTTCCGGTGCCACGCTGGCACTGAATAATTTCAATCAGCTGGTTCAGGATCTGAGCGGCGCGGGGATTATCACGCTGGGCACCGGCACGCTCTCGGCGCAAAACAATACCGATACGACGTTTGACGGGCAAATCACCGGCACCGGCGGGCTGACCAAAACCGGTACCGGCGTATTGACGCTGTCCGGCCTGACCAACTCGGTCGGGGACACCAGCGTCAGCGCCGGCACGCTGCATCTGACCCAAAACGGCATGTTTAACGCGGCAGGTCTGAATATTGACAGCGGCGCAACCTTACAGCTGGATGCGAATGCTCAGACGACGGCCAGCGGCAGTGCGGTCATCGACGGCACGCTGGATGTGACGCTGGGCGGCACGGCACCGTTGCTGACTGCCGCCGATGCCACGCTCAACGCCACCAGTTCGGTGCTGAATATCTCCGGCTACACCAGCGGTCCGGTGGCGAAAGCCAGCGATCTGGACGGTGCTCGCACCGTGGTCATTCACACCACCGATGGCATCACTGGTGATTTCGGTTCGGTGGTGGGCGTGGGGGCGGGCAGCGCGGATTACATCATCAACGACGCAAAAAAATCCACCGACGGTCTGGATTACAGCATCGGCAGCTCGCTGGCATGGAATGCTGTCGCACCGCTTTCCTCCGGGACTTTTACCCTGACCGACGCCAATACCTTTGACGTTGACGTGGTGCTGGCCGATCAGGCGGCGAATGGCACGCTGTGGGACGGAAAATCGCTGACCAAAGCGGGCACCGGCACGCTGACACTTTCGGCGGTGAATACCTACACCGGTGCCACGCATTTAACCGGCGGCACGTTACAAACCGGCATCGCCAACGCGCTGGCTGACAGCAGTGCGTTAGCGCTCAGCAGCGGAACGACGTTCGATCTCAATGATTTTGATCAACAGGTTCAGAACATCGGCGGCAGCGGCGATATCACGCTCGGCAGCGCCACACTCACCATGCAGAACAATAGCGATTTCGGGCTGAGCGGGGTCATCAGCGGCACCGGCGGTCTGGTGAAAGAAGGCACCGGCACGCTGACGCTGGCCGGGGTGAATACCTATGAAGGCGGAACGGTGATCAATGCCGGGCGACTCAGTATCTTCAACGAAGGCTCACTTGGCGCGTCTTCCGGCGGTGTGACCATCAACAACAACGCGATATTTGATATCGCTGTACCGGGGGAATTTGACCACAGCATCACGCTGGGCACCGATGGCGGCACCATTATTGCTACGGCAGGGGCGAATCTCGCCGGTGTGATTGACGGCACCGGCCACCTGACTACGCAGGGCATCATCGACGTCACCGCAGAGAACACTTATACCGGCGGCACCACCATTAACAACGCGTCAACGCTCTCCCTGGGCCGTGGCACCACCACCGGCAGCATTGTGGGGAATATCACTAACAACGGCATCCTGGCACTGACCCGCAGCAATGATTTCACCGTCGCGGGTCTGATCAGCGGCAGCGGCAGGGTGGATGCGCTCGGCGCGGGCACCGCGACCTTAACCGGTGCGAACACCTACACCGGCGGCACCAACGTGTTTGGTGCGCTGCGTCTGACCGGTGACGGCGCGCTCGGCACCGGCGGGGTGTCTGTCGCCTCGCCAGGCTCTTTACATATTGATGCGCCGAACGGCGGCAGTTACACCTTCACTCAGGCGCTGACCGGTAACGGTACGCTGCTGGCAAATCTGGCTGCTGCCACCGACACCTTCGCGTTCGGCGCAGCGACCGGCAGCGCCTTTACCGGCACGGTCGAATTAGGTCAGGGCCAGTTCTCACTCTCCGGTGATAACACCACGGCGCTGACACAGGCGACATTGCAGCTTGATGCGGGCAACGTCACCACCGTGGCCCCAACAGATCAATCCATCGGTAATTTAACCCTTAACGGCGGCACCCTGGCCTGGAGCGGCCAGACACCGCCGGGATCGCCTCTCGGCATCGTGAATGTCACCGACCTGACGCTCACCAGCGGCAACGTGCAGGTGGATGTGCCGGTGACCAGCGGGCTGCCTAATCCGGTGCCTTCGCCGGGCGTCAACCTGCTGGCGCAGGATGACGGTGAGATCCAGTCTCAGCTGATCGCCGCCGGTGGCACCGTGACCGGCGATGCCTCCTCGCTGACGCTGACCGACAGCGCCGGGCAGGTGGTGAATAATCCGCAGACGCTGGCGATCACCGAAGGCGGCACCACGGTTGCCAACGGCAGCTATGATTTCATGCTTTCTACCGGGGCGAACAACGACGGCCTGTATCTCGGTTACGGCCTGAAAGGGCTGGATCTGCTGAGCGGCCAGACGTTGCATCTGGCAACGGACAGCGGCTCGGCGTCTACCGGCGCGGTGCTCAACGCACAGCTGACCGGCAGCGGTAATCTCGACGTCAACGGCAGCGCCTCTGCCGGCCAGACGCTGACCCTCAGCAACGCCGGCAACAGCTATACCGGCACCACCACGGTCAGCGGCGGTACGCTGGTGGCGGGCAGTGATAATGCCCTCGGCGCGACCTCTGAGCTGTTATTGCAGGGCACCACCGGGTTCGATCTCAACGGCAAAACCCAGACAATCGGCAGCCTGAGCGGGGCGAGCGGCTCCACGCTGAACGTTAACGGCGGCAACCTGACCCTAAGCCAGGGCGGCCAGAGTGACGGCACGCTGTCCGGCGCCGGTAATCTGACGGTCAACGACGGCACCCTGACCGTGAACGGCGCGAACAGCGGCCTGAGTGCGGCGGTGATCCTCAATAATACCGCACAGGCGCTGCTCAGCGACGTGGCGGCGCTCGGTACCGGCAGTATCAATCTCAACGGCGCCACCACCGGCGTTCAGCTTGACGGCGCAACCGGTACGCTGGCGAATTCGCTCAGCGGTAACGGTGTGGTGGGGATTCAGGGCGCATCGGCGGTGACGCTTTCCGGCGATAACAGCGGGTTTGGCGGCACCTTTACGACCGATATCAACAGCAGCCTGACGGCAGGCACGGCGCAACATCTGGGCACCGCCGCCATCAGCAACGACGGCGCGCTGGTGCTCGACACCGCCACCGACTGGACATTCAACAACGTGGTCAGCGGCGGCGGTACGCTCGAGAAATCGGGCACCGGTAACCTGTCCATTGGCAGCAGCAACACCTACACCGGCGGCACTACCGTCAGCGCGGGCACACTGACGCTGACCGACGTACAGGGTGCAGGCACGGGCACGGCGACCATCGCTGCACCGGGTACGCTGGCGGTCAGTCTGACCGGCGGTAATTTCAGCAATGCCATCGATAACAGTGGGTTACTGACCCTCAGCGGTGCAGGTAACACCCTGAGCAGCGCGATCACCGGCAGCGGCACCAACCAGATTTCAGCCACCGATCTCGTCATCAGCGGCGATAACAGCGGATTTACCGGCGTGTGGGATCTGGCCTCCGGCAGCACTTCCACCGTCGCCGCTGAACAAAATCTTGGTGCGGGCAGTGTGCTGCTTAACGGCACGCTAAACGTGGCACCGGCAAGCGGCGATTTTGTATTTGATAATGCGCTGACCGGGCAGGGCGCGATGAACGTGGCGATGGCGACAGCGGTTGACCGCTTCTCCTTCGGCGCGGACAGCGGCACGGCCTTCGCCGGGCTGGTGAATCTCGGGCAGGGCGCATTTACCTTGTCCGGCACGGACACGCAGGCGCTGACCAGCGCCACGCTGCAAAACCAGTCGGCCAATATCGTGGTCGGCGCGGGGACGCAGGCCATCGGTAATCTGGCGCTGAACGGCGGTACTGCTGCGTTTGACGTGCTCACCAGCACGCTGATCACCACCAACCAGCTGGCGCTGAACGGCGGTGAAATTCGCGTTGCCGGGCTGGAAACGCAGCCCGATCCGGCCAACGCCATCGGCGAACCTCTGCTTCAGCAAGATGACATCATTGGCGATCCGCTGATCCTCTCGCAGGGCAATACCGGCTCTTCTGCCAATCTGACGCTGACCGATGCCCTGGGTAATGTGCTGGCACCGACCACCGCCGATGTGTCGCAGTTCGGCAACGTGGTGGGGATCGGTACCTATAACTACGGCCTCACCGGCAGCAATCTGCAAGGGCAGACCGGCCTGTTCCTGTACTCCGGCCTGGTGAAACTCGATTTGCTGGCAGGCCAGCAGGTTTCTCTGGTGCAGGATGCCAGCGCGCCGCTGGGCGGTAACGAGATGCACGCGCTGATCACCGGCGCGGGTGGGCTGAACGTAGACGTGGTGACAACGGCCACGCTCAACAACCCGCGTAACGATTACACCGGCAAGACCACGGTCACCAACGGCACCCTGCGTCTGGGCTTTAATCACACGCTGGGCAACACCTCTGCGGTGGATCTGCTGGGCACCAGTCAGCTGGATCTGAACGGCAGAACGCAGAGCATCGGCGCACTGAACAGCGCGGCCGGTACCACGGTGAATCTCAACGGCGGTACCCTGACCATCACGGACAGCCAGCGTACGGCGGGCGATACCAACGGCGGCACCGTCACCGGGCGTCTGACCGGCAGCGGCCAGCTGATCGTTGACCCGAGCGTGCTGACCGTTGACGGCGCGAATCCGAACCTGTCGGCGGCCACGCTTATCACCGGCGGCTCGGAAGTGCGCCTTAACAACGTGCAGGGTCTGGGCACCGGCAGCATCACCATGGATGCCGCCAACGACCTGCTGACGTTCGACACCTTCAACGGCCAGACCGCCAGCGGCTCGCTGGATAATGTGCTGACGGGTGCGGGTTCCGTACGGCTTCTCAGCAGTGAAGTGATCAGCCTCGGGGCGGATAACAGCGCCTTTAACGGTAATTTCACCGTCGGCAATGACGCCACGCTGATCGCCTCGCAGGCGGCGAATCTCGGCACGGCGGCCATCACCGACAACGGTTTGTTGCAGATCGACAATGCCGCCGACATGACGCTTGCCAACAGCGTGACCGGCAGCGGCGGATTGCTGAAAACGGGCGCAGGCGCTCTGACGGTTTACCAGCCTGCCTATTCCGGTACCACGGCGATCAACAGCGGAGCGCTGATCGTCGGTAACGGCACGCAGGCCGGGGCAAAACTGGGGGCGGACGGGGCCGGTGAGGTCAGCGTGGCTTCGGGCGCAACGCTTTCCGGCGACGGCACCGTGAGCGGCAATGTCACCAACAGCGGAACCGTTGCCGCGCTTAACAGCCTCTCGGCTTACGGCTCGGCGGCAGCCAGCGTGCTGAACCTTAGCGGTAATCTGACCAACAGCGGGCTGCTGCAACTGGCAGGCGGCGCGGTCGGCAATACCTTAACGGTCGGCGGCAATTACATCGGGGGCGGCGTGCTGGCATTGCAAACCGTGCTCGGCGGCGATAACTCGGTGACGGATAAACTGGTGGTGGCGGGCGATACGTCCGGCACCACGCAGGTGACGGTGAAAAATGCCGGAGGCAGCGGCGCGCAGACCACTACCGGGATCCAGGTGGTGGATGTCGGCGGGCAATCGAACGGGGTGTTCAGCCTGAATGGCCGTGCGGTCGCGGGTGCGTATGAATATCAGCTGGTGAAAAACAGCGCCAACGGCGACTGGTATCTGCAATCCGGGACTACCGGACCGCAGCCGCCAGAGCCACCGACGCCGGAACCGCCAACGCCAACACCGTCTTCCAACACCTATCGTCCTGAGCCGGGTGCCTATCTGGCTAACCAGCGGGCGGCACAGAACATGTTCCTGCACACGCTCTATGACCGTTCGGGCGCGGCGCGCAGCAGCCAGGATACCGACACGGCCAAAGGCTGGGTCCGTCTGGGAGGCGATTACACCAAACAGAAGAGCAACGGCGGGTTGTACGATGAGAAAACCCACACCACGCTGGTGCAGCTCGGCAGCGATTTGTATCAGCTCGACGGCGTCAACGGCGATCAGATCAATGCCGGTCTGATGGCGGGGTACGGGCATTCCAGCAGCAACGCCAGCGTGAAAAACAGCAGCTACGAGGCCAAAGGGCAGGTTAACGGTTACAGCATCGGCGCTTACGGCACCTGGTACGCGCAGGCCGACCGCGTCAGCGGCGCGTATGTAGACAGCTGGATCCAGCACGCCTGGTACAAAAATGACGTCAACGGCGACAGCCTGCCGCAGGAGTCTTACGACAGTCAGGGGACGGATGTCTCGCTCGAAACCGGTTACGGCTTCGCGCTGAAACAATCCGATGAAGTCCGCTGGGTGGTCACGCCTCAGGCGCAGCTGGTCTACAGCCACTACGAAACTGACGGGCATACCGAACAAAACGGCACCCGCATCAACGCCAACAGCGACGACGGCATCAGAACCCGTATGGGTGTGCGCCTGAGCCGCCAGAACACGGTGAAACTCAACAGCGCACAACCGTTCATCGAGGTGAACTGGTACAACGGCAAACCGGCATCAGACAGCGTGGACTTCAATCAGGTTCGCTTTGAAAATGCCACGTCGGTTAACCGCTACGAAGTAAAAGCCGGGGTGACCGGTTCCATCAGCCAGAAATGGCAGACCTGGGGACAAGTCAGCAGCACCTGGGGCGACAACAACTATCAGGGCTATCAGGGGATGGTGGGTGTGAAATACCAGTGGTAAACCGCTGAGCAGAAAAAAAGCCGGGAGCGAATGCCCCGGCTTTTTTATGTGTTGCGAACGGTTATTTGCTGCAACCGTCCAGTTGCGGGTAATTGCGGCACACCAGCATGAGTTTCTTTTTCGGTTCGAAGCCATTTTTCAGCATGCATGCCTGCAGTTGTTTGGTGTGTCCGATGTTAGGCATCGCCAGCCGGGAACCCA
Source organism: Rahnella sp. Larv3_ips (assembly GCF_003697865.1). Taxonomy (NCBI): domain Bacteria; kingdom Pseudomonadati; phylum Pseudomonadota; class Gammaproteobacteria; order Enterobacterales; family Yersiniaceae; genus Rahnella; species Rahnella sp. Larv3_ips. The sequence continues at coordinate 411,023 of NZ_MJIB01000014.1, read as the reverse complement.
GCGGTTTCGGATAGCCACACTGGTACATCACCGGTAACGCAATTGCATCATTTTCCGATGAGTGGGAAAAATGCAGCGAGGCACCGGCTTTACGCCAGCTGATGAGCTCGTATTCCCGCGTGCCTGAATCGGGTTTGATCGGGTGTAATCCGCTGTCTGCGACAAAAGGCAGCGATTCGATTTCCTGGTTCGTCAAAGGACGCCCCAGCTGTTTGGCCCGGCAGGCGGGTGTGTCCTGGTAGACATCACAAATGTGAAAACCGTGTTTATAGGTAAATCCTTTGGCTTCCATGCACTGGTAATACAGCACTGATTCGTTATCGGTAAAATCAGGTTCCGGCCCCGGCAGCGGCACCCCGCATTGCCCCATTGCCACGCGCGCGTCATCGATCGTGGAGTGGGGGCGCTGCCACTGGGTTAAATCCGGTGGCGGCGGGCAGCCGGTAAGCATAAACACCGAGCCGACCAGTGCTGATCGCAAAAGCAGAGACGAGAGGCAAGGCATAAAAAATCCCTTTTAATTATCATGTTATAGATTTCTCAGCCGCCCTTTGGCAGACGGGCGCGAGGTAAGAATACCGTTTATGACATGCTTTCTCAGGGATTGCGAACGTTCCGAACATTCCTATTTCAGGGTTATCATTAGCTTGCTAATATTAATGCTTGCTCAAATAGGGAGGTTGATATGGCAGAGAAAGACGCATATTCGATTTTACTGGAAGCTTCTCATGGAAAACTTTGCTCAGCAGACCTCTATAAAGGGAAACCGATCAGTTCGGTGATTAACGTTGCGCTGGATGCCATTATTGATTTAGAAACTGAAGTGAAGAGATTGAAATTTTTGCTCAGGCAGCGAAACATTGAATACTGATCGCTTCAGTCAACGCCTGGCATCACGTGCCCGGCGTCACTCATCCCCTCATTCTTACTCTTCTTACGAAGCACACCCTGCCGGTTTATAAACCCGCGTGGTTGACGCCGGATTATTTGCCAGTTTATTGGCGGGTCTGCGCGGGCGGGCCACCAACTCCCCGCCACAGTTAGGGCAGATCCCGTGAAGTTTCTCTCCGGCGCAGGGCACGCAGAACGTGCATTCAAACGAACAAATTCTCGCGTCAGCGGCAGGGGGCAGATCGGTATTGCAGCATTCACAGTTAGGTCTGAGTTCCAGCATAGAATTTATCCTTTTACGGGTGGCGGTTTTCAGCCATTTTGCAGGTGAGAAGCGGTTTTCCGCAAGCGAGTTACGCTAATCGCCATCGCCAGCACCGTGGCGATCACCGCCACCCACAAACTTAGCTGTACCGCATGGGCTTCCTGGCTCAGGTTAGTGGCGGCATAGACTGACAGAATGACCCCGACGCAGGCGGCACCGAGACACTGACCGAAGGTCCGCATGATCGCCAGCACGCCGGAGGCATAACCGCTGTTTTCCCGCGAGGCATTGGAGAGCATTTCACGGTTGTTCGGGCTCTGGAAGCAGCCGAAACCAATGCCGCAAACGAAGCTGCGCAGGCCGATATCCCAGACCTCTGGTTGCGCAGGAAGCCGGGCCAGTAACAGTAATCCCGCGGCAAAGATGGCCAGCCCGACGGTTGAAATAATCGCGGCCGGATAGCGGTCGGCGAGGCGTCCGGCGTGCGGCGCGGCCAGAATAATCCCCAGCGGCCACGGCGTGAAAAGTAAGGCTGAAACAAACGCGCTGTAACCGTAAACGCTCTGAAACAGGAACGGCAGCGCGACAAAAGTGATCCCCTGGCTGATGAACGAGGCCAGCGACGTGAAGGCCGCCAGCGTGAACGGGCCGGAAGCAAACATGCCAAGCGGCAGCAGCGGTTTTGGCGCACGGCGCTGACGCCAGATAAAAGCCACACCGGAAACGATGGCGGTCGCGCCATAGAGAAGGGCAATGATCAGGTCATCTTTATCCGGACGCGAGAAGACGTCTGCAGCCATGATAAGCGACCCCAGCGCAATGGCCGATAATATCGCGCCCGCCACATCAAAAGGCTGACGGGTCAACGCCGGGTTAGAGGGGACAACGCGCAGGGTCAGGATCACCGCAATAATGCCCAGCGGTATGTTGATCGCGAAAAGCCATTGCCAGCTCAGGGTAGACAAAATAGTGCCGCCAAGCACCGGTGCGACGGCGGTACTGGTGGCGATCATCAGGGCGTTCAGCCCGAGAACCCGTCCGAGCAGGCGATTAGGAAAAACAGAGCGTAAAATCGCCGGGCCGATACTCAGCGTGGCTGCCGCGCCGATACCCTGAAGCACGCGCATGATAATCAGCATGTCCAGAGAGCCGGAGAGCGCACAGCCCGCCGACGCCAGCGTAAACACGCACAGGCCCGCGGCAAACAGCGACCGGTACCCGATGTGGCTGGCGAGCGCGGCGAAAATCGCCAGCGTCATGGATGCCGACAACAGATAACCGTTCGACACCCACACCGCCGCCCCCGCTGAGATACCCATCTCTCTGGCAATCTGCGGCAGTGCGATATTCACCATTGAGCCGTCAAACACCGCCATGGTCGCCATGGTCATCACGGCGGCCATCGCCAGCCCGCGTTCGCGGCCCGGTAATCCTTCGTCGCCCGGTTTGTCGGAGAATAATTCCATCATGCTTGTGCTCTCAGTTATGTGTAGTCGGGTCACTATAGCCACCGGCGACAGAGTGCGGAAGACGCAGCATCTGCACTTAATACCTGCACCAAACGCCTTCTCTCCTTTTTACGGCTGCGTTAGTATGGCGGAATGAATGAACCCGATCTGAACTTACTCATTGCGCTTGATGTGCTTCTGGCTGAAGAAAGTGTAGCCGGTGCTGCCCTACGTCTGGGATTAAGTGCATCGGCGATGAGCCGCACGCTCAGCCGGCTGCGCGCCACCACCGGCGATCCGCTGCTGGTGCGCGCCGGGCGAATTATGGTGCTGACACCCTACGCCCAGGAGATACGCCAGCGTGCCCAAAACGCCAGCTTTGAAGCACGCGCCTTGTTGCGACCTTCCTCCGCAGATTTCAACATCGCCAGACTTGAACGCACGTTTCTGATCCGTTCCAACGATGGTTTTGTGGTGGCGTTTGGTGCCGCGATGATTGCCGCCGCGGCGAGCGCTGCGCCTGACGTGTGTTTGCGGTTTATGCCAAAACCGGAAAAAACCTCAAGCGCGTTGCGCGAAGGGCGGGTTGATCTTGAGATTGGTGTGCCAGGCGATATGGGGCCGGAGATTCGCTTACAGACCTTGTTCCGCGACAGGTTTATGGGAGTGGTGAGAAAAGATCATCCGCTGGCGCTCAGGCAGATCAGCGCGGAAGATTATGTGTCATTCGGGCACGTTGTGGTTTCACGTCGTAACAACACCTATGGCCCGGTAGATGACGCGCTGGCGGAAGTCGGGCTGAAACGGAACATCGCAGCCGTCGTGCCAGGCTTTTCCGCCGCGCTGGCGATTGCCCAACACTCCGACCTGGTGGCGCTGATCCCCGCGTCATTCCTGATCGCCGGATCTGACCCGCTGTATGCCTTTGAGTTACCGGTGAAAACCCGCGAAATCACCATTTCCCAAATGTGGCATCCGCGTTCAGAAGTGGATCCGGCACACCGCTGGCTGCGACTGCTGGCGCTGAGTGTTTGCCGGGAGAAGGTAAAGAATGCGGGGTATTGTTCATGAAGGGCCGTGTTGATTATTTCTGCAATTAATATTAAGTCTGTAATGTATTAATGTCTTATTTATAAATATGCGATATATTTAAATTTGTAATATATATATACTTATCGTTCTTTTATTTGTATAGGTGAATATCTCTAAGTGATATGCTTATTTAGATGAAAGTGAAGATCACTTCCTGTCAGATTTAAATACCTCGTATTTAGAGTGGGTAGCTCACATGTTATATAATAATAAATAAATTTATATAGTAATGAAAACAGGTAATGTAATAGCATCGCGTATAGGGGAGTTATTCACTACGCATTAATACACAAGGATGGGAACTCAATGGCAAATTACAGGATCGATAATAAATACATCTTCAATGAGTCAGCAAAAGAAATAAGAAAATTATATACCAATAAAAAACTGAAACTGACGTGTATGCGTTCACAATGCCTCGCCTATATACTCTTACATGCTAATGATGAGGTTATTACTAAGAATGAAATGTCTCAGGCGATTTGGGGAGACAGAAGTCAGTTTACCAGTGAAGCCAGTTTGACCCAGGCCTTGTATCTGATCAGGCGAGATCTTAAAACTATCGGCATCGATGATTTATTTATTACCGTGCCAAAAAAAGGGGTGGCCTTTAACAAGACGCTGATCATCGAAGATTTAGGGAACGGTTCAATGAAAATGAGTGTAGTGAAAGAAAAACGTGTTCTTCTTTTTGTTTCTGCGTGTATTTTAATGATCTCGGCACTTGTTGCATTTAATTTTTCCTGAATGGTTTTCCCGAAGGGGTAATTTAACCTACGGGTTTTGTAATAGTGTAAGTTATGACGCTGCTTAAAGCATTTCCGTACAAACAGGGTATTGAATTTATGAGGATCATGATGCATTTTTTCTAATTATACTGAGGTTGATTTGTATAATGAGGTAAGAAATGGTGAGCGGTAAAACAGATGAATTTGATTATAATCTGATCAAAACAATGAACGAAGTGATTGTCTCAGGAAATTTATCCAGGGCAGCGACTAATCTGAATCTTTCGGTGTCTGCGGTAAGTTCATCGCTAAAAAAACTCAGACAGCATTTTGGTGGAGAACTCTTCTATCGCACTGTCAATGGCCTTAAACCGACCCGCGCAGCGCTGGAGATAAATGATTCCTTTTCGAAGGCGATTTTCATTATTGAAAGTGCGGTAAAGAATAAAGAATTGATACAGTCCGGCTATTCGACGTTGAAGGTGATATGCCCGGATGTACTGGAAAATTACTTTGGGGCTGACAAAAATGACAACATTGAATTCGCAGATCATGGCTATAGCGATCATGATGATGTGATTCAACATTTCTTGCATAAAAATATCGATATCCTTGCGGGAAATATTGTTTTACACCATGAAAGGGTGATCACGAGAAAACTGGCTGTGTTCGATGATTTTGTCATTGTGTGCAGCGCAAACAGTATTTTAGCCAGCCAGGATAATTTCACCCTGACACAGTATTATACGCTGCCACATGTATGTTATTGCCACAGATTGCTGGGGCCTGAGAAAGCCCCGTTTGGCGGTAAAGTGTATATTGATGCACCTTATTCCGGAAACATCAGAACAGCCTATATGTCGTCCTCTATTAGCGGGGTCATTCATGCGCTGGAACACAGCAATATGCTGGCTGTCTTGCCCCGGAAAATTGCACGTCATTTTATCCATGATCGCCAGTGCCCTCTTGTTGAATTTAATCTTCCAGACGAAGTAAAGATTATTTGCCCTCCTCTTTATGTGAACTATTTGTTCGATGAAGACAGGGGGGTGGATATCAGTGAACTCATTAAATATCCTGTCTGATGCTATTAAAGTAAACCCGATGGTTAACGTTTTTAAAAGACATCATTAGCCTTGCCGAGTGCGTGACTATCTGTGGTTTTTTGAATATGACATACTAGCAGGATTTCCGGTTCTTCTGATATGTCATATCTTTATTGTTCGATGAAGACTATTGTTCGATGAAGACACAAGCGTGTCATTTAATCTGTTGAGGAGGTTATTTTGACCCTGGAGGGAAGTGATCAACCCAGTCAGCAATTTTCTTTCCTAATATATTCAGAATAGGGCCAGAGAACACACCGCCTAATCCGGCAAATACTAATACCCGGTTATCGCTGATATTTTTGTTAATCAGGATAATACTCAGCATCGCCCCGCAAAAACATGAAACGATAATCTGCAACAAACAGTTAATAATGTCCTGCATTAAACCACGATTCACCCTTAACATGATGTACCGAACAATACCGCCACAGCCAGACATCAGCAGAATAGCGAATATGATTTCATGGTTCATCTGCAATATATTATTAGCACCTTCAGCTACGCTCATACTGCATTTCCTTATGAGTGATGACGGCTTTCATAAATGAAAGCCGATGCGAAAATATTACTGAACGAAATCCATGGCATCGTAAAGGGCACGTTGCCATACAGGGAATGTTGTGCGGTCAAGAATGGGCAGGAATAGGGTGCTGCCGGCCAGATTAATGGCCGAACCGGCCGCCGTGATGCTGGCATTCATGACGTCTCCTGCCCTGAGATAGTCCACTGTGTCTTTGGCAAAGCCTCTGAATTCACGAAGCGACGCCGCTGACTGGGTTCTTTCACCCGCATGCACGCGTGCGAGATTCTCCGAAATACTCTCCAGTGAGTGTTCACTCAGCCCGATATTGTGGTTTTGCAGGAACGTGTTCACGAATTCCACGCCCTTAGGATAAATGGAATCCTCACTATAGTTTTTCGGGATACGTGACCCTAAAAGCTTTCTGCGCACCATGCCCGGATTTTCGGCCATCGCCGGATCAGGAAGAGGCATAATCTCCTGAGCGCCTGAGGGGAGTTGAATTTCAGCCGGTGCGATGCTTTGCGCAGAACCCGCTTCCGGTGCTGCTTCCTGGAAGGACCGCAGGGCTGAGGACTTGGTTTTCTTGAGTATACTTTCCGAAACCTGAGTGGCACTGGTACTGGCAGATTCCGCCTCCAGGGCACTCATGCTGGCTTCCTGGCGGACGACTTTAGGGACGGCGTTGAGTTCCTCTACGGAATCGAGAACCGTATTCACAGCCGTGAGTATTTTCCTGAAGAGTGCATGCCCGCTCGGATCCACGTTATTGACCGGATCCGCTTCGCAATAGACATAGGCATTGATCCCGCCTTTACCAAAGGGGCTGAGGCTGTCGGGGCAGGTAAAGCGCATTAATACCGGGCTGTAGGCACGATAACCATTCCCCAAATGACTGCTGCCGGTCAGCGGGTCATGACGTTCACCATTAAAGCCCGGAATAGTCTCGTGCAGATTATTGGTGCTGCCTGAGGGGCCATAATGGAAAGTCTGTCGGGCTTTTCCGTCAGTCGTTAATAACGTGCATCCGGTCGGGCTGGTGCCTGTAAGTTTTAATGACATGTCGATATTCCTTTAAAGAAAATGTACGGGCTACTCCTCCTGCCACCAGGCTGGGGTCATAGCCCAGGGGTGACGCAGGATCATTGCGCCTGCGGTGCATTTTTAAAGTGAGCTGATTTGTAGGATTTCTGATGCAGGTCGCGGTTATTCATGCCAAAAATTCCCGCCGCCTTAATCATCCCGTTTTGGCTGTCATTTTCGGCTGAACTTTCAGATGATGCCGTCTGATTAATTCCCTGTGCGTCAGTCTTCGTCTGCAAACGGGAAGGGTGGTATCCCATGGACTGAAGATAAGTGTTCCGCGCAGGCGTGCCCTGTATGCCGGTCGATTTACGTACATCGGGTGTCTGAACTGAACGGGAGGCCCGGTTAGTGTTGAGCATCAGTCGTGAACCACTCACATTCATGTCCGTGAGATAAAGGGAAGGCTCCACGGCTGGCGAATAGGCATTCTGCGCAGCCATGGCCTGTTCCAGCGCATAATGGGTAGAGACGGACATTTCCGCCGTGACGGTTTTGGCATTTTCGGCCAGTTTTCTGCCTAGTTTGGTGTAGAAAGAGGCGGCGATGCCTCCGTATTCCACACCCAGCCCTATCGCCACTTCGGCCACCGTAACCGACGATGTTTGAATTGCCGTACCTATCGCGGCATTGACAACCCCCAGCGTTGCCGCGCCCGGCAATCCTGATAATCCCGCGGTGCTTCCGGCTACGGCGACGGCACTGGCCACTTCTGCACCCGCTCCTACGGCAGTACCCACTCCCGCGAAAGCCGCTGAGGTTGAGGCCGTTGCCGTGGCGGCTGCGAATTCTGCTGTCGTCATGGCCGCACCTGTCCCGACGGCTGCACCCGCCGCCGCACCGGCTTCAGCACCGGCCGTCAATCCTGCTGCCGCGCCTGTGATGGCAGCGCCTACGGTTTGAATGGCAGAGGCAGCAAGCGAGGAGAATAAAGACGCGAAGAAGGTGATCAGGAAAAAGTGCCCTGACGGGTCAGTGTGGTTAATGGGATCGGATCCGCAATACACATAAGGGTTGATCCCGCCTTTCCCAAAGGGGCTCAGACTGTCCGGGCAGGTAAAACGCATCAGCGCAGGACTGTACGCGCGGTAGCCGTTTCCCAGATGATTCACGGCGGTGAGAGGATCATGACGCTGACCGTTAAAACCCGGCAGCTCCGCGTCTTTTTGGCTGGCCGTGCCCCAGGGTGAATAATTAAAGCGGGTGGTTTTCCCCTGCTGTAACGCGCATAAGGGCGTACCGCTGAGGAAATTACCTGTTAATTTCAACATTGTGTTCTTCCTTAATAAAATCTGTGTGGCGCACCCGTCATGTGCCGGGTGCGTGAGAAACACTCAGAAAAGCCTGCGGGAACCCCGCTGGCCGTGCTCTTAACTGGCGAAGCCGTCTTCGCTGACTGCCGCGCTGCCACTGTTTCCCGGAATAAATCGGGTGATTTTCTGGGTTTTGCTGCATGCCTCATTGACCAGACGTTCGCCGGTATAGAACAACTGGCGGTCATCACCGGTCAGCGACTGCATGACCAGCTTATTCAGCGCATCGTAGTGGTAAGTGCTGAGCGGCTTGTTACTGGCATCACAGATGCGGGTCAGACGCCCAAGGGCGTCGTAACTGAGCATCCGGCCCGCTTCGTCGCGGGTCATGCGGCCGTTGGCGTCGTATTGCAGAACAATGTGCGCCGGATAACAGGCCGTCAGTGAATGCTTCACTTCTGTCAGCTGGGTAGGGTCCTGAGAATTGGTAAAGAGGAAGGTGGCAGTATCGGTACCGCCGCCCGCAATCACCGTCACGCACCGGGTGATGTTGCTCAGTGCATCGAGGGTGAAGGTCTGTGATTTTACCGGCTGGCCATAGCCGTCAACCGTCGGCTCACTGCCACTACATTCGTATTTAATCAACCGGTTACGGGCATCATAAGTGAACGTCTCCGAGCGGATGACGGTGCTGGCGTCAGAAACCTGACGCGTCGCGATCAGATCACTGGCGGTAAAGGTTTGCACGATGCTCAGCGCGCTGGCACCGGAAGGCGAAATCACCCGTTTAACTTCACGGTTAAAATCATCCCAGGTCAGTGTGGTCAGCAGACGGGTGCCGTCTTTCGCGAGTGCATTCTGCGAACTGACGCGGCCAGCGGTGTCATAAGCGATACTCACGGTCACTTGCGGATCGCTGATGGTGATCACCCGGCCATAATCGTCGTAATCCAGCGTTTGTTCGTTGCCTGCCACATCAATGTATTTGAGCGGCTGACCTTGCAGGGTCCAGGCGTAGCCTGCCGTGCGGGTCTGTTTGCCCGGCATAAAGAACGTTTCCTGCTGCAATTCACCGGTTGGCCACCAGCTCATGGTTTTGCTGCGGCCATTGGCTTCATGCGCCTCGAGCATTTTTCCCGTCTGCGTGGCGTAGATAAAGCGCTGATCGATATCGCCGCTGCTGCTTTTCACCGACGCCACGGCATCGTCAAGCTCGGAAATGTAGGCATAATTGAGCTGATTTTTCATGTTGTCGCGCACGGTCGCAGGGGAGGCGCATGCCCCTGAGTAGGTGTAAGTCTGGGTGCGGCCACCGCTGACGCTGGTGGTCAGACGGCCCAGACCATCAAAGGTTTGGGTGCCCAGCAGCAGGGCATTGCCACCTTTCGGTGTGACGCTCACCGAGGTGATCAGTTTGTCGGTCGAGTTCGGATCGTAGGTTTTTGTCACCACGGTGCCATCCGGCAATGTTTGGGTGAGCATGCGGCCAAAGACATCCCAGGTGTAATGCGTCACATTATTCTGCGGATCAACGTGTTCACGCACGCGTCCAAGCCCGTCGTGGCGCAGTTGCTGTGTGGACATCTGCACGCCAGCGGCGGTCACTTTGGTGATTTTGTCAGCCAGGTTCTGCTTGTTATACAGCGTGTTCTGAGAAGCCAGTTTCAGCGTACTGCCGCGGGTGACCTGTAGCTGTTCGATTTTTTCACGGGTAATCGGGTCAAATTGTTGCTGTTGCTGCTGGCCGGAACTCAGCACTTTCATGTAGTTCTGGCCCCAGCTGTCAAACAGGACATTTTGCGCAATCAGCATTTTGGAACTGGTGTCGCCTGGGGTTTTGTAATCGGTGTCCTGCGTTTTAATCAGACGGCTGGAGGCATCATAAAGATGCTCTTTCATCTGATAGAAGGTACCGGCGCTCTTGTCTTTGTCGTTCAGCCATTCGGTAAGAACACGGCCCATGCGGTCGAAGTGTTTGCGGTGCGCGTTCCCTTCATTATCGGTGTAGGTGGTGGTGATTTCGCTGGCCTGGCCGCCGCTGGTTTTCATCGCATAAGCGATTTTCAACTCATTACTAAAGCCGTTATCCGGATTGATCACGCGGCGGACGAGGCGTCCGAGCGAATCGTAGTTCAGCGCGGTTTTTACGCCTTGCGAATTGATAAATGCCCGCAATTTATTGGTGAAACGTGAATGCTCGCGCTGAGTGATTTGCGTGGTGGCGTCATGGCCGGTAAAGGTGCGGGTGTGGATCAGTGATTCGCCGGATTTCACATAGGTGAACGCGTTTTCAGACGTCGTTTGCACCCTGTTGCCCACGCGTACCCGGGCCTTTTGAATTCGGCCATAGCTGACTTTATCCGACGCGGTGGCGTGATAGCTTATCTCGCGCACCAGTTGGCTCACGCCGTCGTTCAGGCGGGTCATTTTCACCGGGACAATATGGAAAGCCGCGCTGGTGCGATCGAGGGTCGCCAGCTTGTCGAATTTGCTATAGGTCAGTTCAACAGGCGCGTCAAAGCTGGTGGGTGCGGGCGTGACCTTGCGGCTTTTCTCAAAGCGCACAAAACCGTGCGGACAGGCAGGGCAGCCGGTATCCGCCGTGGTTTGCGATTCGCCCGAGGCAGGGTAATAAACGATTTCGGTCAGCGCGCCGCCGGGGTCAACCTGTCTGGTCAGATTGCCGCTGGTGTCATATTCGGTGGTGGTGGTTTCCGAATATTTTTTGGAGCCGCTGTTAATCCAGGTAATGGCCTGTTTTTTCAAACACTGCAGTTGCACGGGCTGCATGTCGAACGATTTGCCGGCGTCTTCGTAGTAGGTCATGGCGGTTTGCTTGTTGTCGCCGCCCTGTTTTTCTTCCAATAACGTCATCAGGTGGTAGTGGTTGTAGACGCGGCGGGTGGAAAGCGCGTTCGGTGAGGTGTTATCCACGACCTTTTCAGTGCTTTCGTACACATAACTGCCCGGCAATGAATAGGTGTAATCGCTGTCTGCATTCCAGGTGGTGCTGCCGCCATAGCCAAGATAGTTATTGCTGCTGTAGGTATAGGTACGCACCAGATCTGGCTGGCCCATACCCGGTTGGATCGTGTAACTGACCACGGCGGGCAGCGCTCTCTGGCCGGAAGAGGCCGGGAATTTCATCAGATCCTTCTGGTACACCACCGATTTTTTCAGCCCCAGCGGCGTGGTCATGCCGGTCAGGATCTGGCTGTTCATCAGTCCTGCGGTATAAGCAAGGTTCCAGGTTAAGGTGATGTCGGCACTGGAATGGCTGAGGGCGGTGAGGAAATTGTTCTGTGTGGTCAGCGTGATGTCATATTTTTCGCTGTTGTTTGGCGTGAAATGGAAAACCGTGTTGGCCAGATAGTCAACGGCGCAGTGAACGTCATTGTCCATATCCACGACTTTTGTCAGGCGGGGCGTGCCGTGTGTGCCATCCCAGGTAAGCGTAAGATAATGTCCAAAAGCACCAATAATTTTTACCGGCAAATAGAGATTCTGGCACACCAGCCCCAGCACTTCGGTAATGCCACTTTTATGCACCACCTGATAACCCGAAGACGTTTTTGTCATGACAAAGGTTTTCAGTTTCATCTGGCGCACGCTTAACGTGTTGCCATTTTCATTGATCACATAATGTTCACCGGTATTCAGCGTCACGCGTTTCTTCTGACTGTCATACATCGTCATGCCGGTCGTAAAACCCATACCAAAACCGATATTGGTTTCTGATGTGGGGGAATAGCTGATGGTAAAGGGAATTTCAGGTCCGTTGCCGTTATTACCGACAATGTTTCCCAGACTCAGGCTTGCACTATAAAGGCCTGTGCGTGGGTCCACTTCATCATTCACTGAACTCATAAAGTTCTTCGTCTGTGTATAATAATTTTCACTCATGATTCATTCCTTTTTCTCATATAACGTCATTGTAAGAACAGCTATCCGTCAGGAATTCGCTCTGTTTCTCGAAATTAAACTGCGTTGTGACTAAATGACAGGGTAATAGTTTCTTCGTATAAATCATGTCATTGCTTCTCATTTTGTTTTTAATCCGTTTCGACAATAATTGTGAAGCGTGAAGTGATATAAAAAAATATCAGAAAGAATGGCTTTGATACGCAATGAGTTGTTCATCCCTGCTGTTTCGCTATTGTTTTTCCTGTCGCCACTCCTATCGGTGGTGCGTCATTTAATTAATAAGGATAATGATTATGTCTGACACAGAGATCAACAATGAATCTGGCAACAACGCATTGGATAATAGCAACCGCATATTGGATGACTATGACTTTGCCAGCAGTGTGTGGGCCAGCTTTGATCACTTCGAAAAGCTGGAGCTTTTCTTAAAATATAACGATGAACAAAACGGGCTCATCAATTATAATCTGAAAAATAAGACACAACTGACGGTTAAAGTCAGAGCTCGTGCTGTTGATAAAAACGGGAAAACCTTACCCCTCACGGTCGCTGATTTAAAAAGCGTTGCCTGTCTGTGCGTGTATGAAACAGACGGGAGTTTCTATCAGAATAATGGTTCATGGAAGCTTTACCAGAAAAGCGATGGCTCTGATTACCAGCCAGTATTAACAGAGAAATTATCGAATCAAAATACCTATGATATTTACGGGGTAGGTAAAGAAACCGGAGATGCAGAATGCGATCTCTATATTGCGCCTAATGGTACTGCCTTTGACCTGGTGAATATTGCCGTCCATCTGGATATCCCGGGGCACGGACGTTCGGGCACGGCGAAAGGTAAAGCCACTGGCGCTTATCCCGAGTGTTATATCTCTGTCAGAGGGATAACCAGCGTATGGGATGTCTGCGAGAGTATCTCGAGCCTCGCAATTTCCTATGCGGAAAGCACCAATTCAAAATCTACGCTGTATGCTAACGGCCGTAACCAGGCTCCGGCGAAAATTTCAGTCTCTGCGGTGGATGCGCAGGGGCATTACCTTAATCTGATGGTCAGTGATTTTATTACCGAGTATAAGAAACAGTATTCAACTCCACGCCTCGAACTGATTAATACGCACAATAATGATGATGTGCTGGTTTTTAATGGGACAAAAGGTGCGTGCTATACCTTTACCGCCAATGAATGGAATAACCCGGTTAATTATGCTTCCGGCCCCCGTGTCATTGCGTCAGCGGATAACGGTATTTGTGATATACCGGTTTATATTTACAGCCATACTGCCAGCGCAGGAAAAGATATTTCTGTACGCCTGAACATTCCGGATGTTGCCTGTATTACCACTGCACTGACCTCAACAGGGCAATGGTCATCTTATGCCTCGTCTAAAGTGACATTGACATTTTTAGCAAAAATTGATTATTCAGATGTTTCAAAGCTGACGATTGTCGAGAAAGGCTGGAGTACGCTCTGTGACACCGTGCATATTACTTATCATGCCAATAACTGGGGTGGGTCAAGTCATTCGCAAAGTAATGCGGTTGTCAGGAGTAAACAGGTTTTAATTAAGCCTGATGTCGGAAATTCTGAGGTTAAACTCCTGAATGAAAAAACCGCTGTTCTCAACCGAACTCATTGTGCGCCATACAACACAAAAGAGAAAATCGGGATGTACGGTTACAGCTCAGCACATTCAGCCGATACTTATGTACAGTCACTTCTTGATTATACGCCAGAGCACGGCGGGCATATTGTTGCCTGGGGTGTGGAAGTTCCACCTGACATGAAGAAATTCGGTTTTCTGTTTACTTCAGGGCATGATTGTCAGGATGAGACAAATTATGAGCCGTATGAATACCACTACATGCTGGATATAAACGAAAACTGCGGGAAAAGATCCTGGATCGTTTCACCGGCCAGTGTCGAAGGCGTGGTCACGCTTCATGCATTGGAAGCGTCTCACAGTATCGACAATTATTGTCACCACTGGCCGGCATGGACACCCAAAATCATTCCGGTAAAAGTCACGGTCTGGGATAATTTCGGCAACACCGGTACCTTCCAAATCTCCTGGGATCAGCGCACCTATACCCCGACGATTTCCGGTTAATCAGGCACTTTATTCCTTCCTCAAATTGCCCTGGCACATTGTGTCAGGGTTTTTTATCCCTACATTCTTTCCGCCTACTTCCAGTACAGATCACACTTCTTCCTGCTTTCGTGAAAATGCTCACATTCCCCCGTGCGGATGCACAAACATACGGCAAAATTTTCGGCTTTTAGCCGTGGAAATGTGCAAAAAAAGTGGCTAACTTCAATTATGAAACGCTATTTTATTAATGTTGGATTGCGGTTTTAACGAAGTGTGAGTGCGCTCACAAAGCCGATGGAACGCGCAATTTGGAGCGCCCTGACGGGTGTTAACTCTCTCAGTAATGGCAGGTATCGCTGTGAAAATACGTTCTGTTGAAGTTTCTGTTTTTACTTATCCGACTCGCCGTGTTTCCGACAGCGCGGGTCATTCGCATCCGGGTGAAGAAAGTCTGGCAAAAATGGCGATGTTAACCATCACCACCGATGAAGGCGATTGCGGGTATTCCTTCGCGCCGCCGGAAGTGGTGCGTCCGCACGTCGTGAACGCCTTTTTCAGAAAAGTGCTGATCGGTCAGAACCCGTTTGACCGCGAACGCCTGTGGCAGGATCTGGTGCACTGGCAGCGCGGCAGTGCGCATCAGCTGACCGAACGGGCGCTGTCGTTTGTCGAGCAGGCGCTGTGGGATCTGATTGGCCGCAAACTGAAGATGCCGGTGCACAAACTGCTGGGCGGCTTTCGCGAGAAAGTGCCGGCGTACGGCAGCACCATGTGCGGCGATGAGCTGAAGGGCGGGTTATCGACGCCGGATGAATTCGGCCAGTTTGCCGAAAAACTGGTGGCGCGCGGTTATCAGGCCATCAAGCTGCACACCTGGATGCCGCCGGTGGCGTTTGCGCCAGACCCGAAAATGGACATCAAAGCCTGCGCCGCCGTGCGTGAAGCGGTGGGGCCGGATATCGAGCTGATGCTCGACGGTTATCACTGGTACAGCCGCAGTCAGGCGCTGACCATTGGCAAGGCGCTGGAAAAACTCAACTTCGCGTGGTTCGAAGAACCGATGGAAGAAGAGAGCATGGCGTCTTACGCGTGGCTGGCGGAAAACCTTTCCATCGATGTGATCGGGCCGGAAAGTCTCGGCGGCAAACATCACAGCCGTGCGGACTGGGTGAAAGCCGGCGCCTGCGACATTTTACGCGCCGGAGCCAACGGCGTGGGCGGCATCTCGCCGTGCATGAAAGTCGCCAGCCTGGCCGAAGCCTTCGGTATGGACTGCGAAGTGCACGGCAACGGCGCGGCCAGCCTGGCCGTGGTCGGCGCTATCCGCAACTGTCGCTGGTACGAACGCGGCCTGCTGCACCCGTTCCTTGAATATGACGAACCTGCTGCGTACCTCAACAGCATCGTTGACCCGATGGATGAACAGGGTTTTGTTCATCTTTCTGACCGCCCTGGCCTCGGAGAGGACATCAATTTTGATTACATAGAAACCCATACCGTCAGCCGAGACTGACCTGCGGGCAGAAAAAAATAATAAACCTCTGACTCTACCCGGAAGGTACATCATGAACACAGGCACACCCTTCGGGGCGTGGATCCTCGCGCTCCTGCTTACGGTGAGTGGCGGGGCGGTGCAGGCGAAAACGCCGCCCGACCAGCTGCTTATCGGTATGAACATGAACAACCTGCTGACGCTCGATCCGGCCGCGATGACCGGTAACGATATCGTCGGCATTGTGGTGAATCTCTATGACCCCCTCATTGAGCTCGATCCGCAGGAACTGACGAATGTCCGCCCGGCGCTGGCGACCTCATGGGAGGTCAACGACGCTCGTAATCTGATCACATTCCATCTGCGCGAAGGCGTGACATTCCACTCGGGCAATCCGGTCACCGCAGACGATGTGGTGTGGTCGATGCGCCGGATCCTGCATCTGAATCTGGCGCAGGCATCGGTGTGGAAATCGTACGGCTTCACCAAAAAGAATGTCGATGAGATGGTGCGCACGCCGTCACCGGGTATTGTCGAAATTCAACTGCCAAAACCTAACGATCCGAAACTGGTGATTTACTCACTGGCCGCGCTCGGCAGCGTGGTGGCGTTAGACCGTAAAACCGTGCAGGCGCATGAAGTGAATGGCGACTGGGGTAACCGCTGGCTGACCACCAACGAAGCCGGTTCAGGACCGTTCCGCCTCGACAGCTGGCAGGCGAAAGACGTGCTGAACATGAGCCGTAATCCGCAGTACTGGCGCGGTGAACCTAAATTGTCGCGCGTGGTGTTTCGTCACTTTCAGGAATCCCAGACCCTGCGTCTGATGATTGAAAAAGGCGATCTGGATATTGCCAATAATATGGCGGTGTCCGATGTGACGGCCCTGAGCCACGATCCGGCAATGACCGTCGATACGGTGAAAAAAGGCACCATTTATTACGTGGCGATGAGCATGAAAGAGCCGCATTTCGCTAACCCGAAAGTGCGCGAAGCGGTGCGCTATCTGATTGATTATCAGGGTATCGGCAAGGCGCTGATGAACGGTTATGGCATTGTGCATCAGCGTCCGATTCAGGTCGGTATGCCTGCCACATTGCCGGATCCCGGTTATACGCTGGACATTCCGCGCGCCAAAACCCTGCTGGCAGAGGCCGGTTATCCTGACGGTTTTGATACCACGCTGCGGGTGCTGGCCGATCAGCCGTTCCTCAATATCGCGATTGCGGTGCAGTCCACGCTGATGCAGGCGGGCATTCGCGCCAAAATCGTCACCGGTACCGGCAACCAGATTTACGGTGCGATGCGTGAACGCAAGTTCGACATGCTGGTCGGGCGCGGCGGCAGCGGCGTGGAACCGCATCCGCATTCCAGCCTGCGCGCCCTGGTGTATAACCCGGACAACAACGATGCGGCGCGGCTGACCAATTTTCAGGGCTGGCGCACCGGTTTTTATGACAAACAGCTCAACACGGATATCGATCAGGCGCTGCTTGAGCGGGATCCGGAAAAGCAGAAACAGGATTACTTCGCCATTCAGGAACGCTACGACGCGCTGATCCCGGCGCTGGTGCCGCTCTCACAAATGGTCGATTCCATCGTGGTGCGCAAGGACGTCAAAAACTATCTGCCGCATCCTTCTGCCACCACGTTCCTGCGTGACGTCTACAAAGACGATACCGCCGACGCCCGGCCAACCGGAGGTAAAGGGTTATGACCATGCAAATTCCGGCTCCTGCTACTAAGCAAACTGCACGGATGTCGTTCCCCGCCGGGCGAATTGGCAAACGTCTGGTGCAGGTAGCGGTGACG
The DNA here is from genome assembly GCF_003697865.1 of Rahnella sp. Larv3_ips. Taxonomy (NCBI): domain Bacteria; kingdom Pseudomonadati; phylum Pseudomonadota; class Gammaproteobacteria; order Enterobacterales; family Yersiniaceae; genus Rahnella; species Rahnella sp. Larv3_ips. Next base: position 393,316 of record NZ_MJIB01000014.1, on the reverse strand, counting down.
CTGTTTGGCCTGCTGCTGCTGACGTTTTTTATTGGCCGCGTCATGCCGGTGGATCCTGTGCTGGCGATTGTCGGGCCGGATGCCGACCACAGCACCTATCAGCAGGTTTACCATCAGCTCGGCTTTGATAAACCGCTGTGGACACAGTTCGGCATCTACCTTTCCGGGCTGGCGCACGGTGATTTTGGAAACGCGCTGCTGACCGGTAAACCGGTAACGCAGGACATTCTGCGGGTGTTCCCTGCCACCATGGAGCTGGCGACGCTGGCGATCATCCTCGGCGCAGGCGTCGGCATTCCGTTAGGCGTGCTGGCAGCGGCGAAACGCAACAGCGTGGCGGATTACGTGGTGCGTATCATCAGTCTGGCCGGTTATTCCACCCCGATCTTCTGGGTAGGGATGATGGGATTGCTGGTGTTCTATGCCTGGCTCGGTTGGGTGGGCGGCGCAGGGCGTCTGGATTTCAGTCTCGACGGCCAGGTGACGCGTCACAGCGGTTTTATGCTGATCGACTCAGTGATTGCCGGAAACTGGGAAGTGTTTCGCAACGCGCTTAATCACCTGATCCTGCCTGCCTCGCTGCTCGGTTTCCACTCGCTGGCGTACATCAGCCGCATGACCCGCAGCTTTATGCTGGCGCAGCTTTCACAGGAATTCATCATCACCGCCCGGGTCAAGGGGCTGAGCGAATGGGATGTGCTGTGGAATCACGCGTTCCGCAACATTCTGGTTCAGCTTCTGACCGTGGTGGCGCTGGCGTACGGCTCACTGCTGGAAGGCGCGGTGCTGATCGAAACGGTATTTTCCTGGCCGGGCTTCGGTTCGTATCTCACCAGCAGCCTGATGCTGGGCGACATGAACGCGGTGATGGGCTGCGTGCTGGTGGTTGGCATGATTTTTGTGGTGCTCAATCTGCTGTCTGACCTGCTGTATCAGGTCTTTGACCCGAGGACAAAAGTATGACCCTTTCCCTCGATTCTGTAACGCTCAGCGCGGGCGATGAAAAACGTCAGCGCGTGAAACGGGCGTTTGGCCGGGTAGGCCATTTTCTGTGGCAGATGGCGTGCAATCCGCTGACAGCCATTGGTGGCGCGATTGTGCTGGTGCTGATGATTGTGGCGATTTTCGCCCCGTGGATCGCCCCGTTCCATCCGTTGGTGCAGGATTTAAACAACGCGCTCAGCCCGCCGTCGGCGGCGCACTGGTTCGGCACCGACGAGTTTGGCCGCGATATTTTCAGCCGTCTGGTATATGGCTCGCGCATCACGCTGTACATCGTTCTGCTGGTGTCGGTGACCGTTGGCCCGCTCGGGTTGCTGCTCGGCGTCACTGCCGGTTATTTCGGCGGTAAAACCGATATGGTGCTGATGCGCGTCACCGACATTTTCATCTCCTTCCCGAGTCTGGTGCTGGCGCTGGCGTTTGTTGCCGCGCTCGGGCCGGGGCTGGAGCATGTGGTGATCGCCATTACGCTCACTGCCTGGCCGCCGATTGCGCGTCTGGCGCGTGCCGAAACGCTCTCATTACGCCAGGCCGATTTTATCTCGGCGGTGCGCCTGCAAGGGGCAAGTCCGGTGCGGGTGCTGTGGCGTCACATCGTGCCGCTATGCCTGCCGTCGGTGATCATCCGAATCACCATGAACATGGCCGGGATTATCCTGACCGCCGCCGGGCTGGGCTTTCTCGGCCTGGGCGCGCAGCCGCCGGACCCGGAGTGGGGCGCGATGATTTCCAGCGGCCGTACGTACATGATGGAGTGCTGGTGGGTGGCGACCATCCCCGGTCTTGCGATCCTGATTAACAGCCTGGCGTTCAACTTTTTAGGAGATGGCCTACGTGACATCCTTGATCCCCGGAATGACTGACGCTCCGGCGTTACTCGACGTGCGCGATCTGCACGTCAGCTTTGTGAATGGTCGTCAGGTGACGCAGGCGGTGCGCGGCGTTTCTTTCCAGCTCGGGCGGGAAAAACTGGCTATCGTCGGTGAGTCGGGCTCCGGGAAATCCACCGTCGGGCGCGCCTTGCTGCAACTGCACCCCGCGAAAGCGCGGATCACCGCCGAGCGGATGCAGTTTGGTGATGTTGATTTGCTTAACGCCACGCCGAAGCAAATGCGTCAGGTGCGTGGAAAACGCATTTCGATGATTATGCAGGATCCGAAATACTCGCTGAACCCGGTGCTGTGCGTCGGCGACCAGATTGCCGAAGCATGGCGTTCGCACCACACATGTTCCTATCAGGAGGCCAAAAGCAAAGTGCTGAACATGCTCGATGTGGTGCGCATCCGCGAACCCGAACGGGTGTACGGCCTCTATCCGCACGAGATTTCCGGCGGGCAGGGGCAGCGCATCATGATCGCCATGATGCTGATCACCGACCCGGAAATGGTGATAGCCGATGAACCCACTTCAGCGCTGGATGTGTCCGTGCGTTTACAGGTGCTGGCGCTGCTCGACGATCTGGTGAAAACGCGCGGTCTGGGGCTGATATTTATCAGTCACGACATCAATCTGGTGCGCAGCTTCTGCGACCGGGTGCTGGTGATGTATGCCGGGCGCGTGGTCGAATCTATTGCTGCCACCGATCTGGATAACGCGCAGCATCCCTACACGCGCGGCCTGCTCAACGCGTTGCCGGACATGGATAACCGCCGTTATCCGCTGCCGGTGATGCAACGTCAGGCCAGCTGGCTGACCGACTAAGGAGCCAATATGACAGCGAAAACCATGATTGACGTGCGTAACCTGAACCTGACGTTTGGCGAAGGGGCGAAAACCACGCAGGTGCTGACAGAGGTGAATATTGCCGTGCGCGAAGGCGAGATTTTCGGGCTGGTGGGGGAATCCGGATCGGGTAAAACCACGGTGCTGAAATGTCTGGCAGGGCTGTTTACCCACTGGAAGGGTGAACTGGAAATCGACGGCCAGCAGCTTGAACACCGGATTGGCCGTGACCGCTGCCGGCTGGTGCAGATGGTGTTTCAGGATCCCTACGGTTCGCTGCATCCGCGCCACACCATCGGCGATATTCTGGAGGAGCCGTTGCAAATCCACCGTATTGACCAGCGGGATCAGCGGATTAATACCATTCTGGAGAAAGTCGGCCTGAACCGGGCGTTTCGCAGCCGCTATCCGCATCAGCTTTCCGGCGGCCAGCGTCAGCGCGTGGCCATTGCGCGTGCGCTGATCCTCAAACCGCGCGTGCTGTTGCTCGACGAACCGACGTCTGCGCTGGATGTGTCAGTGCAGGCCGAAATCCTCAATTTGCTGTTCGATCTTCAAAAAGAGGAAGGGCTGACGTATCTGATGGTGACGCACGATTTGGGCGTTATTGCCCATCTCTGCCAGCGTGTCGCGGTGATGAAATTCGGCAGGATCCTCGAGACGCTGGAAACCGATGCGCTGCTGCGCGGGGATATTCGTGATGATTACACCCGCGTGCTGGTGGATGCCAGCCGGGATTACAGCCGGGAAATGGCGGCGAAAGTGATGTTGTAAGGGGCGCGAGTGCTGTCGTTCCGGTCTGAACGCCGGAACGACAGAGAAAGTCATGAGGTTATTTTTGCAGTGATTTTTCAGGCTGGCGCAGTGCGGTCATCACGTCAGCAATACAGCGGTCAACCAGCATTTCAACAGCATCACTGCGCGACGTCTCCACCAGCATCGCCAGGCGGTCGATTTTTCTCACCACTGACATGCGCAATGACAGCGACACTGTCTTTTTCTTTTCTTTATCCAGCGAGACGTGGCTAACCTGCTCTTCGGTTTTGAGATCGCCACTGGAATGTAAAGCCTGAGCCATCTGACGCAGGGTCTTTTTATCCAGCGAGCCCGCGTCGGTCATCTGATAAGAGTGCGTGGCTTTGCTGTATTTGATCTCAGCAGAGTAGGTTTCGCGTAATTCCTTTAACGCCCGCGTCAATGTCGGTTCTGAACAGGCAAGCCGGGTGATGACTTTTGTCGCTGACACCGGTTGCCCGGTACCGAGCAATTGCGCCAGTCGGAAAATACGTGCTTGTCGTGTGCTGAGTTGCATGGTTAGTCGTTGCCTGTCGTCGTGTTATGGGCGATGGTGCATAGAAAATGTCAGTACACATCCTGTATCTCCTTCCCGTGGTTCTTCCTTTCCTTGGCGCCTGCAGGGCCAAAAATCCTATCAGGTCTTTCCTCAACATCAGCTAAATCAATCTGTCGCAATGGTGTTAGTTCAGCTGGTTGGCCGTGAAAAATCTGACGCCGTCCTGTGTCTCTTCCTGCGCAATGCCGTAAATCTGTGCCTGCTCAAGCACGCGTGCGGCCCAGCGACGGTGAGTCGCGGGTTCACACATTGCGCCCTGGGATTTAAACACGGCCTGACTGGAGTTGAGAATCCGCAAAGCATCGGCGTGATCGGCGGATGTCACCATCAGCGCACGCTCAATTTTGGCGATCTGATTCGGATGAATGGCCGTTTTTCCCACCAGACCGTGCGCCATGTCCAGCGCCAGTTCTTTTTCCATCACGTCGTGATCGTCAATATGTTCGCAAACCGGCGATGTCAGGGCGAAATCCCGCGAGCCGAATACGGCGACCAGCATCTTGATCACGTAACCCATCGGGCTGTCGTACAGCGTCAGGTTGCGCGGACGGCGCAGCGAAATCACGTTCATCAGGTCATTGCCGCCAATACGCAGGGCGATAATGCGTGAGTGACACGGATGGGCGAGCAGTTCGACGGCGAGTTTCCGCATTTCAGTGACGTCAAAAACTTCTTCCGTTTCCAGCGTTGGCATCATGCACAGGTGAGTATCTTTCATGATGTCCCACCATACCGGCAGAGACTCCAGCGTGAACTTCGGCAACACCAGCCCGTCAACCGGCGTGAGATCTTCCGTTGCGGTCAGGAACTTGCCCATTCCGGGATGACGCGGACGGATAAACACCAGCGGCCAGTCAGCGCCCAAACCCGCATCATTGGCGGCTTTCAGTGCGTTCAGCACCTGCTTCAGATTTTGCAGCGCGGCGGGAACGTCGGCGTCGCTGACCGCATCTTCCAGACAGATGACGATCGAGCGCAGCCCGTCAATTTCGTTGTGCAGAATACTGCCCGCGATGTCGTTGCGGGTGGCGGGCATGTAAAGCGTGGCGCCCAGCCGGTATGGCGATAGTCTCTTTGTCATCAGTGAACCTTTTTAATAATGGTGACGGCACGGTATTGGCCGATGCGGTCACCGACTTCAGTGATGGTGATGTTTTTTTCACGGGCGAGATAGACCAGCAGGGCGACGTCCGGATCGTTCACCGAACGCACCAGAACGTGTTCCGGCACGCGACGCAAAACGGCGCGGGTGGCCTCGGCAATGCCCGGTTTAATCCGGTTAATGCTGGAAATGTCATATTCGGCGGCCAGTGAGGAAATCACCTGCTCGCTGCGTATTTTCAGATGCACATACTCCTGCGGCACCCACGGGCTGGCCGGAATGGTTGCGAGATCCAGCGAGCGGCGACACCCGGCCACGGTATCCACCAGCAGGCGGCTGCACTCAAATTCGCTCAGGTGATCGCACTTCACACAGCCGTGCAAACCTTCTGCAGACCAGATCGATCGTGAAATCAGACCGGAAACCGGCGCACCCATGATGCCAAAGGGGATCAGCCAGTCGTCGTCGCTGGCGGCCAGCCAGGAAACGCCGCACGGGTCGGCGAGCACCACGAGACGCGGATCCTGTGGATAGCCCGCACGATTTTCCAGCGAACGTCTCAGCTGACCGGTGATCGCGCCTTTTCCGGTCCAGCCATCAACAAACACGATGCCTTCGGTGCCGTGTTGCGCCTCGATCCAGTCCATCGCCGTGTCGTCAATGCCTCGGTCACGGATGATACTCACGCCGTAGTGGTGAGATGTTTTACCCATCTCCCGCAACGTCTGATGCAGCATCACGCCCAATGGCACACCGGCGCGCACCAGGCTGACGAGGATGACCGGCGTCTCGCCAAAGCGGTCGGCCAGCGCCTTCGCCAGCATCACCACTTCTTTCGCCAGACGTTCTGCGCCTTGTTCCAGCGCACGGGCAAATAAGTCCAGATGCCAGGCGGTCGGCTCAGGTTCCTGACTCAGCATCTCGGAATAATGTTTTTCACCGGACTGGATCAGCTGCTCTTTTTGCTCGACCGGCGTCATTTCCATTTCCACCGGCTTTAACAGAAAGTGCACATCCTCTGGCAGGTATGAGCCGGAAAAAGGGATAAAAGGCTGCATGTTATTTCTCTCCGAAAATGTGCTGGCTGATGTGTTCAGCAAACTGACTCTGCTGTGGCATGCCAAACCAGTTACACAGTTTCATAAAACGGTGATCGCTCAGGCTGTCGCCCAGACCAATGACCGGGAACACGCCGCGCTCCGCCCGCAATTTCTTCAGTAAGTATTGCGTGGCGAGGCCTTTTTCAACCGGCAGCGGCAGCCAGGCAATGTTGTTGCTGTTGCGATGAATATAAAAACCTTCGGCAGGGAACAGGGCTTCGATCTCTTCGCCGAGGGTATAGAGTTCGTCGAGGCGGGTGCTGTCGGTGTGCTTCATCACCAGATAGATCGGGGTGTCGCCGTATTCATAATTAATACGCGCCCAGCCGTTGATCTTGCGCTCCGCCATCAGCGCCGTGATGCCCTGCTGCATGTTCAGCAGACGCTCACGAAAAGGTGCCAGGCTGTCGAGAATATGGGCTTTCCACTCTGCGTCAGGCTCGCCCTGGGGCGTCAGAATGACCGCGCCGTGGGTGGCGATCGCCCAGGAGTTGAAAGGAATGGTCACGCGGCTTATCTCTTCGGTACCGCGGGCGGTGACCGGAATAAAGTCAGCGTTTTCAAGCAGCCAGTCCACCAGCATAGATTGTTCTTCGGTCATAAAGCTGCGCGCAGACATCGAGCGGTCTAAGGCCCCCGGGCGGAAAGGCTCGAGGTCCAGTTCATCGACCATCTTACGGCGCGTCTGAAACAGAGTATCGTCCAGATCGGAAAGAATGACCGGCTTATTCATACACAACAACCTCAACAGTATTCGCCACGTTTTTCAGGGCATCGAGCAGGGAAGGATCAACGCTGTCGGCAGGGGTTTCAATACACAGCAAAATGCGATCAAAATGCTGATGCGCGACGTTGTAAACGAAATTCGGAATGCCCAGACCGTAGTTGTCGGTGAACGCAATGGCGGATTTGATGGCGTAACCGGTAGAAATCGGTGAGCGGGTGGTGCAGCTGAATTTCACGTCTGCCCCGGTTTTCTCCAGACGTTCCGCCAGCAGAAGAGGTTCCCAGACAAATTCCCCCGAACCTAACACCAGCACTTTTTCGCCCACGGCTGCCGTGAGGTGCTTACCCAGGTCGCGCGCCGGGATCGCCATGCCCAGACGCCCCCAGCTCTGTTTGCCGGTGATGGCGACGCTGCCGGTGGCGGTCACGTTCACCGCTGGCATTACCGGCACTGGCGCATCGGGTTTCATTTCCCAATGCCAGTCGCCCTGAACCAGCGACACGGGCGTGACCGGCAGCGGGCAATTGGCTTCAATCGCGTTACCGCTCCAGTCTGTCAGTGTGACCGTGACCACACGTTCGAGTTGTGACAGCCCGGCATCCGCGCGCAGCGCTTCCAGCAGATTAATAAAAGTGTTGCCGGTGGTCGCTTCGTCATCGATCAGCACCAGACTGCGGGCATCCCGTACGCGGTCGCGCAACACCGGGTCTGCCGGATGGTAGATCAGATGGTCTGTGGCATGGCTGTGATTTTCTTTGAATTCACACAGCAGATCGCCCTCAACCGGATGACGTGTTGATGTCAGATACACTGAATTCGCATAGCGGCCTGACGCCTCATCATAAACCCCCGCGCCCAGTCCTACGGCCGTCTCGGCCATGCCGATAAACAGCACCGGCTCTGGCAAATCGGTGGGAATTTGCACGGCCAGCTGGCGGTAAGCGGAACGCATAACCGAAGGGGCAATCGGAATATGACGGCCGAGCACTTTGCTGACAAACAAAAATGCGCGTTTCGGATTGCGGCGTTCAGCGATATCAAATAATGCATCCAGCGAATGTGTGCTGCCGGTCGGGGTCACGGTCAGCGTACCGCCGGAAAGCTCACGGCGATAAACAGAAGTGGCGTGGGACATACTCATGCGTTTCCTTGGCCTGAAGACAGGTTGTCGAGCGAAGTGGTGTAAGGGATGACATCCGTCATAGAACGCACAACCGCAGGAGAGAAGCTCTCCGTGGCCGCGTTCATGGCCTGCGTTTCGTTGAGCAAACCCAGTTTGCGGGCGGCGAACAGGCCGGGCAGATTGACGCCGCTGTGGCGGGTATAACCGATACCGCCGGAAGGCCGCATATTAATTTCCAGCAAAACTGGCTCGCCGTGATCGTTGTTGCGGGTCTGAACATTCACCAGACCGTCGGCCTGCATGACTTCAGCGCAACGCTTGCCCAGCTCATAGGCTGCACCCGATTGCTCGAGATATTGCAGCGCACCTTCTTTGCGGCGCGCAACGGCCGCGATGACTTTACCGCGTTCCACCAGCATATCGACCGAATATTCGGGGCCGGGCAGGTAAGGCATTAACACCAGCGGCTCGAAGATTTCCTGCTGTTCCAGGGCGTGCAGATACATATCCGGACGCACTTTGCGGCTGTCAGGATGGGTGAAAGCGGCCATATGGCCCACATTGTCATCAAAACGCCAGAATCCCATGCCATAAATACCGACAACGGGTTTCACGCACAGCATGGTCGCACCGGACCAGGATTCGGCGCTGGTATTGTCAGCCAGATGCCCGCGTAATTCTTCTGCCGATTCAATGCGGATCGACGGCACAACCGGCAGTCCGTGTTGTTGCATGGCGAGGGCGAAGTCCACTTTATCGTCGGCCAGTTCAAACATGGCGTTGCTGACAGCGCCGGTGGTCAGCGTGACGCCCGACGCAACAATGTCCGCCCGGTGGGTTTCAAACCACTGGCAATTACGGCCAGTGTGGATGGCATTGACACCGTACTGCGCCACGGTTGCGGTGATAAAGGCCAGGCGTTCTTCATCTTCTGCCGGTTCGATGAGCGCGATGTCCGCCAGAGAAAGAATTTCATTTCTGTGATGGCGATGGGAGGCAATGACGGTGACATCTTGATTTGAAGATTTAAAAAAGTCTTTGATGCCCAAAATAATGTCGCGCTGTGACGACAGACCTTCCATTAACCAAATTACGTGACTCATCGGCGTATATATTCCAGAAATGAAGAGGGGGAAAAGAATTATTTGAGAGTCTATGCAGGGATTTTAACCATGTCAATCATAACATGATTCATATCTAGATGTTATCAATTTGTCTTTTGTCATACGTTTGGCAACGTCTGTTTTCGTCAAAAAACGTAAATTATCAAAAAATAAATATTTAATATCAATGAATTAACTTTTGTTAAGGAAATTAGTGTCAAAATGTAGCTTGTGCAACTACTTCGTCATGATATGATTTTTCAGCACATGGATTTCTGATTCGAAAAAATAATGATTTAACCTATCTCTGAAGGAATAACTAATGGTTTCATTAAGCAAGAACCAAACTGTTTCACTCAGCAAACAAACGTCTTCGTTGAATCAACTCCAATTCGGTTTGGGTTGGGATCCTTTGAAAAAGAAAAAAGGGTTCCTGGGTGGTCTTTTAGGCGGCGGCAGCGATTCAATTGATTTAGACGCGGGATGCGTTCTGTTAGACCGCACTGGCCAGACCATCGACACCATCTGGTTCCGCAAGCTGAAGTCAAGCTGCGGTTCAGTTGTCCATTTGGGTGACAACCTGACCGGTGAAGGCGATGGCGACGACGAAGTGATCACCGTTGACCTGACCCGCCTGCCTTCTCAGGTAGAGTATCTGGCCTTCACGGTGAACAGTTTCCGTGGTCAGACATTTAATGAAGTCGATAACGCATTTTGCCGCGTCGTCGATCAGTCCCGTAAGGAACTGGCCCGTTATCAGCTGACGGAGCAGGGTTCTCACACCGGTATCATTATTGCCTCATTGTCCCGTAACAACGGCGAATGGGACTTCACCGCACACGGTAAAGCCTCCACCGGCCGCACAATTGACGATATGCACGCAGATATCGTGGCAACGGTGGTGCGCTAATGACGATGACGCCGGGGGGCAACGCCTCCATTCCTTCACAGGTATTGACGGTACGCGTGCTCTCTGGCGTCGCGGTCGATGCCTCATCGTTTCGTCTTTATGCTTCAGGCAAAGTGCAGGGCGATCCTGACATGGTGTTTTACGGCCAACCCGTCAATGACGATGCGTCCGTAAAGCTGAGCGGCGCAGGCACGGACACCGCCTTTACGGTGGATATCAACCACCTGCGGCCTGAAGTGCAGAAGCTGGCCTTTACCGCCACCTGCGACGGCAATATGACGCTTTCAGGCCTGAAGCGACTGACCATTCAGGTGGAGCAAAACGGCAATGTCCTGCTGACCGGTGACGTTGATGTCACAGGGCGTCAGGAAGCCGCGCTGATTTTGGGCGAAATTTACCGCCGCAATGCGGAGTGGAAATTCCGCTTCATTGCTCAGGGCTTTAACGGCGGCCTGAAACCGCTGGCAGAGCACTTCGGGGTAGATATTTCGGATGCTCCGGCACCTGCTCCAACGCCTGCCCCAGCACCGGCACCGACCCCTGAACCTGCTAAAATTAGCCTGAGCAAAGTGTCGCTGACCAAAGAAAAACCGACGATCAGCCTGGCGAAGCGGGATAACTTTGGCGAAATCAAAATTAACCTTAACTGGAATCAGCAAAGCAGCACCGGTTCCGGCGGCGGGATGTTCGGCGGTATGTTTAACAAATCCAAAGGTATCGATCTGGATTTGGGGGCATTTGTCGAATTGCAGGACGGCACTAAAGGCGTGATTCAGGCACTGGGGAATACCTTTGGTCGTCTGAATGCAGAACCCTATGTTCAGTTACAAGGCGATGACCGCACCGGTCAGGTGCGTGACGGCGAGTGGCTGCACATTAATGGCCGCGAGTGGAAGAAAATCCGCGAAGTGCTGATCTACGCGTTCATCTATGAAGGCGCAGCGAGCTGGGATAAAACGGACGGGGTGGTCACGATGCACATTCCTGAGCAACCGCCGATCGAAACGCGCTTAACCGAAGGGTCGAACCGCCACAACATGTGTGCGATCGCCCGTCTGGTCAATGACAACGGCGCGATCAAGGTTGAACGTCTGAACCAGTTCTTCAGCGGTCACAAAGATATGGATAACGCGCTCGGCTGGGGCTTTCGCTGGTCTGCTGGCTCTAAGTGACAGTGATTCACCACATAATTTTAATTATCTGAGGGCAGAGAAAATGAGTTTCTTCGACAAAGTGAAAGGCGCCTTTAACAGCGGCCGTGACGAGCTGACCAAACAGGTTGGCCGTTTCAAAAACAAAAAATTCATGCAGGGCACCGTTGCTGTTTGTGCACGCATCGCCGTCTCAAGCAATGGCGTGAGCTCTGAAGAAAAGCAAAAGATGATCGGCTTCCTTCAGGCTTCTCCTGAACTGAAAGTGTTTGAAACCAAAGAAGTCATTGCGTTCTTTAATGAACTGGTGACCAGCTTCAGTTTCGACTACGAAATCGGTAAAGGCGAAACCATGAAATACATTCTGGCGCTGAAAAGCCAACCAGAAGCGGCACAACTGGCCGTCCGCGTCGGTATTGCCGTAGCTAAAAGCGACGGTGATTTCGATCAGGACGAGCAAACCGCCGTACGCGAAATTGCGCTGGCACTGGGCTTCACCCCGGCCGAATTCGGTCTTTAATTTCAACACTCTGGCTTAAGGGCTATTTATGGTATCCACGCATATCGGTTTCCCGGCTGAAACCGTCACTGTATTTGTTGTTCTGGCTATTGGGGCGATTGCTGTCGACCTGTTCATGCATCGTCATGACAAGCCGATTTCGCTGAAAAGTGCTTCGCTCTGGACGGTCTTCTGGATCGTTGTGGCGATGGCTTTTGCCGGTTTCCTCTACATTCATCACGGTTCTGAAGTGGCGAGCCTGTTTATTACCGGTTATGCGCTGGAGAAAGTCCTGTCAGTTGATAACCTGTTTGTCATGATGGCTATCTTCTCGTGGTTTGCCGTACCGGATAATCTGCGTCACCGCGTCCTCTATTGGGGCGTTATCGGGGCGATTGTTTTCCGCGGCATCTTCGTTGCCATCGGGTCGAGCCTGTTAACGCTGGGGCCTTGGGTCGAAATCGTCTTTGCGCTGGTGGTGTTGTGGACGGCCGTCATGATGCTCAAAAGCGGCGGTGATGATGACGAGATCGAAGACTATTCTCAGCACATTGCTTACCGTATGGTAAAACGCTTCTTCCCGATCTGGCCGAAACTGAAAGGACATTCCTTCCTGTTAAGCCAAAAAGAAGTGGATGCTGAACTGGCGAAACCTGAAAACAAAGACATCAAAGTGGGCCGTGTAGGTAAAGCTGCACTTTATGCCACGCCGCTGATGCTGTGTCTGGCCGTGGTGGAATTGTCCGACGTGATGTTCGCGTTTGACTCCGTGCCTGCGGTTATCGCAGTGAGCCGTGAACCGCTGATTGTTTACAGCGCCATGATGTTTGCGATCCTCGGCCTGCGTACCATGTACTTCGTGCTGGAAGCCATGAAACAGTACCTGGCACACCTTGAGAAAGCGGTTATCGTGCTGCTGTTCTTCATCGGTGTGAAACTGGGTCTGAACGCCACCGACCACCTGTGGCATCACGGTTACAATATTTCTGCTAACGCAAGTCTGTTTGTTGTTCTGGGTGTACTGGCTGTGGGTATCATCGTCAGCGTACTGTTCCCGGGCAAATCGGATGCTGAGGAAGGCAAGCAGGGCTAAGCCCTTGCCTTCCCCCTTGAAAATAAACGTTAACAATTGAGGATATAATTATGGGCGTTTCTCTCTCTAAAGGCGGCAATGTTTCTTTAAGCAAAGAAGCACCGACAATGAAAAATGTGCTGATCGGTTTGGGTTGGGATGCCCGCTCAACCGACGGCCAGGATTTCGACCTTGATGCCTCAGCGTTCCTGCTGACCAGCGCCGGCAAAGTGCGCGGCGATACCGACTTCATTTTCTACAACAACCTGAAATCCACCGACGGTTCTGTGCTGCATACCGGCGACAACCGTACTGGTGAAGGCGATGGCGATGATGAAGCCCTGAAAATCAAACTGGATCAGATCCCGGCTGACGTTGATAAAATCGTCTTTGTGGTGACCATCCATGACGCTACTACGCGTCGTCAAAGCTTCGGTCAGGTGTCTGGCGCATTCATTCGTTTAGTGAATGACGACAACCAACAGGAAGTCGCGCGTTACGACCTGACAGAAGATGCGTCAACCGAAACGGCCATGCTGTTCGGGGAACTGTATCGCCATAACACCGAGTGGAAATTCCGCGCGGTGGGTCAGGGTTATGCAGGCGGCCTGAGCTCTGTCTGCGCACAGTACGGCATCAACGCATCGTAATTTCACACGATTTTTTGAAACCCGGCAGGCGACATACTGTTGCCTGCTGTAATGAACATGACTTATTACAGGAGTTTTAAATGGCAGTTTCTCTGATTAAAGGCGGCAACGTATCCTTAACTAAAGAAGCCCCAACCATGAATGTGGCTATGGTCGGCCTCGGCTGGGATGCACGCGTAACTGATGGCGCTGAGTTTGACCTCGACGCTTCTGTGTTCATGGTCGGTGATGACGGTAAAGTTATTTCCGATGCGAGCTTCATCTTCTTCAACAACAAAACCAGCACCTGTGGTTCCGTGACTCACATGGGCGACAACCGTACTGGCGAAGGCGAAGGCGATGACGAGCAGGTTAAAATAGACCTGTCTAAAATCCCGGCCGAAGTGAAAAAGCTGGTATTTGCCGTGACTATTTATGACGCAGAAGCGCGTAAACAGAACTTCGGTATGGTCAGCAACAGCTTCATGCGCGTATTCAACAACGATAACGGCACTGAAATCGCCCGTTTCGACCTGTCTGAAGATGCGTCCACCGAAACGGCAATGGTGTTCGGCGAACTTTACCGTCACAACGTTGAGTGGAAATTTAAAGCCGTCGGTCAGGGCTTCGCAGGCGGCCTGTCTGCACTGGCCTCTCAGCATGGCGTGAACATCTAAATCACGCATAATTCTGACAGCCCCGTTGGTTTCCATCGGGGCTTTTTTTTATTCATCTCACTTACAAGGAGGTCAGTATGTCCAGGCTTAAAACTGCTACGGCAGACGCTCGACACGTAGAAAATTTAATGGCTACTCAGAACCGCATAGTGTTGAGTGGGTCCAGCTGGCAGTTACTCACCGAACTTCTCGCTGAAAAAGCAGAACCCACAGATGAATTAAAAGCATTTATGCGCAGAAAGAAATAAACCATACCCAGATAATAAAGCTCGCTTCAGCGGGTTTTATGTAAGCATCGGAGTGCTGTTTATGTCATTCTTTAATAAAATATAAAACCTCGATGAGTCATTTATAAAAAATTTAAAACGTATAACCCAACCCTACACGAAAGCGGGTTTGTCTTTCATCACTGTTACTTCGAACTGAAACATTCCCGACTTCAACAAATGGGGACCATGCGCCAATAATATAAGCGGTTCTGAAATTGTATTCATAATTGTATTTGCTGTTATTATAGAGGTCGTACTTATCGGCTTTTTTATAAATACCCTCCAGCGTCCAGTCAAAGTTATTCCATTTATATCCCGCCCAGACATCCATACGATTTACCGTATCGTCTTCACGGGAGTCGGATGAGCGTCGCGTATACTCGAAACGATATCGGGCACCCAGCCACCATGATTCATTAATCGTCCAGGTTGAGCGTAAATAGGGTTTATAGGTGGAATAGCCGCTGCCTGTTTCCAGTACAAAACCGGGCTGCCAGGCGACAGGGCCACTGCTGAACTGGTAATTCACCGTATATTCGTTGCCCTGTACTTCGAGATCGTTAAACGCTTTGTTCGTGTCATCTCCTCCGGATTTTGAAATGGCTTCAACTGCAAATCCAAAGCCATTACTAAACCGGTTGGAGATATAAACACGATCATAGTTGGCTTTACTGTCATCAAGGTATTCATGACGGACATCCATGTAGACTGCATGTGCATTGGTGACAGCCAGAGAGAATGAAAGCAAAAGGTATTTTTTCATGTTAAACCCATTTTTAATAATAATTAACTAAGAGGGGTGCTTAAGGCTGAACACGAAGTTATGCTTAATGAAAAGCTGTTTCAATATTTTAAATTGGTTTTTTAATAAAATTGAATATTCATCACAAGTATTCAAATTGGCGGGATTTTTGGATTACTTTCAGGCGGTGATAAATATATCGGAAGTGTGAAATAAAAAGGGGTGTTCTTGATTTGGCTGCCACTTGATGAAATTTTTTGTCATTATCATCAAGGCAATGAAACAGGAATGACAAGCGGGAAAACAGACTGGCCGGAAATGAAAATATCAACGAGAAGGCGGCAGAGCTGGCACACCTTCCCGTTAACTCAACTTACTTACTGCGCAGTTGTTTAATCCGCGCAATGGGCGGATTGCGTTTCGCCCATGAACCGTGGAAATGTCGCCAGTAAGGTTCCTGCGCGGCAGCCAGCATTTCATAGTCGCCGCGCGTGTCGCCCCAGGCGCGCAGATGGTATGAGGAAAGCGGGCCGTACTCCGCTTCAAGTCGCTCGACCTTCTGGCCGCAGCGGCAGTTGTGGCCGCTGATGCGTCCCGTCAGTACGCCGTCTTTCACTTCTAAATTCGTGCCGATCAGGCGAATGCCCAGACGCTCTGCGAAAGGTTTAAGCACCATCGCCGGTGAAGCCGAGCAAATCGTCACGATGGCACCGGAATTTACCTGAGTAGCTACCGCAATCAGACCGGAAGGGCGCATCAGACGCTTCCAGTAACGCTCACAAAATTCCTCTGCCTTCTCTTCGACCCATTTAGCCTCGACGCCGGTCATAAATGTGTGGATCAGCACTTCCTTCAGTTCATCGCGTGTCAGCCTGCGGCCCATGCATTTCAGGGTAGGTAACACCAGGCGTACCAGGCGACGGGCGAAAACGCGTTTACCAAAGGCAAAGCGCAGGAAGGGCACGAAACTGTCGTGCTTTGTCAGCGTGCCGTCAAAATCAAACACAGACAGGGAATCGCCAACATTAATTACATCGCTAACCATTGTTCAATTGCTCCTTCGGTTGTGCCCGCCGGGATCAGGGGGACAACATCAATCATCTCTGGCATTAGTGTAATCGGTTTAGGCCTGTTGATCATTGTTGTCTGCTGCTTTGTTAAGTCGCAGACGAAAAAAAGCCCGCCGGTTTACATCGGCGGGCGGGGTCTTTTTAGTGCTGACCTGAACTTAAAATTTACTTCGCATCAGGCAATGCATAGGCAATCACGTAGTCGCCACGTTCGGCGGACTGACGTGCGCCACCGGCACTGATGATGATGTATTGTTTACCGGTTTTCGGTGAAACATAGCTCATCGGGCCAGACTGGCTGCCGACCGGCAGACGAGATTTCCAGATCTCTTTACCGTTCGCGGTATCGAACGCACGCAGATAGAAATCCTGCGTACCGGCGAAGAACAGCAGGCCGGATTGCGTTGACAGGCTGGCGCCCAGCGTTGGCATACCCACTTCCATTGGCATGCGCATTTTGATGCCCAGCGGGCCGGTGTCTTTCACCGTACCGACCGGCACCTGCCAGACGATTTTACCGGTTTTCAGGTTAACCGCCGACATGGTACCAAACGGAGGTTTCTGGCAAGGAATGCCCAGCGGAGACAGGAAACGCTCACGCACCGCGCCGAACGGCGTACCGTCCATCGGCACCATACCCATCTCAATCCCGCTTGCGCCGGTTGGCACTTTGGCACGCGGAACCATGTAGTTCGCCAGACCCAGACGCATATCATTCACAAACATGATGGCGTTGTTCGGATCAACCGACACGCTGCCCCAGTTCATGCCGCCCAGAGAGCCTGGGAATTGCAGGGAACGATCGAGGCCCGGAGGCGTGTACACACCCTCGTGACGCATGCCTTTAAATTCGATGCGGCACAGCAACTGGTCCATCGGCGTGGCGCCCCACATATCAGACTCTTTCAGCGTCTGGTTGCCGATGTTTGGCATCCCGACAGAGAAAGGCTGTGTTTTGGAGTAGCGTTCGCCAGGGACGTTGCCCTGCGGTACTTCGCGGTTTTCGACTTTCGCGACCGGCTCACCGGTTTCGCGGTTCAGCATAAAGATCATGCCTTGTTTGGAGGTCTGCACCAGAACTGGGGTGCTGCCACCTTTGTCGTCCGGCAAGTCATACAGCAACGGCTGAGACGGCAGGTCAAAGTCCCACAGATCATGATGTGTGGTCTGGAAGGTCCAGCGAACTTTACCGGTAGCAACGTCAACCGCGACCACTGAAGAACTGTATTTGTCGTCAAGCGCGGTACGTGTGCCGCCAAAGAAGTCTGGCGTGGCGTTACCGGTTGGCATGTAAATCAGACCCAGTTTAGGATCGTATGACATGGCCGACCAGACGTTCGGTGTGCCACGGGTGTAAGTCTGACCTTCCGGTGGCAGTTTGGTGATGTTCGGATTACCCGGATCCCATGCCCATGCCAGTGCGCCGGTATGAACATCGAATGCACGCACGACGCCCGGAGGCTCGCCGGTGGAGAAGTTATCCGCCACGCGACCACCGACCACCACCACGTTCCCCGCAACCAGCGGAGTTGAGGTTTGCTGGTAGTAACCCGGTTTGACTTCACCCATACCAACTTTCAAATCCACCACGCCGTTGTCACCGAAATCAGCACAAGGCTTGCCGGTGTCAGCGTTGATGGCGATCAGACGCGCATCGATGGTTGGCAGGAACAGACGACGTTCGCAGGTGCCGCTGACCGTACCGCCGGTTGCAGCCGGTGAGTGAGGCGCAGAGCTGGCAGAGGGAGTGGCTTCGGCAGCCGTTGAGGTGCTGGCTGTCGCCGTTGACTCCGCGACGGGTTGTGCCGCAGGTGCCGCCGGTGCAGAAGCATTCTCGTAATAACCCAGACCACGACAACGCTGCCAGTTAGGCGCGGTGGAGTTGGAATCGTAAGACCACAGTTTTTTACCGTCGTCGACGTTCAGGGCAATCACTTTGCTGTAGGCAGTACAGACAAACAGTTTGTCGCCGATCTGTAACGGAGTGTTCTGATCTTCCGCGCCGGAGCCATTGCTCTGCGGAATATCGCCGGTGTGGGCAATCCACGCGACCTGAAGCTTGTCTACGTTGGTCTTGTTGATCTGATCCAATGCAGCGAAACGGTCACCGGCAGTCGTGTTACCCCAGCTTTCCCAGTTTTTCTGTTCAGCACCCGGAGCCACCGGTTTTACCGGTGCCTGGTCGTTTTCGGCGCTGATGATTGGCGTCGGTACGAAGGTGTTGGCGAAAGCGGCAATCAGCGCAACGGCTACCACACCTGCCAGCGAGAAGCTTGGCCCTTTACGCACCACCAGCCCCGCGCGTGCTTTCAGCAGCGGGTAGGCCAGTGCCACCAGGAAGGCCAGAACGCCGAAGGTGAACAGACGGGAGAACAGCGGCCAGAACGTGAAGCCCGCGTCCCAGACTGCCCAGATAACAGAAAGCACAAAGGCCACGGCATAAAGCCACGCACCTGAAGGCTTACCTTTGAAAATCAAAACGGCGGAAACGATGAGCGCCAGACCCATCAGCAGGAAGTAAACGCTTCCTCCCAATGTGGCCAGATACGCGCCACCGATGCCGAGTGTCAGGCCGATGACCAGCATCAGCGCACTCAGCAGCCAGAGGAGCCAGGTCCACTTGCTATTTGTTGTTGGCATGATTTATCTCACTGCATGGTTTTAGAAAACTGTTGATGAAAAGCGGGTAACACGTGGTGAGCACCCGTTATTAAATGAACCAAATAGAACAATTTCGCGCAAATAGTAATACTTCCCATCCGGGTTGTGAATGTGTAACGAAGAGTTTGAAATTAGGTAAATTATTATAGAAGAGATTATTATTTACGCAGGGAAATTTTACGCGTTGATTTTAAAGAATAAAATAAAGTGTGTTATTCATTATTTGAATGTTTATTGAGATTAATATACATTTTTCATCTAACCGATCGCACCAAGTGTCCAATCATTTAGGGTCATAAAACTGAAATAGACTATTTTGAACTCGCTGGTACGAAACGGGCGAACCTGATGGGGCGTTTTACAAATAGCCTTCGATTAACGTCTTCATTTCTTTGGTGATCTGTTCTATCAGACGGCTTTTCGGAATTTGCGGCGGGAACACGGCCAGGTAGGCGATGCTGATGTCCGGAGTGAAAGGTTTGATCACCAGATTGCACCTGTGGCTGCGGGCTGTGATGAAATCAACCACGCCGACACCCAGATTATTCCCCGCCATGATGCAGCAATTGTTCAGCGACGTTTCGATAGGATTGTTCATATATAAATCCTGACGGCTCATCACCTGATCCAGCTGTTCCCGCAGCGGCGTTTTACGGCCCGGAATAATGGGGCGGTACAGCGTCAGATCCTTCGCGGTCACCACATCCTGTTTTGCCAGCGGATGGCGCGGCGACATCACGGCGACGGCATTCGCCCGCGCCAGCATCTCTGCTTCCAGCCCTTTGACATCGGGTTTGCCAAAAACAAAGCCGACGTCGTACTGATTGCTGGTGACCACATCCATAATGTGCGTGGTGCTTTCGATATCCAGAAACAGGGAGATATCGTCAATGGTTTCAATGAGCGGCGGCAAAATATGCTCGACGCACAGCGCAGACAACGCCGCCACCGTGCCGATACGCAGAACGCTGCCTTTGGAATGGCGGATTTCATCGGCAATGCGTGAAATATGTTCAAGGCCGAGATACAAACGCTCCACTTCACGGTACAGCTTAATGGCGTCGTCGCGCGGGATCAGCCCGCGTCCGTCGCGATCGAAAAGCTTCAAATCCACCGCATATTCGAAATCACGTATCAGCCTGCTGACCGCCGGCTGGGTAATGTTCATCATGTTTGCTGCTGCCGTAATGCTGCCGGTGAGGATCACTTTGTGAAAAGCTTCTACCTGTCTGGGATTAATTTTCATAATATGTCCTCATGATCCATAACATTTGTTTATGGATGTAACACAAAATACAATTTTCAATTCAGATGTCCACCCCCTAGACTCCGGTTTACGATCTGACACACATTGCCTGAAAATCTAAAATAATTAAGGGTTAAATGAATGAAGAAGTCCGTTCTGGCAGGAGTGCTTTCCTCAGCACTGGCCACGCCTTTTGTATTACACGCCTCTTTTGTACAGGCTGCCGATCTTAAAATCGGTCTTGCCGCTTCAACGACGTCAATGGATCCGCAGTTTTACGTGGGGGGTGCGAACAGCGCCATGGCGCGTAACATTTTCGACGGTCTGGTCAATCAGGACGAAAAACAACATATTACGCCTGCGCTGGCGGTCTCGTGGAAAGTCATTAACGACACCACCTGGGAATTTGCCCTGCGTCCCGGTGTGAAATTCCACGACGGCAGCGATTTCACCGCGAAAGACGTGATCGCCAGCATCAAACGTGTGCCGCTGGCTTCGAAAAACAGCCCGAGCGCCTACACGCCTTACGTCAATGACATCGCTGACGTCGTTGAAGTGAACCCGCTAACGGTGAGAATTATCACCAAAGCGCCAACGCCTCTGTTACTCAACAATTTAAGCCGTGTGGCTATTTTACCGGCACGGCTTGAAAACGTTCCGTCACAAACCCTTAACGAAGGGAAAGAGGTGATCGGCACCGGACCTTTCAAATTTGTCAGCTGGACGCCGGATGACAACGTGGTGCTGGCGCGTAACGACCAGTATTGGGGCGGAAAAGCGCAGTGGGACAACGTGACCCTGCGTGTGTTTAAAAACCCCAGCGCACGCGTTGCGGCGATCCGTTCCGGCGACGTCGATGTGATTGAAAGTGTCCCGACGGCAGATGGCAGCAACCTGGCGAAACAGGCCGGTCTGCACATGGAATCCGTCGCGGGTAACCGTATTCTCTATTTACACCCGGATCAGGATCGTGACGATTCGCCGTTCGCCAAAGGCCCTGATGGCAGCAATCCGCTGAGAAAGCGTGAAGTGCGTGAGGCGATGTCGCTGGCGATAAACCGTCAGGCGATCGTGGACAGGATCATGGACGGCCAGGGTGTTCCGGCTTCACAGCTGGTGCCAAAAGGTTACTTCGGCTACACGCCGTCGATTGGCGCACCGGAATACGATCCGGCCAAAGCCAAACAGTTGCTGGCGCAGGCCGGTTATCCGAACGGTTTTACGCTGACCTTCCATGCCTCGAACGACCGTTATCCTAACGATTCGAAAATTGCTCAGGCCCTCGGCCAGATGTTCACCCGCGTTGGCATTAAAACTGACGTGGTGACCATGCCCGGCAGCGTCTATTTCTCACGCGCATCAAAACGCGATTTCAGCCTGATCATGGGCGGCGCGGCGATTGAAACCGGTGAAGCCTCCGGTGTGCTGGGACCGTTGCTGGAAACCTTCGGGCCGAATGGCGGGCAGGGCAATCGCGGGCGTTATTCGAACCCTGAATTTGATAAAACGCTGGCGCAGGCGCGTTCGACCCTCGACGACGCCAAACGTGAAACACTGTTACAACACGCCACAGAGACAGCGATGAAGGATCAGGGCACCATCCCGCTGCTGTTCCTCTCCTACACCTGGGCGATGAAAACACCTTATACCTACGTGGGCCGTTCCGACGGCTACACGTTGCCGTACTTTGTGCACGAGAAACAGTAAGTAAGCGCAAAGCACATACCGAACCCACGCGGGAATAGAGCGCCATCACCAGGGTTGTTCTAAGAAAAGAGAGAGAAGCTATGACTTCTTTTAGCGGTGTATTTCCCTATCTGGTTTCCCCCGTTACTGACGGTGGCCAGATAGACAAACCGGTGTTAACCGCACTGGTTGAACACCTGATTGCCAGTGGCGTGCAGGGTCTGACGCCGCTGGGCAGTACAGGTGAATTCGCCTATCTCAGTGCAGAACAGCGCACCGCAGTGGTCGAAACGGTTGTCCACGCCGCTCGAGGCCGCGTTCCGGTGATTGCCGGTGTCGCAGCCACCACCATTCAGGACGCCATAGCGCAAACCGCTCGTTATGTCGCTCTGGGTGTCGACGGTATTCTGGCTATTCTTGAAGCCTATTTCCCGGTGCCCGATCAGGGCGTCGAGGACTATTTCCGTGCCATCGCGGCTGCCGCAGGTCAACTGCCGGTCGTGCTGTACACCAATCCACAGTTTCAGCGCGCCGACCTCAGCCTGCCGGTCATTGAGCGCCTGAGTCACGTGGAGAATATCAACTATATTAAAGATGCCTCGACCAATACTGGCCGGTTGCTGTCGATCATCGAACGCACGCAGGGGCGGATGCAGGTGTTTGCTGCGTCGGCACACATCCCGGTGTGCGTGATGATGATTGGTGGCGTCGGCTGGATGGCCGGTCCGGCCTGCATCGTGCCCAAGCAGAGCCTGGCGCTGTACGAAGCGGCAAAGCAGGGCGACTGGGCGCAGGCCATGGCGTTACAGCGCCCTTTGTGGCGCATCAATGAAATTTTCGCCAAATACTCCATCGCCGGATGCATCAAAGCGGCGTTGCAGTTGCAGGGATTTGCCGTGGGCGATCCGCTGCCGCCACAGGTTCCGCTCGATGCCGCTGCGCGTCAGGAAATCGCTGAAGTTTTACGTTCCGTAGGTGCCCTGTGAAAACGCTGCCTGTCATTATTGATTGCGATCCTGGTATCGACGACGCCATTGCGCTGCTCAGCGCGTTTGTTGCGCCACAACTGAATATTCTCGGCATCTGCACCGTGTGCGGTAATCAGCCTTTAGCCAATACATTGCGTAATGCGCTGCAAATCACCGAACTCGGTCAGCGTACCGACATCCCGGTGTTTGCCGGTTGCCATGAGCCGATGTTCCGCGAGCCGATCCACGGCCAGTTCCATGGCGAAAACGGTCTGGGCAACACCGCGTTTCCCGCGCCGCAAAAAACGCCCGAAAAACTGCACGCCGTTAACTTCCTGATAAACCGTTGCCAGCAGGCGATCGACGATAATCAGCCGCTGACGCTGTGCGTGCTGGGGCCGTTGACCAATCTGGCAACGGCGCTGCGCATGAAACCCGACATTGCTGCCGGTATTGGCCGGGTGGTGCTGATGGGCGGCGCGTACCGTGAAGCCGGTAACCGCACCATGACGTCTGAATTCAACATGCTGGCCGATCCCCATGCCGCGCACATCGTGTTTTCCAGCGATCTTCGCATCACGGTGCTGCCGCTCGATGCCACCCATCAGGTGATCCTTACGCCGGAACATGTGGCGAAATTTATCAAAATCTCAGGGCGGATTTCCGCGCCGCTGGGTGAGCTGATGGCGTTCTGGGATCGCAATGACGTGCGCCGTTACGGCTCGCGTGGCGGGCCACTGCACGATCCGCTGGTGATCGCTTACGTGCTGGCGCCGGAGTTGTTTGGTACCGAGAAAGCGCGGGTGTTTGTTGAGTACGACAGCGAACTTTGTCTGGGGCAAACCGTGGCCGACTGGTACGGCAAATCCGGACAGACTGCCAATGTCGATATCGTCACGCGTGTGGACACTGCAAAAGTCTTCACCCTGTTTTATGAACTGTTATCACGCTATGCCGGGAACTGATCTTATGAGCCAGCGCATCATTATTGATACCGATCCCGGCGTGGATGACGCCATTGCACTGTGGCTGGCACTGGCGTCACCGGAGCTTGATGTGCTGGGCATCACCGTGGTGGCGGGCAACGTGGCGCTGAAAGACACCGTGCGCAACGCCTGTAAAATCGTCGCGCTGTCGGGTAAAACCGACACGCCGGTCTTTGCCGGTGCGCCCGGTCCGCTGGTGCGCGAGCAGGTTTACGGTAAATACGCGCATATCGGTGCCTTCAGCGACGAGCTGGTGCCGGACAGCGAACTGCAACCGCAGAAAGAACACGCGGTGGATTTTCTGGTGCGCACCCTCACACAGGCGGCGCAGGACAACGACCCGGTCACGGTATGCGCCATCGGGCCGATGACCAATCTGGCGCTGGCGCTGGGAATGCATCCGGACGTGGCGCGTGGCATCAGGCACATCGTCACCATGAGTTGTGCCTTTACGGCATTGGGGCACCGCGTGCCCTGGGCCGAATTCAATGTGTACGCCGATCCCCACGCGGCGGAAAAAGTGTTTAACAGCGGCGTTCCGCTGGTGATCATGCCGCTGGACATGACCTTTCAGGCGCTGATCGGTGCGGATGACATCGAGGCAATTCGTCAGGACGGCGGCCTGCCAGGAGCCTCTGTCGCGGCGCTGCTGGGCGCCTTTGATCGCAGCGATCTCAGCCGTTTTGGTCGCGAAGGCGGCCCGGTGCATGATGCGACCACCATCGCCTGGCTGCTGCAACCGGGGCTATTCTCCGGCCAGAATGCCCGCGTCGGCGTGGCGGTGTCCGGCAAGACCGCCGGCTACACCTACGCCGATTTCTGGCACAAACTGGCGACGCCGCCGAACGCAATGGTGATGCAGAACGTCGATGAATACGGCTTCTTCAGCCTGCTGCGGCGCGTCTTTTCCCGCTACGGCGCGCAGCAAGACGACGCGCGCGCATGAGCCGCTACCTGCTGGGACGTTTCGGACAAACGCTGCTGACGCTGTTCGTGATGTCGCTGCTGGTATTTGGTGGCGTGTATCTGGTGGGCAATCCGGTGGATCTGTTGCTCAGCACCAGTGCGACGCCGGCCGAACGCCTTGACGTGATCCAGTCTTTCGGCCTGGATAAACCGGTGTGGGAACAATACGGCCTGTTCGTGATGAACGCCCTGCACGGCGATATGGGCAACTCCTTTATTTACAACCAGCCCGCGTTACACCTGATTTTCCAGCGCATGCCCGCCACGCTTGAACTGGCGCTGGTGGCCTTCGTGCTGGCGCTGGTGATCGGCATTCCGCTTGGCGTCTATGCCGGTTTACGCCCCGAGGGCTGGCTGTCGAAAACCATCATGACCGTCTCCATTTTTGGCTTCAGCCTGCCGACATTTTGGATCGGGCTGATGATGATCATGCTGTTCAGTGTCAAACTCGGCGTGCTGCCTGCCTCCGGGCGTGGCGAAACGGTGGACGTTTTCGGCGTCCCCGTCAGTCTTTTCACCGCCGACGGACTGGCGCATCTGATCCTTCCGGCCTTCAATCTGGCGCTGTTTAAAATCTCGCTGATTATCCGGCTGACCCGCGCCGGTGTGCTCGAATGCCTGCAACAAGATTTCATCCGGTTTGCCCGCGCCAAAGGGTTATCTGAAAGCCGCATCGTGTTGGTTCACGTTCTGAAAAATACCCTGATCCCGCTGATTACCGTGATCGGCCTTGAGCTCGGTTCGCTTATCGCCTTTGCGGTCGTCACCGAAACTATTTACGCCTGGCCGGGCATGGGCAAGCTGATCATTGATTCCATCGCCGTGCTGGATCGCCCGGTGATCCTGGCGTATCTGATGATTACCGTGGTGATGTTCAGCCTGATCAATCTGCTGGTCGACGTGCTGTATGTGCTGGTCGATCCGCGCGTGCGGCTGGGAGGAGAGGCGTGATGCCACCGGATTCCGTTCACTCCCGCACTGCCGCCGCGCAGACACCGCACACGGCGTTTTACAACACGCTCACCGCGCTGCTGCGTAACAAATTCTCGCTGTGCGGCCTGATTTTTCTGGGCATCGCGGTGCTGCTCTCTGTGCTGGCCCCCTGGATTTCCCCGCAAAATCCGTACGATTTATCGCAGCTCGACATCATGGATGGCCGCCTTAAGCCGGGTTCGGCCAGCCTGAGTGGCCTGGTTTACTGGCTGGGCACCGACGATCAGGGCCGTGATTTATTCAGCGCCATTCTTTACGGCATGCGCACCAGCCTGCTGGTGGGCGTATGCAGCGCGGTGATTGCGCTGACCATTGGCGCAATCCTCGGCATGACCAGCGCCTGGGCGGGCGGCAAAACAGACGCGCTGATCATGCGTATCGTGGATATCCAGCTGAGTTTTCCGCCGATCCTGATCGCGCTTATCCTGCTGGCCGTGCTGGGGCAGGGCGTCGACAAAATCATCCTGGCGTTGGTGGTCACGCAATGGGCGTACTACGCCCGCACGGTGCGCGGTTCGGCGCTGCTTGAACGCCGCCGCAGCTACGTGGACGCCGCGCGCAGCATGGCGTTGTCAACGCCGCGCATTCTTCTGCGCCACATTTTCCCCAACTGTCTGCCGCCGCTGATTGTGGTCGCCACTATGCGTATCGCCTACGCCATCATGCTCGAGGCCACGCTGTCGTTTCTCGGCATCGGGCTGCCGGTGACCGAACCGTCGCTGGGGTTACTGATCGCCAACGGTTTTGACTACCTGATGTCCGGCGACTACTGGATAAGCGTCTTTCCCGGCGTCACATTGCTGGTGCTGATTGTCGCTATCAACTTAGTCGGTGACGCGCTGCGTGACATCCTCAACCCCAGGAATAAGGATTGATGATGCGCGATCCGGTGTTACAGGTCGAAAAGCTCAATACCGCCTTTTCTGTGCAGGGCGAATGGCTGAATGTGGTGCGTGACCTGTCGTTTACGCTTGGCGCAAAAGAAACGCTGGCGCTGGTGGGCGAATCCGGCTCCGGTAAAAGCGTCACCGCAATGTCGATCATGCAACTGCTGGACCCGAGGCACACCGGCTATTCGGGCAGCGTCCTGTTCGACGGCCAGGATTTACTGACCCTGAACCCGCGGCAGATGCAGAGCATTCGCGGCAACCGCATCGGTATGATCTTTCAGGAGCCGATGACCAGCCTGAATCCGGTGCTCAAAATTGGTGTGCAAATCACCGAAGTGCTGAAACGCCACCGTGGGATGGACGACGCCACCGCCCGCGCCGAGGCGGTTCGCCTGCTGGAAAAAGTCCGCATTCCCGCCGCCGCGTCGCGGCTGAATGAATATCCGCTGAGTTTCTCCGGCGGTATGCGCCAGCGTGTGGTGATCGCCATTGCGCTGGCGTGTAATCCACGTTTACTGATTGCGGACGAACCGACCACTGCGCTGGATGTCACCATTCAGGCGCAGATCCTGGCGCTCATCAAATCTTTGCAGGAAGAAGAGGGGATGTCGGTGCTGTTCATCACCCACGATATGGGCGTGGTGGCCGAAGTGGCCGACCGCACGCTGGTGATGCACCGGGGCGAATCCGTTGAGCAGGCGACCACGCGGGAGATTTTTCACCGTCCGCGCCATGCCTACACCCAGGCGCTGCTGGCAGCGGTGCCGCGTCTCGGCGCGATGACCGGCATTGCCCTGCCGCAGCGTTTTCCGCTGCGCGACCTGCATACCGGCGAACCGCAGCCGGTGGCAGATTCCGTCTATACGCTGCGTGCCGGCCAGCCGGTGCTCAACGTCAAAAACCTCGTGACGCGCTTTGATGTGAAATCCGGTTTTTTGCGCCGGGTTTCCTCGCGCGTTCATGCGGTAGAAGATCTCTCTTTCAGCCTGCAACCGGGTGAAACGCTGTCGCTGGTGGGGGAATCCGGCTGCGGCAAATCCACCACCGGGCGCACGATTTTACGACTCACCGAAGCGACGTCCGGGGAGGTGCTGATCTCCGGGCAGGATATCCGCCGCGCCGATCGCAGCCAGCTTGCGGATATCCGCACTCAGGCGCAGATGATTTTTCAGGATCCTTACGAAAGCCTGAATCCGCGAATGCGTATTGGGCAGGCCATTGCCGAACCGATGGTCAGCCTTGGGCTGCACGATAATGCCGGTGCGAAAATCCGCGTGGCGCAGTTGCTGGAGCAGGTCGGTTTGCAGAGCAGCATGGCGACGCGATTCCCGCATCAGTTTTCCGGCGGTCAGCGTCAGCGGATCTGCATCGCCCGCGCGCTGGCGCTGGAACCTAAACTCATTATTGCTGACGAGGCCGTTTCTGCGCTGGACGTTTCCGTCAAAGCGCAGGTGATCAATCTGATGCTTGATCTCCAGCAGCAGCTCGGGCTGGCGTATCTGTTTATTTCCCACGATATGGCGGTGGTAGAACGCATCAGCCACCGTGTCGCCGTGATGTATCTGGGCGAAATTGTGGAAATCGGATCCCGCGCCGATATTTTCGACAATCCGCAACATCCTTACACCCGCAAATTGCTGGCCGCCGTGCCGGTTCCTGATCCCACGGTTCACCGCAAACGCACTGTGATCCCGGATGAACTCGCCAGCCCGTTGCGCCCGGCCACCTATCAGCCGCCTGCCCGCCATTATCGCGAAGTCAGCAACGGCCATTTCGTCCAAATTTCCTGATTTTCGCGTCCGTCTTTTCGCTCAACGCTTTAATGCACCCACTTAGTTACAACATACTTATATGTGGAAGGATTTCCTGATCGGGGGATCTGTATGTGCCCTGCAAATGTGCCAGCGCCGATCCCTCTGTAAGCCGCATCGCAGGCGGGGACTGGCTTAGTCTATTTCGCTATGGGTTATAACTTTTCGATCCTGAGCAAAAATCTTGACCGCGTGATGGTGATCACGTTTTATGGCAGCCGAACACCCGTTAATTCACCTGCTAAGGATAATAATAATGACTGAGTGCGCATCGCTGGACACCCGGCCACAGACTTCTGCTTTCCGCCGATGGCTGGCGGTATTTTCTCTCGCCTGCGGCACATTCGTGCTGGTTAACACTGAATTTCTGCCGATCGGCCTGCTTTCGCCGATCGCCCGATCGCTGGGCGTGACCGAAGGCCATGCCGGGCTGGCG
The DNA here is from genome assembly GCF_003697865.1 of Rahnella sp. Larv3_ips. Lineage (NCBI taxonomy): Bacteria > Pseudomonadati > Pseudomonadota > Gammaproteobacteria > Enterobacterales > Yersiniaceae > Rahnella > Rahnella sp. Larv3_ips. Next base: position 364,421 of record NZ_MJIB01000014.1, on the reverse strand, counting down.
GTAATGTTGCCGGGACTGGTTGCGGCGATTTCTGCTCCGCTGATTATGCTGTTTGCCAAACGTATGGATCGCCGCAGGCTCCTGCTTCTGCTGTCTGCCACGGTGATCCTCGCCAACGGCATTGCGGTGATGGCGGACTCGTTTAACGTTTTGCTGATCGGACGCATTATTCTCGGCGTCGGTGTCGGGGGATTCTGGTCTTTTGCCATCCCCTCCGGGCGGCGTCTGGTGCCGGAAGAGCAGGGTGCGCGGGCGATTTCGCTGATCACCGCTGGCGTGGCGGTCGGTACGGTGGCCGGAGTGCCCGCCGGCGCCTTTATCGGCGATCTGTTCGGCTGGAGAATGGCGTTCACCCTTAATGCGGTCATGGCGCTGGTGATTTTTGTCCTGCAATGGATAGCGCTGCCGTCCCTTCCGGCGCAGCAGTCGATTGGTCTGCGCGCCATGCTGGGCGTGACCAAAGTGCCGGGTATCCGCTACGCGCTGATTATCGGCGTCTTTATGGCGGGCGGGCATTTCGCGGCCTATACCTATCTTGAACCCTGGCTGCGTTTTGATTTGCACCTCTCCGCCAGCAGTATTTCTCTCTTGCTGATGGGATACGGTATTGCGGGGCTTATCGGCACGCTGGCGTCGGAATTCACCGTGCGGGAATTCGGTGTGAAGCGGGCGTTTATGCTCAACATGTTGTTACTCAGCCTGTCGGTGCTGGTGCTGTCAACATTTCATGTTCCGCTGGCGCTGGCCAGTGCGCTGGTGATCCTCTGGGGCCTGGCGTTCGGCGCATTGCCGGTATGTCTGAATATCTGGACGTATCAGGCATCGCCCGCGCTGTTTGAAACCGGTTCAGCACTGCTGGTTTGTGTGTTCCAGACATCGCTGGCGCTGGGGGCATTGTTTGGCGGCGTACTGGCGGATAACGCCGGTGTCAGCAGCGCATTTCTGCTCGGTGGAGTGCTGACCTTGCTGGCGGCGATCACCATTTATCTGTCACGTCCGCAGCCGGTAAACGTGCAGGGTGGGAAGAGTTAATCGCGTCAGTCATCAGGAAATCTCTCCACATAAGCACTTTCCCCTTATTCCCCACGCCCTCTGCGGTGGGGAAATTTGATATAAAATAGACAATTGGCAATTTTAATGATTTATTATTCGCCACAATTGCAGTCGCCTGCTACTTTTTTATAATCGGAGTGAAAGGACAGGAGGATGTTAAATGAAAGTGCTGAAAAACGAGACGGACTATATTACATGGATGTTCGACAACTACTTTCAGCTGTCAAAGGCAACGGTATCCCCGTTAATGAGTGATGGTGAGATTAAAGAGGTACTGACCGAATTGCACCCAGAGTCTTTCCCGTGTATTGGGTATTTAACTTTTTCTTCAACAGGTTGTAATTGCGAGGTAAATTATATTTCCCGTGACATGGTTTCCGAGTGGGCTGTGGAACTGGACATACATTAATCTGGCGAATGTTATAATTTTGCACTAATGTTAAAAGGGCCTGGATAGATCCACCGGCCCTTTTTTCTATTTGTTCTCCCCTGTCACGAAGGCGAATTCTTCATCTGTTTTCATACACAGACCTGCCACCACAAACATAAAGTCGAATAAGAATATTCTTTAAATAAACCCTTTGTTCCCAATCTGGGTCTATTTCGGATCATGAATCCTGTGATCATATGATCTCAGGATTGTATTTAAATAAGATTTTTTGTTACTGAGTAATAAACCATCAGTGCCTGAGAAGGGCGGCATCGTTGCGGGATGAGCATCAGCGTCTATACTTAAGGTGAATGTTAAAAAAACCGGAGGAATACATGACCATTCATAAGAAAGGACAGGCGCATTGGGAAGGCGACATCAAACACGGAAAAGGTTATATCTCTTCTGAAAGCGGTGCTCTGAAAGACCAGCCTTACGGATTCAACACCCGCTTCGAGGGTAAACCGGGGACTAACCCGGAAGAATTGCTCGGCGCGGCACATTCCGCCTGTTTCTCAATGGCGCTGTCATTGATGCTCGGCGAAGCAGGGCATGTCCCTGAAAGCATTGATACCGTGGCAGATGTTTCTCTTGATAAAGTCGATGGCGGTTTCGCCATCACTAAGATCGCGCTCGACAGCACGGTCAAACTGCCCGGCATTGATAAAGACAAATTCGACGAAATTATCAAAGCGGCGAAAGCCGGTTGCCCGGTTTCCAAAGTGCTTAACGCGGAAATCACCCTGACGTACAAGCTGGAAAATTGATCGTCAAATTCTGATTCTTTTTCTCAGAACAATGAGCCATGCAAATTTTGCATGGCTTTTGTGTTTCTGATCCCAAATCTGTCATCCTTCTGTCCTGCCATTTGACAAAAAATCCCTGCCTGCCTTAACTCAATCATTCCCTTAAACCGAATGGTGCCCGATGCTGTTCGGTTTTTTAATGAGATGTTGAGGCGCCCCATGCTGACGTTACGCCAGATCCGCCATTTTATTGCCGTTGCTGAAACCGGTTCGATTTCCGCTGCGGCGCAGGCCTCCTTTGTGTCTCAGTCATCGCTGACGCAGGCCATTCAGCAGCTTGAGGTGGAAACCGAAGCGCGGCTGTTCGACCGCCATGCGAAAGGCATGACGTTGACCCATCAGGGGCACCAGTTTTTACGCCAGTCTTATCTGATCCTCGCCACTGTCGATAACGCCAAACGCAGCCTGCAAATGGGGACAGAAAGCGTCACCGGTCAGATCACGCTTGGTGTGACCAGCCTGGTGGCCGGTTATTTTCTGGTGGATTTGCTCAAGCAATTCAATGCCTATTACCCGAATGTTGAGGTCAAAGTGGTGGAGGATGAGCGTCAGTACATCGAACATCTGCTGGTGAGCGGTGAAATCGATATCGGCGTGCTGATCCTCTCCAATCTTGAAGATCGCGATGCGCTGCAAACCGAAGTGCTGACCCATTCCTCCTACCGCCTGTGGCTGCCGCCGCTGCATCCGTTGCTGGAGCGCGAAAGTATTTCGCTGGCGGATATCGCGAATGAACCGCTGATCCAGCTCAACGTCGATGAAATGGAGAAACATGCGCAGCGGCTGTGGGCACGGGCGGGGCTGAAACCCAATATTGCGATGAAAACCGCCTCCACCGAGGCGGTACGCAGCCTGGTTGCGGCCGGTCTGGGCGTTTCGGTTCAGCCGGACATGGCCTACCGCGCCTGGTCGCTGGAAGGCAATATGATCGAAGCCAGCAAACTGGAGGATTCCATCGAACCGCTGGATATCGGGCTGGCGTGGCGGCGCGGCAGCGCGAGGCCGGAGCTGGTTACGCCGTTCCTGACCATTGCACGTGAAAACAGCGCCAAGCGCAGACACTGACAAGGAGCATTCGGTTTAACCGAACGCAGACTTCAATAATTGCTATTTGTTGCCCTCAGAGAAATTACCTACTGTGAATTAGCAGGTTTGTTACTAACTAATAACATTTTTGTTAATTAAGGATGATTCTCTGAACTGAGGGCAGTGCAATGTCGGATGCAGAATTTGTTGCCAGTTTTTCTGAAAAGCATGTGATCAATGGCGACCTTCTGCACGGTGAAGGCGCGACGCAAAACATTTTCAATCCTGCGACCGGTGAAGTGATTGCCGAGGTCGCCGAAACCTCTCTGGCACAAGTCGCTCTGGCGGTGAATGCCGCCAATGCCGCTTTCAGCCGCTGGTCACGTACCACGCCAGCCGAACGGGCCTCCGTGCTTTTACGTATCGCCGACGCCATCGAAAAACAGGCGCATTCGCTGGCACAGCTCGAAGCCATCAACTGCGGTAAACCGCTGCATCAGGCGCTGAAAGACGATTTGCCTGCCGCTGTCGATGTCTTTCGCTTCTTTGCCGGGGCAGTGCGTTGCCAGCAGGGGCAACTTTCAGGCGAATATCTGCCCGGCCACACCTCAATGGTGCGCCGCGACCCGCTGGGCGTGGTGGCCTCGATTGCCCCCTGGAATTACCCGCTGATGATGTCGGCGTGGAAAATTGCTCCCGCGCTGGCGGCGGGCAACACCGTGGTGTTTAAACCCTCTGAACATACTCCGCTGACCATTTTGGCCTTGCTGCCCGCGTTGCAGGAGATCCTGCCGCCGGGTGTGCTGAACGTCATTACCGGCAGCGGTGAAGGGGTCGGTAATGCGCTGGTCAGTCATCCGCATGTCCGTCTGATTTCCCTGACCGGCGACATCGTCACCGGGCAGCGCATTTTGCAGGCGGCGGTGAAAACGGTGAAACGCACCCATCTTGAGCTGGGCGGCAAAGCGCCGGTGATCGTTTGCAACGATGCCGACATTGATGACGTGGTGCAGGCGGTCAGCTGCTGGGGATATTACAACGCGGGGCAGGATTGTACTTCCGCCTGCCGCGTGTATGCACAGGCCGGGATCTACGAACGGCTGGTGGAAAAGCTGGGCGAGGCGGTATCGCAACTCTCTTTCGCCAGAAAGAATGACAGCGAAAACTTTATGGGGCCGCTTATCAGCGCACGCCAGCGGGATCGCGTGTCGAGCTTTGTCGAACGGGCGCTGAGTCAGCCGCATATCGAGCGTATCACTGGCGCGGCGTCCCATTCCGGCCCCGGCTTCTATTACCAGCCCACGCTGCTGGCGGGATGTCTGCAAAGTGATGAAATCGTCCAGCGCGAAGTGTTCGGCCCGGTGGTCAGCGTCACCCGCTTCGACACCGTTCAGCAGGTTGTGGACTGGGCGAATGAATCAGAATACGGGCTGGCGTCCTCGGTCTGGACGCAAAATATCGATCTGGCGATGCAAATTTCCTCCCATCTGCAATATGGCACCACCTGGATTAACACGCACTTTTCTTTAGTCAGCGAAATGCCCCACGGCGGTTTAAAACGCTCCGGGTATGGCAACGATCTCTCGAGTTATTCGTTACAGGATTACAGCGTAGTCAGGCACATCATGGCGAAGTTCAAACCACAATTCTAATAACAGACAAATACGACGACAGGACAGGGGTATCCAATGAAAACACTTATTTTCAATAAAGAACCATCTGGCAATAAAAAGTTATCTGCGGTTTGTTTAGGTCTGCTGAGTTTTCTTAATACGGCGGTGGCCGCAGACTTACCGACAGCGGTAGGAAAAGGCGAAGGACAATTAAATATCGTCGCCTGGCCGGGATATATTGAACGCGGCGAAAGTGACAAGAATTACGACTGGGTTACGCAGTTTGAAAAACAAACCAGCTGTAAGGTCAATGTCAAAACCGCGGCGACGTCAGATGAAATGGTCAGCCTGATGGCGAAGGGGGGCTATGATCTGGTCACCGCCTCGGGAGATGCTTCACTGCGGCTGATTTACGGTAAACGCGTTCAGCCGATCAACCCGGCGCTGATTGCCAACTGGAAGAATCTCGACCCGCGCCTGCTGAAAGGCGAATGGTTTAACGTTGCCGGAAAAGTCTATGGCACGCCTTACCAGTGGGGGCCGAACCTGCTGATGTACAACACCAAAACCTTCCCTACTGCGCCTGACAGCTGGTCAGTGATTTTCGTGCCGCAAAATTTGCCTGACGGCAAACCCAATCAGGGACGCGTGCAGGCGTACGACGGCCCGATCGCCATTGCGGATGCCGCGCTTTACCTGAAAAGCGCCCAGCCTGATCTGAAAATCGACGATCCGTATCAGCTTAACGAAACCCAGTACCAGGCCGTGCTGAAATTGCTGCGCGGTCAGCATCCGCTGATCCACCGCTACTGGCACGATGCATCGGTACAGATGAGTGATTTCAAAAACGAAGGTGTGGTCGCCAGCAGCTCGTGGCCGTATCAGGCCAATGCGCTGAAAGGCGAAAAACAACCGATCGCCACCGTCTTCCCGAAAGAGGGCGTCACCGGCTGGGCGGATACCACCATGCTGGCTGCCGACGCCGAACACCCGAACTGTGCCTATCAGTGGATGAACTGGTCGCTGGAGCCGAAAGTGCAGGGCGACGTTGCGGCATGGTTTGGTTCCGTGCCAAGCGTACCGGCCGGGTGTAAAGCCAGCCCGTTATTAGGGGCGGAAGGTTGCGAAACAAACGGCTTTAATAAATTCACCGCGATTTCATTCTGGAAAACACCTCAGTCCGAAGGCGGTAAATACGTGCCGTACAGCAAGTGGACTCAGGACTATATCGCCATCATGGGCGGCCGGTAATCCGCTGTCAGAGGTTGCGTTTAGCCCTTTATTAAAAACCGAATCCGGGAGTCCGTTATGGCCGCCGTACAATTTATTAATGCTTCCCGATTATATGGGGAAACCAAAGCCGTCGATAATGTCTCGATTGACATTCAGGACGGTGAATTCTTTTCCATGCTCGGGCCTTCCGGCTCGGGCAAAACCACCTGCCTGCGTCTGATTGCCGGCTTTGAAACCCTGACCTCCGGCTCGGTGCGCATTCACGGCAAAGAAGCCTCGCAGCTCGCCCCCTATGAGCGGGACGTCAACACCGTGTTTCAGGATTACGCGCTGTTCCCGCACATGACCGTGCTGGAAAATGTCGCGTATGGCCTGATGGTGAAAGGCGTGGGGAAAAAGGAACGTCAAATCCGCGCGATGGAATCGCTGGAGCGGGTGGCGCTTGGCTTTACCGCGGCGCGCAAACCGGCGTTTTTGTCCGGCGGACAGCGTCAGCGCGTGGCGCTGGCCAGGGCGCTGGTGAATCAGCCCAGTGTCCTGCTGCTGGATGAACCCCTCGGCGCGCTGGATTTAAAATTACGAGAGCAGATGCAGGGTGAGCTGAAAAAGCTGCAACGCGAACTGGGCATCACCTTTATTTTTGTCACCCACGACCAGAGCGAAGCGTTGTCGATGTCTGACCGCGTGGCAGTGTTCAACAATGGCCGTATCGAACAGGTTGATACGCCGCGTGAGCTGTACCTTAATCCGCGTACCGCATTCGTTGCGCAGTTTGTCGGTACGGCGAACGTCCTGACCGCCGATCTCTCCTTCAAAATCACCGGTGTCTCCGGCAGCCGTTCTATTCGTCCGGAACACATCCGCCTTGCGCCGCAGCCGCTGGCAGACAGCCAGGCGGTGCAGGTTAACGCCATCCTCAAAGACATCCATTTTCAGGGCGCGGCGACACGCTACGAACTGGCACTGGAAGGCGGCGAGCGTCTGTTTGTCAGTGAGCCCAACAACCTGGCGGCCAGTGCGCAACACAACTTCCGGCAAGGTCAGCCGGTGGTGGCGTGTTGGGACAGAGATGCCATGGTCACGCTGCTTGAGGGCTAAAAGATGGATATCAGTATGACTCCTTATGAAAAGCGTGTGGGGCGTGGCCGCGCACTGGTGACTTACCTGCATCACAGGCCGGGATTTTATCTGGCGCTGCTGCTGGTGCCGCCGCTGCTGTGGTTTGGCGCGATCTATCTAGGTTCGCTGTTCGCGCTGTTGTGGCAGGGTTTCTATACCTTTGACGATTTCACCATGACCGTCTCCTCGACGCTGACGACGGCCAATATCCGCGCCCTGTTTGATCCGGTGAATGCCGACATTATTGTCCGCACGGTGACAATGGCGTTGCTGGTGTCTTTCTTCAGCGCGGTGCTGGCGTTTCCGATTGCCTATTACATGGCGCGTTATATCACCGGCAAAAAGAAAGCCTTCTTTTACATCGCCATCATGATGCCGATGTGGGCCAGTTACATCGTCAAAGCCTATGCGTGGACCCTGCTGCTCTCCAAAGGCGGCGTGCTGCAATGGTTCCTCGAACGCCTCGGGCTGCAACCGCTGCTGACGGCCATGCTGAGCCTGCCGGGCATTGGCGGCAATACGCTGTCAACCTCAGGCATCGGGCGCTTCTGGGTGTTCGTCTATATCTGGCTGCCGTTTATGATCCTGCCGATTCAGGCTGCGCTCGAACGTCTGCCGCCGTCGCTGATTCATGCTTCAGAAGATTTAGGTGCAAAACCCTGGCAGACGCTGCGTTACGTGATCTTCCCGCTGGCCGTACCGGGTATCGCCGCCGGTTCGATCTTCACGTTCTCGCTGACGCTGGGCGATTACATCATCCCGCAACTGGTGGGCCCGCCGGGGTATTACATCGGCAATATGGTCTACTCGCAGCAGGGCTCGATCGGCAATATGCCCATGGCCGCCGCGTTCACGCTGGTGCCTATCGTGCTGATTGCGTTGTATTTATCGATGGTCAAACGACTGGGAGCTTTCGATGCACTCTAAACGCGCACCCTGGTTACTCAAACTCTCCGCGTGGGGCGGACTGGTGTTCCTGCACTTCCCGCTGCTGATCATCGCGGTGTATGCCTTCAACACTGAAGATGCGGCGTTCAGCTTTCCGCCGAAAGGCTTCACGCTGCACTGGTTTGCCGTCGCGGCAGGGCGTCACGACATTCTCGACGCCATCTGGCTTTCGGTGCAAATCGCCTGTTGCGCCACGCTGATTGCCATGGTACTCGGCACGCTGGCCGCCGCGGCGCTGTACCGGCGTGAATTTTATGGCAAAAACAGCATAACCCTGTTGTTTATGTTGCCGATTGCCCTGCCGGGGATCATCACCGGTCTGGCGCTGCTCAACGCTTTTCACGCGGCACACATCGAGCCGGGCATGCTGACGATTGTCATCGGCCATGCGACGTTTTGCATGGTGATTGTTTATAACAACGTGATCGCCCGTTTTCGCCGTATCACGCACAGCCTGATCGAAGCCTCGATGGACTTAGGCGCAGACGGCTGGCAAACCTTCCGTTACATCATTTTGCCAAACCTCAGCACCGCGCTGCTGGCGGGCGGCATGCTGGCGTTCGCGCTCTCTTTCGACGAAATCATTGTCACCACGTTTACCGCCGGTCATGAACGTACGTTGCCCATCTGGCTGCTTAACCAGCTGGGCAGGCCGCGCGAAGTGCCGGTGACCAACGTGGTGGCGCTGTGCCTGATGGTGCTCACCATGATCCCGATTCTGGGCGCGTGGTATCTCACAAGAAACGGGTCAGATGTGGCCGGTGACGGCAAATAATAAGGAATAACTGATGCAAACGAACATGCTGATTAACGGTGAGCTGGTGGCCGGAGAAGGAACGTCACTGCCGGTTTTTAACCCGCATACCGGGCAGGAGATCGTCCGTCTGGCGCAGGCCAGTGAACAACAAACCCGTCAGACGGTCGATCTGGCGCACAGCGCATTTACCGACTGGGGCCAGACCACGCCGAAAACCCGTGCGGAACTGCTGCTGGCGCTGGCAGACCGCATCGAAGAAAACGCCGAAGCGCTGGCAAAGCTGGAGTCGCTGAACTGCGGTAAGCCTTTTCATCTGGCGCTGAATGATGAAATTCCGGCGGTGGTTGACGTATTCCGCTTCTTTGCCGGTGCCAGCCGTTGCCTGAGCGGATTAGCCGGCGGCGAATATCTTGCCGGGCATACGTCAATGATCCGCCGCGATCCGCTGGGCGTGGTGGCCTCCATCGCCCCCTGGAATTACCCGCTGATGATGGCCGCGTGGAAAATCGCTCCGGCGCTGGCGGCAGGCAACTGCGTGGTGATCAAACCTTCCGAAATCACCCCGCTGACCGCGCTGAAACTCGGCGAACTGGCGCGGGATATCTTTCCGGCTGGCGTGCTGAACGTGCTGTTTGGCGACGGTAAATCGGTCGGCAGCACGCTGACTCATCACGATAAAGTGCGGATGATTTCGCTGACCGGTTCCGTCTCTACCGGCGAGAAAATTGTCGCTCAGGCGACCACCGGCATCAAACGCACGCATATGGAACTCGGCGGCAAAGCGCCGGTGATCGTTTTCGATGACGCCGATATCGACCAGGTGGTGGAAGGCGTGCGCACGTTCGGGTTCTACAACGCCGGACAGGATTGCACTGCCGCCTGCCGCATCTACGCGCAAAAAGGGGTGTATGCGCAGCTGGTGAAAGCGCTGGGCGAGGCCGTTTCCACCCTCAAACTGGGCACCGATGAAAGCAGCGAAATGGGCCCGCTGGTGTCGGCAGCGCATTTAGAGCGGGTGGAAGGCTTTGTGCAGCGGGCGAAAGACGTCGCACATATTCAGGTCATCACCGGTGGCGAACGGGTGCGCGGCGAGGGGTATTATTTCCAGCCTACGGTGCTTGCCGGTGCGCGTCAGGAAGATGAAATTGTGCAACGCGAAGTGTTCGGCCCGGTGGTCAGCGTGACCGAGTTTGATACGGAAGAGCAGGTTCTGGCCTGGGCAAATGAATCCAACTACGGGCTGGCATCTTCCGTCTGGACGCAAAACATTGGTCGCGCCCACCGCCTGAGCGCGCGTCTGCAATACGGTTGCACCTGGGTGAATACCCACTTCATGCTGGTCAGCGAGATGCCGCACGGGGGACAAAAACAATCCGGCTACGGAAAGGATATGTCGATGTACGGGCTGGAAGATTACACGGCGATTCGGCATGTGATGATAAAACACTGAGAAGAGGGTAACTGGCTGTAATAGTTAACTATTCTATTCCGGCCAGTTTCTTATGGGGCATCTGTGGGGCATTGAAATCGAGATTCTGATTGAGGAGGGCGATTTGGTCGCCATTTTGTTCAGCCATCCATTTTCCATAAACGCTGAATACCATCTGCGCATTTGTGTGCCCCATCTGACTGGCAATAAAACTTGGGTTGGCTCCGGCACATAGCAAATGCTCTTTGTCGGATGAACCCCGGTCACGGATGGATTGAAGAAAAACGTGCAAATATCAGTTCGATGCTTTCCATACTCCCTTAGGTTCACAACCCCCTCCTTTTGCTCCCGCATGCGTGTGAATTGCATCTGGCTTTTCAGCGCATTTATTGCCGGGTGTGAATAGACCCAGGTTTCGTAGACACTTTTTTGCCTCATAACGGAGGCTTAATGAAGGAGTGTTTATGTCAGCCAAAACGTTCCCTGAGGTATTCACGCAGATGCTCAGGCTGTTCACGCTCGATGATCATCAGCGATGACCGGCTGGTTGTATCGCTCTTTGAAAGCAACGCCGCCCGCAGCTAAATCCACGTTGATTTTGTCCATTTAGTCTTTGGGCAGGTCAGCAAGATTGTATGACATTACTTTGCCTCAGAATCAGCGATGATTTGACGAATTACCATCATGTTGCCGCCGTTCGTGTTGAACATAAATCCATTTGACAATCGAGAGGCTATGGTTGCTTTCTGTACAATCTGACCACCATAAGAAATGGTCATTGTTTTGCCAATGTTCATTGTGGTGATTTCAGACAAGGGTTGAGAGCACGGCGACATAATCTCTAAATAAACACCACTATTGACCGTTTCTTCATTTTCATTATTTTGAACTTGCTTGATGCAAGAGGCTGGAATGGTGAGGTGTTGACCCATTACCTCCAAATCAAAATCTTTAAGAGAGGCGGAAGACAGGGCAGGTATAAGCATTAAAGCTAATGGTGAAATACGCATTGAGATTCCTTTCAAATTTATATGCATCGATTATAGCATCAGGCTTCCGTGCCATAAGGGCTAAGATTCTTTGCGACAATAAATGGCTATGGGGTTGCTGATCCGGTCCTTATGCCGTGCTTCATATACAAACCCCTTGCCGATCAGCGGTATAACAGAAGTGTCTCCGACCGGACTTTCCTCAGCATGTTACTCATGCTTATGCTGTATGCATAAGCAGTATTTTGTGGGGTAGCTTATGGGTGGCGAAGATTTGGGATTTGATGTTGTGTTGCGCGGACAGACTCGCAATCACATCATGCCGGGTACATACATGTTCTTCCAACGGCTAAAGGTGCACGGCGGGTGATTCTGGCTGGGTCAGGCATACGATGACTGGTTTGGGGTTGTGATGCCGCCACCCGGACAGGGAATGTATCACCCGCCGGAGGCGCTGATTTTAAAGTCGTTACGTTTCAACTAGTATGGCTCGCACAAAAAACTTTCCTCAGGGACGACCATGTTACGCACGGCACTCATCGTATTTTTAAGCGCCTTTTCAGTTTCTCTTTTTGCCCAGGATAATGAGGGTCTGCGTTTTACCCATAAAGACTGGTTGCTGGTGTGTAAGGATGTACATCTCTGTCATGCCACGGGAAGGATGAAAGGGGGCAACACGGCGTCCGTTTTGCTCACGCGAAAAACAGACGCTGCCGGGCAGGCGAGCGTCAGCCTGATTTTTTCCGATACTCACCCCTCAGACAATTCCCCGCAGCTGATTCTCGGCGGTCAGGCTGCCGGCATATTAACCCGCGAAGAGAACGGGCAGTTTGCCTTCACGGCGTCACAGGTCAGTGGTGCGTTACAGGCACTTCTTCATGATAAGCAGATTCAGATCGCGCAGCCGGATCAGGCTGCTGACCTCTCAGGTGAAGGGATTAATGCCGTCTTGCTTAAAATGGATGACTTCCAGGGGCTGCTGGATACGCCAGCCGCCTTCGTGCCAAGAGCCGACGCCACATCAAAACCGGATGACGACAGTGCCGCGCAGGATGAATTATTCGCCGCGCTGCAAAAGGAAAAAAACCAGAACAATCAGATGCCTGTCGAAACGCTGATGAGTCGTTACGCCAGCCCGGAAACGCAGGTGACCCGGTTTGATATCACCTACGAGGGGGAGGGAAAAAACACACTGCCAAAGAAAAAGCCCTCAGCGGATATCACAGATGACGAATGGCAGGCATTTCAGAAATCTAACGTGGTCGTCTTTACAGAAAACCAAACGGCCAGTTATACGCTGGCGGATCTCGACGGGGATGGCAAACGGGATCTCATTATTGATGCCTATATCGGGGGCACCGGCATATTCACCTATACCGGGATATTGAAAAGAGGAAAGGGCACCTTTTATTCCACCGTGAAGGCCGATCCGGATGCTTCGGTGCCCGGTTATTTGTATTCAACCAACGCACGCGGCGCAAATCAGGCGGGCTACTGGATCAGACTCAATAAGCAGATTTATCTCGCCTACCGGGTCAGCTATTTCGGCGTGGACAATATTTATCTGCTTCGCCCCTTCAGCCCCAACGCCAGCGTGGCAAAAATAACGGTCACGTACCGCTATGCGCTTTCGGTCACCTCCCCGGATCCGCGGGATAAAGAAACGCCCTGGCTGACGTTATCGGATAAACAAAAAGTCAGCGTCGGGAAAAGTTTAGCCGCTTTGCAGGCGCATCAGCCCAATGCAGGCAGTTCTGCTTCGCCAGCCGTTTCGGTCTGTCCGGTGCCGCCGTCTCTGAGTAAAAATGAAGCCGGGTTTTATGGCCGTTCGCCTGTGCCGGGCTATGAAGTACAGGCTATCGGCGATATTCCGGTGTGGATCGATGACCAGTGTTATGTCGGCGGCGTGTACAGCCATTTTGGCGACTACTCACCGAAAGAGGGCGTAGACATCATGCTTTATGTGTATTCGCCGCAGCAGGATGGGGAGTTGAAAGGGGATATTTCAGTTTTCGGTAAACGGGAAGTCGTTGCGATCCAACGCGCCCGTGGTGTGGTGGAAGGGGATAACGGAAGGTAGGAAAACAAGGTGTTGATGAAGCAGGGAGTGGGCCGCTCCCTGCTGAAGCATCATCAGAGAGAGTTATTCTGCCGTGACAGAGGCGATCTTTTTGCGGGCAATATCGATAAACAAAATACTGGAAGCAAAAGAGATCCCCGAACCAATTATCATTGAAAGAAGATATGAGGTGACGTAATTATATTCTTTGTCTATCAATGTAAGTTGCTCTGAAATTAAATCAATATTGTCAATGGCATATCCCCTGGCTGAATAGAGGCCAAACCATAATGCGCCGCAGACAATAAAGCAGGTGTAACAGACATAAGTGAATTTCTTGTCGATATATTCAAGGTAAAACTTAGGGTCGGAGTAAGCCATCTTAAGAAGACCTAAAAAACAGCCCAGATAAATACCGATCAACCACTTCATGACGTCCCAGTTCATACGTATCTCTGAATGTTGCCGCGCTAGGCGACGAATAATAAAAAGAAACCCTGTTCTGAACCGCTTTGGCCGCGAGAAAAACAGAGTCATTAAACGTTAATGGTATGATTTTACAGAGTATTTAAAGAATTGACGCGCGGTATTATCACACGGACGTCAACACTCTGGCAAGAATGTTCAGGCGAGAATTCTGGCGGGGGATCACCGGGAAAATAAGGGCTGGCGACGCGTGCGCCAGCGCTATCCGTCTTACATTTTCTTCGCCAGCAAGGTGGCAAAGCGAAGCTTGTAGCGGTTGCCGTTTTCGTCACGTTTATGCAATTCGCCAATATCCTCGTTGTATTTCACGATTTCCCAGCCTCGATAAGCGTGGCGCAATTCATCGGGCTTAAAGGTAAACGGGAAGGGCAGCGGGCAAGGATAATCCGGGCTGTCCATCGCGGCGACAATCAGGTTGTACCCGCCGGTTTTGGTGGCCGCGTGCATGTCCTGGAGAATGTGCGGGATGCTGTCGCGTTGCAGAAACATCATGACCACGGTGGAAAAGATGAAATCGTATTCGCCGCTGAAACGGTGCGTGTTCAGATCCTGTTCGCTGATGGCGATATTGTGCAGAGATTCCGCCGCAATAATGTCATTCACTTTCGCCACGCTCATGGCGTTGTTGTCCCAGCCCGTCACATCAAAGCCTTTCAGGTTGAGATATAACGAGTTACGCCCGCTGCCACAGCCCAGATCCAACGCTTTGCCCGGCTGAACATAACCGGCTGCATGGATGATTTCTGAATGGGTGCGGGTTAGGCCGTATTTTTCGGTGTAGTAATCTTCTGGCGCAGGTTGCTGGGTCATGCCCTGTATTCCTTAAAGTGAGATCGATTGCCAGCGATTATCCTCCAAAATCTCCCCCGCGCCATGACTCTTAATGGTCAGCGCAACGTGCGCCGGTCGGTTTGCCGGTAAATATAACTGCCCGTGCCGTGCACAGGGTCGCCCTCAAAACCGACTTTTTGCATCCCGATTTTTTCCAGAACGCGCTGGGAAGCCAGATGGTTTTCGCGCACGGTGGCGGAGATCCGCGGTATTCCCAGTTTCTCAAAACCCGTATTGAGCGCCACGCTGGCAAACTCCGTCGCCAGCCCTTTTCCCCACGCCGTGGTGGCGAAGCGGTAGCCAAGAAACACCCGGTGATTCTCGTAGCCTTCACGGACTCCCAGCCCGCCAAACCCGATGACGTCATCGGGTTTATGGTTCAGCGTAATCGCCCAGTGGCCGAAGCCGTGCTCCGGCCATTCGCGTAACCAGCCGCTCAGTTTTTCCTGTGCCGCCGCCCTGTCCGGCAACGGGCCGCGCGGGTTGAACAGATTGGTCTGCGGATCGCCGTAAATGGCAAAGAGGGAATACAGGTCAGCGTCTGCAACCGGACGCAGCAATAACCGCGATGTCTCAATGATCATAGTGACGTTTTTCCTCCTGTGAGATGACTTCAAGCTTAGCCGCACCGGGGCGCGTCGTCATCCGGCGCGGAAAAAATCACCCCGCCGGTCTGCAAAGGGATCTGCCGCACACTTTGGCGCGTGAGCAGCGTTCAGGGCTGCGGTGTTATTTTCCATCGTCAGTTATTTGCCCAAAATGTGAAGGGAGTCATAAGCAATGGTCAAGGAGAGACAATTTTTAACTTCTCAGAATTATCACCTGCTAAAGTGATGCCGTATACTCGACTCAAGCAGAGACAATTCGTATTACATCTTTTTTCGTTTAAATGCCCATTTGGCAGCAATGCAGGAACGCTTGTCTGGCCTGCAATCATAACTGGATATGAGGGTTTCATTATGGAAAAGAAAGTCATCTATTTGTTTTGCTCGGCAGGCATGTCCACTTCATTGCTGGTGACTAAAATGAAAGTGCAGGCCGAAAAATACGAAGTGCCGGTCATTATTGAAGCATTCCCGGAAACACTGGCCGCTGAAAAAGGGCATGCGGCGGATGTGGTACTTCTGGGGCCACAGATTGCTTATATGTTGCCGGAGATTCAAAAAGTATTACCGGGTAAACCGGTTGAAGTGATCGATTCTGTGCTTTACGGCAAAATCGATGGTTTAGGTGTTTTGAAAGCCGCCGTTGCTGCCATCAAAAAAGCCGCCGCCACTCAGTAAGCGTAAATTTTTAGCGATACCTTGTCCTTTTTTACATTGAATTACTTTAGTCAAAGAGAAATCCAGTCAAAGAGCGAATTTCATACCCTGGCCGCCGAAGGGCGGCATTAAAGGAACACGCGAATGAGTAAAGTTATTGATTCCCTGGAGAAGATACTTCTTCCTTTTGCCGTTAAAATTGGTAAGCAGCCGCATATTAATGCCATCAAAAATGGTTTTATTAAATTAATGCCGCTGACCCTTGCCGGTGCCATGTTCGTTTTAATTAATAACGTTTTTCTGAATTTTGGTGCCGGTTCTTTCTTCTATTCCTTAGGCGTGCGTTTAGATCCTTCCACGATTGAAACCCTGAGTGGTTTAAAAACCATCGGTATTAATGTCTACAACGGTACGCTGGGTATTATGTCGCTGATGGCGCCGTTCTTTATCGGCATGGCTTTAGCCGAAGAACGTAAAGTGGATTCCCTGTCGGCGGGGTTATTAGCCGTTGCCGCCTTTATGACCGTCACACCTTACAGCGTAGGTGAAGCCTATGCGGTAGGCGCGAACTGGTTAGGCGGTGCGAACATTATTTCCGGTATGGTGATCGGATTAGTGGTCGCCGAAATGTTTACGTTTATTATCCGCAGAAATTGGGTGATTACTTTACCCGAAAGCGTGCCGACCTCTGTCGCCCGCTCATTCTCTGCGTTAATTCCCGGCTTTATCATTCTGTTTATTTTCGGTGTGATTTCCTGGCTGCTGGGATTATACGGCCACAACTTCCACCAGATTATTATGGATTCCATCTCCAAACCGCTGGCCTCTATGGGCAGCGTGGTGGGCTGGGCATACGTGATCTTCAACTCCCTGCTGTGGTTCTTTGGTGTCCACGGTTCTCTTGCGCTGACCGCGCTGGACAACGGCATCATGACCCCGTGGGCGCTGGAAAATATCGCGCTGTACACCGAATACGGCTCAGTGAGTGCTGCCATTGACGCGGGTAAAACGTTCCACTTCTGGGCGAAACCGATGCTCGATTCCTACATCCTGCTGGGCGGTTCCGGTGCGACGTTAGGTTTGATTATCGCCATTTTCATTGCCTCACGCCGTGCGGATCACCGCCAGGTGGCAAAACTGGCGCTGCCGTCAGGCATCTTCCAGATTAACGAGCCTATCCTGTTTGGTTTACCGATCATCATGAACCCGGTCATGTTTATTCCGTTCGTGCTGGTGCAACCCATTCTGGCGGCCATCACGCTCGCGGCTTACTCCATGGGCATTATTCCGCCGGTGACCAACCTGGCGCCCTGGACCATGCCGACCGGCCTTGGCGCTTTCTTTAACAGTAATGGCAGCATCGCGGCATTGTTAGTGGCCTTGTTTAACCTGGCTGTCGCCACGCTGGTTTACATGCCTTTCGTTATCCTGTCGAACAAAGCGCAGGAGATTATTGAAGAAGAAGAAAGCGAAGAAGATATCGCTGCCGCACTGAAATTCTAATCTGACCCGCAGAGGGCGGGCGCGTCCTTCCCTCTGCCCACTGGCTATCAAGGAGAGATTAAGATGATTGATTTAGACAGCATCGCGGATACGCAAGACGAGATGCAGGAACTCGAAGAAGTAGTCATGGGGTTAATTATTAACTCCGGACAAGCGCGCAGCCTGGCTTACGGTGCGCTGAAAAAAGCCAAAGAAGGCGATTTTGAGCAAGCCAAAGCGTTAATGGATCAGTCACGTTTATCGCTCAATGAAGCGCATCTGGTGCAGACGAAGCTGATTGAAGACGATATGGGCGAAGGCAAAATGAAAGTCAGCCTGATCCTGGTTCACGCGCAGGATCACCTGATGACCTCGATGCTGGCACGCGAGTTAATCACGGAACTCATTGAGCTTCACGAGAAAATAAAATAACGTAGGGAGTGATAATGCAGCCACCGGTATTGAGCATGGAAATCAAGACAGCACGCGAAAATCAACTCTTCGACGGTCAGAATTTCCATATGTTCATCTACAACAAAGTAGAAAGCATTTCCGGGTTGCATGAACATGATTACTACGAATTTACGGTGGTATTGACGGGCCGGTATTATCAGAGTGTGAATGGCAAACGGGTGCTGTTAGAGCGCGGCGATTTTGTCTTCATTCCGCTGGGTTCGAATCATCAGAGCTTTTATGAATTTGGCGCGACCCGAATATTGAATGTCGGGATCAGCAAAGCTTTTTTCGAACAACACTACGCCTCATTATTACCGGCACATTTTATTGCCTCACAAGTGTACAAAATTAAAACTGAATTTCTGACTTATATTGAATCGGTGGTGGCTTCGCTGAATTTCCGCAACGGGGAATTTAATGAATTTCTGGAGATGGTGACGTTTTATATCGTGAACCGGTTACGTCACCACAGAGAATCAGAAGCCACAACGGATGCGCCAGCCTGGTTAAAGGTGGCGGTTGAGAGAATGCATGATAAAACGCAGTTCGGTGATAAAGCCTTATCGAACATGGTGGCATTATCCGGTAAGTCGCAGGAATATCTGACCCGCGCCACGCAGCGTCATTATGGAATGACGCCGATGCAGATTATCAATGAAATCCGAATTGATTTCGCGAAAAAGCAACTTGAAATTACCAATTACTCGATCACGGATATTGCCTTTGAATCCGGATATAGCAGCCCGAGTATGTTTATCAAGAACTTTAAAAAGCTGACTTCATTTACACCGAACCATTACCGAAAGAAATTGTGCAGTATTAATTAACGCTCAGGTTTATTTTATATTTCTGTTTAAATTTGCAGTGCAATCACTTGCACGGGAGTCCCTATGAGCAAAAAACTGAAAGTCGTCACCATTGGTGGCGGGAGCAGCTATACCCCGGAATTACTTGAAGGCTTTATTAAACGTTACGAGGAATTACCGGTTTCTGAATTATGGCTGGTGGATGTCGAGGCCGGAAAAGAGAAGCAGGATATTATTTTTGATCTCTGTGTGCGCATGGTGAAACGCGCCGGTGTGCCGATTGCGATCCACAAAACCCTCAACCGCCGTGAAGCGCTGGAAAATGCGGATTTCGTTACCACGCAATTGCGTGTCGGTCAGTTAAAGGCGCGCGAGCTTGATGAGCGGATCCCGCTGAGCCATGGGTATCTGGGGCAGGAAACTAACGGCGCAGGCGGGTTATTCAAAGGTCTGCGCACCATCCCGGTCATTTTCGACATCATCAAAGACGTTGAAGAGATTTGCCCGAACGCCTGGGTCATTAACTTCACCAACCCGGCGGGAATGGTCACGGAAGCCGTCTTCCGTCACACTCAGTTCAAGAAATTCATTGGCGTGTGCAATATTCCTGTCGGCATGAAAATGTTCATTCAGGATGTGCTGAAACTGACTCCGCAGGACGTTCTGTCCATCGATCTTTTCGGCCTGAACCATATGGTGTTTATCAAAGATGTGATTGTTAACGGTGAATCACGCTTTGCCGAACTGCTCGACGGCGTAGCCTCCGGCACGCTTACCGCCGGCTCGGTGAAAAACATCTTTGATCTACCTTTCAGTGAAGGCCTGATCCGCTCGCTCAACCTGCTGCCGTGCTCTTACCTGCTGTATTACTTCAAGCAGAAAGAGATGCTGGCGATTGAAATGGGTGAATTCTACAAAGGCGGGGCGCGCGCATCCGTGGTGCAAAAAGTTGAGAAGCAGCTGTTCGATCTCTACAAAGATCCTGAGCTGAGCGTCAAACCTAAAGAACTGGAGTTGCGGGGCGGGGCGTACTATTCCGATGCGGCCTGCGAAGTGATCAGCGCGATTTATAACGATAAGCAAACCGAGCAGTACGTCAATTTCCCGCACAACGGGCACATTGATAATATTCCGGCGGAGTGGGCAATCGAAATGACCTGCACCATCGGGCGCGACGGCGCGACACCGCATCCGCGCCTGACGCATTTCGACGATAAAGTCCTCGGGCTGATCCACACCATCAAAGGCTTTGAAATCGCGGCCAGCGAAGCGGCACTGAGCGGCAAATTTAATGATGTGCTGCTGGCGCTGAACCTCAGCCCGCTGATCCATTCAGATAAAGATGCCGAAGTGCTGGCGCGGGAAATGTTGCTGGCGCATGAGGCGCTGCTGCCAAACTTTGCAGAAACGATTGCCGCACTGAAATAACCCGCCGCCTTCCCGGTGCGGGAAGGCGATGCAAAAGGGAAAATCATGGATAAGTTACTGATTGTGAATGCCGATGATTTCGGACTTTGCAAAGCGCAAAACTACGGCATTATCGAGGCATGCAACAACGGCGTTGTGCGATCGACCACGGCGATGGTCACCATGGCGGCGGCGGAACATGCCGCCGTATTAAGCGCATCCCACCCGCAGCTTGCCGTCGGGATGCATTTTGTCCTGACGCTTGGAAAACCGCTTTCACCGATGCCAGGTCTGGTCCGAAACGGTGAACTGGGCAAATGGATTTGGGAAATGGCGGAGGCCGGAACGCTGCCGCTGGATGAAATCGCGCATGAACTGGAATGTCAGTTCGCGCGCTTTATCGACGTGTTTGGCAAAGCGCCGGTGCATATCGACAGCCATCATCACGTGCACATGTTCCCGCAGATTTTCCCGATAGTGGAGGCGTTTGCGAAACAGAAGGGCGTGCCGTTGCGCATTGACCGCGACGAAATCCGCAAAGCGGACATTCCTCTGAGCGGCGCGAAGAGCACAGACGGTTTCGACAGCACGTTTTACGGAGAGGCGATTTCAGAAGCGCTGTTTCTGCAAACGCTGGACAACGCCACACAGCGCGGCGACCGTTCCGTTGAGATCATGACGCACCCTTCGTTTATCGATAACACGCTTCTGGCGAGTAAATATTGTTACCCGAGGCTGGCAGAGCTGGATGTATTGACGTCTGTGTCGCTGAAATCCGCGATTACTCAGCGCGGTTTCCGGCTGGGATCATTTAAAGATTTATAAGCCCTGTAAAAACACAAAGGCCGCCGCGGGCATATTGCTCACGGCGGCCTTTTTGCGGGTT